>NZ_JAJAVQ010000002.1 GCF_020531985.1 Rheinheimera aquimaris | reverse complement strand
ACACTTAGCCGCCGGTGGGGTTACTTTCAAAATCGGCAGCGAGAAATTCAATATTGATTACCAGCTCAGAGCTGGCACAGGTAAAAAACTAAGATTTTGTCAGACTAACTATCATCAACGGCTCCAAAAGTAGTTTTTGAGTTTTGCGCTCCCTCATAATTATTTAAATTCAGCATTATTCGCGCTAAACAGATAAATACTAATAAGGGATACACCAATAACTGCGCCGGCTAGCAGAAAGGTTGATGTAAAAGCGGCTCCCAGGTCTTGTTGCGTCGCAAGCGCGATGTTTTCATTTTTCAGTTGTGAGACAAACACTGCAACCATCACTGATGCGCCGGTCATCAGGCCTAAGTTTTTAACCAGATTGAGAATACCTGAAGCCAACCCTTTTTCTTGGTTAGTAGCACTACTCATGACAAAGGTGTGATTTGACGTCAGAAACAGCTGTCGTCCGGGCGTTAAAATGAAAAGTGCGGCTATGTAGCCATATACACCAAATTGCACCGGTAACCAGGCAAAACAAACCACGCCGACGATCAGTTGTAAAAGCCCTAACAACATAACCCGCTTTACACCTATCAGGTCGACAAGTTTTCCGGAGGGATAGCCTGAACATGCAGCTACCACAGGGCCCACCGCCATCAACATACCAATCTCCATTACAGAGAGGCCCAAACCATAAGTCAGATAGTAGGGCCCGACAACCAGTGTTGACATTGCCACCGCATCGACCAAAAAGTTTGCCGCTAATGTCAGATTACGTAGTTTGTGCTGAAAAAAAGCCAGATTGATTAACGGAAATCGGCGCTTACGCTGGCTAATCAGAAAAACGGTAAAAACGGCTATTGCCAACATAAATAGTACTGTGCCCGATACACTCAGCTTAGTGCTGTGTGCCGTCACAGACAACGCATACAACAGACAAGATAAGCCAAGCAATAACGTACCTATGACATCGTATTGTTTAACTGTAGCGGAAAACTTCAACTGCTCATTGGGAATAAATAACGCACAAACAGTAAAACTAACGCCGCCCATTACAAACAACAGCCAAAATATCGACTGCCAGCCAAACACATGAAGCAAGCCGCCACCCACAACGGGCCCAAGCGCAGTTCCTATCGCGGCGGTCGTGCTCAGTAACCCCATTGCTGAACCTACTTTCGCTTTTGGAAAAGCGACACTGGCCAGCGCCAGGGTTTGTGACAATATAAATGCCGCGCCAAAGCCTTGTACCAATCTTGCTGCGATCAACAGCCACAAGTTACCCGATATCGCACACAGTAATGAGGCGAATGAAAAAATGCCCACGCCCAGCAACAGCAAAGGTTTTCTTCCCCAAATGTCACCCAAAACGCCTGCACCGATAATAAAAGTTGTGACAGATGCCAGGTATGAAATAACCACCCAGCTTACTGTCGCGACCGACGCATGAAAACGCGCGGCCAATTCAGGCAACGCGACATTCGTGATACTCACGCCTAACGTTGGCATCAGCAGTGCTAAAGCCAGGCTAAATAATGCTGCCTTTGAGAAGCTCCTATTTTCATCACAGCATGCATTTGCATTGGCGGTTTCTTCGGTCATCTCCGGCTCCAAAATAATCAGCAATTGCTTAGTTTCATTGCACAGTCGCGGCAATTTTTGTAAGGTACTACTTCAAGTAAACTTGAAGTCAAGGCCTGAATGATGGGTGCTATAGATATTTCGAAACTATCAAAAAAGTCGGGGCTGCCAGCGTCAACCATTAGGTTTTACGAGGAAAAAAACCTTATAAAATCCATCGGCAGGAATGGCCTGAAGCGGACTTTCGATACTTATGTTCTGGAACAACTGGAATTTATCGCTTTGGGCCAAAGAGCAGGGTTTTCGCTTGACGAAATACAGTCGATGTTAACAACCAAAGGCCGCTTCGAAGTAAACCGGGAAAGTTTAACAGCAAGAGCACAAGAAATTGCTCAGCGTGTTAAGCAACTTGTCGCAATACAAAGATGCCTGGAGCATGCAGCAAAATGCACAGCCGAAAGGCATAGCGAGTGCCCCAAGTTTCAAAAACTGTTAAGAATTGCTGGTAAAGACCAGGCCCGAAAGCATAAAACCGTAACAACTGCTGCAGCCAAACGCCCTTAGAAACGCCGGCTGCAACAAGGCCGCACTGTTATTTACTGAACCTGACCATGCGGCCTTCTTGAATTTCTTTTTTAAAATCCGTGCTCGTCAGCCGAAACTGAATAAAGCCCTCCGTCAGACAACGGGTATCGTGAATATCGCCTGGCAAAAATACCCTGCACTGCCCACCGCTCATTACATCCGAACCTCGTGAAACCAGCCTGGTTTCGCCGGAAGTATTAGTGATCTGCGCAAAAGTGGTCATCTCGATTTCCCCGGACAACACAGCATAGAACACCCATCCTGCTCCATGGTTATGCGGGTGCCGATACTGGCCCTGATCTTCGCTGTGGGCCAGTAAAATAAATCCATGTTCCGCATCTCTGTATAACTCTTTTGCTGCGGGTCTTTCGTCAATTATTTCTTTCAGCCAAAGTTCATCAGCCGCAGACTTTGTCAGATCAACTAACAACTGCCGAACGGTTTCTACGGTTTCGGTATTAAGCCCGGACCAATACTTCTGTACTGCAGCAATAAAGGTCTCTAATCCTGTGTTTTGCATATCATCACCTCATCAATTTTGAATTCCAGATGAGCATACGACTTCAAGTTAACTTTAAGTCAAGTAAGAAATTAACAGTAACGTTGTTATGAGCATGGCCCTGGTGGCAGCTCTGAGTGAGTAACCGGTTGGGTGAAAATAAAGACGAGAAAGCTATCGCCTGCCGGTGTCACACGAAACAGACCGCCTGCGGCATAGACAGGCTTTTCAGCGCGCAGTACACTGGGGCGGTAAATTTATTAACAAACAAGGTTATAGGCGTGAATACTGAAAGTTTGTCTGAACAGCAAATCGCAGAGATAAAAGGTCATTTTGAGTTTTTCGACCGCGACGGCAATGGCCGTATTGATTTACCCGAGTTTATTGAGCTGCTAACCACGTTGGCACCCAAAACCAAAGTCAGCCATGTGGAAGAAGGTTTTAAACTTATCGACACCAATGATAATGGCTATATCGACTTTGCGGAATTCCTGGCCTGGTGGCAGGACTGCTGGTTCGAGTACTGAGTTGCCCGAATACTAAGTTGTTCGAATAATAAGTTTAACGTTCGCGGTTTGCTGCTTTTGCAAGATCAGGCAAACCGCTCCCGTCTGTTAGCGGTATCACTTAATCCGCAAAACTGATCTTACCCATGGTTACACCCGGTATACCTTCGCGGGCGTTACTGAACTTCTGTTTACCACCAACCAAACACTCATTAGCCAGTACCGCAAATAACACCGCTTCTTTGGCATCGGGGTTAATGCCCAGATCAGCCGTGGTTTTAATGCTGACATCCGGCAAGGCCTGCTGAATTTGGCTCATCAGTAACGGGTTATGAATACCACCGCCGCTGGCGTAAATCACAAAGTTATCAAGCTTGGCGGTGGTTTGCTGTATCGCGCTGATAATCATATCGGCCGAGAAACGGTTTAGCGTCGCCATAATATCAGCATGGCTTAACTGCTCTGTGCCCGACTGCTGCTGCGCTTTGGCAAGGTAGCCCAGGTTAAACACTTCCGGCCCGGTGGTTTTGGGGAAATTAAGCGCGAAAAAGCCATCCTGCTTTAATGCGTTAAGTAAAGGCTCACTCACGCTACCGGCTTTAGCCAGTGAAGAGTCTTTATCGAAATATTTACCTGGGTAATGTTTTTGAATAAAGGCATCCATCATGGTATTGCCGGGGCCGATATCGCTGCTGAATACCGCTTCAGCGTCCAGCGTTTGTGGCAGCCAGGTAAAGTTAGCTATGCCACCGATATTGAGCATAATGCGGTTTTCATCGCGGCTGCTAAATAGCAGGTAATCGCCATACACTGCTAATGGCGCGCCCTCGCCACCGGCGGCAATGTGCTTCTGACGAAAGTCGCTGATGGTGGTAATGCCGGTGGTGACTGCCAGATGATCGCCATCGCCTATCTGCAAGGTCGCGTTGCCATATTCAGCGATATTGTGCTGGCGTTTCGGACAGTGAAAAATGGTCTGGCCGTGGCTGGCAATAATATCGACATCTGCGGCTTTTAACTGCCACTGTTCTAAACACTGGTTAATCATCCGGCCATGCTCTATGCCTATCCAGGGGTTTAACAGCGTAACGGCCTGTAAGTCGACATCGCGTTTAGAAAACACCGCCTTAACCCGCTGTTTGTAATCGGCGGCATAATCTACCGTGGTAAATTGCAACAGCCTGATGCCGGTATCCAGGCCGTCACCACAAAGCTCACACAGTGCAACGTCCAGGCCGTCAAGCGAGGTTCCGCTCATCAGGCCTATTACCTTACGGCTGGGTTTAGCGGCAATATCAAATAACTGCTGAATATGGCTGTGCATAAAAATTCCTTAAACACTGCTGTCGATAGGCAGCGACTTTAACATGAATAATTTATCCGACAATACATACATATTAACTAAATAAAATTGCAAATCCAGCAACTCTGGGGTATATATTCATAAAAATACAAACAACAATGTATAAATAATTCATAAACCCTAACCGACACTATTGCGTTAGCAACAGGGAGTATACACAGATGACATCTTACCTCAGCAAACAAAACACCCGGCTGAACCTGCGCCGCGCATCTAAGCTGGCTCTGGCAGTGAACCTGGCATTATTCAGCCAGCTGGCACTGGCGCAGCAAGCCGATGCGCAAGCTGGCGCGGAAAAAACCGAAGTGATCACCATAACCGGTTCACGTATTGCCCGTACTGAACTGGTAGCATCAAGCCCGGTGGCTTCTGTCGATGAAGTACAAATTCAGCTCGATCGCGCGGTAAACGTTGAAGACATTACTGCCAAATTGCCACAGGCGGCAGGCGGAGCCAACGCCACAGGCGCAACGGTAGGTGACTCTTTAGGTTCATCAACTATTGACCTGCGCAGCCTGGGCCAGAACCGCACCCTGGTGCTGATTAACGGCACCCGCGCCGTGCCGTTTAGTTTCCGTAACTCGGTTGATGTGAATATTATCCCTGCTGGCCTGATTAAACGCGTTGACGTGTTAACCGGTGGCGCGGCAGCCGTATACGGCGCCGATGCGGTAGCCGGCGTCGTGAACTTTATTATGGACGACAAGTTTGACGGTGTTGAACTGTCGGCCAGCTATGAAACCGCGGATGGTGGCGCTGAGAAATTCAATACCGAAGCGATTTTCGGCGGCGATATTGCCAGTGGCCGTGGTCATATTACCGGTTACGTTGGCTACTCTGAGCGTAAAGACCTGCTGGCAGGCGAGCGCAGCTGGGCGATGCAAAACAGCGGCAGCATTATCAATACCGGCGGTTTTTATACCGATGTTGCCTCAGGCAATACCTTTGGTATCGACGATAGCGGCGCTGTTACCGCAGGCCGCAACACAGTAAACGTCACCGGAGAGCGCAACCTGATCCAACCGATGGACCGTTTATCAGCCGGTTTATTTTTTGGTGTTGAATTAAGCGACTACGCGGAGCTGTACGGCCGCGGCATGTACGCCAAAGTGAAAGTAGATGGCGCTGGTGCAGCTGGCCAGACGCCCGTGACAGTAAACGAGCAGGTCACCCTGACCTCTGACAACCCTTATATTCCGGCGGCTACACGTGATTTAATTACCTTTGATGCCAACGGCAATGCACTGGTAAATGTTGAACGTAACCTGGGCCTGGGCCTGCAATACACCGCAGCCGTGCGTGAATCCAGCCAGTTCCAGCTGGGTTTAAAAGGCATTTTAACCGACAGCTTAAGCTACGATGTGTATGCGCAGTACGGCAGTACCGATGAAACCTCAACCATCTATAACAATGCCTACAAGATTAATAACAGCGGTGGCAGCCGCTTTGGCGCTATCGCCAACAGCAGCGACATTTTTGACCCGGCGCTGGATTTAACCAATTTTGGCGCCCCGCTACTGTATTCAAACCGCGAGCGTACGCAAAGCGTGTTGGCTGCAACCTTATCAGGCGATTCAGCCCCGCTGTTTGAACTGCCAGCCGGCGCAGTAAGCTATGCACTGGGTTACGAATACCGTAAAGAAACCGGTAAACAAACACCGGGTGATGCATTCCGTAACGGCACCAGCTATGCCTCAGTTGGTGTATTCGATATGGATGCCGGCTTTGACAGCAAAGAAGTGTATGCAGAAGTCTTAGTGCCGTTACTGTTTGATCAGCCTTTCTTTGACCAGTTAGATTTTGAAGGTGCTTACCGCATTTCAGAGTACTCAAACACTGATGCAGAAAACACTTACAAACTGGGCCTGAACTGGGCAATTAACAGCGATGTGCGTATCCGCGCCAGCCACCAGACCGCATTCCGCGCACCAAACCTGGGCGAGTTCGCCAGCCCAATCACAGCGTTATCACTGGCCTTGTTTGACCAGACCAGCGATCAGTTCGTACCGCGGTTTGCCGGCCGCTTCGATGGTGACCCGTGTTTACTGGGTACCGGTAATGCCGAGCAGTGTGCCCGTTATGGTGCAGCCCCTGTCGGTACGCCGTTTGATGCCTCCACCGCCAGCTATACCTATGGTGGTAACCCGAACATCAAACCAGAGCAGGCAGAATCAACCACTGTGGGTATCGTTTATACACCGTCTTACCTGAATGGCTTTGACGTTACGCTGGATTACTACACCATCGAAATTACCGATGCCGTTAGCCAAATCCAGCCAGCTGCTGCACTGAAAAACTGCTATATCGATAACCCTGTTGCCGGTAACCCACTGTGTGACGCTGTGCTGCGTGACCCGCAAACCGGTTTAATCAGCACCGCTATTGTTAACGACTTTAACCTGGCTGCGGTACAGCAAGACGGTATAGATTTAGCGGTAAACTACCGCTTTAACGCTCCTGAAATTATGGGCGGCGCCATGAAGCTGAGCTACCAGGGTACGCTTATCACCAAGCAAACCCGGCAGAACAACGCCACTGTCGCGGCTATCGACTGTAAAGGCACCTTTGGCAGCGCCTGTTCGGGTGACTTTGCCAGCGTGCTGCAGGCAGACTACAAGCACCGCATGACACTGGACTGGAATCTGGACACCGTAGGTGTGCAGCTGGGCTGGCGTCGTATCGGCGAAGTTGAAAATGCCGCCGATCGCAGCATCAGCATCGGCGCGCAAAACTATATTGATCTGGCCGCCTCCTGGCAGGCAACGGACGAGCTTAGCGTAACAGCCGGTATTGACAACCTGCTGGACAAAGAGCCACCACTGCCGGCCTCAGGTGCTAACCACTTTAATACTGTAAGTGACTACCCGGTATTGGGCCGCACTTTAGGTATTTCACTGCGCTACACCCCCGCGTTCTAATCCCGGACACGGTGTTTCCCGGCCTGTATTGCAGGCCGGGCTTTTCAATTTGCTCCTGTCATAATAAGCTGCTGACTATATCGTTTTTACTGTATCAGGCCCGATAGCAAAAACAGTGCTCTGATACCCTACACAGGACGAACGGATGTCTGTACTTGATAAAATAAATGCTTTACGTGAAAAACTGCCGCGTGCTGAACAGCAACTGGCCGATTACATCCTGGCCAACCCGGATCATATCCGCGATATGCCGTCGCAAATGCTGGCCAAAGCCGTCGGTATCAGCCAGGCAAGCGTGGTGCGTTTTACACAGAAACTGGGTTACAAAGGCTACCCTGATTTTAAATTTGCCATCAGCGACAGCCTGCATCATCAGGTACCTGCTATCAGCGGCGACAAGCTACATGGTGAAATTTCGCTGGAAGACACCTTCAGCACCATGCGGGAAAAACTGCTGGCCAGTAAAATTAATGTGCTGCAAAAAACCCATGCCATTAACTCGCAAACCAGTTATGAGCAGGCCGCACTGTGGCTGCGCAGTGCCAAACGGGTATTATTGTGTGGTAAAGGCGGCTCGGCGCTGGTGGCAAAAGACTTCTCGTACAAACTGCAAAAGCTCGGCACGGCGGCATTGGCCGAAACTGATACCCATATCCAATTGGCCAATATTGCCAATTACACCAATGAAGATGTACTGGTGGTGCTGAGTGAATCCGGCGAGACACCCGATAGCGTGAAAATTACCGAGCAGGCTGCCGCTAACGGCGTACAAATCATCAGTATTACCGCTTATGGCAGCAACAGCGTGGCCAAACTGGCCGGGCTGAATTTGTATACGGTAGCGGATGAAAGCTCTGCCCGGCTATCGTCAATATTGGCCCGTAATGCGCAGGAACTGGTTATCGATACGCTGTTTATTCTGTTAACCCAAACCTGCCCGCAGGGCCGTAAAAAGCTGGCGGCATCTAATAAAGCCGTCGATACCTTTTTAGCCAGAAAACGCTAGTACTTGCAAAACCGCTAATATAATGCGGTAAAAGCTTGATCCAGCGCATAAGTGTTTACCGCGTTAGCTTGTATAGTGGTATCACTGTACTACTTTGTAGGTACAGCTTCCCATTAACCTGCGCACGCGGAGTATGCAGATGGATATTGTAGACCTGTCCCGACTTCAGTTCGCCTTTACGGCAATGATCCACTTCCTGTTTGTTCCTCTTACCCTTGGCTTATCATTTTTGCTGGCCATTATGGAATCGGTTTATGTAATGACCGGTAAAACCATTTACCGCGACATGACCAAGTTCTGGGGTAAGTTGTTTGGTATTAACTTTGCGCTGGGGGTTACCACCGGCATTGCGATGGAGTTCCAGTTTGGCACCAACTGGTCTTACTATTCGCATTATGTCGGCGATATTTTTGGCGCACCGCTGGCGATTGAAGCCCTGATGGCGTTCTTTCTTGAATCAACGCTGTTTGGCCTGTTCTTTTTTGGCTGGGACCGCTTAAGTAAAGAAAAACACTTAGCGGTCACCTGGCTGATGGCACTGGCGACTAACCTGTCTGCGCTGTGGATCCTGATCGCCAATGGCTGGATGCAACACCCTGTCGGCTCAGTGTTTAATGTCGATACCATGCGTATGGAGCTGACCAGCTTTGCTGATGTACTGCTTAACCCGGTAGCACAGGTGAAATTTGTCCACACCGTATCAGCTGGCTATGTCACCGGCGCCATTTTCGTACTGGCCATATCCAGCTGGTATTTGCTAAAAGGCCGCGACCTAGCCTTTGCCCGGCGCAGCTTTGCTATTGCATCGGCTTTTGGCCTGGCCAGCGCCTTGTCTGTTATCGTGCTGGGCGATGAATCCGGTTACGAGCTTGGCGATGTGCAAAAAGTCAAACTGGCCGCGGTTGAAGCCGAGTGGCATACCCATCCGGCACCGGCTGCTTTTACGGTGTTTGGTATCCCTGACCGCGAAGCAGAAAAGACCAACTATGCGTTAAAAATACCGGCGGTACTGGGGCTGATAGCCACCCGTTCTCTGGACGAAGAAGTTACCGGTTTATCCGATCTGAAAAAGCAACATCTAGAGCGCATTATCCGCGGTCAGGAAGCCTATGTGTTGCTGCAGCAATACCGTGGTGGCGATAAGTCGCCTGCCACAGTCGAGCGTTTTAATGAGGTAAGCGACGATTTGGGTTACGGCATGTTACTGACAGCCTACACTGACGACGTTGCCAACGCGACCAACGAGCAGATTGCCCAGGCAGTGGAAGACTCTATTCCTGCTGTCGGCCCGCTGTTTTGGAGTTTCCGCCTGATGGTGGCCTGTGGTGTATCGATGTTAATACTGTTTACGCTGGCGTTCTGGCACAGCGCGCGGCGCACAGTACAAAAACCTAAATGGCTGCTCAAATTTGCGTTGTTTAGCCTGCCCTTGCCCTGGCTGGCCAGTGAAGCCGGCTGGTTTGTTGCTGAATATGGCCGTCAGCCCTGGGCGATAGGTGAAATTCTGCCAACCCATATGGCGGTGTCACAGCTGACTGTCACCGACATCTGGATCAGCTTAGGCACTATAGTGGTGCTGTATACCATCTTTGTGATCATTGAAATGTGGTTAATGACCAAGTACGCCAGGCTCGGCCCCTCCAGCCTGCATACCGGTAAATACGACTTAGAAACCCCTGCTGGCGCGAAGGAGGCATAACATGGATTACGAAGCACTGCGTTTTATCTGGTGGCTGTTAATTGGTGTATTACTGATTGGTTTTGCTGTCACCGACGGTTTTGATATGGGCGTTGCTGCGCTGCTCAAAGTGATAGGCAACAGCAACGATGAGCGCCGGGTGATGATCAACGCTATAGCGCCGCACTGGGATGGTAACCAGGTGTGGCTGATCACCGCCGGCGGCGCGCTGTTTGCTGCCTGGCCTACCGTTTATGCCGCATCGTTTAGTGGGTTTTACCTGGCACTGATGCTGACGTTGTTTGCACTGTTCTTACGGCCTATCGGCTTTGAATACCGCGCAAAAATAGACAGTGAAACCTGGCGCAGCCGCTGGGACTGGGCCTTAACAGCCGGCTCGGCGATACCGGCACTGATTTTCGGTGTGGCCTTTGGTAACCTGCTGCAAGGTGTGCCGTTTCACTTTGACGATATACTACGCCTGCATTACACCGGCAGCTTCTGGGCGCTACTGAATCCGTTCGCACTGCTGGCCGGGGTGTTAAGCCTGCTGATGTTCGTGAATCACGGTGCAACTTACCTGCAACTGAAAACCGAAGGTGGTTTAAAACAGCGCAGTGAAAAGCTGGCAACCTTAACCTCGCTGCTATGTGCTGTGGTGTTTGTACTAGCCGGTGTCTGGCTGTACATGGGTATCGACGGTTATGTAATAAACAGCATCATTGATACTAATGGCGCTAACCGCACAACAGAGAAAACCGTGGCAATGGTTAGTGCTGCCTGGTTTAGCAACTATGGCAAATGGCCGCTGCTATGGCTGGTACCCGCGCTTGGCATAGCCGGCTTTGCACTGTGTGCGCTGGCAAGTAAAGGCCGTCGCCATGTATTGGCCTTTGTCAGCTCGGCGCTTGCGATGGCGATGGTGATTTTAACCGCCGGTGTCAGTATGTTCCCGTTTGTGATGCCATCAAGCTCAGTACCGGCACACAGCCTGACGATGTGGGATGCAACCGCCAGTGAAACCACTCTGATGATCATGTTTGTGGTGGCCTGCATATTTGTGCCGCTTATTCTGGCTTACACCGCCTGGAGTTATTTCGTCATGCGTGGCCGCTTAAACGAGCAGCACATACGCGATAACAGCCATTCGTTGTACTGATAACCGATAAAGAAGGAGCCAATTATGTGGTATTTTGCCTGGATTTTAGGGGTATTACTGGCCTGTTCATTTGGCATTATCAATGCCATGTGGCTGGAGTTAAATGGCTACGAAGGCGAGGAAAACGACGCTGAGTAGTTCAAACCCTGCCAATGCACAGCTGATGCAGCTATTGCGGCCAGAGCAGCCTAAGTTGTTTGCTGCTCTGGCACTGGCTGTGGCAGCCTGCCTACTGTTCATTCTGCAAAGTTATCTGCTATCAGTGCTATTTGCCCGCTGGCTGACCGACAGCCAGCTGTCTGCTATCAGCACGACTGACGCTGTGGCACTTTTAACGACAGTGTTGCCCTGGCTGGCGCTGTGCCTGTTGGGGCGGCCGTTATTACAATATGGCCGCGAGCAGCTAAGCCTGCGTGCCAGTCAGCAGGTACGCCTTAACCTTCGCGCCACTTTGCTGGATAAACTGGCGCAAGCCGGGCCGGGCAAGAGCCGGTATGGCAGTGATGGTAGCTTAAGCAGTGCGGTACTGGAGCAAGTAGATGCGCTGGATGGCTTTATCAGCCGTTATTATGTACAGCGTTATCTGGTGTTGATCACACCGTTATTGCTGGTTACCGCCACCTTTTTTTACAGCCCATTGGCAGCGGTTATTCTGCTTATCACCGCGCCCTTAGTGCCGGTATTTATGATTTTACTCGGTAATGCCGCAGCTGCCGCCAGTCAGCGTCAGTTGCAAAAACTCAGTCGCATGAGTGGCCGTTTTCTCGATTTGGTGCGCGGCATGCCAACATTGCAACAGCTGCAGGCCACCGAACGGGCCAGCGCGACAGTAGCCAATGCGGCCGGGCACTACCGTGACAGCAGTATGCAGGTGTTAAAGCTGGCGTTTTTATCCACTGCCGTGCTGGAGTTTTTCTCGGCGCTGGCGATTGCCCTGCTGGCGCTTTATCTTGGGCTGGGCTTACTGGGTATTTTGCCCTGGGCCAAAGGTGAGATCCCGGTAGCTTACCAGGGCGCGCTGTTTATTCTGCTGCTGGCACCGGAGTTTTATGCGCCTCTGCGCCAGCTTGGCACTGATTATCATGCTAAAGCACAGGCCGAAGCCGCTATCAGCGAATTGACACCCGTGCTGCACAGCCAGAGCTGGCAACACCCGGGCACGCAGCAACTAACACTGCAAAGTGCCCCGCAGTTAAGCGTTGAGCAGCTGCAAATCAGCGGCGATGACAACCGCCAGCGCCTGGCACCACTGAGTTTTTCAGTAGCTGCCGGCAGCCGTGTGGCGCTGCAAGGCCCAAGCGGAACCGGTAAGTCCAGCCTGTTACATGCGCTACTGGGTTTTGTGCCCTATCAGGGCAGCATTATGGTTAATCAGCACCCCTTGCTGCAGCTTGAGCGTAATCACTGGCAGCAGCAACTGGGCTATATGGCGCAGCACAGCAGTATTGCCGCAGCGTCTATTGTTGATAACCTGCGTTTGGCTGCCCCCACAGCCAGCGATCAGCAACTTATCGACATTCTGCAACAGGTTGAGCTGTGGCCGCTGGTGCGCCAACTTCCGCTGGGGTTAGAGACGCAGCTGGGTGAGCGCGGGCTGGGTTTGTCCGGTGGTCAGTTGCAGCGTCTGGCGCTGGCACAACTGTTATTGCAGGATACCAAACTCTGGCTGCTGGACGAGCCGACAGCACACCTCGATGGCGCCACCGCTTACAGGCTGCACCAGTTAATCGGCAAGCTGAGCCAGGGTAAAAGCCTGATTATTGTCAGCCATCAGCTGCATGGCCTGGACTGGCTTGATCAGGTAGTAAAGTTACCGGCACCCAGTGCCAGCCTTAACGAGAGTTCACAGCATGTCAGCGCCTGAGCCGGTTGTCCGCTTACGTACCCTGCTAACCAGCCGCCGCAGCAGCTGGCTGTTGGCACTGCTGCTCGGTGCTGTCACGCTGTTATGCGCCATTACACTGCTGGCATTGTCCGGCTGGTTTATCAGCGCGGCTGCGCTGGCGGGTTTAGCCAGTGCTGCGGCCTATGGCTTTGACTATTTTCGCCCGGCGGCGATTATCCGGCTGTGTGCCATCGGCCGCACGGCCGGGCGCTACGCCGAGCGTTTAACCTCGCACTATGCAGCACTTGGGCTGCTAAAAGACCTACGGGTAAAAACCTTTAATGCGTTAGCAAACAGCCGCAGTGGTCACCATTCCGCCGACACACTGCAGCGTCTGGTGGCCGATATTGATTTACTGGATCAGCTGCCATTAAAGGTTATTGCGCCCTGGCTGTGGGCTCTGAGCCTGAGCGCTCTGCTACTGTTGTTCTGGTATTTACTGGCACCGGCGCTGCTTTACAGCGCTGGCCTGCCCTTGCTGCTGGCGCTGTTTGTGCCGCTGCTGACCTTTAAACGCGCCACCAAACTGGCGGCGCACGAAACCAGCGCTGCTGCGTTACGCCGCACCCTGCTACTGGAGCCTTTAACGATGTTGCCGGCACTGCTGATCTGGCAGCGCTGGCAGGACAAAACGCGCCAGTTTAGCGCGCAGGATCAGCACTGCCTAGAGTTACAGCGACAGCAGCAGCAGCTTAGTAGCCGCTGTGCGTTGTTGCAGCAAAGCATACTGGCACTTAGCCTGCTGCTACTGCTGTGGCAGGGCGCGCAGCTGCTGGCAGCGCAGGCTCTGACAGTACCGCTGCTGCTGGCTGCCGCCCTGGCGCTGTGGGCGTTGTACGAAGTGATGCTGCCACTGTGTCAGAGTTTTATTGCGCTGGGCATGAGCCTGGCGGCCCGCAACCGGTTAAATCAGCTGGCTAAGCGCACCGTGCAGTCACAAAGTGGCAAACCTGAACCAGAGAGCGTATTAACCTTAACCGCAATACAGTTATCAGCGCGGCAAAACGGCGCGCTGTATGGCCCGGACAATGTCAGTTTCACATTGCAAAGCGGCAGCGTTTTGCTGATAAGCGGCGCTTCCGGCAGTGGTAAAACCACGCTACTGCAAGCCTTGGCCAACCAGCTAGCGGTAACCGGCACATTGCAGCTGAACGGCTTGCCGTACAGCGAATGGCAGCTTGGCCAGACGCTGGGTTATTTAAGCCAGCAGGCCGATATTTTTGATCTGACACTGGCGCAAAACCTGCGCCTTGGCGCGCCTGATGCCAGTGATGCGCAGCTGTGGCAGGTGCTTAAAGACACCGCGCTGCATGATTGGGCGCAAAACCAACCGCAACAGCTTGATACCGTACTGGGGGAATACGGCGCGGCGGTATCAGGCGGCCAGGCCCGGCGTATCGCCCTGGCGCGCTTACTGCTGACAAACCGGCCGGTGCTGTTACTGGATGAGCCTTTTGCCGGGCTAGACCCCGACACTACACAGCAAGTATTGCAGGCTTTACTGCAGCGCCAGCGTAACGGCATCTTAGTTATTGTCAGCCACCAGCGGCTTGATATACCGCAGGCACAGCTGCTGCAACTGCACTAAGAGCAATCGGGCTACAGCCATAAAAAAACCCCGCGCTAATTAGCACGGGGTGTCAGATAAAAAGACAAAGGACAAGGATAGACGTAGTTTGGTGGGGTCGTTCAGTTCGCGTGGGCTGCGGCATTGACTGCCTCACCCTCGCTCACTCGCTCCCGGGAAGTTCCACCAACTCTTCCCAGGCTGCTTACTTTACCGACGCGACGAACTCAGGGTAGGCTTCGATACCACACTCTGAGGCGTCAACGCCTTCATACTCAGCTTCTTCGCTAACGCGAATACCAATAACCAGTTTCAGTACGTACCAGACAATCAGACTGGTAACAAAAACCCAGACAAAGATGGTTGCCGCACCCACCAGCTGACCAACAAAACTGGTGCCTTCTTTTGACAGCGGTACCAGTAACAAACCGAACAGACCCACCACGCCATGCACAGAGATAGCACCAACCGGGTCATCAATTTTCAGTTTATCCAGACCGATAATAGACGCGACAACCAATACACCGGCGATGGCGCCGAACAGCGTGGACTGCAGCGCAGTAGGCGTTGAAGGCTCAGCGGTAATGGCGACCAGGCCAGCCAGAGCACCGTTTAATGCCATAGTTAAGTCGGCTTTGCGAAATAAAATCACTGACAGTGCCAGTGCCGCTATCGCGCCTGCCGCAGCTGCAGCATTGGTATTTAAGAACACCACAGCGACAGCATTGGCGTTGCTGATATCACCCAGTTTTAATACTGAGCCGCCGTTAAAACCGAACCAGCCCATCCACAGAATTAAGGTACCCAAGGTAGCCATTGGCATATTGGCGCCCGGGATAGCACTGACTTTGCCGTCTTTGCTGTATTTACCTTTACGCGCGCCCAGCAGTAACACACCCGCCAATGCAGCCGCAGCACCTGCCATATGCACGATGCCAGAACCGGCAAAGTCAGAGAAACCAAAGTCGTCACCCAGTGAATACAGGCCAAATACCGCATTGCCACCCCAGGTCCACGAACCCTCCATCGGGTAGATAAAACCGGTCATCACGACTGAGAACGCCAGAAAGGCCCATAGCTTCATACGTTCAGCTACAGCACCTGAAACAATGGACATTGCGGTTGCAACAAACACCACCTGGAAGAAAAAGTCTGAAGCGGTTGAATACACAGCACCACCGGTGAAGCCGTCTTCACGCTCGGCAAAACTGGTTAGCGTGGCGTCTACATCGACTGCGCCGATACCTGTTAGGAAATATTCGCCGCCGTACATAAAGGCGTAACCGCACACCAGATACATGATGCAGGCAATAGAGTAAAGCGCGACGTTTTTAGTCAGAATTTCAGTGGTATTTTTCGCCCGCACCAGGCCGGCTTCCAACATCGAGAAACCTGCCGCCATCCACATAACTAATACCCCGCACATCAGGAAGTAGAAGGTATCCATGGCATACTGTAAGTGATAAATTTGCTCTTGCATGATAACAGCTCCTTATATGGCTTCAGCGTCAGACTCGCCGGTGCGTATCCGCACAGCCTGTTCCAGGTCATAAACGAAAATTTTACCGTCGCCGATACGGCCGGTATAAGCCGCTTTTTGGATGGCTTCAATCAGGCGATCCACCTGATCATCCAAAGTGGCAATTTCCAGTTTTACTTTCGGCAGAAAATCAACCTGGTATTCCGCACCACGGTATAATTCGGTGTGCCCTTTCTGGCGGCCGAAACCTTTTACTTCTGTTACCGTTAAACCTTCTACCCCAATGTCAGCTATTGCTTCGCGTACATCGTCCAGTTTGAACGGCTTGATGATGGCACATACAAGCTTCATGATGTTTTCCCTATAGTAGTCGTCTGAGCGATTCAGCTTTTATTAAGAAAGCCTTGTGCCAACTTTTTTAAATTCTTTAAAATCATGCAGTTAACCAACCATGAAAGGCGTTACGCTCAAAAAACGCACTTATTTGGTGCATTTATTCACTTAGTCTGTGCAGTTAACCTCCCTTATGTAACGTGCCAGGTTCGGTGTTTTAAAAACAGCCAGCGGTACGCTGCTTTCACTGCCGCAGATTGATAAGTAACTGCATAAAAACAAAATTTTTGCTTGCACTGTCGGCAGTTGGCAGATGTACTACTATGGTTATTACAACAGATGTAGTGGCGTTCCTACATCGTGTCCAGGGATCTGAGCTATGCTTTGCCAGGTAAGACAACATCTTGCGCTTTATGCTGTGCTGTGGCTGACGCTGACTGTAACCTGGGCGGCGTCCGCACAAATATCAGTGCAATCGACCTCGCGTTTCTCGCGGCTCGATATTCAGCAAGGACTATCGCAAAATACTGTGACCGCTTTGGTGCAGGATCATGACGGCAATATCTGGATTGGCACCCAGAACGGTTTAAACCGTTATGACGGCTTTGATGTAAAAGTGTTTTTGCCCGGTGAACATGTCACCACTATCAGCGATAACTTTATTACGTCCCTGGTTGTAGACCAGCATGGCGTGCTCTGGGTAGGCACCCTGAACGGCCTGAATCGTTATGATCCTAAACGTGGTGTATTCGAGCGCTTTCGGCCGCTGCCGCAGCGTAGTTCTGGCAATGATATGGTGCTGTCACTGCATTTGGATCAGCAAAACCGGCTCTGGGTCGGCACAGACAGGGGCATAGCGCTTTGGCAGGATGACAGCCAGGCATTACAACTGTGGTACAGCGGCCCGTCAGCGCAACCGCAGAATATTACGGCAATATCTGCCGACACCGCGGGCAAGTTGTGGTTTGGTACACCACAGGGGTTATACCGTATTGATATCGCAAGCAAAACCTTGCTCGACACTATGGCCTTTCCTGTTGAATATGCTTCTGTGCTGGCACTGTACCATGATAAGGCTGGCCGGCTCTGGGCTGGCCTTGAGCACAAAGGACTACTGCTATTTGAGCCTGAGCAGCAAAACTGGCAATCAATCGAGCTGGTTAATTACGACAAGGATCTTATCAGCCGCGAAATCCGCAGTATCACCATGGACGACAACGCTGATATCTGGGTAGGCACTCAGCACGGCCTGAACCAGCTAAGGTTAAAGCAGGGCAAATGGCAGCAACACGCCTCGTTTTATCATCAGCGCCATAACCCGACCAGCCTCGGCAGCGGCAAAGTTGTCTCAGTGCTGGCTGATACGCAAGGCAGTATCTGGGTTGGTAGCTGGAATGGCGGCGTTTCGCGGCTGAATCAGGCAAATAACCTGTTTTCCAGCATTACACCAGACCTGCCCCTGATGGCAGCGGTGCGTAACCCGGCGACAATCACACTGGCGGCCTGGCAAGATAAGCTTTGGGCTGGCACCGCCGATGGCCTGTTTACGCTAACAGCAAAGCAAAGCGGTTTTGTGCCCGCAGGCGATCAGCAAAACAGCCTGACCTATTACAGTGCACTGGACAGAGGTTCACAGTGGTGGTTTGGTCATACGCTCGGCATCAGTAGTTTGGATAAGATCACTGGGCTTGGACAGCCGTTGCCCTTACCTGCCAGCGTAGCCAAAGGCCCGGTCAGGCGGATGTGGGCTGATGACCAGCATGTCTGGCTGGCCATTGAGCAGTTCGGTATTGTCGTGATGAACCACGAGCTGAACAGCGTGATTGCAGTGCATCCGCTTAACCGCTCGGTTACCTTTATCCGCCCACTGGGGCAGGACAAAGTACTGGTAGGCAGCTATCTGGGGCTAAGCTGGTTTGACCGCAGCAGTGCAACACTGTTATTTACCCACAGGCCCGGCATTACCGATGACAACAGCTCACCGGGCATGCCAACCGCACCAATGGATTTTATCACTGGCACCGATAATCGCTACTGGCTTGCCAGTAATGGCTCCGGCTTATATGAAATGCTGTATACCGCTGAACCGGCACAAGCCCGTTTTGTGCAATATGGCGAGAAGCAAGGCTTAAACAATGGCCAGCTAAAAAGCATCGCCAGTGATAATCAGGGCAATCTGTGGCTTAGTACAGCGTTTGGTATTTCGGTGTTTACCCCCAGCACTGAGCAGTTCCGCAATTTCGGTTACCGGCACGGCACCCTAAAGCGGGACTACATCAATGCTTCTGTTAGCCGGCTTGGAGATGGCAGCATAGTATTTGGCGGCATGGATGGCTTTACTGTATTTCAGCCTGAGCGGGTACTAAAGTATCAAGCCACGCCTGTCGCCGAACCACATATTCAGAGCATTCAGGTAAATAATACTCCACTGGATCCTGTAGCGCCGCTGGCCGATGCGGCGTTGGCAAAAATACTACATGCTAAACATCAACTTACTGTACCAGCCGAAGGTACGCGCAGCATCAGGCTAAGCTATTCAACGCGTGAGTTTATAGAAACTGCTCAGGTACAATTTCAATACCGGCTCGACCCTTTAGACAGCAACTGGATCACACAAGACCCTGGCAAGCGCACTGCAGGTTTTGAGCGCCTGCCACCAGGCCAGTATCTGTTCCGGCTGCGTGCCGGTGTGCCGCAATCGCCGTGGAGCGATGAATACCAGCTGGCGGTTAGAGTGCTGCCCTTATGGTGGGAAACCTGGTGGGCCAGATTATTGTTGCTGCTGCTGGTGGTGGCGGTGCTGGCAGGTTTACCGACATTACGGCTCAGGCAGTTGCATAAACGCCAACGTCAACTGGCGATGTTGGTTGAAGAGCGCACCAGTGCACTGGAAGAGTCGAAAAACAAAGCTGAGCAAACCTTGCAACAGCTCGCCTCTACGATGAAAGAGCTGGTGCGGACAGAAAAAATGGCCGTGCTCGGCCAACTGGTTGCCGGGGTTGCACATGAAGTCAATACGCCGCTTGGTGTGGCGCTGACAGCCAGCAGTGTTGTCAGCGAGGAAAGCCGCCAGCTGCAACAAAAACTCAGCAGCGGTAATATCCGCCGCCAGGAGCTGGATTCATTTTTACAAAAGCTCGAACAGGCCACCCGCTTACTCGACAGCAACCTGCAGCGTGCAGCACAGTTAGTAGCAAACTTTAAGCAGGTATCGGTCGATCGTACCGCTGATAATCAGCGCCGTTTTAAACTGGCACTGTATCTGGACGAGCTGCTGGAAAGCCTGAGCCTGATGTGGAAACACCGCGATATTACATTTGATATCAGCTGCCCGCCTGAAATTGAAATGGACAGCTACCCTGGCAGCATCGGCCAAGTCATTACCAACTTTACCCAGAATGCTGTGGTACATGCATTTAAAGACAGCGCCAGTGGCAAAATCAGCATCAGCTGCCGGCAGCTAAAAGACAAGGTTGAGATAGTGTTTGCTGATAACGGGTCCGGCATCAGCAAAGACAATCTGGAGCGGATTTTTGACCCGTTTTTTACCACCAACCGCCATCAGGGCGGTACCGGCTTAGGCCTGCATATAGTGTACAACCTGGTGACACAAAAATTGCGCGGCAGCATTACCGTAACCAGCGCGCCCAATGAGGGTACCTGTTTTACGCTGTTACTGCCGCTAGAGGTGTAAAACGGTTACTCTGACAGAAACTGCTGCCAGTCGCGCAGCAGTTTTAGTAAGTCTTCCAGACCGCATTGCATACTCATACCCTGCTCATCCAGTTGCAGGTCATCATCAGCGACTTTATGTTGCTGCCGCTCAGGTAGTGGCTGCTCAGTAGTGTAAAACAACGTATTGTGGCTTAACGTCACCTCGCCGGCATCAATCTCTAACAGATATTCGCGGCCCTGATACTGCATACTCTGGTGTGAATTAAGTGCAGACAATTTCTGCAATAACGGCTGGTAAGCACCCGCCAGCTGACCAAACTCTTCAAGCAAAAACCGCCCCAGCACTTCATGCTCTTCTGCCAGGCGGATACCAAATTTATTGCTATTGCGATCATAAGTAAAATCGTATTCCACTTTCTATCCGTACACTGAAGAAAACCTAATAGATTTTAGCCGATCACGCTAACATCGTGAAATCAGTCGAAGACTTCTAAAGTCTCCTGTCAGATCCACCAGTACAACCACAAAGTAATTTTCCATAATATTCAGATGCTTCCTTATGAGGCAATAAAAATTAATGGAGATAAAATTATGAAAGAAATAACACTTTATGATGTTCAAGCCGTGAGCGGTGGCGGTGATGTAGATTGGGGCGCTGTAGGTGCTGGTTTGGGAGCTGTTGCTATTGGAGTCGCTATTGCTGCGACACCTGTAGGCTGGGTTGGTGCGGCAGGTGCTACGCTGTTCTCATTCGGCGGAGGCTTTTCTATTGGCCTGGGGATCAGTGATTCTATTGGAACTTGGGCGTCTTACTAAAAGTACGCTATAACAGAACTGTATAACTATATCAGGAGGTTAGTTTGAATTTCCCGGGAATAAAGCATGCAAAACCCTTGATTATGTTAGGTTTATTTGGTTTTTCAATTGGTGCTATATTCGATCTGCTTTTCAAGACTTTTCCGCTATTTTCAGGGGTAGGAATGCTTAGCTTTGAGTTAGCCCTATATCTATACCTGAAAATAAAATATCGGAAAGAACCGGACCAGATCTAGTAAATACTGAAGAAAACTGAGGTATATACCTTAATTAAAAGGCCTGCAAATGCAGGCCTTTTCTTAAGCAGATACTGACTTACACTGCTTGCTGAATAATCACATTGTCCGCTTTTTTGGTGTATTGCGGCATACGGTGGAAATTCAGGTAACGGTAAGTATCGGCTGCCGTGGCATCAATTTGCTTGGCGTATTCCAGATACTCCGCCACGGTTGGCAGTTTACCGATAATTGACGCTACTGCCGCCAGCTCAGCTGAGGCTAAGTACACGTTAGCACCCTGACCTAAACGGTTCGGGAAGTTACGGGTAGAGGTAGATACTACCGTTGACTTCTCTGCTACGCGCGCCTGGTTACCCATACACAGTGAACAGCCTGGCATTTCAGTGCGGGCACCGACTTTACCGAAAATGCTGTAGTAACCTTCTTCGGTTAGCTGTGCCTGGTCCATCTTGGTTGGTGGTGCAATCCACAGACGGGTTGGTAACTGGCCTTTGTATTTATCCAGTAACTTACCGGCAGCGCGGAAGTGACCGATGTTAGTCATACAAGAACCGATAAACACTTCGTCAATCTTATCGCCTGCTACTTCAGACAGTAAGCGCGCATCATCCGGGTCATTCGGTGCACACAGTACCGGCTCTTTAATGTCTGCCAGGTCAATTTCAATCACTTCAGTGTATTCGGCATCGGCGTCAGCAGACATCAGCTGAGGATCTTTCAGCCAGGCTTGCATTGCGTTGATACGACGCTCGATAGTACGTACATCGCCGTAGCCTTCAGCGATCATCCACTTGAGCATAACGATGTTAGATTCAAGATACTCAGCGATAGACTCTTGTGACAGCTTGATGGTACAACCTGCAGCTGAACGTTCTGCTGATGCATCTGACAGTTCAAACGCCTGCTCTACCGTTAAGTTTGGTAAGCCTTCGATTTCCAGGATACGGCCAGAGAAGATGTTCTTCTTGCCTTTCTTATCAACGGTTAATAAACCTTTTTGAATTGCCGCGTACGGAATAGCATGTACTAAATCGCGCAGCGTAATACCCGGCTGCATTTCACCTTTGAAGCGCACCAGCACTGACTCTGGCATATCCAGTGGCATAACACCTGTTGCGGCAGCAAAAGCGACCAGGCCAGAACCGGCCGGGAATGAAATACCAATTGGGAAACGGGTGTGCGAGTCACCACCGGTACCTACGGTATCTGGCAGTAACATACGGTTTAACCAGCTGTGGATAATACCATCGCCCGGACGCAATGAAACACCGCCACGGTTCATAATGAAATCTGGCAGTGTGTGGTGCGTGTCAACGTCAACCGGCTTCGGATACGCCGCCGTGTGACAGAAAGACTGCATGGTTAAATCAGCAGAGAAACCTAAACAGGCTAAGTCTTTTAACTCGTCGCGAGTCATTGGGCCTGTGGTGTCTTGCGAACCTACTGTAGTCATCTTCGGCTCACAGTAAGTACCCGGACGCACACCTTTCACGCCACACGCTTTACCAACCATTTTCTGTGCCAGCGTGAAGCCTTTGCCAGAGTCAGCTTTGGCTTGTGGCCGGCGGAATTTGTCTGAATGGCCTAAACCTAAGAATTCACGGGCGCGGTCAGTTAAGCCACGGCCGATGATTAACGGAATACGGCCACCGGCACGTACTTCGTCAATTAACACATCGGTTGCCAGGCTAAATTCTGCCAGTACTTCGTCTGTGCCGTGACGCACGACTTTGCCTTCAAATGGCAGAATGTCGATCACATCGCCCATTTCCAGCTTAGATACGTCCACTTCAATTGGCAGTGCGCCAGAGTCTTCCATGGTGTTAAAGAAGATTGGAGCAATTTTGCCACCTAATACGAAACCACCGCCGCGCTTGTTTGGCACGTATGGAATGTCATCACCCATAAACCACAGCACTGAGTTAGTCGCTGATTTACGTGATGAACCTGTACCGACTACGTCACCGACATAAGCCAGTGGGAAGCCTTTTTTGTTTAGCTCGTCCAGTTGCTTAATCGGGCCGACTGTACCTGGCTGATCCGGTTTAATGCCGTCGCGGTCATTTTTCAGCATTGCTAAAGCGTGCAGCGGAATATCCGGGCGTGACCAGGCATCCGGTGCTGGCGATAAATCGTCAGTGTTGGTTTCGCCTGATACTTTAAATACGGTAACAGTGATTTTCTCTGCCAGTGCTGGTTTGGCTTCAAACCATTCTGCATCGGCCCAGCTTTGCAGCACTTGTTTAGCATACTGATTGCCGGCTTCAGCTTTTTCGGTTACATCGTGGAAGGCATCGAAAATCAGTAAGGTATGCGATAAGGCTTTAGCCGCGATAGGCGCCAGCTTAGCATCGTCTAACAGGCTGATCAGTGGCTCAATGTTGTAACCACCCATCATGGTGCCTAACAGTTCAGTCGCACGCTCGGCGCTGATCAGGCTGCAGCTGGTTTCACCTTTGGCAACAGCGGCTAAGAAGCCGGCTTTGACATAAGCCGCTTCATCAACACCCGGCGGTACGCGGTTAACTAATAAATCAACCAGGGTGTCTTCTTCGCCTTTTGGCGGGTTCTTTAACAGTTCAACTAAAGCGGCTACCTGCTCTGCATTGAGCGGTTTTGGCGGGATACCTTGCGCTGCGCGCTCGGCCACATGTTCGCGATATTGTTGTAGCACAGTATGATCCTCTTGGTCGTTAGCTGCAGTCTTGCCACTGCAGCGTCATTCAACAGAATGAATGGGCACAATTATATGAAAATTCGGGCCAAATTGACATCGGGCCGTTAAGCACCACCGTTATAGTGGGTATAAACTTTGTGAATATAAAGCCTGACCTTATATAGTCTGTGTGATAGTGGTCAGACCTTGTTTACCGTCAACTGTTTCGCAGACAGAGGTTGGAATCCCGAGCTGGGCGCCACAGAGTGTCTGAGCCCTGCCGCAGGCATGAGGGCGAGTTGCTGTGGCGAGCCAGAGCGGGAATTGCAACCGGCAGTTTGCTCATTCATTGACGGGTAAATAAAAAAGGCTGAGTAGTTTCCTACTCAGCCTGTGCAGTTTAGCAGAGTTTTATTACCAGATCTTAACGCGTTGCTCTGGCGCTAAGTACATCGCATCACCCTCTTTAATATCAAAGGCGGTGTAGAACTGCGGAATGTTCGGTAATAAGCCAATAACACGGATATATGGCGGTGAATGCGGGTCTGTTGCCAGACGCTGCTTCAGCGCTTCATCACGGTACTTGGCACGCCATACCTGAGCCCAGCTAATCAGCACGCGCTGCTCACCGGTAAAGCCATCCAGCACCGGCGCCGGCTTGCCATCCAGAGAAATTTCATAGGCTTTCAGTGCTACCGTTAAACCACCTAAATCGCCGATGTTTTCGCCCAGCGTCAGATCACCATTTACGTGGTGACCTTCCAGCGGCTCGTAATGGCTGTAGTGCGCACTTAACTTGGCACCACGTTCCTGGAACTGCGTTTTGTCCTGCTCAGTCCACCAGTTACGTAAGTTACCCTCACCATCGTATTTCGCGCCCTGATCGTCAAAACCATGGCCGATTTCGTGGCCGATAACCGCACCGATACCACCGTAGTTCACGGCGTCGTCCGCTTCCATATTAAAGAACGGCGGTTGTAAAATAGCAGCCGGGAACACGATTTCGTTGTTAACCGGGTTGTAGTAGGCATTAACCGTTTGCGGTGTCATGTGCCATTCGTCTTTGTCGATTGGCTGCCCCAGTTTTGCCAGCATCTCGTCATAGGCAAAATGGGTGGCACGAACAAAGTTACCAACTAAATCGTCAGCTTTAATTTCTAACGAAGAATAATCTTTCCACTTGTTCGGGTAACCGATTTTAGGGGTAAAGGTTGCCAGTTTAGCCTGCGCTGCTTTTTTGGTGTCTTCTGTCATCCACTCCAGATTATTGATAGACACTTCATAGGCTTTAATCAGGTTAGCCACCAGTTTTTCCATCCGCGCTTTGGCTTCCGGTTTAAAGTGGCGTTCTACATACAGTTTACCGGTCAGCTCACCCAGTACCTCGTCTGACGCATCCACTGCTTGTTTCCAACGTGGTTGCTGCTCCTGGGTGCCGCTTAATGTAGTGCCATAAAACGCGAACTGGCGATCAGCAAAGTTGCTGCTTAGCTTGTCGGCATAGGCGCTGATGGTTTTAATCGTCAGGTAGTCCTGCCAGCTTTGCAGATCAGAGTCTGCCAGTACCTTGGCAAAACCGGTTAAATAACTTGGCTGACGTACAATGATATCGTTTACCGCATCCAGTTTTACGCCTTTGGCAAAGGTAGCCCAGTCAAATGCACCCATTTGCGTGTTCAGGTCGCTGGCGGCAGTTTTGTTATAGGTTTTATCAGCATTGCGGCTTTCTACGCGGGTCCAGTGATGTTCTGCCAAAGCAGTTTCCAGCTTTAATACGCGCTCAGCAGCGGCGGCGGCATCTTTATTGCCTGCCATGGTAAACATATCGGTCAGATACGCTTTGTAATCAGCAATTAACTTCTGGCCGGCTTCATCTTCTTTAAAGTAGTAATCACGGTCTGGTAAACCCAGGCCAGCCTGATACAGGTAAACACCATACTGCGAAGAGTTTTTCGCATCGTTGTTTACATACCAGCCAAACGGAATAGAGACGCCGTCACGCTGTAAGCTGGCAAATAAAGCTGGTAAACCCTCTTTGTCTTTTAATGCTTTCACTGCATCCAGTTGTGGTTGCAGTGGTGTCAGGCCCAGGCTTTCAACCTTAGCTTCATCCATATAACTTTTAAATAAGTCGCCAAGCTTCTGCTCATCTGAGCCAGGCACTAAATCTGTGCGGGCGGACACTTCATCAATAATGTCCTTTACAGCCTGCTGCGAATTGTCACGCAGCACGTTAAAGGAACCATAAGATGATTTGTCAGCCGGAATAGGCGTATCGGCCAGCCATTTGCCGTTTACCGCCAGGAAGAAGTCTTCGCTGAATTTAACAGCCGGGTCGAAATACTGTTGGTCAATACCAGACACCAGTGGCGCAGCCACTTCTGCGGCGACGGGTTGTTGAGCGGTTTGTGTGGGTTCCTGCTTGTTGCAAGCCGTAAGGCCAAGAGCCAAAGCGACAGACGCAGCGGCTAAGGTAAGCTTTTTCATTGTAGTTTTCCTGATAAGGTTACAAACTTTAACGCTTGTACATACTAACCTGAGCTTTAGCACGAGTACAAACGTCAAACCCAACGAAGTTGTAACAAGTTATAAAAACGCTATGATGCTAGCCAACCTTCAGTTATCCGGGTGACAAAGCAAATGGAAAAATTGCGCCACGCCAATCAGTTATTGCAATGGAGCGAGCAGCGCCAGCTAAATGCCGCTCAGTTGCAGCAAGCTTCTGAACGCTACCCGCTGCAACCGGCCCCCGCCGACTGGCTGGCACAGGCAAACCTTATTCTGCTTTTTGGCACGACAGTGCTGCTAAGTTCAGCAGTGATTTTTTTCTTCGCCTACAACTGGCCGCATATGCACTACTTCACCAAATTTGCACTGGCTGGCACTGCGGTTTTACTCTCTGGCCTGGTGGCTGTCTGCAGCGCACCGCAAAGCCTGATGCAACATTCAGCGTTGCTTGCTGCCAGTATTTTAACCGGCGCTTTGCTGGCGTTAATCGGCCAAACCTATCAGACCGGAGCGGATATCTGGCAGTTATTCGCCAGTTGGGCAGCGTTAATCACCCTGCTGGTATTAGTGTCGAAAAGCCGCGCCTGCTACCTGCTGTGGTTTGTTATTCTGGAGCTGGCGGCCAGCCGCTACCTGCATACCCGCTCTGAATTTTTCTGGCTGTTTGCCAGCGCCCCCATGATACTTAACCTGACACTGGTAAACCTGCTGCTAATGTTGTTTGCCGATGTTGCCCTGCCACGTCTTGGTGTAAAACCTGACAACCTGCTACTGCGCGTTAGCGCGGTGATGTTTATCGTGCCACATACTTATGGCGGCATGCTCGGCGCCTGGGATAACCACTATCAGGCCAACCTGCTGTGTTACCTGCTGCTGAGTGTCGGTTTAGCGCTGAGATACTACCGCTACCGACGTGATATCTTTGTGCTGGCGCTACTGCTCTATAGCGCTATTGCAGTGGTTACCAGCCTACTGGCGCGCCTGCTGGAACTCAGCGATGGCTTTTTCGCCATGAACCTGCTGGCGTTATTTGTCATTGGCAGCAGCGTTGCCGCCGCTCTTTGGCTTAAAAAACAATTACGGCGGCAAGCAGGAGTGTCAGCATGAATCAGACTGAACTGGCACTGCAATTACAACAAGCCGGTATTATTAACCAGACAACGGCAGGGCAACTGCAACGCAGTGCCAGCCCCTGGTGGTTGCAGATTTTACTGGCTATCGCGGCCTGGATAGCCTCATTGCTGATCATCAGCTCTTTTATCGGCCCGGTGTTGGCACTGGCGGATCATAATGCGGTCAGGGCTGTCATTGCCTTGCTGTTAATCAGTGCCGCTATCTGGCTGGCAGTAAAGCCGCTGGAGTTCTTGCAACAGATGTCTGTTGCTGTTGCGCTGGCCGGCCAGGGCATGCTGGTGTACGTCAGCTATGACTTATTCAATGATGACGTGGCACGATACAGCTGCGCTGTAATCGCTGTATTACTGTTGTTCAGCCCGTTAACACCATTACATCAGCGGCTTAGTATCAGTATTGCGCTGGCTTGTCTGCTGTCGCTTATTACCTCTCCGGTTGTGTTATCAGTCTCTGGCGCCAGTCTCACTGCCACTGCTGTTTTGCTGTGGTACAACAGACAACACTGGGCTCGCTGGCGCTATGCGCAAACCGTAAAAAGTATGCTGGAGGTTGCTACCTTAGCGGCATTGCTACTGGCAATATCCGGCCAGAGCCTGTTCTGGTTCGACAATCTGCTCTGGCTGGAAAATACTGCCGCCTATGCCTCAGCTTTTTACAGTATCTCAGGCGCAATAATGTTTATCAGTTCAGTGTTTTGGCTAAGCCGCCAGGCCACAGTGCCAAGCCGGCTGGCGCTGCTTAGCATGGCGCTGTTGCTGAGTATTGTGCTGTACAGCGCATCGGGCTTGCTGATAAGTGCCGCGCTGATGCTGGCGTGTTTTTATGGTTGTAGCAGGCTGTGGTATGGGCTATGCCTGCTTAGCATGCTGTTTACTACCAGTCAGTTTTATTACAGCCTGAACCTTACCCTGCTGTACAAAGCGGGCATTCTGGCATTAAGTGGTTTGGTACTGCTGGCTGCCTGGCTGTTACTGCAGCGTTATCAGCGGAGGTTTGCATGAACCGCACGACACAGCGTCTGGCAATTGGCGCAGCGTTATTGATCATACTGCTGGCCGCCACAGCAGCTATCTGGCGTTTTGAACACACGTTAAGCCGCGGCAAGGACATGATACTGCAGCTGGCACCGGTTGACCCCCGCTCTATTATGCAGGGTGACTATATGGCGCTGGCTTATGCGATAGACCGTGAATTACCGGACGAAGCCGGTAAGTTCATATACGTCTGGCTTAGTCTGTCTGACCAGGGTATTGCCAGCCTGCATAGCCTGAGTAACGATTTACCACAGCAGCAAGGTTTGATTGGTGTGTTACTGCGCCAGCGTAATGGCATTTACAGTGTTGGCCCAAATGGCTTTTTCTTTGCTGAGGGTACAGCCGCCGTTTACGAAGCCGCGCGCTATGGGCAGTTTAAGGTAGATAGCAGCGGTAAAGCCCTGCTAACGTCTTTATTAGATGGAGAGCTGCAGTTGCTGGGTGAGAACTTACGCTGACGGTGTGTTGCTCTTGCATCGAGCCGGTTTGCTCACGCTAACACGCCGTAAATACGTCCCTGTAGGCTCGATTCGGCCATCCTGGCCTGCAACGGTTAGCTTAGAGCAAACCGGCTCTCGTTAGGTGGTTCTGCCATAACCCTCACACTGATAACAACTGGGTTGTCGCGGGCAACTATTACCGCGGGCACAAATCAGCTGCGCCGGTTTTTGCAGGCTGCGCGCGACCCAGTTAATGTTCAGAATATTCGCCACACTGGTCAGCGCCGTTTGAATGGTTTTCGGCACTTTAGCACCACCGCTGCTGCCCACACAAAGCTGCTTTAACTCGCCCGCCATGCTATCGGCATCTACCCCTTGCGCCAGTAAAGCCGGGTTTAAGTCGATACCAGCACACAACACATGCGTATTGCCTGCCAGATCCTGTACCTTGGTCGATTCACAGCAATAAATACGCGGCGCACCGTTTACATCCAGCAAGGATAACTGCGCACTGCTGTTTACCCCTTCAACATCAAACATCCGAAATACCGCCCAGTGCTGACAGGGATCTTCGACTTTACGCATATTGCCCCACGGCAGCGGAATGCCATTGCCGCGGTACACGGCTTTCAGTTTGCCAGGCGTATAAGCATCAAAATAATGCCAGTGGGTATAAGGCGACACGGCTGTCATCCGGCGCATGGCGACTGATGCCGACACACCAGCTTGCAGGTGAGAGCTGATTTCATAGCCCTGCCGGTCCAGCAACTGCCGAAACGGCAACTTGGGGCACAGCAGTGCGCCGGCAAAAAAGCTGGATTCAAAATCACGCCAGGCATGCAAAATGTCCTGCGGCTGCACAGCAGTAGATTGCGATAATTCATCATCCTGAGCGCCGCCCACTGTCATACTGCTTTTAACACCGTCTTTATTGTGCAGCACCGCATGGCCGATATGTACCGCCAGCTCGTACTTTAACCGGGTCGGATAAGCTTTTAACAAGCTATTCAGGTGCAATGTCGCCGGTGGACTGAAAAACGATGTCGAGACATTTTTTGACAGTACGCCCAGCTCGTCCAGCAACTCTTTTGGGGCTTCGTCATACCAGCGCAGCGTTAACCCCAGTTGTTTCACTATTGCCAGCAGTTCTTCTACGCTCAGTGGCATACGTTTTTGCCCCACTTCCTCAGCTGCCCGCTCCAGCTCCGGAAAGTGGTTTTGGTTATGCTCCTGATGCGCACGGATCAACAACTGCGCAAACTGCTTACCACTGGTTCCGGTTTGCGACAGCATTTCCGGAATAGCAATCTGCAGAATGTCGTTAGAAAACAAAAAACCCGGCTCCAGTGCCATGCCGCTGATGCCGCCACGGCTGCCTTTTTCCGGTGTTAAGTCTTCACCGGCATCTTCTCCGTCTAAAAACCAGTCCAGATCTTTTTGAAATACTTCGGCAATGACCTCCAGCATTTCAATACCCGGCGTTCGTTTACCACGCTCAATCATCGATAAGTAAGACACCGACGGCGCCTGTTCCGGGTTTACCCTGATGCAGCGTGTCGACAGATCTTCCATGGTTAAGTTATTACGTTTTCTCAGGTTTCTGATCTTTGTACCGAGAAAATGCGACTTTCTGAGCAGGCTTTTGTTTAGTTTCATTTTGTAAAATTCACACTGTGAAATTTCTATTGTGAAATTATGCTGATTTTTAGCCTAGACTAGTTTTTAACCGATAGCAACTGGTCTGACGTTTAACACTGATGACCCTGAGAACAGATATTCAACTGCTGACAGCACAGGTGCAGACCACTTTCGCGATAGCGAAGGCGGACACCACATTCGTCAGGAACGAATGTGACCTGCTCCAGCAGGTCCGCCAGATTGAAGGCAGGATTGCCTGAAATCCCGCTGCACCGAGCATGGCAGTAGCTGAATATCGGTTGTACAACAAAGTACCCGACAAAAAAGAGACGAGGATGACATCATGACAACACTGGCCCAACAACACAGCACCCCATCACAGAGCCAAACCGCCTGGATGGCGACCGAGCTTAGCGTGATTAACGAGCTGAATCAGCGCCACGTTAAGCAGGTGATGGACTACTCTAAAGGCTTTTTAGATAAAACCTTTCCGCTGCAGCAAGGCTCGCATAAAGACGTATGCAGCTACGTGGTGTATTACCAGCAACTGCTGGCATTTTTTGCCGACGGCAGCACCAGCGGGTTACAAAATCCGGCCCAGTTTGTGGCTTTAAGCGGCCACCGTGAAGCGCCCTGCTCTATCGTGCTGAACAATAATGGTCGCCATGTTGAGCTGATTTTAAACCGCAGTGGCATTAATGGCTGCCAGGACAAGGCCAGCATTGATGATATCCAGCTGCAAACCTCTGAGCCCGATTGCATCTGGTTCAGCATGGTGACAGGCCGTCAGGTCAGCTGTGCACATAAAGGTAATAAGCAATTTACCTGCAAAGACGGTTTACCCTACTCTTTGGCGTAATCACCTCCCGGACAGCTGGTCTGACTGCCTGTCCGGGTAATTGCCGCTGCTGAAATTTTGTGCTATTTTCTGCCCCCCCTTTGCCCGGTGCCAGATTAAAAAATAATAATGGATGTACTGACGCTCACCTATGTAAATGTGTTTATTGCCTGCACTTTTACTATCTTACTGGCGCTGCAATATAAAGCAGAGCGCCAGCTTAGGTATCAGCGTTACTTTATTCTGGCAGCCATTTTTATGCTGCTAAATGCACTGATCAGCGCCTTTAGCTTCACAACCCATGCAGTGCCGTACTGGCTGAGCCCGGCGCTGTCTAATACCAGCAGTGTTGGTGCCCATCTGGCCCTGGCCTGCGGTATTCACCGCCATTTACAGTTACCGGGGAAACGGCAGTGGTTACTGTTGGCAATTGTTCCACTTTATCTGGCACAGCTGAGCGACTTTGCCGCTGCAACCATTGCCAATCGCATGCTGTTAGCTATTCCGCCGGTTATCATGCTTAACCTGTGGAGCATCCGTATGTTGTCACGACACCGTGATACCGAACTAGGCCCGGTGTATCTGGCATTTATCGGCGTATTTGCCTTTAATATCATCCAGTTTATTCTGCGCTCGGCTTACATGCTGGCCGAACACTATCAGCTGGTGCAGACCCATTACAGTGCGCTGATCCACAGTGTTGGTTATTTTAGCCTGACTGCCTTTGCTATACTGGTGTTTGGCTGTGTTATAATGTTAAGCCATTCGCAACAGCGGCTGGCCTTACTGCATATTTCCGAACGCGATGCCCTGACCGGATTACTAAACCGCCGCTCCCTGTCACCACGTTTACTGGCCGAGCTGAACCGGACAGAGCGCAACCACACCACGTTAAGCATATTGATGTTTGATATCGATTATTTTAAACAGGTGAATGATACCTTTGGCCACAGAGCTGGCGATAAGGCAATACAACACGTGGTAGACATTGCCAGCCAGCAATTACGCGATTACGACCTGCTATTCCGCTATGGTGGCGAGGAATTTCTGATTTGCCTGCCGGACACATCAGAAGACACCGTCTTGCTGATTGCCAACAGATTAAAGAATGCGATTGAAGCCAACCCGCTTACAGCCGGGCAGCTGATACAAATGACAGTCAGTATCGGTGTCAGCAGTACCCACCAGTTTACTGAGCCTGACACTCTGATAGAACAGGCCGACACCGCGCTGTATCAGGCCAAGCAGAGTGGCCGGAACGCTGTAGTCAGTTTTCACCAGCTGTAGCCTGCTTAAACAAAAGCTGCGTTAATCCAACCGCTTTTTAAAGCGCAGCGTGGCGATAACTAAGCCAACCAGCGTAAAGCCAGCCAGATACACCACATCGTAGCTGAGCGTCCACCACTGCGCATCGCGCAGCACTACGGCACGTATCATCCGCACAAAATGTGTCGCGGGCAGTACTTCTGCCAGCCACTGCGCGGCCAACGGCATAGCCGCATAAGGAAACATAAAACCCGACAGCAATATAGACGGCAATAAGATAAACACCGTCACCTGCATCGCCTGCAATTGCGTGGTGGCACGGGTCGAAATAATCAGCCCTAACGTCAGGCTGGCCAGAATAAACAGCAGCGTTACCACCAGCAGTGACAACCAATGCAACGGTAATGGCACCGCAAACAACAGATGCCCCAGGCCGAGTATGATGCCGGTTTGAATGCAGCCTACGGCAATATAAGGCACAATTTTCCCCAGCATCAGCTCCAGCGGTTGCATCGGCGTGGTGATCAGAAACTCCATATTACCCTGCTCACGCTCCCTTACCACCGCTGCCGAGGTAAACAACACCATTGTCATCGTCAGGATAACAGCAATTAATCCCGGCACTATATTCACGGCTGTACGCTGCTCAGGGTTAAAATAACGCACTACCTGCATTACTGCTGCGGGGTTGTTACTGCTATCGATCCCCTGCAGAGTGAGTGGCAACTGACTAAGCACACTTACAGCACCGCTTAGTAAAGGGTCGCTGCCGTCTGTGATCCACTGCGCAACAGGCTGTAGCAGCACACCTTGTTGCCGCAGTGCTAACCTGCGCTGAAAATCAGCCGGTAGCACCAGCACGGCGGCCACCACGCCACTGGTCATTGCCTGCTCGGCTTGCACGACGCTGTCAAAGCGGTGGCTAAACTGCACAACCTGCGACGCTTCCAGGTCATATATCAGCTGCCGGCTTTGTGCTGTACCCGCCAAATCGACCACCGCAGACGGTACCTGCCGCACGTCGGTATTAATGGCATAGCCAAATAGCACCAGCTGAATCAGCGGTATCATCACTATCATGGCAAAAGTGATTCTGTCGCGGGCCAGTTGACGCAACTCTTTAAACATAATGGCATTAATTCTGCGCAGACTTGGCATAACCCACTCCGGTTGTCGCAACAAACACATCTTCCAGATTCGGCTCTACCCGCTGCAGCGAAGTGCCCGGCAGTTGCCGCTGCAGCCACTGTTGTGGTTCAGCCAGCGCTGGGGCCAGCAGCACCCGCAACGTATTGCCAATCTGAGCGGTAGAAATCACCTCAGACATTGGTGCCAGCTGTTTGCCTAACTGGCGCAGGTTGTCGCCCTGTAATAAAAACACACTGGCTTTAAGCTGGCGCATCAGTTGCTGCGGGCTGGCATCAGCGCGCTTTTGGCCAAGCTCAAGAATGGCCAGGCCGTGGCAGCGCTCTGCCTCATCCATATAGTGCGTAGACACTAATATCGTGGTACCCGCGTCACTGAGATCAAATAACCGTTCCCAGAATTCTCGCCGGTTCTCCGGATCCACCGCTGATGTCGGTTCATCCAGCAGCAGTAATGGTGGTTCATGCAAGGTGGCAGCAGCCAAGGCCAGGCGCTGTTTCTGCCCACCACTTAAGGCGCCGGCGCGTACTTTCTGCTTATCTTCAAGATGATATAACGCCAATAGCTGTGCTATCCGCTGCGGGCTTTGCCGTTTTGTCAGGCCATAAATTTGCGCTACGAACTGCAGGTTTTCCATTACGCTCAGGTTGTCGTACAGTGAAAATTTCTGTGTCATATAGCCGATTTTGCGCCGCAGTGCTTCGGCTTGTTGCGGCAGTTCATTGCCCAGCACCCGCACTTCACCGGCGCAGGGTGTTAATAGCCCGGTTAATAACCGCATAGTGGTCGACTTACCGCAGCCATTCGGCCCGAGAAAACCATAAATAGCACCACGGCGAATGCTAAGATCGAGGTTATTTACCGCGCAATAATCGCCGAAGTATTTGGTCAGGCCACGGGTTTCAATCACGATCTCAGTCATGGCAGTTCAACCCGCACCGGCGTGCCGCTGATAAGATCTTTACTGTCTGTCAGGCTGATTTCAGTCAGATACACCAGCCGGCTGCGCTCTTGCTGATGCAATGCAAAATGCGGCGTAAAAGCGGCCTCTGCGCTGATATAACGCACAGTACCACTAAGCGCTGTTTCACGGCCTTGCAACCAGACACTCAGCTGCTGCCCGACTTGCCAGTGTGCAATAGCACTGGCGGGTAAATACACCCTGGCGTATGCAGTATCAGACACCGCCAGCGTCATCAGAGTGCTGCCTGGCTGCACACGCTCCCCCTGGTAACGCAGCACATCGTCAATAACACCATCGCGACCAGCATAGGTACTGCTTTGCTGCAGTTGCCACTGCAACTGCTCTTCCCTTGCCTTGAGCTGCGCAACCTGCCAGGACGCTTGCTCGATATCCTGTTGCCGGTTACCGGCCAGTGTTTCAGCCAGTTGCTGCTGTGCTGCCCGCTGTTCCGCCAGCGCTACCGCAAGTGCTGCATCAGCCTGCTGCACAGCGGATTGCGAATTTAACTGCTGCGCCAATAATTCTGCCTGCCGCCGCTGGGTTAACCTGGCGTCAACCAGTTTTGCCTCGGCCCTTGCCAGGTTCGCTTTAGCCAGTTCACGTTGCTCGGTGCGGCTGCCCAGCTGCATCAGTTCCAGCTTTGCCTGCGCAGCGGCAAGTTCAGCCTGCACTTGTGCCAGCAACAACCGCTGCTCTGTGGTTTCCTGCTGCACCAGCAGTTGGCCTGCCGTTACCTGCTCACCTTTTTTTACGGTCACATCAGTGATCAGGCCATCGGCAGCGGCAGTAACCAGTACCACTTCGCGCTCTACAGTACCAAAGGCAGCTTTGGGCTCCTGCCCCTGACAGGCGCACAGAGCAATCACCATACTCAATAGCAGTAGCTTACGCATGCTGACCTCCGGCCGTATCGGATACCGCGCAGGCAAACAGCGGTGCGGCACAACTGGCGATTGCCGCCAGCTCGTCGGGCGTAGCACTGAACTGCAAGATCTGCCGCACCACATCCGGTATTAAAAACGGAAACACCGCCAGTGCCAGTGCACTGATAACCAGCGCCTGGCGCTGAGCAGCGCTGGCCTGCGCGGCGCCTTTTGCCATCTGAGCCAGCAAGTGTTCAACCGCAGAGCGGATCACGCTGTTAAAGGTATCATTCACCATCTGATACTCAGCCGAGGCCGGGTTATGCAACGCACGAAAGATCATGCGCGGCAGCTCAGGATACGGCGCCATCATACGATGATACTGCTGCACCAGCGCCAGCATATCCGGCTGCTCACTTTGCATCGGCGCAGAGTGCATCAGGCTCAGCATCGGCTGAATAGTCTCGTGCAACACGGCCTGAAACAAACCGGCTTTGTTATTAAAGTAATAACGGATCATGGCCGGGTTTATGCCTGCTACTCTGGCAATATCGCGGGTAGTTGTCGCAGCATAACCACGCTTACTGAATTGGCCGCGCGCAGCGCACAATAAACGCTCTCGGCTTTGAGTGTCGTCAGCAGACAAGGGGCGTCCGGATGCATTTGCCATAACAAAACTGCCTTAATTAACCAGATGATTAATAGCCTAGCGGCATTTATGAGCAGGTGACAGCAAATTAATTAACCGCCAGCACGGTGTTGATTAACTGGTATCGCTTGTTATGACGGGACGGGGCAACCAGGTTCGCATTATTTCAGTACAACTGATAACGCTGTAACAAAGCAGTGTAAGCAGCGGAGCTTTTGTAGCGACGCAGAGCTTGATCAAACTTAGCGACGAACTCTGGCGTGGTAGCACTTTGCTTGCTAAAGGCAAAATAGATATCGACATAATCCAGTGGAGGATGCAAAACCTTAATCTTATCTTTAGCCCATTTTAACTCTGCCGAGTGTAGTACCGTAGTTAACGAGGCGATGCCCTGAGGTAAACGCCGGTTCAGCAACAATTTAAACAACATAGGATCCGATTCCGCCACTGCTATCTTGCTAAACGCTGCCTGGTCTAGTCGGGGGCCATACGAAAAATCCCTTACTACTGCAACCGGTTGTTGCGCCAGGCTGGCCAGGTCACCGTCAAAGTTCAGTTGGCAGGGCTCCGCACATAAAAGTACTATCGCATCGCGTAAATAACTTTCGTTGCTGTAATAAAACTGCAGTGCTCTGGCATCGGTTTTATAAAATACGGTAATCACATCGGCTTTACCACTGGCGACGTGCTGTACCACCCGGCTCCAGGGTAAACGCTGCCACTGAATCGTCAGACCCAGCTCAGAAGCAACCACCTGTAATATGTCTACCGATAGTCCCGTCAGCTTGCCAGCTTGCTGGTAATAAAAAGGCGGGTAATCTTCTGCCGAAATGGCAACGCGCAGGGCCTGTGCTTGCAGTTGGCACAACATCAGCATTAGACCTATCAATAAAAAAGCGCTATGCCAAAGCAGCCACCGGCGTATACGCTGTCGTGCAGTATAGCTATCCATAGCTACGACCTCCTGTCAGGACATAGTTAAACTATAGCCCTTTACGCAGCAGCTACCATCACTTGTTTGCATCAATGCCCACGCTTATGTACAGAAAAATCACTTGAACCATTACAACAATCGTACAAGTACACTATTGCAGCAAGAACCGCTTTAACAGAAGGTACAAACAGTGTAACAATGTTGCTTAATAGAGTACGTTATGGTTAGAACAGAACCGGCGTACATGCCATGGCGAAGGCACAAAGCGCTAATAACAGGCACATTTGCTGATGAAATATCGTATTAAACAGAAAATTTTCAGCTTAACTGACAGCTTTTCAATTGAAGATGAAAACGGCGATAACGCCTACAGTGTCAGTGGTAAGCTGTTTAGCTTATCCAGCAGCCAGACCTTGTCTGATGCAAGCGGCACTGCGCTGTTGAAAATCAAGCGCAAATACATAACCATCATGCCAGCCTGTCGTTTGCTGAATAACGATGGCAGCGAGTGGCTGATTAAAAAGAAGTTCTGGCCATTCTGGACCAGCCGTTTCAGCATCAGTACACCAGAGGGCATGCTGGAAATGACTGGCAATTTTTGGCAGCACGAGTACCAAATCCGGCAGCAGGATCAGCTGCTGGCCAGCATCTCAAAAAAATGGTTCAGCTGGTCTGACAGTTACGGCGTAGACATCTTCGCCCCGCAATGGACAGCGCAACTGCTTGCCGCAGTTATCGTGATAGACCGTATTCAGCACAGCGAGAAAAACTCAACCTTCGGCGACGATTAAGCAAGTCGCCTCAGAACAATGACAAGCCCAGCTCCTCGGCCAGTTGGCTAATAAGCTGCATCGCCACAACAGAGTTACCAAAGCGGTTAAGTGGCGGGCTCCAGGCGGTAATCACACCAAACTGCGGCACTATCGCCACTATGGCGCCACCGACACCGCTTTTCGCTGGCAGCCCCACTTTAAATGCAAACTCGCCAGACTGATCATACATGCCGCTGGTGGATAAAATGGCATTTACGCGGTGTGCATCACGCCGGCTGCATATTTGCTCGTTGCAGCCAGGCTGCACGCCACGGTTGGCCAGAAACAGCAACGACTGCGCCAGCTGCTTACAGTTGATCGCCGTGGCGCATTGATGAAAATAATGCTCCAGCACCTGCGGCACTTCGGCTTCTATATTGCCAAAACTTTTCATCAGGTAGGCCAGCGCCGCATTGCGGTTACCATGCTCAAGCTCAGATTGATATACCAGAGGGTCAGCATAAATGGCTTCAACCCCGGTCAGGCGACGCAAAAAGGTTAAAAATGCCGTTTTACTGGCTGAGTAATGGCTTACCAGCACATCGGCTACCAAAATAGCGCCGGCGTTAATTACCGGATTGCGCGGTATACCTTTTTCCCATTCCAGCTGCACTATCGAATTAAACGGCTGGCCGGAAGGTTCCATATTTACCCGCTGCCATAACTCATCGCCCAGCCGGTTCATCGCCATTACCAGACCAAATATTTTAGAGATGCTCTGCAGCGAGAAATTCTGCTCAGCCGCGCCAGCACTGAATACCTGGCCATCCAGTGTTGCCACCGCCACCGCCGCCTGCCGGCCATCTACCTGTGCCAGTGCAGGAATATAATCGGCCACCTTGCCCTGCGTGTATAGCGGCTGGCACTGCGCCAGCATCTGTTGCAGTGTGGTAGTTAAATCAGTGCTGGGTTTCATTGCTGCTCTCTGTAAAACAATTTGGCTGATGTCATCAGCGGGCAGTATGCCACAACCGCAGGCCTTAGCTGTACCTCCATAACAGCGCAAAGCCGCTATCAGCAAGGCGGTATGTAGCTAACACCTTGCCTGCAGCCGGTTTTTACCTTATAACAAACCGGCAACCGTAACACTGAGTCGGCAATGCATATACTGATCATTGAAGATAACCCGGATATTATTGCTAATTTGTACGCTTATCTGGAGCCGAACGGCTACACCCTGGACGTCGCCCGCAGCGGCACTGCCGGGCTGCGCGCCGCAACGACCGCATCGTACGACGCTATCGTACTAGATTTGTCGTTACCCGGTACCGATGGCCTGGATGTCTGCCGCCTGCTACGCCAGCAGTATCACCTCAGCACACCGGTGCTGATGCTAACAGCCCGCGACACCGTGCAGGATAAGGTCAGTGGTTTTGCCGCCGGTGCCGATGATTATTTGGTAAAACCTTACTCGCTACCTGAACTTGATGCCCGGCTCAAAGCGTTACTCAGGCGCGCACGTAACGAACATGTACAAAACTCACTGCAGTTTGCCGAATTGAAACTGGACCCCAGCCTGGGTCAGGCCAGCCGTGACGGTAAAATACTGGAACTGACACCCACCGCTTATAAAATTTTGCTGGCACTGCTGCGGGTGGCACCGCGGATCTTGACGCGTGATGAACTGGTACGGCAGGTATGGGGGGATAACCAGCCAGACAGTGATGCGTTAAGAACCCATATCCACTCGCTGCGCCGGGTACTGGATAAACCTTTTGCCTATCCGATGCTGTTAACTTTACCTGCCGTAGGCTACCGCCTGGTCACTGCCGATGAAACCAAGACTGACACTTAAACAGCAAATCGCCTTTACCTACCTAATGCTGGCATTCGCCGTTGCTACGACGTTCAGTCTGGTGTCGTACACAACGATCAATATCATCGAACAACAGGTGATACAGGCCAGGCTTAACAATATTGCCGGGCAGTTACTGCCCAAGCAGGTCACTGCGCCACACAGAGCCGAACCGGCGGGCGCAGCATTACTGGCTGACAACAATATTCCCTTAGCGCTACGCGAACTGCCCGATGGCCTGCATAAATTGGAAGTTGCCCAGCGCCAGGTTTATGCATTGCTACGACAGCAGGATGGCCACCGTTATGCCATAGTGCAGGATCTGGGCGAGCTGGAACATACCGAACGGGCGGCATTTATTGCCATGGCCTGCGGTTTTGTCGCCAGTTTGCTGCTGGCGCTGGCACTGGGCAGATGGAGCAGCCGGCGCATCATTGCCCCTGTCGCCGCGTTGGCCGATGCGGTGCGACGTGACGCGGCGCCCGCCGCCCTGCCATCATTAAAAGCGCCGGATGAAATCGGCGTGTTGTCACGTGCATTTGCCCGGCGAACTGACGCGTTACAGCAAGTACTGGCGCGGGAACAATTATTTACCGCGGATGTTAGTCATGAACTGAGAACCCCGCTGACAATTATTCTAGGCGCGGCCGAGTTACTCGCGGCTTTGCCCGCCGCTCAGCCGATGCAGCATGCGGCGGCAGAGCGCATTCGCCGGGTTGCGGCAGAAACAGCCGAGCGTGTCAGTGCACTGCTGCTGTTGTCGCGCGCACCAGACACGGTGTCAGCGCCGCAAACTTTGCTCAATGCCATTATTGAGGCTGAAATCAGCCGTTGTCAGCCATTACTGGCCGGTAAAGAGGTGAGCTGGCAGCGGCAGGACACCAGCAATGTCAGTGTCGCGGTACACCCGGAACTGGCCGCCATTATGATTGGTAACCTGTTGCGTAATGCCTGCCGGCATACAGAGTCGGGCTATATCAGCGTGCAGTTAAGCCAGCAGCAACTGATCATTGAAGACAGCGGCAGTGGCATACCAGTCCAAATCCGCGCACGTTTGTTTGAGCGTTTTGTGCATGGCGACACTCAGCCGCCACACGAAGGTACAGGGCTCGGCCTGGCGATTGTAAAACGCGTGGCAGACCATGCCGGCTGGCACATAGTGCTGCAGGATGCAGATAGTGGCGGCAGTCGTTTTGTCATTACTTTTCCTGCAGCATCAGGCCCGGTATCGTCTTAACGTGTTCTTAACGCCCGCGGCGTTATGCTGTTGGCCGACATCACCAACAATCTGGAACACAACGTGAAAAATTCTTTTACTTTATTGGCCATGCTGGCTTCGGCGGCGCTGGTAACAGCGGTGCAGGCCACTGAATGGGATTACAGCGGCGACAAAGGCCCGGCAAACTGGGCACAACTGAGTGCAGAATTCAGTATGTGTAACGGCAGCAACCAGTCACCGGTTAATCTGACTGGCTTTGTTGACGCTGAACTTGCACCTATCAGCTTTAATTACCCGGCCGGTAGCAGTGACATTATCAATAACGGCCACACCGTGCAGGTCAATGCCAAAGCCGGTAACAGTATTGTGGTCGATGGTGTCAGCTTTGAACTGAAGCAGTTTCATTTTCATGTGCCGAGCGAAAACCATATCAACGGTAAATCCTATCCGATGGAGGCACACCTGGTTCATGCCGACAAAGACAACCATCTGGCCGTTGTTGCTGTGATGTTTGAAGCGGGTCAGCCTAATGCGTTACTGGACAAAGTGTGGCAACAAGCCCCCGACATCGGTGGCAAAGCATCGCTGACAACAGATCTGCCCGCAGCTGCACTTCTACCATCCGAGCGTGACTACTACCGTTTTAACGGTTCACTGACTACGCCGCCGTGCTCTGAGGGCGTGCGCTGGTTAGTGTTAAAACAACCGGTCACCGCCAGTAACGCACAGTTAAAACAGCTGGTGCATCATATTCACCACGAAAACAACCGCCCGCTGCAAGCGGTCAATGCCCGCGTTATCCTGCAATAACCTGACATTGTAACTCTGCCTCTAGGCGCCACAGCTATTATACTGTGGCGCCTTTTCTGTGCCCTGCTGCCGCTATCAGCACAGCATTTAACACTTAACTTCAATTTGGTTGCAATCAGTTACACTTCGGCGCTGGCAGCAACGTTAAGCTTCCTGCAGTACCCGCAATAAGGAAAACTGCAGCATGAAACTACCAGCGCTTGCGCTGCTGACCAGCAGCCTGTTATTACTCAATGGTTGTGAATTGGACACCGGCACCTCACCGGCCCACTACTACGATTTTCGCCAGGGCAACCAGCAGTGGCAGGCAGGCTTTTCAGATTACCCTACCGACAACGCCACTATTTATCAGCTACAAAGCGGTGTGCGCAACCTGCCAACCGGCTTTACCGGCCAGGGCTTTTATCTGCAGGGCATGAACCGCAGCGATGACTTGTTTATGTACATCAAACGCAAAATTACCGGGCTGGAACCGGCAACCCGTTATCAGCTGTCGGTATCAGTACGGTTTCTGACCGACGCTGCTTCAGACTGCATGGGCGTAGGCGGTGCCCCGGGCGAGTCAGTGTATCTGAAGTTCGGTTATGCCAGCCAGGAGCCACAGCAATCGGGTTACTATCTGAACGTGGATAAAGGCAATCAAAGCCAGGATGGCAGCAATGCGCGTGTGATAGGTAACATTGCCTCTGGCGAAATCAGCTGTGATAGCGATAAGTTTGCCAGCAAAATTGTCACTGGCTCAGGCAATACACCTTTGCAATTTACCAGTAACGCCGATGGCAGCATCTGGGTGTTTCTTGGCACCGACTCTGGCTTTGAAGGCTTAACCCGGCTGTATTACCGTGAGCTGGAGCTACGCTTTACGCCGCTCTGACAGCTATAGCCATTTTTTACCAACTAATGGTTAAAAACACTAATATCTGGGGGCTGGCACACTCGTTAGCGCCCAGGCAAACCACAAGACATTGATTTAATACAATAAAAAATCTGGCATAACATTTGATGGCGTTAAGTAAACGCCCAGGGCGTCACTTAAAAGGAAGCCGTTATGAACAGAACCATCGCCATCATCTTAGTTATTGTTTTAGGCCTTTACTGCTTTCCAACCTTAATAGGTGTGGTTGCCACCGCTTTTGGTGTAGCCGTTGGTATTGCCGCTACTTTGTTTGGCGTTGGCGTATCGCTGGTATTTAGCCTGCTGCCTTACATTATTCTGGCGTATCTGGTCTGGTGGCTGGTACGTGATAACCGCCGTAGCCACCATGGTTAAGCGTTACACCTCTGATCACGCCACCGGCTGCGGCAATTTGCCACTTTACAGCGGTGGCGCTTTTCTGTTTTGATAGCCCATCCACCATCTGCTGAACAATATTGCATGTTAAAACTGTGCCGTACCCTGCATAACTGGCTGGGGCTTATTCTGGTAGTACAAATTACGCTGTGGTTTTTAAGTGGCCTGGTGATGGCCATTTTACCGATTGAACAGGTGCGCGGCGAACATCTGCGCCAAACGGCAGCAGTGCAATGGCAGCAGGCCGGTGTCAGCCCGCAACAGGTACTGCAACAACACAGTGCGCATGCCAGCTTAAGTTTAAGTCAGCGCCTGGCCTGGCAAAACAATCAGCTTAGCGCCCTGCCGGTTTATCTGGTTGAAGAGGGTAACAGCTTATCCCGCTACAGTGCGGTCGATGGTGAGCCGCTTGAGAGTTTATCCGAGCAGAATATCCGGCAGCTGGCACTGGCACAGTACAGCGGCAACAGTGAAATCGTCGCCGCTACGCTGCTGCAGCAATTGCCACAAGAAGTGCAGCATCTGAAGGCCCCGCTGTGGCAACTGCAGTTTAATGACAGCGAGCACAGTCGCTTTTATCTGGACCCGGCCACCGGCGCGGTGACACGGGTGCGTACCGACAGCTGGCGGCTGTTTGATTTTCTCTGGATGTTACACATTATGGATTACCAGGATCGCAGCAACTTTAACAACCCGCTGTTGATCAGCTTTTCCGCCGCGGCGCTGATGTTTACATTAAGCGGCATAGTACTGTTGTGGCAGCGCTTCAGGCCGCGTAAACGCCGCCCGGCGCTAAAAGCCAGCAGTCACTGACATAACCACTAAGCCGTGCTGGCTTGTTTTAGCACAGCAGCAAAGCGGCTTACCTGCTCTTCGGTTAACACCACATCGGTAAATTGCTTGATATAATCTGCCGCCGAATCTACAAACATCACATTGGCGGGCATGCTGCTGGCAAACTGGGCTACCCGGTTAAAGGCAATGACCGAATGCACAGCCTGTGCGGTGTCCGTGCCCTGCAACTGCAACAGGTGTTTAACCGCCTCAACGTTTTTAAAGTTCTGATGCAGCGGGTTCATCAACTGTTTGGTAGCACCAAAGTAGTGCCGGTTCCAGTTGGCAGCCGTTTCGCTGCCACCGATACGGCCACGATCGCTTCTGACAGCAATGACAAAAATACCGTATGGGCACAACACCAGATGGTCAATTTCGGTAAGCTCATCTTTGGCGGTAAACAATTTAAGCTTGCGAAAATGCAGATATTGCTTAGATAAACGCCAGCGCAGCAGCTGGTTTAACTTGTACTCGGCAAACACCCCTTTAAACCCTGGCAGGTTATAGCCAAGCCACGAGGTTAGTAAAAATATCACCAGTAGCAGTGCAACAATGTTAGCTGCAATCAGCGGTATGCTATTTAACACCAGTCCAAGCATGTCTTGCTGCGCTGCCGGCTCAGTAGCGTGCGGCAGCGCAACGGTTTCAGCGGCAGGCGAAACCAGCTCAGGCGCTGCAGTTTCAGGTTGCGCCTGCACCGGTTCCGCTTTAGCAGGCTCTGGTAACGTGATCACCGGCTTAGGGCTAACTTCTACTGCTGAAACGTCTGCTGAGGTGATTTCTGCCGGCTTTATGCTGTCAGCGCCGTTTACACGGGCTTCTGCAGAAACTGTAGCGCTGCGCTCAGCTTCAGCTTGTGTTACAACCTTTACCGGCGTGGGCGGCGTAGTAACGTTTTCTGTTGGCTCAGCTGGGGCAGTGGTTACCGGCACGGCCTGGCGCGCCTGGCTGCCACGCGGCACGGCGTGTACCGGCTTTTGGCAATAGCGGTCATATTCGCGTTTGGCACTGCGGTAGTTACTGTTCTGCCGCTGTTGATCAAAACGATCTATTTGCTGCTGCAGTAAAATACAGGCACCGTCAGTATATTGCTGCTGCGCCGCGAGCGGTAATGAGGTTAGCAGTAATGTTATGGTAAACAACAGGTAGCGCATAAATCATCCCTGAACTATGAACAACTTATGCTAGCAGCAACTGCAGCATTTAACATCAATTAATATTACAACGCTATGAACTCACTGGCATTTTACCTGAAGAAGGTAAACCAAACCCAAACGCCCGCCAGCACCAGCAGCACTGCGCCAAGCTGGCGTGAATAACGCCGCCACAGCTTCATTGCCGCATCACCGGCAAATTGTACCAGCAGCGCCAGCCCAAAGTAGCGTACCGAGCGTGACAACGCCACCGCCAGCAAAAACAATACAAATGAAAAGCCGGTAGCACCGGCGGCCAGCATGGCAATTTGCAAGGGCGTCGGCGTAATACCGACCGCCAGCACCGACATAAAACCGTTCTCTTTTAGCTCAGTGGCAAAACTGTCGTACACCTCGGCACCGCCAAACAGCTGAATCAGGCTGTCGCCCCATTGATCCATCGCCAGCGCTCCCAGCCAGTAGCCAAGCGACGCCGCTGTAATATTGCCAGCCAGTGCAACAGCGGCAATCACCCAGCGCTTTTCCGGCTTGCGTAGCATCCACGGAATTAAAATCGCCTCAATTGGTATCGGTAAAATCAGCGTTTCGCCCATCGACAGCGCAAACAACAGTAAATAGGTGTAATTAGAGCTTTCCAGCCGCTCTAGCCAGGTGTCTGCAGATAGTGTTTTTGAATTCAGCATCTTTTACGGTCACCTTGTTGTTCAAAACAGTCCAAAGTTGGGCAAGTAAGCCAGTATCCGGCTTGTAGCTGTCTGTACGCTTAATTTGTCTGGCAACTACCAACCTTAAGTATCTGAACTGGGTTTTGTTTACACATCAGAGTACGCTTCAATGCCTTACACTTACGTTTAGCTAGGAGAAGCCAAAGCGTTGGCTCTCAGTCGGTTATTTACAGCTATTTGTGGGTATATCGCGGGTAATCACGTTTGTCTCGTCATTATTAAGTTGGCGGATCACTAACTGATTACCGCTTTGTTCAAAACTAAACTGTCCGAGCCAATCTTCCCGGCTGATAGGTATAGGTGTGAAAAAACCAAACTTACCACGGCAGATAAAATCAAAATAATGGTACGACTTACCCATAGCGCCAGTATCCGCGGTGTACAAATGAATATTGCCATTTTCCTGATAAAACTTAGTTTTATCACCAAAAACCAAATACGCCAGACATATCAATGCCAGCAGGCAGCAATGTAAAACCCCAACAGTTACAACACTATATTTGCCAGCTTTGGCCCAACCTTGCGCAGGAATTTTTAACAGCAGCACTATACCCGTTATGGTTAACAACAGTTTAATCGGAACCAGATACACGCTTACCTGATACATCAACTTGGGGCTGTGCCAGTTAATGCCAAAAGCATTGCCAAGAAACAGGCTATCGATTAGCGGTACAGTGATAAGTAAAAGTGCAGCCCAAAATAATTTCTTCACAACTTAGCCTTGGTTAAGAGCCGATAACGTAATTTGAAATGTCAAAAACCGTCGATAAGTAAGTCGATACCGGCTTTAATTTGCCCGCTACAGTGTTGTAAGTTAATTCCGTTGGCTTTTAGCCGCTTGGCGGATACAGAAGCGATATCCAGCAGATCGATAAAATAAGCCTGCCCATTGATACTCACAGGTAAATGAAAAGATGTCAGTAAGGCATTGCCTGTATCAGGTTTAATTAGCGCAACTAATAACCTGTCAATATCGTGGAACAGGGTATTGGTTAATACCACGACTAACTGCTGTTCAACGCAGGCCACGCTAAATTGCGCTAACACTAAATCTGCCCTAACCGCTCAGCAAATGTGCCTTGCTCTGCTATTTGCTGGTTATAAGCGGCTATCGCCTCAGCATTTTGCTCTCGCCATAATTCAGCTTTAGCCTGGCTAACGGCTTTTTTAAGCGCTTGCTCCAATACCACAGACGGGCTGATATTCAGCGCCTTTGCCTCAGCCAGCAAAGCGGCATCAACAGAGGTATTACATGCTGATTTTAATTTCTGATTCATCAAAAGCTCCTTACAGATTGACTGCATAGCGCGATGCTCAAAAGTATAACGCAAATTCTATGCGCAAATAACCTGCGCATAATATCTTTTGCCGGAAATACTCAACATATCCAAGCCAGAATCTTAAAAAGTTAGGAACTGTTTTTTCAGTTGCGTAGTAATTTACGAAATGTTTTAATCACACCAAATTAACAATTTATCACGGAAGAATTTTATGTCCCAGAACCATCCAGTTTTAAGCCGGGCTGAGCTAGAAACAGCTTTCAATGAGAATCAGCATGATATCTTTGTCCAGGATGATCGGGAGCTACTCGAACTCTGGATTGCAGAGCAAAAAAGTAAGGGCGTAAATCAGCAACATATCGCTGCTAAATTTGAGCAACTAACCGGCATGCCACTTGACGAATACCTTATGCAATTTGGCAAAAATTACGGTGCTACTGTGGTAGCAGCCGGGTCAGATGCAAAGGTTTTGACTGTATTGGCGGCAGAAATGAAACGCTCTGGCAGCATTTTAGGGCAATACTATTTTCAGACTCAAAACGGCAAGAAATACATTATTTTCAAAGGCCGGGCTGGTTTGCGGCAAATCTTAACAGGCACCCGCTACCTGGCGAACAACAGTAAAGTCATGCAACTTGGTATCGGCGGACAAGCAATGAGAGCGTCAGCCAGAGGTGGTGTACTGGTCTCAGTAATATTTTCTGCGACATTAAACACAATAGACTGGATTTTTAAAGACGAATTCCGCTGGACAAACTGGTTAGCAACCATATCAACCGACATAGTTAAAGCAGCTATCGCAAGTGCTGCTGGTTATGCAGCCGGTATGGTGGTATCAGCCGGTTTGGTGGCAATAACTGGCGCCAGCATAGCAATATTTCCCTTAGCAGCAGCCATTTTAGTAGGTATCGGTATTGGATTTGCGTTGAATTGGTTGGACAACAAATACGGTGTAACACAAGCCATCATTAACCATCTCAACCGAATTGAATACGACACCAAAAAAGATATCAGTGATGGTGTCTACTATGTTGTTTCAGCGGCAGGACAAGCAGTCAAACGCCAGTTAACCGGTGCAATAAGAAGCTATTTATCCAGCCTGTTGCGCAGGTTCAATGGAATTCCCGTATTAAGATGAATATTAACAAACCCAAAGCAGTCGCCTATGGTGTTGGCATTACCTTATTCTGTGGTGTGTTTGCATCAGTGTTGCTGTGGATTTTACAAAGCGACTGGCAAAGCCAGCGGGAGCAACTGCAAAGTGGCCAACAACTTATCGTGCTAAGTTACTCATCCGGTTATATCCCCGGTGTTATCGCCGGGTTAGCGGTGCTGGCACTATTATTTTCTGGCCTCACCTTTTTGCTGTTTGCTGGTGAAAAGGCAAAAACGTTCAAGTCGGCACTGATCCGCTTTTGCAGCATTGCGGTGCTGTTAAGCTTAGGTGGTGTGTTTGGCGGAGAAATTTATCTGGCAAACAACTGGGATAAACAGGCAGTAAATAAAGGCTACCAGCCCTGCCCCGTCGGTACTTTGCTGTTAAATCGGGTAACGTATACGGCCTGGGTGAAGAATGAAGCGCTGTGTTACAACAGTGATATCCGCCGTATTATCAGCCGTGGCACACCGGAAGAAACCAAACAAGTCGAGCAGTACTGGCAGGCACAGCAACGACAGCGCGAAGCACGGCTGAAACTGCAGCAAGGATAAAGTAATAACCCAATACATAAGCCTACCGTTTAAATGCAACAAGATGAAAATGAACTAGCGCTATGGCAACTGTTCGCAGGGTTGGCACTGTTTGCAATGCTGACCTTTTTTGCACTGGGCTATTTTGGCTACAGCTTAATCACTATGCTTGAAGCACTGCTGACTAAAGCAAATGCAGTTACGGTAAACAAAGGCGCGTTCTATTGCCTGGGTGCAGCAATGATGGGCGCTATGTTGTCGTACTTTGGTGTGCGTAAAATTCGCAATAAGCCCGTTACACCGCAGTTGAACAAACAGGCCAGCCGGTTCTTTGTTATCAGCCTGATAATTACAATTGTGCTGCCGCAGTTACTACACTACCCAATCCAAAGCTATTTAACAGCAAAAGGTTATACCGAGTGCGCGCTGCAATCACGGCAATGGATGCACGACAAAGTAATGGTGTTTACTGCCACCCCCGAGCATTGTATTGAAATGACGATTGCAGAGTGTAAAACCGATGCTGATAAGCAGAAATGCCAGTCGTTACCGCAGTATTTTAATGGTAAAGCAGTAACGTTCTGAAGCTGTAGCTACGCTGCTTTTTGCGTTTTAACCTGCGCTAAATGCAACTTGCTCAACGCCTTTCTGCTGGCTAGGGCAAAGTTTAACCGCGCGGTAAACTGGCGCACTTGCTCATCATCAAAACATGGCTGATAAAACTGCTGCAGGTAATCGCCGACTAAATCGATGTACATTACATTTTGTGGGATCTGGCTGTTAAACTCCGCCCGCTGGCTAAATGCCACTATCGAATGCACTGCGTCGCTGTCTTTACCGTTTAAGCCCAGCACATGCTTTATCGCTTCGGTATGTTTGTAGTTCTGGTGCAACGGGTTCATAAACTGATGCTTGCTGCGAAAGCGCTGTACTGTCCAGCGTGGTTGTTTCTCGCCACCGAAAATCCAGCCACGGTAGTTTTTTACTTCAATCACAAAGATGCCATAGGCGCTAACCACCAGATGATCTATCTCGGTTAAATCACCCTGCTCTGTGGGTATCACCAAATTACGATAATGCTGGTAGCTGGCTGGCAACTCTTTAACTAATACCTTGTGTAATACGCGCTCGGCCAGCGCACCTTTAATACGGGCGCCGTGCCGCGCTAAAAACAGTGCAAGTAACCCCATAACCACAACAATCAGTAGCAGAAATGCCAGCAGGCTGCCAAATAGTGCCAGTACCGGGGCAAATAGCTGTTTTAGTATATCGGCGGGCTTGGGTATAGCAGAAGGTGTAGGCTTAACCGGCTGCGGTTTTGCTGTTACAACCACATTGGGGTTTGCAGGTTGTGTTGCAGCAGTATTTTTTGTGTTGCCAACGGTAATGGTTTTAACTGGGATGTTGGTCAGGTTAAGTTCTTTGTCAGGCGCCGGTATCGGATTTTGGCAGTGGTTATTCAGCTCACGCCGCGCATCCTGGTAATTACGGCTATTCGGCTGACCAGCAAAGCGGTCAGCTTGCTGCTGCAGCAATAAACACGCCCCTTCGGTGTATTGCTTTTGGCTAAAAGCTGTTATCGGCAACATTAAAAGAATGATTAAAGCTTTAGACAAATTATCCAACATAGGTAACTTTGTGAATTTCAATGTTGATTTTGTTTCAATTCTATAATTGAATCAATTGCAATTAAAAATAAAAACCAAGGACAACCCAATGACACAATCAGTAATGAACTGGGATACATTGTTAAATACTCACAGATTGAAAGATAACCCACCGAAGACAGAAGATGGCAGAACTCCATTCAATTCAGATCACGATAAAATAATATTTTCAGGAGCCTTCAGACGTCTAGCAAAAAAGACTCAAGTTCATCCTTTGGCAACTAATGACCATGTCCACAATCGTCTAACTCATAGTCTAGAAGTTTCATGTGTTGGAAGGACTCTTGGCATTCGTGTTGGGCAAAAACTAAATGAGAATAATCAACTTCCAGCTTCGATTACGCCATCAGATATCGGAGACATTGTTGAGGCTATCTGCCTTGCTCATGACATAGGTAATCCCCCTTTTGGACATTCTGGTGAGGAAGCAATTAGAGCTTGGTTCAAAAAAGCAGGCAATCATTTTATAAAAAACCTTGCACCTCAACATAAAGGAGATCTCGAGAACTACGAGGGCAACGCACAGGGATTCAGAATTCTGACGACTTGCGAAGGATATCAATATGAGTATGGCATGAGGTTAACTTACGCTACTTTAGCTTCTTTTATAAAATATCCATGGACATCTTTAGATAGTCTAACTCAAAAAGAATTTACCAAAGAAGGGAAATTCGGAATATATAGTTCAGAAAATTTAATCTACCACGATGTCGCTATGAATACTGGATTGTTGAAACTCGACTCAAGTATCTATGCTCGACATCCACTGGTTTACTTGATGGAAGCCGCTGATGACTTCTGCTATACAATCATAGACCTAGAAGATGGGATATCCATGGGCATTCTCTCTTGGGCAGATGTATACAAAATAATTGAGTTAGCGTTGGACAAAAAGGATATTGATGAGTTTGAGCAACACCGCGCTACTTTGAGTGATGGCAGAAAAATGTCGATACTTAGAGGTTTGATAATTCAAAAATTTGTCGATGCAGGTGCAAAAGCCTTTATTGAAAATCAAAGTGATTTTTTGAATGGCAACATTTTTAGATTAAAAAAAGACTTGATAAGTTTATGCTCCCCTGAAGTTAAAGCAGCGGTTGGCGAGGCTAAAGAATTAGCAAAATCAAAGCTATTTAAACATCCAAGAAAAATAGAACTAGAAATTGGTGCTTATAATACATTGGCAACACTGCTAGAAAACATCATAGAGGCGATAACAGAACACATTGAAAATAAAGGAAATAGCAAAGAAATAAGTAGCAAGTCAAATAGGGTTCTCGACCTTTTGGGGCGGGATACTTTTTCACCAGAAGTAAAAGCTTATGTAAATACCGAAAATGGAGATAAGAATATTGCTACATATCATGGAATAATGAGAGGGCTTGATTTCATATGCGGCATGACTGATCATTACGCAAATTACCTCGCGCAACAATTCAATGGCATGGGAATCTTTAGATAAAACAAAGGCCGCATTAGCGGCCTTTGTTTTATTCAGCAATAAGAAGCTTACTTCTTCTTCGCTTTCGGGTTTGGCAGGTCGGTGATTGAACCTTCGTACACTTCTGCTGCTAAACCGATAGACTCGTTCAGTGTTGGGTGAGCGTGGATAGTTAACGCGATATCTTCTGCGTCGGCCCCCATCTCTACTGCTAAGCAGATTTCACCCAGCATTTCACCGGCGTTGATACCAACAATAGCGCCACCGACGATACGGTGCGTTTCTTTGTCGAAAATCAGCTTAGTGAAGCCTTCAGTGCGGGCTGAAGCAATAGCACGGCCTGACGCGGCCCAAGGGAACACGGCGGTTTCTACTGCCATGCCTTTTTCTTTTGCTTCTTTCTCGGTTACACCTGTCCAGGCCATTTCCGGGTCGGTGTAGGCAACTGATGGAATGCAGCGCGGGTCGAAGTAGTGCTTCTGGCCGGCAATCACTTCAGCCGCTACGTGGCCTTCGTGTACTGCTTTGTGCGCTAACATTGGCTGGCCGATAACGTCACCGATGGCATAAATGTGCGGTACGTTAGTGCGCAGTTGCTTATCAACATTGATAAAGCCGCGCTCGTCTACGTTAACACCTGCTTTTGCCGCGTCTAACAGGTTACCGTTTGGCTTACGGCCAACTGCAACCAGGATCTTGTCGTAACGTACGGCTTTCTCAGGGGCGTTTTTGCCTTCGAAGGTTACATATAAGCCGTCTTTTTTCGCTTCTACGCCAACTACTTTGGTCGACAACATGATGTTGTAGTTGTCTTTGTTGTACTTGGTGTAGGCTTTAACGATATCAGCATCTGCTGCCGGTACTAACTGGTCAGCAAATTCAACTACTGATACTTTAGAACCCAGTGCACGGTACACAGTACCCATTTCCAGGCCGATGATACCGCCACCTAATACCAGCATTTCGCCCGGAATGTCTTTTAATTCCAGTGCGCCGGTTGAATCGATAATACGGTCGTCATCTTTTGGAATAAATGGCAGTGATACCGGCTCTGAACCTGCAGCGATAATGGCCTGTTCAAAGGTAATAGTGGTGTCGCCAACCTGTAAGGTGTTTGCGCCGGTGAATTTACCGTAACCGGTAACCACTTTTACTTTACGCATTTTCGACATACCGGCCAGGCCGTTAGTCAGCTGACCAACTACTTTGTCTTTCCAGCTACGGATTTTGTCTAAATCGATTTTCGGCTCGCCAAAGGTTACGCCGTGTGAGGCCATATCGCGGGCGTCATCAATGACCTTAGCAACGTGTAATAAGGCTTTAGATGGAATACAACCTACGTTTAAACATACGCCGCCTAAGGTGCTGCGTGCTTCAACCAGGGTAACTTCTAAACCTAAATCTGCTGCGCGAAACGCTGCAGAGTAACCGCCAGGGCCTGCGCCCAGCACCACTACTTGGGTTTTGATTTCGTTGCTCATCGTATTACCTTTTATCATCGGTTCGGTTGACTGATAGCAGCATGTAGGGCAAGGCTACCAGGCGAAAAAAGTGGCAGAATTTTAACATTCTGCCTGAGCGATGTCCCGTAACTTTTCAGTGCGGGACACAAAATTCGCTCCGCTACAGGGTGTTACATAATAATTTGGCGAATATCAGCCAGATAACCTGCCAGTGTGGCGGTAAAACGTGCGGCCAGGGCGCCGTCAATCACGCGGTGATCGTACGATACGCTAAGCGGCAGCATCAGCTTTGGCTCAAACTCTTTACCGTTCCATTTCGGCTTAATGTCAGACTTCGACACCCCTAATATGGCGACTTCCGGCGCATTTACAATAGGCGTAAACGCCGTACCGCCAATGCCGCCGAGGCTTGAGATCGTAAAACAGCCGCCCTGCATATCGCTGGAAGTCAGTTTACCTTCGCGAGCCTTAACAGAGATGTCCTGCAGCTCACGTGACAGCTCGATAATGCCTTTTTTGTTTACATCACGTACTACCGGTACCACCAGGCCATTTGGAGTATCAACGGCAATACCTAAGTGCACGTATTTTTTCAGAATTAAGCTTGCGCCATCATCCGACAATGAGCTGTTAAAGGTTGGGAACTCTTCCAACGCTTTGGCCACCGCTTTCATAATAAACACCAGCGGTGTGTACTTAACGCCCATTTTTTTCTTGTCGGCAATAGCGTTCTGCTCTTTGCGGAAGTCTTCCAGGCCGGTGATGTCAGCTTCATCGAACTGGGTCACGTGCGGAATACGTACCCAGTTACGGTGCAGGTTAGCACCGGATAACTTCTGAATACGTGACAGTGGCTTGGCTTCAACTTCGCCAAATTTGCTGAAGTCGACTTTTGGCCAGGCAATCAGGTCAAAGCCCATGCTGTTGCCAGCGCCAGAGCTTACTGCGCCACTTTCAACCTGCTTCACTAACTGCTTAACGTAGTTTTGTACGTCTTCTTTCACCACGCGGCCTTTACGGCCTGAGCCTTTCACCTTCGCCAGGTTGATACCAAACTCGCGCGCTAAACGGCGGATCACCGGCGACGCGTGGGCATAGGCGCTGTTTTCAACAAAGCCGTCACTGCCTGACGCAGCAGAGGCTGCCGGTGCTGTTTCGGTTTTCGCCGGAGCTGCTTCGGTTTTCGTTTCTGCTTTGGCTTCGGCTTTTGGCTCGGCAGCCGGGGCAGCATCGGCACTGGCGTCGCCTTCGGTTTCAAATACCATGATCAGGCTGCCGGTCGATACTTTATCGCCAACATTGATTTTGATTTCTTTAACCTTACCGGCAAAAGGTGCTGGTACTTCCATACTGGCTTTGTCGCCTTCTACGCTCAGCAAAGATTGCTCTTCGCTTACTGTATCGCCAACTTTTACCATTATTTCAGTAACTTCTACTGCGTCGCCGCCGATATCCGGTACTTTTACGTCCTGTACTGCAGTGCCGCCACTTTTTGGCTTGTCTGCTTTGGTTTCGCTTTTGGCGTCGCTCTTAGCTTCTTCTTTGGCAGGTGCTGCGTCTTCTTTCGCTGCGCCCTCGCCTTCAAAGGTCATGATCAGGCTGCCGGTTTTTACCTTATCGCCCACTTTAACGTTGATGCTTTTTACCACACCAGCTTCGCTTGCCGGTACTTCCATACTGGCTTTATCACCTTCAACGCTAAGCAGTGACTGATCGACCGCAACCTTGTCGCCTGCCTTGACCAGAATTTCGGTGACTTCTACTTCATCTGCACCAATATCCGGAACATGAATTTCAATCGTCATGGTTAATCCTCTTATGCGTACAGCGGGTTGGTTTTGCCACTGTCGATGCCAAATTTCTTGATGGCGTCGCTGACCACGGTTTTCTTCAACTCGCCCTGCTTCACCAGCTCGCTAAGCGCAGCCACAACAATGTAGCCGGCGTTAACTTCAAAGTGGCGGCGCAGGTTCTCGCGGCTGTCTGAGCGGCCAAAGCCGTCGGTACCCAGTACCTTGTAAGACTTAGCCGGGATGAAAGCACGAACCTGATCGGCGTAGTTTTTCATGTAGTCGGTGGCGGCAATCGCCGGTGCACTGTTCATTACCGTAGCAATGTATGGCGTTTTCTCTTTCGCGTCCGGGTTTAGCATGTTAAAGCGCTCAACATCCTGGCCATCACGTGCCAGCTCGTTAAACGAGGTAACAGAGTACACGTCAGAGGCTACACCGTAGTCTTTGCTTAAGATGTCAGCAGCTTTACGCACTTCATTTAAAATAGTGCCTGAGCCCATCAGCTGTACTTTGCCGCGATCGCCGTTGTGCGACTCCAGCTTGTAAATACCACGGCGAATACCTTCCTCGGCGCCTTTTGGCATGGCCGGGTGGTGGTAGTTTTCGTTCATTACCGTGATGTAGTAATAGATGTTTTCCTGATCTTTACCGTACATGCGGCGGATACCGTCTTGCATAATCACCGCCAGCTCAAAGGCATAAGTCGGGTCGTATGAAATACAGTTCGGCACGGTGCCGGCCAGAATATGGCTGTGGCCGTCTTCGTGCTGTAAACCTTCGCCGTTTAACGTAGTACGGCCAGCAGTTGCGCCTAATAAGAAGCCGCGCGCCTGCTGATCGCCTGCCAGCCACGCCATATCGCCCACGCGCTGGAAGCCAAACATCGAGTAGTAGATATAAAACGGGATCATCGGTAAATCGTTGGTGCTGTACGACGTTGCCGCCGCCACCCAGGATGACATTGCGCCCAGCTCGTTAATACCTTCCTGCAGTACCTGACCACCGACATCTTCTTTGTAGTAACTCACTACTGAGCGGTCTTCCGGCGTGTAGTTCTGGCCGCCAGGGTTATAGATACCGATTTGACGGAACAAGCCTTCCATACCAAAGGTACGGGCTTCGTCAGCAATAATCGGCACAATTTGCTTACCGATATGCTCATCTTTCAGCAGAATATTCAGTGCGCGCACATAGGCCATAGTGGTTGAGATTTCACGCTTTTGCTCTTCCAGCAGGGCGTCAAAAGCACCCAGCTCAGGCAGTGCCAGCGCTTTAGTAAAGTTTGGCAGACGTACCGGCGTGTAACCGTGCAACGCTTTACGGCGTGCATGCAGGTATTCCAGCTCTGGCGAGCCTTCCGGCAGCTTGATGTACGGTAAGTCGGCTACCTGCTCTTCGCTGATGTAGTCTTCCAGGCCAAGACGTTTACGCAATTGCAGCACGTGCGTCATGTCCATTTTCTTCACCTGGTGCGCAATGTTCTTACCTTCTGCTGCTTCGCCCATGCCGTAACCTTTAACGGTTTTTGCCAGGATAACAGTCGGTTTGTCAGTACATTCCTGCGCGGCTTTAAAGGCAGCAAACAGTTTGGATGGCTCATGACCGCCGCGTTTTAAGGCGAAAATTTCTTCATCGGTCATGTCAGCAACCAGCGCTGCCGTTTCCGGGTAACGGCCGAAGAAGTGCTTACGCACATAGGCACCGTCATTGGCTTTGTACGTCTGGTAGTCACCGTCGATGGTTTCGTTCATCAGCTGTAACAGCTTACCGGTGGTGTCTTTCGCCAGCAGTTTATCCCAGCCGCGGCCCCACACCACTTTGATCACGTTCCAGCCCGCACCGCGGAACAAGCCTTCCAGTTCCTGAATAATCTTACCGTTACCCATTACCGGGCCATCGAGGCGCTGCAGGTTACAGTTGATCAGGTAACACAGGTTGCCCAGCTTTTCGCGCGCGGCAAAGCTTATCGCACCACGTGATTCCGGCTCGTCCATCTCACCATCACCTAAGAAGGCATAAACGCGCTGTGCGCTGGTGTCTTTTAAGCCACGGCCGTGTAAATACTTTAAGAATCGTGCCTGGTAAATAGAGGCGATAGGGCCAAGGCCCATCGACACCGTTGGGAACTGCCAGAATTCCGGCATTAATTTCGGGTGCGGGTAGCTTGATAAGCCCTTGCCGTCTACTTCCTGACGGAAGCTGTCGAGCTGCTCTGCAGTTAAGCGGCCTTCTACAAAAGCACGGGCATAGATACCCGGAGAAATATGGCCCTGATAATACACCAAGTCGCCGCCGTCTTTGTCGTTCGGCGCGCGGAAGAAGTGGTTAAAACAGGTTTCGTAAAACGCGGCAGATGACTGGTAAGACGCCATATGGCCGCCTAAATCCAGCTCTTTTTTCGAGCCACGCAGTACAATCATAATGGCGTTCCAGCGGATCACCGAACGAATACGCCGTTCCAGATTAACATCGCCCGGGTAAGCCGGTTCTTGCTGCGGAGGAATGGTATTAATGTAGTTGGTGGTGACGCCGGTTGGCATGTCTACGCCTTCTAACCGGGCTTCTTCCAGCACTTTCTCCAGCAGGAACTGTGCCCGCTCGACCCCTTCAGTGCGAACTACCGATTCCAGCGCTTCAAGCCACTCTTTGGTTTCCAGAGCGTCGATGTCAACTTTACTGACTTCAGACATATCGAGGTTTCCTTTGGTTATGCACGCCTGTGCTATACATGCATGTGCGTTAAAATTGTTATTAACCCTGCTGGGTACGGCGCAACGAACGTTCAATACGCGAACGTTCTTTGCCCACTTCCAGCAGCGCTTCTTCAATAAAAGCCAAATGGCCATTGCTGGCCTGACGCGCCTTTTCCGGCTCGCCGTTGATAACAGCCTGCATCAGCCGTTGCCGGTGTGCATTTAGCTGGCTGACAATGCCTTCCTTTTGCTGCAGGGTTTCCAGGTTTAAGCGGATATTCTGCTCCACCAATGGCGTTAAGCCGCGCACCAAATGCAGTAACACCACATTGTGTGACGCTTCGGCTACTGCCAGATAAAAACTGCCGACCGCTTTGGCTTCACGGTCAATGTCGTTTAACTGCTGTGCCTGGCATATTGCATCGTAATGCGCGGTAATTTGGGCAAAATCGGCAGCCGTACCACGCAATGCGGCGTAATAGGCACAAATACCCTCCAGCGCGTGGCGAAACTCCAGTAAATCAAACTGCGATTCCGGGTGGCGGGCAATCAGCGCAAACAGCGGGTCGGTCAGGCCAACAGCCAGGTTGTCACAGACATAAGTGCCACCACCCTGACGGCGGCTGACCAGGCCTTTGGCTTCCAGCTTTTGAATAGCTTCGCGCAGCGATGGCCGCGATACGGCAAACATGTCGGCTAAATCACGCTCTGGCGGCAATTTCTGCCCCGGCGCAAAACTGCCTTCAAGCAACATGTTTTCCAGTTGCTCGACAATGCGGTCAGAGAGTTTTGCCGGTTTAATTTTAAAATCTGCCATGCGCTGCCAAGTTTGCTATCTGGTATTTTCCGTTACAGAGCCAATCCGCCACTGTAAATTGGTCTTACCAATTATATTTTAGTGGCGATAAGGTAGCAGTTTCTGCCCGGCATGTAAATAAAGCAGAGAATACCGGCAAAGGCAAAAACGGAAAATAGTTAGAGTATTAACTCAGAATGACAAGCGTATGAAACAAACCATTAGAATTGGTCTGACCAGGGTACGAGCAAGGCAGGTAACGCATTTTCCGCCTGCGGTAATCTCGATAACAGGCAGCAATAAAAAAGGCGCCATATCGGCGCCTTGATAGCAAAACTCTAATCAGCCTAACCAGCCACTTAACGTCAGAATGGCGGTAAAGGCCAGGAAAAACAGCATATTGCGTTTAGCAAGCTGCACCATATAGCTGGTATCTTCCAGCGTATTTAAACTGTCTGCCGGCAATGGTTCGGCAGCGGTTGCTACATCTACCACCACCTGCTCGTTGTCGGCGGTAAAATCAAGAAAGTAGCCCAGTAACGCGGTAGAGGCGCGGGAGAAATGCCCCACCAGTGCAAAGCCTAAGCCAAACAACCGGGCCGGAAACCAGTTGGCCCAGTGCGCTACACAAGGCACAGCCTTACTATTACTACAGGCGGTATAACTGGCTGCATCGTCTTCTGCCACAGCTTCCTGTAAATGCCGCACCAGGGCATAGGTAATAACGCCGAACGCACCCAGTAGTAAAAACCAGAACACTACAGCAGCGTAGTAACGAAAATTCAGCCACACCAAGAGCTGACCATAACTGTGCTGCTCTTTGTTGCTACCCATATCAGTGCGTATTTGCTGCATAGCAATAAACGCCGCTTCTTCATCGCCTCTGTCCATAGCATTTAAATACTGCTTATACAGCTGACGATAATGCCAGCAGCCAAGCCCCACCAGCAATACCAGCGTATTGACCACCAGACTCAGCAAATGGCTGTCTGCCAGATGCAGCAATAAAGCCACAACAGCGCCCGGCAGTATCAGCCACAAGTACCAGCCCAGGCTATTGGCGGCAAGCTTACTCAGGCCGGAGCGGGCGGTAAAACGCACATAAGCGCTGGCATAACGGCTGGCTTGCCAGGCATCACTGCGCACGGCAAGACGCTCAATAATAAGTGCCAGCAGCATACTGATTAATGTCATAGCGAAAACTCCTTAAATCGGCTTGTTTAGCGCACTTTTTATCGCGTCGCGGTAGCGCATCCAGTCAAACGCCGCGCCGGGGTCGGTTTTGCGCCCGGGCGCAATATCACAATGGCCAGCTATTCGCTCAGGCGTAATAGCCGGATACTGCTGCATTATCATTAGTGTCAGGTTAATCAGGCTTTTATATTGCTGATCAGTATACGGTAAATTATCGGTGCCTTCTAATTCTATGCCGATAGAAAAATCGTTACAGCGCGCACGGCCGGCAAAATTGCTGACACCGGCATGCCAGGCGCGTTTGGCAAAAGGCACATACTGAAAAATGCTGCCGTCACGCCAGATCACGCAATGCGCCGATACCCTCACTCCGGCAAGACCGACAAAGCTTGGGTGTGCTGTGCAATCAAGCTTGCCCATAAACAGCGCGTCCACATAGCTATGCTGTGGTACTTTGGCAAATTCGCCGGCTGGCAGGCTGATATTGTGGATCACCAACAGGCTAACCGTTTCCGCGTGCGGGCGGTCATCGTAATGAGGGCTATGACGCTCTGTGACAACAGGTAGAGTAGCAGTCATGATGTTTTGCCTTTAACCGGCAGGGTCAGTAAGCTATAGCGCTATTGTCAATGCAGGAGGTTATTAATGCAAGCACCTGAGCCAACAAACAAATATGGTAAGACCTTCGCTATTATTGCCTGGCTTATTCTGATGGTGCTGCTGTTTTTATTTTTTCAGGACACCATCAGCAAACAGCTTAACCCAAACCAGCAACTGCGCAGCGTAACCGGCAGTAGTGGCGAAACCCGCACTGTGCTGATCCGTAACAAAAGCGGCCATTATGTCGGCACGGCTCTGGTTAACAATACGCCGGTTAATTTTATGCTCGACACCGGCGCCACCACTATTGCCATTGATGCCGGCACCGCCCGCCAGCTAAATTTGCCTTTTGGCCGCGAGGTACAGGTAAGCACCGCCAATGGTATAGCGCAGGCGTATCAAAGCCAGGTAGACAGCCTGCAACTGGGCGATATCCGGCTGTATAACATCGACGCCGTTATCGTGCCGCAGCTGGGTAACCTGGATGGCAGCGCCGAGATATTACTGGGCATGAGCGCGCTAAAACAGTTAGAATTCCACCAGCAAGGCAATCAGCTTACCCTTATCCAGCACAACTAATACATCTTACAAACCAGACTGAATGACGAAAACCAGATGACTAAAACCAAATGACTAAGCAAACCGACTTTACCACGCTGTTACAACAAGAAATACAGCGCGCCGTGGCCAGCGCCCTGGCCGAAGATTTAGGCTTTTTACCCTTAACCGACGGCGATATCACTGCGTCATTAATTCCGAAGCAGCAGCAGGCCAGTGCCACTATTATTACCCGCGAAGAGTGTGTGTTGTGCGGCAGCGCCTTTGTCAACGAAGTATTCCGTCAGCTCGGCGGCGAAGTGCGGATTAACTGGCAGGCCAAAGACGGCGACAAATTAGCCGCCAACAGCACCCTGTGCAGCCTGAGTGGCCCGGCCAGAATACTACTAACCGGCGAGCGTACCGCCCTGAACTTTCTGCAGCTATTAAGTGCAACGGCTACCACCACGGCGCACTACGTGCAGTTTTTACAAGGCAGTAATACCCGCTTACTCGACACCCGTAAAACTATCCCGGGCCTGCGCTTCGCGCAAAAGTATGCTGTCAGTACCGGCGGCGGTAAAAATCACCGCATTGGTTTGTATGACGCCTTTTTAATTAAAGAAAACCATATTGCCGCAGCAGGCTCTATCGCCAATGCGGTAGCGACTGCCCGGCAAAACTTCCCCGGCAAACCGGTAGAGGTAGAAACCGAAAACCTGACCGAGCTACAACAAGCGCTGGCTGCCGGTGCCGACATTATCATGCTGGATAACTTTAGCCTGGCCGATATCAAGCAAGCAGTAACTCTGAATGGTGGCAAAGCCAAACTGGAAGTATCAGGCAATATTACCAGCGAGCGTTTAACGGAACTTGCGGCCACCGGCGTTGACTATATTTCCAGTGGTGCCTTAACCAAGCATATACAGGCGATAGACTTATCGATGCGCTTAAGCATTAATCAGGAAGCTCTGTAGCGGAAAATTACCCTATACTGCACACTAAGTGAAAAACTTGGAGACTATTATGCGGCCATCAGATGCACTGTCACACAACAGGGCACTTATACACACTTTGGTAGCTCGATATAAAGCGACCAATCCACGTATATTTGGCTCGGTGGCTATGGCCAAAGACACTGAGGGCAGTGATTTAGACTTATTGGTAGACACCTTACCAGGCACAACGTTATTTGATTTGGGCGAATTGCAGTTAATGCTTGAAGAAGCATTGGGAGTACCGGTAGACCTGTTAACACCTGGCGATTTACCAGAAAAAATACGGGTATCAATACTCAGACAAGCCGTACCTGTATGAAAATAAACCGAATTTTAACTTACATCGAGCAAATGCAGGAGTCTGTGTTTCTAGCCCGCTCCTACATTGAAGGAATTGAGAAGGCAGACTTTTTAGCTGATAAAAAAACGCAGCAGGCTGTAGTATTGAACTTGCTGGTATTGGGTGAGAACGCAACAAAAGTGTTGCAGTTATATCCGGAGTTTTCTGCACGGCATGATGATATTCCCTGGCGCAGCATGAAAGGTATGCGCAACCGAATTGCTCACGGTTATTTCGATATCAATCTAGACGTCGTTTGGGACACAGCCACGCAAGCATTACCTCCGCTTAGTCATCAGCTGGACCAACTGTTAAACCATTTAAAACAAAATCCATAAACACTGAAAGCCAGTATTTGGCTGCAAAATATTAAACTTCTGCCGTAACGTTTTGGTCTCACCGACAAGGCATTAATACAGGAACAGCAAATGCAGCTGACCGGTACCGTAGTATTCTGGCGTGACGATAAAGGCTTTGGCTTTGTATTGTGCGACCAGAGCGGTGAGAAACTGTTTTTCCATATCCGCGATATGGCGGGCGTGGGCGATCGGCCAAAACCCGGCGATAAACTGCAATTTAGCCTCAGCCAAGACAAACGGCAGCGCAACATTGCCGCCCCCTGGCGCTTTGCCACGGCCCCTGCCGAGTCGCAGTTTAAAAAAATGTCAGCCCGCATGCTGCAGGGCGCTGCCGATATTGCCTATGCCAACCACACTGCCCTGCTGTTCCGGCTGGCCTTTTTTATCGCAGTGGTCATAGCCCTGCTGTTTGGCAAGCTGTTATATGTACTGCCGCTGCTATACGTAGAAGCCAGCATTTTTACCTACTGGTTATATAAAGCCGATAAAGAAGCCGCCATAGCCCGCCATGGCAACCGGCTAACCGAAGAAACGCTGCAATTATTCAGCCTGATTGGCGGCTGGCCCGGTGCTTACCTCGCCCAGCAGCAGCTGGCGCATAAGCGCAGCAAAATGTCATTCCGCCGTGAGTTCGGTTTTGTCATCCTTGGTAATGCCTTGTTGGTTATCTGGCTGTTATCGCCATGGGGCCAGGCATTTTTAGCCCGCATGGCACTATGGGCAGCCTGAATTACCAATTTACAATAGACGATATCTCAAATGAGATACATACTTTCAACCTACAGCAAATCACGGTATTTCTCATGGCAAGCTCAATGATACATGTACGGGTAGACGACGCATTAAAAGCCGACGCAGCAGAAAAACTGGCTAATGCCGGTTTAACGGTATCTGACGCTGTACGTATTTTACTCACCCGTATATCAAAAGAGGGAGGACTGCCGCCAGCACTTATTGCTGATGAAAAATCTTATGATAACTGGTTCAAAGCTAAGGTGACTGAAGCCCTTAATGACAACTCTCCTGCCGTACGACATAGCGATGTAATGGACGAAGTTCAGGCTCTGATAGATAAAAAGCGCCGTGCCAAAGCTTAATTGGAAACCGGGCGCCAGGGCAGATTTACTCGCTATTGTCGATTACATCTCAGACGACAATCCGGATGCCGCCCAACAACTGAAAGATGATATTGAAAATAAAGTTTTAGTTTTAGTTTTAGTTTTAGTTTTAGTTTTAGAAACATACCCTCAACTATAACGTGCAGGCAGAGTAAAAGGCACCAGAGAATTAGTCGCCCACGCCAACTACATAGTGGTATATACCTACAGTGAAACCAGCGTTACCATACTTAGGGTTTTGCATGCCGCACAGCAATGGCCATAATCTCTAGTCATCAACTTACACCTACCCCACTGGCACTGCGTAACAGTAAAAAGCAGCCGGAGTGTTGTCAAAACACACGTAAAAAGCACGCTTAACACCACTCCTAGCGCGATAGATAACATGGCATTTTCGGTACGGATTTAAGTTAGAGCTTTTAAACTAGTACTTTATTACTATAAAAACAATAACAAAATTCCCGACTTTAGATAAAAATAACCTTAAATTACAAATAGTTGCAATTAACAAGCAAATTTAGTTACATTTGACTTGCGCCGCTTGTTAAAAAGTTCAAAATTATAAGCAGCCCGAGCGGCTAATAAAAAAATCAGGAGAAGTTAAAATGAAACGTAACCAACAAGGTTTTACCTTAATCGAATTAATGATCGTTGTAGCGATCATCGGTATCTTAGCTGCAGTAGCACTGCCAGCTTACCGTGACTACACCCAACGCGGTTCAAACGGTGCTTGTATGCAAGAAGCTAAAGCTTACATGAGCGCGGCAGTTGGTGCTTTAGCCGACGAGAACCAGCCAATTCCAGATCAATACACTGCGGTTTCTTGTCTTACTCCAGCAACTCTGACTTTAACTCGGGAAAATTATAACACCAATGCTCCGATAACCTTTACACCACGCACCCGTGGTAACGCTGCTATTGCACAAAATACTGTATGCTTAGCTGGTACTGGTTCGTGTACTTTAGCAGCTGTTGGTGGCGGTGCTGCTGGTGGCGCAGCTGGTGGTACAGGCGGTTAATCGCTTTATTTATAAACGTAAAGGCGCCCAACGGCGCCTTTATTTTTTAGGACTAACATGTTTATGTACACTGCCTGGCCTTTATTTATTTGTTTTAATGCTGGCTATCTGCTGCTACTGATGACTAATTTTCAGACTTATATCGGCAGTTTTTTAGCCAGCAAGCTACTGATTATTATAACTATTACACCGCCGTTAATTGTTATATTAAAACGTCAGTTAGCTGTATCACCTGTAATCTGTGTACCTGATGCCAACATGGTAAAAGCTAAACACGCAGTGGTGACTGTATTTTTTACTCTGCTGTTATTGTATACCCACTTAATGGCCCGCTTTGGTATTAGCCCTTTTGCCAGCTTCACTTTTGAATTCACTCTACTTTACCCAATATTAGTACTATTAGCTCCTTGGTATCTGCGCTTTACCAGTTCACGGTTAGCTGAGCCGGAAGATGAGTATGCTAAGCTCGGTTACAGTCTGCTGCGCCGGCGTAAATTTATATTGCATGAACATAAAGCTTTAATACTAAAAAGTTTGGTTAAGTTACTGTTTATTCCCATAATGGCCGGAGCATTATTCGATACTACCGAGTTTCTGCTGACATTTAGTTGGTCAGCTAAGCCGTTAGTGATCATCACGGGAATATTTACATTTGGGCTGGCATTTGATCTTATTGTCGCGACAATAGGCTATGTATTCTCTAGCAAACTGCTAAATAGTGATGTTAAAAGCACTGACCCGAACATAAGTGGCTGGTTAGTTTGCCTTATTTGTTATCCGCCTTTACTAATCATTTATCACTGGATTAAACAACAAACAGATAATTATCTGTGGTACGACTGGCTGACTGCAGATCATCCTCTTTACTGGTTTTGGGCATTTATGATCACCGCAACCTGGATGACTTACTGGATATCCAGCGCTAACTTTGGCTGGAAATTTTCGAATTTAACCTGGCGTGGGCTTATAGATACCGGCCCTTACGCCTATACCAAGCATCCAGCCTATATTGCAAAAAATATCTACTGGTGGATGCATACCGTGCCCTTTTTTGGCGTTACGACTACCTATGAGTTTATAAGAAATATTGCTGGTCTCTTGTTTGTCAGCACAGTCTATTATCTTCGGGCGAAAACAGAAGAGCGCCATCTTATGGCTTTTGCTGAATACAGAGCTTACTCAGAACAAATTGCTAAGAATGGCATTTTCAGTCGAATAAAAAGACGCCTTTTCAAAAGGCAGGTAGAAGCTTGATACGCGCAACCGCCCTAATCATATTGCTGGTCGTTTTTATCGGTTTTGTGTATGTCAGGCACCAAACCAAGATCCAATACCATATTGCGCGGTCACTGCCCTTTACTCATTCCTGCACTTCGACAACAAACAGTAAAATATTAGATTTGATCAAAAGTCTGCAAGATTTAGGCATTCCCGGTGGGCAAATAAGCTTTATATCAAAAACAACACCCAGCATTGATTGCGCATTTGGGTGGGGTGGTAGTAAAGGCTTATTCTCTCCAGTTTCATTAGCGGACCATTTTCGATATGCCAGCCTGACTAAGATATTCACATCCTTGACAGCATTGAGGCTGGTATCTGAAGGGAAAATGCCGCTAGATGGGTTAGTACTCCCGCGACTTGGAGATTACGATAAACTGCAGGATTCAAGACTATTGACTATTACGTTCAAACACCTGCTCACCCACCGGGCAGGGTTTGACAGAATACGCTCAGGCGATCCAATGTTACAAGTGGCTCCTTGGTGTCCATATGACTTGAAAACACTGAACAAGCTTAAACTCGACTATACCCCCGGACAACACTATTCATATTCTAATTTAGGTTACTGCTTGTTAGGAGAAGCTTTAGCAAAGTCGGCAGATACTCCTCTTGAGACACTATTTATAAACACTTTGGATGTTGCTCAATACTCGTCAATTCAGGAAGTTACTAATTCGACTATAAGCAGTAAAGAAGTACATTATATGTTTGATCATTCTGATAGCGAAAAAACCTTGTTGAGTTTTGACTATCATGCAATGCTCGCTTCAGGTGGTTGGGCCGGAACTGCATCAGATTTGGCTTTATTGATATCGCGTAATTTAAACGACACGAAGTTATCGGTATTTGAAGGCCTTGAACCGGTTTGTGATTTTTCTTTGTGGCGAACCTGTCATGGATACGTGTTTTATAAATACCAGAAAAATACACAGCATGTTATGTACTGGCGAGACGGTAGCTTACCAGGGCTAACAGCTTTCGCTGCAACAACACCTGATGGAGAGGTTATTGTTTTGCTCGCAAACTATAGAGAGTATAAATGGCTTAAATTTAATGACGCTATCGGTCAGCTGTTATACCAATATTTAGGTGATAAAGTGAGTTCAAATGAAGGTACGTAAATTAGAGCGTTGTAAATAGCTTAACTCAAAATTCATCTGTCTATGACGGCTTCGTTTAACTTGAATAACCAGCAGTTAGTGGCATAATCAATTAACTTTATCTAATTCTTATTAGCAAAATCAGGACGTTTCAGCTTAATGGCCGTAACCACTACCTCCACCTTATTTAAACGTTTAGTACAGCTTGGTCTGTTAAATGGCGACCAGGCCACTAAAATTGTCACCGATAAAGGTGGTCAGTTTAAAAACCTGCCTGAGCTGTTAATCACTGAAAAGTTGATAAAAGCTGACGAACTGGCCCGTGCCGCTGCCGGTATCAGCCATGCTATTAGCCTGGATTTAGACCATTTTGATATCGACTACGTGCCGGAAGAGCTACGCAATGAAAAACTGGTACGCAAAACCGATATGCTGCCGCTTGGCAAGCGCGGCCGCAGCATGTTTCTGGCAGTGGTAGACCCGACCAATATTCAAACCATTGAAGATTTTGAATTTAACACCGGTTTAAACGCAGAAGTGGTGGTGGTTGAGTACGACAAGCTGCATAAACTGATTGATAAACTGTTCGATAGCAGCTTGGGTGGCGATTTTAGCGAGAGCGACTGGGATTTAGGCTCGATGGGCATTGCCCAGGAAGAAGAGGAAGAAACCCAGGGCGTGCAGGTTGATAAAGAAGATCAGCCGATTATTGCCTTTATTAACAAAATGCTGCTTGATGCCATACGTAAAGGTGCGTCCGATTTACACTTTGAACCCTACGAGAAAAGCTACCGCATTCGCTTTCGGATCGACGGCATTTTGCATGAAATGGCCAGCCCACCGGTCGCACTCGCTACCCGGTTATCAGCGCGACTAAAGGTAATGTCGCGGCTGGATATCGCGGAAAAGCGGGTGCCGCAGGATGGCCGGATTAAACTAAAACTGTCAGCGAAAAAATCGATCGACTTTCGGGTAAGTACGCTGCCTACACTTTGGGGCGAGAAAATTGTAATGCGTATTCTCGACTCCGACAGTGCCATGCTCGGTATCGATGTTTTAGGCTACGAAGAAAACCAGAAGCAGCTGTATTTAGATGCGTTAGCACAGCCGCAGGGTATGATACTGGTAACCGGCCCGACTGGTTCAGGTAAAACCGTATCCCTATATACCGGCCTGGCTATTTTAAATACCAGCGAAACTAATATTTCAACAGCCGAAGACCCGGTAGAGATTAACTTAGCCGGTATTAACCAGGTGCAGGTTAACCCGCGCGCAGGCTTAACTTTTGCCTCGGCACTAAAGGCCTTTTTACGGCAAGACCCTGATGTGGTCATGGTCGGTGAAATTCGGGATTTAGAAACTGCTGAAATTGCCATTAAAGCAGCGCAAACCGGCCACTTGGTTTTATCAACCTTGCACACTAACTCGGCACCGGAAACCTTAACCCGTTTACTGAATATGGGCGTGCCGTCTTACAACGTGGCAAGCTCAGTATCACTTATTATCGCTCAGCGCCTGGCACGGCGGTTATGCGGCCAGTGCAAACAGCCTGAAGTATTGCCCGAGGCCGAACTACTAAGGCAAGGCTTTACGCCACAGCAGCTACCGAATGTTAAAGTGTTTAAACCTGTGGGTTGTGAGCACTGTACCAATGGCTATAAAGGCCGGGTGGGTATTTATGAAGTCATGCCGGTAAGTGCAAAAATGGCCGACATTATTATGCAAGGCGGCAACTCGCTGGATATAGCCACCCAAGCGCAGACTGAAGGCGTGAATAACTTACGCCAGTCCGGGCTTATTAAGGCCGCCGCCGGTTTAACCAGCCTGGCCGAAGTAAACCGAGTAACGAAAGGCTAACGTAAACAGTTAAAGCAAATTAAGTATTAAAGCAGGCGCCAAAGCGCACAACAGGAAATAAACAGATGGCTCAGGCACAACAATTTAAAATAAAAGAGCTCGAAGCCTTTACCTATAAAGGTGTAAACCGGCGCGGTAAAAAGGTAGATGGTGAAATTAAAGGCACCAGCATTGCTGAGGTTAAAGCACTACTGCGCCAGCAAGGTATTACGCCATCAGGGGTCAAGAAAAAGCCAAAATCCCTGTTCGGTGATGGTAAAAAAATTAAACCGCTGGATATCGCTATTTTTACCCGGCAGATTGCTACCATGCTGGGTGCCGGTGTGCCACTGGTGCAATCTATCGACCTTATTGCGAATGGTGCCGATAACAAAAGCCTGCGCACCCTAATGCAGAAAATTTCAGTAAAAGTACAGGCAGGTTTGCCGCTATCCGAAACCCTGCGTGAACACCCAAAGTATTTTGATGAATTATATTGCGACTTAGTTAAATCGGGCGAGTCATCTGGTTCGCTTGATCAGATTTTTGACCGCTTGGCTATTTATAAAGAAAAGGCCGAAGCGCTAAAATCAAAAATTAAAAAGGCCATGTTTTATCCTGTGGCTGTGTTAGTAGTTGCAGCTATTGTTACGTCTATTTTGCTGATTTTTGTGGTGCCTCAGTTTGCTGAGATATTCACTGGCTTTGGCGCTGAACTGCCCGCCTTTACCTTATTCGTGCTCGGTATATCAGAGATGATGCAACAATATTGGTGGTTGGTACTAGCGGGTATTATTGCCACCTTCTTTGTTGTAAAGAAAACCTATGCCAGCAACCTGAAGTTTCGTACCTGGGCCGATGGCCGTATTATTAAATTGCCGGTCATTGGCAGTATCTTAAATAAAGCCGCTGTTGCCCGCTATGCCCGCACTTTGTCTACCACCTTTGCTGCAGGTGTACCACTGATAGAAGCATTGGAATCGGCCGCGGGAGCATCCGGTAACGAAGTATATAAAAATGCCATTTTATTTATCCGGGAAGAAGTATCTGCCGGTATACAAATGCACCTGGCGATGAAGCAAACAGATCAGTTTCCGGAAATGGTGATTTCGATGGTGTCTATCGGTGAAGAAACCGGTGCACTGGACAGTATGTTAGGCAAAGTCGCCAATATCTATGAGCAGGAAGTTGACGATGCCGTAGATGGTTTAACAGCGCTGCTGGAACCAATGATTATGGCAGTATTGGGCGTAATAATTGGCGGTTTGATTATTGCAATGTATTTACCCATATTCCAGATGGGAAACATAGTTTAATGCAGCAGTTTATCGAATTACTTACCACTTTCCCGGCGTTATTTGTTGTTATGGTTGCCATTTTCAGCCTGATGATTGGCAGCTTTTTAAATGTAGTGATTTACCGTTTACCGAAAATGATGGAAAACGACTGGCAGCAGGAATATCAGGCCTATTTTAATGCCGATACTGCCGCAGCACCTGCCAGGTTTAATCTGGCCGTACCGCGTTCTGCCTGCCCGGCCTGTAATGCGCCAGTGCAGGCGCGTGACAATGTGCCGGTACTGAGCTGGTTGCTGTTAAAGGGCAAATGCCGCAGTTGCAGTGCGCCCATCAGCGCGCGTTACCCTGTAGTTGAAGCACTGACAGCGCTACTTTCAGCGGTGGTGGCGTGGAAACTGGGCTTTGGTTTAGCTGCCGCTGTGATTATTTTTACCACCTGGGGGCTGATAGCTCTGACCTTTATCGATATAGATAAAATGCTGCTGCCTGATCAGTTAACCTTGCCGCTATTGTGGCTGGCACTGCTGTTTAGCCTTAGTGATTCAGCCTTTGTTAATCCCGCTCAGGCTATTGTCGGCGCCGCTGCCGGTTATCTGAGCCTGTGGAGCGTTTACTGGCTGTTTAAACTGCTGACCGGCAAAGAAGGTATGGGCTATGGTGATTTTAAATTACTGGCCGTCTTTGGCGCGTTGCTTGGGGCTGCGCAGTTACCGCTGATTATTCTGTTGTCGTCGCTGGTTGGTGCGGTAGTGGGTATAACCTTGCTGAGTGTGCAGGGTAAAGACAAAGCGACACCTATCCCGTTTGGGCCTTATATTGCCGCTGCTGGCTGGATAGCGCTGCTATGGGGTGAGCAACTAACTAATGCTTACCTGCGTTATTTAGGTTTGTAATGTCAAAGTTTGTAGTGGGCTTAACCGGTGGTATTGGCTGCGGCAAAACTACCGTCACAGCGTTATTTGCTAAGCTTGGCGTACAGCATATTGATGCCGATATCGTCGCCCGCGAAGTAGTCATGCCGGAAACGCCCTGCTTGCGTGCCATCACGCAATATTTCGGGAATGAGATACTGCTCCCCACTGGCGAGCTAAACCGGGCAAAACTGCGGCAACGTGTTTTTACCGATGCAGCTAGTAAAACCTGGCTGGAGCAGTTATTACACCCGGCAATACGGCAGCAGATACTAAGGCAGTTACAGGAGCTGACATCGCCTTATGCGTTATTAGTCGCACCTTTGCTGTTAGAGAATAAGCTTGACCAGTATGTGCAGCGTGTACTGGTGATCGATTTACCCGAAAGCCTGCAACTGCAGCGCGCCATGGCGCGTGACAACGCAGACGAGCAACAGATTAGAGCCATAATGGCCGCGCAACTTTCGCGCAGCGAACGGCTGAAACAAGCCGATGATATTATTACCAATGACAGCACCCCGGCAGATCTCGCCCCCCAGGTTGCAGCACTGCACCAGCAATATTTGCAGCAGGCTAATACAGCAACTTAACAGGCATTAGGTGTGTTGTCGTAACAGGCGTGAAGCACCCAAAAATGACTGAACTGACTTACGAACACCCGCTAAATGAAAAACTGCGCACCTACCTTCGACTGGAATATCTGCTGGCTCAGCTGTACAGTTTGCAGGCACTGGACAGCGAATGGCAGCAGCAGGCATTTTTTAATACGCTGTTTGATTTAATTGAAGTGCTGGACCGCAATGATATCCGCCCGGACCTGATTAAAGACTGCGAGCGCTGCGAAACGGCACTGGTCGCCTGGGCCAATCACCCTTCGGTATCGGACGATAAACTGCAACCAGTGTTACAGCAGGCAGTTCGGCTGCAAAGTGATCTGCTGCGCAGCAATAAGTTTGTCGGTAATTTAAAAGACGATAAATTTTTAGCGCCACTACGCCAGCGCTTTGCAATACCAGGCGGCACCTGTTACTTCGACGTACCACAACTACATTACTGGCTAAACCTGCCACAAAGTGAGCGCAGCTACATGGCTGAGCAGTGGTGTGCTGAGTTCAGTTTACTGCAACAGGCAGTAAGTTTTGTGCTGGGGTTTAGCCGGCAGAAAGGCCAGTTCACCGATGTTACCGCTGACAATGGCTTTTATCAGAGCAATACTGACCAGCACGAACTGTTGCGCATCCGCTACCCGTTGGAGGCTGGCGTTTATCCTACCGTCAGCGGCAACAAATACCGTTATGCCATCCGCTTTATGCAGCTTAGCGATGACAGTGGCCGCTGCAGCAGTGAAAAAACGATCTGTTTTAAGCTGGCCAGCTGTTAGAATGCGCCGCTAGCCGTTGAGAGGACAGTATGAAAGTTAAATGCCCCACCTGTGATAAAGACGTAGTATGGTCAAGTGACGCACCGTTCAGGCCGTTTTGCTCGGAACGCTGTAAATTGATTGACCTGGGCGATTGGGCGGCAGAAAACCACCGCATTGCCGACAAAACGCCGATAGATACTGTATTGTCTGAAGAGTATTTGGCTGAGTTAGAGCAAGAATTTATCGCACAGGATAACGACTTCTTTAAACACTAAGCCCGCCGCATTAAGCGGGCTTTAACGTTAAAAAATGCTGCTGAATGCGTTCAACGATGGGTTGATTCGCATCAGGAAATTCAATATCGCCAAGCCCGGCAATGCCGACCCAGCGCAGCGGCTGACCTTCGCGCCCTTCTGGCTCGCCATCAAAACCGGTCACCAGATAAATATCCAGCAGCACAGTTTTTTCCGGATAAGCATATTCCAACTGCATAAAAGCGCTGCTTGCCGTCACATCTATGGCTACTTCTTCCTGTAGTTCGCGCTTAAGTGCCTGCTCTACCGTTTCACCCTGCTCAACCTTACCACCGGGGAACTCCCATTTGCCGCCCTGATGTTGTTTACCGTTACGCAGTGCCAACAATATCTGCTGCCCACGAAGAATCACGCCTACTGCAACATGAATCACTTTTGCTGTACTCACACTATTCTCCTGCTAAAACAACAAAGCCAGCCTGAGCTGACTTTGTTTAGCGACATGGTAGGGGTTTATACCAGCTTACCGTGACACTGCTTATACTTTTTACCGGAACCACAAGGGCAAGGGTCATTGCGGCCTATTTTGTCGTGGTCGCGAAACACCGGGCCAGCGGGCATACCGGCAGGTACATCGCCGCCGACGTGCTCAGCTTCGGCATGCTGATAATCATGCGGTACAGCATCGGCCTTACGGCGTTGTTGCTCTACGGCATCCACGTCTTCCGCGGCTTTAACCTGCACCCGGCCTAATACGCCAACTACATCGATCTTCAGATTTTCCAGCATAGCGGAGAACAGCTCAAAGGCTTCGCGCTTGTATTCCTGTTTCGGGTTTTTCTGTGCATAGCCACGCAGGTTAATACCCTGACGTAGGTGATCCATCGCCGCCAGATGTTCTTTCCAGTGCGTGTCCAGGCTTTGCAGCATGATGGCTTTTTCAAACTGACGCAGCACCTGCGGCCCAACCATCTGCTCTTTGTGTGCGTAGGCCTGTTCAGCTTCCTGTTGGATGCGCTCGCGCAGCTTCTCTTCAAACAGTTTCTTATCTTCAGCCAGCCACTGCGAAATAGGTAAATCCAGCGTGTAGTCGGCTTTTAAACGCTGCTCCAGCCCTGGTACGTCCCACATTTCATCTAACGACTGCGGCGGAATATACTGGCTGATCACGCCATCGATAACGTCGGTACGGATAGCGGTGATGGTTTCACTGATGTCTGTAGCATCCAGTAACTCATTGCGTTGCTCGTACACCACTTTACGCTGATCGTTGGCAACATCGTCAAACTCAAGCAACTGCTTACGGATGTCGAAGTTACGCGCTTCCACTTTACGCTGCGCGTTTTCAATAGCACGGCTTACCCATGGGTGCTCTATCGCCTCGCCTTTTTCCATACCTAAGCGGCGCATCATGCCTGCCATCCGGTCAGAGGCGAAAATACGCATTAAAGCATCATCCAGCGACAGATAGAACCGGCTTGAGCCCGGGTCGCCCTGACGGCCTGAACGGCCACGTAACTGGTTGTCGATACGGCGGGATTCGTGGCGCTCGGTACCGATAATATGCAGACCACCGGCAGCAATGACTGCATCGTGGCGGGTTTGCCAGTCTGCTTTAACTTTGTCTTTCTGTGCGTCAGTCGCATCAGCACCCAGCGCAGCCAGTTCGGCCTGCAAACTGCCGCCCAGCACGATATCGGTACCACGGCCCGCCATGTTAGTAGCGATAGTGACCGTACCCGGCTGACCGGCCTGAGCAATGATCTGTGCTTCATTAGCGTGGAACTTAGCGTTTAATACCTGATGTTTGATCTTGGCTTTATTCAGCAAGCCGGATAAGTACTCAGAGCTTTCAATCGATGCTGTACCCACCAGCACCGGACGACCGGCATCACGGGTCGCGATAATGTCGGCAATAATGGCCTGATACTTATCTTCCGCGTTTAAATATACAAGGTCGGCCATATCTTTACGCACCATAGGCCGGTTGGTAGGCACGACTATGGTTTCCAGGCCATAAATTTGCTGAAATTCAAAAGCTTCGGTATCAGCTGTACCTGTCATACCGGACAGTTTGTCATACAAACGGAAGTAGTTTTGGAAGGTGATAGAAGCAAGCGTCTGATTTTCGTTCTGAATTTTTACGCCTTCTTTGGCTTCCACCGCCTGGTGTAAACCTTCAGACCAGCGCCGGCCTTCCATCGTACGGCCGGTGTGTTCATCAACAATAACGATTTCACCGTCTTTAACAACATAATCAACGTCGCGTTTGAACAGCTGATGCGCGCGCAGCGCCGCGTAAACGTGGTGCAACAGCGTAATATTAGCCGCAGAGAACAATGTATCGTGTTCCTGAATTAAGCCATGCTCACGCAGCATATCTTCAACTTTGATCTGGCCTTTTTCGGTCAGATATACCTGACGCGCCTTTTCATCTACTGTGAAGTGGCCATCACCATGTGCACCCTCTTCGTCTTCTTTATCTTGTTTTACCAGTTGCGGCACCAGCACGTTAATCTGTTTATACAGCTCAGAGCTGTCTTCAGCCGGGCCGGAAATAATCAGCGGTGTACGGGCTTCATCAATTAAAATTGAATCCACTTCATCGATAATGGCAAACGCCTGATCGCGCTGTACGCGGTCCTGCGGTGAAAACGCCATATTGTCGCGCAGGTAATCAAAGCCAAATTCATTGTTGGTACCGTAGGTGATATCAGCAGCATAGGCTTGCTGTTTATCCGGGTGCGCCATACCGGGCACGTTAACGCCAACAGTCAGCCCCAAAAAGGCAAAAAGCGGTGCGTTGGTTTGCGCATCACGCCGGGCCAGGTAGTCGTTGACGGTAATAACGTGCACACCGCCACCGCTTAAGGCATTGAGGTAAGCCGGCAAGGTTGCGGTTAAGGTTTTACCTTCACCGGTGCGCATTTCAGAAATTTTGCCCTGGTGCAGCACCATACCGCCCATCAACTGTACGTCGAAATGGCGCATGCCAAATACACGTTTACTGGCTTCACGCACGGTAGCGAAGGCTTGTGGCAGAATATCATCCAGCGTTTTGCCGCTGGCTAACATAGTTTTAAATTCGGTGGTTTTCTGTTTCAGCTGGTCGTCGGATAAGGCTTCAAATTCTGCCTCTAACGCATTGATCTGCTGTACTTGCTTTTCTAATTTTTTTAAGAAGCGGTCGTTGCGGCTACCAAATAATTTGGTAAAAAGTTTTCCAAACATTATCCAAATACCATGTTAAGTTAAAACTGCAGTGCAGCCCCGGCGGCGCTTGGCTCAGCCAGTACAAATATTAAAACCCCAGCATATTACGCCAGATATGGTGCCCGATGCTAACGCTTTCAAGGTGCAACATTCTCGCCGCAGACATAAGCTGCTACACTGCGCTTATGTTACCAACGCAGCAGGTAGTAAACGTCAATGGCCCGCTATACCCAGAAGCCGCTCGATATCAGCAAAGTGCTGTCGCACAGTAGCCTGGCGTCGCAACAACAACAGGTTGCCCTGGTGCAACAGTTGAATCAGGTATTGGCTGAGGTATTACAACTGGAGCAACTTAGTTTTTGTCAGGTTAGCTGTATCCGCGATGGCCGGGCCGTTATTTTATCTGCCTCTGCGCCTTGGCTAACCCGTTTAAAATTGCAGCGCGACGCCATTCTAGACAATTTTCGCCGAAAAATCTTGCCTGATTTGGCTGGAATTGACATTGAAGCCTCTCCCAATGGCCAGATAAACAAGCCAAATGTGCCTATACCTCAAAAAAACAGCCATCAATTATCAGATTCTGCCGCCACGGCCCTGCTGTCTGTAGCACAAAACACCGACGGTGCCTTAAAACAGGCGCTGCTGAAACTGGCCCAAAACGCAGAAGCTAAAAACAACAAAACCCGGTGATAACCGGGTTTTGCGTTAAACCTTCAACTTTATGCCAGTTGCGGCGCCAGATAAGAAATAGGCATTTGCGCTTTATCTTCAAAGGTCACAAATTCCCAGTTTTCCTGGTTTGCCAATACTGCACACAGCAACTGATTATTCAGCGCATGCCCGGTTTTAAAGGCTTTAAATTCGCCCAGAATGCTGTAACCGGCCATATATAAATCGCCCACGGCATCAAGGATCTTGTGCTTGATAAACTCGTCTTCGTAACGCAGGCCATCCTGATTTAACACCCGGTACTCATCCAGCACGACGGCGTTATCAAAGCTGCCACCCAATGCCAGATTGTTTGCCCGCAGGTACTCTACTTCGTGTAAAAAACCAAAAGTACGGGCCCGGCTGATATCTTTAATAAAACCGGCGGCAGAGAAATCCATCAGCATATGCTGCGTGGTTTCGGCGATAACGGGGTGATTAAACTCAATGGCAAAATCAATTTTAAAACCGTGGTGAGGCTTAAATTCGGCCCATTTGTCACCGTCTTCAACCCGTACCGCTTTCTTAATACGGATAAATTTTTTCGCTAAGCGCTGCTCGGCAACACCCGCTTCCAATAACAGGTAAACAAAGGGGTTTGCGCTGCCATCCATAATGGGAATTTCAGCAGCGTCAACTTCTACGACCAGGTTATCAATACCCAGCCCGGCAATGGCCGCCATCAGATGTTCAGTGGTGGATAACCGCACGCCATTTTCATTGATTAAACAGGTACACATCACGGTATCGCCCACTAACTCAGGCGCTACTTTGAAGTCGACCACAGGATCCAGGTCCACACGACGGAACACGATACCCGTGTTGTCCGGCGCAGGTCGGAGAGTAAGCGTAACCTTTTCGCCTTTGTGCAATCCTACTCCAATGGAGCTGACTGTCTTGTCGATGGTACGTTGTTTAATCATAATTTCTTCCTGCTCAAATAATAAGCAATCACAAAATGGCGGCGAAGCATAGCATAACGTGGCAATTATGCCAAATTTCACTGAACAGCAGCTTAACTCTGCTGTCGGCCCTGCCGCTGACTCTAGCTATACGCAGTATAGCGTTAGTCAGCCTGTTTACGTAAAAATGCCGGAATATCAAAAATATCGATATTCGCTTTGCTCTCTGGTTGTGCTTTAGCCGTTACCGCCGGCGCTTCATCACGCATGGGCTGCTGAGCAGCTTTTTGCATAGTGTTGCCTTGCTGCACGTATACAGGCATCGGCTCAGGGCGGCTGTTTGGTACCAGACTGATATCCGGACGGCGATCTGCACCAATACCGGTAGCCACTACAGTTACGCGCAGCTCATCCTGCATATTGGGGTCAATAACCGCCCCCACAACCACAGTCGCGTTTTCAGAGGCAAAAGCTTTAACCGCATTACCAACAGTTTCAAACTCTTCAATGCTGATATCCAGACCAGCAGTGATGTTCACCAGTATGCCTTTAGCACCTGACAGGTCGATATCTTCCAGCAACGGGCTTGAAATAGCTTGCTCTGCAGCTTCTTCTGCACGGTCAGGACCTGATGCACGGCCACTGCCCATCATCGCAGTACCCATTTCCGACATAACGGTGCGCACGTCAGCAAAGTCAACGTTGATTAAACCCGGACGGGTAATCAGCTCAGCAATACCCTGTACAGCACCAAGCAATACGTTGTTCGCCGCTTTGAATGCATCCAGTAAGCTGGTGCCTTTTCCTAATACCTTTAACAGCTTGTCGTTAGGAATAGTGATTAACGAGTCAACATGCTTGCTCAGTTCCAGAATACCTTCATCGGCAAACGCAGTACGCTTTTTACCTTCGAACGGGAACGGCTTGGTCACTACTGCCACGGTTAAAATACCCAGTTCACGCGCCACTTCGGCCACGATTGGCGCTGCACCGGTACCTGTACCACCGCCCATACCGGCAGCGATAAACACCATATCAGCACCCTGAATGGTTTTCTTGATGGTTTCGCGGTCTTCTTCTGCTGAACGACGACCAATCTCCGGGTTAGCGCCAGCGCCTAAACCTTTAGTCACATTAGCGCCTAACTGCAGCGTAATGTTGGCTGATGAATTACGCAGTGCCTGAGCGTCGGTATTCGCCGCAACAAACTCTACACCTTCAATATTGCTGGCAACCATATACTCAACAGCGTTACCGCCGCCGCCACCAACACCTATTACTTTAATTACAGCTTCTTCGCTGTGGTTTTCCATTAGTTCAAACATAGCTCTCTCTCCGTTTCTACGCTTAGTTTAAAATTCGCCTTTGAACCAGCTGCTGATCCGTTTGACGAAACTGCCTACTGAATCACGCACATCTGCCACTTTCTTCTGCTGAGTGCGCGCATCTTTGCCGTACAACAACAACCCAACCACACTGGCGTACGCCGGGTCCTGTACGTATTCTTTTAAGCCGGTAACATGCATAGGCTGACCAACGCGCACCGGCATCTGAAATATGTCTTCTGCAAACTCAACGGCACCTTCCATTTTGGCTGTGCCGCCTGTCAGTACCACGCCTGCCGCTATCTGCTCTTCCAGGCCAGAGCTGCGAATCTCTTCCAGCACCAGCTCAAATAATTCCTGATAACGTGGTTCTACCACTTCTGCCAGCGTATGACGTGACATCGACCGGGCCGGACGCCCGCCCACACTGGGTACTTCAATACTTTCTTCTTTACCTACCATGCTGCGAAGCGCGCAGGCGTACTGCACTTTAATCTCTTCAGCATGGCTGATTGGGGTGCGGAAAATTTTGGCGATATCGCTGGTAACCTGATTACCGGCGACTGGGATCACCGCAGTGTGACGCAGCGCGCCGTTGGTATAAATTGAGATATCGATAGTGCCGCCGCCCATATCGACGACACAAACACCCAACTCTTTTTCATCGTCAGTTAACACGGCAAAGCTTGATGCCAGCGAGGTAAAAATCAGCTGATCTACCTGTAGGCCACAGCGCTCGACACATTTTTCGATATTCTTCGCCATATCGTTGGCACAGGTAATAATGTGCGCCCGCGCTTCCATCCGCACGCCTGACATGCCGACCGGGCTTTTAATGCCTTCCTGCATATCGACCGAAAACTCCTGCGGCAGTACATGCAACATGCGACGCTCGGCAGAAATAGGCACCGATTTAGCAGCATGAATAACATTTGACACATCTTCAGCTGTTACTTCAGTGTCGTTAATCGGCACCATACCGCTTTCGTTTTGGCAGCGGATATGCTTACCGGTGATACCCAAATACACTGACGATACGCGGCAATCGGCCATCAGCTCGGCTTCATCTATCGCCCGCTGTACCGCCTGTACTACCAGGTTCAAATCGTTAACGCCGCCTTTATCCATACCACGGGAGACATGGGTGCCCACACCGACAATACTCAACTTGTCGTCGGCGGTAATTTCGCCCACCACCGCTTTGATTTGCGCGGTGCCGATATCAAGGCCAACGATCAGATCTCTATCTAACGACTTTGTCATGCTTTTCTCTTTTGTTCAGCGCTGTAGCGCACTGCTACGCCTGTGTCGTAGCGCAAGTCCACTTCGGCTACGGCTTCGGCTTTGTGTCTAGTGATCACCGGATACAGCTCTATAAAGCGCTGTAGCCGTTTTAATGTATCTTCCCGCCCCAGTTTCAGTGCAACACCGTTGCTGAGGTTTAACTGCCAGGAAAAGCGCTCGGTTAAGCCAAGCGCGACGGCATTAAATTTATGCAGGGCCAGCAAGCCCTGCATATGGTGGAACATGGACAGTGCATCCTGCTGGCTGCCATCGGGGCCGGTTAGCATCGGCAGTTCCGTTTTCAGCTGCTGTATGGGCGCCACAAAGACATCACCCTGTGTATTTAGAAGTTGCTGCTGATTCCAGATCGCTACCGGCTGTTGTTCTGTTACTACCACAACCAGGGCATCAGGCCATTGTTTGCGCACGGCTACCTGATATACCCAGGGTTGCTGCAACAGGAACTGCTGCACCTGGTCCACGTTCACACTAAAAAAGTTACCCACATACTCATGCTGCAATAGCCGGTGTAACTGCCTGGCATCAATATGCACAAAATCGCCATACAGCTTAACCTGGCGCACCGGCGCACTCTGTTTACTCTGCACCCAGTCGCTGATTTTCAGCCCGGTCCAAACCAACCCTGCCACAGCAACAACAAAAAACAGCACACCGGCATAGAAAGCCGGGCGTTGTTTCAGTTGTAAGGTGGGCAGTTGCCAGTTCATTGTTATCTTGCCTCTTGTGCCTGCGTCAGAATGGCCAATACCAGGTCGGTAAAGCTAAGCCCTGCTGCCTTTGCCGCCATCGGCACCAATGATTTTTCTGTCATACCAGGTACCGTGTTTACTTCGAGCAAATAGTGTTGGCCGCTTTGGTCGAGCATGATATCGACGCGGCCCCAGCCCGATGCACCAACGGTATTAAAGGCCTTAAGCGCAGTGTGCTGCATAGCGGCAGTTTGCTCTGCGCTAAGCGGCGCCGGGCATAAATACTCAGTACTGTTGGCCTGATATTTCGCTTCGTAATCATAAAAAGCGCGCGGTGTGCGCATTTCCACTACCGGCAGTACTTCGCCGTTTAAAATAGCAACGGTAAACTCGCGGCCATTAATCCAGCGCTCTACCAATATTTCTGTGTCGTATTTCAGTGCAGCGTGAATCGCCTGCTCTAACTCTTCTGCCGTTGAAGCGGCACTCATACCTATGCTGGAGCCTTCATTGGCAGGTTTAACCATCACCTTGCCACCTAACCCAGCTAACAAACCGGCAAAATCAGTGTCATTGCTATGCACCACAGCAAAGGGTGCCGTGGGTAATTGTTGCGCCTGGAATAACCACTTACAGCGGATTTTATCCATCGCCAATGCGGAACCCAGCACACCGCTGCCGGTATAAGGCAACTGTAATTGCTGCAGCGCGCCCTGCATACTGCCGTCTTCACCGCCGCGGCCGTGCAGCACAATAAACACGCGCTGCGCGCCACTGTCGGCCAGCTGCGCCAGTGACTGGCTTTGCGGGTCAAAAGCAAAAGCGTCAACGCCGCCGGCCTGCAGCGCTTTTAACACAGCATTACCTGAGCGCAGCGATACTTCACGTTCAGCTGAAGTACCGCCAAACATAACTGCGACTTTGCCAAAAGCATTGGGGTTACTGCTCATGCTTTTTCTCCTGCACTGGCTTTAAGTAAATTGATATTCAGCTGCATTGCGGCAAGCTTTTTCACCAGGCTGCCAATATTACCTGCGCCCTGCGTCAGCACGACATCACCGTCCTGCAGCACATCAGCCAGGCTGGGCGCCAACTCATCAGGTTCTGCGACGTATACCGGGTCAAGCGTGCCGCGGGCGCGGATAGAGCGACACAGACTGCGGCTGTCAGCCCCGGCTATCGGCGCTTCACCTGCGCTGTACACCTCCAGCAGCAGTAGCTTGTCTACCGTTGACAGCACTTTGGCAAAGTCTTCGTACAGGTCCCGCGTGCGGGTAAAACGGTGAGGCTGGTACGCCATCACTAACCGCCGCTCTGGCCAGGCAGAGCGCACTGCCGCTATCGTTGCGGCGACTTCGGTCGGGTGATGGCCATAATCATCCAGCAGCAGCACTTTGCCGTTGCCGGTATCAAACTCACCATACTGCTGGAAACGCCGGCCTATACCCTCAAACTTACTAAAAGCGGCCAGGATCGCTTGTTCACTGATCCCCTCATCGCGTGCCAGCGCAAAAGCCGCCGTTGCGTTTAGCGCATTGTGTTTACCCGGCAGGTTCAGTACCACTTCGCGCTGGTTACCGCTGCTATCGCCTGCCATATTGTCGGTAATAACAAATCGGCTTTGCGTGCCACTCTGGCTAAAGTCACTGATGATAAAGTCAGCATCGCTGCTAAAGCCGTAAGTCAGCACAGTGCGGCCAATTTTTGGGATCAGCGCACGTAGTACCGGGTCATCAATGCACACCACTGCCACACCATAAAAAGGCAGGTTGTGGCAGAACTCCAGATAGGTCGACTTGAGCTTTTCAAAGTCACCCTGATAGGTGTCCATATGATCAGCTTCAATGTTCGTGATCACGGTGGCCAGCGGCTGCAAATGCAAAAATGAAGCGTCGCTTTCATCGGCTTCAGCAATTAAATAGCGCCCTGCGCCAAGGCGAGCATTAGAGCCTGCTGAGTTGAGCAAGCCGCCGATAACAAACGTTGGATCAGTGCCCGCTTCGGCAAAAATAGATGCTAGCAAACTGGTGGTGGTGGTTTTACCGTGCGTGCCCGCTACCGCAATACCGTGGCGAAACCGCATCAGCTCGCCCAGCATCTCAGCGCGGCGTACCACCGGGATCCGCATTTCGCGGGCCGCGGCAACCTCCGGGTTTGCGCTGTTAATCGCACTGGATACCACCACCACACTGGCGGCTTCGACGTTAGCGGCGCTATGGCCAATATAAATACTGGCGCCCAACCCCGCTAAGCGCTCAGTAACTGCATTAGGAGCAATGTCCGAGCCGGTAACGTTGTAACCTTCATTCACCAGCACTTCTGCTATACCGCCCATACCAGCACCGCCGATACCGACAAAGTGAATACGTTCTACGCGGCGCATGGCCAGTTTTTTCTGTTGCGGTGTACTAATCATAAATGCTGTCCTACTACCTGTTGGCCGGCAAAATGCTGACACTGCGCTACTACCTGTGCTGTGGCGTTATCCAATGCACAGGCACGCGCTTTGGCGGCCATCTGTTGTAACGGTGTTTTGTCTGTCAGCCACTGGCTAAGCAGTGGTAACAACCTTTGTTCTGTTAAATCCTGCTGCGCCACTAAAAGCCCCGCACCTTGCTCTGTCAGCCAGCGTGCATTCGCCGTTTGATGATCATCAATAGCCGTTGGCAGCGGTACAAATACTGCTGCTACCCCTGCGGCAGCCAGCTCACTGACAGTGAGCGCACCCGCGCGGCAAATGACGACGTCAGCCCAGGCGTAGGCCTGTGCCATGTCGTCAATAAAAGCACTCACGTTTGCTGTTAGCTGCGTGGCATTTTGCTGCTGATAAGCCTGCTCTGTCTGTTGCTGTAACGCTTTACCTGTTTGGTGGCGAACCGCAATAGCACCTGTAGCCGCCGCTTTGGCGAAAATAGCCGGTAAAGTGTCATTCAATACCCTGGCGCCCAGGCTGCCACCAACCACTAATACTTTTAACTCACCACTGTAATCATGTGCGCCAGCCACATTAATCAGCTCTTTGCGCACCGGATTACCGACCACCAGCTGTTTTGGCTGATTCGAAAAAGCAGCAGGAAAAGCCACCATCACTTTGTCGGCTAAGCGTGCCAACAAGCGGTTGGTGCTACCGGCAACGGCATTTTGTTCATGGATTAACAGCGGCAAGCGCTTTAACCAGGCTGCAACGCCACCGGGGCCACTGGCATAACCACCAAAACCCAGCACCACGTCAGGCTGCACTGTGTTGAGTACCTGTCTGGCCTGCCAGACAGATTTCAGTAACATCCAGGGGGCTTTTAGCAATGACAACACACCTTTGCCTCTAAGCCCGGCAACGTCAATAGTATGAAATGGCCAGCCAAACTGCGGTACCAGTGTTGCTTCCATTCTTGTCGCAGTGCCCAGCCAATGAATTTGCCAGCCGGCAGCATTTAGCGCCGTTGCTACCGCCTGCGCCGGAAAAATATGCCCACCTGTACCGCCAGCCATAATCATGATTCGGGGTTTAGTCATTGCGCCCCCCACTGATAGCGTGTTTGCCTTTAAGCCTGACTTCAAAATCGATACGCAGTAGCAGCGCTGCCGCAGCAAGCATAATAATTAAGCTACTACCACCCGAGCTGACAAAAGGTAACGTCAGCCCCTTGGTTGGTAAGGCACCCGTTGCAACACCAATATTGACGGCCGACTGAAAACCAATCCATATAGCCAGCGCATAGGCCAGAAAACCGTGAAAACTCATTTGTTTTGCCAGTGCACGCTGCCCAATCCATAACGCACGGTAAACCAGCATAAAAATCAGCGCCAGCAAGATACTGACGCCGATGAAACCTGTCTCTTCAGCAATCACGGCCAAAATGAAGTCTGTATGGGCTTCCGGCAAATATTCCAGCTTCTGAATACTGTTGCCCAGCCCCTGACCGAACCAGCCGCCACGGCCAAATGCCATTAACGATTGTGTCAGCTGATAACCGCTACCAAAAGGGTCTGCCCAAGGGTCGAGGAAAGCGGTTACCCGTTTCCAGCGGTATTCGCTGTATACGATCAGCACACCGATTGACATCAGGCCGGTAAAAATCAGACAAAAGAACTGCCACAACTTAGCGCCTGCCAAAAACAGCAACGCGACTGAGGTAGCAAACATCACTATTACTGTGCCTAAATCCGGCTGCATCAGCAGCAACACGGCAAAAGCAAACAGCACCACCAGCGGCTTGATAAAACCCTTTAAGTTTTCACGCACTTCTTCGTGCCGGCGCACCAGATAACTGGCCAGATAAACAAAGAAAAACAGCTTGGCGGGCTCTGCCGCTTGTAAACCAACCGGGCCTATTGCCAGCCAGCGCGTACTGCCATTGACATTACGGCCAAACAACAATACCGCAACTAACAGCGCCAATGCCGCGAATAACAACAGCATATTGCTGTTATGCCACCACTGTACCGGTACATTCAGCACCAGCAGCGCCACAGAGAAACCCAGCGCCAGATATACCAGATGACGGATGGTGAAATGCAGTTCATTGTCGTACAGCCGGGTAGCTACCGGTACAGAAGCACTGGTCACCATTACCACGCCCACCGCCAGGATAAGCAACAAAAGCGTTAAAAACAGCTTGTCGTACGCGGCACCGTCTTCGGCATTCCACCAATTGCTGATACCCTGCAACGGGTTTGGCCAGGACATGTTCAGTAAGCTAAGCGCCAGTTGCTTCATAGCACCTCCGCTTTGACAGCGGCGGCAAATTGCTCGCCGCGGTCAGAGTAGCTTTTAAACATATCCAGACTGGCACAGGCTGGCGACAGCAGCACCATATCGCCCGGTTTGACTATTTTCGCCGCGGCTTTTACCGCATCCTGCAGCGTTTTGACCTGCACACTGTCAGCTTTTAGTGCGGCGATAGCCGGGCCATCCTGCCCCAGTGTAATCAGCTGCTGAACCTCAGAGTCCAGAACCGGCTTCAACTCGGTTACATCGGCGCCTTTGGCATCACCGCCGGCGATCAGAATCAGCCTGCCGGAAACGCCCGGCCGTAAGCCGGCGATAGCCGCTAAGGTTGCGCCGATATTGGTGGCCTTGGAGTCATTAACCCAGCGCACACCTTGCTTTTCGGCTACCAAAGTACAGCGATGAGGCAAGGCTTCAAATGTGGTCAGCGCTTTAATTAAACCTTCACGGCTGGCACCGGCGGCCAGTGCCAAGGTGCCTGCAACCAGCGCATTAAATTCGTTGTGAGCACCAAATATTGTCATGTCACTGACAGGCAATAAAGGTTTTGCATCCAGCACCAGCCAACGTTTGCCCTGATATTCGGCAATGCCATAAGTCGGGTCGGCCAGTTTAATACCTAAAGACGCTGAGCCTTCAGGCGTAGTAGCAGCATCTTCCAGATTAAATACCGCTAACCGGGTGTGCTGATACACCCGTTGTTTGGACGCGGCGTAAGCTGCCATAGTCTGATAGCGGTCCAGATGGTCGGCACTGACATTTAAAATAGTGCTGGCGACACTGTGCAAGCTGCTTGTGGTATCAAGCTGAAAGCTGGACAACTCCAGCACGAACACTTCGGTGTCCTGCTGGCTGATAGCATCCAGTACCGGTAAACCTATGTTGCCGGCCGCAAGCGCTTTTACACCACTACACTGAAGCATAGCTTCAACCAGCTTGGTGACTGTCGATTTGCCGTTAGAGCCCGTGATGGCAACGACAGGCTTAGTATTGTAGCGGGCGAACAATTCAACATCGCCAAGCAGTTCAACGCCCTGCGCTACCGCAAAACGAATTGCCGGATGAGTCGGTGACAGGCCGGGGCTTAGAATAATCATATCCATTTTCGCCAGCCGGTTTGCATCAAGCTCACCGAGGTAAATACCGTCAACTTTGTCAGCTGCAATATGCTCGATACCGGCAGGTTTGCTGCGGCTGTCCATCAGCACAGGTTTGATACCAAGGCTCAGCAGAAAACGCACTGTCGCCAGGCCTGACAGGCCCAGGCCAACAACGGCTACGCGTTTCTTTGCCAAACTTTGCGTCATACCAGTCTGTGTCAGCGTCATATGTACTCTTATCTCAGTTTCAGGGTGGCTAAGCCAACCAATACAAAAATAATCGATAAGATCCAGAACCTTACGATAACGCGGGGCTCTGGCCAGCCTTTTAACTCATAATGGTGGTGGATAGGCGCCATACGGAAAATACGCTGTCCGCGCAACTTGTAAGAACCTACCTGTAGAATGACTGACAGGGTTTCCATAACGAAAACACCGCCCATAATAAACAACACGATTTCCTGCCGCACCAGAATAGCAATCACACCCAGCACCGCGCCGAGCGCCAAAGAGCCTACATCGCCCATAAATACCATGGCCGGATAAGTGTTAAACCAGAGAAAACCAAGGCCAGCACCAATCAGAGCAGCACATACCACCACCAGCTCACCGGCATGGGGCAAATAAGGAATGTTCAGGTAAGCAGAAAAATTCACGTTGCCACTGGCATAAGCAATAATGGCAAAAGCACCGGCTACCATGATGGTAGGCACTATTGCCAGACCATCTAAACCATCGGTTAAATTAACCGCATTACTGGTGCCGACGATAACGAAGTAACTCAGCGCCAGAAATAACAAACCCAGTTGAGGCATCACATCTTTTATAAAAGGCACCAGCAGTGCTGTCTCTGCCGGGCGCTCTGCGGTGAAATACAAAAAAGCAGCAGTGGCAATAGCAAATAACGATTGCCAAAAATACTTCCAGCGCGCTATTAAGCCTTTCGGATCTTTACGGATCACTTTGCGATAATCATCGACAAAGCCAATCCAGCCGAAACTGACCAGTACAAACATCACGACCCAGACGTATTTGTTTTCCAGATTGGCCCAAAGCAAGGTGCTTAACAGCACCGCTCCCAGGATCAGTAAGCCGCCCATGGTCGGAGTGCCTTTTTTCGAAAAGTGGCTTTGCGGGCCGTCGCCGCGTACCACCTGGCCAATTTGCATCAGCTGTAAGCGGGCAATAAGCTTAGGGCCAAGGTACAGGCTGAGTAATAACGAGGTTAAGATCCCCAGAATGGCGCGAAACGTCAGATAACTGAATACATTAAAAAAGCTGAAGTACTGCGTTAAATACTCGGCCAACCAAACTAGCATGGGCTACTCTCCTGCTGACATCTTTCTAGCAAGTCCTGCACGACTAATTCCATTTTCGCACTACGCGAGCCTTTCACTAGCAGGGTGACTTCCTGTTGTTCTGATACTACCGGCATCAAACGCTGCAACAGCGCCTGACGCGAACTGAAATGAGCGCCTTGTCCATTGAACAAGTCACTGGCGCTCTGTGATAACACGCCAAGGGTGAACAACAGATTAATTCCCGCTTCTTTTGCGTATAAACCAATCTCTTCGTGGTATAAACGGGCGTCTGCGCCCAATTCAGCCATATCGCCAAGTACCAGCACGCGATAACCGTTATAGGATGCCAGCAAGTCTATTGCGGCTTTAACTGATTCGACATTGGCGTTGTAAGTGTCATCTATCAGCCGCAGTTGAGGCGTCACCATTTTGACATTAGTGCGGCCTTTTACTGCCTGCATCTGTGCCAGCCCAAGCTGGACATCGGCCAGGCTGGCGCCAACGGCAATACAGGCAGCTGCCGCTGCTAACGCATTAGCAACGTTGTGCTTGCCAGGAATCGTCAGCTGAATAAACTGGCGTCCAGTTGGGCAATGTAGCTCAAAACCTGCGCAACCATTGGCATCAAGGATGATGTCTGTAGCATGATAATCGGCCACGGCCGTAGCTGAGAATTGCTGCACGGGTTTGCCTTCTAGCCGGCGTAGCCAGTAGTCGCGATATTCACTGTCGGCTGGAATAATGGCCAGCCCCTGTGCAGTTACCGCATTAAAAATTTCACCTTTAGCGCGAGCCACGCCGTAGACATCGCCAAAGCCTTCCAGATGTGACGGCGCGACATTGGTAATAATAGCGACATCGGGTTTAGCCAGCGACGTGGTGTAGGCAATTTCGCCCTGATGATTGGCGCCCAGCTCCAACACTGCATACTGGTGTTGCTCAGTCAGACGCAGCATCGTCAGCGGTACACCAATGTCGTTGTTAAAATTGCCTTGCGTTGCCAGCACAGTGCCACGGCGGCTTAGAATAGCCGCCATCATTTCTTTAACTGTGGTTTTTCCGGCGCTGCCGGTTACCGCTATCGTTTTTGGCGCCAGCCGCGCTTTTACCGCAGCGGCCAGCTGGCCCAACGCCAGCCGGGTATCCTGTACAATGATCTGCGGTATATCAACGGCTACAGCCTGTTCTACCACCACTGCAGCTGCGCCTTTTTCTTTCACATCAGCCACGAAGGCACTGCCGTCAAAGTTGGGGCCCTTTAGCGCAATAAATAAATCGTGTTCACCTATCACGCGGCTGTCAGTACTGACATTGCTGATACTGACATTATGGCCGGTCAGGGCGCCATCAAGCATCAATCCGATTTCTGCACAGTTAAGCTTTATCATGCTGACATCTCCGCTACCAGTTGACGAAGATAAGCCCGCTCATCGTATTGCCGATGCTCTGAGCCAATGATCTGAATAGTTTCATGCCCCTTGCCAGCGACCAGTACAACGTCTCCTTCCTGCGCGCTGATAAGCGCCAGCTTAATAGCACTTTGCCGGTCTGGTTCAATGGTATAACTGCCATCAGGGCTCATGCCGGCGGCAATTTCTTCACAGATACTCAGCACATCTTCGCTGCGCGGATTATCTGCGGTAATAATCACATGATCAGCATGCAATTCGGCTAATTGTCCCATCAGCGGCCTTTTGCCTCGGTCGCGGTCGCCGCCGCAGCCAAATACGCACCAAAGCTTGCCTTTACAATGCAACCGCAACGACTGCAGTGCCTGTTGTAGCGCATCTGGGGTATGGGCATAATCAACCACGGCAGTAAAATTCTGCGCAAATTTAAACTGTTCCATGCGCCCGGGCACTGGTTTGAGCTGGCTGCATGCGGCTACCACTGTGGTTAAATCGTAACCCAGCACCAGCATGCTGCTCATGGCGGCCAATACATTCTGAATGTTGAACTCGCCGAGCAGCGGCAGATAAAAGTTGTACTCGGCGACGTGGCTGCTTAGCTGTAGCTGATAGCCGTCTTCGGTAGCAAGCACATCGTCATACGCCAGATAGCGGTTAAAACCACGGCAGTCGGCCGCTTTACCATAAGCCCAAACCGGTAACTGACTTTGCGCTGCCAGCTGGCGGCCAAATTCGTCGGACACATTAATTACCGCTGCGCGGCTAAGCTGCGGTGTAAACAATAACGCTTTGGCGGCACCGTACTCCGCCATAGAGCCATGATAGTCCAGATGATCACGGGTTAAATTGGTAAATACTGTCGCGTCAAACCACAGCCCGGCAACGCGTTGCTGAACCAGTGCATGCGAAGATACTTCCATGGCAACCAGCTGGGTTTTCGCAGCCACCGCTTCTGACAAAATGCGTTGAATATCAACATAATGCGGTGTGGTATTGGGTAAAGGTGTCAGCTTGCTGCACGGGCCATAACCCAGGGTACCGATGACAGCCGCTTTTTGTGCCAGTTGCTCAGCCAACTGACTGACAAAAAAGGCCGTGCTGGATTTACCATTAGTGCCAGTGATCCCAACCAGCTGCAGTGATCGTGCCGGCTGCTGATAGAAACTGGCTGCTAACGCAGGTAGAAGCTGCATCAACTCCGGTAGCACCAGAATACGCTTGTCCTCGTACTGGCCTTCATCTGTCAGCACCAGCGCAGCGCCCTGTGCCAGCGCCTGCGCGATAAACTGTTTGCCATGTTGCTGCACGCCCGGGATGGCCAGGAACACATCACCACTGCTCACTTTACGGCTATCGAGCTGTAATTGATTCAGTTGACACGGCGGAATATCACTGGCGTAAAGCGCCAGCCACTGTTGTGCGTTAACCGGCATTATTACCTCCTGTCAGAGCAGAAAGTCTGGGCTGACTTGTACCATCAGGCGTCAGATTCAGCAGTTGCATACTGGCGCCCATAATATTGGCAAATACCGGCGCTGCAATTTCGCCACCGTGATAAAAATCACCGGCAGGCTCATTAATCACAACAACACAGGCCAGCCGCGGATTAGATACCGGGCCTACGCCGGCAAAAGACGCCACATAATCCTCACCATAGCCACCGGCAATCGCTTTACGTGCCGTACCGGTTTTTCCGCCCACGCGATAACCTTTAACCTGTGCTTTGGTTGCTGTACCGCCGGGCATAATATTGGCTTCCATCATCTCCAGCATCGCTGCCGCATGCTCTGGCGCTAACACCTGTTCGCCCGAATGTTGCTGGTCATCTTTTAGTATCGTAAGTGGACGACTCACACCGCCGTTTGCCATGGTGGCGTAGGCCCGCGCCAATTGCGCAGCAGTGACAGACAAACCATAACCAAACGACAGGGTCGCACGTTCATGATCAGACCAGCGCCGGCGGTGGCTTAACATCCCGCTGCTTTCGCCATTCAGCCCAAGACCGGTATCAATACCCAGGCCCATATTGGCGTACAAGCCGATAACATGCTCTATCGGCATGTCCAGCACCAGTTTACTGACACCCACGTTGCTCGACTTTTGAATAATGCCGGTCAGGCTTAACACATTGTAATTGTTGGCATCGCGCACCCAACTGCCACCAATGCGGAAGTAACCGGGAGAGGTATCAACTTTAGTATTCAGGTTGGCACTGCCAAACTCCAGCGCGCTGAGTACAGCCAGCGGCTTCATTGTCGAACCGGGTTCAAAGGTATCGGTAATAGCACGGTTACGAAACAAATAAGCCGGTGCATTGCCACGGTTGTTAGGGTTGAATGACGGGCTATTCACCATCGCCAATACTTCACCGCTCTGTACATCAACCACGATGGCTGAACCTGATGTAGCACCGTGCGAAAGCACAGCTTTTTTCAGCTCGCGGTACGTAACTGACTGAATTCGCTGATCGATACTCAGCTGTAAGTTACCGGGGGCTTTAGCCTGCGCCCGTTCCAGCACTTCAATTTCCCGGCCTTTGGCATCTTTACGGAATACTTTACGGCCGGCTTTGCCGGTTAACAGTTCGTCGTACCGTTTTTCAATACCTTCAACGCCGACATCATCAACATTGGTAAAACCTATCAGCTGCGCGGTAACCTCGCCAGCCGGATAGTAGCGGCGCGACTCCTGACGAAAATAGATGCCCGGCACTTTTAATTTTTTCACATAATCAACCACAGCTGGATTGACCTGGCGTTGCAGATAAACAAAGCGTCGCTGCGGATTATCACCAATTTTGTTCAGCAGTTGTGCCGGTGTCATTTGCAGAATATCTGCCAGCGCATGCCAGCGTCGTTCGTCAGTTGCGGCGTGACGTTCAATCACCACTTTAGGGTCGGCCCAGATAGCTTCTACCGGTACGCTGATCGCCAGCTCTTCGCCATTGCGGTCAAATATCATGCCGCGCAGTACCGTATCCGCTTCAACCCGTAAGCTGCGCATATCGCCCTGGCTGACCAGCATGTCAGGTTCTACCACCTGCAACCACGCCGCCCGAACCATCAAAGCGGTGAATACCCCGGCCAGACTGACTAAAACAAAAGCAAAACGCCAGCCGATTACCGACGGGGCTGTTCTTGCTTTTGCCTGAGGTGCTTTTTTAGTCTTGCTCATGGCACTGTCACCGCAATATCCTGCTCGCCTGATGGACGAACCATGTTTAACCGGTTGCGGGCGATATCTTCAACCCGGCTGTGTTCCGATAAAGCGCGTTGCTCCAGCACCAGATTGCGCCATTCAATGTCCAACTGGTCACGCTGCTGATACAGCGCATCCTGGGCAATAGTGAGCTGACGGTTTAAATGCGCAAAGTGCACCACCACCAGCGCAGAAGCGATACACGCCAATAACAGCAACACCAGCCATTTTTGCTGGTGCCAGTCACGTACGATAAGCCAGTGCAGATTAATGTTACTCATGCTGCTGCCTTTGTGCGATACGCAGCACTGCACTGCGGGCCCGCGGGTTGGCCTGCAGTTCCGCTTCTGATGGCATGATAGCCTTACCAATCAGTGTCAATTCAGTACGCTGATTCATTTGCACCGCGGTCAGCGGAATACCGCGCGGTACAGGCTCGCCTTTAGAGAACCGGCGCATAAACTGTTTAACCAGCCGATCTTCCAGTGAATGAAAACTGATAACCACCAGCCGGCCACCGGGTTTGAGTACCTGCATCGCAGCATGTAACGCCTGATTAACCTGCTCCAGCTCGCTATTGATATAAATGCGGATAGCCTGAAAACTACGCGTAGCCGGGTGTTTTTTCTCTTTGTTACTTTTCGGCACGCTGTCGCTTATCAGCTTTGCCAGCTGCGCAGTGCGTGTCAGCGGCTGTTCAGTGCGGCTGGCCACAATTGCCTGTGCGATACGCCAGGCAAATTTTTCCTCGCCATACTCCCGCAGTACAAAACTGATATCTTCAACATCAGCCTGAGCCAGCCAGTCTGCAGCGCTGATACCAGAGCTTGGGTCCATCCGCATATCAAGCGGACCGTCGCGCATAAAACTAAAGCCTCGATCGGCATCGTCCAGTTGTGGGGAGGACACACCAAGATCAAGCAATATACCGTCCAGGGCACCGTTGATGTGCTGCTGTTCAGCAATAGACGCCAGGGCGGCAAAGGGGCTGTGGGTGATATGAAAACGGGGATCTGCTTTTAGCGGTTCAGCTGCTGCTATCGCGGTGGGGTCGCGATCTATTGCGTACAGCCGGCCCTTAGGGCCAAGTTTGGATAAAATTACCCGGCTGTGGCCGCCACGGCCAAAGGTGCCATCCAGATAGCAACCATCGGGCTTAATAGCTAAGCCATCGATTGCTTCTTGCAGCAAAACGGAAATATGCGCCGGTGCATTCATTTACAGTACAAAATCCTGTAATCGTTCTGACAGTTCAACATCACCGGCCTGAGCCTGTTCCAGCGCGATATCAGCCGCCAGACGCTCATTCCAGGTTGTCTCATCCCAGATTTCAAATTTATTTAACTGACCCACCAGACGGATACCTTTATTCAAACCCGCATGCTGACGCAGCGGCGCAGGCAGTAAAATACGCCCGCTTTTATCCATATCACAGTCGGTCGCATTCCCCAGTAACACCCGCTGTAAGCGGCGTTCCTGCGGGTTTAAGCTGGACAAGCGCTTGAGTTTTTCTTCTATTTCTTCCCACTCAGCCAGCGGATATAACAACAAACAGGGATCATGCAAATCTATGGTGCAGATCATGTGGCCCTGACAATCAGACAGCAGAAATTCACGGTAGCGTGCAGGTAGCGCTAACCGTCCTTTCTCGTCCAGTGTCAACGTAAATGAGCCACGAAACATAAGCTTCCTGTGCAGTTTATTTATTTGTTTTTGTTCGCAGGTAATCCAAAACGATCCACTTTTACCCACAAATCCCCACAACGATACAGTTTAGGGTCGAGGTTTGACCATTGTCAAGGCAAAAACTAAGCTAATCATCGTTTGCGATCACAGTAAAAATAAGCTCTGCAGCGACGGTGATGATTTTGGTGGGAAAAAGTGGAGGCAGATCAAAAGCGATACTAAATAGTCCTGTTTTTATGTACAGCACCCTGGCTCAGGCTGCTTTTTATTGTAGTGGCTTGCCAAGGCGGAATAAATTATTCAATACTGGTGCATCAAGCTAATAACAAATTCCACAATAGCGCAGCAGCGATAAAAGGATTAAAGCCCTATGGTGTGTTTACTGAAGATCCGCGGCATGCTGGAGCAAATGTCAGTTATCGAACGCAAGCTGGCAGATTTTATTCTCGATAACGCCAATTTGCTACGGGATTATTCTTCCCAGCAATTAGCTGACGCAGTCGGCACCAGCCAGTCCAGCGTGGTGAAATTTTGTCAGAAACTGGGCTATAAAGGTTACCCCGATCTGAAGCTCGCCGTTAGCGAGGCGGTGATCACCGCTTCAACGCTAAACCGCGACAACCAAGAGCAAAATCCGGTACAAAGCGGGCTGGTGAACTTAGTAGAACAGTTGCAGTTCAGTCTGACCAGCCATTTGCGTGGCATTTTAGAAATTAATGAAGAAAAATCGTTACTCGATGCCGCTTCGCATCTGAGTCAGGCGGATAAAATACTGTTGGCAGGCTATGGCACCTCGGCTATTGTCGCCCACGATATGCAATTTCGCTTACTGCAACTGGGCAAACTGGCATTACAGCACAGTGATCCGGCCCTGACACTGCAGCTCGCCAGCACACTTAGCAGTAATAGCGTAATGCTGCTGGTATCCGAATCAGGCCAGAATAGTGATTTGTTGAAACTGGCACGTTACGCTAAGAACAAAAATATTCCGCTTATCAGCCTGACCAGCTTCAAAGCCAATGCGCTGAGTATGGCCGCTAACACAGCGTTATATGCGCTAAGTGGTGATGAGAACGTGCGGGTAAACCCTATACTGGTACAGCTGGCACAGCAGCACCTGTGCCATATTCTGTATTTAATGTTGTGCCAGCGACAAAACAGCGATCACCAGTTGGAAGAAAGCAGCAAGCTGTTACATATACTGGAACAGCCTTGAGGTTAAAAGGATACCCCTGAGCTGTTCGTTCAGGGCGGTGCAATCTAACGGGCTATGTTAGTTACCCGGCAACATCTCCAGGCCCTCAATAGCCGTAATACCCAACCCCGGCGCATCTTCAATGGTGATATCGGCATCGTGAAACTTCACACTGCTTTTTACCGGATCAAACAGGCACAATGAAGGCCCGTCCAGGTCTATTTTGGTGATCACATCTGATTTTGCCACCGCCACATGCACTGCCGCCGCCACACTGACACTGCCTTCCAGCATGCAGCCAATCATGCACTGCATGTCGTAAAACGAGCAGATATCGGCAATTTTAATCGCGTTGGCAATACCGCCGGTTTTCATCAACTTAATATTGATAATGTCGGCAGCGCGCATCTTTATCAGGTCAATCACCTCGCGTGGACCAAAGCTGCTTTCATCGGCCATAACCGGCGTATGCACACGTTCAGTAATGTATTTCAGCCCTTCCAGGTCATAGGCTTTAACCGGCTGCTCCACCAGCTCCAGCCTTACACCCGCATCTTCCAGTTTATGCAGCGCATATACCGCTTCTTTTGCTGTCCAGCCCTGGTTAGCATCGAGCCGGATCAGCGCCTTGCCTTCCACTGCTGCATAAATGGCTTTTACCCGCTCAATATCAACACCTATATCTTTACCCACTTTGACTTTCAGTGTTTCAAAGCCGCGGTCTATCGCCTGCAACGAGTCCGCAACCATCTTGTCGATGTAATCAACACTAATGGTAATGTCTGTCGTTATTTTTGGTACACCACCACCCAGCACTTTATATAGCGGGGCTTTGTACAGCTGGGCGAATAAATCATAAACCGCTATTTCGACAGCGGCTTTAGCACTGTAGTTTTTCATAATACAGCCCTGTATCAGCCGTACGATATGATTTAAGTCAGAGATATCCTGGCCAATCAGCTTCGGTTTTATCACAGTGCGGATGGCTTCGATAATGGAGCCATGGATATCGCCGGTAATCACCGCGGTTGCCGGTGCTTCACCATAACCAACATGGCCGGTATCGGTTTCCACCATCACAATAATGTCTTCAATGGTGTTTACCGTGCGCAAAGCTGTTTTAAACGGTGTTTTCAGAGGCACGCGCAACATACCCAGTTTAATGTCTGTAATTTTCATAGTTGCCCCTGTTAACGCAGTGATTTAATTGCATAGAGCGCGTCGAGGTACGACTGCTCAGTATTAGCATTCAGTGGTAGCATAGGTGTTACCACTACGCCATTTAACGTGCCACGGTATAGCTGGCCGTTTTCCAGCGGGTATATAAGTGTATTGACGTCATGGATCATAAAAGGCTGGTTATCCTGCATACCCAGATACAGCGATACATGGCCCGGGAAATAAAATAAGTCCCCTACGCGGGCTTTTTGGATCGCGCTAAGCTTCTCTTGCGCGTTGCTGCTTTGGTCAAAGCGGATATTATCACCATAAGCCCCTTTGCCCTGCTGCCCCGAGTTGCGCGGCATGACAAAGCCAAAACTGCGGAAAATCTCGGAGATAAAGCCGGTGCAGTCACGGCCGTTGTAGTCGTGACCCCACCCGTAACGTTCACCGAGAAACTTAAACGCCTGCTGCAGAATATTGTTGGCGGTGAACGGCAAATACCCCTGGCTGACATCGGCACTACGCGGGATCAGCGCTGGCACAAATGCCAGCGAACCATCCGCATTGCGCACCGGCAAAGACACAATATAACTGGCCAGCGGGTTTTGCCCATGCACACTAAAACCGGTATCTGCTGCATCCATTAGCGCCAGACGTACGCCCATTTCCAGCTGCAGTTCTGATATGTCTGGTCGGTTTGGAGTGTAAGCCGTGCGCACTGTCGCGCCGGTGACGACCAAAAACGGTTGCCTGCGGGCATACCCCAACACCTGTTCTTTGCTGCCGGTGGCAATATCTTTTGTCTTGACCCAACCGGTGTAGTTAAAACTCTGCACCAGTGCCCAGCTACTATCTGCACTGTAATGCAGTATTACAACGGCATCTGTGGGAAACAGCGCCGTTTCAGCAAAGCGGTCCAAATCCAGATTGGCTTCGCTGTTAAATACCCTGTCTTCGGTAGGAAAAGCCCTGAGTGCAGTACGCTTTACCACTAAAGCAAATTGCAGCGTGTTTTGTAGCTGCACCTTATCGATGGCGAGTAATGCCCGGTATTGTTGCCATTGCTGTTGACTGACTTCACGGCCATCGGCATAAAACCGTGCACTTGACGGCACCGGGCTGACATTCGCAATAACACTGAGTAACTCAGCTTTACTCAGTGTTTGCGGCAAGCTGTCAAGCGATTGCATTTCGCTTTGCAAAGTAAAAGTCTGTTTATTGCGGCTGGCTATTTGCTCTGGCGTGAGCAGCAACTTATCACCGTCGGTTAATTTCGTCTGCCAGAACTGGCGGCTCATCTGTTCCGGCTGTATTAATGGCACGTCAGAACTAAACTGATTAGCAGACGCTGTGGTCAGTGCCAGCAGGTAAAAACCGCACAGCAACCGCACCATATTCTTCATGCCAACTCCTGAATAATTGTTTAATTTCATTACGTTAAATAGCAGCAACAGCGCTACAATACAACGTAAAGGAATCAAATATTCCAATAATTTACAAAATTGAGCATAAATTATTTTCCAAAGGAAAGAAATATTGCTATGTTAATTTTGTGCAGAAAACAAACACTACTAAAAAAACGGGCGCGCAGACCCGAATAACGGATAGCACTGAATAAAACAAAATAACGCAACTCCAGGAGAGAGCAATGAAGTCTCAACAGCAAACCTTACATAAACATCGATTAGTCGATGCTGTGCAAACAGCCTTGACTAAACCCGCAAAAGTTTCAGCCGTTGTACTGGCCGGTATGCTGCTTTGCACACCGGCACTGGCGCAACAGGCAGGTGGTATCCGCGGTAAAGTAACGACTGAACAGGCAACGGGTTCTGTTTCAGGTGTCACTGTCGTAGCAACCAGCCCGGTCATGCCTAAGCCACGCACAGTCCACACACGTGAAGATGGTAGCTTCAATTTGCCGTTGCTGATCCCAGGCCGCTACACCCTGACCATCACTGCAGCTGATGGCAGCGTGCAACAGATGGAAGTCGATGTTCTGCTGGATCAAACCTCCAACGTTAATGTTGCATTACAAAGTCAGACTGGTGATATCGAAGTTATTCAGGTTGTCGGCTCACCATTTTTCGCTCAGCAAGGCAATTCATCGCTGAGTAACTCTCTGGGCTCAGACGTGGTAGAAGCTCTGCCTGTCGGCCAAACCTTCCGCGATATGCTGAAAATCGTACCTGGTGTGCAGTACACCGAAAACGGCACCTTAGGCCCGTCAGCAGGCGGTTCCGGCGCGCACAACAAATACGGCTTCGACGGTGTCGATGTATCAATGCCATTGTTCGGCAACCTGGCGTCTGAGCCGTCAACACACGATATTGAAATGGTGTCGATGGAGCGCGGCGGCGCTAAAGCAGTAGGCTTTAACCGCTCAGGTGGTTTTGCTATTAACACTAAATCAAAATCAGGCACCAACGAGTTTAAAGGCAGTGTTGAGTACAAAATCGAAAATAAAAACTTTGCCGCCTCACGTGAAGACGGCGTAGAGCAGGACACTGATAAAACCTGGATTACCGCCAGTGTCAGTGGGCCTTTGATAGAAGATCAGCTGTTTTTCTATGGCTCTTACTATGGCCCGGAAGAAAAAGGCTCCAATAAAGTGACGGCGTACGGCCCTACCAAAGCCTATAAAAGCGATCGCGATGAGTACTTCGGTAAGTTAACCTGGGCACCGACCGATGATTTATTGCTAAACCTGAGCTACCGCGATTCTGACCGTGTTGTAACAGGCGGCAGTATCGGTGAGTTCGAGACAGACTCTGTATCTGCTGGCGATCAGGCAACACAAAAGATTTTCACCTTTGACGGCTCTTATATTCTGGGTGACTACACCACGCTAAGCTTCAACATTAATAAATTTGATTATAAAACCGGCGGTAAACCTGACGTTGAATTAGGTGTGGTACCAGAGCTGGGCGCATCGCTTGATGTTGCCAATCTGGACCAAATGGGTTATTTCAATGTGCCTGATTTACTGGCAGATACCGAAGTAGATGCTGCAAGCTTTAATGTGGGTGCACAAGAGCTGATTAACCGCTATGGCTATACCGAAAATGGTGTATTAACCGGCGGTGGTGGTGTAGGTGCTTACTATCAGTACAACAACCAGAACTTCTTCCGTGACAGCTTCGAGCTGGCCTTGGATCATGAAATTATTGGTAATGAGCTGGTGCACTCGATTCATGTCGGCTTGAAATACTCTGAAGCTGAAGAAGAGTTAAGCCGTTTCTCTAATGGCTGGGGCTCTATCAGCTATCATGGCGGTCGCAATGTAGCACTGGACGGCAGCCCGGCCGGCCTTGATCCAACGTCTGTTTATTACATCGCAACCACAGAGCAGATGAGTTTTGTTAACGAGTCTGGTCAGGCGGTATCCGCCATCCATTCATTCTCTGAATCATGGAATCTGGAAATTAACGATACCATTGAGCATGGCGACTTTACCTACAATATCGGCGTACTGATCAGTAAAGATACCTTATACGGTCAGGGCTTACGGGCTAACTCAGCCAACGGTTCAGGTTGGGAACTGGCTATGGGTGAGAAGTACAAAATGTACTCAGTAGACTGGCAAGACCTGATCCAACCACGCCTGGGGATTGACTGGAAGTATGATGGCCAAAACTCGGTATTTGCTAACTATGCCAGCTATAACCCGGAAGCCAGCTCACTGGCCAGGGCGGCTTCATGGGATCGTAACACCCAGCAGTCATTAAAAGTGTATTTTGATGAAGACGGTAATTTCCTCGATTCAGGTGCAGCTAACGGCTCATCAGGCAAATTTTTTGCCGATAATATGAAACCACACCGCATTGACGAGATTACCTTAGGTACTACCCGGGCCATTACTGACCGCTTACAACTGCGCGGCCATACCCGTTACCGCTATGGTTCACACTTCTGGGAAGATATGCCGAATAACGGCCGTATCGCTGCCTACCCGGCCAGCAGCCAGTCACCAGGCGTGCCAGCGCATATCGCTGATAAAGGTTTATATATTCCTGATTTAGCCGACCGCTATGACGGTATTGGTAGCCCCTCAGGTGGTACCTATGTGATTGCTGAAATTGATGACGGCCAGACCAAGTATTGGGAAGTTAGCCTGGAGGCCGAATATTTTGGCGACCGCACCTACTTTAACCTGTCTTATGTCTGGAGCCATTACTACGGCAACTTTGACCAGGACAACACAACCACTAATCAGGATCAGAACATCTTTATAGGTTCATCTAACTATGGTGATGGCCCGGGCCGTTACTCATGGGATAACAAATACGGTACTCTGGCCGGCGACAAACCGCACCTGCTAAAAGCTTTTGGTTATTACACCACCGATTGGGAAGCCAATATTGGTGCCTACCTGGTATACCAATCTGGTCAGCCTTGGGAAAACTGGGATGGCGCTTACTATGGCTACAGCTCAGGCACTATCCGCTACAGTGAGCCAGCAGGTAGCCGCCGCAGTGCCAGCCACTGGCAGTTAGATTTAAGCTATAACCAGAACTTTACCTTTGCGGATAAATATGTACTGCGCTTCCGTGCAGACCTGTTTAACGTGTTTGATCGTCAAACCGGTTACCGTATCAACCCGCTGGTTACATCAACCACCTATGGCGAGCCGACTGAGTTTTACAACCCACGTCGTCTACAATTGTCTGTTGGTTTTGATTTCTAAACCCACCGTTCCTGGTGACTTCCAGCCCGCCTTGTGCGGGCTTTTTTCTGCATATGGCTAGCAGAAAACAAAAAAACCGCAGCTTAGCTGCGGTTTTTTTGTAATTCGGGGTGAGCCAGCCAGTAAGCCGGGTTCTGTGCTCTGTTGCCAGAGTGACAATCATTCCTCTAGGACTTAAGTCGCCTTAAGCCTCAAGCAATCTACCCGCCCCCAACGCGGGCCACGCCAAAGGGGGCCTATTTGATCTTGCTCCGGGTGGAGTTTACCGTGCCACGAACTGTTACCAGTCGCGCGGTGCGCTCTTACCGCACCCTTTCACCCTTACCTGATCCCTTTCTTGCGAAAGGGCCATCGGCGGTTTGCTCTCTGTTGCACTGGTCGTAGGCTCTCGCCTCCCAGGCGTTACCTGGCACCCTGCCCTGTGGAGCCCGGACTTTCCTCCCCCTGCTTGCGCAGGCAGCGATTGTCTTGGCCAACTCACGGCGGCGATTATACGCTTTTTATTCGCTTTCACCAGTAAATTGCAACGCCAGTTTGTACAGCGCATTTTTCTTCATACCATGAATTTCGGCGGTAATAGCTGCTGCCTTCTTCACTGGCAGCTCTGCCAGCAATAATTTTAAGGTTGCCTGCGCAGCATCGCTTATTTCACTGTCGGCTTTTGGCGTCGGCGCTATCATCAGCACCATTTCCCCCTGACAACGCTGCGGATCAGCTTCCAGCCACGTCGTGATTTGCTCAGCTGTACCATATTCTAAATGCTCAAAGGTTTTGGTCAGCTCCTTGGCCAGCACCAGCTCACGCTCAGCACCAAACACCAGTGCGACATCCTGTAAGGTGTCTTTAATCCGCCGTGCCGTGTCGTAACATATAATGGTGCCGACGGCGGCCGGCACATCGGCCAGCTGATTTTGTCGCTGCTGACTTTTCGGCAGTAAAAAGCCGATAAAATGAAACTTATCGGTCGGTAAGCCTGCAGCACACAGCGCAGTAATTAATGCGCAGGGGCCTGGAATGGGGATAACTCTTACCCCGGCTTCGCGGCATTGCCTTACCAGACTGTATCCCGGATCACTTATCAATGGCGTACCGGCATCAGACACCAGTGCCACATTTTCGCCCGCCTGACATTTCTGAATAATACTGGCAGCACGCTGCTTTTCGTTATGATCGTGCAACGCAATTGTTTTAGCAGAAATGGCAAGGTGTTGCAGCAACCTGCCGGTATGGCGGGTGTCTTCCGCTGCTATCCAGTCGGCCTGCTTCAGTGTATCAATGGCACGCTGGCTGATATCGTCCAGATTGCCTATCGGTGTCGCCACTACATATAAAAAACCGTTATCTTTTGCCATTTTATGATTAATGTACGCTATTTAATTGAGCTTAACCGGCAGTCTCAGTAAGATAAGACCATTGTTTCGCTATGGTACTGTGCATTGTGACTTCCAGCAAATTTAAGCCCGCGTTATTTCTCTGCCTCAGTGGTATTCTGGCCGGTTGTGCGCAAGGCCCGGCAACAGCCCCGCGGTCTTCTATCGATACGCCTGCGGTAAGCAAAACGGACGACCAGCCATATTCTGCCCGTGAACTGTACCAACTGGCCCGCAATTATCAGGCTGAGCCGCAGCATTACCACTTGCTAAAAGCCGCCAGACAGGCGCTGGCAGAAGAAGATTACCTGCTGGCGTTGGCAATCACTGAAAGTCTGAAACAAAGCCCCTATCCGCTGGTCAGACGCCAGAATATGCTGCCAAGGCTAAAAGCCTATCTTGCCACACAGCAACAACACAGTCTGATGCAGCTGTTAGACAAGATTGAACTTGAACAGATAGCTGAGTCGGATCGTGCTGAATTTCTGTGGCTTGCCGGCCAGCATCAAAGCCAGCAACAACGCTACTTAGCTGCCTGCCGCAACTTGTTATTGTTGGAGCAGCAGGACGGCGCTTTACAAAACTTTCCACAATATCCGGACCAGTTATGGCAAAACCTGTCAGCGCTGAGCGACAGTCAGCTGGAAGGTTTACGTACAGGAGCAGATTACAACACGGCTGGCTGGCTGAATCTGGCGCAGCTAAGCCGGCGTTATATTGGTCAGCCTGAGGCTTTACAACAAGCTTTCGCTGACTGGCAGCGCCGCTATCCTACGCTGCCGGCACTATCTCAGCTGCCTGATGCTGTGCGCCAGTTAATCAACCTGACACCTTACCAGCCCAAACGTATTGCGGTGTTACTGCCGCTGCAAGGCCAGTTCCGGCCACATGCGCAGGCCATTCAGTATGGCATTCTGGCAGCGGCAAGTAGTAAACAGGCAACATCACTGGTATTTATCGACAGCCAGCAGTCACCAGAAGCCATGCAGCAACAGGTTGAGCAGGCTCAGGCCGAGTTTGTTATTGGGCCACTGTTAAAAGATCAGGTAGACAGCGTTAGCAAAGTCGATAACTGGCCATGGCCAACGCTGTTTTTAAACAGTAAAGACAACAATATTACCAAGGCTGAGCAATTCTACTTTGCGCTGAGCATGGAAGACGAAGCCAGTCAGATGGCTCAGCTGTTTGCCCAGAAAAATTACCGCCGCCCGGTTGTGATAAGTTCTGCCAACAATGTCAGCGTACGCATGCAGCAGCACTTTGCCGCCGAGTGGCACAAGCTTGGCAATGACGCACCGGAAATGCATCAGTTCAATAGCAAGGAAGAGCTGGAAACCCTGATTAACAGCCTGCTGGAAACCGACCGCAGTCGCGACAGGGTAAAGCAAATCAGTGCGCTGCTGCCGCAAAAGCTGGAAGCCGACCCGCACAGCCGGCTTGATATCGATGCCATTTACCTGATTGCTGATCCGGTACAAACCCGGCTGTTTAAGCCTTTTGTCGACGTTTCAGTCAGCCAGACAGCCCCCAGGCTGCCGGTTTATGCCAGCTCGCGCAGCCACAGCACCAGCCTGGATAGCACCGATCTGCGCGATTTAAACGGTTTAACCTTTACCGAAATGCCATGGATGCTGGCAGAGCAAGGCAGCGTTGAACTACGTCAGCAGTATCAGCAATTATTTGCTGATCAGGACGAAACGCTGCAGCGTCTGTTTGCAATGGGGTATGATGCCTATCAGCTGGTGGGCAGCCTGCGCCAGCAACAGCAGTTGCCCGCTACCGTGTTTCCGGGGCTAACCGGGCAGTTAAGGCTGACCCCGGGTGGCAGCATAGTGCGTCAGCTAAGCTGGGCCAGCTATCGCAACAACCGGTTGAGACCGGTTCAGGAACCCTAAAGCCGGCATGAATAACCTTGGGCAGCAGTATGAACAACTGGCACTGCAATATCTGCAGCGTCAGGGGCTGCGGCTGATACAACAAAACTTTCAGTGCAAGGCCGGTGAAATTGATCTGGTGATGCAAGATGGCACCTGTTTGGTGTTTGTCGAAGTTAAATACCGGGCCAACAGTGCATTTGGTGGCGCTGCAGCCGCAGTAACCTTTAGCAAGCAGCAGAAGCTGCTACGTACCAGCCGCTGGTATCTGCAGCAGCACCGGCTGACCGAACAAGCCTGCCGGCTTGATGTTCTGGCCATTGAAGGCCAGCCACCCTATCAGTACCAATGGATAAAAAATGCCATTACCCAGTAGAACAACCCGCAGGACAGTCTGATGCAAGAGCATATCCGTCAGCTTTTTAGTGAAAATATCCAAACCATGATCGCGGCAGGCGAGAGTCTGGCGTCGCCACTGGAAAATGCCGCCTTTGTTATTGTCAATAACCTGGTCAGTGGCGGCAAAGTCATCTGTTGTGGCAATGGCGCCACCGACGCGTTGGCGCAGCACTTCTCACAATTGTTACTTGACCAGTTTGAAACAGAGCGCCCGTGCTTACCGGCAGTCGCGTTGCAAAGCCATAATCACAGCCTGCAACACAGCCATCAACAGGATTATCTGGCCAGGCAGATTAAGGCGCTGGGCCAAAGCAATGACGTTTTACTGGTGATCTCATTAACTGGCAGCGAACCTGAGCTGATTAAAGCGGTCGAAGCAGCACTGACCAACGATATGAAAATTATTGCCCTGACCGTTGATGGCAGTGGTGAGCTGTCGGGCTTGCTGAATCAGCAGGATGTTGAGCTGAAAGTGCCCGCGCACCGCCAGTCACGTATTTTCGAGTGCTACACCTTTTTACTGCACAGTTTGTGCGAACTGATTGATATGACATTATTTCCACAACAGGAAGACTTATGAACACAGTAAAATTTATTTGCGCCTGCACACTGCTGGCACTGTTGCAAGGCTGCGCCGCAGCAGTGGTTGCTGGCGGCGCTACGGCGGTGACCGCTGCGAACGACCGCCGCACACTGGGTGCCCAGATTGACGACAAAAACGTCGTGTTAAAAGCGCAACGCGCGCTGGCTGATCATCCAGCAACAGCAGAGGGTAGTAATATTAATGTCACCAGCTATAACGGCGTACTATTGCTGACCGGCCAGACCGCCAGCGAGCAAATCCGCCAGCAGGCTCAGGCATTAGTCAGCGGTATTGATGGTGTGCGTGATGTGCAAAACCAGATCCGGCTGGGTAACAACACCGCCATGACCACCCGCACCCGTGACGGCTGGATATCTACCAAAGTGAAAAGTCAGTTGCTGGCCGATGAGCAAGTTAGCGGCCTGAATATCAAAGTGATCACAGAAAACGCTGAAGTGTTTTTAATGGGCATCGTCAGCGAACAGGAAGCCGCTAAGGCAGTTGACATAACCCGCCATGTTGAAGGCGTATCGCGGGTGATTAAAGCCTTTGAGATCCGCAGCAACTAACTGAGCAAGGCGTTACTGACTACAACAACGCAGCCGCTTAACACTGGCTGCGGTTTTCTTTGCAGTTATTATCAGCACTCCTGTAGGGCTTTCAGCACTTTAGAGTGAAATTCGCGCTGCTTCATTACCAGCATCACGACAACCGCGGCCACCATAAATAAAATCGGATCGATAAACCACGCCAACGCTGATAACGAAAAATAGATTGAACGCAAACCATAATTGAACGAGTGGCCGGCCTGATCTATCACCTTGGATGCGCGGTTTGCATACAGTTGCTGCTCTTCGGTGGCCATGTCACGCCCGTCAGGCGCAGCGCCGATTAATACCCCGCAAAAACCATACTGGCGTAGCGACCAGGTGAACTGAAAAAAGGCGAACACAAACACAAACGCCAGCAACAGTAATTTTATCTGCACCAGGCCTTCGGTATAGGTTGCCCACGGCACCAGATTGGATAACATCAGGCTGAGCTTTTCGGATGAGGTCATCGCGGTCAGTAAGCCTGCCAGTATCAACAGGGTGCTGGATGCAAAAAACGTTACATTACGCTCAAGCGTAGAAATAAGCCCGACATCGGCCATTTTGTTGTCGCGCTGCAACATGCGCTGCATCCAGTCATTACGCTTGCGTCTGAGTTCAAATGATAAGCAACTGACCACCTTGGCCCTTTGCTTGGCAAACAGCGTATAGCCTACCCAGAGGCTGAAAAACCAGATCACTGCAATTAAATCAATTAAGCTCACCGTCACTTCCTTCTGTTTCCGCGACCCACTACCCGCTTCTGGCCAGCGCCTGACGCCGGCTGAAACGATTGAACTGCCAGGCATCCAGCGTGTAGAAAAACAGCGCCAGCCAGATCAGCGCAAATGTCAGCAAACGCTCTGACGCGAAAGGTTCGTGGTATAACCAAACGCCAAATACAAACATACAGCTTGGGCCAATGTACTGAAAGAACCCCATGGTAGATAACTGTAATCGCCGTGCGCCTGCAATAAAACACAATAGTGGTACTGTGGTTACCAGGCCAGCCGCGACCAGATAAACATTTAACTGCCAGCTGTTATGTAATAAATTTGCTGCGCTACTGTCAGCATGCTGACTCCAGAACCATAATGCCAGCGGCAGTAGCAGTAAAGACTCCAGAAATAAGCCACTGATGGCATCAACAGCCAACTTCTTGCGCATCAGGCCATAAATGGCAAAAGAGCCCGCCAGAGTCAGCGCTATCCAGGGTAAAGAGCCAAAAGTGATCAGCTGGATAAGCACACCGCTTAGCGCAAGAGCAACGGCAGCCCATTGCAATTTGCGCAGGCGTTCATTTAAAAACAGCATGCCAAGCAGGACATTCAGCAGGGGGTTTATGTAGTAACCCAGGCTGGCATCCAGCATATGGTTACTATTCACCGCCCAGATAAACAGCCCCCAGTTACCACCGAGTAGCAAAGCGCAAAGCAGCAGCCAGGCCAGCATTTTAGGCTGCCTGACCACCGCCATCAGTTTTGCTGACTGCTTTAAGGCCAGGATCAGGAGCAACAGCAATACGAAAGACCAGACAATACGGTGCAGCAGTATTTCTGTCGCCGGAATAAAATCGATCTGTTTAAAATACAACGGGGCCAAGCCCCACAGGCTATAGGCGCTGGCAGCAAAAATACCACCGAGTTTTTGTTCGCGGCTTAATGACATCGGGCAGGCTCCGGTAAACGAGAAGCCATTATACGCTTGATGCTATTAACTGTGCAGCGCACTTAACGGTAAAAAAGTGTCAGCCAACTAAATAAGTGCCGGTGCCCAGCGCAATGTGCATGCCTTGCTCGTTGTGTAGCTCCATCCTGCATACTGCCACTTTGTTGCCTGCCCTGATAACACGGGCGGTAGCAATAAACCGCTCTCCCCGCCCCGGACGTAAATAGTCGGTGCGGATATCTATGGTACTCATTTTACCAAGCCGCTCGGCAAGCTCTGCCGGTGCAACATCCGCTAAGCGTCCCAGCGCGCTGGACACTGCCATTATGCCACCTGCAACATCTAGTACAGAGGCAATCACGCCGCCGTGCAGAATTTTTTGCAGCGGATTACCTATCAGTTGCTCAGACCAGTCAAAGCACACTTCGACCCCTTCTTCTGCGAAACGGGTCACTTTTAATCCGAGCAGACGGTTAAACGGCATTTGGTCAAAAGCCTGGGTAATCATTGGTAGTAACGGGCTGTTATGCATGGAATTCTCACTGGTAAGACCTTTAGTCGGACTGCTTCAGTCTACCGCACGCTTCGTCACAGGCAAGTATTTACGCCAATTTGTTGTTTCTGTACCTTGCGTTTCCCTTTAGAATGGCGGCTTATTTTTTCTGACAACTGGTTTTACGTGACAGACGATTTACTGCCCCTGCTAAAACAAGCCTTCGGTTATAGTGAGTTTCGCGATGGCCAGCCTGAGATCATCCGCGTTGCGCTGCAGGGACAGGACAGCTTTGTATTAATGCCGACAGGGGGTGGTAAATCATTATGTTACCAGTTACCTGCACTGATGCTGCCTCAGGTAACCATTGTAGTTTCGCCGCTAATGTCGCTGATGAAAGATCAGGTTGACTCACTGCAGGCAAACGGTATCGCCGCCGAATTTGTCAATAGCAGCCAAAGCCGTGAGCAGGTGCTGCAGGTATTTGCCAGATTACGACGCGGCGAGCTCAAATTACTGTATGTAGCACCAGAGCGCCTGTTGCAACCTCAGTTTCTTGAACGGCTGCAAGATGTTGGCGTCAGTCTGTTTGCGATTGACGAAGCCCATTGTATCTCGCAGTGGGGGCATGATTTCCGGCCCGACTACATGGCGCTGGCACTGTTGAAGCAACGTTTTCCCCATGTACCTGTTATGGCGCTTACCGCTACAGCCGACAGCGCAACCCGGCAGGACATTGTACAGCAGCTTAATTTGCAGCAACCTTACATTTACCAGGGCAGCTTTGACCGGCCCAATATCCGCTATACCGTGCAGGAAAAGTTCCGCCCGCTAGAGCAACTTGTCAGCTACCTGCAGCAGCAGGAAGGTGCCAGCGGCATTATTTACTGCGGTTCAAGACGCAAAGTGGATGAGCTGACAGAGCAGCTAAAACAACGTGGTTTTAATGCGGCAGCTTATCACGCTGGCATGAGCAGTGATGAGCGCGGTGCGGTACAGGACGCTTTTAAACGCGATGATTACCAGTTCATCGTGGCAACCGTGGCCTTTGGCATGGGTGTCAATAAATCCAACATCCGCTTTGTCGTGCACTTTGAGCTACCGCGCACCATAGAAGCTTACTATCAGGAAACCGGCAGAGCCGGCCGTGATGGCGTTGCCGCAGAAGCGTTGCTGCTGTTTGACCCGGCTGATATCGGCAGGATGAAACGCCTGCTTGATGCAGAAGAAGATATGCAACGGGCCGAAGTAACCTGGCAGCGCTTTCTGGCGATGGCGGCCTTTGCTGAGGCCCAGACATGCCGGCGGCTGGTGCTGCTGAATTACTTCGGTGAGCCCCGCCAAACCCCCTGCGGTAACTGTGATACCTGCCTGCAGCCACCACAGCAGTTTAATGGCACAGAACTGGCGCAAAAAGCCTTGTCCTGTGTTTATCGGGTAGGCCAGAGTTTTGGTATGCACCATGTAATAGAGGTATTGCGTGGCGGCCTGAGCCAGAAAATTACTGAGCTTAAGCACGACAAACTATCAACCTGGGGCATTGGCAAAGAGTTAAGTCACGATTACTGGCTCAGCATACTGCGCCAGCTTATTCACTGCGGTCTACTGCAGCAGGACATTACCGCGCATTCAGTACTAAAGTTGCAGCCAGCGGCCCGGGCAGTACTACGTGGTGAAAATACTCTGTCACTCGCGGTACCACGGTTACAGAGTGTCAAACGTGAACCGGAGCGGTTGACTAAGCAACAGTACGACCGGGCATTGTTTGCAAGGCTAAAAGCCCTGCGCAAGCACATTGCCCAGCGCGATGACGTACCGCCATTTGTCGTGTTCAGTGACGCCAGCCTGATAGAGATGAGTCAGCAGTTACCGACAGACAACCGCAGCCTGCTGGCGATCTCCGGTGTCGGCCAGACCAAGCTGGCACGCTACGGCGCAGATTTTATTGCAGAAATAAGTGATTATCTGGCGGCGGATAATCAGCCACCAGCCGGTAAGCTGGCAAAATAGGCGGCGATATTCTCCACGTCGGTATCGGTCAGGCCGGCGGCCATTGGCGACATAATGGGGTTCTTCCGTTCACCATCCCGGTACGCTTTAATAGCACTTTGCAGATATTTGACTTTCTGGCCTGCCAGATTCGGGTAGTCAGGAATAACAGAAATACCATTGGCACCATGACAGGCTGCGCATACAGCGGCTTTAGCTTTGCCGGCATCTACATCTGCAGCAGTTGCTGCGCCAGACAGCAACAGCACACTTAATCCCAGTATCAGACTTTTCATATCAACTCCCCGTAAAATGTAGTGTGTTATAAATGTCGTTTATTCTAGTTATACCCTAAGTTACTGATCCCGCATACAGGATAAATACCCTACCGCTTATTTGCAGCCGACAGTGAAAATGAGCAGTTTTTTCTACTGACACCTTAACGGGCTGTATGTTACTGTTTAGCCAGCAATTCATTAACAATTCAATGTGTTTCAGGGAGTATAGCGCGTGAGAGTAGCCAAGCATGGAGTTTTACTGCTGTTATGGTTGCTCAGTTGCAATGTGTTTGCTTTTCATGCGCAGGTAAACCATCTGGCGGATAAGCCATTCGGGCGCCAGTCTCTGCATCAGGTTTATTTTCAGGTAATTCCCGCTGACAAGACGATAGACGACCTGCTGGCCGACCCACTGTATCACCACAGCTTTCAGATATTGACACCTGCTCAGCGCCTGTTGTTCAGCGAACATCAGGCAGTATGGTTATTTGCGCGATTAAAGAACAGCGGCAACAGACCATTGCACACTGTGCTGGAGTATGAGTTTCCGCTGGCCGATAAAATTGAAATTTATCAGGTAGACCGTGAACATCAGGATGTCAGGCTGTTAAGCCGTACCGGCAATGACTATCCGTTCAGTGAGCGCGCCCTGCCTTATCGCAGCTTTGCTGCCGCCATCACACTGGCGCCGGATGAAGAAGCAGACATCTTCTTCAAAATTCAGGATGCAGCAGTAATACCCAGCGAGCTCCGGTTATGGCAGGCAGACCACTTCAGCGCAGCGAAACAGCGCCAGGCCATGGTTGATGGCTTGCTACAAGGTTTTTTGCTGTTGCTTGCACTGTACAACCTGATACTGCTGGCACAAACCGGAGCACGGCACTATCTGTATTTCGCCGGTTTTTTTGTCAGCTTTGCGCTGACAATTGCAGTACTTAACGGCATGGCGTTTGCGCTGTTGTGGCCCGGCTACCCGGAGATCAATCAGGCTATTTTATATATAGTGGTTGGGGTTAACCTGCTGTGCCTGAACCTTTTTGTACGTTATGCGGTGCAGACGCTGTCTGGCAGCTGGTGGCACCTGAGCAACCATATCAGTAATTTTGTTGCGCTGTTGCTATTGTTTAGTCCGCTGTTTGCCGGCGGCCAGCTCAGGCTGTATCTGCTGTTTTTTGCGATATGCTGGGTGCTTGGCAGCAACCTGCTGCTGGCATTTCGTTTAAGCTTACAGGGGCATCCACAAGCGCGAAGTTTTGTTTGGGCCTGCGTCTTTATTATTATATGTGCGCTGTTGCTGACGCTGAGCCAGGCGGGTTATCTACACGCCGATTTTAACTGGTCATATATCCTGTTCTCTCTGGTCTTGCTGTGTCTGGCACTGACCAGCTTTAACCTGCACAAATTTCAGTTAAAACCTGTGGCATCATCAGCCACACTGGCTGAGCTGCAGAACTATCACGATATTTTCCACAATGCGGTTGAAGGCATGTTCATCACGACAATTGATGGTCGCCTGCTCAGTGCAAACAGTGCCTTGCTGCATATTCTCGGCTATCAGAACGAAGAACAATTAAAGCAGGCCATAGCAGGCGATGGTATGGCACGCTTTTACGCCGACCCCGGCCAGTATCAACACGTGCTGCAACAGTTAGAAATGGGCAGTCGCAAGCGCTTTGAAATACACGGCTTACGCGCTGATAACAGCCCTTTCTGGGCACTGATGTCTGTGTGCCTGACACAGTCTGAGCAGGACAGAAAAGCCTTTATTCACGGTTCTGTGATTGATATTACCGAGCAAAAACTGGTGCACGAACAGCTGGCGTATCTGGCAAATCATGATGCCCTGACTGCGCTGTACAACCGCTATTATTTTGAGCAGCAGTTACAAAGCCTGTGCGAACAGCCCGGGGTTGGCAAAGGCTGTGTGCTCTATATCGATGTAGACAAATTCCGCCTGATTAACAGCAATTACAGCCACAGTGCAGCAGATGCGCTGCTAAAACAACTGAGCGAAGTGCTGAAACAGGCCGCTCATCACAATGGCCCGTTGGCACGGCTCGACAGCGATGAATTTGGTATTTTACTGGCAGGTAAAAATGCTAACGAAGCGTTTTCGCTGGCTTACCGCCTGCTGGATGCTGTACGTGAATTCCGCTTTATCTGGCAGGATAGTATTCACAGCATCAGTGTTTGTATCGGTATTGCAGAGATCCAACCAACAGATAGCTCCGCAGAAATCATTCTGAAAAAGGCAGAAACTGCCTGCAATATCGCCAAAGACAAAGGCGAAAACCGCATACAGTTATTTGACAGCACCGATCAGGATACACAGCGACACCAGGCAGAAGTCAGCTGGGTAACGCAACTGCGCCAGGCAATACAGGAAGACCGTTTTGTCATTTATCAGCAACCGATACAGGCATTGACGCAACCAGCAGCGGGCTTACATTACGAGCTGTTACTGCGCCTGCAAGACGATACCGATAATCTGACGCCTCCGGCCAGCTTTATCGCCTCTGCCGAGAGATATGGCCTGATGCCACAAATTGACCGCTGGGTGATCCGGCATTATTTCCGCTGGTTGCAACAACACAGCGCTCATCTGGATAACCTGCAACTGTGCCATATTAATTTGTCTGGCAGCTCTTTGCTTGACCCGGTATTTATGCAGGATGTGCAGCAAATGTTTGAACACTTCGCCATTCCGTTTAACCGTATCTGTTTCGAGATAAGTGAAAGTGTGGCACTGGTGAATCTGCAAAGCACGCTGGCATTTATTGAGCATTTTCGCAGCCGGGGCTGCCTGATTGCGCTGGATGATTTTGGCAGTGGCTTTTCATCATATAGCTATCTGAAACAGTTTCCGGCCGACTTTATTAAAATTGATGGCCACTTTGTCCGCGATCTGCTTGATGATCACTATGACAAAGCAATAGTGAAGTCGATACACGAAGTCGCCCGGGCGATGGGCTTGCAGTCTATTGCCAAGTTTGCCGAGAGCAATGATATTTTGCTGGCGTTGAAGATGGTCGGTATCGACTATGCCCAGGGCTATGCCATAGCCCGGCCCTCTCCGCTGGCAAATATGATGGATTAAAAATATATTTTCACTGCCCTATTGCTGACAGATTAATCAACTCAGTAAAATGCCACAGCGGCATCTCGCCGTTTCTAAACAGGCAAACCTAAATTAATAGTTATTTCGTTCGGAGTCTTTATGCAACGGCTGCGTGAGTTATCGCGTCGTGTTGAGGCTGTGTATGGCGAAATAGCGGAAACATTTTCAGCTTACCAACAACAGTACGGCCTGAATTGCCGTTCTGGATGCGGTGAATGCTGTTTGCAACCGACGATAGAAGCAACGGTGCTGGAAATGATCCCGCTGGCGTTACACTTGTTCGATCAAGGTAAAGCGGAACAAACACTGACACAACTCGAAGAGTTAACAGAGCCCCAGGGCTGTTTTTTTTACCAGAAGCTGTCATTTGACGGCAAACAGGGCCAGTGCAGCGTTTACCAGCAGCGGCCAAGTATCTGCCGGCTGTTCGGTGCGGCAGGCTATCGTGACAAACAGGGAAAAACGTCGCTATCGGTATGTAAGGTGATAAAAGCAGACCGGCCACAACCTTATCAGGACACGCTGATCGCGATGCAATCTGACCCGCCGCCGATGATGATCATGGCGAAAGAGCAGGTAAATGAGTTGGACTATGAACTGGGCAAACAACATCTGCCCATTAATGAAGCATTAAAACAGGCATTAGAAAAAGTATTGTTTAAAGCCTGGTACAGCGGCTTTAACGACGATCAGCAAATCGCCTGATGTATCTTCCCAGCCACCGTCGAAGGTGGCTGGATAGTCAGCCTATTATTTCCAGCCTGCCAGCACAACTTTACCAATAGCTTTGCCGCTTTCCAGTAACTGATGCGCTTTGCGCAGGTTCGCTGCATTGATTGTACCAGCTACCTGATTCAGTGTGGTTTTAACCTGCCCCTGCTGCACCAGCCGGCTCAGATCCGTTAATAACTGATGTTGAGCAATCATATCCGGCGTAGCAAACATGGCGCGGGTGAACATAAACTCCCAATGCAAAGAGATACTTTTTTGCTTCAGCGGCATAATATCAATGCCACCTGTCGGGTCATCAATAAGCGCCAGTTTGCCTTGTGGCGCCAGTAACTGCACCAGCTCTGCATAATGCTGATCAGTGTGCGTTAAACTGGCAACATGGCTCACGCAATCCAAATCCAGCTCTTTTAACTGAGCGGTTAAAGACTGGCTGTGATCCAACACATAATGGGCACCCAGATCGGTGACCCACTGCTTGGATTCTGGCCTTGATGCCGTAGCGATAATGGTTGCTGTTGTTAGCTGCCTGGCCAGTTGAATTAACACTGAGCCAACACCACCTGCCGCACCGGTGATGAGTAATACCGGGCGCGGATGCTTTAAACTGGGTTGCTGAATTTCCAGCCGGTCAAACAGCAACTCCCATGCGGTAATGGCGGTTAGCGGTAACGCCGCCGCTTCTGCGTAACTCAGGCATTCTGGCATCAGCGCAACAATCCGCTCGTCGACCAGCTGATACTCGCTGTTACTGCCCGGACGCGTCAGTGAACCGGCATAAAATACTTTATCACCCGGTTTAAACTGGCTGACATCTTCACCCACTGCCACCACTTCGCCCGCGGCATCCCAACCTAATACTTTATACTGACCGGCTTCAGGCTCTACCCGCAGGCGCACCTTAGTGTCTACCGGATTGACCGAAACCGCCTCTACCCGCACTAAGATATCCCGTCCACTGGCAACTGGCTGGGGTAACTCAATATCCTGCAATGCTTTGTCATCTGTTGCTGGCAACGACTGCTGATAACCTACTGCTTTCATTGGTGTCTCCCTGATTTTTCGCCCACCTTATACGGCAAGCTGATAGCGGTCAATTTTCTTAAGTAAGCCCTGCCGCGATAACCCCAGCAAACGCGCCGCCTTGCTTTTATTGCCACTGCTTTGCTGCATAGCCTGTTTAATTAATCTGATTTCAAGCGCCTGTACTGCTTCATCCAGTAGCAGGCTGTCTCCCTGCTGCGGCTGTAGGTTCTGCAGTTGCGCGGCTGACGCGTCCGGATGCAACAGACTGATATCGGCCATACTGATCACGCCGTCCTGCGCCACAGCAGCCACGCTTTCCAGCGTATTTTTCAGCTCGCGGATATTGCCAGGCCAGTCCCGCTGCAAAAACCAGCTCAATGCCATACTGTCCAACCGCACAGCCTGACCATGTTGTTTTGACAGCTGCTCCAGAAAAAACTGTAACAACAACGGAATATCCTGGCTGCGCTCACTTAATGCCTGGGTTTCAAGCGTAATACCCTTAATACGGTAATACAAATCTTCGCGAAACAAACCTTTCTTAACCAAATCAGGTAAATTTGCATTAGTCGCCGAAATCAGTCTGATATCAATTTTATGCTGCTCACGGCCCCCAACCGGGAAATAGGTGCCTTCCTGTAACACCCGTAGCAACTTGACCTGCATCGGCAGAGGCATCTCGCCAATTTCATCCAAAAACAAAGTGCCGCTATCAGCCAGTTTCAATAATCCCGGCCTGTCTTTATCTGCACCGGTAAAAGCACCTTTAACATAGCCAAACAACTCACTTTCCAGCAGGTCGGCCGGTATAGCGCCGCAGTGCACTGACACAAAAGGTTTATCAGAGCGCTGACTAAGTTCATGTAACGCTCGGGATATCACCTCTTTGCCGGTGCCGGACGGTCCGGTAACCAACACCCTGACATCGGTTGGTGCTATACGCTGGATCAGAGTACGCATTGCATCCATTGCCGCAGACACACCAATCAGCCGTCCGGTGCCACCCGCACTGACCCGTTGCTTTAACTGTTTTAGTTCATTGTCAAGCTGATGTTTATTCAGAGCACGCTTAATCACTACCGCCAGCAAATCCGGGTCGACCGGCTTAGCAATAAAATCCCAGGCGCCACGGGCTATCGCATCAAGCGCTAACTGCCGCTCTGCATGGCCGGTTAGAATGATTACCGGCCGGCTGGTAAAATCAGCCAACGCCTCTAAAGTGTGCTGCGGGTCAAACTGGGGCGGCAATGACAAATCAAGCAAAATCAAATCAGCATCAAAGCTAGCAAGCTTGCTGCGGGCATTGCTCAGATCGGCTGCGGTTTCTACCTGATACCCGCTCTGATTCAGCCAGCTTTGTGCCAGCTGGCGAAAAGCCGGTTCATCATCTACCAGCAGGATCTTGCCATTACTCATTTTCTGTACCCTGTTGTTGATTAAAAAACTGCAGTACAAAACTCACAGGCCAGCCTAAATCAGACCTGTGTTGTACCTTTGCACCATGAGCCTGCATAATGCGCCGCACTATCGCAAGCCCGAGACCACTGCCTCCGGCGCGTTTACTGACAAAAGGCTGAAACAGGCCTGGCAGTTGTGCGGTGGGAATAGCCGGGCCGTTGTTATGCACAAACAGTTGCACCTTATTTTGCCCGACCTTTGCACAAAGCTTTATTTTTGCATCGCTCTGATTGCGGCAAAATGCCAGAGCGTTGTCGAGCAAGTTGACGAAAACCTGCTGCAAGCGGTAACTGTCGGCCCATAGCAATAGCTCATCAGGAACATCGAGCTGGCATTCAACTCCCTGCCAGTCTTGCTGGCTCATCACGCTTTGCAGCATGGCTTTTACCGGCACCAGGCTGCACTGCAGTTGCAACTGACCAGCGTAGCTTAGCAAGTCGGCGATTAGGCGGTCTGCCCGTTTTAGCTGCTGCTGAATATGCTGACGCGTATCCGGCAGAGTTGTAGCTGCTGCCATAGAAATGATATTCAGCGGGTTACGTAGTTCATGCGCCATGGCTGCAGATAAAGCACCAAGTTCAACCAGATGTTGCTGATCCAGCCTTTTACGTTCAGCCTCTGCCAGTTTCAGGGATTGCTCGAGAATACGGCAGTTACTCAGCAATAAAGCAGCAAACACCTCGCCCTGTAGCCGATAGCCGGGTGTAACATCGTCCCAGCCGGTCAGTTGATAAAGCCAGCCCTGCTCAGTGCGTAAACACTGAATATGCAGGTCGCTGCCCTGCTGACCGGCCTCAGGCAAGCGCACCGTAACTTTCTGTCTCAGCTGGGCAGACAGTAAAGCAGCGGCCAGCTCCGCCAGCGCCTGCCAGCTATCACATTGCTGCAGCTGTGAGCGCCAATGCGCAAGCAAAGGCTCACTTAACTGGCCTCCGGGATAAATCAGGCGACGAGCTAATGCTGCTATAGGCCGGTAACACGCAGCCGACAATAACAGCAATAACGCAGAATACAGCCAGAGCTGACTGGCTGGCACAGCAGCAAGTGCCTGCATGCCAAGCTGACCCAGCAAGGCGCTAACCAAAGCCATCAGCGCCAGTACCAGTAACAGCATGCCGAGCCACAGTAGCGCTTTATTGGCGAACGCATTAATCGCCAGTACCTGATAGCGCACCACGCCATAAACCAAAAACAGCAGATAGCTTGGCAACAACAGCATCGGATAGGGATACCAGTTAAGGCCCAAAGACGGAAACACAAAACTGGTTGCCAGCAACAGGCCCCAGCCACCGGCAAGGAACATTGCAACGATAGAGCGGCGTTTATTGCCGCTGTGAATGCGCCAGCCATGCCAAAGTACCGCATGCGCGGCTACACCGAGCAATACAGTATAAAACAGGTTTAACCAGCCGATACCGGCAAAAATAAAGAATGCATCAAAACCTGCCGTTGCAGTAATTGCACCGCCGGCGCCAAACCAGCTGGTCACAATTACCAGCAGGCTGATGCCATACAGCGCCGGTAGCAGACGACGCCAGCGCGGTCGTATTTCAGCAGTTGGCGAGACAAACTGCAGTGCAAAGTGCAGAAAAAACATTGGCATCAGCGGGTTTGCTAACACCAGTACCACACCCACCGAATGCCAGTGTTGCACTATAGCAATGTGCCCGGCACACCACAGCGCCATCATCGCAGCGAACCCGGCCAATGCGGGCATCGCCCGCTGGCGCTGCCCCTGCAGTAACAGCCAGCCGGCTAACAATACCGCGCAGCCGCTGGTCAGCATCATGCTGATTTCAAATACAAGCGTTAAAGACACTGTAAACCTCGTTTACGGAACCGTATCACCAAAAGTGTAAACTCCGTTTACAACAAGAGCAATCTAAATAAAATTCTCTATAAAATTCAATAATTAAAACTTATTTATAAAATAGTGGTCAGTATCTTGCTGTAGCTTAACTGTCTGTAGTAATTGATACGGGAACTCAAGATGAATAGTAGTTTGCTGGTGACTGAAATGTTAGCTCTGTTACTGATGGTCAGCGTTGCGCTGATACCCGCAGTGTTTGCCACTCTCCGGCGTAAGGATAACTGATATGGAACTGGATGCTGCGCTGTTATCCCGCTTACAGTTTGCTTTTACTATCAGTTTCCATATTATTTTTCCGTCTATTACCATAGGCTTAGCAACGCTTATTGCGATATGGGAAGGGCTATGGCTAAAAACGGCCAATCCGGTTTATCTGCAACTGGCCAAATTCTGGATTAAACCTTTCGCCATTACCTTTGGGATGGGGGTGGTCTCTGGCATAGTGTTGTCATACGAGTTCGGTACTAATTTCTCCGAGTTTTCGCGTATTACCGGGGCGGTTCTCGGCCCCTTAATGGCATATGAAGTGCTGACGGCGTTTTTTCTCGAAGCCGGCTTTCTTGGCATTATGCTATTCGGCTGGCAGCGGGTTGGGCCTAAGCTACACTTCCTCTCCACTGTAGTGGTGGCAGTAGGAACCTGGATTTCTGCATTTTGGATTATTGCGGCTAACTCCTGGATGCAAACGCCGGCCGGACACCGCATTGTGGACGGCATATTTCAGGTAGACAGCTGGTGGCAGGTGATTTTTAACCCTTCAATGCCATACCGCTTCAGCCATATGCTGCTGGCAGCATTTATCACCGCGACCTTTGTCGTGCTGGCGACCAGTGCCTGGCAACTGCGTCACAGTGAACACAAAGCCATGGCACGTAAAGGGTTGTCAATGACACTATGGCTGGCGTTGCTGCTGACGCCGCTACAAGCCTTTGTCGGTGACCTGCACGGCCTGAATGTCAAACAGCACCAGCCGGTAAAACTGGCGGCAATGGAAGGGATCTGGCCCGAGCGCGAAGCCGGTGTGCCACTGCTGTTGTTTGCTGTGCCGGATAAAGTTGCGGAAAAAAATCACTTTGAACTGGCCATCCCTAAACTGGCCAGTCTGATCCTGACCCATGACGCCGACGGTGAGCTGGCTGGCTTAAAGTCTGTACCGGCAGCAGACAGGCCTAATGTGCCGGTGGTGTTCTTTTCGTTCCGTGTGATGGTAGGTATTGGTGTGTTGATGATCCTGGTCGCGCTATTTGGTGCCTACCTGCGCTGGCGTGGCACCTTGTATCACAGCCGCTGGTTTCTGACGTTCTGCAGCTATCTGGCCCCCAGCGGCATTATTGCTGTGCTTGCCGGTTGGTATGTGGTTGAAGTTGGCCGCCAGCCCTGGATTGTCTATGGCTTGCTACGCACTGTGGATGTTGTGACACCTCTGCCCGCTGAACGCGTGCTGTTCTCGCTGACATTGTTCGTGCTGACTTACAGCCTGCTGTTCGGTGTTTATCTGTATTTTATGCGTAAGCTCATCCGCAAGGGGCCGCCGCCACTAGAGCAGTTGCATCAACAACTGATAGGCGTCAAAGCATCAGGTTATGCTGTCGCGTTGGCCAAACAACTTACCCCGGCACAGGAGCAAAAATAATGGAATTGCAACTGGGTTTACCACTGTTTTATTTTCTGCTGCTTGGCTTTGCCATCTTAATGTATGTATTGCTGGACGGTTTTGATCTGGGAATGGGCATTTTGTATCCCTGGTTCAATACCGATGCCGAGCATGATCATTTAATGCGATCTATCTCCCATGTCTGGGATGGTAATGAAACCTGGCTGGTATTTGGCGGGGTAATTTTGTTTGGTGCCTTCCCATTGGCGTATGCCAGTATTGCCAGCTTGTTGTACCTGCCAATTATGTTGATGCTGATTGGCCTCATTTTCCGCGGCGTAGCCTTTGAATACCGTTTCAAATCACATACCTCTAAGGTCTGGTGGAACCGTGCTTTCGCGGCAGGGTCCAGCCTGGCAGCCTTTTGCCAGGGGTTAATGCTGGGCGTGATTGTACAAGGTGTTGATGGCAGTAGCCTGACCCAGTCCAGTCTGCAATGGCTGACGCCGTTTAGCCTATTCACTGCTCTGGCGGTTATGGCAGGCTACGCCTTACTGGCATGCACTTATCTGACCATGAAAAGTCGCGGTGCCATACAGCAAAAAGCGGCCCGTTACGGTCAGAGACTGCTGATTTTTGTCATGCTGGCAATGTTGCTGGTGAGTCTGTGGACACTTTATCAGCAACCGGATATCCGCAGCCGTTGGTTTGGTGGGGTTTATAGTCTGGCATTGATGGTGTTACCACTGTTGGCGGTATTGGCTGCGCGTTTGCTGTTTCGCGATTTGGCCCGGGTACAGCGCCAATTCGGCGCCGAGCAGGCTATCAATAACCGCCATGAAAGCCGGCCATTCTGGCTGTCAGCAAGTTTATTCCTGCTGGCGTTTGCTGGCCTGGTGGTTGGGCTATACCCGTACTTGTTGCCTCAGCAGCTTAGCTTTTATGCTGCGGCTGCACCAGACAGCAGCCTGGGCTTTATGTTACCCGGTGTTATGATTTTCCTGCCGTTAATCCTGGCGTATACGCTGTGGGGTTATCATATCTTCCGCGGCAAGATAGAAGATTATGAGGAGGGCTACTAATGGCTGAAACTAAAAAAGCCAGTCAATTGCTGTGGTTTGTGGCTCTGTATCTGGGTGGTATTTCGGCCCTGACAGTCTTAGCCGGTATGTTAAAAGCTGCCATGAGCCTGCTGTAACAGCGTCAGTGTTTCCCAACCTGTAAGTACTGAATAAACTGTTCTGGCGGCAAGGGCTTACTGTAATAGTAGCCCTGGCCGTACAGACAGCCTAACTCCTGCAGGCTCGCCTGATGCGCAGCGGTTTCTATGCCTTCGGCAATCAACTCTATGTTCATCGACTGTCCAAGCGAGATTATCGTTTTGACAATTTCATAATCGCTTTTGTCCTGTAGCATGTCTTTGACAAAAGACATGTCTATTTTCAGCACATCGACCTTAAAACGCTTTAAGTAAGACAAACTGGAATAGCCGGTGCCAAAATCATCTATCGCGATACGAATGCCCAAAGCGCGGAATTTTTTCAGGATCTCCGCAGTGCGCTCAGGGTCCTGGATCAGCGCAGTTTCTGTTACTTCCAGTTCTAATAAATCCGGTGATAGCTGACATTCCATCAGTAACTGCTCAATCAGCCCCATCAGCCCGGGGTCCGTGAACTGGGCCGCAGCAATATTTACCGACACGGGTAAGATACTGCCTGCATTTTTCCAAAGGGCTGCCTGTTGGCAGGATTTTATCAACACGACTTTACCAAGCGGTACAATCAGGCCAGTCTCCTCCGCTAACGGAATAAACTCAGCAGGCGATATGATGTTGCCATCTTCAGAGCGGATACGAACCAATGCTTCGGCGCCAACTACATTCCCGCTACCCAGCGCAACTTTAGGCTGAAAATAAACCTCAAGCCTATTGTGCTCTATTGCGCTGCGTAAATGCTGTTCCTGCTGGTGACGCTGCAGCATACGTTGGCCAAGCTCTTCAGAGAAAAAACAGTACCGGTTGCGGCCTTCCTGTTTAGCTTTAAACAGTGCGACGTCGGCGTGGCGCATCAGCTCTTCTTCACTTGCTGAATCGGTCGGAAACAGGCTAATACCCATGCTGAGCGACATATTGTACTTTTTACCCTCAATATCAAAAGGTTGACGCATTACGCGTAAAATGTTCTGCGCCAGAATACTGATCTGCTCTATATGCGCTATATCAGGATAAATCAGCACAAATTCGTCGCCACCAATGCGCGCCAGGGTAAGTTCGGGTTCCAGTACTGTCTGCAATCGTTTCGTCAACATCAGCAGCAGTGCATCACCAAGCTGATGACCTAACGAGTCATTCAGATACTTGAACTGATCAATATCAAGCAGAATGATACCAACCTGGCGATCAATCATCGCAGCAAGGCGACACGCCTGATGAATGCGATCATTGAGCAAAACTCGGTTTGGCAAGCCAGTCAGCTGATCATGATTGGCCAGAAAGCTCATTTTGGTCGCCAGGGCTCTGGCTTGCCCGACGTCATGAAACACGATAATGGCGCCAAGCATATCGCCATTAATATCAAAAATAGGTGCGGCAGAATCTTCCACCGGTATAGCTTCAGCAGAATTGCGATTGACTAACTCGCAATTCAGCGCCATTGCTACGATGCGTTTTTCTGACAATGCCAGCATTATCGGGTTGGTGCTGGCCTGCTTACTGTCTGCATCCCGCAATTGCATTACGTCAGTGATATGTTTGCCTGCCGCTTCCGATGCCCGCCAACCGGCCATCCGCTCAGCAATCGGGTTCATAAAGGTGATACAACCATCAACATCTGTCGCGATCACCGCATCACCGATAGAATTCAATGTCACCTGCAGTTGCTGCTTTTCGGCATATATTTGCTGCTGGCTGAGTTTTAATGCTCTGGCTTGTTGTTGCAGTATTAAATGGTTATGCACCCGTAAGCGGCATATTTCACGGTTGAATGGCCGAGCGATAAAGTCTACCGCACCGTAAGAGAGTGAATTGAATTCAAACTCAGCCTCTGTCAGGGCTGAAATAAAAATAACAGAAATATCGCAGGTCAAAGGGCTGTTTTTTAACTGCTGACAGACCTCAAAACCATTAAGTTGTGGCATCTCGATGTCCAGCAAAATGACATCCGGCTGTAACTCCAAGGCTTTATCGTATGCCTGTGTACTGTCTACAACAAAATAGATATCTCCCAGGTCACTCAGAATGTCACTGAGCAACGCTATATTGCCTGCTTGGTCATCAACTATCAAAATCACTTGCCGTCCAGCGTCGTTTACTGCCATATATTTGCATCCTGCATACTTACCGATTTTGGTTATAGTGCAGGCGTAGCAGAAAAACTATACGAAAATTAAATAAATCGCTGACGAAGTATGATAAAAATGCCAATAATGGCTTAACTGTTAATGACGCCCGTAACAGGATTACAACAATGGCACTGATTAACCACACCAGACTCCAGGCTGTGCTGTCTATGTCGCAACAACATCAACCACAGCTTATTCGCATGATCAGTACATTGCTGGCTGATGCTGAAAAAAATATCAGCCAGATACAAAGCTATGCTAAAGCGCAGCAACGGCAAGAGTTACAGCAAACCCTGCATAAGATCCGTGGCGGTTACGCGACTCTGGGGGCGGAAGATTTGGCACACGCCAGTAAAACGCTGGAACTGTCCCTGGAACAGCAGCTGCCGTTGTCTGAAACCGATTTGGCTGAGTTTATTTCTATTTACCGCCAAAGCTGCGTCGCATTACAGCAAGAAATAGCTAAACTTCAAGCTGATATTGGGTCAGGGCAGGCGGAACTGGACATAATTCAATTGTATTATTTGCTGCGCCAGCACAATATGCAGGCCTGTGACCTGGTAGAAAACAACCAGGAACAATTGAAACAGTTACTCACTAAAGCAGTGGCTGACAGTTTTAGCCAACATGTTTTTGCATTAAACTTTTCTGCGGCAGCAGAAATATTGCAGCCGTTTTTGCCTCCTGAGCAAAGGTCAATCAATACATGATGCAAACTGCCATTCGCAGTACCTTAAATCTGCGCAGCCTGCTGCTGTCGCTGTGGCTGCCACTGGCTATTTTCGTTGCCGGCTACATCGCTGCGTTACACTACACCACACAGCAAAAAGCCGATCAGCAGCAGCGAATTCAGCAAGCGGTGATGCAACGTCTACAGCTGATAACAGACGGAGTGCGCGAAAAAGTGACCTTGTACCAGTATGGCTTACGGGGCACGCGTGGCGCTATTATGACCCTTTCTCCTGAACGGTTCAGCTACCAGGATATGCAAACATACACCCGAAGCCGTGACTATAAACTTGAGTTTCCCGGAGCTAGGGGCTTTGGTCTTATCCGCCATGTTACACCCGAGCAAAAACAGAGCTTCCTGCAGAGAATGGCGCAGGAAAGGCCGGATTACAGCTTTAACATTAAGCAATTACAACCTCACCAACACAGTTTGTTTGTAATTCAGTATATAGAACCAGAAGCACGTAACAGCGAAGCCGTGGGGCTGGATATAGGGTCAGAACCCATGCGACGTAAGGCCGCTCTTGACGCTGCCCTAAATAATGAAATCCGCCTGACTGCTCCCATCACCTTAGTGCAGGCTAATCAGAAAACCCAGCAAGGGTTTTTAATTCTGATGCCGGTATATCTGTCAGCTACCCCGGCATCCGATCCCGAACAGCGCTTACGCCAGCTCTATGGTTGGAGCTACGCCCCTATTCTGATCGATGAAGTGCTTAGCACCGTCAGCGGTTTGCGCGATGATGTAATGCTGCAAATTACCGACAGTACTGAACATCAGCAATTAACGTTCTTTCAGTATGGCCAGGCACCAGAGCAACAGGTTATTTATCAGCAGCAACAGGAGCTGAAATTGTTTGGCCGGCAATGGCAACTGGCATTAGTACCAACGCCGGCATTTATCAATGCGCTGCGGCTGCCATCTGGCAGCGCCTTATTCCGCGAAATTCTTGCCATGACCGTGCTGCTGATGCTGATTGTTTTTCTGGCGCAGCTGCTGCTGTTACGCCGCCGCCAGCTGGCAAAACACAAAATGGAGCTGGCACGGGTAGAAGAAAAACTGCTAAAGCAAGCCAATGCAGAACTCGAACAACAAGTTGCCCTGCGTACTGCAGAGATCTCACGCGTCAGCACGTTACAGCGCAGCATTTTAAAAGGTGCGGGCTATGCCATTATTGCAACGGACACCAAGGGTGTGATTACCGCATTTAACCCGGCTGCAGAACGTCTGCTTGGGTATCAGGCGGTTGAAGTGGTTAATGCGCAAACTCCGGGCATTTTTCACCTGCCTGACGAAGTGGCAAAACGGGCGGCTGTACTCAGCAGCGAGCTCGGACGGGTAGTACCAGAGGGTTTTGAAACCTTTGTGGCAAAAGCACGCCTTGGCCTGCAGGACATCAACCGCTGGACCTATGTCACCAAAACAGGGGAGCAAGTGCAGGTTAGGCTGAACGTCAGTGCACTAATGGACGAAAATGGCAGTCTGACCGGCTTTCTCGGCATTGCTTTTGATTTAACTGAGCAACTTAAACGCGAAACAGAGCTGGCAGCAGCTAAAGAGCAAGCCGAAATTGCCAGCAAGGCTAAATCTGATTTTCTGGCGAACATGAGCCATGAAATCCGCACCCCGATGAACGCGATACTGGGGTTACTGCAGTTGGTCGCCAATACTAATCTGGATAAACGCCAGAGTGACTACATAGACAGAACTCAGCGCGCAGCCAAGTCACTACTGCTACTACTGAACGACATTCTGGATTTTTCTAAAGTAGAAGCTGGCAAGCTAGAGCTCGATCCACATACCTTCAGTTTGCCGACGTTGATGCAGGACATCGGTATTATTCTGTCATCAGGCTCCTGCGATAAAGAACTGGAAGTGTTATTTCATATCGCTCCTGATGTACCCCAACATATTGTTGGTGACAGCCTGCGGATTAAACAGGTATTGCTTAATCTGGCGGGTAATGCCATTAAATTCACCGAAGTTGGCGAAGTCATTATCAGCATTAGTGCCAGAGCGGAACAGGACGGTATGCTCACCTTGCGCTGCGCGGTTTCAGACACTGGCATTGGTATGACGGCAGAGCAGCAGCAAGCTATTTTCAGTGGCTTTCATCAGGCCGAATCATCAATAAGCCGTCGTTATGGTGGCACAGGCCTTGGCCTGGCTATCAGTAAGCGACTGGTTAATCTGATGGGCGGTAATATCAGAGTGCAAAGCGAGCCAGGCCATGGCAGTACTTTTGAATTTGACATTCTGGTGCAGCAAGCTGAAGACAGCGCAATGGCGCAGCACCCTGCCCTGAATACGTTGCCCTCTGCCCTGAAAGTACTGATAGTGGATGATAATGACAATGCCAGGCTGATCCTACGCGAAATGACGGAGTCATTTGGCTGGCTTGCTGATACCGCCAAGGACACGCAACAGGCGCTTCCCCTGCTGGATCAGGCCTGTGCATCCGGTGAGCCCTATGCCATTTTGTTTGTCGACTGGCGTATGCCGGGGATGGATGGATTGGAATTTGCGCGCTTTCTTAAGCACGATAATCAGGTACAAACGCCGCCGCTGGTTGTCATGATAACAGCTTATGGTAAAGAGGTGCTGACCAAGCACGCGGCCAGTTATCAGCAACTATTGGATGGTTTTCTGATGAAACCCGTCACCCACGATGTCATGTTAAATACGGTGCAGGCAATCCTCAGCGGAGATTCTGTTTTACCGGCTGACAATCCGGAACACATAAACACTAAACCGTTATCGGGGCTAACATTACTGCTGGTTGAAGACAACGTAACTAACCAACTGGTAGCGACAGAATTGCTGCGACAGCAAGGGGCAATAATTGATATTGCAGGCAGTGGCCCGCAGGCATTAACGATGCTACAGGAACAGCCAGACCGTTATGATTTGGTCTTGATGGATATTCAGATGCCCGAGATGGATGGCTACCAAACCACCGAGCTTATCCGCCAGCACTTACAGCTAACCACTTTGCCTATAGTTGCAATGACAGCCAACGCCCTGCCAACCGATAAAGCAGCCTGCTTTGCTGCTGGCATGCAGGATCATATCGCAAAACCATTTTCTGTCGCTGAGGTGGTGCAAAAAACCCTGCACTACTGCAGCTTGCAGCAAAGTACTGAGCTACCCGAGCGCCCGTCTGCCAGCTTCGACAGCGCTGCTTTGGCATTTTGTCAGCAGCATCAGATAGAACTGGAGCAAGCCTGTGCCAGGTTGGGTAACTCAGCCGATTTATACCTGAGGGTATTAAAGCAGTTCAGTAAAGATGTGCAGCAGGCCATGACAACTTTACGTCAGGATACGTTAGCGAAAGCCGATGCCAGAATCTTGTTCCACAGTCTTAAAGGTTCAGCCGCCACCGTCGGTTTCAGTGCTTTGGCACAGCAAGCGGCAGTAGAAGAGGCAAGATTTACCGCTGAAGAGAAACAACCGTCAGCAGACTTCCCGCTAATGCTTAAATTGCTGGACGAAAGCCACAGCCAGGTAACAGAGTTACTGCAGCTTCTTCAGGCACACAAAGCTACAGAGCAAGACACCATCGAGCTAACGGAGATTGAGTTACAACAGCAGTTGGACCTGTTAATGAAATATCTGACTTCAGCCAATATGCAGGCATTGGCAACCTTTAGAGCTTTGCTACCTGCTTTACAGCATAAGACGCCTCAACTTGCAGAGCAATTGGACAACACCATCTCAGCCTTGGCATTTGATCAAGCAGCTGCGATACTTCAGGCACTGATACATGAACGAGCAGAATAACGCTATGTCAGATATTCAACTGTCAGATTTCCCGGCTTTTTCTGAGCAGGCAGTTATTCTGGTAGTTGATGACCAGCCAATCAATATTCAGGTTATTTACCAGATACTTGGCGGCAGCTATAAAATTTTGATGGCAACTTCAGGTGCCCAGGCAATTAAAGTCTGCACCGACAGTTTGCCAGATTTGGTGTTGATGGATGTACTGATGCCCGAGCAGGATGGCCTGGAAACCTGCCGCCAGATGAAAGCGCAGGAAACCATAGCAGATATTCCGGTTATTTTTGTCACCGCCGCACAACAACAGGAAGAAGAAGATGCCTGCTGGCAGGCAGGAGCAGTCGACTTTATTCAAAAGCCAGTCAATGCCAATACATTGCATCACCGCGTCAATGCGCATCTTACGCTGAAAAAACAGTCAGATCTGCTACGCTCACTGGCGTTTATCGATGGTCTGACCCATGTCTATAACCGACGCTACTTCGATCAATTCCTGCAAAAGCAGCTGGCTGCCTGTAAGCGACACCAAATGCCGCTGGCAGTGCTGCTGATTGATATTGATCATTTTAAACTTTATAACGACCATCTTGGGCATTTGGCCGGAGATGATGCGCTGCGCCGGGTTGCTGCAGCGATGAAAGCCTGCTGTCTGCGCCCGAACGATTTAATTGCCCGTTATGGTGGTGAAGAGTTTGTCGCGGTATTACCCGATACCACTGCCGAGGGCGCTCGTTTTGTGGCTGAGAAAATTCTGACCGCCATTACAGCGCTAGCCATTCCTCATCCGGCGTCTCAATATGGCGTTATCAGCGTCAGTATTGGCATTGCAGTAGCGGATCCTCGTTTGGGTTATGAAGCAGGTATCACCGAGCGTGCTGATAAGCAGCTTTACCTGACCAAACAGCGCGGTCGTAATGGCTTCTCACAAGAGACAACGTAATAGCTTAACCTCTTAACAGTAAATTTATGCACTTTGTCGCAATTGTCTGCCTGTCGGCCTTGCATAATTTGTAAACAGCCAGCATATTTGATTTAGATCAATGTGGGTTGAAAAAGGTTATTCGTTGTGCGCTGGCTAAGTAGTTTTGCCTTAATGCTGTATCTGAGCTTGTTGTGTACACCACAAGCCTTTGCAGTGCACGATGCACGGCTGTCACCACTGGCCGATACACAATTTCATGCTGTTACACCTGAAATACCACAATGTACCTCTGACATAACTCAGGACGGCGCAGATGAGCCACAACCTGTTTTACCTGTTGCAGGCAACAAGCAACTCCCCCATAACCACAATCACGCCGTTGAGCAACAGACATCTGGCAGCCGTACAGCCAGCCTGACACTGCATCAGGCGCGCGCGCCACCGGTATTTTTCTCACAATTTGTTTAGTTCTGAACAGCCAGGCTGTTTATTTACCAATAAATTATTTTTCCGGCATGGTCTCTGCGTGCCGGTTTGTGAGGAATACCATGAAAACACTAGCCTTATATGCTGTTGAAGCTATTGATCATTTAGTGCAACCAGCTGATTTTGACGATACAACTCTGAGTTCACCGGCGCTGTCGGTTGTCACCGACTTTAAGCACAGCCTGCCGAATATGATCAGTGCAACCAGCTCTGCCAGTGATGCACTTGAAATGATGCAACAAGAACAGAGTAAATTAAAACTGGTCGTAGATAACGACGGTGAAATGGTCGGCTTACTGCATCTGGAACAGCTGTCAGATCAGGCTATTATGCGTCGCGTCGCCTTCGGTGATAGCCGTGATGATATTCTGGTTGCTGACCTGATGCGTCCGCGCGAACGCATCAAAGCTCTGGCGTACCAACAGTTAAAGCAATGCAGTATTGCTGATGTCGTTAATACGCTGCAATCCAGTGGCGAGCAACACTGTGTCGTCATCGACCGCGAAAGCCATCAGATCCGCGGCGTGATAAGCGCACAAGACATTGCCCGTCGGCTGAAAGTAAATCTGCATATTCAGCAGACGCCAACTTTCCTGCATATCTTCGACAGCCTGAGCGCCTAATCGTTAGACAAAACAGGCTGGCAGTAGTAGCCAGCCTGTTTATTCAATGCTCAAAGCTGATGCTTTTAGGGCATCACTTTTACAAAACGACGAAATAGCTGCTGACTGCGCACAACCCAGGCCGGGGTTGCCTCACCCTGACCGACACTTTTCAGCTTCGGATACTGCTTTATCACTGCATTAAGCAGCGCTTCTTGCTTTGGCTCAATGTCAATAAACAACACATGTTGCCCCTGCTGCAGTTCTGCCTGAAAGCGCTTGAAGTGGGTATTGGGCTGTTGAATACCAATAAAGCCGCCTTCCCAGGTACAAAACCCCAGCACCACGACAGCCAGGAAAATAAACGGGATCCAACCAGCGGTTGTTTCGGTCCACTCCATCATGTATGCCAGAGCCAGAATGAACAACGCCGCTATTGCGCCGATGACGGCGCCAACTTCTGTGGCATGCACAACGTCGCTTTTCAGCACAGGTGCCACTTCATGCAGGCGGTGCAATTCTATCGCCGCATCATTATCGCTCAGTACATGAATTTGCGGAGCGTCTATACCGTGACGCTGCAGTTCATATTCTATTTTGACAAAATCGGTTAAGTCGTTGCTGATAAAGTAATGCCTTAACATGTCGCCATCCTCCACACAGATAAACAACAGGGCATTAAGTATAGGCAATCAGCGTCAAATCTGTACAAATATTAATCACACCCTGATACTGAAAGAGCAATGGGGTTTAGGACTATGCCGCTTAAAACCTTCAATTTGCCGCTAACAGGTTTGTAACGGCAAACAGATCAGGATAGCTTAACGGCACAAACGACAAAATTAATAATATCCGGGGGATTTATGTCTACTTTTACCCGCTCAGCGCTGGCTATTACCGCCAGTCTGAGCCTGGGCAGCAGTGTGTTGCAGGCTGATACTGTAAGCCAGACGCCAACCAGCGCCAGCAGCCGTTACTTTGAAGCAGAAGATATATTTGCGCTGGAATATGCCAGTGATGTGCAAATATCCCCCGATGGCAGCAAAATCGTTTATGTTCGCGCCAGCAACGACATCATGACAGACAGCACGCACACAACCTTGTGGCTGCTGGATGTCAAAACCGGTAAACAGCTCCCATTGTTTGCTGATAAGTTTAACTATAGCCAACCGCGTTGGTCTGCCGACGGTAAGCAACTGGCGTTTATCTCGGATGTTAGCGGCAAGCGCCAAATTCACCTGCACTGGCTGGCGGAGAATAAAACTGCACAGTTATCAACGCTGCAAAACAGCCCGTCCAACCTGACCTGGTCACCGGACGGCAAGCAGCTGGCGTTTACGATGAATGTGATGGCCAGCGAGGCCAACGTAAAACAACGGGTTAAGAAGGTGAAAAAGCCTGCAGGGGCAAAATGGTCTGATTCGGCAGTCGTACTGGACAGAGTGCGTTATCAGGCAGATGGTCAGGGGTTTCTTAAACCCGAGTTCAGGCAGATCTTTATTCTGCCAGCCAGTGGTGGCACCGAGCGCCAGCTGACCAAAGGCGATTTCCACTATGGCAGCGATTTACAGTTCACACCTGACAGTAAAGCACTGGTGTTCTCAGCCAATCTGGATGCTGAGTGGGAGTTTCAGCCACGCGACAGCAACCTGTACCGACTGGATTTAGCCACAGAGCAACTGACAGCACTAACCACAATCACGGGCGATGAGTCATCTCCGGTGTTCTCGCCTGATGGCAAGCAACTGGCTTTCCTGTGGCAAAGCAATGACCTGGTGCCTTATAGCAACAGCAAGTTGAAAGTACTTACGCTGGGTAATAATACTATCACTGATATCGCACCAGACTTTGACCGCAGTATTGATAGCCCGAACTGGCTGAGTAACTCCAGCTTTGTCGTGCAGTACGATGATCGCGGTCAGCGCAAACTGGCCAGCTTAACCAGTAAAGGCAAACTGACCGACCTGACGGCCAGTTTAGGCGGTGTCAGCCAGCCACAACCTTATTTGAGCGGCCAGTACAGTGTGTCGGACAATGGCGTAATAGCCTACACCCATGGCACCAGCCAGCGTCCAAGTGATGTTGCAGTGCTGCAAAAAGGCAAAAGCACAGTGCTGACTGCCCTTAACGAAGATTTGTTAGACCACAAGAAACTGGCTCAGGTGCATGAAATTACCTATAAATCTTCATTTGACGGCGAAGAGATCCAGGGCTGGTATATGACACCTCCGGATTTCGACCCGGCGAAAAAATATCCGTTACTGCTGGAAATTCACGGCGGCCCGCATTTAGCCTACGGCCCGCAATGGAGCGCCGAAATGCAGCGCTATGCCAAAGAAGGTTATGTGGTGTTTTACGACAATCACCGCGGCAGCTCATCTTATGGCGAACGGTTTGCGATGTTGCTACATAATAAATACAGCTCACCGGAAGACTATGCCGATCACGACAGCGGCGTAAACGCGATGCTTAAACTCGGTTTTATCGATGAAAATAATCTGTTTATCGGCGGTGGTTCTGCCGGTGGTATCGCGACCGCCTATGCCATTGGCCTGACCAACAGATATAAAGCGGCAGCAGTTGTTAAACCTATTATCAACTGGCTAAGCAAAGTGCTGACCGGCGACTCTTATACCTACCAGACTTTTCATCAGTTTCCGGGTGTACCTTGGGAAAATGTTGAGCATTACTGGCAGCGCTCACCGCTGAGCCTGGTCGGCAATGTCACGACACCAACGATTCTGATCACCGGTGAAAGCGACAGGCGTACGCCGATCTCGGAATCAGAGCAGTTTTATCAGGCGCTGAAACTTCGGCGTATTGATACGGCGATGGTGCGTATTCCTGGCTCGCCACATGGTATTTCTAACCGGCCAAGCCGGATGATTGAAAAAGTAGAATATATGCTGGCGTGGTTCGAGAAGTACCGCACACCAGCAGAAAAGACCAACTAGTTATTTAACCCGGTATGTTGGCTGCCAGGCGGTAGCCAACGCCGGGTTCTGTTTTAAGATACATTGGCGCTGCCGGATTAGCCTCAAGCTTTTGCCGCAACTGCGCCACGTGCACCCGCACATATTCCGGCCGGTCAACATAAGCTTTACCCCAAACCTGAGTCAAAATCTGGTTATGTGTCAGTACCTTGTCGCAGTGCCGCATCAGTAGTAATAAAATGTCATATTCGGTTTTAGTCAGATGAACCTGTTGCCCAGCGCGCTGCACCGTACGGCTTATCGGATCCAGCTGCACATCACCGAACACAAACAACTGCTGGCCGGGCGCCACTTTGCGCAGGTTCGCACGCACCCTGGCCATTAGCTCTGCAGCACTGAACGGCTTAGTGACATAATCATTGGCGCCATTATCCAGCGCCTGAACTTTATCCTGCTCACTATGGCGGGCTGAGATCACAATCACAGGTATATCACACCAGCTACGTAATTGCTGCAGCCAGAGCTGGCCATCCATATCAGAGAGTCCCAAGTCCAGTAAAATAAGTGCTGCCGGCTGCGAGACCAGGCTCTGTAATGCCGGCAGACCTGCGCTAAAGCTCAGCACCTGATATTGCTGACTATTTAGCAAAGTGGTCAGGAAGCTTTGCATAGCCGGATCATCTTCCAGTACCAATATCGTATCAGCCATATTACGACTCCTTGGCCACGTTAGCAGGCAGAGGCCAGCGCAGTTGCGCTAATACACCGTTGCCCGAAGGTACTTGTAGAATGAATTGACCATCATGTAATTGCATTACCGCTTTGCAAATGGCGGCACCCAGCCCGGTGCCACTATCACGCTGACTGTGGTGTCGCGGCGCCAGCGCATTACTGACCTGCAAACTATAGTAGCCATTATTCTGTGCAAAGCTGACAATCACCGGCGCAGCACCATGGCGCACCGCATTTTCCAGCATATTAGCCAGCGCGATTTCTAACAAAGTGCTATCTGCAATACACCTTGAGCCCGTCAGCTCTGTCTGTAGTGGCAAGCCGTTTAACAGCTGTGCCCGCCGGCTTATCGCGGCAGAGACAATGTCGGCAACATCCAGCTCAACGAGGGCCAGCGTTTGCTGCGGCTGTTGCACCCGGCTTAATTCCATCACTTTGTCAAAGTGCTGACTGAGTAAACTGCTTTGCTGAAAAATATTCTCAGCTTGCTGCTTTATCACTTCACGGCTCAATGTCAGCTCTTTGTCAGCCAGCATGCTTGATGCACCCATAATCGTTGCCAGCGGTGTGCGTAAATCATGTGAGATAGACCTAAGCAGCATAGCGCGGCTGTGCTCCAGCTCCGCCTGAAAACGAACCTGGCGGGTTTTATTGGCTAATAGCTGGCGCTGGCGCATATGTTTTTTGGCCCGCGCCAGTTCAATGCGTAAGCGCCCGGACAAGCGGCCAATAAAGCTCCCCAGCAGTAACATCACAATAAAGGTAATCAGATAGTCAATCTGGTGCACATATAAGGTGTTATAGGGTTCAACAAAAAACCAGTCGAGCAGTAAGACACTGCTTACCGTGGTAATAACTGCCCAGCGCTGTCCGGCTTGCTGTGCCATCCAGGTTACCCATAGCAGCTGTAACATGGCAACATCGGTGGTGGTTAATAAATCACGCCCCGGCAACAGCAGCAATGCAATCAGTACCGGCACAAGCAGGGCTAATAGCATCAGCTGCCATACTGCATAATGTCTGGCCGGTGTAAGTTTCATCTGATAGCCACCTCAGTAGCGCCAGTACATTGGCGTAAATAATAACAACATTGTCAGGATCTCCAGCCGGCCAAGCAACATACCCAGCGTTAACCACCACTTGGCACCATCGGGCAGGGTTGAGAAATTACCGGCCGGGCCGATGATGTCACCCAGCCCGGGACCAACATTTCCCACCGCGGTGGCAGCACCTGTCAGTGCGGTTACAAAGTCCAGATTATACATCGACAAAATCAGTGCTAAAGCGGCCACAGTGGCAAAATAGATAAAGCCAAACGCTAATACCGCGCCCAGCAAACTATCATCGAGCTTTTTGCTACCGTATTTGCGCGTCCATACTGCGTTGGGGTGAATAAGTAAATTCAGCTGTTTCAGCAATAAATACCCCGCCAGCTGAGTTCGGAAAATCTTCAACCCACCCGAGGTTGAGCCAGAGCAACCACCACTAAATGTCAGGTAAAAGAACAGCACAACCGCAAACGCCCCCCACTTCGTATAGTCCTCAGAGGCGTATCCACAAGTGGTAATGACGGACACCACATTAAACACACTGTGGGTTAATGCTGAAAACCAATCCCGACCATTATGCGCTATCTGGTATAACGCCAGCAGTATGGCGGCAACCAACACAATTGCAATAAAAGCTTTAACCTGAGGGTCGCGCAACAGCGCCCATTTATCACCACGTGCCATACCCACAAACAGCACAAATGGCAAAGCGGCCAGCGCCATCCAGACACTGCTTAGCCACAATAGCCAGGGTTTGTCATTAAAATAGCCAAAAGAGGCATCATAGTTTGCAAAACCGCCGGTCGCGGCCGATGTCATGGCATGCGTCAATGCATCAAACCATGACATGCCGCCAATATAGTAACTTAGCGTGGCGCCAGCACTTATGGCCAGATAAACCAATAAAATAGAACCGGACAAATGGCTGCTGCGCGGCAGTATTTTCTCCGAAATATCCGAACTTTCTGTTTTAAACAGCTTCATGCCACCAATTTTCAACGCCGGCAATATCGCGATTGCCATCACAATAATGCCAATGCCACCAATCCATTGCAAAATAGCACGCCAAAGCAACACGGCTTTGGGCATAGTATCCAGCCCGCTAAGCACGGTAGAGCCTGTCGTAGTAATAGCGGACACCGCTTCAAACCAGGCGTCCGTTATACTCAGTTGCGGCAAACTCAGATACAGCGGCAAAGCCGCAAAAGCGCACACCGACAACCAGCATAGTGTGGTAAGTAAAAACAAATAGCGTTTTTTCAGTTCTGTAGCGCCGTTTGACCGCATTAGCAATGCCACGCCAGCACAGGCAGTCACTAACGCAGACAACAGAAAGTTCCAGAATGCCTTGTCGTGCAACATAAAACTGACGGCCATAGTAGCAAGCTGCGCTACAGCAAGGCACGCCAGCAAATAACCAATCACCCGGTAAAAAAAACGCTTGTTATTGACAACACTAACATTGAGGACAAAGGAGTAATCAGACATTACAACACAAACCCTGTTTCAGATGCCGCAAAGCCTACCCCTTTCGCGGCTGTTGTGTTGTAAAGCTTTTCTAAAGATTTACGCCATGCGTATAAAGATTTTATAAAGATGTAATGCGAAACGGTGAAAAGCGGTCAAACCGGCAGAAAAGGCAACGGTCGCTTCCGCCATATAAAAGCAGCGGGCTATTTGGCAATTAATTGCGCTCAGAAATTTGACGAACCGGATAAGCTGTGTCATTTTTTGGCCCCTGAAGAGTCAATATCATGCACAATATGTTAACAACAGGATTTGTTAAATCGCTTCTGATCCGGTTTATGCAGCCGGCGCTATGTAAAAGCAGCAATCCGACGGATGTGCTGCTGGGGCAAGCGTCTAAGCTGTATCTCAACAAAACAGACACCTATCATTTAGACGCTGAGCTAAACCGGTATTATCAGCATGTGGATATACCGCAGCTTCTGAACGAGATTAACTTTGATAACGTCTACCCCAGACTAAAACAGCATGGCTATAAGACAGATATTCTGGATATCCCGACACAGTCACCATCTTTATTGTTCAGGCCTTTTTCGCTGTGGAAAAAAAGGCTTTATCTGTTACGCCATGCCCGCATCAGAATTGATGTTTTGTTACTGAAAAAAGGCGATAGCATTCCTGCGCATGCCCACAGAGGTGTACTATCAGGCTTTTTAGTACTGAAAGGTCTGGTCAATATCCGCCATTATGATGTGTCGGAATACCAGCAAGATGGCGTGATCTGCCATAAAACAGTCGACAAAGACCTGGCTGCAGGTGGCTATACCACCAACCATGACGAAAAAGACAATATCCATTTTTTAACCGGGCTGGCTGACGAGTCGGTACTGTACCGCTTCAACATTACCGGACTGCGCTCGCCTGTGCCGGTGCATACGGCTCTACGCGGCAGAATGTATGTCGATGTCTCTCAGATTGACACCAAAGGCGGCTTTGCGCCTTTTGTGTAGGCGCTAACAGTACCGGTCTAAAATAGCGAGCATATCGCGAATATAAGCAATACGCAGTTCGACTGATGCCTGATGAGGGCGGATACCAATTTTAGCCCCGAGCACCGACAGCCGGCTCAGATCCTCAACAGCAGCGAGGCATTGATGTATTGCCTGCTCAGTCATCCAGCTGCCAGGCTCGCCGTGTTGTACCAGCTCACTGCTTTGCGGTGGCTGATGGCTGTCGCGCCAGGCACCATACTCAGTATCTTGATCAGACACCCCAGAAAACATCAGCCCACTCAACAAGCCCGCAGCCTGAACAGCCATAATGTGCTCCAGCGCCCCGTCCGGCCGCCTCGTTTCAAACACCGAACGGCCCCAGTTGATGACAATACCCATTTTATGCGCCTGGTCTGACACCGTATTGAGTCTGTTCAGCACAGCTATCTCATCGCTCAGCGACAGAAACCCTTTAGAGGGCACGTGCGCTGGCACATAGGCATCGCAATGCTCGATTAACAGTTGCGCACCCTGCCAGTCCCACTGCTGCATGGTGCTCAGTGACTGATAAAGTGCATCTGCTGACGCAGCGGCCTGATCGCGCGCAGGCGCTGTCTGCAACATCACGGCCTTAACGGCCTGGCGGCCAAGATGGCTATTGAGTTTGGCAACCGCATTGCAGGCTTGTTGCATAAAGTCCAGTGCTTGTTGTCTACCCGCTGTGTTACAGGATGCCAAACCAAACTGCGGATTGCGCCCAAGGGCATTCATAATGCCGGGAATGCAGGTAAACACATAGTCCCACTGCGGTGCGATATTGGCTAAGAACCAGTTGTCATCATGGCCATGTAACTTGCCCAGAAATGGATGTTCCAACCCTTTAATGTTAGGCAGTTGCTTAAGCTCATCGTAATACGCAGTTTCCAGTTGCGGGTTCCAACCTGTTTGATTAGGCGAGGCGGCATAGGCGCCAATATAGTATTTCATTGCTAGTTTTATCCTGTGGCAGAATCTGTGCTGAACGCAGTTAGTCGTCCGGCCCACTTAATGTAAATACCAGATGCTTACGCATATCTTTTAGCACTACGCCCTTTTTCAGCAGCAAAGCACTGAGCTTCTTTTGCCACAGCAACAGTTGGGGCTGGGCGTCATCCAGATAAGGCCGGCTGCTAAACTGCAGCCGCACCAGTAAGGAGCCAGGGAAAGCCTCATACTCCATACTAAACCAACACTGCACAGTGCCTGGCAACGCTTCGAGCGCTTGTTGCTCCAGCGCTGTTACAGCCTCCAGCACCGCTGCTTGTTGCTTTAGTTGTACTTTAGAAAGTTTTTTCATTGCAACCCCACACTAACAATACTGGCCAGCTACCCAGCCACTGGCCCAGGCCCACTGGAAGTTGTAGCCCCCTAACCAGCCGGTTACGTCGACTACTTCACCGATAAAATACAAACCAGGTTGATGTTTTGCTTCCATAGTTTTTGAAGATAAGCCATCAGTATCCACCCCACCGATGGTTACTTCCGCAGTGCGGTAGCCTTCGGTACCATTAGGTTTAAACACGTAGCTATGCAGTGTATCAGCTATCTGGCGCATACTTTTACTGTGCAGGGTTTTCAGCGGTTGATTATTAACCGCCTTGATGTCGATTAGCTTTTCAACCAACCGCTTCGGTAACAGCTTAGCCAGCGCGGTTTTTAATTCCTGCTCCGGATGAGCTTGCTGTTGCGCGGCCAAGAATTCAGTGATGTCAGTTTGCGGTGACATATTCACTGTAACGTCCTCGCCTGGCTGCCAATAACTGGATATTTGCAATATGGCTGGCCCGCTTAAACCGCGGTGGGTAAAAAGCATATCTTCCGGGAACACGGTGCCATTGGCCTCTGCCGTTACCGGCAGCGATACGCCGCTTATTTCCTCAAACACTGCCTTGTCTGCCGGCTGCCAGGTTAAAGGCACCAGTGCAGCGCGCAGTGGCAGTACCTTTAAGCCAAACTGTTCGGCCAGCTGAAAACCAAAAGCAGTGGCGCCTAAATTAGGCAAACTCAGGCCGCCACTGGCGATCACCAGGCTTTGGCACTGTTGGCTGAGCTCTGGTGTGCTAACCGTATACTGGCCGTCAGCAAAACTGACAGCGGTAATATTTTGCTGCAAAGCGAGTTGCACATTGGCATCTTTCGCTTCTTTTAACAGCATATCGACGATATCTTTCGCGCTATCGTCACAAAATAGCTGCCCCAGTGATTTTTCGTGATACGCAATACTGTGCTTTTGCACCAACGCAATAAAATCCCACTGCGTATAGCGGCTCAAGGCAGACTTACAGAAGTGCTTATTTTGCGACAGAAAATTTTCCGGCCCGGCATACATGTTAGTGAAATTGCAACGGCCACCACCGGACATCAGAATTTTGCGCCCGACCCGCTTACCATTATCCAACACCAATACACGCCGACCGCGTTTGCCGGCTTCTATTGCACACATAAGCCCGGCTGCACCGGCGCCGACCACAATTACATCCCACTGCTGCATTAGGGCTCTACCCGCTGACACTCAAAGTTCGCTATTGTCGGCGACTCTGCAGGCGGATGCAATCGCCGACCGCTTAGCAGCAATTATTATAATTTATACCTAATTGACATATCAGAAAGCAGGTACGCATTTCATAACCTCAGGACAACGCTTATTTTCGCTGCCATGTCTCCGTCCTGGCGAATCGTAAAAAGACCTTTTTTCCAGACAAGACCGACTGCTGTGCTGAAGTTGTAACAAATGTCACCATTTCACAGATTTACACAAAGTTACAATTTAGTTAAAAGGGTCATAGATGTTACCGCAAGGTTGCAGTAAGCCGTCATCATCCAGGAAACATACAACAATAAATAATTCGAGAAACAGATGAAAAAACCTCAGTTCACCCTTAATAAGCTGGCATTACTTTGCCTGCCAGCGACTTTACTGACTGTTACGGCAACTGCACAAGCTGCAGATCAGGCCAGCCGTTATGCCAGCCCGGTCATTACTGCGGCTAAAAGTCAGCAAGCTGCTACAGCCGAAGCCAAGCGCTACATCGTGAAATATAAGCAACAACAACTTGAGCTTGCCAGCCCGGGGACATTTAACACCAGCGCGACGCAGCGCAGATTAAACAACCTGCAACACTACAAAGCGCAGTTTGAATTACGTGGCAACAGCGTAAAAGAAGTGCTTGCCGCCCAATCAGCTTTGGCCGTTGAATTATCAGCAGCGGAGCTTGCCACTTTGGCGCACGACAGCGCTATTGAGCTGATTGAAGAGGACTATAAGCGCTACCCGATGGCACAGCAGATACCATACGGCTATACCATGGTACAGGCGAATCAGGTCAGTGATGATTTTGCATCCAATCAAAAAGTATGTGTGATTGATTCCGGCCTGGACTTACCACATGAAGATTTTCTGAACGCGAACATCACCGGTACCAATAACTCTGGTACAGGTAATTGGTATGATAACGGTGGCCCGCACGGTACTCATGTTGCCGGCACCATAGCGGCACTTAACAATGCCACCGGTATGCTCGGTGTTATGCCTAACGCCAATGTGAAACTGCATATTATCAAAGTGTTTAACGACGATGGCTGGGGTTATAGCTCTACCCTATCTAATGCTGTTAATACCTGTGTCAGCAATGGCGCCACGGTAATTAACATGAGTTTGGGTGGCGAAGGCTCCAGCACCACAGAATCCAATGCGATGCAGGCAGCCTTTGATGCCGGCGTATTGCTGATTGCTGCAGCAGGCAACGACGGTAACACTGCTCTGTCGTATCCTGCATCTTACAACTCTGTCATATCCGTTGCTGCAATTGACAAAAATAAGCAGCTGGCTGATTTCTCGCAGCGTAATAGTCAGGTAGAGCTGTCTGGCCCGGGAGTAGACATACGCTCGACATATCCCGAGGGAACCGGCCTTGAAGCCACGTTAAGTGTAGGTAGTAGCAGCTACGACAGCAGCCCTATGACCAACTCGTCAGATGGCAGCGCCAATGCCCCTCTGGCCAGTTGTGGTTTAGCAGAAAGCACCTGCTCCGGCGTCAGCAATAAGATTTGCCTGATCGAGCGTGGTAACGTCAGTTTCGTGCAGAAAGTACAGTCTTGTGAAGCCGGCGGTGGCCTGGCAGCAATTATCTACAACAACGAAGCGGGCGATTTCGGCGGCACTTTGGGTGATAACCCTGGTACCACCATTCCGGCGTTGGCTGTAACTCAGGCTGTTGGTCAGGCATTAATGACTAAACTTAACCAAACTGCCAGCCTGAATTCAGGTGCCAGTAACTACGGCCTGATGAGCGGCACCTCTATGGCTTCTCCGCACGTTGCAGGTGTAGCTGCCTTACTGTGGAGCCATTATCCACAGTGTACTAACGCCCAAATCCGAAATGTGCTGGCCACAACAGCAGAAGATTTAGGCACGGCAGGACGCGACAACTCATATGGTTATGGTCTGGTTCGCACTAAAGCGGCTTACGATTATATTGCTCAGAATGGTTGTGACGGCAATGGCAGCGAGCCACAACCACCTGCAGGAAATGAGTTGGTAAAAGGCGTTGCCACTACTGGCATCAGTGGTGCCGCAGGTAGCAGTACGCTTTATACCTTTACCGTTCCTTCAGGTGCCTCTAACCTGACTATTACCATGTCCGGTGGCAGCGGCGATGCCGACATGTATATTAAGTCTGGCAGTCAGCCAACCAGCTCAGTCTATGATTGCCGGCCTTATAAAAGCGGCAATAATGAAAGTTGCAGCTTCACAGCGCCTCAGGCCGGCACTTACTACATTATGCTAAACGGTTACAGTGCCTATTCCGGTGTGTCACTACTGGCTGATTACACTGCTGCAAGCGGTGGCGGTACTAACCAGGGGGCAACAATGACAGAATCAAACGTCAGCATTGCGCGCCGCAGCTGGAAACACTACACAGTTACAGTGCCGGCAGGCATGAGCAGCCTAACCGTTAATACGTCTGGCGGCAGCGGTGATGCTGACTTATATGTAAAACGTGGCAGCCAGCCGACAACCACCAGCTATGATTGCCGGCCTTATAATACAGGCAATACTGAAAGCTGCAGTTTCACCAACCCTCAGGCCGCAACCTGGTATATCTCTGTATATGGCTACAGCGCGGTAAGTGGCTTAACATTAACGGCGACTTATCAGCCCTGATAGCAGAAAATAAAAAATCCGGTGGTTAACCACCGGATTTTTTTTACATACTGTGCAGCATCACACAGCTTTCTTCATATCATCAGTTACTGATTAGCAAACACTTCAATCAACGTTGATGAATGTTCAATACCATCCGCATCTTTAAATGATGCCACACCCAGGTAAGGCAATGGACTGGCTGTCAGGTTAGACGTCATCACCGTAACAATGTTTGACCGGCCCATAATAGCCCGTGGGCTGGCAACAATGCGGGTAGTGCTTTCCTGAGCATCAACAATCCACAGTGGCATAGTGTATTCAGCCTCTGTCGCACCCAGCAAGTCATACGCATGTACAAACACCAGATAGAAGTCACCCGCTGCGTCATTTGCTGCCGGAGCAGGGTCGCGTAGCGTCACTACCTCATTACCACCTGACGCTGCAGAAGAACCTACTGCTGAACACGACAGCGCTATGCAGCGGTAAACATACAGGTCAAGGTCAGCACCCGGTACAGAAGCCAAAGCTTCATTCAAACTGAAACGGGCTACCCGGGTCCCTTCAGGCACCAGGAAGGCATGGAAGCCTAAACCAGGTTCATTAAAACTAAAGGTCCGATCCGGGTCTTGAGTCACAGTGCGGGTTGAACCAAACGGTGCACTGACACCTACCACCGAAGCGCTGGTAGTGCCACTGTAGCGCATATCAACCTGGAAGCTTAAACGACCAGATTTCGCTTTAACCTCACCGCCAATTACAGCAGGTGCCACTATGAGTTGCGGCGATTCTACTTTAATAGCAATAGGGCTGCGTACACTATGCACACCGTTAGACCAGGTAATAGCACCAAATACCCACTGGCCGATGGTTGCATTAGCGTTAGGTGTAAATTTCACACCATAAGCCACTGATGCATTGGCAGCCACCGTCATCTGATTAGCACCGTCGTTGGTAATAACTTCAACATCAACACCGGCAGGCGCTTCAACAGTTGCGGTATATACCGAGCCAGAGCCACTAACATCTGTTACCACACGGGTCAGCGTTTCGGCACCGGTTAACTCAGCTATCGCCATAGATGGCAGGTTCAGCTGGCTTGGGTCAGTGTCGTAGCCGGCGGCTTCAAACTGGGCACAGGTAGAGCCTGTGGTATTAACGACAAAGCTACTGTTGCCGATACCGCACAGGAACGCAAAGTAGTCGTTGTTGGCAATATCGTAGGTCAGACCTGGTTGCGTAGCCTTATTAGGCACTGCATGACCAGCACCAAAATCAAACGGATCGGCCGGCGTAACGCCGTTTTCCTTGGTGACATTTTGCCGCGCTGTAGTCATCAGCGCTGATTTCACCATAGCTGCAGACCAGTCTGGATGCACTTCTTTTACCAACGCTGCCATACCTGCAATATGCGGGCTAGACATTGATGTACCCTGCAGGTAGGTAAAGCTATTACCTGGCGGAGCTAACATAGGCTGAGAAGACGCACCCGCCAGAATTTTCACACCAGGTGCGGTGATATCAGGCTTGATCACGTCAAAAGTGGACAGGTTGGGGCCGCGTGACGAGAAGCCCGCCATAATATTACCCACTTCAACCACATCATCAACGAATACTGATGGGCTCATTTTAACATTGACCACACCGCCACCAGTGATTTCAGCATTAAAGGCACTGCCTGCTGCCAAAGTTGTCATCACTGCCGGAATGCCAAAGCTACCGGTTCCGCCCATAGGAATAGGCGCAACGGCAGAGTTGTTATACACAATCACGCCAGCCGCGCCAGCTGCTTCTGCTGCTGCAATTTTGATATCAAAACTACAGGTACCGCGTTGAATTAACGCAAATTTGCCTGCAATTTCAGCAGCATTTGTTAGCTCAGCACATGCCAGCAATGGTTCTGCAACAACAACATCGGCACTGATATCACCTGTCTGGTTAAGAGGAGTTGACGTTACACCCTCTACTGCAATATAGGTTCCCTGCAGTGGGCCAGCAGTCACTTCGATACCGTTAGCGATGCTCAAACCATCATAAGTTGATGCTGCTACCGTAGTTACCCAGGGTGCTGGCGTACCGATGGTGCTTGCTGTCGGGCCATCGTTACCTGCAGACACTGACACAAATACACCTGCCTGAGCAGCACGTAATTTAGCCGCAGCTGATACAGTCGTCAGGTTGGTTCTGTCACCACCGATCGAATAGTTAATGACGTCTACGCCATCAGCCACTGCCTGATCAATCGCCGCCATAGTGTCGCCGTAGAAACAGCCACGCTCGTTTACGCCTTCAGGGCTTACGTAATCACTGTTCCAACAGGCCTTATACATAGCGATACGCGCGCGTGGAGCTATACCGGATACAGTAGCCACAGGTGTGCCATTAAATACCGCTGTAACGCCTTCATTACCACCAGCAGTCGAGGATACGTGAGTACCATGGTTATCCGCGTCACGGGGTGAAATAAATTCACCAGGCTGAATTTCATACACACTTTCAAAAGTGCTCTTGAAATAGCGCGCACCGATCAATTTGTTATTACAGCTAAATTCCGGGTCTTCACCCACGTCACAGGTGCCGTTCCAACCGGCCAGCGGCGCGTAAGAGCCATCATCAGCAAAGCTTGGATGCTCTGGCCAGATACCGCTATCGACAACACCGATAACCACATCTTCACCTTTAACACCCAGTGTGTGCAGGCCATCAGGTGAGCTGGTTAAGCCTAAAAACGCTGGCGTATTGGACGTCGTCATCTGCTGCGCTTCGTCACGCCATACACCCGCAACATTCGGGTGATTACGCAACGCTTCTGCCTGAGCAGCTGTCATCTTGGCTGAAAAGCCGTTAAAAGTGTGGGTGTAAGAATAGATCAGTTTATCAGCACCGCTTTGCGCCGCCAGATTCTGATGTAACGCCTTCAGGCTTTTGGTATAGGTTTGCAGCCTTGACGATGATGAGTTATAGCGGTTCAGCGCCCGGGTAACAGACTGACGCGCTGGCATCAGTTCGCCTAACTCCTGTGCTTTTTCGATGCCGGTTTTACCTTTTACCTGCACAATATACGGGGCGACTCCGGCATCAACAGCTTCTTGTTTTAATAATGCCGGGTTTATCTGAACTTCATAAGGGTTATTCATTTGCTGGGCGTGCGCTACGCCCGCTGCGACCGCTACCGCAAGGGCGGTTCTGGTCATAATTTTGGTAAGTTGCATGCTCGTTCTCCGTTTATTTTTATCTTTCGCAACACGTATTTTTTGCCTGCAAAGCAGCATAACAGCCGGGTTAATGCTAAAGAGTGGCAGTATGTTTTTACGTCACTGTATAAAAATCAGACACCTTCTTTTAACTATCCCAGACCAAAGCCCAGCTTTAACGACCACAGCATACAGATAACAAATATTTACAGCTGTAATGTTATTGATAAAAAAGCTGACACTTTAGCGCTTAACAGAGTTAACAGCTTAAACACGGCGACGCAGTAATAAGCCACCAACACTGGCTAACAGTAAAAACATAGTGCCTGGTTCTGGTACATTGACTGACGCAGCGCTTAGCACAAAGTTTGTGTCAACAACGAAGTCACCAGCTGTAGTAAAGACATCCATATAACCAAAGTCAGTATCCCAGAAACCTTGGAAAGCCAATATGTTACCTACATCTGAAACGTCAAAGGTCAGGAAACTAAAGCCTGCAAATAAATCTGACGGGTCAAACTCAGCAACGAAGAGTGCTGCGAAGGCTATATCAACACCAAACAACTGGAAAACCTCCCACTCAAGCACATTCCCTTCTTCGTCAATATTATTAATATCTACCGACAAGGTGCCCAACAGTGAACCGTCTTCAAACAGAAAATCTTGCGTAATAATAGGTGTGGCCTGTGCGGTTTGAGGTAAAGCAAAACTGCTTAACACTACTGTCGCAACAGCAAATAGTATGGACTTCAACATGGATATACCTCTGAATATTGTTATAGATTGTGTTTTTGCAAAAACTTGCAACATCTGTAATGCATAAACCAATCCAACAAAAAATTCAGCTTTATATCAGCATATTAGGCCAATTCAGTTCGGGTCCTGTGTTAGAGCCCAATCTTGATTGAAAAAAAAACCGACAATAAAAAAGCGAACCTCAGTTCGCCTTTTTATCATCGGTGTAGTGTGCGGTTTTAATTGTCAGTACCAGTTTAGTACCACTTTACCAGACTGCCCTGAGCACATAATGTCAAAGCCTTCCTGAAAACGTGACACTGGCATTTCGTGCGTGATCATTGGGGACAAATCAAGTCCGGACTGAATCAAACTGGCCATTTTGTACCAGGTTTCAAACATTTCACGGCCGTAAATGCCTTTAATGATAAGGCCTTTGAAAATAACCTTGTTCCAGTCAATTGCCATATCAGAGGGTGGAATGCCGAGCATGGCAATTTTACCGCCATGGTTCATGGTGTCGAGCATACTGCGAAACGCTGCCGGTACGCCTGACATTTCCAGGCCAACATCAAAGCCTTCGGTCATGCCCAGCTCTTTCATGACATCTTTAAGGTTTTGCTTGCTGACATCCACGGCACGGGTGGCCCCCATTTTCAGCGCCAGCTCTAAGCGGTACGGGTTTACGTCGGTAATAACCACATGGCGGGCACCAACATGCCGCGCTACTGCTGCTGCCATAATACCGATAGGACCGGCACCGGTTATCAGCACATCTTCACCAACTAAATCGAACGACAACGCAGTATGCACCGCGTTACCGAAGGGGTCGAAAATAGCTGCGATGTTGTCCGGAATATTGTCCGGCAATTTAAACGCATTGTAGGCCGGGATCACCAGATATTCGGCAAAAGCGCCCGGGCGGTTAACACCAACCCCGGTGGTGTTGCGGCATAAATGCACACGACCTGCGCGGCAGTTGCGGCAGTAACCACAGGTAATATGGCCTTCGCCTGACACGCGGTCACCCACTTTAAAGCCGCGCACCTCAGAACCCATACCCTCGACCACACCGACATATTCGTGGCCTACTACCATGCCGTGAGGAATAGTATTTTGTGCCCATTCGTCCCATTTATAAATGTGCACATCGGTACCACAAATAGCGGTTTTTCTGATGCGGATAAGCACATCGTTTGGCCCGACTTCCGGCTTATCGACTTCGGTTTGCCAGATGCCGGGTTCTGCTTTTAATTTTGCTAATGCTTTCATCTTTACGCCCCGCCCTTATGCGATCACGCCCATGTCTTTACCTATACGGATAAAGGCATCAATTGCCTTGTCCAGTTGCTCTTTACTGTGCGCTGCAGAAATCTGGGTACGGATCCGGGCCTGGCCTTTAGGCACCACCGGGAAAGAGAAACCGACCACATAAATTCCCTCTGCCAACATACGTTTGGCCATCTCGGCAGCGACTTTGGCGTCGCCCAGCATCACCGGGATAATGGCATGGTCTTTCCCTGTCAGAGTAAAACCGGCGGCTGACATTTTCTCGCGGAAGTAATCGGCGTTCTGCCATAACTTTGCTCTTAAGTCGTCGCCTTGCTTTAACATCTGAAGTACTTTGATCGACGCCGATGCTATCGACGGTGCCAGCGAGTTTGAGAACAAATAAGGCCGTGAGCGTTGGCGCAGCCATTCAATCACTTCTTTCTTACCAGAGGTATAACCGCCTGATGCGCCACCCAGCGCTTTACCCAAAGTACCGGTAATAATGTCCACTCTGTCCATCACACCACAGTATTCATGTGTGCCGCGGCCGTGTTTACCGACAAAGCCGACTGCGTGGCTGTCATCTACCATCACCATGGCGCCATATTTATCAGCCAAATCGCATACGGCTTTTAAATCAGCAATAACACCGTCCATTGAGAACACACCGTCGGTCGCAATCAGCTTAAAGCGTGCACCATCGGCTTCAGCCTGTTTTAGCTGAGCTTCAAGCTCGGCCATATCATTATTGGCATAGCGGTAACGTTTTGCTTTGCACAACCGCACGCCATCGATAATGGACGCATGGTTTAATGCATCGGAAATAATGGCGTCTTCAGCACCAAGCAGCGTTTCAAATAAGCCGCCGTTCGCATCAAAACAAGAGGAATATAAAATAGTATCTTCTGTGCCAAGAAACTCGCTGATGCTCTGCTCCAGCTGCTTGTGAATATCCTGAGTACCACAGATAAAACGCACTGACGCCACACCAAAACCATGGCTGTCCAGGCCGTGTTTCGCGGCGGCGATAAGATCAGCATGGTTTGCTAACCCCAGGTAGTTATTGGCGCAGAAATTCAGTACCTGCTCGCCGCCAACATCGACACTGGCTTGCTGCTGCGACGTAATAATACGTTCTGCTTTGTATAAACCTTCTGCTTTAACATCATCTATTTGTTGTTGTAGGTGTTGCAGAAAAGCGCTGCTGCGCATAAAGCCTCCTGTTACGGGGTAGAGAGAACAGAAAAAACGGCGCTATTGTATAGCTAATATCGGTGCTGTGCAGGGGTTTTGCTCAATTGGCGCCGCTGCTCAGACCTGCTGCTGTCAAGTTTAGCCTACAACAGCTGAACGTCGCCGGCGAGCGCCTCATAATGTTGTTGCAGCCGGGTAATACGCGGTTTTGCCTGCACCGTGGCGTATGGTTTGAACAGTAGCAGTACTTTTAAAACCCCCTTATAAACACTGGCCTGATCAATATCTTTATCCGGTGCCTGGGTTTTCAGATAACTGATCCAAAACGTAACCAGCAACTTAATGCTATGAGCCAGGTCAGTAATATCTTCGTCATCAATATCAATAATATCAGATTGTTTCAGGGCTTTAAGCACTGCAGTAACACGCATTAGCACGCCTTGCTGTACCTGTTGATAGTCCTGCTGTAATGCCGGGTCCCGCGATAAAATATCCGGCAAATTGGCGTAGAAGAAATGAAACCGCCACATCAGCTCAAACACGGCATCCAGATAATTTGCCAACGTATCCAAAGCCTCTGCTTTATCAGACGGCGGCTTAATTTTAGTTTCCAGTAACTTGGCGTACTCTTTAAAAATCTGCCGTACGATGTCTTCTTTATTACGAAAGTGGTAATACAAATTACCCGGACTGATGCCTAAATGAGCAGCGATATGGTTAGTGGTAACCTGACGTTCACCGACCTGATTGAACAATTCTATGCTGGCTTGCAGAATTTTATCTTTGGTTCTTAACTTCTTTTCCATCTGCGAAACAGGCTTATGGTTAGCGAATTTAATTTGCTATAGTAACGCCAAATTGACTAAAAACTCTAGTCACAGCTTGTACCAGGCTTTTGCCCTTACCCAGGAATGCCGACAACATAATGAAAATAAAAGCAATTTACCCAGGCACTTTTGACCCACTGACCAACGGCCATGCCGATTTGGTGCAGCGCGCCGCCCGTATGTTTGACACCGTAATAGTGGGTGTTGCCGCCAACCCGAGCAAACAACCGCTGTTTACGCTGGAAGAGCGCGTCGCGCTGGCACAACAGGCATTTACCGGCATCAGTAATGTTAGCGTGATTGGTTTTTCCGGCCTATTGGCAAAATTTGCCGAGGATAACGCCGCCCAGGTGCTTATCCGCGGTGTCAGGGCGGTGGCTGATTTTGAGTACGAATTCCAGCTTGCCAGCATGAACCGGCAACTTAACCCCGCGCTGGACAGCATTTTTATGACGCCGTCAGAAAAAAATACCTTTATCTCTTCCACTCTGGTCAAAGAGGTTTGCCGTCACGGTGGTGATGTTTCCAGCTTTGTCCCGGTCCACGTAGAAACAGCGCTTAAAACCAGACTGAACGTATGACAAAAAAACTTTCAATGGCTGCAGCCTTGCTCTGCACGGTGCCAGCTGCGGCTGCGCCCTGGGTTGATACCACAGACAACTACTTGCGCCAGTCACTGCAGACTCTGGCGCATGCCGGCGTAATATCCGGCCCGGTGAATACCTACCCGCTGATGTGGAAAAACATTGTCGCAGATTTAGCATCCGCCCAGGAGCAGCCAACACCAGAGTTAGAATTTGCGCTGGCGCATGTACGTTCTGCACTAAACGCCAGTCAGAAAAATTATATTGCGGGCATGAAGGTAAGGGGCAGCAGTGATCCGTCATTGTTTCAAAGCTTTGGCGAAACCTATGTTGAAAAAAGTGCTGTCAGTTTGTTCAAAGAGTATCTTGGTGATGGTTGGGCCGCAAAAACTCAGGTTAATTACCGCCAAACAGAAAATGGCAGCACTGAACAGGATTTGACTTACGACGGCAGCTATTTAGCACTGCTCACCGGTAACTGGGTGCTGGCGCTGGATCAGCAACCTATGTGGTGGGGCCCGGGGCAGCAAACCGCTTTGCTGGTAAGTAATAACGCCCGCCCTATTCCATCAATAAGACTAAGCCGACACAGCTGGCAGCCCAGTGAAAGCGCTCTATTCAGCTGGCTAGGGCCCTGGAGTTTTACCACGTTCATTGGTCAGGGTGAACACAACAGCCTGCCGCGGCAAATCAAGTATTTCGGTGCCCGCTTCAGTGCCCGTCCGCACCCCCAGCTGGAGCTTGGGTTGTCCCGTATCAGCCAGTGGGGCGGTGATACATTGGACAACGGCTTAGATGCTTTTACCGACATGCTGCTGCTTGACGACAAGATGAACTCAGACAATATGGCAGCGGTTGATCTGACATTTCATACCAGCTTGTTTGATCGCCCGTTCAGTTTTTACACCGAACTGGCAGACGATAACAACGGCGGCAACCTGAGCAAACCGCTGCAGTTATATGGCGTAAGAACATTTTTTGGTCACTCCAGCGCTGTTCACACGTTAAATCTTGAATGGTCTGATACTTATATCCGCTGCGAAGATGCATTGACTGCCGGCCACTGTGCCTACGAGGGCGATATTTACCCCCAGGGCTACCGGCGCTACGGCAGAGTAATAGGCAGTGGTTATGGCAGCGATGCACGTGTATTGTCAGCCGGTTACCGGTACCAGACATTTGAAGGCTACAGCTGGGCTGTCAGTGTACTGCGCGGTGAGTTCCTGGCCGCCAGTTCAGCGTTAAAGAACTGGCAGTTACGGCTGGAATACCGGCAGCCGTTTTTCAACGGTTTACTCAGTATTGAAGGCCGGGTATTTGATAAATCACCGCAGCCCGAGCTGGAAATAAAACGCGGTAGCATAGCCGCTACCTGGGAATACCGTTTCTGACACGTTAAATATTATTATCTGCCTGCAGACTACAGGCGGATAATAATATTACGCTGATATAGCACACGCGATAACCACCAAAACCACAGTACATGCAGCACGGCAAACAATAACGAAGCCTGCTTTGGTGCCAGTACGGTAGTAAGTAGCTCAAAACTGTACTGGTATAAATTGCTATCGCCTGCCGGGATAAGTGACAGACAGACCGCCCACAGCCACGACAAAATATAGATAAATAGAGGATTGGTGCCGTAAGTAATAAGCGGCTGTACCAGCGCACGTTTTGCCAGCACATCTGAAACCCATACCAGTACGGCCAGTATCAGCAACATAATAGCGCTGGAAAGCAGTACGTAGCTGCCGCTCCATAAGGCTTTATTCACCGGCCAGAACATACTGCATAACCAGGCGGCAATGAACAACACCGTAGCACACTTAACCAGCCACAGCGCACCAGCTTTGGCACTGTGCTGAACAAGGTTAGTCGCGACATAGTACCCCACCAATACTGAGACAACCGCTGGCAAAGTGCTGAGTAACCCTTCCGGGTCAAAAGAGATACCAAAACCCTGATAAAGATGGTTCGGCCCAAACAGCAGCATATCCAGCTTTAACACAGCATTACCCGCCAGACTAAAAGGCTGCCCGCTGCCAAAAATAAGCAATAACATCCAGTACAGCACAAGCAGCGCTATGCTAAGAAGCGGTATATAACGCACCTTAATCAACAGCACCAGCGGCGCTGCCAGCGTATAACACAAGCCTATACGCTGCAGTACACCCGGCAGTCGCAGTTCAGCAAGCGGTTTGGTAAAAGGAAACCAGTTCAGCAAAATGCCGATGGCCACCAGTAGCAGGCCGCGCTTAACAATACGCTGCACGGTAGCCGGTGTCAGGCTGGCATGGCGCAGAGCATAAAACATCGCCGCGCCGACGACGAATAGAAATGCCGGAAAGACAATATCGGCAAAGGTGAAACCATCCCAGGAAGCGTGCAGCAGCGGGCTATAAACGTGCTGCCAGGATCCCGGCGTATTCACCAGGATCATCAGCGCTATAGCCAACCCACGCAGTGCATCTAATGCATAAAAACGTGAGCTGCTTGCCATTATTTCCAGCTTGTCATCTTATGGCCTTTAAGCGCATAAAACAGAATAAACAGATAACATGGCAACATAACGATATAAGCGCCCTGCTGCCCCAGTCCCGTGCCACTGGCCAGCCCCCAGAACAAGGGCCCAAAAGCACCGCCGGCAATCCCCATGATGAGCAGTGCTGAACCGGTGCTGGTTAATGCACCTAAACCGGACAACGCCAAAGGCCACACCGCAGGCCAGACAATGGCATTAGCTAATCCAAGTACAGCGATGTACAGTAAGGTGTCAGGCAAAGCAGTGCCACCAAAAGGCACAAGCAGGCTGTTTGCCAGAGCATAAGATGAAGTATCTCCCAGTACTATTGCCAGCACCAGCACTACACCTAACACGGCAGATACCGCCAGCGCAGTTTGCTGCGACAGTACCCGCGGAATTAAAACTATGCCCAGTACATAACCCAGCACCATACAGCCCATAGTGTAAGAGGTCATAACGGTATAACGTTCAACGCCCAGCGATAACGCAAATAAACCTATAGTATCGCCAGCGATCACTTCTACTGCTACGTAAACAAATAGTGCCAGTACACCCAAAGCCAGACTTGGTCTTGCCAGTGCTGCTTTTATCTGCATTGCATTGTTATTGTCTGCGCTTTCTTTTTCCAGCTCTGGTAACGGCGAAAACTTGACCGCCAGTGCCAACAGCCCTAAAAACGCTGCCAGCCCCAGATAAGGCACCACTAAAGCAGATGCCATTTCATCTATCTGTGCTCCCGTCAAAGCGGTATCCGGCGAAGCAACAAAGCTATTGGCCATTAGCGCCGTAAATACCACAGGTGCAACCACACCTGCAGTTTTGTTTAAAATACCCATGATACTGATACGCACAGCTGCCGTTTCTTCCGGGCCAATTTTAACCACATAAGGGTTAACCGCTGTTTGCAGCAATGTCTGGCCGGTACCGATCACCAGTTGAGCCAGTAAAAACAGGGCAAAAGTTTGCGTTTGTGCCGCCGGAATATACAACAGACCAGCCAGCATCATGGTTGCCATACCCAGCGCCATGCCACTTTTATAACCCACTTTACGGATAATCCATGCCGATGGTAGCGCGGTAAAGGTGACGGCAATGTAGAAGGAAAATACCACTAACGACGCCTGAAAAGGTGTCAGCATAAGCATCTGCTTTAAATACGGCATAAGCGAACCGTTCAGCCAGGTGGCAAAACCCAGCACGAAAAACAATATCGCCACTATTGCCATAGGTATCACACTGCTGCGACTTTTGGCTTGTTCAGCTGTCATTTCCATTTTCCTTCCCCGTTTGTTTTTATCATTGTTATTTTGCGTTAAAGACAGGCTCACCCTTTATCCAGCTTTGCCGGACCTGCCAGTTATCATCTAGCAGCACTAAGTCAGCCTGCGCACCGGCGACAATACGGCCACCATTACGACAAGACAGAAATTGCGCCGGATATAAAGACGCCATCCGCAACGCTTCAGCCGGACTAACGGCCAATACCTGCACCGCGTACTTTACTGCAGCAGCCATATCTAACACCGAACCGGCCAGGGAGCCGGCCTCGTTAGTCAGCTTACTGCCTTCACGTATTACTTTGCCGGTAAAGAAATCAAATTCTGTGTCATCAGTTCCTACCGGTGACATCGCATCTGTCACTATCATCAGTTTGCCGCGTGGTTTAGCTGCCAGCGCCACTTTTGCCGCAACCGGGTGCATATGATGACCATCAAAGATAACGCCACACCAACTGTCTGGGTCGCTAAGTGCTACCCCAACCATGCCAGGCTCACGTGATGTAAGCGCAGACATCGCATTGTATAAATGTGTAAAGCCCGTGGCGCCCGCAGCCAGAGCCGCCTGCACTGTCGCGGCATCAGCATTAGAATGGCCAAGGCAAACGATGACATTAAGTGCCGTTAATTCACGGATCTGGGCCGGCGTAATATTTTCCGGCGCGACGGTAATCAGCTTAATACCCAGATCAGCGCGGCCATAAATAGCCATTTCGGCCGCACTCAAACCGCGGATGTGCTGTTGTGGATGCACGCCTTTTTTCGGCACAGACAAATGAGGGCCTTCAAAATGCACACCAATAATGCCCGGCTCTTTCTCTGCAATGGCTGACGCTATGGCGTCGGCAGCCTGCTGCATCACACTGACGCTGTCAGTGATCACAGTAGGCAGCATTGCGGTGGTACCAAAGCGGGCGTGGGCCTGCATCATAGTGCGTAGCGATTGCCGGTTCGGTGCGGTGTTAAATAACGCCCCACCGCCACCATTTACCTGAACGTCAATAAAACCAGGCACTAACAGCCCAGGCTGCACCTTACCGCTGGCTGGAGCGACGGCGTGCACAACACCATTGTTTATGCTCACGCTGACATTTTCAAACCATTGTTCACCGTCAAATAACCGGCTGACACTTAACTGCTGCATTTGCTATTACCGTATAATTGCATTAAACCGTTTTTGTCACTTTATTCAGGCCGGGAGGCGCATCCGGGTTTATGCCGCGGCTACGCGCAACCACCTCTACATCCAGATAAAAGCGCTGCAAAATCAGCAGTGGCAGAACTCTGGCTTGCGCCTCTACACCTTTGTGATGTAACTGCACTATTGCCGCACCGCGGCCGCGAACGTCTTCGATCTGATTACGATGTGCAGCCAGGCTTTCATCCTCAACTGTTACATCAACAATGGCGAACTGATTTTTTACCAGCGTCACAGGCCCGTGCAAAAATTCTGCACTGGAAAAAGCTTCAGCATGAATACCACAGACCTCTTTTAATTTCAGTGCGATTTCACGAGAAATGGCATAACCAAGCCCACGGCCTAACACAACCAGATGCGCAACTTTTTCCAGCGCTGCTGCATTCAGTTGCTGCGGCAATTCGATAGCTTGCTCCAGGCTTTGCGGCAATTGCTGCACTGCCTGCTGCAGTGGCTGATTGCCAGACCAGACAGATACCAACTGTAAAATAGCACTTAACGTCGCCAGATAACTCTTCGTTGCAGCAACGGCTTTTTCTGCCCCTACATGCAGCGGCAGCGTATAGTGCGCCTGCTCAGCCAAAGGTGACGTCGTATCATTGACCAGTGCCACCACCATAGCGCCACTGCGTTTTGCCATCTCTACCTGTGCCAGAATATCCGGGCTGCGGCCGGATTGCGAAATGACCAGCACCAGAGCATCTTTTAGCTGCAGTGATTTGTTATACACACTGGCAATAGACGGAGCAGCGGCGGCCACAGGCAGACCTATTTCAATTTCAATCAGATATTTGGCAAACACACCTGCATGGTCAGATGAACCACGGCCAACCATATAGACAAATTTAGGTGCACGCTGGCGAATTTGCGCCACCACCTGCTCTACCGTGGCGGCATTAGCAGCCAATTGCTCTGCAATACGTTTTGGCGCCTCTGCAGCCTCCAGAGCCATAATACTGTTGCTCATTACTTCTTTACCTATAACGATAGTGCGATAGATTGCGATTGGTCCCGCTGTAACGCAAACCAAATCGCTCCGAGTTCCGGCGTTTGTTGGGCCGGTGTAACCTGTTGCTGAATATTCAACGGCAAATAAGGTAATAACTTATGTGCCAAACCACCGATAAACGATAATCTTGGCGGCCCTGCTTTGAGCAAACGCTGCGCAATCGATGTAATAAAGGCAGCGCCCTGTTCAATTAATGCCTGAGCCGTCGCGTCCCCTGCTTCTGCGGCAGTAAACACCAACGGAGCATACTTAGCATAAGTGGTTGGGGTGGCATGCATAAAATGTGAGACCAGCGCCATCGTATCGCGTGCTGCCAACTCCTGCATCAAAAGATCAGTCATAGCAGTAGCAGGGGCCAACTGGTCAAGACTTAACAGAACTTTATGTACCAGTTGCATACCAAACCAGGCGCCGCTGCCATTATCACCATACGGAAACCCATGGCCGCCGACTTCAACCAGCTGGCCATTTACCGATGCCAGGCCACAGGAGCCTGTACCTACAATGATTACAGCGCCGTCCTGCCCCTGATGAGCACCCATACAGGCAATGTGCAAATCACTGGTCAAATACAATTGTTTGAACGGGTGTTGCCAGTCTGAAAACAGCTGATAATACTGTGGTACATTGACACCCGCCAGGCCTGCTCCTGCCACCAGTCGTGACATATCATTAAATGCCAGGCCTGCGCAGGTAAGGGCCTGCTGAGTTGCCGCCAGAATAGAGTCCGTGGCAATTTTCATACCGCGTAACGGGTTAGCAGGGCCCGATAACCCCTCGCCCAGAATTCGCTGATCTGACGATACAATGACAGCGCGACACTTGCTGCCACCGCCATCAATTCCCAAATACAAAGGCGTATCGGCCTTCAGCATCCCATTCATTCTTCAACCTCTTTACGATATAACCCGTAACGCCAGCGACTTTGCAACATCCTGATATTTGCTTCAGTCTGTTTAGACTGACACAAATTGACAGCGTTGTCATTTTTAGAATCCAGCATATAATAAATCTGACAAATAACAAGTGTCTTGTTTAAAAATCGAGCTAAAAGTTTAGTGACACAAGCAAAAACTTATTATAAAGATGTTTATTATCATCCGCTTGAATAACAGCTCTGAGCTGATAACCGCTAAGCCTTACTAGCTTAGCAAAAATGGGGAGAGAAGATTTGCGACAATACATTTTTGGATTGCTGGCACTGAGCTGCCAACAACTGTCGGCAGCGACGTCATTTACCCAACAGCAGCTAGCACAATTTGCCAGCCAAAGTACGTTGAGTTTTGCCGTGGCACAGCAGCAACCTACAACACCAATGCAGTTCAATGCGGCCATTACGCTGCACAATGGTTCAAAGTTTGCGTTGCCTGCGGGTAAGTCAGACTGGCAGGTCTATTTTCACCTGATCCGGCATATCGATACCATTGAACTGCATGGCGTTAAAATAGAACATGTGCAGGGTGATTTACATCGTATCAGCCCTACGGAACGTTTCGCGGGTTTAACACCGGCACAGCAGTTATCGTTGCCGTTTAGCTCAGCGCCCTGGATGGTAAGCTACAGTGACTTTATGCCGCGGGCTTTTATCACTGCTAAAGGCCTGACGCCTGAAATTTTCGCAAACACCAATACTGAGGATTTCAGCGCTTTTGTGCAGCCACTGATTTCACCGGCGCAGTTGCAGCGAAACTTTGCCGAAGGTGAGCAGGTTGCCGTTGTGACGCCGTCAAACCGGTTTAAGCGCAATGCCAGCCTGCTATCAGACGATACAACTAGTGATAGCAGTGCCCGTATCATTCCTGCCCCATTACATGCTGAATTGCTTCCACAACGGGTGTTGTTGACTACTGACTGGCAGATACAGTTTGATGACGCCTTAAAGCCTGAAGCTAACTACCTGCAACAGCAGTTGCAGCAGCAAGGTATTCAGCTGAGGCTCGCCAGCCACGACGCCAGCGCAAAGCAGCTTATCCGGCTGAGTACAACACCCGAGCTTGAGCTTGCTGCAGAAGGTTACCAGTTGACCATCAGCGAGCAGCAGATAAGCCTTAACGGCAAAGACAGCAGCGGGACTTTTTATGCTATTCAAAGCCTGCTCGCGTTGCTGCAAAACAGCAGCAAAGGGCTAACGCTGCCGGCTGGAAAAATCACCGACCAGCCAAGAGCTGGCTGGCGTGGTATGCACTACGATATGGCGCGTAACTTCCATGGCAAAGCTGTTACATTGCGCCTTATTGATAACATGGCCCGCTACAAGCTAAACAAATTGCATCTGCATTTAACCGAAGATGAAGGCTGGCGTTTGCAGATCCCCGGCTTACCCGAACTTACCGACATAGGTGCGACGCGTTGCTTTGATCTGTCCGAACAAAAATGTTTACTGACGCAGCTTGGCACCGGGCCTGATGCTACCGGCAGCGGCAATGGCTATTACACTACAGCAGACTTTATTGAAATACTGCGTTATGCCACTGCACGCCATATAGAAGTCATTCCCGAGATAGACCTGCCAGGCCACGCTAGAGCGGCTATTATCGCCATGAAAGCCCGTTACAACCGCCTGATGGCTGAGGGAAATGCCGAAGAAGCAACACAGTATCTGTTGTCAGACCCGGACGATACGTCGGTTTATCTCAGCGTGCAGAACTATAACGACAACTCAGCCAATGTTTGCCTGCCTTCAACTTATGCCTTTATCGAAAAAGTATTGTCCGAGCTGCAGAAGATGTATCAGCAAGCCGACATTAAGCTAAGCACCTTCCATATGGGCGGTGACGAGGTAGCCAAGGGTTCCTGGGAGGGCTCTCCCGCTTGTCAGCAGTTATTTACACAAAGCAGCAACAATATCAGCACAGTGGCGGATTTAAAGCCTTATTTTGTCAGCCGGCTGGCAGAGCTTACGCAGCAACATAAGTTGGTGTTAGCGGGCTGGGAAGATGGTTTGATGTATGATCAGCAAAATACATTTGAACGTAAAAAACTGAAAAACAAACAGATTATTGCCAACGCTTGGGACAATATCTGGGAATGGGGAGTTGCAGACAGAGCTTACCGCCTGGCGAATAATGGCTATCAGGTGGTATTGTCACCAGCCACCCACCTCTATTTTGACCACCCGCACGAGGCACATCCGCAAGAACGTGGCTACTACTGGGCAACCCGGTATGCTGGCATCGACAAAGTGTTTGGCTTTATGCCTGATAACCTGTATGCCAATGCTGACACAACCCGCAGTGGTACCAGCATTACCGATTTACCCGCTTTGGTTGGCAGAGCCTTGCCTGAGTTAGCACAACCGGAAAATATCCTGGGTATTCAGGGCCAGGTATGGAGTGAAACCATACGCACCGAACAACAGCTGGAACAGATGATTTACCCGCGTATGCTGGCGCTGGCGGAGCGCGCCTGGCACAAAGCCGCCTGGGAAGATACCGGCGATAACGCCGGGAAACTCAGAGACTGGCAAAGCTTTGCTGCCCGGTTAAGTAATGTTGAATTAGCCCGGCTAAATGACGCAGGTAGCAGCTTCTACCTGCCACCGCCGGGTGCGCAACTTGGCAAAGCTGGCTGGCAATTTAATACAGCCTTGCCGCATTTGACCATTGAATGTTCAACAGACAACGGTAATAGCTGGCATGCCTGTAACACTGCAAAGCTTGCAGAACAAAGCTTTTTGGCGCGAAGCCGCCAAGGCAATACCGTCAGCCGTACGGTCAAACTGCCGTTAACGCCTTGAGACAAAAAAGCCAGCTAACCGGGGTTAGCTGGCAAAACACCCTAAAGATTGGCAAATAAAAGCAACATCCTTGTCGACTGCTTCAGGCCACAACAACTACCCTGCGGCCTGAAATAGGGAGATATCCGCAGACATCAGCCAGAGCCTGCATCCCGGCGGTCACATGAAAACCGCACAACGTCATCATGACAACGTTGTCATTTTCTATACTATGAACATTTTTTAATCAAATCAACTGAATTATGAAATTTTTCTGGCAGGAGATGGGAAATGAACATGGTAACGGCAGATAACCGTTACCATGTTGCTCAGTGATTAACTGGCTTCAGCTACTTTTTTGACCAGCTTTTGCGTGTGCTGCAATGACATCAGCTGAGCATAGATAGCAGTCAAATAACCACTCTTACGCAGGTCTAGAAACACTTCATCACTTAGCTCATTAAGCTTTTTCTCATCAATCAGGTGAATACCGTTAATCCGGCGCTCTTCACCGTTAATATTCAAGGTCAACGTTTGCTCGGTGATTAAATCCAGGCTTTGCAACTTAGCAATGAAGTTACGGGTAATTACGCCCATATCAACATATTCAGACATCAGTTTTTTGCGATGCGCTAAAAACTCACTTTCACTGCCATCTTCATTAAACAGCGCATGGCCCTCGTTTTCACCCACGCGCTCTGAATTCTCGTCCAGAGCTAACAGCAAACGCTCGCTGTCTTGCTTTTCCTGTACCAGCATCAACGGATAGTTGCGAACGGCACGCGGCACATAAAGGGCTTGCCATTGATTGTCCTGCAGGAACAGGTTTTGTTTTACAGCTAAACCGAGCATCGCAACCGGTTGAAAATTATCGTTGTTCTTTACAAATACAATAGGAAACTCTGCACCTGCTACGACAAACTCGTGCACTACAACCGGCACTAAGTGCTCACCGTCGATATGAGAAAAGGCATTGTTATTATTAATTTTTGTTGCTGCGTGCTGTTCTTTATTTAATGGCACAATTTTTGGTGTTGAAGTCATAAACTACTCTTTGTTCTGTTCTGGAATTTGAAAAGTGCTGATGGCCGCACCGTTGTTCAAGTTGCTCACCCCTTGTACCATCAGCAGTGCGGCCTTATCATGCGCTAAGTTGACAACAGGATCAACAAGGTTAAAACACAGAATGCGTTAGCCGGCGACAAAACACTATAACTGTTAGGGTTTTTCTGCATTAATAATCCGTGACAACGCTGTCTTACACAATAATAAGGATAAAAAGCAGTGCAGCAACAACGGCGAACTTTTCTTTGGCTTTGGTTGTTATGGCTAGCAGGCTTTTATTCCGTCTGGCTTTATCTGGTGCTGGGCTTAGGTTTGTGGCCTGAGGCTAAAGCACACTGGCCAATAGCCGCGGCGATGGCGATTGGTAGCTATGCGGCAGGTTCCACGCCAATGGGTGGTGGTACAGTCGGCTTTCCGGTTCTGGTACTGCTGTTTGAGCAACCGGCCACGCTGGGCCGGGATTTCAGTTTTGCCGTGCAAGCCATAGGTATGACAAGTGCCAGTATTTTCATCCTGGCGAGGCGCCAACCTGTGGCGTGGGCAATGCTGAACGGCGCAATATTGGGCAGCCTGGTTGGCACGCCGCTGGGGATCTGGTTTATCGCACCTTACATTCCCGGGCTGTGGATTAAACTGATATTTGCCGTTGTTTGGGCCAGCTTCGGTATTCTGCATTTGTACCGTATCAATGAAATTGCCAGCCACAGCGGCATGACAGAATTTAACGAGAAATGGGACTTCAAAGTAGGCTGCTGGATTGGGTTATTTTCGGGCGCTACCGTCGCATCGGTTACCGGCGTTGGCATTGATATGGTGCTATACACCGCCCTGGTATTGCTTTGTCGCACCGACCTTAAAATCGCGATCCCAACTTCGGTCATTATAATGGCTTTTACCTCAGTACTGGGCGTGGTGGTAAAAAACCTCACAACCGGTATGCAACCGGGAGTGTTTGAAAACTGGCTGGCTGCCGCGCCGGTGGTAGCACTTGGCGCACCATTGGGTGCCTATATTGTCGCGCTGATTGGCCGCAAGCCTACCCTCGTCGTGGTAGCGTTTTTATGCGTACTGCAGTTTGTCTGGACAATACATTCAGAAAGCGCACAGCTCGGCATTACTGGTATAGCAGTGTCAGTGCTGGCGGTAGCTCTGTGCCTGCTGGGTTTTGAGCGACTTCGACACTGGGGAACGAAACTGGCAGGAGAACGTCCTCAGCCCGCTTACTAGTCGTTACAAATGCTTTATCTGACTTTGCAACCAATCGACGATTTTTTCCTTACGTGGCTCAGTCAGTTCCCCCTGCACACTACCGCAGCCTTTAGGTAAATGAGAGCACGGGTCTGACGCATCATGAAACACAAAGTGTCCAAACAGTGCTTGCCAGTGTTTGCGTTGATGCTCCGGTAGCTGCTTAATTGTCAACAAGGTATGTAACAAGCTGTCAAACGGCGAAGCTTTGTTCGTGTCATCGGCCAGCGAACCACCCCACCAGTAGTTAATCAGAACATTTACGGCAGATAGAGATTCTACATGGTGCCACCATAGCGCCGGAATGAATAACACATCTCCCGGCTCCAGCTCAGCAATTTGCGCTTGCTCTAACGCTTGCTCGAATCTCGGAAATTTAGTCATATCAGGCGCGGTTATATCAACCAGGCTAACCGGTGCACCGGCAGGCGTAAAATCCAGCGGCCCAATATACAGATTGGAGACCTGATCAGGTGGAAACAACGTGAATCGCCTCTTTCCTGCAACCACGCAAGCCAGATTATCAGCATCGTCAAAATGTGCGGGTACCACAATCTTATTTCCTGCCCAAATTCTAGGTACAACATCAGTATCCAGCAAAGGCATCACATTCTGGTTGCTAAACTCGGGTAAGCAGACATCTGTGCGGGCACTTTGCACCGCGATATGCAATGCATCTTTTTTTCCGGCAATACGGCGCAACTCATTCAGCACTGCTGTCACAGGAGCTTTCTGGCGTTCAAAGTTAAAACCCGTCAGGGTATCATTATAGGTTAGTCGTCCTTTTGTATCAGGGTGAGCCAATATGGTGTTAACCTCCTTCCGACTTTCTAACCCGGCAAAGTATTCTTGCAGCAATAAGTCAGACTTACCGGCCGCTACCACACTGGGCCAGTGCTTTACAGCCTGTCGCAATATCGCCGGCTGATGAGACGGTATAATTTGCTGCCAGAACTGGCTCTTATCCACATCAAAATACTCTGCAACCGCCGCCATTAATTCCCCCCTGATTAACACAAAACATAAAGGCTGGTAATGCTATGCAAAACCAGCCTTTACAGTACAGCTCGGTCTACGATCGTTAGAAATTCATCCTAACACCTGCCACAAAGCGTCTGCCGTTTTCATAGATAGAGAACAGGCGGGCTTTATCGGTGTTAAATTCAACCACTTCCTCGTTGGTTAAATTCACAGCTTCAAACGACAACGTAATATTGTCCGTTAGGTTGTAACCAATGCTGGCGTCAAGCTGGCCGTAACTGTCATTCCACAGTTCATCACCATTGTAATGAAGGCCTTTATACCACTCAGTGCGGTAGTTATACATTAACCGGGCACTGATTTTGTCCGTCTCGTAGTACACACTGGCGTTCGCCATATGACGGGATGTTCCCTCAACCAAACCTGAACCAGGCTTAGTCAAATCACGAGCTTCATCACGTTCGGCGTTGGTGTAAGTGTAGTTAGCACTCACACCAAAATCACCAAATGCCTGCTGATAGCTCACCTCGAAGCCATCGGTTTTACCACCAGGGCCATTCTCCGGCCGGGTAAAGGTCACGTCAACCCACTCTTCGCCTTCTTCCCAGTAACGCTCGTCAACAAAAGTCGAGAAGCTACGATAGCTCTTTACATCTTTGTGGAAATACGTCACAGCCAGCAAAGAAGAAGCATCAAAGTACCACTCCCACGACAAATCAAATTGGTCAGCAATTTGTGGCATCAGATGTGGATTACTGGCACTGCCTGTCGGCTGGGCAACATCCAGAGAGCCATAGGTAATTGACGAGGAAATGTTGTTCCAATCTTGCCGGGCCATAACGCGCGCGGCACCGAACCTCAGGATCTGCTCTTCACTCAAATCAAATGCAATATTCAGACTTGGCAATACTTCTGCATAATCATTATCAGTTTCAACCCATGCCAGATATTCAGGTGTCAGCCACTCACGATCATAGGTCAGTAATCCCCATGAATCGCCAGAGAACTCATATCCGCCAGAGGTTTGTTGGGTGTCAACATAACGAACGCCGATATTCCCTCTAAAGCCTTCGCCCTCAAAATCACCCTGCACATACAACGCCAGAATGTCTTCTTCAACACTCCAAATCTCCGGAAGGTTCAGTGACTTTGCGAAATCGGCCGGTACGCCATCCAGACCAACAAAAGCAATTTGCTCCATCGCGGCCCGGTTGTGTGCCAATTGTTGCGTCATATTACCATTTACGACAGCATCAATATTGACAGTACCGTTAAACAAACCGCACTGTGCCCAGTCATAACAAGTTGCAAAAATATGATCTAAATAACTGCCAGCAACGTCTTCATTACCAGTCATAGTTTGCGGACCATGCCAACTGTACGCTACGCGATCCTGGGTCCGCTCAGCCATACGGTACTTAGCACCGGTTTTAACCGCTGTAAAAGCACCTTTTTGTACCGGAATATTGAAATCAAACTGAGCATATGTCTCTTCATCTGTCGTCGGTTTCTCACCACCCCAAATCCAGCCTGGACGGAACTGCGTTGGGTCAGAAGCATCAATGGTCGTTGAAGCCGAAGGTGTGCCACCGCGCAAGTCAAAGGTATAACCTGTCAAGTCAGCCGGAGTACCATATTCCCAGGATGTTTCACGGTAAGTACCACCTTTGGCTTTGGTATGACCCACTTGAGTATGTAATTCAAATGACTCTGCACTGTAGTTCAAATCAAAATCTATTGAACGGGTTTCAGTCGACGATACGCGGTTAATAAAATTGTAGGCTGCGGTGCCTCCGGATGCGACTTCGCCAGCAACGACGCTGCCATCCTCAATCACTGTGTTGGTTAATGACGCAGCATTATTATTAACAAAAATCAGCCAGTTCTGGTTTTGGTTGTTGGCATCGACTTTAGAGTCTAAAACATTCAGAACCATATCCAGATTGTCATTTGGTCGCGCCTGCAAGGATAGGAATAAGGTTTCACGCTCACGATCCTGCTCAAAACGTGGTACCCCTATGTGGCTCGGTACTTTTTCATCAAGCGCAGGGTTTGTCGGCCAACCAAGCACTTCAATACCCTCACGCACCACTTTACGGTCTTGCTTGATAGCTGACACCAGAACACCGAAGCTTTCAGCATCGTTTTTCCAGGAATACATACCTGAAACTTGCGGATCCCATTTCTCAGAAGATTCGGAGTACTGGCCCTCAAGAGAAATATTTATTGAATTTGCATCCATTGACAAAGGCTTACGGGTACGCAGAATAACAGTACCACCAATAGAGCCTTCATCAATACTCGCCAACGGCGACTTATACACTTCCAGGTCTGACACTAAGGCAGACGGCAGCATAGTATAGTTAAAACTACGGCCAGGGTTATCCAGGATAAACCAATCGGCCGTTGCTACGGTTTGACCATTCAGTAAAGTTCTATTGGTAGAAGAGCTGGCACCACGAACAGTAATTTTTTCGCCTTCACCAAACTCGCGGCTGACACCCACGCCGGTAATGCGAGATAGAGACTCTGCGACGTTCTTATCCGGAAACTTGCCAATATCTTCCGCTGTTACTACATCGACAACTGCATTTGAAAATCGCTTGGCATTTAAGTTAGCTTCCTGAGACGCGCGAATACCACGAATCTCAATGACTTCTACCTGTTCTTCTTTAGCCACTTCTTCCTGGGCCAGAGCTGGCATGGTTAACACCGCACTGCCAACTAACAAACCCAATTTCACTGCTAAGGCACATTTATTTATTTTATTGTGCTGCATATGCTTCTCCCATTCCTGTTCTCTGATTTTATTGTCGAACTTCCCGGACACTCAATGACAACGCTGTCATTAAACTTCAACATACACAAAAAAAATTCCCTTTGCAAACCAGATTCGATGAAAATTTAAACGAATTTTGTAAGTAAGTCTGAACAGGACTTTGACTACAGATGGTAAAGCATACAAGTTGATAACTATTTACCACATCACAAAAAATAAAATAAAAACAATTAAATTCAAAAACTTAATAAAATAAACAACGAGAGTGAGTCTTTTAGTTGTATAAATAAACCGATATTTTTTAAATTAGTATTTGCCGTTGCAGCAAAAAAAAGGTATCCATTAGTTTAAAACAATCTAATTATTGACCAGCGTTGTCATTTTTATACTAAGGTGTAGCTGACAAGGGAGTTTGTTCAGCGCTGTGTCCATTTTCCGGGGCGGATTTACAGTATGAAAGTCACGATTAATGATGTTGCCCGTCACGCCGGGGTATCGATTAAAACGGTATCCAGAGTCATGAACAACGAGCCTTCCGTTCGAAAAGATACGGTAGATAAAGTACAGGCAGCTATCAATGAGCTGCAGTATCAGCCAAATGCTGCTGCCCGTAACCTTGCCAGCAGCCGTTCTTTCAGTATTGGTTACATCTATGACAACCCTAATGCGTATTATGTTATTGATATGCAGCGCGGCTTGCTTGATGCGTGCCGCAAGCACGGCTATGAACTACTTATCCACCCTACTAATGCCAAGTCGCCGGATATCGTGCAGGAAGTCATCGATCTGGTGCAACATTCACGTCTGGCCGGTTTGGTGCTGACACCACCGTTTTCAGAAATGCCGCACATCGCGGCAGCATTGGAAAAAATCGGCGTACATTTTGTGCGGATCATTTCCGGTTCAACGCCATCACCCAAACTGAGTAATTGCGTGCTGGTCGACGACTTTACCGCGGCCTTTAAAATTACCAATCACCTGCTCGAGCTGGGTCATACCGAAATAGCATTCCTGTGTGGTGATGAAGAACACAGCTCCAGCGGCGAACGCCTGGCAGGTTATCAGGCAGCTTTGGCCAAACGCGGTATCGCGGCCAACCCCAAATTTATTGTACCCGGCAGTTACTCGTTTGAATCTGGTGTAAAAGGCGCGACAAAACTGATGGAACTGGCCAAAAAGCCAACAGCTATTTTTGCCTGTAACGATGAGATCGCGGCAGGTGCCCTGTTCAGTGCCCGGCTGATGAACATTGCTATACCGCAGCAACTGGCTATTGCCGGTTTTGAGAACAGTCCCTTTTCGCGTCAAACCTGGCCGCCGCTAACCACTGCGCATCAGCCAAACGTGACGATAGCACAGCAAGCGGCAGAGCTGTTGTTCCGCCATACCAAACCAAATGCCAGTAAAAACCTGACTGACAAACAACCGGTCTTTATTCCGGAGTTACTGGTACGTGAGTCAACTACCAGCAATAGTTAATAAAAAACCGCACGAAAGTGCGGTTTTTTATTTCGGGTAACAGTATTACCCTGCAGGCTGATAATAGGTTGGCGCACCCGGCCCAACCGGCAGACCAAACAAAAATACCCAGACATAAAACAGCACTGTCCAGCCCAGTAAGAAGAACATTGAGTAAGGCAGCATCGTAGCCACCAGCGTGCCTATACCCAGGTTTTTCTGGTAACGGCTGGCTACGGCTAAAATGAGGCCAAAATAGCTCATCATTGGCGTGATCAAATTCGTTACTGAGTCACCAATCCGGTATGCCGCCTGTATTACCTCTGGCGCAAATCCTATCAGCATCAGCATCGGCACAAATATCGGCGCGGTAATAGCCCACTGCGCTGACGAACTGCCCAAAGACAGGTTGACCAGCGCACACATTAAAATGAACAGCGCAAACACTTCAGGCCCGTCTAACCCAAGCGCTGTCAGCAGCGCCGCACCTTTTACCGCTAGCACGGTGCCAAGGTTAGTCCAGTTAAAAAAGGCGACAAACTGCGACGCAAAAAATACCAGCACGATATACATGCCAAGGGTACTCATACCTTTTGACATCGCGTTGATCACATCTTTGTCATTTTTCATAACCCCCACGGTTTTACCGTAAACAAAGCCCGGTATTGCAAAGGTGATAAAGATAAAAGCGACAATACCTTTTAGAAATGGGGAACCAGACAGCTCACCTGTCTGAGGATGCAACAGCACGCCACCCAGCGGAGGCATGATGGTCAGGGCCAACACTGCCACTACCAGCAGCAATGCAATACCCGCATTGCGCAGGCCGGCTTTCTCCGCTGCACTGAGCGACTGCATATCTTGTTGCGGTATATCCTGCGCGGCATCTTCGGGCTTAAATTTGCCTAACCTGGGTTCGACAATTTTTTCAGTAATCACTGCGCCCAAAATGGCAATCATAAAGGTGCTGATGAACATAAAAAAGTAGTTGGCTTCCGGCCCTACGGTGTAGCCTGGGTCAATCATATGCGCGGCTTCTGTGGTAATACCCGATAGCAGAGGATCTATAGTGCCCAAAAACAAGTTTGCGCTGTAACCGCCTGAAACACCGGCAAAGGCGGCTGCCAGCCCAGCCAGTGGGTGGCGGCCCAGCGAATGGAAGATCATTGCGGCCATTGGCACTAACACCACATAGCCCAGCTCAGACGCAGTATTGGACACCACACCGGCAAACACCACGGTTAGCGTAACCAGTTTTGCCGGCGCTTTTAATACCAGTGCCCGCATCGCTGCGGACAACAATCCGGAATGCTCTGCAACGGCAACACCTAACAGCGCAACTAATACCGTACCCAGCGGCGCAAAACCGGTGAAGTTCGTTACCAGGCCAGTGACAATGCGCTGTAAACCCTCGGCACTGACCAGTGACACCACAGAAATAATGCCATCAGCTGAGCGACCGGCGGCGCCCTGCGGGCGGGGGTCTTCGACACTGACACCAAAGAAACCCAAAATACCGCTTAAGATGATAATAAATAGCGAAAAACACGCAAACAGCGTGATCGGATGCGGCAGTAAATTACCCAGCCACTCCACAGTGGCGAGAAAGCGGTTAAACCAGCTTCCTTTAGCAGAACGTTCAGTTGATACATTGTCAGGAGCAGACATTGTAAATCCTCAGAGGTAGATGTTTACCCTGCCAAGCCAGAACTACAACGGTAGTAACTATCAGTTATTCGGATCAAATATAAATTTCATACCTAACAGGCTGAAAGTCTATATTTAGACCTACAAAAAACTCAGGCCAGGCAAAGTTATTTTTTATAATTCTATAAACTGTATCATAGGCTGCAAAGGGTGCAAAACGTTGACGGCACATTCAGGCGCTTAGCACAGTTTTCTACGCCAAAAACTGATATCAGCAAAACTCTGCGCTATAGCACTAAAGTACCGTTGCTGCTTTTAGGTGTAGCCTCTAGCATAACCACAGACGCTTTGTACGGAGACAACAACATGCAGGTTCTTATTACCGGTGGCACCGGCGGTATTGGTTTTGCCATCGCCAGACAGTTCGCGGCAGAAGGCCACAATGTCGTCATTGCTGATTTGCAGCAGGACGCCGTTGACAGCAAAGTGCAGCAATTACGCCAACAAGGTTATCAGGCCGAGGGTATAGTACTGGATGTGACCGATGCGGCATCCATCACCAGCTGCGCGAACAGGTTTCAGGTTGATATTCTGGTGAACAATGCCGGTATCCAGCATGTTGCCAGACTGGAAGATTTTCCGCCGGAAAAATGGGCGCAGCTTATTAATGTTATGCTGACTGGGCCTGCAATGTTGAGCCGCGCTATGTTACCGGCGATGCGCAAGCGTAATTTTGGCCGCATCATTAATATCGGCTCTATTCATGCACTGGTCGCCTCTCCTTTTAAATCGGCGTATGTGGCTGCTAAACACGGCCTGCTTGGCTTTAGCAAAGTGGTCGCGCTTGAAAATGCCGATAAAGATATCACTATCAATACTATCTGCCCGGCTTATGTCAAAACACCACTGGTCGAGCGGCAAATAGCGGATCAGGCCAAAGAGCACAATCTGACAGAGCAGCAGGTTGTCGAGCAGATTATGCTGGCACCAATGCCACAAAAGGCTTTTATCGGCGTGGATGAAATCGCTGGCACCGCCACGTTCTTATGCAGCAGTGCCGCCCGTCATATTACCGCCCAAACCTTAGTGCTGGACGGTGGCTGGACAGCGCGCTAGCCGCTGGTTAAAAACTCAGGCACAATCAAGCGATAATAATAATGATGACAACGCCTGAGCTTATGATATTAAACGGCAGCAGCATTGGTCTTGGCACCATTGCTGCGCTTTCACTTATCTACCTGCTTATTCTGTTCAGTGTCGGCGTGTTTGGCCGGCGCATAAACAGTAAGCACCCGCTGGCACCCTGGGTGTTTAGCTTTGCCTTGTCAATCTATTGTACGTCCTGGGCGTTTTACGGCGTTACCGCACAAGCAGCAGTAAATGGCTGGTGGATGCCGCCTACCTATATCGGTTCCTTTTTACTGTTCTGGTTCGGTTTTAAACTGGTTGCCCGCATTGCACTGGCTTGCCGGCGGTACCGTATTACCTCTGTCGCCGACTTTATTGCCACCCGGTTTGGCCACTCCCGTATACTGGCCGTGATAACGACACTGATCCTGCTAATGTCGGTGATCCCCTATATCGCCCTGCAACTGCAGGCGGTATCAACCAGTATTAATACACTGGTCAGCAGCACACCAAATGACAGCTGGTACACCGACACCGGCCTTTATGTCAGTTTGTGGATGGCAGTGTTCGCGCTATTATTTGTTAGCCGCAGTGCCAAAGCGCATCAACCAAACCCCGGCTTAATGACGGCGATCGCTTTTGAATCTCTGGTGAAATTACTGGCGCTGCTGGCTATTGCTGCTTTTGTGTTCTGGGGCATGTACGATGGCGTAGGCCAGATTTTTCAGCTCTCAGCCAACAGCCCGGCGGTACAGCAACTGCAGCAAAAAGCACTGCCAGCGCATACCTACTGGCTGCATGTATTGTTGGGCTTTGCCGCAACCTTGTGTTTACCGCGGCAGTTTCATGTCACCTTTGTGGAAAACCAGCATCTTGGGCATCTGCGCAGCGCCCGCTGGATTTTTCCGCTTTATCTGTTGTTAATGGGCATGTTTACCCTGCCACTGGCGCTGGCTGGTGTGATGTTGCTGGGTGCCGACGCCAATATCGACCTGGTGATCCTGCAGTTGCCGCTGGCAGCACAGCGCACTGACATGGCGTTACTGGCCTACCTTGGCGGTTTTTCTGCTGCAACCAGCATGGTCGTCGTCGCGACAGTGGTGCTGGGTATTATGATCACCAACGAACTATTAGCGCCCCTGCTGTATCGCACCGCTGCGCCACAGTCTGGGCAGACGCGGCATATCAAAGTCGCTACCTTGCGTCGTATCGCTATGCTAACCGTGATGGCACTGGGCTATGTTTATTACCGCTGGATAGGCACCGCAACCGGCCTTGCCCAACTTGGCCTGATGGCGTTTGCGCTGGTGGCGCAGCTGGCCCCGGCGCTTATTCTGGGGTTACTCAGCCGTAACATTAACCGTCAGGGTGCTATTGCCGGCTTGTGCGGCGGCGCAGCAGCCTGGGCTTATATCATTCTGTTACCTGAGCTTAGCCGTGCCGGCTTAATTGGCAGCAGCTGGCTGGTACAGGGGCCTTTTGGTATTTCACAGCTTTCCCCTCAGCAGCTGTTTGGTTTTAATGCTGACGTGATAAGCATCGGCACACTGGTCAGCCTGAGCCTGAACTGCCTGCTGGTACTGCTGGTCAGCCGGTTCAGCGTGACCCGGGTGGGTGAATGGCTGGAAAGCGGGCGCTTTTTACGCACCCAGCTCAGTAGCCCTGCCAACAGGCCGCTTAATTTATCGGTGCAGGATTGCTACCTGCTGGTAAAGCGCTTTGCCGGCGAAAAAGAAGCACGGCGCTTACTGCAACGTAATTTAAAAGAGCCACACGAATTGCAGCAACAAGCTCCGGCGAATTTACTGCAGGCTGCCGAGCGCAGTTTAGCTGCCGTGGTGGGCGGTGCCTCAATGCGGCTGATCATGGACGCCAGTGGCCGCCATGCCGCCCTGCCGCTGGAATCTGTAGCCCGTTTTGTTGACGAAGCCAGCCAGGTATTTCAGTTTAATCAGGCGTTGTTGCGCTCAACCATCGACAACATCAGCCAGGGTATCAGCGTAGTAGATGCCGACCTGCGGCTTATCGCTTGGAACCAACGCTACATTGATATGTTCAGCTATCCGGCCGGGCTGGTTGAAGTTGGTAAGCCGGTAGCTGATGTGATCCGCTATAACCTGCAGCGCGGCCTGATCGACAGCGAAGATATCGAGGCAGAAATTCAAAAGCGCTTAAGCTACCTTAAACAAGGCAGCGCCTATAAATTCCAGCGCCGCCAACAGGATGGCAGTGTATTGGAGATGCAGGGCAACCCGCTTCCCGGTGGCGGCTTTGTCACCACCTACAGCGATGTCAGTGCTTTTATCAATACGCAGCAACAGCTGGAGCTACGCGTCGCTGAACGTACTCAGGCTTTGCAGCAACTTAACGAGCAGCTACAGCAGGCGCAGCAAAAAATCGAAGCCAGCACCCAGGCTAAAACCCGCTTCTTCGCTGCTGCCAGCCATGATTTGATGCAGCCATTTAACGCCTCAGCACTGTTTGCCAGTTTGCTGCGCGATAAGCAAACCACACCGGAGCTTAAACAGCTAAGCCAGAACCTGATTAGCTCATTAAACTCAGCCGAAGAGTTACTGGGTGCAATTCTGGAGCTGACCAAATTGGATTCCGGCGTTATCAGCGCGCAGCCACAAAGTGTCAGCCTATGTGCACTACTCGATGATATTGCCCGTGACGCCGCCGTGCTGGCAGAGGAAAAAGGCCTGGCTCTGCGCTATGTGTCGTCAAAACTGGCTGTCACGACCGACCGCAAACTGTTAAAGCGCGTGATCCAGAATCTGCTGGCTAATGCTATCCGCTACACAGCGACAGGCAAAGTCGTGCTGGGAGTAAAGCGTCGCGGCACTAATCTACAAATATGCGTTCTCGATACTGGCATTGGTATAGCCACGCAGGATCAGCAGCGTATTTTTGAAGAATTCCAGCAAGGTGAGCAACAGGATCAACGAGGCCTCGGGCTTGGCCTGGCGATAGCCAGCCGCATTACTACCATCTTAGGTCATCCGCTTACACTGTGGTCTGTGCCCGGCAAAGGCAGCTGCTTTAGTGTCACACTGCCATTAGCCGCTCCGGTAGAGGTAACCACCTCAGTAGCCGCAAAACCCGATACGCTGGCCAGCTTCACTGGCAAGGCCATTTTACTGCTGGATAATGAACCGCAACTTCGCAGCGCTGTGGCCGAGCTGCTACGTAGCTGGCAAATAGAGGTTATTGCTGTCGGTCAGCCGTCGGAAGCACTGCAGGCGCTGCAGCAAGGCTTTAAACCTGACGCCCTGCTGTTTGATTATCATCTGGATAACAACGCCACCGGAGTTGAAGTGGCAGAGCAGCTAGCCGCGCATTTCGGTGTCAATGTACCGGTCGTCATTCATTCGGCAGATCATAACGAGGCAATACGTGAGCATGCATTAAATGCCGGCTATTACTTTTTGCTAAAACCACTGAAACCGGCAGCACTGAAAAAGCTGTTTCAGCGCCTGCTGCGTTAAACCTGCTCTGGCAGACGTAATTTCTCAAACATAATACCGGCTAAAGTTCGGTTATTTACATTTAACTTGCGCAGTATAGCCGACACATGCTGCTTAATAGTGGTTTCCTGCACATTCATCTCATACGCGATTTGTTTATTCAGCAAACCATCGGCAATCATTTTCAGTACGCGAAACTGCTGTGGTGTCAGCTGCTCTAACCGGCTAGCAAAATCTTCATCAATCAACGATTTAGCATTGCTAACATCCGCCACCAGTTCTTCAGGCAACCAGCTGTCGCCGTTTAGTACTGCACTGATAGCTTCAGATAACAGCTCCAGTGGGGCAGATTTGGGGATATAAGCCGCGGCACCTAACGTAAGCGCCTGTTTAATTATGACCGGGTCTTCTTCCGCCGACACCATGATTACCGGCACATCCGGGTATTCAGTGCGCAGTGCTGTTAAACCGGTAAAGCCGTCTGAGCCGGGCATTTTAAGATCGAGAAAGATGAAGTTAGTGTCGGGATGGGCGCGCAGCAGCGGCCACAATTGTTGCATATTCTGCGCCTGCAGCAGCAGGGCATCGGCACCAAGAATGTTGGCACACGCCTGGGATAAAGCAACCCGGAACAACGGGTGGTCATCAGCAATTAAAGCAATCATAAATCCGGATCTGAGCCTTTTGGCCCATAATGAACCGGGGCTTTCGCCCCGGCAAGTGTTTTGTGTTTAGAAACGGTAACCAACGCTGAGGCTGACGGTGCGCGGGTCTATATAGAAGCCTAATACCGACGTATCAAGCGCCGCGACACCGAAATTGTAGCCAGCAATACGAGCCTGCTTATCGCCGAGGTTTTTACCCTGCAGTGAAATATCCCAGTGGCCGTCATTTGAATACCAGTTTACGCCGGCATTAAACAACGTGTAACCGCCGTAATCGAGCAAAGATGGCGTCTCAAAAATCTGTGTTTCACTGCGGTGCGCCATATTAGCGGTAATGACAAATTCGCCCACATCGGTTGCGATACTGTACTTACCGGCCAGGGTTGCCGTCAGTTCAGGCGTATTGGCGAACGCCCAAACATCAGATACATCAACAACCTGCTGCTGGTTAGGGTCGAAAAACTCCACCTTGTTAAAACTGGCATCAACATAACCAACAATCATACTGATATCGAAGCTGCGGCTGACAGCAAACTGCGCCTCCAACTCGACACCGTTAATATCGGCACTGGCGGCGTTTAACACCTGCGAAGCCACAGTAATGACGCCGGGTGATGTTTCAACCGAACGCTGCACCGTTACCTGCATATCATCATAAGATGACATAAATACCGCAGCATTTAAGCGCAGGCGCTGCTCGAACCACTCGCTTTTCATCCCCAGCTCGTAGGTATCAACCGTTTCTTCCTGATATGGCTCGTCTGCATCGGGGTTAATCGACTGATTAGCCCGCATATCAAAACCGCCGGATTTAAAACCATTGGTATAGCTGCCGTATAGCATCAGGTCGCGGCTGTATTGATATTCGGCGCCAATGCGCGGTGAAAAGTGGCTGAAGCTTTCGCTGCCGGTAAACTCAGTCTGGGTCGATAAATATACACCGTCAGGGTCACGCGGGAACTTATAACCGGCGTATATATAACGGTAAACGCTGGCATCTTTATCATCTTTGGTATAACGGCCACCAAAGGTTAAAGACCATTTGTCGTCCAGCTGATAGGTGCCCTGAGCATAAGCTGCTATGCTATCGGTCTGCACACAACCACCGTTTTCTGTGGTGCTGGCGCCATACACAACCTGGCCGAATGCACCACAGGCTTCCCCGTCGTAGTAGTAAAGACCAGAGGCAAATTTCAACTTATCGTCGCTGTACAGTAACTGTAGCTCTTGCGACACCTGGGTATCTTCGTAAAACGCCGGAATATCCAGCGTTGGGAAACTGGTCGAGTCAAAATCGATATTGGTATCGGTTGTACCTTCACGGTGTGCAGTAACTGACTTCAGAGTCCAGTTATCCGACAGATCCAGCGTCATGGTAATCGACTGGCCCTCGGTTTCTACTTTGTTCTCTACCGGCATACTGATATTGGCATCGTACACACTGGTCGGGACTGTATCGTTGGGCGCCAATGCACTTGGGAATAAGCGGAAGCCGCCGCGTGGGTTCGAGTCGTCTACCGTTTTATCAGCACTTAACAGCATGCGAAAGCGTTCATTAACATTCCACTGCAGGCTGACCCGTCCGGTCATCAGCTCTTTGTTATAGTTGTCATCGCCGGTATTTAAAAACTTACCAAAGCCATCGCGGTTAAACGTCGCAAAAGCACCACTGATAAACACATTGTCGGTAAGGCCGGTTTGACCCGACACTTTTAAATCGCGTTGGTTTTTGGTACCAATAGTGCCGCGAACTGCAAACTCGTTGTCACCGGTCAGCTGTTTGGTAACATATTTTACCGCACCACCAATGGTATTACGGCCATACAATGTGCCCTGCGGGCCGCGTAACACTTCAACCCGCTCGACATCATACACGTCCAGCGCTGCACCTTGCGGTCTTGCCATGTATACGTCATCAATATAAATACCTACGCCAGGCTCGAACCCCCACAATGGGTCCTGCTGACCGATACCGCGGATATAAGCCGTCAGTGTGCTGTTGGTGCCGCGCGAAACTTGCAGCGTGGTATTCGGCGAATACTGTGCTACCGCTGTCAGGTTATCCAGCCCGCGCTGTGCCAGCTCTTCCTCACCCATCGATGTCACCGCGACCGGCACTGTTTGTAAATTCTCTACCGTGCGCCGGGCGGTTACTTCAATACGTTCCAGCTTAACGCTGGTTTCATCTTCTGCTGCGGCGTCCTGTGCCAGCGCGGCGCCGGTGAAGCTGCCGCTGATAGCCAGCGCCAGCAGGCTGGGTTTGATCAGGGTACGACTATACTTATGCGGTGCATCAATATTATTGTTATGGGCCATCTTGGCTCTCCTGCTGTTTTGAGTTCGCATCATTTTGTTGTTATTTGTCTAGCCTTACTGTAGGCGTAAATGCGTTTTTTTTAACCTGTACCTTAGTACTATGGTGATGCCTGCCGAGCTGTATCAGACTAAACGAAAATGAGCATAAGGATAACAAGATGTTGAGTCTTATCGGATTACTGGCCGGGCTTGGCCTGCTGATCGTACTGACGATGCGGGGGTTTAACCTGTTTATTACAGCGCCACTGTGTGCGCTGCTGGTAGCTGTCACCAACGGCATTCCCTTCTGGCAAATGACCGACCAGCTGGATTTTGTCCACGGTTACATGGCCGGCTTTTCCGGTTTTGTCGCGGCCTGGTTTCTGATGTTTTTACTTGGCTCGCTGTTTGGCAAGCTGATGGAACATACCGGCGCTGCCGATGCCGTGGCACTGGCGATAGTTAACAAACTGGGGCAAGGTAAAGCTGTACTGGCTGTGGTGCTGGCCTGCGCAGTATTAACTTATGGCGGTGTCAGCGTGTTTGTGGTGGCATTTTCTGCCTACCCGATGGCAGTCAGCTTATTTAAAGGCGCAAATCTGCCACGGCGTTTTATCCCGGCCGCATTAGCTCTGGGGTCTGTTACCTTTACCATGACATCAGCTGGCTCGCCGGAAATCCAAAACTGGATCCCTATCCCTTATCTGAATACCAGCCCCTATGCCGGCTGGCAGGTCAGCATCATCGTCGCTATTTTTATGGCCGTTTGTGGTTATATGCTGCTGATGTGGATGATAAACCGGGCCGTCAGCCAGGGCGAACACTTTACCCAGCGCAGCAGCGACCCTGAAATTACCGACCGCGCGCTGCCACATCCGCTTAAGGGTATAGTGCCACTGGGTGTCGTGCTGCTGTTATCATTTTTATTGCACAACAGCCTGCAGCAAGCGGCGCTTATCGTCGCCCTGACAGGCGGTGTGGTCAGCCTTTATCTGTTAAATTACCGCTTCCTGCATAATCCGGCAGCTGCAACCAACGAAGGCGTACTGGGTGCTTTGCTGGCCATCGGCAATACTGCTGCGGTTGTTGGCTTTGGCTCTGTTGCCAAGTTGACGCCGGCTTTTGCCAGCGTTGTCGGCTTTATGACACATCTGCCCGGCCCCGAACTGCTCGGTGCCGCTGTGGCGGTAAGCGCTATAGCGGGCTTAACCGGTTCCGCTTCCGGCGGCCAGGTGATTGCACTGCCCGAGATAGCCCCGCACTATCTCGACCGAGGCGTCGACCCCGAGCAACTGCACCGGGTGGTGGCCATTTCTTCCGGCGCACTCGACTCGTTGCCGCATAACGGTTATGTCGTTACCACTATTCGTGCTATCTGTGGCGAGAGCCATCACAATGCGTACTGGCCGGTGGCAGTGGTTAGCGTCTTAGTGCCGGTAGTGGGCACTGCGCTGGCAATACTGTTATTTCAGTGGTTCTAAGGAGTCGTTATGCGTTTTATCACAGGCTTAATATGGTTATTTAGTGTTGCCGTATCAGCCGAGCCTTTGCTGGTCGAAAAGCAGCACTTTACGCTGGATAGCTTTACCACCGAAAGCGGTCAGGTGATTGCGCCGGTTAATATTGGCTGGGAAGCCTACGGTAAGCTTAATGCTGATAAGTCTAATGTAATACTGATCACACACTATTTCTCTGGCAGCAGTCATGCAGCTGGCAAATACCAACAGGATGATGCGACTGCCGGTTACTGGGACGCCATCATAGGCCCGGGCAAAGCCATTAATACCAATAAATTTTATGTAATAAGCAGCGATACGCTGGTAAACGCCAATGTGTTTGACAAAAATGTCATCACCACAGGGCCGGCAACCACTAACCCTGCGACAGGCAAGCCCTATGGCCTGGCATTTCCGGTCGTTACCATTGGCGATTTCGTCGAAGTACAAAAAGCCCTGCTCGATAGTCTTGGTATTAACAAGCTGTATGCGGTGATTGGCCCTTCTATGGGATCGTTTCAGGCTATCGAATGGGCTGTACGCTATCCGGAGCGGGTACAGCGTTTAGTGCCGGTGATTGGCGGCGCTTTTATGGATGCTTATGGCGCAGTGAAACTGGAGCGCTGGGCCTACCCGATTAAAACTGACCCGGCCTGGCATAACGGTGATTACTATGACAAAGGTCAACCAATACAAGGCCTTACCACTGCACTGGCGTACATTACACAGGACGCGGTGCATCCAATGGGCTTTAATCAGCGTTACCCGTCCCCCGTTAATGACAAAAACGCCATGCAGGATATCCGCGCCAGCTTAAGTGCCTGGGAGCAGCTGATGCAACATGCCAAAGTAAGAGCAACTTATCAGGATGCCAACCATATTTTATATCTGGTAAGGGCGTCCCAGTTATGGCGTGCCGGTATGGCGGACAACTGGCAGCAGGCTGTAGCCGGTATTAAAGCAAAAACACTGTTTTTGCCCGCCAGCGGTGACTTACTGCTGCCACCTGCATTCAGCCAGCACAGCGCTGACGCGATGAAAAAAGCCGGCAACACACCACAGTATGCCGAAATCCCCGGCAACTGGGGCCATTTAGACGGTTTAGTTAATATTCAGTCTGTTGCGCCCTTAATCGAAACTTTTCTGAACCAACCTTGACTCCGGTACTGCCGGAGCTGTTTCTTCCTGGTAGGAGCTGCGTGTAACGGGCTCCTTTTTTTATCCGTATAATTTATTCGCACTTAAGCGTATATTCGGCTAAAAGTAACCGGTACAGATTGCAAATTAATATTGCTCAGGCAAGATAAAGCTGCATTCAACAAACTGATTTTTATAAGGAAGTAACAATGGCCTTTGATTACGGCAGTGAATCGTTAGGGATCCGCAACCCTTTTAAAGCCGAAGGTTTATTACGGGCCCTGCGTGGTGTAGTAGTAACTCTGCTCGGTATTTATCCCTTACTGCAGGTTGTCAGCCTGGTACAACAGGATAAAACCCTAGCCTGGATTTATGCCGCTATTGGCTTCATCTTGCTGGCATCTGGCTTAAAAGCGCTCGGAGGTGGCCTGTTTCAGATGCTGCGCTTTTTTGTTGGCCGCAGTGTACCCACCTCACTGGCACCCAATTTAAGCAAGTCTGAGCGTGAAACTGCCCAACTGGAAAAACCGCACTATAAAAGCATCGATTTAGAAGAAATGCTGATGGGCCGCAAAAATAAAACCTTTGTCGAGCCTGTGGGTTTTATCTCTCGTCTGGTGCATACGCTGGTACCGAAACTTATTTTCCTGCCTTATCCGATGCGAAATCTGGCGCAGCGCTTCTCCGGCGCGTTGATTGCCACTGTTATCGCGCTGGTGGCCTATGCGTTAACCGCTTTTGTTTGCTTGACTGGCTTAGCCGGCAATACCGGCGAAATTTTATTGCCGTTTTTCTCGTTTGTGCTGGTGGTATATTTAATTCTCAGCTGGCGCAGCGCCAGTGCTGTGTATCGTCAGGCAGAGAAAAGCATTGAAACCCAGGGCAACCTGAAACTGGCAAAAATTATGGCTTTTGCCATTTTAGCTCCGGTATTGCTCGGGCTTCTGATCAACTATCTGTTACAGCAGCGTGATATTGCCCGCTTTGTAGCTGACCTGCAGCAGTCGGAACTACACAGCTTTGCGGTAACACCACAACTGCTGCTGGTACTACTGTTAGCAGCGGTCAGCGGCGCCTTAGTATTTTTATTGCTAAAACAGCGCACCGCGCAGGTAAAGGCGCAAACCAAAGTGGCAGAATACCGGGCAAACTGGCAGGAAAACATTCACCCGCGTGAGTTGTTTGTCAATATCGATAATATTGTGATGGCAAACCGGCGCTACAAAGAAATACCAAACCGGGTATACCGCGAGCTAAACCCTAACCTGAATGAGCAGTCAGAAAGTAAAGGCAATTTCAGCGGCGAGATGATGATTGAAACACAACCTGCCTATGCACCGCTTGAACATACAGCGCTGTTTAAGCAACTGCGGTTGTGGGCAACCGTATTGGGCCAGGTTTTACTGCTGATTGGGCCTTTTATCCTGTTTTATCTGTTGTTTGAAGCCAGAACCGTATTGGCGTTAATTAGCGAGTTTCAGGCGATAGCCCGGCCAACTGACGCCGCTACACAACAGTTCACTGTACAGCTGTTTAACGAAAGTCAATTTATATTAAGCCTGCTATTCAGTTGGCTGATTTGCCACAGTTTTGGCCGTCTGCTACAAAACTACTGCCATACCTTCTGGGCCGAACTGAACTTTGACTCGTTACTGGTGTATTTAAAATGTGAAGGCACTTACACCGAAAGCAAACTGACTACCGGTAAAGGCATATACGATTCTACAGCCTCAGAGAATTATGTCATGCGCTCATCGCTAACGCCGTGGGTGATTACATCGCGCATTATGAGCAGCACCTTTGCCGACAGCGGCGCGAAGAATGTTGAGCACCCTCGCCATATTCTGGAGATGAATGACAACCCGCAGGAGATGCAAGCTATTCTGGACGATATCCGCAGTTTCTTATCCGACCGCGAAACCATCGCCAGCATTAAAAACCAGCAGGATTTATCTAATACCGAACAAATTTACCAGATTAACCAGCAGTCGCGTGCTATGCCGCTGACCGCAGATCAGGCCAGCCTTGCCAGCCCGCAACAGGATGCTGAGGCCAGCGCCAACCTGCCGCCATCAACGGCCAGCGACTAAGGCCGCTATGTATAAGGCGCTTTGTTTTGCTGTCCCGCTGTTAATGGCTATGCTCGCTGCATTGCCACCAGCAGCACAGGCAGAGCGCCTTAAATTTGCCAGCAGTAACTACTATCCGCATTATGCAGAAGACCTGCCACAACAGGGTGCTGTCACCGAAATTGTGCGCCAGGCTTTTTTATTGCAGGGCATCGAGATAGACGTTGAGTTTATGCCGTTTGCCCGTGCCTACCGTGAAAGCCAGCAAGCCAGTTATATCGGTTTAATTGCCGCCTGGTATGATGATGAGCGCGCGGAACACTTTTACTACTCTCAGCCACTCTATGCCAACCAGATCGTGTTTTTTAAGCGTAAAAGCGAACAAATTCAGTATCGTGATTACGCTGACATCGCCCGGCAACAGCTTCGTCTGGCATTAGTACAAGGCTACCTGCAACCGGAGGGTTTATTGCAGAGCCTGCCTAATCTGGTCAGAGTCGCACAGGATGAACAGGCATTTCAGATGCTGGCCAGAGGCCGGGTAGATCTGGTACCGGCAGATAAACTCAATGGCTTATATTTGCTGCAGCAAAAGCTGCCAAATGATTCTGACCGGCTAGACTATCTTACACCGGCGCTGGAGCAGCGACCAATGTATCTGCTGTTGTCAAAACAAGATCCCCGCGCCGAAGCGCTGATGCAACAGTTTAATACCGGCTTAACTGAGCTGCGCCACTCGGGTCAATATCAGCAGATCCTGCAAACCCTGCTGCCTCAGCAGCAGCCACAATAGTCTTATTCAGTGCCTGCCTGATGCACAAAGCGGATAAATTGCTGCACCAGGGGTGCCTGATACTGCTGATGCTGCAGTAAACTCAGCTGCCGCTCAAGCTTAAGCGGGCTGGCTAGCTGCCGCAGCACACCCTGCGCCAGTTCATCCTGCACCGCTAACAGTGGCAGGCAGCCAATGCCCAAACCGTGGCGTACCGCCTGTTTAATTGCCTCAGGCCGTTGCAGTTCCATAATTGTGGCCGGTGACCAACCACAACGCGCCAGCTCATGCTCCAGCACTGCCCGCGTGCCCGACCCCCGCTCACGCACTATCCAGGTTTGCTGTTGCAGCAGGCTGGCATCATCCGGCACCCCGTGGTCGGCGGCCGCTACCAGTACCAGCGTATCCTTGCGCCAGTATTGGAGCAGGAACTCTGTGCTAAGCACAGGCCCTTCAATAAAACCCAGCTGCGCCTGCTGCAGCCGTAACTGATTTTGCACCTCACTGCTATTGCAGATCTGCAGCCGGATCTCAACATCGGCATACTGCTGGCGAAATTTGGCGATCACCGGTGGCAGCAGGTAGCAACCTATGGTTTCACTGGCGACCAGCCGCAGCTCTCCGCTACTGGATTGCGGCTGCACTATTGAGGCCTGTAAATCGAGTAACTGCCGCAAGCGTGGCAGTAAGTCCAGCGTATATTGTGTAGGGATCAGCTGCCGGTGTTGCCGTAGAAACAAGGTTGCACCAAGGCGTTGCTCCAGCTCCTTCAGTGCCTGACTGGCTGCTGGCTGGCTCAGTGCCTGTTGCTGTGCCGCCTCACTCAGGCTGTGATAACGGCAAATCGCATCAAGCAATAGCCACTGCCGTGGGCTGGGATAATTCATTCAAAAATCCTATTCATTACATAAAATAAATCCATTATTTTTATATTTTATCTTCATTAAAATAGCCAGCGTTCTCTGCCAACCGGACAGATAAAATGTTATGGATTGCCCTGCCTGTATTACTGTTGCACGCACTGTTCTTTTACCAACCGCAGCTGCACCAGGCGGTAAACCCGGTGTTAGCGGCGTTGCTGACAGGTCTGCTGTTATCGGTTTACTTCGCTACTTTGCGTAAGCCTCACCGGATAGCGCAGGCAGCTGCGCGTAGCCAGACATTTCATTCTATTCAACAACAGGCATTGCGCCTGGGTATAGTGTTGTTTGCGCTTAAAGTTGACCCTCAGTTGCTGCTGAGTACAGATCCCTGGCTGTTTGCCCGTTTAGTGTTTTTGGTTGCGGTAGTACTTTTCACTGCACTTTGGCTGGGCGTGCGCTACTTTCGCTTACCCAAAGCCCAGGTGTTACTGCTCAGTGCCGGTTTTAGCTTTTGCGGCACTTCAGCCATCTTCGCTACTCAATCCTTACAGTCTGCGGCAAAAGACAGTAAACAAGATGTCGCGGCCTCGCCGGCGCAATTAAGCCAGAGTCTGGCACTGGTCATGCTGATGGGACTGTTGGCACTGGCTGCCTATAATGCGCTGACTTTCAGCGGTTGGTTTAGCCCGCCTGAACTGGCGTGGCTAATTGGCAGTACCGCCCCCGAAGTGTCTCAGGCAGTTGCCGCAGCCGGTCAGCTTGGCCCATTAGCCGCATTGGCGGTGACGATAAAACTGGCACGGGTATGTTTGCTGGCACCGTTTTTAATCGGCCTGAACCGTTGCCAACACGGCAACAGCCGGGCGCCGCTGCCATGGTTTATTATCGCTTTTGTCGGTCTGTTACTGCTGCAGTTGATCCTGCCTGTGCCAGAAGCACTGCGCTCTGCGGCGGCGCTGTTGTCACAAAGCTGTCTGATGCTGGCAATGATTATTACCGGCCTGCAAAGCCGCTGGCAGGACGTAAAACAGTGTCCGTGGCGAACTGTGATATTCGCGCTGGTTATCATGCTGCTGTTGTTTCTGCTCTCAATAGTGTTGATAACGTATTGAAACGAAAAAGCCGCTAAACACTGTTTAGCGGCTTTTATTTAAGAACAAGAACAATTGTTAATGATCATGTGCTTCAGCAGGTGCTGCAATACCCAGCCACACCAGCTTATGCGGTACAAAGCTCAGCTGTTTTGTCGCTACCACTTCGGCGTCGGCAACATCTACTGTCAGCAGCGTATTGTCGATTGGGTTAGTCACATACACCTTGTCATCACTGGCTGAAATGGCCAGCTCAAAGCGGCTGCCCTCTGGCATAGTCGATACATCAGCCTCGGTTAGCTGCACTTTACCGGCGATTTCAAACGCCGGTTCTTCTGCAGCGCCTTCATGTTCATGGCCATGGTAATTCAGTATGGTTAAATACCCCAGGCTATCTAACAGCACAAACTTTTCGCCGCCATCGGCAAAGCCGTAACCGACCAGGCTGGCGCCTTCTGTCCCCTGCCAGTCTACCAGTTCCATTTCGCCATCTTCAGCATGAATAGCAAACATGCTGGCGCCGGCAAAACCCACCAAATGTTCAGCATGCTCAGCGCCGACTAAGGTGCCGATGCGCATAGTGCCGCTAAAATCATCGGTGTTAGCAATTTTGCTGGCGGTAAAGGTTTCATCTTCCTGAGCAATAACTAAAACACCATCAGTACAGCCAAACGCAATAACATGCTCGTTTTGCGCACTGCCGTGCAAGCCCGGGCACAACTCATCAAAAACCAGCTCTTCATGAAAGTGATCATCATGCGCATGATACACCCCTACTTTATCAGGCAGAGTGGTCGCGCTGTTGGCATCGCGGATAGTCGACAGTACATACTCGCCACGGGCCTGGGCGGCACCATGCATATGGGTACTGTAATGCAGTACCGGATAACCGTTACTGTCGGTAGTAATATCGGCGTCAGTGATCACCGCCAGTGCTGCCGGGGTGCCACTTGCCGCATCACCGTCAAAAAACACCGCTACCTGGCTGTCAGTGCTGGTGATGTGCGTGGGGCGGCTTTCTGACAATATAAAGCTGCTCAGCGCCGGTGCCTGCTGGTAATCGTGCAAGTGATCAACATGATCTTCCTGAAACAGGCCACCATCGACAAACTCAACCCGGTCGGTGGTGCGTTGTACTACCAGCGCATAGCGTTTACTGGCAGAAGCGGCCAGTGCTGACGGCGTATCTGCGACCGCAAAGGTATCTAACAGCGAGCCGTCTTCTAATTCATACACTGATACCAGGTTGGAATCTTTCGCGGAAATAACCAGCCTGCCCACAGCACTGATGTCGCCATGGTCGTGATCATGATCATCATCGTCATCTGCAATAGGGTCTTTTTCCACGATATTGGTTGTGCTGTCACCACAGGCACTGAGTAAAGATACACTAACCAGCAGAGCTGCCAGACTGAGCTTTGTTTTTAACATTGTCACTCCTTGTTATAAGTAAAAGGTGCGGCAGGACAGGAACTAAAGCTTCCCTGCCGCACAAAAATCAGAAACTGCCGCGCAAGCCCACTGCAACCGAGCGGCCAGGTAACGGCGTAATATCCTTTAAGAAAGAGGTATGTACCCGGGCTTCTTCATCAGTCAGATTCTGGCCTTTGATATAAGCCGTCAGCAGCTGAGCACCCAGCTCAAACCGATAGCTGACGCTGGCATCCAGCAAGGTGTAACCTGCGGTTGCTTGTTCAAGCTCAGAAACCTTGTCCTGCTTAAAGTAGCGGGTAGCGCGCACATCGGCGCTTATTGCATCATGCTCATAAGCCAGCTCTGCAGCCATGCGCAGTGGCGGCGTACGAGGTAAATCGCCACCGTCGTTCAGCCGGGCACGGATATAATCGCCTTGCAGTGTTAACTTAAAGGGGTCGTTGATTTGCCAGTTAAACTGGGCCTCTAAACCGTGCAGGGTGACATCGGCAGCAGTAAATAAATATACCGGCAGTTCGCCACCGTGCTCATGGCCTTCTTCCTCATCGCCATGGTCGTGACTGTGGCCAGACTCGGCAAATAAACCGGTATTTTGCTGGTAGTAGTAGTTATCTACCCGGTTATAAAACGCATTCAGCACAAAGCCGGTATTGCCACTGAATTTACGCAGCGTGACATCCAGGTTGTTCGCCGTTTCCAGTTCAATTGGCTGGGTGTTCAGCACGAACTCGTCGCCATCGAGCGTAAACATGGCACCGACTTCATAAGATTGCGTACCAATGTGTGCACCAAACGACAATAGTTCAGCCGCTGATGGTGCCCGTTGAGAACGTGAAACTGAGAAGCCAAGGTTATAACCTTCAGCAAAATCCCACACGGTCCCGGCAGATAGACTGTAAGGTGTAAACTTCTGGCTAACATCGAACGCCCTAATCATGCCAGCGCCGTGGTCATGATCATGGTCGTGCTCTTCTTCGCCATGGCTATGCGCACCGATATCAGGCAGCAATACATCACTGGCATCAATCGTCACGCGTTCAACCCGGGCACCCAGTTGCACCAGCCAGTCACCGAAGTGCCTCTCTTCCATCAAGCCCACAGCCAGCATCTGGCTTTCAGATGGCGGCGTAAAAGCCTCTTCACCTATTGCCTCAAAGTCGCTGAACTTATAATGCAAACTTAAGCCACCACGCCAGTGCCCGAGCGTGCGGTGCAACAGTTCTAACCGCGCTTCCTGACTACGGTTTTTAAAAGTGGTGCCTACCACTCCTGCTTCAATTTCGGCATGTTCATAATCGGTAAAGGCCAGCCGGGTATTCACCGCGCGGATAAGACCAGAAGAGAAATTCAGTTCACTTAACAGCTGGTAGCGGTTCTGCGTTAAATCGGCATACACCTGCTCTTCTTCGTGCGCTTCGCCTTCTTCATGCTCGTGGCCACCGTGTGAATGCCCAGGTATGCCATATTCACGCTCTAAACGGCCATACGAGATGCCGACATAGCCATTGCTGAGCAACCAACTGGCACCCACAGTGCCGCCTTTGGCCTCAGATGCAGAATTCGCCACCTTGCCTTTTTTGGCACCTTCTTCCGGTTCAGCTTCAGCAAACCCCGGAATACTGTAGTCATCACTGTCGCGCCAGAAGCCATCTACATATACCGCGATGTTATCTGTGCCGCTTACGGCTGAACCCGCCACCAATTTTTCATTGTTAACCGATTCACGTTGCACCATCCATTCGGCGCGGCTTGTGCTGTCAGTGGGCACCCGCTCATCCACCACGTTCACTACACCACCAATAGCGCCACTGCCGTAAAATAATGTGGCAGGCCCGCGTAATACTTCAATCTGGGTAGCAGTACTGGCTTCACTGGCCACGCTGTGGTCAGGGCCAACACGGGACGCATCACCGGCATCTAAACCGTTTTGCGTAATAAGCACCCGTGGGCCGTCTAAGCCGCGGATAATAGGGCTGCTGGCAACGCCGCCATAGAAGTTAGAATGTACGCCCACTTCATTTTTTAACGTATCGCCAAGTGTTGAAGCCTGGCGCATTTTCAGCTTGTCGCCAGCCAGCACATTTACCGGTAACGCTGATTCAGTGGCAGAGGTGTGAAACAAGCTGGCTTTTACATCAATAACTTCGATAGTACTGCTTAGCAATACCACACTGACATCCGTCAGCCCTTGCTTCGGCACACTAAAATGCGCATTACGGTGGGCAAAGCCACGCGCTTCGACATGCAACTCAGTATCGGCCGCTAGCATCTTGATGGTAAAACGGCCGGCGGCATCGGTAACCACCTGCTGATTTTCGCCGGCAACACTAACGGTGGCACCGGCAACCGGCTTTCCATTACTGTCTGTCACCACACCAGAGATTGATTCTGCATTAGCCGCAGCACTGAATAGCACTGCGCTGACCAAACTGGCCAGTATTGCTTTCTTAAACATAAATACCCTCTTCCCTACTTCCGCGTTTGTGCCACAGGTGCGCTGATTTCACGCGAAGCCCGCATTTGACGAATTAATTGTTACGTTATAACATATTTCAACTGTTGTGATGTTATAACATTTTTATATTCGCCGGCAATGCTTACGACAGGAAAACAACAACACAAGTTGAATTCACAGTTCCGGTTAACGTGAGGGTTTATGAAAGATCTTATTGCAGCCACTTTGTCTGGCCTATGTGTTGTGCATTGTCTTGCCACTCCGGTATTGCTGGCTTTAGGCAGCTCAGGCTTATTACTGGGTATTTTCAGTTCCGAGTGGTTTCACTACCTGATGTTATTACCTATTGCTGCTTTTCTGGTTTGGAGCCTGCCTGGCGGCTGGTGTGTACACCGCAGCAAAACGCCTTTTGTGCTGGGGTTAGGCGGCTTTTTGCTGCTGATTACGGCTCTGTTCGGGCCCCATGAAGCAGAAGCAGCACTGTCAATTATGGGCGGTATGCTGTTAATCAGCGCTCACTTATATAACCGAAAACTTTTACTTAAACTGCAAGAGCCTCAACATGCTGCCAATTGATATCGCTTCTGACACCCGCTTACCGGTCACAGTGTTATCCGGTTTCTTAGGTGCCGGAAAAACCACCTTACTTAATCATGTGCTGAATAACCGCGATGGCCTGCGGGTTGCTGTTATTGTTAATGATATGAGCGACGTCAATATCGACGCCAACCAGCTGAATAAAGAAGTCAGCCTTAACCGCGCCGAAGAAAAGCTGGTAGAAATGAGCAACGGCTGCATTTGCTGCACCTTACGCGAAGATCTGCTGCTGGAAGTGGGTAAACTGGCCAAAGCCGGCCGCTTTGATTATCTACTGATTGAATCGACCGGTATCTCCGAGCCGCTACCTATAGCGGAAACTTTTACCTTTGAGCCTGAAGACGGCCAGAGCCTGGCCGATATTGCCCGCTTAGACACACTGGTCACGGTAGTAGATGCGGTGAACTTTCTCACCGACTTTGAGGCCGCACAGGATTTAACCGAACGCGGAGAAAGTTTAGGTGAAGATGACGAGCGCAGTGTCAGTGATTTACTGATAGAACAGATAGAGTTTTGTGATGTGCTGATCATCAGCAAAACAGATTTAGTCACCAAAGCGCAACTGCAGCGACTGCAGGCGATACTGCGCAGTTTAAACAGCAGCGCCCCTATTATTGCAGCGGAACAGGGCAAGGTGGAGTTAAAGCAGATACTAAATACCGGCCTGTTTAACTTCGACAAAGCACAGCAGGCTCCTGGCTGGCTGGCCGAACTGCGCGGTGAACATACGCCCGAAACCGAAGAATACGGCATCAGCAGTTTCAGCTTTACCGCCCGCAAGCCGTTTCACCCGGCCCGGTTTCATGCGTTTTTGCATCAGGATTGGCCAAACGGGCGTTTGCTTCGCTCAAAAGGCTATTTCTGGCTGGCCAGCACACCGGCCTATGCCTGGCTATGGCATCAGGCCGGCGGTATCGCCCGCTATCATATGGCCGGGTTATTCTGGCAGGCTGTACCGGCGGAGCAATGGCCGCAGGACGCCGACATGCAGCAGGCGATTATCCTGAACTGGGCCGAACCCTATGGCGACCGGCGGCAGGAACTGGTGTTTATTGGCCAGCGACTAAATAAAAAGGCCATGCTGGCGCAGCTTAACGCCTGCTTGCTCACCGACGCCGAGCTGGCTTTAGGGGAAGCACAGTGGCAACAGCTGCCCAGTCCTTTTGTACAGGAGCAGGTAGCATGAGTGCGCTGGCATTTACTGAGTTTCGACTGCCTAGCCGCCAGCTGCAATCAGATGAGGCCGGGGTGCTTACCGATATCTTTGCCGATGACGTCAATTTAGCCAGTTGGCAACGCCAGAAGAATACTGCTATCGCCGAATATTGCCGTTCGCTGCGTTTTAGCATGCCGCTAAAACGTATTGTCAGCGCAGAAAGCGTACAAAATGATATTGTTTTTGCCTTGCCCGATGCGCCAGGTAAAGCCGAATTACTGGCCGATATTGCGCTGCAATGCCAGATGTTCGCCTGCTTAATGGATTGCAAGCAGTTGGGGCTGCGACTGGAGACACTAAGCAAACCTATGTGCCCGAAGTTTCATACTGATCATCTGGTGTGCCGGCTGGTATGCACCTATATGGGCCCCGGCACCGAGTGGCTCGATAGCGCAGGCAACACAGTTCAGGCCACGCCCTTTGCTGTTACCTTGCTAAAAGGCTCAGGATGGGAAGGCAACGAGCAGCAGGCGATAGTGCACCGCTCGCCCGCGTCCGATCTGCCGCGGGTACTGTTAACGCTGGATCCGATGTGATATCGCAACAACTGAGATGTAACAGCCGATGAAAGCAAGCTACTGTGTCAGCCAGGCTGAGTTAAACCGCCGGCCGTCAATGACAAAAAACCGTAAGCAGGTAATGGCGCTATTGCAGCAAAAAAATACTGCTATGTCGGCTTATGAACTGATTGCTGCGGTGCAACAAGACTACGACACCACGCTGCACCCGATGGCGGCCTACCGGGCATTGGATTTTTTACTGCAAATGCAATGTGTGCTGCATTTGCGCACCATCAATAAGTTTATATATGTCGAAAACAGGCAGCCAACGTTTTGGCAAGTGCTGATTTGCGATAAATGTCAGCAAATTGAAAAGTACGCCTTATCGCATGCCGTAGTACACCCGCTGTTGCAGCAACCAAACTCCACCTTTCAAACCCGTGATAACCATATTGAATTACATGGTTTGTGCCACAGCTGTGTTAATACCGCTGACAGTTAAATTAAGGACTGCACCCGAATGAATTTTTCCGCGCTGGCAGATACCGCACATGCCGTCACTCCCGCCTTTGCCGCCGCCCTTGACAGCGTAGGTATGCAACAGATTGATGTAATCTTTACCCTGGCCGACCATCCAGACAACGTGCTGTCCGCCAAAGCCGATATCAGTGTTAACCTGCCAAAAGCAGATAAAAAAGGCATTCATATGTCGCGCCTGTATCAGCAGTTATTTCAATGGGTACAAGCAGAACCTGTCAGCCCGGCTGGCCTGCAGGCGTTTCTGCAAAGCCTGCTGCACAGCCAGCAGGAGTGCGGCAGCACCAGCGCGACACTGCGCTTAAATTGCAACCTGATGCTACGCCGACCGGCGCTAAAAACGGCAGATCTGGCCGGGTTTAAAGCTTATCCGCTCACGCTGGATGCCTGCCTGAGCGGCGATAAACTGAAGGTGTCACTGAGCCTTAATATCGGTTATTCCTCTACCTGCCCCTGCTCAGCCACCTTAAGCCGGCAACTGCTCAGTGAGCAGTTTACCAAGCAGTTTGCAGCGCAGCAGGTGATTGATACAAACCAGGTCAGCCAATGGCTTTTGCAACATGCCAGCCTGGCCACGCCGCACAGCCAGCGCAGTACGGCGCGGTTAAGTGTCGACATTGACCCAACGCACAAGGACTTTGGCATGTTAAAACTGATCCATCTGGCCGAACAGGCCCTGGCAACGCCTTTGCAAACCGCAGTGAAACGTGCTGACGAGCAGGAGTTTGCCCGCTTAAATGGTGCCAATCTGATGTTTGTTGAAGATGCCGCCCGGCGTTTACATGCCGCGCTAAAGCCGCACTACCCGGCATTTAGTATTGATGTTGCGCACCATGAAAGCCTGCACCCGCACGATGCAGTGGCAAGCGTGTCATATAACCGATAAGGCCAATAACCATGCAAGCACAAGAGTTCCTAAAAAAGATTGAGTTTAAACAGGCTGAAACCCTTGTCCGCGGCGGTACTTTAGTCACGCCATCAGGCCGGGTACAAGCCGACGTAGCGGTAATTCAGGGTAAAATTGCTGCCATAGGCGGCAGTGGCTGGCAGGCTGATAAGATTATCGACGCCGCCGGCCTGCATGTATTGCCGGGTGTGATTGATACTCAGGTACATTTTCGTGAACCGGGCCTGACGCATAAAGAAGATATTCATCATGGCAGCAAAGGTGCGGTGTTAGGCGGGGTCACCGGCTTTTTTGAAATGCCCAATACCAACCCGTTAACGTTAAACGCCGCGGTTCTGCAGGCAAAACTCAGTATTGCAGCGCAGCGCAGTTATTGTAACTATGCGTTTTACATCGGCGGCAGCGGTGCAAACCTTCACCAGCTGGCCGAGCTGGAAACACTGCCTGGCTGTGCCGGCGTTAAAGTGTTTATGGGTAGCTCTTTTGGCGACTTGCTGGCTGAGCAAGATGAGCTGTTAAAGCAAATTCTGCAGAACGGTAAACGCCGGGTAGCTATTCATGCCGAAGATGAAGCTCGTTTACGTCAGCGCCAGCCGCTAGCCGTCGGCGATGTGCGCAACCACCCGGTCTGGCGTGATACGCAAAGTGCACTGCTGGCAACACAGCGCATTGTGGCTTTAGCACAGCAAACCGGCCGGCCGTTGCACCTGCTGCATATTTCTACCGGCGACGAAATGGCCTATCTGGCCGCCTTTAAACACCAGGTAACCGTTGAAGTGACACCGCATCATTTAACCATGCATGCGCCAGACTGCTACGAGCGCCTGGGCAGCCTGGCACAAATGAACCCGCCGGTGCGCGACCTGCAGCATCAGCAAGCCTTATGGCAAGGCATTAACGACGGTACTGTTGATATTATCGGCAGTGACCATGCGCCGCATACGCTGGAAGAAAAAGCCAAACCTTACCCCAACTCACCCAGTGGCATGACTGGGGTGCAAACCCTGCTACCCGTGATGCTGGACCATGTTGCAGCTGGCCGGTTAAGCCTGGAGCGGCTGGTTGATTTAACCTGCGCTAACCCGGCACGTATTTTCGGCCTAACCGGCAAAGGCCGCCTGGCGGTTGGCTACGATGCAGATTTAACCCTGGTTGATTTAAACGCCAAACGCACTATCAGCAACAGCTGGATTGCCAGCAAAGTACAGTGGACGCCGTACGATGGCAAAACAGTAACCGGCTGGCCGCTAGCTACCCTTATAGCCGGCCGGCTGGTCATGCATAGTGACGAAGTGTTAGGTGAACCGGGCGGTACAGCGTTTAAGTTTGACGCTGTGCAACCAACTAAGCATGCCCCTGCGACAATTTGCCACAGTGACGCAAGCTGCTGTTAGCGTTACACTAAAACGACTCAGAATGACATTACCGCTGCAATGGTTTAGTCTCTTCTGACATTTTGCGAACGGCTGCCTAGCAGCCGTATTTTTTTGCCGGATACTCCTTTGCTATGGCCAGACAACTTGTTATTGCCACCGAACTTTCTGCTCAGCATCAGCTAAAACACTTTGTGCAATTTCGCTGGGGCCTGATTGGTTTTGAAACTCTGGCGGCATGTGCAGGCTGGCTACTGCAGTATCAGGTTAATTCCTGGCCATTAATTGCACTGCTGCTGCTTACCCACACCTGCACCAATCTACTGCCCCGTTTTTTAAGCGCTAACAAGATAGCACTTAGACATATTTATCTGTTCAGTTGCATGCTGGATGTATTAATGCTCGGTTGCCTGCTGGCCATGAGCGGCGGTGTTAGCAATGGCCTGGTGGCAATGTTATTGCTGCCGGTGGCTGTTGCTGCCGTTATGCTGGCTGGCAAAAGCGGCTATGTAGTAGCGGCATTGGCGATTACCTGCTACAGCCTGCTACTGCAGGTTGGCGATCTGCAGATCCCCAGCATCGACAGCTTACTGGAACAAACCGGGCCGTTAACTACGCATACTGATCACGCTATGCACCATACAGATAACAATGGTTTTAGCCAGCATATGCAGCAAATGTGGTGGGCCTTCTCTATCTCTGCTTTGCTAATCAGCTGGTTTATCAGCTCACAGGCCAGCTTAAACCGGGTTAAATCCAAAAAGATCAGTGAATTACAGCAGCAACAGATCCGCAACGAGCAGATGCTGGCATTGGCCACCTTTGCCGCCAATGCAGCGCACGATTTAGCCAGCCCAATTCAGACCATGCAGTTATTAACCGATGAAATAGCAACCGACACGCAAAATGCGGCCATAACGGAATTACAACAACAGTTAAAACGCTGCCAGCAGATAGTGCAGCAACTGCGCAGCGATGCTGGCAGCCTGCGCAGTGATGAGGTAAGCCAGCCACTGTACCGGCAAACCGAGCAGGCCATAGCCCGCTGGCTCAACAGCCGACCCGATATTAGCCTGCAGATAACACCATGCGTTCAGACGGCGGATTTTATGCTATCAGACAGCCAGGGATTTGGTGCTGCGCTGTTAAATATTCTCGACAACGCTGCCGAAGCCAGCCTGGCAAATAACCACAACACCCTTGAAATCGTGCTGACACTAAATGCAGACGGCCTGAAAATCCAGGTGCGTGATTTTGGGGAAGGTTTATCTGCCGGCAGGCTGGCAGAGTTGGGTAAGTTGCCGCAACAAAGTGAGCAAGGCTTAGGTATCGGCCAGTTCCTGGCCAATATGTCAATTGAGCGCCTGGGCGGCAGCGTACGCCGGCAAAATGCCGGAAACGGCACACTGACAATCATTAGCATGCCGCGAATGCCAACCGGGACCAGTGCATGAAGTTGGTGATTGTAGATGACGATGTGGCGTTGCTAAACGCACTGTCTCGCCGCTTCAGTCAGCGTGGCTTTGAGGTCGTTAGCTTTGCTGAGGCGGTTACTGCTGCACAACTGATTTCACTAAAGGCCGATAGCTATCTATTAGATTTGCGCTTTGCCAGCCAGTCAGGTTTAAGTTTTATTGCGCCACTGCGCCAGGCTCTGCCAGCTTGCCGCATAGTGCTGCTAACCGGGTATGCCAGCATTGCTAACGCGGTGCAGGCAGTAAAACTGGGCGCAGATGATTATCTGACAAAGCCTGCCGATTTGCTGCAACTGGAACAGGCTCTGCGCGGTGAAGCCCAACCAGCTGTGACCAGCGTACTGGACACGCCGTCGGTGTTATCACCGGATCAACTGGAATGGGAGCACATTAACCGCGTGCTCACTGAGCAAGATGGCAATATCAGCCGCACGGCAACGCTGCTGGGCATGCACCGGCGTACCTTACAGCGCAAACTGGCCAAACACCGGCCCTGATACACAGCTACTGCTGCCCGGCCATTTGTTGTAAAAACTGCAGCCGCTGCCGTTCCTGCTCATCCGGCTGCCAGGTTTCGTCTGTTAACTGATCTAACGAGAAATAATCAATCTGATATTGTGCTTGTTCACTGTCGCCGTACTGGGTTAGCTCACCCGGCACCGCCGGGCGTTTTTCCAAAATAAAAGTGCCAATAATGAAAGGCCCGCTGTGCTGGCGCAGCACAGCTTTAAAAGCTTTCAGCGTTATTTCTGTCTCACCTTCACTGAGTTTTTCAGTTGTCGTCAGCAGTGCCAGCGGCTGACGTTGCTCGGTGTATAAATTCGCCCGCAACCGGTAAAAGCCACTTTGCCTGACATCAATTTGCACCGGTATATGCATGTCACTGCCAATACCGAAAGGTTCGCCAACAGCTGTCACTGTAGCCACCGGGTTGTAATATTCGATACCGGTTTTTAGCACCTGTTGCTGACCGCTGGCACTAAAACTGACCTGTACTTCAAAACTTCCATTCCAGCTGTCATCAGCATCGAGCGTGGCGGTGTAATGCTCTGGCGTACCTTGCATCGCTTTGCTTTCAGTATGCTCCATACTGGCTTCATGCTGTAGCCGTACACTGACATCTGACACCTGCAAACCGCTTACCTGTAACGTTACCGGCACCGCTTCAGGATAGCTAAAACGGTATTTCGGCAGCACGATAGCAGCACTGGCACCACCTTGCAGTGGCACGGTTTGCACTATGTATTGGTTAGGCTGAAGCAGGTGTTCATCGTCAATGCTAAGCGGCCGCGAATAAGGCGGCGTATTAAGCTCGGCAGCATAGGCGCTGGCAAGCAGTTTAAAGCTTTCGGTTACCGGCTCAGGGATTTTCTCTGTCACGTTAATGTGTGCAGGTTTGGCCTGTGGCTTTTTTTCGGCCGTCGTCCCGTCAGACGGAGTGGCTTTAGCTGGCGTTTCCGCTACAGGCTCAATAGCGGCCTGGTGTGGCCAGAAATACCCTAAGCCTGCCAGCATGGCTGACAGGCTTAGTAGCCATAACACTTTTTTCATCGGTGTTAGTTCGCGGCCTGATACACCAGCGCAGACATGCTGGTGTTACCAGAGTTACGTACTACACGATAGCGCGAGCTGAAAATCCACCAGCCGCGGGTTTCGTCATAAGTGCTAAATTGCAAACGCTCACCGTTGAGGTAATTCGAACTACTATTTGCCGCTGTGACTTCATCAGCCGCACCGTTGGCGATAACATCGCTGTGGCTGTAACCTTCGCTCATCAGCATCGGATAATGGTACGGCATAAAGGCGGATGGACCACTGACCGATGTCAACTTGCCGTCAAAGGCAACACTGCGTGAGCAGCTGTTAAAACTGGCCGCTGATGACGCACCGCAGCTGGAATGACTGGCAACAACGCCATCGTCTTCGCCCGGTAAAAAGGCACCGGTTGCGCCGAGAAAATCAGACCCCGCACCAACAAACCTCAGCCGTGGTACCCGGCTGTCCGGAAATGCAGCCAATTGCCTTGCCGTATTTACCCGCAAATCATTCAGTACACCAATGTTTGAAGGAGATGGGATCTGCCCCAACCACAGCGATAGTGCCAGTTTCAGCGTAGTATCAATCAGGCCGGAGCCGCCGGCGACATTCACCGCTAAATCAGCAAGTTCTACACCACCGCCAGCACCGGCAAAATCAAAGGTCGCCACAATATTCAGTGCTTGTAAGCCGGCATTTTGCAACCAAAGCGCCTGATTATCGATAATGTAACGGGTCACCAGATCGCCGGTAGAATGCGACACAAAAATACAGCCGCTGGCACAGGTGCCATTACGCGACATCTGCTGCAGCTTTGGCCAAACATAATCGCTGGCAATTTTACCGGCAACACGTTCCTGCGAAGGCCAGTCAATACGCACATCGGCACGGTCGCGCCAGTATTCGGCCCAGTATGTGGCACCATTGCTGGTTACCTGACTTCCGGTTGGCCGGCTGGCCAGGTTATCAGGCTGAAAACCATGCACCAACACTACGGAATAGCCGCCAACAGCCGCCTGCGTCGTACCGCTTAGCAGGCCTGCCAGTAGCAGCAGGGTAGATTTTTTCATTGGGTTGTCCTCTGTCTTTTTCTCTGCTGAATCGGGGTTCTTGCTGAGATTTTTTTATTATTTTTTGCCGCATCCGTATGGCGCTTTACAACTCCAACAACAAGATAGACCAGTTCATTTTTAACGCAATACACTGCTTTGCCGCCAGCGCCGCTTAAGGACAATTCGTATAAGCACGCCTGTTTGAATTACCTGATACCGCTAAAATTGTGATATCGGTAGCGTCCCTAACGACGATGAGTACTGCTTACACTCAGCTGCATGCGTGAATAAAACGCTGTTTAAAGTTTTCACTCGAACTATTTTCAACATTTTTTTGTTTTGCCCTGCGTCAGCTTCGCTTAAGCTGGCAGAAACTCATTGATACAAGGTAAGCAGATGCTGGAAACCATTGCGATTTATCTTGCGGCAGCGGTGCTGGCAGTGCCCGTCGCAAACCGGCTCGGGCTGGGCTCAGTGCTGGGTTATATCTTTGCCGGTGTGCTGATTGGGCCTTTTTTGTTGGGGCTGGTGGGCGACCAGACGCAGGTGCAACATTTTGCCGAATTTGGCGTGGTGATGATGCTGTTTCTGGTTGGTCTGGAGCTGCAGCCATCGAAACTCTGGCAACTAAAAGGGGCTGTATTTGGCCTTGGCGGGCTACAGGTACTGCTCACCACAGCGTTAATTTTCGCCATCGCAGTACTGGCGCTGGGCCTTAGCTGGCAAGCCGCGTTGGCGCTTGGTTTAATGCTGTCGTTGTCATCGACCGCTATAGTACTGCAAACGCTGGCAGAAAAAGGCTGGATTAAACAACCGGCCGGGCAGAACAGCTTTGCCGTGTTACTGTTTCAGGATATTGCTGTTATTCCGATGCTGGCGCTGTTGCCGTTACTGAGCACCGCTGACGCAGTCGACCCTGGCCACAGTGACAGTAGCCTGATTGCACACTTGCCGCTATATGGCCAAATTATCATTTCCGTGGCCGTAATTATTGGCATCATCGTCGCAGGCAAGTACATCTCGGCACCGCTGTTCCGCTACATTGCCGCAACCCGTTTGCGCGAAGTGTTCACCGTGTTTGGTTTATTGCTGGTGGTAGCAATTGCACTTTTGATGCAGGCGGTCGGCCTGTCTCCGGCTCTTGGCACCTTCCTGGCTGGCGTCGTTCTGGCAGAAAGTGAATTCCGCCACGAATTGGAAGCCGATATAGAACCCTTTAAAGGGTTATTGCTTGGTCTGTTTTTTATCACTGTCGGTGCTTCTATTAATTTCGCATTATTGCAGGCACAGCTGTTGCCGGTAATAGGGCTGGTGTTGCTACTCATTCTGGTAAAAATGGCGGTACTGGCATTTCTGGCCAGAGTATTTCGCATGCAACAAAGCCAGGGGGTGCTGTTTACGCTGGCGCTGGCGCAAGGCGGCGAGTTCGCTTTTGTGCTGGCGGCATTAAGCGGCTCTTTAAATATCCTCAGTACCGAGCAAATGCAGCTGGCAGCGTTAGTAGTTACCTTATCGATGATCTGCGCCCCGCTATTGTTAATTGCTTATCAGCGCTGGCAGACAAAAGTGCAAAACCGCGCAACAGAGCGCGAATTTGATGCCATTGAGCCGACACAGCATGTGATTATTGCCGGCTACGGCCGCTTTGGGCAGATAGTCGGCCGGCTGCTGACAGCACAGGGCTATCATATGACAGTGCTTGATCACAGTGCTGATCAGATAGATGTGCTGCGCCGCTTTGGCAACAAAGCCTATTATGGCGATGCCGCCCGGCTCGACTTATTGCATGCTGCCGGCGCCAGCGAGGCACAGTTACTGGTTATTGCCATCGATGCGCCGGATAAAACACTGGAAATTGTCGAGCTGGCGCATAAGCACTTCCCCAAACTGCGTATTGCCGCCCGTGCTATAGACCGGCGCCATGCTTATCAGCTACTGCGGTTAGGGGTTGAGCACTTTAAGCGCGAAACCTTTGACTCAGCAGTCAATCTTGGCGTCGATGCGCTGAAATTGCTGGGTAACAGTGAAGAAAGTGCGGAAAAAGCCGGTACCCTGTTCCGGGCGCACGACAACGCCTCGCTTAAAATTCTGGCCGATGTCTGGGGCGATGACGCATCGTACGGCGTAGCGATACGCCAGCGCACTGAAGATTTAAAACAGGTGCTGATGAAAGATAAAGAGCAGCAGAGCAAGTTAAAATGCAGCGATGCACCAGAGGTGTGCCAGTCAACACCAGCCAGCGAGATACAATAACCAAGATAAAAAAACGCAGCGTTAGCTGCGTTTTTTTATTCGCTGTAACGGCATTACTGCTTTTGCATTTGGCGGTGGAATGCGGCTACGTCATCCACTTTTATCTGGCCTTTTAAATCTGCAAATGGCTGGTCCCGGAACTTGGTACCACGCATTTGCACCGAAATACGTGGTGCTTTGTCGTTTAGCATGGTTTCACGGTAAAACGCTTTTACATCAGCCAAGGTGACCTGTTCAACCGCGGCAATCAGTTGTTGCTTGCTGTCAAAGCTGAACCTTTCACGGTACCAATCTGCCAGCAAGGGGCCAACTTCATCCTGCATATTCTTCGGTGGCTCTTTCAGCGTAACCAGCGTACTGGCTTTTAACTGGGCAAAGGCTTCTTCTGTCAGGTTATCCAGCTCTTTAGCATACTGCTGCTTAAAGCTGTCAAACCGGGCCTGCATATCAGCCACGCCTTTTACCGGTGTCTGAATATACATGGCAAAACCAACATAATCCTCCAGCTGCATGGCAGTACCGCCTACCGCATAGGCCAGCTGCTCTTCGGTACGTAACTTATCAAATGCTACATTACTGAAGTGACTCTTCAAGATAGTGGCCCGGGCCAGTTGGCTGTATGAAGGTTCCGGGTGTATATGCACGTCTACCAGCGCTACATCGGCGACATCAATATCTTTTTGTACCACCAGCGTCTGGCCGGCAACAGGCTTCCAGTAAGCACTGCGTTGATACGGTAATTCGGTACGCATCGGCGGCAACGCCTGCTTCAGCTCGGACAACACCTGCGATACGGTGGCTTTGTCATAGTTACCAAAGGCAAAGATGCGCAGCTGGTTGTTACTCAGCGTGTGCTGAATAAACGCCTGCAGGTCGTCACTGTTCAGGCTGTTGGCTACTGCAATGAGCTGATCCGTTTCATAGTTACCGTTGCGTATCAGGTTATTAAAGGCGCCGAACGCCTGATAAAACGGGAACTGCTTGCCCTGATTCTGCAAGCCGCGGATGTAACGATCTTTCGCCTGAGCAAAACTTTGCTCCTGCACGCTGACCGTTAAACCGTCCAGTGCCTGCTGCAACAGTTGTGGCTGTTTGTCAGTAAAACCGGCAATGGTCAGCGCCATGCCACTGCCCGCAGTCAGACGCAGCTGCATGCCGGCGATGTCTGCCTCTGTTGCCAAGGCACTTTGCTGCAGATTAAATAAATCGTACCAAAGCGCCAGCAGTACCCGGGCTTTGATATCCTGCTGCGGCGCGCCGATGTTGAAGAAGATTTCCAACACACCGCGGGGCTGGCTGGCAAATTCCTGACTTGGGTATAACCAGGCACTGATGCCGTCCTGCTGCAGAATAATTTCCGGCTTGCTCTGCGTTACCATCGGTTTTACGTCAAAGTTTTCCGGTAGCAAACGGTTTACCGCAGGCAGGTTCAGCGCCAGCTGCGGGCTTTGTTGCCAGCTTTGTTGCTCCTCTGCGCTGATGTCTTTAATTTTGTATTTGCCATCATAAAAATGCAGGCTGCTGTCATGCGGCTCCTGCTTACTGATATACCAGATGCGCAAGTGTTGCGGGGTCAGCTGCTGCAGTACGTTTTGTATCGCACTGGCATCAAAGCGCTGATAGTAAAACGGCGCGTTAATGGCGTTTCTGGCTGGCACTTTTTGCATCGCATCGGTCAGATTGGCGACGTAACCAAACTCATCACCCTTTTCCAGAAAACGGAACTGGTTGCTCAGGCTGGTCTGAATTTCGCTGAAGTATTTCGCATCAACACCTTCACGCTTTATCAGCTCGATATACTGCATGATGGTGGCGACAATGCCTTCACGGTTTTGCATACCAGCATCGGTCAGTTCTACATCTACCGTCAGTGAACCATAGTTGCCGTATAAGTCTGGCGTGGCTGAGGCGCTCAGTTTAGAAATCAGCCCCATGCTTTTTAACTGCTCTGCCGGTGTACCCGGCATTTCTGACCCCAGCAGATAGGTGATAAACTCGTTCGGCTTCAGCGCAAACTGATCGGTATTGTTGCGAATAGTGAAATCCAGCCGTAACTGTTTAACATCCTGATTCGGCACATAGTGAATACGCTTGGCACCGAGGTTGCTGAAATCAAGTTCGGCGTCAACTTTCGGCGGTTCAATGTTCTTGTTTTCAATACTGCTGAAATGCTTGCGCGCCAGTTGCTCCATTTCGCTCAGTGGCAGGTTACTCAGCAGTGCCACCTTCATAATATTGCCGGAATAATAACGGTTATAAAACTCGACAGTCTGCGGGTGCAATTTGCTGTTGTCTTTATCAGCCAGTGTTTCCAGGTTACCTATCAGAAAGCGGTTTGCCGGGTGGCTACCCATCATGCTGCGCGATAAATTGTACTGGCCAAAAAAGTCCATTTCGCGACGCATTGACCATTCGGCATTAACCGCATTCTTTTCTTTTTCGGTATATTCCGGATACAGTTTCGGCGCTTTAAAGAAATCTGAAAAGCGGTCCAGCGCTTCATCATAAGCGTTGTTATTGACCTTAAACATATAGTTGGTGATATCAAGCCAGGTATAGGCGTTTTGCGCACCGCCGTTAGCGGTCATAAATTCGCTGTAGCCTTTGGTGTCAGGGTAACGCTCGGTGCCAAGAAACAACATATGCTCCAGATAATGCGCCATACCCTGTTGGCTCATCGGGTCCTGCAATAAGCCCACGCCAACACTGAGTGCTGCGGCTGACTTTTGTGCATCAGGATCAGACACCAGCATCACTTCAACTTTGTTCGGTAGCATCAATGTTTTGTAAGCCCGGTTATCATTCGGGCTGGCCAGCACCTCACCGGCAACCTGCCGTGTTACGCTATTTTCAACGGCGGTACGTTGCTCTGAAGCGCAACCTGTCAGTACGGCCAAAGCAATGGCGCTGATGACAAATATCTTTTTCATGTAATTACCCAGGGGAATAAAGAAGTGTTTTTGTGCCGTCTACTGTAGTGAAATGCGAAAGCGCCAGCCAGTACAAGCCCGAAATGGATTGTAATAAAATGTGTCGGGCCAGGCGTTAACCCAGCGCCGTATCCAGTAACATCATCAGGACAAAACCCAGCATCAGGCCATTGGTTGCTGCCAGTTCATGCCCCTGCCGGTGCGATTCCGGTATCATCTCGTGGCTGATGACAAACAACATAGCACCGGCAGCAAATGCCAATCCGAGTGGCAGCCATAAGCCTGAGCCAGTCAGTACGGTTGCACCAAGCAGCGCCATTACAGGTTCAGTCAAGCCAGATAACATACCAATGCCGACTGCAAACACGCGGCTATAGCCCACCGCCAGCAGCGCCATCGCCACCACTAACCCTTCCGGAATATCCTGTACTGAAATACCAATAGCCAGCGCTTTGGCAGCACCGTCGTCGCCACCGGCAAAAGATGCCCCTATAGCCAGCCCCTCAGGCATATTGTGCAGTGCTATAGCAAATACAAACAGCCAACTACGCCGCAGCGTCTGGCCTCTTAACCTGTCTTCGTCTTTGATAAAATGCCGGTGCGGCACCAGCCGCTCCAGCAGCAACATAAAGCCTGCACCCATCAAAATGGCGGCGCCGACATTGCCAGGCGCGTACCACACTGCCGCATCTCGCACTGCCAGCAGCGCCAGGGCAGGCATAATCAGTGAAAACATACAGGCCGCGAGCATCACACCGGCACCGAACCCCAACATCACATCATGCAGCTTCTGTGACAAGCGGTGTAAGAACAATGCCGGCAAGGTGCCGGCAGCCGTTGCTGTTGCAGCCATCAGCCCGGCATAAAACGCATGCCTTACCTGCGGCTGTTGCTGCAGTAGCAACAAAAGCTGCTGCATCGCATAGCTTGCGCCCAGGATTACGATAAGCACACCGACAAGCTTGCGTGCCCGTTTTAGTGGTGATGCTGTTGCGGCTAACAATTTCATATACCTGCCTGATACCAGGCAGCAACCTGCTGCCAGTTAATCACATTAAAAAATGCGCCGACATATTCCGGCCTTTTATTCTGATACCTGAGGTAATACGCGTGCTCCCATACATCCAGCCCCAGTATCGGTGTTAAACCATCCATTAACGGGCTGTCCTGGTTGGCACTGCTTGTTACCTGCAAAGCTCCCTCGCTGTCCTGCACTAACCAGGCCCAGCCACTGCCAAAACGGCTAAGTGCAGCCTGAATAAACTGCTGTTTAAATTGCTCAAAGCTGCCAAAGCATTGCGCTATCGCCTCTGATAGCTGCCCTTCAGGCTCACCGCCGCCAGCGGGAGCCATCACCTGCCAGAATAAACTGTGGTTCGCATGGCCACCGCCATGGTTGCGCACCGCCGGTTGTAGTTCAGGCGGTAGCGCCTGAATTTCACGCAGTAAACGCTCAAGCGACCAATCAGTATAAGCGCTGCCCTCTATCGCTGCATTTAAGCCATTGACGTAGGTCTGATGATGGCGGCTGTGATGAATTTCCATTGTCAGCGCATCCAGATGAGGTTCCAATGCATCATAAGCGTAAGGTAATGCCGGTAAGGTAAAGTTCATAGGCGTCACTCCCACAATAAATCAATTGATAATCATTATCATTTGCATTGATGAAAAAAACAAGCCATATTTAGCCAAACCGTTTCGCGAGGTAATATATGGATACGATTGAACAGTGGAAACATCTGATCAGGCAAGCCAACAGTGCTTTTGCCCACGAACACTTTCAGCTGGCGGCAGCGCTGTATCAGCAAGCCGCATTGCTGCTGGCCGAAGCCTGGCCAGACTACCAGCAGCAAATTCAGGCTGCAGACAGCCACCATGGCCAGGACAGCATAACGTTGCTTATCATCTGTTTTTCCATCAGCATTCAGAATCTGGCCGAAACCTATGCCCGGCAACAGCGCTGGCGTCGCTGCCTGAGTACATTAAACCGCAGTTTGACGCAGGTACAGCAGCTGCAGCAGACAATACCCTCAGCCCATCCGGCCAACGTAGCCCTGCTAAGAGAAAGCTGTAACCTGCGACGGGAACTATGCCGCTTAAGCCAGTTATCAGCCCAGCCTACCCCATCCAGTAGCGGCGCAACGATGCTGCCCGCATCACCCAGTGTGCATTAATCAGTCAGGTTCGGAGGAGTTTATGTTGCTTGATACAGCATTATGGCAGGACTTCAGCCGTTTAAGCCGCCAGCTTAAACAAAACGGCACTGTAACCAGCGATTACTATCGGCTGATATCCGATTACTGTGGTTGCTGTTGCCGGCTGGCGACCCAACTTGAGCTACAGCGTAACAGCCTGCTACAGGAATGGTGCTTACGTTATGCGCTGTTTACGCTGGCAGAGGGCGCTACATGTGCTAACCACAGCGCTTTTCAAAAACAGCTTTGTCTGGATATGTTATATATGCCGCTGATGGCACTGACCCGGCTGTATCAGCGCCAACCACAGGGCAAAGCCGAACTGGCGGCGCTTCATGCTAAATTGAAATACTGCTTTCACGCCAACTGAAAGCAGTTGTCTGCTTACATCTGAGATTGCAGGTAATTGGGCAGGCCAAGCAGTTTGATCAGGTTAAGCTGTTGCTCCAACCAGTGCGCGTGATCAACTTCGGTATCATCCAGCAATTGCTGCAGCATGGCTCGGGTAACATAGTCCTGTTCCTGCTCACACAGAGCCATTGTCTGTTTCAGTAACTTCTGTACGGTGTATTCAACCTGCAAGTCGTTTTGCAGCATGGTTGGCACATCATGGCCAACGTGAATAGCATCACGTTTGGTCATATCCGGCACACCTTCGAGGAAAATAATGCGCTCAATTAATGCTGACGCATGGCCTTTTTCATCATCAAATTCATGATCAATACGTTCAAACAGCTTATGTAAGCCCCAGTCGTGATACATGCGCGAATGAATAAAATATTGATCCATCGCCGCCAGTTCATTGGCCAGCAGCAGGTTCAGCGCATCGATGACTTTTTTATTGCCCTTCATTATTATTCGCCTCCCAGCTGAGCTTGCAGATAATTCGCCAGCCCCATAGTACTGATTTGGTGCTGCTGGGTTTCCAGCCAATCCAGGTGCTCTTCTTCATATTCGAGAATTTCAGTCAGAATATCGCGGCTGACATAATCCTGCTCGGCTTCACACAGCGCAATCGTTGCCTTCAGCAGTGGCAGCTGCTCGGTTTGAAACTCCATATCACACAGCAGCATCTCTGGGGTGTCTTCACCAATGCGTAATTTGCCAAGTGCCTGTAAATTCGGTAACCCTTCCAGCATTAAGATGCGTTCAATCAGCTCATCCGCCTGCTTCATGTCTTTAATCGACTTTTTGTAGCACACATCATTCAGCGCTTTTAAGCCCCAGTTTTTATAGATGCGTGCGTGCAGAAAATACTGATTAATAGAAGTTAATTCGGCTGTCAGCACTTCATTGAGTTTTGACAGCACCTGCGGGTTACCTTTCATAACATGACCCTTTTTGTCCGGCCTAAAATATGCTGCAAAGTGTAGCCCAAACCAACAGCAAAAGCAAAATTTTGTTTATTTTCAATAACATACTACTGATAACAATTCGCGTTATTAACTTGTTTCGCTTCCCGCTTTAGCTACAGTACATGGCAGCGTTTTTTCGTTTGCTGGTCTCAACTGCTTTGAATTGTGTACGTTTTTACGTTAAACAGAACAGGCCAAAATGATAATAACCAGAGAAATCCGAGGATCTTATGCAGCTACTTAAATCGTTCGCGCTGCTGTTCTTGCTAAGCAGCACGGCTGTATTGGCGACAGAGCGCCAGATAGAAATTGACAGTAAAGTGGTTACCGAACACAAAACTGAAGTAAATGGTAAACGCTTCGGCTACACAGCCACCACCGGCACCCAACCGGTATGGGATGAAGAAGGCAACCCAACCGCTACGCTGTTTTATACTTATTACCAGCGCAGTGACATTAAAGATCGTAGCAAAAGGCCACTGCTGATTTCATTTAACGGTGGCCCGGGTTCAGCGTCTGTCTGGATGCATGTTGCCTACACCGGCCCGAAATCGCTGATCATTGATGATGAAGGCTACCCGCTGCAGCCGTATGGCGTGAAAACCAACCCTTATTCAGTACTGGATGTCGCCGACATAGTGTTTGTTAACCCGGTCAATACCGGTTACTCACGGGTTCTGCCGGGTAAAGACGGTAAAATGCCGTCTAAAGATCAGCAGCAAAAAATGTTCTTCGGCGTTAATGCCGACGTAAAGTATCTGGCTGAGTGGGTCAATACGTTTGTCACCCGCAATGAGCGCTGGCAGTCACCAAAATTCTTGATTGGCGAAAGCTATGGTACCACCCGTGTTTCCGGCCTGGCACTGGCGCTGCAAAACCAGCAATGGCTGTATTTAAATGGCGTGATCCTGGTATCGCCGACCGAGCTGGGTATTAAGCGCGAAGGCCCGGTAGAAGCGGCCAACCGCCTGCCGTATTTTGCCGCCACCGCTTGGTATCACAAGAAACTTGCGACTGAACTGCAGCAAAAAGATTTGTATGATGTCCTGCCAGAGGTGGAAGACTTTACGCTGAATCAATACCTGCCAGCATTGGCTAAAGGTAACGCGATCAGCAGCGACGAAAAGCAGCGCATTGCACAACAGGTTGCCACATACTCAGGCTTGTCAGTAGAAGCTGTACTGCAAAATAACCTGGATATTCCAACCCGCTATTTCTGGAAAGAATTATTGCGTGACCGCGGCCAGACCGTTGGCCGGCTTGATTCGCGCTATTTAGGTATCGACAAAAGCGACGCCGGTGACCGGCCGGATTACAACGCAGAGCTGACATCCTGGCTGCATTCTTTTACACCAGCGATTAATCACTACCTGCGTGATGAACTTAACTACAAAACTGACATTAAATACAACATGTTCGGCCCGGTACACCCGTGGGACAGAAGTGACGACAATACCGGCGAGAATCTGCGCCAGGCAATGGCACAAAACCCTTACCTGAAAGTGATGACACAATCTGGCTACTATGACGGTGCGACCAACTATTTCGATGCCAAATACAATATGTGGCAGTTAGACCCCAGCGGCAAAATGAAACACCGCCTGAGTTTTAAAGGTTACCGCAGTGGTCATATGATGTACCTGCGACGCGAAGATCTGAAAAAATCAAACGACGACCTGCGTGAGTTTATTCTGGGTGCTTTGCCTGCTGAAGGTGTGGCAGCCAAGTACTAAACGTTAAAAAGCACTTAAAACCCCTGCTAAAGCGGGGGTTTTTATTTTATCCGCCGTACCGGTGTTAACACCACCAGTGCTATACCCCCTAAAATGGCTACAGACGCTAATATAAGACGCTGTGTCAGCGGTTCACTCAATATCAGTATGCCGGCAATCGCAGCCAGTACTGGCACCGTTAACTGCACCGTAGCTGCAATAGTGGCTTTGAGCTGTGGTAAAACGCTGTACCAGATGGCATAACCTACGCCAGATGTCAGCGCGCCGGATAACACTGCGTACAACATGCCGTTATTATCGAACGACAACTGCCCGAATAAGACAACGCTAAGCAGCAGTGTCATCGGTAAGGTGCGGATAAAATTACCGGCGGTAACCTGTAACGGATTGGCTGCACCTTTACCACGCAGTGAATATACTGCCCAGGCAAAACCCGCTGTCAGCATCAGCATTGATCCCATTAGCGGCGGCGCCGACAACCCTGGTAGCAATAAGCCGGTTAAACCCGCACAAGCCATTAACAACCCCAGCCATTGCCGGGCAGAGAACCGCTCGCCACGCCACAAACCATAGCCAATCATGCCACTTTGAACTGCGCCAAACAGAATAAGCGCACCGATACCAGTATTCAGTTGAAGATAAGCAAAGGAAAACCCAGCGGCATAAACAAACAGTGCCAATGCGGACAACCAGCTGCCCTGCACTTGTGGCGCACCTTGGCGCAGCACGACCAGCAGCCACAACATTAAAGCGCCGGATAACAACCTTACCGTTGTAAAACTGGCAGCATCCATGCTGGTATGGGCCAATGCCATGCGGCACAGTACAGAATTACCCGCAAAGGCAAGTAAGGCCAGGATGGTTAATAACACAGCACGGATATTCAACATCAGATATCTCGGTAAGTGATTGAACGACCACAGGCTATCACTAAATGTCAGTACTATGCATTAAGCAATGCCCGCACGGCTTAATGCGGGATACGGGCAATCACTTTTATCTCAAAATCAAAGCCTGCTAACCAGGTTACGCCAACGGCGGTCCAGTTTGGATAAGGTTTAATCGGAAATACTTTCTGTTTTACCTGCATAATGCTATCGAACTGGTTTTGCGGATCGGTATGAAAGGTGGTGATATCGACAATATCATCCAGTGTGCAGCCGGCTGCCGCCAGTGTGGCTTGCAGATTATCAAAAGCCAGTTCAACCTGACGGGTAAAATCCGGCTCCGGGCTACCATCCGGCAGGCTACCAACCTGGCCGGAGACAAATAACAGATCACCAGAGCGGATAGCTGCTGAATAGCCATGCTCTTCGTACAGGGCATGGCGGTTGGCCGGGAAAATAGCTTCGCGTTTAGACATAATTTTTACCTCAGGTTAGTGTTTTACAACAGATATCAACAACGGCGCGTTGCTGCTCTTCACAATCGGTATGGCTTTCTGCTATACATACGCTGCGTATATAAGATAATAACATACGAGGCGTATGTCAATTTAATATACGCGACGTATGTGTGTAACGTTGAGGGTACTAACGTGAATAAGCGTATTCAAAATATGGCCGATAACCGGGCAAAGTTAATAACAGCTGCCCGAAAAGCCTTTGCAGAAAAGGGCTACACCGGTGCATCGATGGACGATCTAACCGCCGATGCAGGTTTAACCCGTGGCGCTCTTTACCATAACTTTGGTGATAAACGCGGCTTGCTGGCAGCAGTGGTGGAGCAAATAGATTCGGATATGGCAATGCGGGCGCATGCCATCGGTGCAAAAGAGCAAGATGAGTTTCAGGCTTTACTGGCAGAAGGTGCTGCGTATATACGTATGGCATTAGAGCCTGAAGTGCAGCGCATTGTGTTGCTTGATGGCCCTGCAGTACTTGGCGATCCATCGCAATGGCCCAGCCAGAGCAGCTGTTTGCAGGCTACCCGCATCACAATAGAGCGTTTGATTGCCCAAGGTGTAATTAAAACAGTGGATGCCGAAGCGGCAGCCCGGTTACTCAGCGGCGCCGCACTCAATGCAGCGCTATGGATTGCTGCAAGCCCTAATCCGCAGGATGTTATGCCTAAAGCCATCGAGGCTTTTAAATTGCTTGCATCTGGCTTACTTAAGCACGACAGCTAAGCCAGGTCTGCGCATGCAAAACTGCAGAGCGTCAATATCTATTGGCTATACTGACGATATCTGTCGTACCCGGGTTGCCATGTGAAAATAACAGTGTCTGTTCTACTCCTTGCTTTAGCCGCAATCTGTTGTTGTGTACTTGCACAACCGGTACGAATTGGCATGCCATTGGGTGATACAGCCCTGAGACAGAAAATTCAGCAGCAGGTAAGCACTGCCTATCTGCAGCTGGGGTACCAACCGCAATTTGTTGAGCTACCGTCGCAGCGGCGTTTGCACTTGTTGCGTGAAGGCGACATAGAAGCTGACTTATTTCGTATTTGCCAGCTGGATGATACTGATCCGGCTTTGCAGGTGGTGCCGGTCGCCCTGGATAAACTTAGCCTTAATGCATACAGTTTATCAGCCGTTACCCTGATTGACTGGCGTGAACGCCATGATCTGTTAATAAGCCATATCCGTGGTTTTAAAATGGCAGAGTTACAGGACTTTTCCGGCAAAAGGATCACTGTCGCCAATGACGAGCAAGCCTTTGGTCTGATGCTGCAAGGCCGGGTTGATATCGTGCTGGAGGATAGTCGCACCGCCGAGAGTTTTTTAGACACGGCACCCGAGACGCAAGTTGTCTGGCAAACAGTCGCAGATTACACCATATGCCATGTTGTCAATCAGTCTCTCTACCCTCTTATTCCTGCTCTGAGTGAACAACTGGCTCTGACTACTGAGGCATCCCACTAACAACCCGCTGCCGCATCTGCTCAGTCGGCACTTTACATACCGGCCCCATCTTTGCATAGCTTTAACAAAGCACTTCCCTGACAAATACGGTAAGGAGGATTTATGCGCGTTGAGTCATTCAGGGACTTACTGGACTGGACGTCAGGCTATCACCTGCACTTGTCGCAGTGTTTCCGGCAATGTGCCCACCTGCAGAAAAATGAGCGCTCGGGTATGTTACTGGACTATCTGGCAGATAAAGAATTGCGCCTGGCAGCCTGTGTGCTGGGCTTCAAACATCAGGGGGAAGACAAAGCGCTTAACACCTGGTGTACCGAGCATCTGGACCGGCACCCATTGATGGTGGATGCCGCTTGTGATGAGGACTTTGCGCTGATGAGCACCACTGAAATCATCACCGAAGTCGAAAAACAGCATCAACTTATTATCTTGCTGTATCAGAACCTGTATGACCGCAGCCACCCGCCGAAAATGCAGGAATTACTGGCAGAAGTGCGGGACCTGGAAGTGAATGAATCACAGCAGATGATGCACGGCGCCAATCGGCTGGAAGATATCTGAGCCTTATCAAAGGTGGGCTGCTAGCCCGCTAAATTGCAGGTAAGTTTTACAGGGTTTGATGTAAGTTTGGCTGTTTTTCAGATCGCCTGATCCTGCCTGCGCCAATTTGTTTAACAAAAACGGTTTAATCACCAAGAGGAGACTGAGTATGAACACACAGAACAAACTTTCAGGCAAAAAAGTAGCAATACTGGCAACTGACGGCTTTGAACAAAGTGAACTAGAGTCACCACGTGAAGCACTGCTGGCGGCCGGTGCCGAAGTAGAGGTAATTTCTTTGCAAAGCGGTAGCATTAAAGGCTGGTCAGGTAAAAACTGGGGCAATGACGTCAGTGTCGATAAAACGCTGAATGAGGCCAATGCCAAAGATTACGATGGCCTGGTACTGCCGGGCGGTTTAATTAACCCGGATACGCTGCGCCAGGACAAACAGGCTATCCGCTTTATTCAGGGCTTTTTCAGTGACAACGCCAATAAGCCGGTTGCAGCTATTTGTCACGGCCCCTGGTTACTGGCCGAAGCGGGTGTTTTACAAGGCCGTAAAGTCACATCCTATGCCAGCATTCAGACCGATCTGAAAAATGCCGGGGCACAGTGGGTAGATGAAGATGTCGTCGTCGATAATGGCCTGGTTACCAGCCGTTTCCCTGACGATCTGGCGGCATTTAACCGCAAACTGGTGGAAGAAGTACGTGAAGGCCGCCACCACGTTTAATGCTAAAAAGCCCCCGGTTTTAGTAACCGGGGGTGCGCACAGCGCAGGTTGCACAACGGCGGGAGGAAAGCATCAGAAGCTGTAACTGACCGACAATTTAGCGTAGCGGCCCGGTTCACTGTAACGCTGCAAGCCGGTACCATCGGGTAAAACCCCGCCACGTACGCCACTGCCGACCCAATTGGTAACAAAGCGCACACGCTGCCACTGGTAATACTCTTCATCGAACAGGTTATAAATACCGGCTCTTAGCTGCCACTGCGATGTCAGGTCAATACTGGCCATCAGATCCACGACGGTGTAGCTGTCTGTCAGATAAGGTTTGGCTTCAAAAGCGCTTTCTGTCGAGTCGTACGCATCTTCTGCTTTTTTGGCTGCACTGTGCGTGATATTGGCGGTCACCTGCCAGTTAGCTGCGTCGTACCTAAGCCCCAACACCGCAGACGCCGGGTTAATGCTACGCAACGGATCACCATTGGCTTTATCGCCTTCGTTGTACGAGTACGCTAAGCGCGAGCTGAACGCTTCGGTGACACGCCAGGCGGCTTCAAGCTCAATACCTTTTACATCGGCCTCGCCGATATTATCAAAGGTGTTGTACTGATTGCCCTGAGATACAGTGCACTCGCCGCGGCTACAGGTTTCGTACACGATATCCGGGTTTTGTATCCGGGTGACGGTGTCGATCATATCGCTGTATTTATCTTTAAATATCGCAACACCCAGCATTAAGTTGTCGTTTTGGTAGCGGTAGCCGGCTTCCAGGTTCAGGCTGCGCTCGGCCTGCAAATCCGGGTTCGCCACGCTGCTCCATAAATCGTCTACTACCGTGCCGGTCGCTTGCTCGGTGCGGCTGATAAGTGACGTAGGCGCATACATCTCTGCTACCGTCGGTGCGCGAAAACCGCGCCCGGCCTGCAACCATACCTGCTGCGTTACCGTTAGCTGATAACTCAGGTTGCTTTGCCAGGTAAAAGCGGAGAAATCGACATCAGCTACCGTCTGCGTATTGTCAGTGAACTGCTCATCAAACTGCGGGCGATATTTCAGACCGTCGTAGCGCCCGCCCAGGCTCAGGGTCCAGCCCTGACCGAACTTAATCACATCGCGGGCGTACAGACTAAAGGCGTTGATATCGGTTTGCGGCACCTGATCAGGGTCGATAACCGGCGGGCTGGCCAGCTCGTCTGTTTCGCCGATATAGCGCCGGTCTACCGCCGAGTATTCTACTTCGCGCTGTTCAACCGATGCGCCGTAAAGCCACTGCTGCTGCACTGTATCGCTGAATATTTCTTTGTCCAGTGCCAGCGCAAATTTTAACTGACGCTGTTTGAAGTCACGATCTTCGCTGCGCAAACATGGTGATACATCACCATTGGTTGCACCGGCGCAACTGGTGGTCAGCATGTTCGTTACACCATGGGTATAGTTTGACTGGTAATCCGCCGTGGCATTTACACTGTCGGCCCAGCTACGGGCAGCCAGCCATTCATACTGCACCCCAAAGCGCTTGCGTTCGATCTCATCATCACCCAACCTTGCCAGGTAAGTGCTATCCAGCCTGGAGCGGTTATCCAGCTCGCTGTCTTGTTTAAAATATTCACCGGTCCAGCCTAAACGCTGGGTAGCACTAAGTTGATATTGCAGTTTAGCCAGCACGTTATTGCTGCTGTAATCCAGTGGGTCAGCAACAGTGCGGCCTGCGCCAATAATGTCGTCACCTGATGTGGCGGTTTCCGTTTCGTGGCCGTCGCGACGGGTGTACACCAGCAGCGATTCCAGCTTGCCACTGCGGTTGGCAACAGTGGCACTGAATGATGTCTCATCATTCTGACCACTAAAACCCGCCGTGATACCAAGGTGGGTATCATCACCGCTGGCTGCGAGGTAATCTGCCGGATCTTTGGTGACAAATAACACCGCACCACCAAGAGCACCGCTACCTGCCGCTATCGCATCGGCACCTTTGATAATCTCAATCTGTTTTAACGCGTCGATATCTACACCGCCGCGGGCTGAACGGAAAAACTCGTAAGCGACAAAAGTGGGTGGGTCCAGCGTTTCCCCCAGCGATAAACCATCCACCGTAATCGCAACCCTGTCTCCATCCAAACCGCGGATATTAAAGCCATTACTGCCAAAACGGCCCATATCGGTGGTCGTTACTCCCGGCACAAAGCGCACCGCATCAGCAATATGCTGTGCCTGTTGCAGCTTAAGATCCGTTGCACTCAGGCGCTGGCTATTTTGCGTATTGGCTTTGCTATTAATGGCTTCTTTCGCACTAACCTCTGCAGTTGCCAGCTCTTGCATATTTGTTGGTGCGGTCTGTGCCAGTGCTGCCGGACTAACCGCACCACCAATCAATAATGCTAATACGGCTTTTTGCAGTAGCGGGCGTTGTATAACATAATTTTTCATGAACTACGGCTCTCCTTCGCGCGAGTTTAATCCTGACGTAATGTGCGGGCGATTTGCGAATCCAGGCGGCCGGCAAACTCACTGATGTACTCGTCGTAGCTCAGCAAGCCGTCGCTGTTACTGTCCACTGCAGCAAACTGCACATCGCGCCCTTGCTGGTATTCGTCGCGGCTGACCACACCGTCGTTGTTGCTGTCATACATTGCCAACATGCCGTCAGCTGAATGGGTAGTTGGCATCTTCAGTAAACGCTCTGCCCGCGGCGGCTGCTGACTGGCTTGCTGTTGCTGTAGCCGGGTTTGTTCACTGCGGGTATCCTCACCACGTAGTGCGGGTTTGGGATCGGTTTTTGAGATCACGCCATCCTTATTAGTATCCATATGATTAAAAGCCCGGTCGCCGGAGCGATTAAACTCATCCCGGCTGATATAACCATTTTCATCTTTATCCAGCGCATTAAAGCGGACATGGGTCTGGCGCAGGTGCCCGGCCCGCTCTGCTGCAAGCTGTTGCTGCTGCTCGCTGCTAAGTGCCTGTTTATCAGTGGTAATGGTGCTGCAGGCGCTAAGATAGGCGCTGCTTAGCGCTAAAAATAAACTGGTGTATAAATGCTGTTTGTTCATCATGCTCACTCCTTTTACGCCCGTTACTATGACGCGGCGTCTCACTGCTATTGGGTAACTTCCAGTACCACGCTGTAGGTGTAGCTGTACGTTGGTACTGCTGCGTCTTCAGGGGCGTCGGTTCTGAACCGGCTTAACAGGAAATAGGTACCGGCTTTTTGCGGCTGAAAACTGATAATGCCGGCGGCATCGCTGATAAGTGGGTGGGTAATTTTTTCGTCATTCGCGCCGGCTTCAATGAAGTAGGCATTTACCGCCTGCTGTGGCAGGGGTTTACCGTTAAACAGCACACGGACACGCAAGGTGCTGTCGGTATACAGATCGTTCGGATGACTTAAAAACTCGAACTCCAGCGCTTCGCCACTGGGCTTTAACGCCGTATGATCCGGCGCGCCTTTAGTGACATAGGTTTCAGCACGGGTGACGGCCTGAAAATGCGCAATGGATTTGGCGCCTTGCGGCAGTACAAAGTTGCTGTCGCGGCTGCTTTTGCGCTCGCCATCAAGCTCGTAAGTATGAAACACCGCACCATAGCGCAGCCCGGTGCTGAAACGGTAAGTGCCATCGTCTGTTAACTGATGCTCTGCTACCGCGCGGGTGTGGCTGTACTGCAGCAGCGTTGGCTTCAGCGCGGTACCTGCGGGGGTCAGTACGCTAAAGTCGCTGTTGTTAAAGGCCACCTCAGGAATAAAGAACCGATCGGCAAAAGCTGCATCCAGACTTACCCAGCCACCACGTATAGGTTCAAAGCTGGCGGGTTGTAGGTAAGGTACATGCGCCTGGGCAGCAAAGCTACCCGCCAGCATCACGCTGGCAAAAGCGGCCCGGTTAAATGACAACAGCATAACGGCTCCTTAATGATAATAATTCTTATTAACTTCGGAGCGGCACTTTATGCCAAACACACACTTATTGCAAATGATAATTGATCTTATTTGCAATTAATTACCTTTAAAAGGAATTTTATTACCCAGAAAAGAATAAGCCGGGCAATGGCGCCCGGCTTATTTAGAGTGTTAGTAAAGCGGTATTCGCTTTAGTCCTTTTGGCCCAGTAGGTTAAGAATAAAAGCATATTCCTGTGCATACTCAGCCAGACGCGAAAAGCGGCCGGATTTACCGCCGTGCCCGGCTTCCATATTGACTTTAAATAGCAGCGGGTTGCTATCTGTTTTATGAGTACGCAGCTTCGCTACCCACTTGGCCGGTTCAAAGTACTGTACCTGCGAGTCATGCAAACCTGTGGTCACCAGCATCGCCGGATACGCCTGTTTGCTCACCTGATCGTAAGGTGAATAGGCCAGCATATAGTCGTAGTAAGTTTTTTGTTTCGGGTTACCCCACTCATCAAATTCGTTGGTAGTCAGCGGAATACTCTCATCAAGCATCGTCGTGACTACATCAACAAAAGGCACATGCGCCACCAGCGCGCGGTACTTTTGTGGCGCCATATTGGCCACGGCCCCCATCAGTAAACCACCGGCACTGCCCCCCATACCAAATACCTTGTCTTTGGCCGCATAACCTTGCTCAACCAGATAATCGGTCACCGCGATGTAGTCGGTAAACGTATTGGTTTTATGCAGCAACTTACCATCTTCGTACCACTGCCGGCCCATTTCCTGGCCACCACGAATATGGGCAATAGCATACACAAAACCACGGTCAACTAATGAGAACACGGTGCTACGGAACGACGGATCCATCGAACTGCCGTAGGAGCCATAGGCGTACTGGTATAAAGGTGCTAAACCATCGCGTTTAAAATCTTTTTTATACAGCAGCGACACAGGTACTTTTGCACCATCTGCCGCTGTGGCCCAGACGCGGTCGGTTTTATAGCTATTTTTATCAAAACCGCCCAGCACTTCAGTTTCTTTAAGTAACTGCTTTTCGCCGGTTTTCATATTCAGCTGGTATACGCTTTGTGGTGTAGTCAGCGAGGTGTAGTTATAACGCAGCCAGTCTGTATCCTGCTCGGCATTTCTTTCAAAGGCGGTAACATAAGCCGCCTCATCAGAAGCGACGTAAAATGCTTTATCAGGCGCGTTCCACGGTACAACCTTTAACCGGCGCAAGCCTTCGCTACGCTCGTTAATGGCCAGATAGTTGTTAAACAACTCAAAGTCTTCAATAAACACTTTGTCGTCATGTGCCACCAGAGGCTGCCATTTTTCACGATCGCCAATATCGTTATCAGCTACCGTCATCAGGCGGAAGTTAGGTGCATTCCAGTCTGTGCTGATAACCCAACGACCATTAATGTGGCCAGCTGAATACTGAAAATCACGCTGCCGTGGTGCCAGCACGTTAAAGGCGCTGTCGGGCTTAGCCGCATCCTGCACCCACATTTCACCCGACACTGTGCTACTTAAAAAAATAACCACATAATTGTTGTCACCGGTATTGCCCACACCCATGTAAAAGCTGTTGTCTTTTTCTTCATACACCAGTTTGGCGCTGGCAGCATCGTTACCCAGCTTATGCTGCAAAACTTGGGTGCTCAGCAGTGTAGTCGAGTCGTTTTTCACCACATACAGTGTTTTATTGTCTTTGGCCCAGGCAATGCTGCCAGACAAACCGGTTAACTGATCCGGTAGATCCTGTCCGGTGCGCAGATCACGTACTTTTAACGTGTACTGACGCCGGCCATTGGTATCTTCCATGTAAGCCAGCAACTGCTGGTCCGGGCTGACCTGCATGTTTGCGACCTGATAAAAGTCCTTACCGGCAGCCAACTGGTTAACATCCAGCATAACCTGCTCGATACCATCCTTTAACGACTTGCGGGCATAAATTGGGTATTCCTTGCCCGCTTCATAGCGGCTGTAATAGCTAAATTCGCCTTTATTATAAGGAACCGAGCTGTCGTCCTGTTTAATACGGCCAATAATTTCAGCGGTCAGTTTATCCGTCAGCGCCTGATAACCACTGCTGTAATGGCTGAAATAATCATTTTCGCGCTGTAGATAATCGAGCACTGTTGGTGATGTGCGGGTATCGTCGCGCAGCCAGTAATATGGATCCTGGCGGTTACCATGAGGCGACTTTACAGTGTAAGGTTGTTGCACTGCCACAGGTGCAGCAAAGTCTTCGGCACTCAGCCAGCTGCTGCTGAGGCAACTGACACCAAGCAGCAGGCTTATCATCGTTTTTTGCATGTTAATTCTCCAGGTAATATCGGCAAAAATTAACATGAAAATTACACTTAGCCTATTTGAGGCACAATAAAAAGTGTAACCGGTTATGTTTGTCTGCTGATATGATAACTGACAGCAGTTAGCCTATTCACAAATGGCTGATTTTAAGCTATTACTTCTAGGTTTATTACGTATAAGGAAAACAACATGGCGTTAATGACAGTTGAGCAGGTAGCAGAGTTTCTTGGTGTACAAACGATCAGAGTGGAACGTCTGGCACGGGAGAACCTGTTGGTACCGGCAGAGAAAGACGCCGCTGGTAAGCCGCTGTTCAATGAAGACGATGTAAAGCGTTACAAAACCCTGGCCGAACGCTTAGGTGGCTTATAGCGCTAAGGTTTGCAAGCGCTGTTGCCAGCGCTTAGCTTGCTTTTCGTATACAGGCTGTGCCTGATACCACAGCCAGCAAAACCCGCTATACAGCTGCTTTGCCGCATTAAGTTTGCCCGTTAGTATTTCTGTCAGTTCCGGCTGTTGCCGCAAGCCGGCATATTGCAGCAGCATGTCTTGCTCTTGCGCCGCTGATAACCCGAAATGCAGACTTACCGCCGCCAGATCCAGGCTGCTGTCGGCCAGTTGGCTGTACTCAAAATCAAGCAGCCAGAGTTTATGCTGAGCAAACAACAAATTACCTGCATGCAAATCAAGGTGGCACAAAACGGTATCCGGCGGCAGTTGCAGCAGGCATTTAGCCGCATGTTGCAGCTTAGTCACTAAAATGATGTCTGTTTTTGACAGCACCACCGCCTTGCTTAACTGCTGCAGATAAACACCAGGCTCCAGCACCGGTGTCTGTACAGATAACTGATGAAAACTGGCCAGGGCTTTTAGCAGTAAATCCAGACCATGTGCAGTAACGTCAAACGCCACGCCCTGTGCAATGAAGTCGCTTAACATGACCTGATAATGATTATTCAGACATAGCGGAGCCGGCGCCAAACCCTTTGCTGCTGCCGCATGCTGGCAGCGCAGCTCCTGCTGCCGGCACACCGCCGACTCTGCCGGATAGCAGCGCAGCACATACTCGCCACGCGCGGTTCTGACATAGTAGCTTTGGTTGCTTTCACCGTGGGATAGCGGCCGTACCTGCAACAAAGGCTGGCTGACAAAAAACTCCAGCCGCTGGCATAGCCGCCTTACAGACTCAAGTTCACTGCCGGTTGTTGCTGATAATGACTGCGCCAAATAAAATATCCTGCAATCGCGATAACCGTATACAGCATAAACAAGCCTGTGAGGAAATACAGATGTTTTTGGGCATAAACGTAAATTGATACGGCATCAATAACCACCCAATACAGCCAGTTTGATACCAGCTTGCGCGCGACCAGTAAGGTGGCCATTACGCTAAATACTGTGGTTTGCGCATCGATATAGGCAAAATCTGCACTGGTGTGCTCGGCCATCAGTGCACCAAGCCCCCAGCCCACCAATGCGGTAATACCAATCAGTATCACATGATATTGCCAGCGCCACTCATACACCGGCCCACGCTCACCTGGTGCACTTTGCCGTATTTGTTGCCAGCGCCACCAGCCATACAGCGCCATACCGGCATAGTACAACTGTAACAACGCATCAGATAACAAGGCTGATTGCCACATAACATGGGTAAACAACACCGTGCTGAGCAGCGCGGCTGGCCAGCACCATAAGCTTTGCTTCAAAGCCAGTATCACATAAGCCAGCGCCAGCACAGTGGCAGTAAGCTCAATGCTATGCATCAACTGCCACTGTGCTATGGCCTGGCTTAGCAGTTCATTCATGGCCGCAAGTCACCGTGAATAAATTTACAGACAAATACCACTTTGCCGTACTGTTCAAACGACCAGCGGATACAGGCTTGCAAAGCCTGCATCACGGCGTCGTATTCACCAAATAACTGTGTACTCATGGTATTGGTTAACACCTTAACATCAGGGTATTTATTCAGTTCAGCAATAAAACCTTTAATCGGCGTAATATAGTCTTCTGCCAACGGGTACTTACTTATTTCGACTGACAATTGCATAATCTTCTCCTTATCAATACTTGTTGAATGTGTCATCAGTATTGTGTTCAGAATTGATAACTGGCGGTCACGCCAAAACGGCGTGGCTCAGCGAATTGCTCATAAACATGTGGTTCGTATCCGTCACGCGGATCGTTACCGAAGTAAAAACCCCGTACACCGATATCCTGATCCAGCGCATTACGGGTCCACAGTGCCAGCTCCCAGTTGTTCAGCTGATAACTCAGGCGGGCACCCAGCAATTCGTAGCGCTCTGATTGGGCGTTGTGGCCATCGGAGTAATAAAACGCGTCTTTACCCTGCAGACTGATGTTAAACAGCAATGCGTCAGTGATATACCAGTCTGCTGCCAGGCTGTACTGAAAGCGTGGTGCCTGAGCCTGTTCACGGCCACTGAAATCGTCACCCTCTAACGTAATGTAGTTGCCCAGCTTGGTTTTCAACCAGCTGGCAGACAACGACACGGCCAATTGCGGGTTCAGCTGCAAGCGGTTTTCCATTTCAATACCATAGTTGCGGCCACTGCCAGCGTTATCGATAAAACCGGCAAACTGCGGGCCACTGTCCGGGTTCAGCCAGCCTTTAACCTGCATATCATCACGCCACATATAAAATGCTGCGACCCGCGCCGTAATACTCTGGTCCAGCGCACTGCCTTTTACACCCAATTCGGCGTTGTACAAGGTTTCCGGTTTAAAACTGGCTTTGCTTAGCAGTTCGGTTAAATTGCCGTCGGCCGCTTTTGACAGTGCATCGCCGTTAACGCCGCCGGCTTTATAGCCACGCGATGCCAGCAAATACACCAGCGCCTGCTGATTTACCTGATAATTCAGACTCAGCTTAGCGCCCCACATCGTATCGTGATTTTCAATCGCATTGCCGCTGCTGTCGCTGTATTCATCATCATAACGCTCCAGTCGCAAACCAGAGACCAGCGTCCAGTGGGTATTTAATGGTATAGACAGCTCCCCGTACAGTGCAGCATTGGTGCGATTTAACGCACTGACAAAACTATCGGCCTGCCATAAATCCCAGTTCCAGAACTGACGGGTTAAATCGAAGCTTTTATTGGCTGCATACAAGCCAAAAGCCCAGTCACTGTTACCAAGTTTACCCTCAGGCGTAGAAATAAAACGGTAATCCAGTGTCAGCTGGTCGCGGTTACGCAGATAACGATCGGTGGTCGAGTACTCATCAGGATGAATGCCGGCATAGCTCCAGTCCTCATCAAAACCGTAGTCACTGTCAGCAGTCAGCCAGCTTAGCTGCGCCAGCACGGTGGCAAACGGCAAACCGCTGTAATCAGCCTGTAATGCCACAGCTTTGCTGCGGATTTGGTCTTGCCCCGGCTCATCCGATAAGGTTGTGCGGTTGCGATCCAGCGAAAATGCATCGTAACCGTTATCCTGGTCAACAAAATGCGTTATCAGCTGTAGCGCCAGCGTATCCAATGGCTGGTAGCGCAACTTAAACCGGCCGGTAAATTCATCGATATTGTTGGTGTCATCACGGTTAAGGTAAGCATTGTCGATAAAGCCATCAGAGTATTGCTGCTCCAGTGCCAGGCTGTAACCGACCTGCTCATTCAGGCTGTTACTGAACTGACCGGCCAGTTGACGGCTGTCGTAATTGGCTAACGTCGTGCTGAATTTACCTTCAGGCGTTGCTGTTGGCCCTTTTGTTGTCAGATTCACCATGCCCGCCAGTGCGTTGGCACCAAAGCGCGTTGCTTCCGGGCCGCGGAACACTTCAAGCTGAGCCAGATCACTGATGCCACTGATACCTAAGCCAGAGTATTCAATACCGTCAATCAGAATACCGACCGACGGGTTAATGGTATCGACAAATTCACTGCGCTCACCAATACCGCGCACCTGAATATAGCGCCCGCGCGAGGCACCCGCGGTAAAGTTGACGTTGGCAAACTGATTGAGTAAGTCATCAAGATGCTGTGCAGATGTGCGCTTGACATCCTGCTCACTGACAACAGCAATACTGCCGGATAATTGTTGCACCGACTGCTGACGAAAATCACCCTGTACGGTGATGCGCTCGACTGATGATTCGGCCTCATTGGCCTGGATAGCAAAACTGCTGCCGACGGCAACAGCAAGTAAAGACGGAAGTAAACGCATTGTTGTATGAATCTCCAAAACTTCAGAGATCACACCAGCTTGAGGAGTTAGCACCATCCCTCCGCCGGTATAATCCGGATCAGGTTCTAAGGGTTTGCCTGTAAAGGCATCTCAGCAAAAGCACCCCTTGGTTGCGCGGCAAGTGTAAAGCTTTTTGTATATAGCTGCAATGCTAAAGCGCAAGCCAACACTTGAGCCTCACTTTGTAAATAATTTTATTTCTTGCGCTTAATATTGTCCTGAATATTACAGGCTCGTTATGATTACGCTTCAATTTTAAGGAGAATGTATGAAAACAACACGGAGAATAGCAACACCATTCCTGATTGTGGCCAGTAGCTTACTGGTCGCCTGTGGTGGTGGCTCTGACAACGGTGGGTCAAACAATAGTGGTGGAACAGGCAACTCGGGTTCAAACGATACCGTAACCCTAAGCGCGACAGTGATACACCCCACGGTTTGCAACACTCAAGTGCCGGCGACAAACGCTGAATTAGTGGTTTATGACAATAACTGGGCAATTAAAAGCCGTCACACACCTGATGCCACCGGAAAAATTAATGCGGTTATCCCCAAAACAGACTTTGTTAATATAAGCCTCATTACCAATGACGGCGAGGGCAGCGCGCGCAGAATTAGCGTCAACACTTTCACTCAGCATCCCGTAGGGGATTTAGGTATATTTCAAACTGCTGACGTATCAGCAGACGGTTGCGAATGTCAGACTACGAATTTAACGGTCACGACAGGGCAATGGTTAGAATATCCACCGCAATTGATCGGATATAATTCGAACAAGGCCATAGCGCCACACAATACATTTTTTAACAGCTATGAATTCAATAATGTCGAAATCTGTCGTGTAGCAGGCGGTAACTGGCCAACCCTATATGCTGCTACACATTGGAGCGAAACACCCCGGACAGCGGGCTATTTATCGAATTATGATCCTTCAGATGAACTGGTTATTGATTTAGAATATTCCCCTACGACCTACTCTGCTAACTTTGATCCTGCAGCCTCGTCTACCAGCGTCATGCATCATTTTGGCGATGCCTATATCTCTTATAGCGCCCCGGGTTCATCATCAGATATCGAACTATTTGATAATTTTCCAGATTTCAATGCCGTAAGCTTGAGGGTGTATGACAGCTACAGTAATTACTATGAAAACATAGAAGTGCGCCAGGGCAGAACGCAGCGCTACACAGTAGCTGCGCCATACAGCAGTACTGTAAGTGTTACGCTACCGGATTCAGAAGAGCAAGAGAAACTGATGCAAGCTATGCTGGCCTGGTTGAGCTCGGATAGCAACAATTATGATTTGAGTAATATTAATAATTTTGAAACTTTTTTCGCGACACTAACAGCAACATTAACTGATGGCAGCAGTTATACTCAGACATTCTATGGCCCTAACCGCGGCGTTATCCCCGAAAATGTCCTGCCAACAGATTATGGTGTAGAGGCCTTGCTGAATGAGGAAAGTATAACTTTTTATTTCAGTATGATCCGTTATGGCGAACGACAAAGTTATCAACAATATCTGGCAAGCAGCGTTACCACCAGCAGATTGACGCTGACCGAACGTTTATTAGGTAACCGTAGTCAATATAGTTCGATCTTTGTAGATATTTCTCAATAACTTCATTCCGAGCGGCGATATATCGCCGCTTTTACCCGTCCCGTTACTTTATCTGATGTTTTATAGACTTTGCAGTTACTATCTCAATGCATTGCTACCTGAATGCAAGCCATCGGAATGAAAATTTCAGTTTAGGGGTTAGTAGCGCTGTGGCGGCCTGAAGGCTGCATCTGTTCGCGGAAACGTTGCCTCAATGTAGCCATAAACAGCGACTCATCGGGTACAATAATTTTTGGAATCAATGCCTTAACTAAAGATTCAGCATGATCAGCACCAAAAGTACAACGTAGTTTGATAAACTTGTCCTCAGCAATGAACAAGTAAGTACTACTTGGAAGTGATTCAATATCTTCAATTGTCAGTTCAAAATAACTGCCATGAAAGTCTCCGCTCTCGTGCTGCCAGCTTATTGTTTTTGCTTCCTGTAATTTCATAATTTTATTTTGCTGTTGGTAAAACAACTGCAGTTCCTTGCGAACATTCTCCAACTCATCGTGCATCACAAGGCTGGGTTCTTGCCAGTCAGTGCGTCGGATCGGATAAACAAAAACATCTATGTAATCATCTATAAAGTTCTGATTTATATACCTCAGCTGTGTGCCCGCCAAAGGGTCATTGTATATGTGCTGACCCGCCAACTGAAAATCACCTAGTTGTGCAGGTGCTTTTAATTGCTGGAGATAATCGCTGTCTTGTAACGCAGACAATAAAAAGGCGCCGCTGAATACCTGTTGCTGCTCAATGTCACGTAAAAAATAAGACATCAGTGTTTGGGCAAAATGCTGTGCACCTCCGTCAGGTTTGTGAAATAACGACATGGTATGACTGAATGGCACATCATAACTAAACCGTTTTAATACCAGATCCCGCCAAAGCACTGTGACTTCGGCCTTCACCGAGAATTCGTTGGTTACAGGCAACAGCATCAAAGTTGCGCCAGCTACTGCAGCTTTTGTAATATCAGCGGCAGTTTCCCGCGACATATTCGCAGTACTTACCAATACCTGATAGTCTGTGCCTTCTCCGGCGAACATCACGCGTTCAAACAAGCCGGAACCATACAGTTGCTGCCAATACAAGCTGGCATCAAACTGGTTTATCTGACAATGTTGCATCACCGAATCATCAGCAAACTGCAAACACTGCTGATTTAACTCTGCAGTTGGTCGGGTAATAAAAAAACTAACAGGCGGATACACTGTTCCAGCGTTTTTATCGTAGCTGGCGACATTGTTGTTAGACGTACTGACACATGCAGTTACCAACCCAACCAACATAAAAATAATGAAATAACGTGATGCCATCCCTGTTTACCGCAATGTGACAGTTTCGCACAGTATTAGCTGTTCATTGCCGATGAGCAATAGTGAACTGCTGCCAGTCGTCATTTAATTGCATCGCCAGCAAGCTTAATTGTTCGCTGGCATCAGTGGCGCGCTCAGCGCCGTTACTCAGCTGGGAAATGTCATCATTCAGCAGGTGTATGCTACCGGCAATGTCTGCTGCTACGCTTTGTTGCTGCGCTGTTGTCGTCGAAATACTACTGTTGGTTATAGCGATATGTTCCACGGCCGCAGCAAGCTCGGCAAAGCGCTGTCCGGCGTCCTGGGCCAGTTGTACATTACTTTCAGCCTGGCCGTGAGCGTCCTGCATCGCATCCATCGCATTGCTTGCCTGCTGCTGCAGCTTGCTGATCATCGCATGAATAGACTCTGTTGCCTGCTTGGTATTGGCCGATAACGTGCGCACTTCGTCAGCGACGACAGAGAAACCACGGCCGGCTTCGCCTGCTCTGGCGGCTTCAATGGCGGCGTTAAGTGCCAGTAAATTAGTTTGTTCGGAGATTTTGCGGATGACATCCAGCACAGATGAAATCTGGCCAGACTCCTGCTGCAACTGCTTCACAACGGCAGCGCTATGATTAAGCTGCTGCGCCAGTGCGGTAATACCCTCTGCACTACCGGTTGCTACTGCACTGCCTGCGCTACACAGCTGCTCAGCCTGCTGGGCAGCTGAAGCTGCTTCTCTGGCATTAGCCGCGACCTGCTGTACTGTTGCCGTCATTTGCTCCACTGCAGCAGCCAGTTGCCCGGCTTGCTGTGCCTGACGGCCGGCGCCCTGACTGACATCTTCACTGCTCTGAAACACCGATTCGGCCTGTTCGCTAAGGGCAGTAGCGCTGCTGCCCAAACGGGCAACAAGCTGTTCGAAATGACTGATCATATGGTTAAGCGCCTGCGATGCCTGCGCTATTTCGTCGCTACCGCTATCATTGGCGCGTAGGCTTAGATCCGAGCTTTGTTGCACCTGCTTTAACATATCACGCAGTGCCCACAGCGGCCGGCATACCGAGCGTTGCACCCGCCAAACCAGAAGGCTAATCATAAGCAGCAGCACAATGCCCGCAAGCAGGTAAGCCAGCACCAGTTGTGCAGTAAAATGTGCCGCTTCATCCCGCACAACAGCGCCAGCGGCCAATTGCTGCTGAATAAATCCTTCGGCAAGCTTAGCAAAGCTGGTTATACGCAATTCAATTTCATTGTTGACAGTAGATTCGTTCAAAATACGTACTAAAAGTGCATCACTGCCAGCGTAACTTATCCACTCCTGATAGTGCTTAACGGCTTTTTCAAACGCTTGATCCAGCGCGGTGTAATACTCTGTGTCTGCCATCACCGGCCGGCTTTGTACAAAGTTCTGCCACTGCTGTGTGGCTTGCTCCAGCTGGCTTTTGATGGCTTGCTCGGTTGCTTCAGCAGACGCCCAGCCGGTGCGGTATTTACGGATGTCCTGCAATGCACTTTGTTGCAGGATCTGCTGCACCGCCATCACATCAGACAAAATAGCCAGATGATCACTGTAAAGCCGGTTAAACAAGCGGTCTTTATGTTGCACACTGAAAAATGCTGCCATCAGCACCAGCGCGACCAGCACCAGAGGAATCCCCCCCAGCAACAATACCCGGGATGAAATTTTCAGCTTCGACAACATAACGGCTCCACTTTGCAAGGCTTTGACGCGCGCAGTGTAAGTGTCACAGATGATATTTATGTGACAACCTGAGGCTGGTCGCTACTAGACTGATCGTCATCAAAATGTCATATTCACCGCGCATCATTACATGCGAAAAAACAGATATAGTAAGTTAACTATGCAGCCCCTAACCCTTTACAAAGCCATTGCCGATGGCACCCGCCTCAAAGCAGTGTTACTGCTGTGCCAACAGCCAGAGTTATGTGTCTGTGACCTGATGCAGGCACTGGGTGAGCCTCAGCCTAAGGTATCGCGTCATCTGGCACTGTTAAAAAAGGCCGGCCTGCTGCAGGACAGAAAGCGCGGCCTGTGGGTATTTTACCGCTTGCATCCGGCATTGCCGGCGTGGGCGGAAATGGTGCTGCGCCAAACGCTGGCACATAACCCGGAGTTCATCCGCGACAATATCGCAAGTCTGGCTAACCGCCCGGCCGTCACCTGTTGCTAAGGAGTACTGATATGACAATTAAAGTAGGTATAAATGGCTTTGGCCGTATTGGTCGCCTGGCTCTGCGGGCAGCGTTTGACTGGCCTGAAGTAGAATTTGTACAGATTAACGACCCGGCAGCCGATGCCGCCACGCTGGCCCATTTGCTTAATTTTGACTCTGTGCACGGTATCTGGCATCACACTGCCGTGGCAGAGGGCAATAACATCGTGATCAATGGCAAAGCGGTGGCAGTTAGCAGTAATAAAGCCATTGCCAATAACGACTGGTCAGGTTGTGATGTGGTGATTGAAGCCTCTGGCAAAATGAAAAGCACGGCGCTGTTAGAAGCTTATCTGGCACAAGGCGTAAAACGGGTTGTGGTCAGTGCACCGGTAAAAGAGCCGGGTGTGCTCAATATAGTGATGGGGGTTAATCATCAGCTGTACAACAAACAGCAGCATCGCATCGTCACCGCGGCCAGCTGCACGACGAATTGTCTGGCACCGGTGGTTAAAGTGATCCATGAAAAGCTGGGCATTAAGCACGGCAGCATGACCACCATCCATAACTTAACCAATACCCAGAGCATTCTGGACACACCACATAAAGACTTACGCCGCGCCCGCGCTTGTGGCAGCAGCCTGATCCCCACCACTACCGGTTCAGCCAGCGGCATTACCGAGATTTTTCCTGAGCTTAAGGGCCGGTTAAATGGCCACGCTGTGCGGGTACCGTTGGCGAATGCCTCGTTAACTGACTGCGTATTCGAAGTAGAACGCGCAACCACCAGCGATGAAGTGAATGCCCTGCTAAACGCAGCTGCAGAAGGTGAATTAAAAGGCATATTAGGTTACGAAACCCGGCCGCTGGTGTCGGTGGATTATAAAACCGACCCAAGGTCGAGTGTCATCGATGCCTTATCTACGCTGGTTATCAATGGCACTCAGGTGAAAATCTATGCCTGGTACGACAACGAGTGGGGTTACGCCAACCGCACCGCTGAGCTGGCCAGAATGGTTGGCCTGCAGGATAAAACCTAAGCTATGACAAAACCACTTAGCCCGGCGCTGAAACAGTACCTGCTGATCACCGGCAATTACTGGGCTTTTACCCTGACAGACGGCGCCCTGCGTATGCTGGTAGTGCTGCACTTTTACAGCCTGGGTTACAGCGGCCTGGCCATTGCCATGCTGTTTTTGTTTTATGAAATTTTTGGCGTTATTACCAACTTGGTTGGTGGCTGGCTCGGTGCCCGCATCGGCCTGAATAACACCATGAATATTGGCCTGCTGCTGCAAATCCTGGCACTTGGCATGCTATTGCTGCCAGCACAGTACTTAGTTGTGCCGTGGGTCATGGCAGCCCAGGCGCTGTCAGGCATCGCCAAAGACTTAAATAAAATGAGTGCTAAAAGCAGTATCAAACTGCTGGTGGCAGACAACGCCCAACACACCTTGTTTAAATGGGTCGCTGTCCTTACCGGTTCAAAGAATGCCCTGAAAGGGGTAGGCTTTTTTATCGGTGGTTTACTGCTGAGTTTATATGGTTTTAACACAGCAGTTCTGCTTATGTTACTGATGCTTAGCTTAGTCTGGTTATTAAGCGTATCGCAGCTTAAAGCCGATTTGGGTAAAAGCAAAACCAAACCTAAATTTACTGAGCTGCTGTCAAAAAGCAGGGCTATTAACCTACTTTCGGCTGCGCGTATGCTGCTTTTTGGCGCCCGGGATGTCTGGTTTGTGATTGCCCTGCCGCTAACGCTGGCCAGCCAGTTTGGCTGGAGCCACTGGGCAGTGGGCAGTTTTCTGGCACTTTGGGTGATTGGCTATGGCGCGGTGCAAAGCGTCACGCCTGCTTTGACAAAGTCACCGCCGGGCGGGCGCAGCTTAACACGCTGGGTGATACTGCTTAGCGTGATACCGGCACTGATTGCACTGGCATTATGGCTGCAGTGGCACAGTGAGGCTGCGCTTATTGGCGGCTTGCTGCTGTTTGGCGCTGTGTTTGCGGTTAACTCGTCTTTACACAGCTATATGATTATCCGCTACGCCAAAAGTGATGGCGTTTCACTGGACGTCGGTTTTTATTACATGGCAAATGCCATGGGCCGCTTACTGGGAACTGTGCTGTCTGGCTGGCTGTATCAGGCTTACGGTCTCATTGCCTGCTTGTGGGTCTCCTCTGCCCTGCTGGCAGCCACAGTGCTTGTTTCTTCCAGGCTGAGCAAACACCAGGCATGACTTTGTTCTTCACCTGCTCTACACTGCAATAAGCCGCTGATAACACTCTGGAATATCATTATGTTTAGCCTGCGACCACGTCAGCTACTGCTATTGTCCCTACTGGCTGCATTTGCCACTATGGCGCTAAAAACGCTGGCCTGGTATTTAACCGGCTCGGTCGGCTTTTTATCAGACGCCATTGAGTCATTGGTGAATGTGGCCGGTGCCGGTTTTGCCCTGCTGATGGTCAGCATAGCGCGCCGGCCAGCGGATGACAGCCACCCTTATGGCCACAGTAAAGCCGAGTATTTATCGGCTGCATTTGAAGGCGGCATGATTTTTCTGGCGGCAGTGGCCATTTTGTTTACCGCCGCAGAGCGCCTGATCAACCCTCAGCCCCTCGCCACACTGGGGCTTGGTACAGCGCTTACCGTTCTGGCCAGCCTGATAAATCTGGGTATTGCATTGCTGCTATTGCAAGGCGGCAAGCAGCACCATTCTCCCGCACTTGAAGGCGATGGCAAGCACCTGCTGACAGATGTCTGGACAACTGCTGGCGTGGTGGTTGGTGTAGCCCTCGCAGCCATGACAGACATGCATTGGCTTGATCCGCTGGTCGCGATTGCCGTCGCACTGCATATTTTGTATGAAGGCGGCGGTATCTTATATCGCGCCGTCAATGGCCTAATGGATAAAGCGCTGCCTGATGAGACCATACAGCAACTTGAACAAAGCTTGCAGGTATTTGCCAGTGCCGATGTACAGTTTGTTAACCTGCGAACACGCGCCGCCGCCACCTTACGTTTTGCCCAGGTCGATATGCTGGTTCCGGGTAACTGGAGCGTACAGCAGGCTCATCAGCTGGCAGATGAAGTGGAGCTGGCAGCTCAGCAGCTAAAGATTGAACTGGTGATCCATATTGAGCCGGCACTGACCGGCTAACTGGTTTTTTTACTATTCAGCGCTACAGTTAATCAGACATAGCTAAAATAAAATGGCGTCAGCGCAGTATGCCAGACAACTTTTCAGCCATCACTTATACCGCTGCGATAACAGATAGCGCCGATTTTCAAAGGCAGTTCAGTTATTTTCGTCTTCGCCGCTTGCTGCAGATCATCGGTTTCACGTTGCTGGGGCTGATACTGGCGGTGGTGGTGTCATCAGGCGCAACCCAATTACTCATCCTGTCAGGCTGTATCGCTTTGCTTGTCGCCGGCGGTTTTGCGCTGAAGCAACAAGCCTTGGTATCCGCCTATATATTGTTATGGTCTATGGCGTTAATGCTGTCGGCTTTGGCTTATACCTCTGGCGGCTTACGTGACCTTGCTCTTTTAGGATACCCCGGCTTATTGGTTTACGCCGCTATCCTCGGCAGCGTTGGTTTGTTTTATTCGCTGCTGCTGTTTGTCATGCTGTATTGTACTTTTTTAACCTGGCTTACCTTAAGTGGTTATCTGCACCCCTTCATTCCGGCTCTGGGTTGGCAACATCTGGTATTTGTTGCTGTGATTATGCTGGTAACAGGTTTCAGTGTGTTTCTGATGGTAAGAGATATGCGCCAGCTGATGCATTCGTTGCAGCTGGAAAACGCTAAAGTACGGATCAACCGGCGCGAAATAGAACGTTTGGCCCACCATGACCCGTTAACCGGTTTGCCTAACCGGATCTTAGGTGAACAACTGTACCATCAGACACTGAGCTATTGCCTGCAACAGCAGCGCCAGCTGGCGGTACTATTTTTGGATCTGGATAACTTTAAACCGGTAAACGATTCATTGGGCCACTCTGCCGGTGATGTGCTGCTGCGTGAACTGGCAACCAGACTGAAAAATACGCTGAGCGCCGATCAGCAGGTTATCCGTTTTGGCGGCGATGAGTTTTTATTTCTGGTGCCCTGTGTCGCCGATAATACCGCATTGAATACGCTGGCGTTACAGCTGATAACCGAAGTTGCCAAACCTTTTAATATTATGCAGACCAGCGTTACCGTTTCCGGCTCTATCGGTATCTCACTGGCCCCTGCGGATGGCAATGAGTTTAATGTACTGTGCCGTAAGGCCGATTTAGCCATGTACAAGGCAAAAGAGGATGGCCGTAATACCGTGCGCCAGTACGACGACAAGCTGGATCAGGATAACGCCGATAAATTTAACCTGCAGCAGCATTTGCGTCAGGCCATCAGACAACGCGCCTTTGTGTTGTACTATCAGCCGCAGGTTGACCTGCGCAGCCAACAGATCATCTCGGTTGAAGCTCTGCTACGCTGGCCGCAGCCCGACGGCAGTTTCATCAGCCCGGCAGAGTTTATTCCACTGGCAGAGCAATGTGGTCTGATTAGCGAGCTGGGAAACTGGGTGTTGGCCGAAGCTTGCCTGGCTTGTGCCCGTTTACGCCAGCAAGGCTTCAGCCAGCTGCGGGTTGCGGTAAATTTATCTTATGTACAGTTTAAAAATGAGCAGCTGGAGCTGACCATTCAGCACGCGTTATTGGATGCCCGTTTACCCGCCAGTGCGTTAGAGCTGGAACTGACAGAGTCATTACTGATAAGTGATACCGAACTGGTGCAAAAACAGCTGAACAACTTAAGCAAGTTGGGCGTAACCTTCGCTATCGATGATTTCGGCACCGGCTACTCTAACCTCGGCTATCTGCGCAGTTTTAATGCCACTACACTCAAAGTTGACCGCTCTTTTATCACGTCGCTTGGCGTATCATCACGCGATGAACCGCTGATACAGGCCATCATCAATATGGCCAAAGGGCTGGGGCTAAAAACAGTTGCTGAAGGTATAGAAAATGAAGCAACAGCACAGTTACTGACCCGTCTGGGCTGCGATGAAGGCCAGGGGTATTACTGGTCGCCCGCAGTGCCTGAAAACAAGCTGCCAGCTTTGCTTCAGACCCACGGCTAATCGTTACAAACCCAAATACCAGGTCGCGATGGAGAAGTACAATACGACGCCGGCGACGTCGGCAATAGAGGTAATCAGCGGGCCACTGGCGGTTGCCGGGTCAAGGTTAAAGCGGCTTAGCAAAAACGGTAGCGACAAGCCAATTAAACTGCCGGCCAGCACCACTAACATCATGGTCATCGCCACCACCATGGCAATATCATAGCCGCCACGCCACCAGCCAAGGCCAACTACTGCCGCCGCCATGGTAAAGCCAAGCAGACCTGCGACCAGACACTCCTTACCCAGCAAGTAGCCCCAGTCACGTAATTTAATGTCACCTGTTGCCAGCGCCCGTACCATCAGCGTACCTGACTGCGCGCCGGCATTACCGCTGCTGCCAATCAGTAGTGGTAAGAAAAACAGCAAGGCAACGTGTGTTGCTATAGTACCTTCAAAATACGCAATGCCGGCACCAGAGAATATATTGCCAAACACCAGGATCACTAGCCACAGCACCCTTTTACGGTACAGTAGGAAAATACCGGCATCTTTAACACTGCTTTCCAACTTACCGATAGTGGCGGTTTTATGAAAATCTTCCGTGGCCTCTTCTGCTGCGACATCCATTGCATCATCATAAGTTACGATGCCAACCATCTGGTTTTCACTGTTAATAATCGGCAGCGCCAGTAAGTCATATTTAGCGATCAGTGCCGCGACTTCCTCCTGCGGCATATCAACACTGGCGTAAATAGGGTCATGGTTAACCAGCTCATCAATCGGCATGGTGACCGGAGCCAGAATAAGATCGCGCAGCGACACCACGCCAATTAGCTGACGGGCTGCATCGACTACATAAGCCGAGTAAATGGTTTCTTTATCCGGCGCTTCGCGGCGCAAAGAGTCCAGGGCCTGGGCCACCGTCAGGTCCTGCGCCAAAATGGCATAGTCAGATGTCATGATGGCACCTGCGGTACCTTCTTCATGCGATGTCAGCCGCAGCAGGTCTTCGCGTTCTGCCTGCGCCAGCGCCGGTAACAACGTTTCACGCTGCTCGTCACTTAAGCGGTTAAATAAATCGGCCCGCTCATCTGACGACATCTGGCGGATGATGGGTGCCAGCTTACGCCGGCTGATGCTGATAGATAAGCTAACCTGCTCTTCTGCGGGCAGATAGCCAAACACTTCTGCCTGCTCAGCGCGCGGCAGTACTGTCAGTAAAGTCCATAAATCGTTTGGCGCAAACTCCACCAGCGCGCTGGCTAAGTCAGCCGGGTGCACATCATCCAGTTGCTCACGCAACTGTACAACGGTACCTGATTCCAGAGCATTGCGAAGTGTGGCGATTAGTGCTGGTAATTCCATAGCAGTGTCACCCTCCGCAGTTGTAAATTAACGTATTGCTGAATAAGCAAAAATTGGCGCTATTTTATAAAGCCTTGCTGTGAATCTCAACTGAATATCACCTTGGGTACAGACTATGCTTCTTGCTAAGATAGCGCCATCAAGCATGAAAGGTGTGATCAAATGCCAAACAAGCAGAACGAGCAATGCGCCTGGTGGCTACCACAAGAAGTTGCCATCAACGCCTGCCGCCACTACCGGCTGGGCCCGCTGCATATTTATTTACAGCGTCAAAGCCAGCAATGGTTGCTGGCCCATGAATATAGTACAGAAGAGGTGTTACAGGTACCGTGTCATGCTGAAGTCAGCATGATCCCCGTGCACTTAACCAGCCAGCGCTACCTGATAAATCAAAGTCAGGCCAGCTACCAGCTGTTACCGCGTTTGATGGACAGACCGGTTGTGGTCAAAACCCTGCAGCCGGTTAACCTGCCACCGAATGAGCAAACCACCTTGTATATCAGCTCGCCGGTAACGTTAAGTGTAATGCTGAAGGGCCCGGATTTACTGTTGCAGAATATAGCCGTGCAGCGACTGTCCGATACCTGGTTTGGCCCTTCAACTCAAGTTGGGGAGCTGTGTTATGCCGATAAAACCCACGCCCGCCACGCCAAAACGGAGTTATCTGTGCGATCACACCGGGCGGTCACGCCGGTTACGGTGCATAACCATTCAACTCAGATGCTGTCGATAGATAAGCTCAGCATACCGGTACCCTTTCTGGCATTGTATGCCTTGCCTGACGGCAGCTTATGGACCGATCCGGTGACACTGAGCCACGAAGGTTTGCAGGCATTGGCGCATTTTCGCACCGGCAAGTTATCTGCGGCTGAAGCCATAGGCGCCACTCTGCTGTCGGAACCGATACAAAAGCCGGAAAAGCACAGTCTGGTGCGTGCTTTTACCGATATATTCAGTGATTAATCCGGGGGCTTTATGACAGAATCATTTTTACACTGGTTGCAAAGCGAGCATATTGACCACCTCATTAAAGCCTCTGTTTTACTGCTGGCCGGTTTTATCTGTGCCAGTATGGCATCACGCGCCGTCAGCCGTTTTTTCAGTAAAAACTTCTCCCAGCACCATATCGTATTGTTTAAACGGCTGCTGTACTGGCTGATTGTTGCGTTGTTTGTCGCGTCGGCTCTGAAGCAGCTTGGCTTTTCACTAAGCGTACTGCTGGGTGCGGCCGGCGTGTTGTCTGTAGCGCTGGGTTTTGCATCTCAAACCTCGGCGTCAAACCTTATCAGTGGTTTATTTCTGATTGGTGAGCAGCCGTTTAAACTTGGCGATACGATAAAGGTAGGCAATACCACAGGTGAAGTGCTATCGATTGATTTATTGTCGGTAAAACTGCGTACTTTTGATAACCTGTTTGTACGCATTCCAAACGAAACCCTGATTAAAAGCGAAGTAACAAACCTGACCCGTTTTCCAATCAGGCGTTTTGACCTGCTGTTGGGTGTTGCTTATAAAGAGCAAATCGCTGTTGTGCGCAAGGTGCTAATGGATGTCGCTGATAAAAACCCGTTGTGCCTGGACGAACCCAACCCGATGTTCTTATTTCTTGGTTTTGGTGATTCTGCACTGAACATCCAATTTTCGGTCTGGAGTAAACGGGAGAACTTCCGTGATTTACGCAACAGCCTACAGGAAGAGGTAAAACTGGCGTTTGACAAAGCCGGTATAGAAATCCCCTTTCCCCAGCGTGTGGTGTATCTGAACCACGCCACAGATGACAAAACGCAACCTCAGGAAAATGATAAAGCAGCCGATAAAACATAAGCTAAATATCTGACGCCTAACAAGGTTAATGTTACCTTAAGGTTAGTAAACTACACTCGACTGATGCCTGCAATGGAGTGACTTATGAAATTAGCTGTCAGCTCAGCCCTACTGCTGATCTCTGCCGGATATGCCCGCGCAGAGTGTCAGGCTGTTGCCGATAATCAGTTTCTGGTCAACGAGTCTGACGTCACCATACATAGTGTCACTTACAGTCCCAATAATGTATTTGACCTGACCGACAAAGATTCTTTCTGGTTGCATGAGTTCGCTAACTACACCCATACCGTTACCCGCGAGTCTGTGTTGGCAGATGATTTGCTGTTTCAGGCAGGCGATAAGCTGCATCTGGACGATTTAGCTGAAACAGAACGTTTATTGCGCAGCCGGCGCTACCTGCGCGAAGCTGAGGTACGCATCAGCCATTATTGCGCTGACAGCAACAGCGTTATTGTCAATGTTGCCACCTGGGATAACTGGTCGTTGCTGCCCACGCTGGATTTCTCCAGCGAGGGCGGGCGCAGTAAAAGTGCTATCGGTTTTGAAGAAGATAACCTGCTTGGCACCGGTAACCGCTTAAGCCTGGAATATAAACACGAGAGTGAGCGCACCGGCCTGGGTTTTATGTTCTTCTCGCCGAATATGTTTGGTAGCTTTTGGAACAGTGCCTTGGGCTACAGTAAAAACAGTGACGGCAATAACTATCAATTGAGTGTGCAAAGGCCATTTTACCGTTTAGCATCCCCTTGGGCATTGGGCTTTGAAATAAACCGGGTATCGGAAGATGTAATCGAGTACGATGCCGGTGATGAATATAACCGCTACCAGCGCCAGCATAATCATGCCAAAGCCGAGTTCGGTTATAAGCTGAACATCAGCGGCAATAATATTCACCGCCTAAAAGCGGCAGTCGAACTGGATAACTTCAAGTTCTATGAAACCAGTGAGACGCTATTTGGCGCGCCGCAAAACCGCAATTTAACCGGTTACTGGCTGGAGTACGAGTTTATTCAGGCAGATTACAAAAAACTATTTAATATTCAATCATTTAATCGTACAGAAGATTTCAATTTTGGCTGGCAGCTCAATGCCCGGCTGGGTCAGTACAGCAAACCTCTTGGTGCTGATGATAATGCAGTATTCTGGCAGCTTACTGCAGCAAAAAACTGGCAACTGGCAGATGATCTTTGGTTGCTGTCTGACGCCAGCTGGACACAACGCGAATTTGAGCAAACGCAGTATTTATTCAGTACCCACTGGCAACTGGTGAAACAGCTTAGCGATTACAGCAGCTTAGTGGGCAAACTGGCTCTGGATAAAGGCGAAAACCTGTTTCGTGATGAACCGCTGTATATCGGCGGCGAAGATCAGCTTCGCGCTTACCCGGAATACTTTCGCAGTGGCGAATCCCGTACCGTTGTCACGGCAGAATATCGCCGCTATACCGACTGGTCACTGTGGCAGCTGTTGGATGTTGCTTTTGCCGGCTACATAGATGCAGGTAAAATCTGGCAAACTGACGAGCAGGATGCCAATACCTCTTCCGGCGGCACTCTGGTCGGCATAGGCGGCGGCGTGCGTTTGCTGTCGAATCACTCCAGCCGCGGCACGATGATCCATATGGATATCACTAAGGCACTCACTGACAACGATAATCTGAACTCCGTTGAATTTCGGGTTACCGCCACCAAGAGTTTCTGAGCTATTGCTGGCAACTGGCGCAGAATACCGTGCTGCGCTGCCCCAGGCGGATTTCTGTCAGGTCTTTACCACAACTGACACAAGGCTGGCCTCCACGCCCATATACCAGCAGCTGCTGAGCGAAATAGCCGGGCTTACCATCTGCCTGGCTAAAATCTTTCAGTGTCGTACCACCTTGCTTAATCGCGGCAGTCAGTGTCTCTTTTATTACTGGCAACAGCCTCGCAAGTTGAGTGTCAGTCACCTGCTTTGCCGGTTTCGTTGGTAAAATACCGGCTTTAAATAGCGCTTCGTTGGCGTAGATATTCCCCACACCCACAACCACATGATTGTCCATCAGCACCAGTTTCACTGCACTGTTACGTTTGGCAAAAGCAGCCTGTAAATGCGCAAGGTTAAACCTATCGCTCAGCGGTTCAGGGCCCAGGCTGGCCAGCAACGGGTGAACTTCACCTTTGGCTTGCCACAGCACAGCGCCAAAACGGCGGGTGTCGTTCAGCCGCAACACTTTGCCACTGCTTAACAACAGATCGATATGGTCATGTTTCGTTGCCGGCGTATCAGCTGGCACCACTTTTAGATGCCCGGACATGCCCAGATGCAAAATAATATCGCCTGCAGGCAATTGAATTAACAGGTACTTGGCGCGGCGCGTGACCGACAAGATCGGCTGATCAAGCTGTGCTATGACCTCATCCGGCACCCACCAGCGCAGCTGACGTTGACGGGCAACAACCTTAACTAAGCGCTGATTATCAAGATACGGGCTAATACCCTGACGGGAGACTTCAACTTCTGGTAATTCCGGCACTGTTACTCCGCACTATCGATTAAAAACAACTGAGCTGCCTGTGCAGCAGTTAACAGATAAAACTGACTCTGCCCAGCCTGTTGTAGCAAATATTGCCCAGGTTCAGCGGAGGGATATAACAACCAGATGAGCGGCGCTGTTTGCCCTGCCAGCTGCACACTGGCCTGGGCAACGGGAACATGGCTTTTGCTGTCATGCTCAACGTCAACCGGTGTTAAGATCGTATGCTGCCAGGCCATTGCCAGCTTGGCGGCATCTACCGCTTTATCAGCAGCCGGCTGTAAACGCCATACACTGCCTGCCTGAATAAGCCGCAGCTCACCCAGCGCCACCATTAATAACTGACTATCTTCCGGTACCAAACGGTGTTCATCGGCAGATAATTGCTGCAGGCGCTGCGGAATACCATAGAGTACAAACATCAGCACCAGAACGGCGAAAATAAGCACATTGTTCCAGTTGCGGCGGGACAGTTTAAGCATGCGCGGGGCCAAACGTGATTAAACAACAGAGGCATAGTAGCCGAGGCGGGGCCTAAAAAGCAAAAACCCGGCGTTGGCCGGGTTTCTGTGTTCGATTACTTGATTTTCGCTTCTTTGAAAATCACGTGCTTGCGCACTTTAGGATCGAACTTTTTGATTTCCATTTTTTCTGGCATGGTGCGCTTGTTCTTCGTAGTTGTATAGAAGAAACCGGTACCAGCAGAAGAAACTAAACGGATTTTATCGCGCATTTTTTATTTCCTTACACCTTGTGACCGTTAGCACGCACTTCGGCTAATACCGCATCGATACCTTTCTTATCGATGATGCGCATACCACGGGTAGAAGTACGTAATGTAACAAAACGGTTTTCGCTTTCAACCCAGAAACGGTGAGTTTGCAGGTTAGGCAGGAAACGGCGCTTAGTAGCATTGTTGGCGTGTGAACGACGGTTACCCACCATCGGACCTTTGCCAGTTACTTGGCACACTCTAGACATGTCAATAGTTCTCCAAAATTACATCAGCTCGAGCTGTCATCACCCTTCCGGCCAAGAAGGTTGCCCCAAAACAAGAGGGCGCAATTTATACACGAATTAAGGCCGCTATTCAAGCTAAATCTTTTTTCGCGCACAAGGATCCGAGCGGGATCCAGTCCCGATCTTCACAGCCAGCCACGTTCAGCAAAGGAGATCACATCGGCATCGCCAACAATAAAATGATCTAATACTTTGATATCAACCAACATTAAGGCCTGAACTAAGCGTTCAGTAATTGCCCGGTCAGCCCGGCTGGGCTCGGCAACGCCTGATGGATGATTGTGTGCCAGAATAACAGCGGCTGCATTATGCGCTAATGCCTGCTGAACTACAATACGCGGATACACTGGACTCGCATCTATTGTGCCGGCAAATAAGGGTTCAGCTTTAATAAGGCGGTGTTGGCTGTCTAAGTACAGCAACAGAAAGACTTCCCGCTGCTCTGCACTTATTGCATGCTGCAGATAACGTTTAACAGTGGCAGGTTCAGTAAAAATGGTTTCGCGCTGCATCTGTTGTTGCAGATAACGCTTACTCAGCTCCATCACTGCCTGTAACTGCACAAACTTGGCCTGACCCAAACCTTTGGCCGAACAAAAATCTGCCTGGCTTGCGCCCAGTAAACGCTTAAGCGAACCGAACTGCTCCAGTAATTGCCGCGCCAGTGTTACTGCATCGGTGCCGGCAATACCGGTACGTAAAAATATCGCCAGCAGCTCTGCGTCAGATAACGCTATAGCGCCCCTGTCCAGTAATTTTTCCCGCGGCCGCTCGGCGGCAGGCCAATGGCGAATACTCATGCAATCACTCCCTGAATTGATGCTGAATTTATGTTTCCATGCTATCTTAACGCCAGATTTTTCCAGTTCCGGCGGCTTTGTTATGCAGCAAACTCTTGCGCAAAAACGCATTTTACTTGGTATCAGCGGCGGTATTGCCGCCTATAAAAGTGCTGATCTGGTGCGCCGCTTAAAAGAGCGCGGTGCCGACGTCCGGGTCATTCTGACCGACGCCGCCCAGCACTTTATTACGCCGTTAACCCTGCAGGCACTGTCAGCAAATCCTGTCAGCACCAGCCTACTCGACCCGGCCGCAGAAGCCGCCATGGGCCATATCGAGCTGGCAAAATGGGCTGATTTAGTCCTTATTGCGCCCGCCAGCGCCGATGTTATCGCGCGGCTGGCACATGGTTTAGCTAACGATTTACTGACTACCTGCATTCTGGCCACTGCTGCACCTGTTGCTGTGGCCCCGGCAATGAATCAGCAGATGTATAAAAACATAGCCACCCAGAAAAATTTAGCCACACTAAAATCATATAATTTTTACATTTATGGCCCCGGCGCCGGTGAGCAAGCCTGCGGCGATGTGGGTTCAGGCCGTATGCTTGAACCGCTGCAGCTTGTCAGTGCAGTAGAAGAACATTTTTTAGCTGAACAAAAACTTAATAACATAAAAATTACAATTACTGCCGGCCCAACCCGCGAAGCTATTGATCCGGTTCGTTATATTTCTAATCACAGCTCCGGGAAAATGGGCTTTGCGCTGGCAAAAGCCGCCGCGGCGTTGGGTGCCGAGGTAACACTGATCAGCGGCCCGGTGCAGCTTGCCACGCCAGCCGGCGTAAAACGGCTTGATGTGACCAGTGCACAGCAAATGTATGAAGCAGCTATGGCGCAGGCCGTAAACAGCGATATTTTCATTGGTTGTGCTGCCGTCGCTGATTACCGGGTGGCAGAAGTTGCCAATGAAAAAATGAAGAAGCAAGGTGACAGCGCACTTGAGTTAAAGCTGGTGCAAAACCCCGATATCATTGCCAGTGTGGCAGCGCTAAGCCACAACCGCCCCTTTACCGTAGGTTTCGCTGCTGAAACCCAACATGTGCTGCAGTACGCCAAAGATAAACTGGCACGCAAAAAGCTGGATATGATTTGCGCCAACGATGTCTCTAAAAGCGATATCGGCTTTAACAGCGATCACAATGCCGTCACGCTGCTGTGGCAAGATGGTGAGCAGGCGTTAGCCGCCCAACCCAAAGAGCAGTTAGCAAATGCCATTGTGCAGCAGATCTTGGCCCGTTTTTCTTCAGAAAATTAATAAGTAATAAGAGTTTAGCCGTAAATGAAAAAAGCTATTGATTTGAAAATTCTTGACCCACGTATTGGCACTGAATTCCCCTTACCCGCATATGCCACCCCCGGTTCGGCAGGTTTAGACCTGCGCGCCTGCCTGGATAACACGCTGGTGCTGGCGCCGGGCCAAACAGTGCTGATCCCAACCGGCTTATCCATTTTTATCGGTGACGCTAACCTGTGCGCGACTATTTTGCCCCGTTCTGGCCTTGGCCATAAACACGGTATAGTGCTGGGTAATCTGGTGGGTTTAATTGACTCTGACTATCAGGGCCCGCTGATGGTATCAATGTGGAACCGCAGCTCGGACAGCTTTACCATTGAGCCGGGCGATCGTATTGCACAGCTGGTATTTATGCCGGTAGTGCAGGCTGAATTTAATATCGTGGACAGTTTTGAGCAAACTGAACGCGGTGAAGGTGGTTTTGGTTCATCAGGTAAAGCCTAAGATGCCGGCTCCCCGCAGTACCAATCGCAAGGAAGATATCCTGCAGGCGCTGGCCGCTATGCTGCAAAGCAATAATGGCCAACGTATCACCACTGCCGCGCTGGCGGAAAAAGTTGGCGTATCGGAAGCCGCGCTTTATCGCCACTTTCCCAGCAAAGCACGGATGTTCGAAGGCTTAATAGAGTTTATTGAAAATACACTGTTATCACGCATCAATGTGATTCTGGACGAACACAAAGCCACGGCCAGCCGCACTGAACTGATTTTGCAATTGCTGTTGGTGTTTGCCGAACGCAACCCGGGCATTTGCCGTATTTTAACCGGCGACGCCTTGCAGGGCGAGCAAGAGCGTTTGCAGGAGCGTGTTGCCCAGCTGTTTGAAAAGCTGGAAACCCAGCTGAAGCAGTGTCTGCGCGAGCGTAAACTACGTGAAGGTAAAGGCTTTAACATCGACGAAGGCGAGCTGGCCAATATGCTGCTGGCCACGGTGGAAGGTAAGCTGAGCCAGTTTGTCCGCTCCGGCTTTACCCGTTTGCCAACCCAGTACTGGGCACATCAGTGGGCTGCACTGCAACAGGCGTTGTTTGTCTGAACGGTATTGCAGGTTAGGAGATAACGTCAGGGATTAGGAAATGCTTTCTGCGCCGGCTTCAAGGATCACATCCCTGTGCCCTTTCAGCCTGCGCAGCATCCATGCCGCTGCTACGAAAGCACACCTAATCCCGTTCTTAATAAACTCCGACTTATCTGCCTGAAGCTTATCATTTAAGCGGAATCGGTTTGCCCTAAGCCAACCGTCTCAGCCCTGGATGGGCTGAGAGGAGCCCCCAGGGATTGGGTTCACGGCGTGTTGGTGTGGGCAAACCGATGGTAGCTGCAAGCTTAACTGGCCGGTATTAGACTTATCTGCCGGATATTTAGCAGTTAGAAGAAACGCTCATAAATCGCTGCGCCCCACACTAATGCAACAATCACCAAGCTGACAAAAACTGCTGCCGAGCCCATATCTTTTGCCCGGCCAGACAGCTCATGCCGCTCCAGGCTTACCCTGTCAGTTAGTGATTCAATGGCAGAGTTCAGCAGTTCAACCACCAGCACTAAACACCAGACACTGACCAACAAAGCGAACTGGCTGACAGACGTCGCCAGCCAGGCCGCAACCGGCACCGATAGCAGCGCCAGCACGGTTTCCTGGCGAAAAGCCGATTCAAACTTCCAGCTGGCAGCAAAGCCCTGCATCGAACACTTTGCCGCTTTAATAATACGACCAACTCCGGTGCCATTTGGCTTTAGCATACTGCTGTCCTGTTTTTATCTACTTCACACCATATTGCGCACGGTACGCTTTCACGGCGTCCAGATGCTGCGCCATTTCCGGCTTATCGGCTAAATAGCTGATCAGATCCGGCAGACTGATAATCGAAATAACCTTCGTATTAAAATCGCGCTCGACTTCCTGAATAGCTGATAACTCGCCCTGTCCCCGCTCATGCCTGTCCAGCGCAATCAGCACGCCGGTAAGTTCAGCGCCCTGCGCCTGGATCAATGTCATCGACTCGCGAATAGCCGTACCAGCGGTGATCACATCATCAACAAGCATAATGCGGCCTTTTAGCGGTGAGCCCACTAAGTTACCGCCTTCGCCGTGGGTTTTGGCTTCTTTACGGTTAAAGCAGTACGGTACATCGCGGTTATAATGATCCGCCAGTGCCACAGCAGTAGTTGTGGCGATAGGGATACCTTTATATGCCGGGCCAAACAGCACATCAAACTCGACGCCTGCATCGTTAAGCGCGGCGGCATAAAAGCGGCCTAATTTGGCTAAATCACTACCGGTATTAAACAAACCGGCGTTGAAAAAATACGGGCTGGTACGGCCGGATTTTAGCGTAAAGCTGCCAAACTTCAGTACCTGGCGCGACAGCGCAAATTCAATAAAGTCACGTTGAAACGGTTTCATAGCTGTATTTTTACCTTCAAACCTTAAGTCAGTCTTAAGCCAGTACGCGCTTTTGCTCGTCAATGATCTCGCGGATAGCGTGCTTGCCTAAATCCAGCATTTGCTGCATTTCCTCAAAGCTAAACGGCGCTTCTTCTGCTGTGCCCTGAATTTCAATCACTTTGCCCGTTTCCGTCATCACGATATTCATATCGGTTTCGGCGTTTGAGTCTTCGGCGTAATCCAAATCAGCCACCGCTGTGCCTTTATAAATACCTACTGATACCGCTGCTACCATAAAATTCAACGGGTTGGTTTTGATCATGCCTTTAGCACGCATAAAGTTCAGCGCGTCGACTAAGGCAACACAAGCACCGGTAATGGATGCTGTACGGGTGCCGCCATCAGCCTGAATTACATCACAGTCGATAGTAATCGTATTCTCACCCAGCAGCTTTAAATCCACCGCTGTGCGCAGGGCACGGCCAATCAGGCGCTGAATTTCCATGGTGCGGCCGCCTTGTTTGCCACGAGCGGCTTCACGGTCGTTACGGGTATGCGTAGCGCGTGGCAACATGCCGTATTCTGCCGTCACCCAGCCTTTGCCCTGGCCTTTCATAAAGCGCGGTACACCTTCAATCACACTGGCGGTACAAATCACTTTGGTATTACCAAACTCAACCAGCACAGAGCCTTCGGCATGAGCAGTAAACTGACGGGTAAATGTAAGGGGACGGATCTGACTGGCGGTTCTGCCACTTGGACGCATAGCTGCACTCCTGAAATTAACAATGTTCGCCATTATAAGTGTTATGGACAGTTAGGGCCATCAATTCGCCAAAATCGCTTAGCCTGCGGTATACTCGGTGTTTATTTACCGCCAGAGAGCATTTTATGATCCACAGTATGACAGCCTTCGCCCGTCACGAAACCAAAGCCAACTGGGGCACTGCCCAGTGGGAAATCCGTTCGGTTAACCAGCGCTATTTAGAATCCTATTTTCGCTTACCGGAACAGTTTCGCGGCCTGGAAAGCATACTGCGCGATAAATTACGCAGCAGCCTGCAGCGCGGCAAAATTGAAGTAAACCTGCGCTACCACGCTAACCAGGCAGCTGGCGAGTTAAGCATGAACGAAGTGTTTGCCGAACAATTGCTGCAAAAAGCCCAGCAATTACTGCAAAAAGCGCCGCAAGCGCAATTAAATATTGCCGACATACTGCGCTGGCCGGGTGTAATGGAAACCCCGACTGAAGATTTAGATGCTTTGCAGGGCGAACTGCTGGCCGGTTTCGATGCCGCCTTACAGGATTTTCTTGCCGGTCGTGGCCGCGAAGGTGAAGCCATAGAGCAGATGATACAGCAGCGCTTAACGGCAATTGGTGAGCAGGTTGCGTTTGTCCGCAGCCATTTACCGCAAGCTATGCAGTGGCAACGCGACCGTATCGTAAACCGTTTAAACGAGATTAAAGCCGACTTAGACCAAAGCCGGTTAGAGCAGGAAATGGCGTTTTTAGCCTCCAAATCCGACGTAGCTGAAGAGTTGGATCGGCTCGATGCGCACATCAAAGAAACCCGCCACACGCTGAAAAAAGGCGGCGCCTGCGGCCGGCGCTTAGATTTTATGATGCAGGAATTTAACCGCGAAGCGAATACGCTATCGTCCAAAGCCATCAGCACCGAGATCACCAACGCGGCCGTGGAACTTAAGGTGTTAATTGAGCAGATGCGCGAGCAGATCCAAAACGTGGAATAATATTACACTTTCACCCAACTAAATAGCAGGTTCATAGTGGAGCCTGCTATTACAAGATCACATATCTGGTACTTCTACCCCCTGCAGCGGTTTTTACCAAACACCCCATTTCTACCAACTGCGCCAAATGCCGGCTGGCGGTTGCAGGGCTTACCTTAGCCACTTTGCCGTATTGGCTATTGCTGATGCCGTTGCTGAAGTCGCCATCGAGTAACCGGTTTAGTACTTTGACCTGTTCTTTATTCAGTTGCGTTTGGTCTACCCTTTGCCAAAATCGTGTTTTTTGGAGCGTTTTATCGATATCAGCCAGCGCCTGCTTTAGGCTGGCGGTCAGGGTATCGAGAAACCACAGCAGCCAGGCTGTAATATCGGTATCGCCCTTTTGGCTTTGCTCAAGGATGTCGTAATAGCTGCTACGCCGCTCCAAGATAGCAACCGACATGGCATAAAAGCGGATGGACTGATGTTCTGCCTGTGCCAGTGCCAGATCGGTCAACAACCGCGCCAAGCGGCCATTGCCATCTTCCAATGGATGAATCGTGATAAACCAAAAATGCGCAATGCCGGCGCGTAGCAGCGGATCTAACTTGGCGTCATCACGCGAGCGGTTAAACCAATCGATAAAGCAATTAAGCTCGCTTTCTAATACTTCGCGCGGTGGCGCTTCGAAATGCACTTTAGGCCGGTCGATTCTACCTGAGACAACCTGCATTGGCTCGTTACCGCGAAGCTGCCCGCCCTGCACTCTTTGCATCAATGAGCTGTCAGACGGAAACAGCCAGGCATGCCACTGTAACAAGCGCTCTAACGTTAATGGCTGCAGCCAGTTACCAGTGGCGTCTGTCACCATGGCTGCAAGGCCATCCGACTGAGCTGTCGTTTCAACGCTTTGCAGTTCAGCAATACCCAGCTTTCGCGCTAATGAAGAACGTACCACACTATGGTTAAGGCGCTCACCTTCGATGGCACTGGATGTGAGAATGTTGGCAAGCATGGTATCGAGCGTAGCCTGTTGGTTATCCTGCACACCCATTTTGCCCAGCAGTACGCCTTGCAAAAAGTGCAGTTCACGTAACTTAGGCGTCAGTACCGCATGCTCATAACGAAACACCTGCTTTGCATCGCGCTGACGGCCGGGCCAATCCGGTTGTTGCCAGATCCACATAGGCAAGGCTCCTGCTGATTGAGATGAATATATTACACAATCTACTCACATAGTGAGGTGAATAGCAAGTATATTCACCTCATAAACAAATCTAGAAGCAATATGGGTTAACTGCAGCATTCATACCTGCCTTAACATCCGACCATGCAGTTTGCAGATAGATCGTTCGGCTTCGGTGCGTTAAGCATGCGAAAAATGGTGGGTAAAATGGCGGGTAAAACTGCATAACAACCACCACAAATAAAGCTATCAATATGATTTAAAGTTAAATTAATTTATCCACAAGCAGATCAAAAACGCGGAATAATCAGCGCCTGGCGTTAAAATAACCCTTACTTTAACGCCAGTTTAAACCACTCAAGCTGGCTTTCTGATACCTTGCTGGCCTGGCCTATCATATTCAGCACGGCGATAAAGTCTTGATTTTCACTGTTATCCAGCAGTTTTTTTACACCCAGGCTCCAGCGTAAAAAATCGCGTTGTGTGATTGATTTGCGCAGTAGCAGGCGCACATTAGTGTGGCGTGGATCTCGACAAATGCTGGCATAGAGCGCATCAACTACCGCGGCTTCACCTTCGAGATATTGCAAGAAGTAATGCTCGGTATAAAGCAGAGCGCCGGTAATATTACGCCTGTGGTTGTTTGGCTCGGCACGTAACTTTATTTTATTGATAGCGGCATCATCGGTGCTGGCGCAACGTTCACTTACGTAGATCAGCTGGATCTCATCTTTTACTATATCTTGAGTTACCACAGCGCTTATCCTTTAGCTTTACTGCATCTGTTATAACGCCAGTAGCGGTGCAAAGCAATGCACATCCAGACAATCAGACCCGCCAGCACTTATGTATCATGCTGGCGGCTTTTTAGCATGTGCGGCGCACTAAACACCACCAATGCACAGGTACTTAATATCGGTGTAATCATCCAGGCCGTATTTTGAACCTTCGCGACCATAGCCGGATTGTTTCACCCCACCAAACGGAGCCGCGGCATTAGATACCATGCCTTCATTTATGCCGACCATACCGAATTGCAGCGCCTGGGAAACGCGAAACACCCGGCCAATATCGCGGCTGTAGAAATAGGCCGCCAGACCATATTCGGTAGAGTTTGCCAGTTCAATTGCGTCCTGTTCAGTGTCAAACTGCTGTATCGCGGCAACCGGGCCAAAAATCTCCTGCTGGCTGATCGTCATCTCTGCTGTGACATCCCCCAGCACTGTTGGCTGAAAAAAACGTTCACCAAAGCTGTGATGGTGCCCGCCAAGCAGCAGCGTCGCGCCATCGTCTAACGCGCTCTGGGTCAGTTCGGTGACTTTTTGCAGCGCTTTATCGTCTATCAGCGGGCCAATATCGGTGCCCTTTTCCAGACCATCGCCAATGCGCAGCAGTTTTACCTTCTCAACAAATTTTTCAATAAAAGCATCGTAGACGCTACTCTGCACCAGAATACGGTTGGCGCAAACGCAGGTTTGGCCGGCATTACGAAACTTAGAAGCCATTAAGCCTTCAGCAGCGGCATCCAGATCGGCATCATCAAACACAATAAAAGGTGCGTTGCCGCCAAGCTCCATACTGACCCTTTTTACTGTATCAGCACATTGTTTTGCCAGCACTTTGCCCACCGCTGTCGAACCGGTAAAACTGAATTTGGCGACCCGGGGGTCCTGCGTTAGCACCTCACCAATCGCTTTGGCATCGGTGCCACAAATCACATTAAACACGCCCGGCGGAATACCTGCCTGCTGCGACAACTCTGCCAGCGCCAGCGCTGAAAGCGGTGTCTGGTGTGCGGGTTTCACCACAAAGGTGCAGCCTGCCGCCAGCGCTGCCGCAGCTTTACGGGCCAGCATAGCATTCGGGAAATTCCACGGCGTAATGGCAGCAACCACACCAACCGGCTGGCGCTGTACAATGATACGTTTGTCGGCAGATGGTGCCGGTATTGTATCGCCATACAGCCGCTTGGCTTCTTCAGCAAACCATTGCAGGTAGGACGCGCCATAAGCTATCTCGCCTTTGGCTTCCGCTAACGGTTTGCCTTGCTCTAACGTCATTAAACGCGCCAGGTCATCCTGATGTTTCATCACCAGTTGATACCAATCCAGCAACAGCGCTGAGCGCTCGGCTGCGGGTTTGGCTGCCCAGCCGGCAAAGCTGTCGCTCGCAGCCTGCACCGCTTGTTCGGCCTGCGTTTTACCCGCATCAGCAACGTCGGCCAGCGGCTGCAGATCAGCCGGGTTTTTTACGCTGAACGTATTATCGCTATTGTGCCAGCGGCCATTGATATAACTACCGTTCTTTACCAATTCGCTCGCGTCTAGTTGTAGCATAATGATCTCCTCTGTTTGCCGGGCTTAGAGCCCGCTGCTTCTGGCCACACGGCGGCTTATAGCCTGGCGCAGCAGTGCCGGCGCAGCACACAGCAAACTAAAGTGCTGTTTGGCACGGGTAATACCGGTATACAGCAATTCACGACTTAACAACGGGCTGTTATCCGGTGGCAGTACCAGGCAACAATGATTAAATTCCGAGCCCTGCGATTTGTGCACCGTAATGGCAAAGGCGGTTTCTACCTCGGTTAAGCGGCTGGGCAATACCCATTTGATGCTGCCATCGGCCAGCTGAAACACCACACGCAGCATGTTGCTGAGCGGATCAACTAACGTAATGCCGATATCGCCGTTCATTAACCCCAGGTTGTAATTGTTGCGCTGCATCATAACCGGCCTGCCACTGTACCACTGCTGCTGGCGGTTAATTATGCCGCTGCTGTGCAGCCACTGGCTGATTTGCTCATTTACGCCTTCTACGCCCCAGTCACCGCTGCGCAGCGCGCACAGCACCTGAAACCGGCTATAACTGCCAAGCACGCTGCGCGCCCAGTTATCCCGCTCATCTGCGGGGCCTGGCTGCGCCTGCTGCAGATACTGCCGGTAACCTGCAACGACGGTGGCCTTAAGTATACTGAGCTGATTTGCGCTAAACAGTTCAATATCCGGGTACTGCGCAAACAATTCCACCGCGCCGGTATCGCCGCGGTTCACTGCCGCAGCCAGCTGACCGATGCCGGAGTGCGCATCAAAACGGTGGCTTTTGCGCAGCATTACCGTGGCCTGGTTAAGCGCTGAACCCTCACCGCGCCATTTATCCAGCGCCACGGCGCTAAACGCTTGCAACAGCGCCATGGTGTCGTCGCGGTAGCCGCCCAATTCCGCGCCCCGGCATAAATCGCCCAGCACTGAACCGGCCTCAACTGACGACAATTGATCTTTATCTCCCAGCAGCACCAGCTGAGCCTGCTCTGGCAAGGCATCGAGCAGCGCCGCCATCATTTCTAAATCCACCATTGAGGCTTCATCAACCACCAGTACTTCCAGCTGTAACGGGTTGTCACGGTTATGCCGGAAGCTGCGCCGGTTTGGCACTGCCCCCAGTAGCCGGTGTAAGGTGGTCACCTCTGTCGGTATGGTGCGGGCGCGCTCTGCCGGTAACTGAGTTAGCGCACCGCTGATAGACTCGGTCAGACGCACAGCGGCCTTACCGGTTGGCGCTGCCAGTTTTATATTTAGAGCGCCGCCGGCACCGTGTTGTAACAACGCCAGTAGCTTTACCACTGTAGTCGTTTTACCGGTACCCGGCCCGCCGGTAATAATGGCAAACCGGCGCTGTAATGCCATCACACAGGCCAGCCGCTGCCAGTCGGGCTCGGTTTGCTGCGGTGTGGCAAATAATATATCCAGCTCAGCTGTTACGGCGTTGGCCAGCGGCAGCGTGGTGCTGAGCATTAAACTAAGATGCTGCTTTACGCGCTGCTCTGCCTGGTACAGCCGGTACAGATACAACCTGTCTTCGTTAAGCACCAGCGGTGCTGGCCCTGCCGTTGCCAGCCAGCTGCAGCCCTGCAGCGCCGCGCGGAAATCCCCGATCGTAAGGCCTTTTAGCACCACTGCAGGGCGGTCAGTAAAGCGCTGTAAAAACTGGTTTTGCGGCGGCAGGCTCAGCAGGCCGTCCGGGTCTTGCAGTAAGTCTTGCAGCAGAATACAGCTGTGGCCGCGGCCATACTGATGGCACAGTAAAGCACAGAGCAACCATAACAGCGGGTTTGGTTCAGCCGCCAGCTGATGAAGGGTTTGCGGTAACTGCACATCTAACGCGCGCAGCCAGCGCCGCTGCTGCCAGCGCTGTAACATAGCCTGCATCTGTGTCAGGTCCTGCAGCGCCGGATGAAACACCGCTTGCGGTTCTGGCTCATGTTCACCGGCAAATAAGTCAATTTGCATCTGCAACCTCCGGCACGGCTTTGCCGGCAAACAGGGCATCCAGCTGGGTTAACAGCGTAACTTGCGCGGGTAAGAGCAGTTGGCCCTGCTCTGGCGCGCGGATGAACCAGTACAGCGCACCACCGAGATAACGCTCTGGCGCCTGCAGGTAACCGGGTTGGCGTAGCTTCAACAACCGGTGCAGTGCCAGCATATACAGCACGGCCTGCACATCATAACGCTTATCAAGCAAAGCCTGCTGCATCGCTTCTTCGCTGTAGGCACTGTCATCCGACCCCAGCCAGTTTGATTTGTAATCCAGCACCCAGTAGCGGCCATCCTGGCCTTGCAGCGTTAAGTCAATAAAGCCTTTTAACATACCGTTTAACGTATCGGGTAACAGCGGCGGGCGCGACATACCGGGTAAAACGGCCTGACAAATCAGCTTATCTAACACTAATACCGGTACCTGCTCAGTTTGCAGCCAGAACTCCAGTTCTGATCGCACCTGCTGTAACTGCTTAAGCGACTGCTGCACACCGGCCAGCGGCGCCTGTAACATCTGCCCCAGCCAGCTGCGCAGCACCTGATGCCAGCTTTGCCAGTTATGCCGCGCCAGCTGGTGCGCTAACATGTCATCGCAAAAGGCATCATCGCACCGGGCGAACCCTTGCTGTTGCGCCAGCTCAAGCAGCTGGTGCAAAAAGGTGCCGGGCACAGCGCCACGTGGAAAATCATGCATGCTCTGATATTGCTCACTGTGCAGCAAAGGCTCGTTATTCTCCTCCTGCAACAAGCTGTCGAGCACAGTATCGGCCGCTAAGGCACCCTTATCTGGCGCAGCATCGCTAAGCTCCGGCGCCTGATTGCTGCCGGTACGCAGCGCAGAATAACTGGCTATCCACCAGCGCTCGCGCCTGAGCGGTGCAGTAAGTCTCAGCGCCGGTATCAGTTCAGGCACGCCCGCCACACTAAGTGGCGGCTGTACTGCAGGCAACGGCTGTTGCTGCCACGGCAGTACGCTAAGCGCCGTGGTTAAATCTGCCAGGGTGCAGTCATCCGGCAAGTTCAGCAGGTAGCCCAGTGCACTTTGCGCCAGTTTGCTTTTTTTACTGTTGCCTTCACTAAACGCCGCCAATCCGAGCCAGCAAGCGTATACCGGTCGGGTCAGTGCAACATATAACAGCCGGATGTCTTCCAACAGGCGCTCATGTTCAGCCTTTTGCAGCGTTGCATCATCGGGCATCAGATCCAGCACTCGCTGGCGGCCATCAAAATAACGCTGCGGCCGATCTTTTTTGGCTGCTTTAAAACCACAGATAAACGGCAGAAACACCAGGTTATACTGCAGGCCTTTACTTTTATGAATGGTCACCACCTGCACCAGCTGTTGATCACTTTCCAGCCGCAGCTGCTGCTCATCACTGTTACCATTGCCTGCCAGCTGCTCGCTTAGCCAGCGGATCAGGCCGCTTTCACCATCGCGCTGCTGGCTTTCACTTTGCAGTAATTCTGCCAGGTGCAGCACATTGGTCAGGCAGCGCTCACCCTGCTCCAGCGCCAGCCACTTTGCCGGCAAACCAAAGTAATGCAGCCAGGCCGTAAGCATGGCCAGTACGCCTTTGTAACGCCAGATTTGGCGAAATAACCGGACCTGTTCAGTGAGCTGCTCCCAGGCTATTTCGTTGTTCAGCCAGTATTGCAGCTGGGTATCGCTGTTTTGCGACAGGGGTAATGCCAGCGCCTGGCGCAGCAGGTTGTCATCTTCCAGCTGATGACAGGCTTTTAACCAGTACAGCACACTGGCGGCCTCGGCGCTTTGCAGCACCGACTCGTTATCAGACATATACACTGAGCGCACATTACGCGCGCTCAGCTCACGCCTGATCAGTGCTGCTTCATTGCGATCGCGTACCAAAACAGCAATGTCCGATGGCTGCAGTGGCTTAGCGGCACTATCGTCGCCGCTAAACAGCGCCTGACCGTTCTGTGCCTGATGCAGCAGATACGTAATTTCATCAGCACACGCCTGCGCCATCAGGCTTTGATAGCCACCTTTTTTCAGTTCGCCTGGCTCAGCTTGCGCCAGCCAATAATTCACCGCCGCTACTTCATTACTGCCACGCTGCAGCTGTGCACTTTTACCCTTAGCCTGTACCGGCAAAAACGGCAGTTCCGTCACATCACTGCTGCCAAAACCGAAAGCACCACGCTGGCTCTCAGCAGTACTGAATAGTTGGTTCACCCCTTCTACCAGCGCCGTGGTCGAGCGAAAGTTTGTGCTCAGGCTGTAATGCCGGCCAGCGGTTAACGTGCGGGCCTGCAGATAGGTATTTAAATCGGCCCCACGGAAGCTATATATTGCCTGCTTCGGATCCCCCACCATAATCAGCGCACTGTTGCGGCTTTGCACATCGGGGTAAATGGCACGGAAAATAGCAAACTGCAGCGGGTCGGTGTCCTGAAATTCATCCACCATCGCCACCGGATACTGTGCGCGGATCCGCGCTGCCAGCACCTGACCGCTGTCACTTAGCAGCGCTTTATGCAGCTGCAGCAGCAAGTCATTAAAATCCAGCTCACCGCGTTGCTGTTTGCGGGTATGAAACTCGCCACTTAGCCATATGGCTGCATGGTGCCGCACTGCCATTGCCAGTTCAGGCTTCGCCTGTAACAGCTGTGCTATCGCATCAAAATGCTCAAATACGGCATGGCGTAGTAGCGGCTGGCCTTTTTTCTGTGCGGCAGCCAGATTGGCCGCACGGTATTTTTGCACCATGCTGGTAAAGTCAGCGTCCTGGCTGCTTATCTTTTCAGGTTCAGCCAGCAGCGCCAGCCACCACTGGCGCTCTGCCGGCCAGCTGGCGGCACGAAACTTGTTGCCGTTTAACCAGCTGTTGTCAAACGCATCATCCAGCAGTGGCAGTACATCCTCTGTCAGCAGTGGCGGCAACTGCTGGCACAGCGCTGTCAGTTGCTGCTGCCACTGGCTAAGCGGTGCTGCGGCCTGCTGTGGGCTTAACGGTTCTGGTAACGGCTCGCCGCCGGCGTTAAATTGCATATCTTCTGCATCGGCTTGCAGCCAGGGCTGCACATCGGCCAGCAGCGCCTCGGGCGACTGCGCTACCCGCCCCAGCTCGTGTAACACAGCGGCGTCAGTCAATGGGTATAAAAAGCGGCGCCAGTAGTCACACGCCAGCGTGTGCAATAGCAGCTGATTATCGTCACTAAGCTGCTCAGCAAACCCCATACCGGAGTCAAAAGCATGCTCTGACAGCATGCGCTGACACCAGCTGTGAATAGTAAATACAGCCGCTTCGTCCATCCATTGCGCTGCACGCTCCAAGATACCGGCACAGGCCGGATACTCGTTTTTGCTGTAGTCCTGCAATAACCTGCTTAACAGCTCATCGTCAGTATTACCGGCGCGAAATGCTGTGGCGGCCTCAACCAGCCGTAACCGGATACGATCACGCAGCTCTGCCGTCGCCGCCCGGGTAAAGGTTACTACCAAAATTTGTGGCGGCGTTAACGTAGTGACAAAGCCACTATTTTTTTCGCTGTCTGTTGCGCGTTGACCATGGCCCAACACCAGGCGCAGATACAGGGCAGCCAGGGTAAAGGTTTTACCGGTACCGGCGCTGGCCTCAATTAACCGGCTACCGTGCAGCGGAAAAGTTAATGCATCAAGCGGTTTTACATCGTTGTTGTGCGCAGCTACCGCTGGCAGGCCAGGCTGGCTCATAGTGCGGCTCCGCTGTCGTTATCGGTCAGGGTTTGCAGCATAGGACCATACACTTTTTGCGCCCAATCGGTAAAACCGGCTGCCAGCAGTCTGTTAAAGTCCGGGTAGTAGCGCGTCAGCTCCGGTGCGTTGTCACGTTCGCCACTGCGCTGATAACCACCTTCAAACATGTCGCGGCATTTATTCTCGTCGCCGGTTTGCAAATAGCACAGCGCGGTTTTCGGCATCAGCGGCAGCGGCTGCTGTAGTGCAGCCAGCCAGTGTTGTACCAGTGCGTCCAGTGTTGTTGCTGCCTGTATCTGCGGCTGAGGCCGGATATGTATCGCATCATCCAGGCCGTACTGATAAATCGCCAGTGCCTCACCCTGACTGTTTGCCGCCAACTGTTGCAGCCAGCTACTGCGCAGCGTATGCACGCGCAACCCGCCTTTATCACGCACCGCGCTTGGCCGCAGCAAAATAAGCGCCTGTTGGCCGGCGTCATTACTGTAGACATTACCCAGCCGGTCATTTAACACAATGCCAGCGGGTTCAAGCTGTAAGCTCAATGCTTTGCTGCGTCTTTGCCAGTGCGTGCCGTCAGCGCGGTAGCGTGAAAACACCACACCGGCTTCACGCGCTATCTGGGCAGCACTGAGTTGCCCAAATAACGCCAACGGTAACCTGGCCTGGCGGGCCAGCTGCTGTACGGCTGCATCAATGTCGGTGTCTGCATCAAGTAATAACTGGTCCAGCACTTGCTGTTTCAGTTGGTACAACTGCAACGCATTGAGCACAAAAGGCTCAGCATCTTCTGTGGCATCGTTCTGCTGATAAAACCGGGTTTTAAAACGCTGGGTTAAATAATGCCGGCACGGGTTGGCCAGAAAGTCGTCCAGCAGGCGTAGTGTCAGTACCGGCAATAGCTCAGCCTCTGGCTGCATAGCTGCAGGTTCGGGCAGTTGCAGGGCGCTGCCAGGCTGATGCGCACTTTGCCACTCATGAGCATAAGTGTGGTAGCGGCCATTAAAATACTGCGCCGAAAACGGCTGCATCGGGTATTCGTGAGTCAGGCTTTGTGCGGTATCCGGCTGCTGCTCTGCTGTCCAGCCGTTATTGATCAGATCGCGCAACTGGCTAACCAGCACGCTTGGCGGTAACTCGCTATTGTTACGAATATCGCGCCCTACCCAGCTCAGATACAGGCTGTCGCGCGCACTTAACAGCGCTTCCAGAAACAGGTAGCGGTCGTCATCGCGCCGCGAGCGATCGCCGGCGCGGTAATCTGTTGCCATCAGGTCAAAGTCATCACGCATCCGGGAGCGCGGGTAATCACCATCATTCAGGCCCAACAGGTAAATACGCTTGAACGGTATGGCGCGCATCGGCATCAGTGTCGAAAACGTTAAACTGCCAGCCAGGAAGCGCTGGCTTAAACCACTGCTGGCGGCTTGTTCCAGCCAGGCTTCGCGCAGCACCAGCAGGCTGATTTCACAGCTAAAATCCCCACTGTCTGCCGCGGCAACCAGCTGGTCCAGCGCGTCGCTCAACCGGCTGTAAATCAGCTGGTCCTGCTCATCATTAAAATCAAACAGGCTCAGCAGCAAACCGTTCTCACCCAGCATAAGCTGTTGCCATTGCAACAGGCTGCGCGACTGCCCTGCCGCTATAACACTGTGCCAGTGCTTTAACTGCTGAATAAACTGCAGCACCGGCCCAAGCTCAGCTGCAGCCAGCCCGGCAACCTCTGCATAAGGTGCGGTATCCTGCCACAAGGGTTCATCACCAATGGCAAACCCCAGCAACATACGCTCAATACCAAACATCCAACTGTAACTGCTGTCCAGCTCACCCAACTCGAGTGTGCTACGCTGCGCACCATCCAGCCCCCAGCGCACACCGGCCTCGGTCAGCCACAGCTGCAATTGCGGCAAAGCGTCAGCATGCACACCAAAGCGGCGCTGAATAGCCGGCACATCGAGTAAATCGCTGATTTCACTTAAGGCAAAACGCTGTTTTGGTAAGTCCAGCAGGTATTCCAGCGCCAGTAACAGCGGCTGGCTGCCGCGCAAGCTCTGATCTGCCAGCGTATAGGGTAAAAAGCGCGGGTCGTCCTGCGCCAGGCGGCCAAACACTGCATGAATATGGCTTTGGTATTGGCTGATATCCGGTGTCATCACAATAATATCGCGTGGCTGTAGTGCCGGGTCGGCGCTAAACGCTGCGATCAGGTTATCCTGCAGAATTTCTACTTCGCGCTGGCGGCTATGAGCGATGTGAAAACTGATGCTGCTATCGGCAGCTGCCAGCATACGCGGTACTGCCGGTGTTGGGTTTAGCTCCAGCATGTCCTGCTGCAACTGCGTTAATAACGGCAAAGCGCTGATATCGGCAACCGGGTCAGAAAACAGGTCAATACGGCCATTAAACCAGTGTTGATAATGCTCGCTCTGGTCAAACTGATCCAGCAGGCTGATATAGTCGCGCCCCTGTTTACCCAAACTGGCCAGCAATACCGGCGCATGCAGATACAGCGCATCGGCATCCAGCACCGGCGGTAAGCCGCTTTTGCGCTGCTGGCGTTTTTGCGCAGCACGCATTTCATCTTTAATGCTGCTGATATCACCCCAAAAATGCCGGCACGGGTTTAATACGGTAAGCAGTACCTGCCGCTGCGCCCCGAGCGCTGATAACAGTTCGACAGTTTGCTGCGGCAGGGAAGACACACCAAATACGACGACGCGATCGGGTAGCAGATCAGGCCGGGCAAGCTTACCGTCACGCAGTGCGGCAAGTGCAGTGTTATGCACATCGGCCCGGCTGGAATAGGCATTTTCAGCGCAGACGCTGGCCAGTTGTTGCTGCAGTAACCGCCATAGCGCCGGTTGCCACAGCTGATCGGCGGGCACAGCGTTAGTGCCGTTCAGCAGGTCTTGCCCATCACGCCAGCGTTGCAGCCAGTCGGCACGGTATACCTGATACTGGTCAAATAAATCGGCCAGCCGCAGTGCCAGCTGATAGGCTTTACGGCCGTCGACATCATCCTCAAGGTAGCGTTGTAGCGGCACAAACACCGGCGCGGTAAGCTGGGGAAGTAATGCCAGCAAGCGCCAGCTTAAATTAGCTTTGTCGTACGGCAGGCTTTTCGGAATGCTGTCTCCCAGCACCGCCCGGTAAAGTTGCCAGACAAACTGGTTCGGCAGCTCTACCTGCAGGCCAGCGGCAATGCCCGGATGGCCGTTTGCTGTTTCGGCCAACGCCATTTTCAGCCACTGAGCAATACCATTACTTTGCACCAGGATCTCTTCAGTCCCCAGCACCGATACAGGATGCGTTGCCAGCCACTGCACCAGCAACTCGCGCAGCGTCTCCAGTTTATTGCTATGGATCACAACAAAACCCGGCTCTAGCATGCAATTTCTCTGCGAAAACAAGATGCTGGCAGAGTACCACAAGCGGCAAGTTTTGAGCTACCATTGCCGCTGGCGATATGACTGATTACGCCATGCAGCAAAGGAAGACTATGTTAAACACCGCCCTGCCCCGAAAAAAACTGCTGTTTGTGCTGATACTGCTACTGGCAGGTTGCGCAACATTAGCCCGGTTTGATTTAAACCAGCTGTATGGCAGCGCAACACCAGATAACAGAGCTGCCACCGGCAGCGATGCCGCTGACTTTAACGAGCAGATTAGGCCGATAATCGACCGGCGCTGCGTGGTATGCCACGCCTGTTACGATTCACCCTGCCAGCTAAATATGGCATCAAACGCCGGTATTGAGCGCGGCGCGCATAAAGAAAAAGTCTATGACGGCGCCAGGCTGCTGGCAGCAACGCCTAACCGTTTGTTTATCGACGCTCAGACATTACAGCAGTGGCGCGAGCGCGGATTTTTTCCGGTACTGAATGAGCGCAGCCAGACTGCAGAAGCCAATACCCAGGCCTCGGTACTGGCCAGAATGCTGCAGCTTAAGCAGCAACAGCCTTTGCCACAGGGCACCATTTTGCCTGACAGCTTCGACTTCAGCCTGGACCGCGACCAGCAGTGCCCTACCATTGAAGAGTTTGAGCACTACGCCAATAAACAGCCGTTGGCGGGTATGCCTTACGGTTTGCCGGCCCTTAGTAGCGCTGAACATCAGCAGTTAATGCACTGGCTAAGTCAGGGCGCCGCTATGCCGCCAGCCGCTGGGATACCCAAAGCTGAACTGGAACAGGTAGCCAAACTTGAACACTGGCTAAACGCCGACAACCTGAAAATGCAGCTCAGTGCCCGTTATATTTATGAGCATTTATTTACCTCGCACCTGTATTTTTCAGCACTGAACCAAGCGGGCCAAACGCCACAGTTTTATCAACTGGTACGTTCCGCAACACCACCCGGCCAGCCGGTCAGTGTGATTGCCAGTCGCAGGCCTTTTGATGCCCCGGGCGTCAGCCGGGTGTACTACCGGTTAACACCGGTGCAATCGACCATCGTCAATAAAACCCACCAGCCGTACGATATTAACGCCGACTTACTGCAAAAATGGCAGCAATGGTTTGTCGATGCTGTCTACAGCGTGGATAAATTGCCCGGTTATGAAAGTGAAATAGCGGCCAACCCGCTTACTGCTTTTGTCCAGTTACCGGTAAATGCCCGCTACCGTTTTATGCTGGAGCGCGCAGAAAACACCATCATGGGCTATATCAAAGGCCCGGTCTGTCGTGGTCAGGTGGCGTTGAATGTGATCAACGACAGGTTCTGGGTGTATTTTGTCAAGCCTGAAATGGCCACCGCACCCGGTGTCGAAGCCTTTTACTTATCGCAGCAAAACAACCTGCGTATGCCGGCAGAAAAAGACAGCACTGCCTTTGCCGTCAGCTGGGTAGCATTTGCCAAACGTCAGGGCGATTACCTGCGCGCCCGCAGCCGGTTTTTAAACGAAGCCCTGCAAGGCGGCCAGCACCTGACAATGGACGGCATCTGGGATGGCGACGGTAACAACCAAAATGCCAGCCTGACGGTGTTTCGCCATTTTGATAATGCCACTGTGGTAAAAGGTTTGGTTGGCAACGCGCCCAAAACCGCCTGGGTGATAGATTACGCGCTACTGGAGCGGATCCATTACCTGCTGGTGGCAGGTTTTGACGTATACGGCAATTATGGCCATCAGCTAATGACCCGGCTCTACATGGATTTTTTACGCATGGAAGGCGAATCTAACTTTCTGGCGTTTTTACCGCCTGAGCGCCGTCGCAGCGAGTTTAATGCCTGGTATCAGAAAGCCGGCCCGGAGCTGACACAGTTTATTGAAGGCGATATTAACCCCTTTAATCAGCCAAGCGGCATTCATTACCAAACTGATAACCCCAAACAAGAGCTGTATGCCCTGTTCGCAAAGCACCTTCATGCGGTACAACCTGAGCAACATCAGTTATCTGCCAGTGGCCTGAATAAGCAAAGCCTGACTTTATTGCAGCAACTTAATGAAATAAAAGGTGAAAGCGCAGCCATACTGCCGGAAATAACCATGATCGTGGTTGAGCCTGAGCAGGGTAAAGACCCTGAACTGTTTACCTTGCTGCGCAACAGCGCCCATTTCAACGTAAACAGCCTGTTCTCTGAAGAACAAAACCGCGATAAACAAAATGACGATGTCACCTTGGTGCACGGCATTCTGGGCAGTTACCCTGATGCGTTCTGGCATGTGCAGGAAGCCGATTTACCTCAGCTGGTAAAGCTGGCCAGAGCGATTAACAGCGAGCAGGATTACACGGCCTTGCTGGATGCTTTCGCCGTGCGGCGCAGTAATGCTAACTTCTGGCAGTTCAGCGACCGGCTGAACACAGTGTTCCAGCAGCGCAACCCTATAGACAGTGGTTACCTTGACTATAACCGGCTGGAAAACCGCTGAGTGTCTACATACTGGTTACTGCTGCTGTAACCACTCGCGCGGGCTGGCACCGGTTTTACGCCGGAATGCCCGCGCCAGCGCTGATGGGCTGTCATAGCCCACTTCGTCAGCGATCAGCGCTATAGGCCGGCCTTCGCGTAAACGTTTTTGCGTCAGGCTGACACGCCAGCTTAGCAGGTAATCCGCCGGGGTTTTACCCACTACCTTATGAAACTGCGCGGCAAAACTGGCCCGCGACATACTGGCTGCACTGGCAAGCTCCGCCACCGACCAATTTTTCTCAGGCTGGTCATGCATTAAGGTTACAGCCCGAGCCAGACGCCAATCGGCCAGCCCCGCCATCATACCGCTTGAAACAACACGGTTGTTCATCACATGGCGCAGCAACTGAATCATCACCAGCTCAACCAGGCGGTTTAACACCGCATTTCTGCCACAGTTTTGCTCTGCGCCTTCCTCAAACAACCAGGCAAGGCCACTTTGCAAGGTGGGTAGCTCACGCAGCGGCATTACCAGGCAATCGGGCAACGCCGTTGTCAGCGGGTTGTCCAGCCCACCGTCAAAGCCCAGATAGGCACTAACCAGTTGCACCTTATCAGCCTGATGTGCCTGCAACGCATGCGGCATGGGCCGCGGCATAAAAATCAGGCTCGGCTCGGTGAGCTGCATATCACGCGACGCTGCCTGCAAACCCAGCCGGCCGCTACCGAGTAAATGCAGCGTGCCACCGCGCTGCGGGGCTGCATAATCACTGTTGCCATAAAAAACACCACTGTGAAACACGCTGGCATGCATACCAAACTGCGCCAGCAGGGTTGAAAGCCTGTCCATCCTCTTTCCTCAAATACATTTAGACTATCTGCATCATACTTTAGACAATATGGCGCCAAAAAGAAATTCAGTTGCGTAATATAAGCATCAACCGCGGTACGACGTAAGCAACACAACTTGCTTGGCTGCGTAACTTACTTAAGCAACTAACTGATAAACTTTGAGGAACACACCATGAAAACATTAAACACTGTAATCACTGCCAGCCTGTTAGCATTAAGTATCGGCAATGCCATTGCCGCAGGCTCACCGGGCGTTGAAACGAAAACACAGGGCTTCTTAAATGCCTTAGCCCAGGGTGGCGGTAAACCACTGGAGCAGTTATCACCTAAAGATGCCCGTGCAGTATTAACCGGCGCACAACAAGGTGCCACCTTACCGGCTGCTGATGTCAGCGAAAAAATTATCAAAGTGGATGGCCAGAGCATTAAACTGGTTATCGTTAAACCCCAAGGCAGCACAGGTACTTTACCGGCCTTTATGTTCTTCCACGGTGGTGGCTGGGTACTGGGCGATTTTCCAACGCATGAGCGTTTAATCCGCGATTTGGTGCAGCGCTCTGGTGCAGCGGCAGTGTATGTTGATTACACACCATCACCGGAAGCAAAATACCCAACGGCAATTAACCAGGCGTATGCGGCAACCCAATGGGTAGCAAAGAACGGTAAACAAATTGGTGTCGACGGCAGCCGTTTAGCGGTAGCCGGTAATAGCGTCGGTGGTAACATGGCGGCGGTAGTGGCATTGAAAGCGAAAGAAGCAGGCACACCGACGCTGAAATTCCAGCTGTTGCTGTGGCCGGTCACCGATGCCAGCTTTAACAATACGTCTTACCATACCTATGCCGATGGCCACTTTTTAACCCGCAACATGATGCAGTGGTTCTGGGATAGTTACACCACGTCACAGGAGCAGCGTAACGAGATTTATGCCTCACCGCTGCGTGCGACCAAAGCCCAGTTGCAGGGCTTGCCACCGGCATTAATTCAGACCGCTGAAATGGACGTGCTGCGTGATGAAGGTGAAGCCTATGGCCGCCATCTGAGCGATGCAGGTGTGACAGTGACTACAGTACGCTATAACGGCATGATCCATGACTTTGGTTTGCTGAACGTGCTAAGCGATGTACCGGCAGTGCAAGACGCACTGGACCAGGCTGGTCGTGAGTTAAAAGACCACCTGCAATAAGCCGCCGTGCCAGATAAAGCCCCTACATGGGGCTTTACTATTTACGCTCATGTTGCCGTTGCAGTATTTAAGCAGGCCGGTGTTCGGTGCCTTCACCCGGGGTGATAAACAACAGCTTACAACTGCCCTCTGTTCTGGCGGTATGCCAGACATTACGAGGAACCAGCACATATTCGCCCTGCCGGCTTAGCTTAATACTGACATCGCCATCGTCGGTTTGCAGAATAAACTCCGTCTGGCCGCTTAACAGGATCACGATTTCATCACCGTTCGGGTGCCTCTCCCAGCTTGGCCAGTTAGCACTGAACGCGTAACACGACACCAGCTGATGGCCGGCAAAGCCGTTATAGGCTGAATCCAGCCGCTGATATAAACCACCGTCAGCCAACTCAACGGACGCCTGCTGGTTCGGGTTTAACACCACAAACTCACTGTCAATCGACAAGGTTGTTTTTGTCATCTTACTGTCCTTTGCACTGCTTTGCCCGGGCAAAAAACACCGGCAACGTAGCAACAGTAATAGCACAACAGGGCAGAAAACGCCGTAGCTCCCCTGGACGGTTTCAGCGCTGGCTAGGGCAACTGTAAGCGTGTGGCGGCGAAACGGTTTAACAACTGATGCATCAGATACACCGCAATCAGCGTACAAACCACTGAAATAGCGACTGAACTAAAGCGGTACAAGGCGCTGTACACCAGATCACTTTGTGGCGTCAGATACTGGCCGAATAAAATTCCCATCGTTGTCATGGCACCAAAACCCGCGCCAGACTGACCGCCTTCAAACATATGATGGCGGGCAAACAGCATGATGCTGACCCACATCGCCAGCGTGACAAACAGCAAAATATTCGAATGGCTGTAAAGCAGCAGCTGAATGGCCAGCCCGACATTACACCCCACCAGCGTGCCAATAGCCCGGTTCCAACCCGCTTTGCCGGCGCCGTGCCAGTTTAGCGGAAACAACACCAGCACTGATGCTACCTGCGCCGACAACGAATCGATCAGATCAAAGCTTTGAAATACGAGAAACGACAGGGTTGCCACCGTAGTTGCCAGGATCACTTCATGGCGTTGGTTGCTCAGCGGTTTAGCCGGCATCTGGCGAGCAGCGCGCGGCGAGGTATCCGGAAATAGCGTGTACATTAAAAACGTGACAAACAACGTAAAGACACCGGCCATCAGGTTCGACATCACGATATCGCCAACATGGGTCAGCGGTGCCGGATAACTGGCAAAATGCAACTGCATCGACAAGCCTACCAGGGTGGTGGCACCAAACAAAAAATGTACGCCTTGTGTCATACAACGGAATAAAAAACCAAACTGTAGGATCACCAGCAACGTCATCAGGCCCGGTTTGTCGCCAAACAGCCCCTGCACCAGCAACACACTGACACTGACAAATAAAATACCGGCGATAAACTGTCGAACCACATGCGCATTTAATACCGGCACCAGCCCCAGTAGCAGCATAGGGTTAACCGCAAAAAAGGTACCGTAGTTCCAGTCCATCAGTTTGCACACGACAAAGCCCAGTGTGCCGCCAAAGGCAATGCGCAGACACTGCCTGACATCATTGCTGCTCAGCTGCAGTTTGGGGTGAGTAACACTGGCGGGCGAAGACATGCTTTACCCCTTAATAGATATAATGCAACAGGCTGATCAAGCGTGCCTGTGCCTGGCCCAACCAACGCGCCGGGCCTGCGGCAGGGTAAAGCTGTACAGTCGCGCGGGCACCGGTAGGCAACGCGGCCAACACCGCATCGCTATCATCCAGAGTCAGGTGTAAGCGCAGATACTGCGCATCACGCACCCAGCGATCAGAACTTTCCGGGTTCGCCAGGCTGCCATCGGCGTTCAACTGACCATCTTTGACACCGGCATCGATAGCGCGCACCGTGGCAGCAAATACCTGTCCCGGCAAGCCATCAAACATCACACTGGCTGCTGTACCGGCTTTGACTTTTGTTAACGACTTTTCCCGAAAATCAGCAATAATATCGGCTTCATTTGCCACCAGCGCCGCCAGTGTTTTGCCGGCCGTAGCATAATTGCCCGGTACCAGTTGCAGGTTGGTCATCACACCATCTACCTTGGCGCGCACATCAGTGTACTGCAGGTTTAACCGCGCATTTGCCAGTGCATTAGCGGCCTGGCGTAACAGTAAGTTAGCCTCGCCCGGCTCGCCCCGGCGTACCACCAGCTCATGAGCCTGCGCTTTAGCCGCGTCAACCTGTGCCAGCGCCGCCTGATAATTGGCAGCCGCTTTATCCAGTTGCTGCTGCGACACACTGCGCGAACCTATCAGCTGCTGCAGCCGTTTGACTTCCAACCCGAGTTCCTCTGCCTGCGCCTGATACGCCGCCACACTGGCCTGAGCCGAGGCAATTGCGGCATCAAGCTGAGTATTTTCCTGCTGCGCGGCCTCCAGCGCCAGTTCTGCTTTATCGACTGCCAGCTGATAGCTTTGCTTGTCCAGACTAAACAAAATGTCACCGGTTTTTACCTGCTGATTATTCTGCACCAGCACCTGTGTAACCTGGCCACTCACCTCTGAGGCGATGCCAACGACCGGATGCATAACACGGGCCTGGGCACTGAGCGGTAACCAGATATCAGCGACAATAAAATACACAAAGGCGATAACAAAGACGACGATCGCACCGTGCACCCAGCGTTTAAAAACCTGATCCGGTGTCATAGATTATCCTCCGCTGCCGTGGTTACCAATAAGGCGCGGGCGTTGCGCTCCATCAGATCCAGCGCCTGCATCAGTTGCTGCACCGCAGCCGGTGTTAAATCCCGATACAACGCCTGCCTGATTTGCATCGTGCGTTCAATCAGTTTAGTCAGTGTTTGCTGGCCGGCAGGGGTAAAATACAGGCAGTGTGCTCTTTTATCGGTCGGGTGTGGCCGCCGCTCCAACATGTCCAGTTCAACCAGTTGACCGAGCGTGCGGCTTAACGATGGCATCTCAATCCCCAACTCCTGCGCCAGAGCCTGCTGAGTTGCGCCCTCACCCAACAGCTGCAAATGCAGCATGGCTGTCCAGCGCGCTTCGGTCATATCCAGTGATTGCACGGCGGCAGTAATAGCACTGCGCCATAAGCGGTGTACACGGCCAATCTGGTTACCCAGCGGCACCTGCAGCATGGCTTTCATATCGTTCAGATCAGTGGTGTCAGTCATCGCATACTCAGCAATTAGTTAGCATGCTAAGTATTTTACACCACCTTTATTTAGTTAGCAAGCTAAGTATTTGGTAATAAATTTGACGAGTGCAATATTCAGCGCTATTACATGACTACCGCCCTTACCGCACCTTTGCCCGGAGCTATCATGTCCGCCAATGTTCTAGCCTGCGATTTACATGATCATATAGAAATCATCTGCATGCGCCGTTACCCGGTCGCTGTACACCTGCTCGACGGTTCGGCCGTTCACGGCACCGCACACGATACCCGCAGTAATGCTCAACAAGAGTTTTTGTTGCTGCAGCAGGACAGCGACAGTATTGAAATCCCCCTGCTGCAGATTGAGCATATTGACGTACTGGATGCCAGCGCACCGCAGCAGCACATCAGTTTACAGCAACAAGGTAGTTGTAAATTTTAACAGTGCAATTCATTCAGGCTTCGGTAGTACTGCCGCAATTCTTTGCATAGGACTGTTTTTGTTCAATCGACGTCAATGTTATAGTTGCCGGCTATTCAGTCGTACAAATGACAGCATTATAACGGAAGAGCAATGGACAAAATTTACCATATCGGCACTGTCGGCCAGCCGTGGGGAGACGCTGAAAAAGCGCAGTGGCTGAGCGAGCAACAGATTAAGCGCAGTTTTTTCGACGACGTACTACCTGCTATAGCCGCGCTTAATAACGACTTCGATGTTGAACAGTACGGCGAGCTGGACTATCAGCATGTCTGTGGAAAAAGCTACCCGTTGTTTGCGGTAAAAAGCCGCAACTGGCAAAGCAACAAGCCAACAGTATTAGTAACAGGCGGCGTACATGGCTATGAAACCAGCGGCGTGCATGGCGCATTGCGTTTTCTGCAAACCAAAGCCCAAGCGTATAGCGAAAAGGTGAACATTCTGGTGTTACCCTGCATCAGCCCCTGGGGCTATGAAACTATCAACCGCTGGAACCCACAGGCGATAGACCCAAACCGCAGCTTCGGCGAAAGCGGCAAAGCCAGCGAAGCGCAGCAGGTAAGGCAATATCTGGCCAGCCTGGATACGCAGTTTTCACTGCATATAGACCTGCATGAAACCACGGATTCCGACAACAGCGAGTTCCGCCCGGCCAAAGCGGCGCAAGACGGCACTGTGAACAAAAACTGGAATATCCCTGATGGTTATTACACCGTGGATGATGCAGAGCACCCATGCCCGGCGTTGCAAAAAGCCATTATCGACAGTGTGGCAAAGGTAACCCACATTGCCGAGCCGGATGATGAGGGCAAATTAATCGGTGAGCCCATGCAGCAACCGGGCGTGATTAACTACGCCAAAGCCACACTGGGCTTGTGCGGCAGCGTAACTGATGCGCCTCTGGTCAGTACTACTGAGGTATACCCTGACAGCCCCAGCGCAACACCAGAGCAATGTATCCAGGCACAGGTAGCGGCGGTGACCGGCGCGCTGGAGTATTTACTGCAACAAGGTTAATTAATACTCAGCCGGTGCGACTTGCAGCAGGTGCTCAATTAACAAACGCAAGCGCAGCGGCTGGTTATCGCGGTCGCGATACAACAGATAGGTTTTACGCAGCGGCCCCAGCCAGTCAGGTGCCAGCGCCATCAGTTCGCCCTGTTGCATATGCTCAAGCACAACCCGTCGCGGCAAATAGCCAATCCCCACACCGGCGGCCACGGCTTGCATGGCAATGTTCATATCATCAACTGTCAGCCGGACATTACCCTGCGGCCGGTATTCAAATTGCTGCTCAGAGTGCTGGTGTTCAAACCGCCAGACGTTGATTGGGCTGCTTACCACTAACGGGTACTGCACCAGCTCGGACGGGTGTGTGATCTGATGCCACTGCACTGCCCGGCTGCTGGCACACAGCAGTGACTGCACTCTGGTCAGCGGCCGGGCTATCCACCCCTGCAGCGCGGGTTCGCCGACCCGGATAGCTAAATCGATTGCCTGCTCGCCAACATCAATGACCCAGTTTGACATCCGGATATCTAAATCAATTTTTGGATAACGTAACTGAAACTGATTCAGCGCTGTCGCCAGCCAGCGGTACATGGTATTCACCGGCACTGCAACTCTGAGCGTGCCGGCAGGCTCATGCTTTTCGGCGTGTAAATCGCCGGAAATATCATCCAGCTCATTAAACAACGGGCCAAAACGTTCAAAGTACTGGCGCCCGGTCCCGGTCAGATTAATCCGGTGTGCGTCCCGGTGCAGTAAGCGCAGCCCCAACGTCTGCTCCAGCGCATTGATCCGCCGGCTTAACGTCGATGGCGGCACCCCCTCCTGCTCTGCTGCCTGACGAAAACTGCCAGCTTGCGCCACTAACCAGAACAGACGCATATCATCCAGCGAATAGTTAGGTTTCATTTATGGCATTTAACCTGCTAAATATCGTTATATATTTTAATTTTGAAATAAATAAAATATAAAGCAAGCAAAACAAGCTGGTCAGATTTATGAAACATCAAACTCCCATCGTTACAGTATCTTTGTTAGTGCTCAGCATTTTTAGCTGGGGCAGTGTATTTCCGGTGTCCAAGCTGGTACTGGGCCAAATGACTGAAAACTCGCTGGTGGTGTGGCGGTTTAGTATCGCGGCTCTGTGTCTGGTGATTTGTCTGCTGGTTAAACGCCAGCACTGGCCCCGGCTTAGCATTAAACAGTACGCCTGGTTATTGCTGCTCAGCATAGCGGGCGTGGGTGGCTTTAATTTACTGCTGTTTACCGGCGTAAAACACACGGCGGCGACCAACGGCGCTTTAGTGATGGCACTAAGCCCTTTGGTGACCGCACTGATGGTTGCTGCGCTGTCACGTAAATGGTTAAGCAGAACACAGGCGCTGAGCCTGGCGATCGGCTTGTCAGGCGTGTTGCTGGTTATTACTAATGGCAGCTGGCAGGCACTGGCACAATTTCAGTTTAATCAGGGCGATCTGACGATTATTGCCGCTATGTTGCTGTGGTCCGTCTACACCACAGCCTCACAAAAAGTAGCCGGCTGGTTACCTTTATTGCCGTTTACGCTGGTCAGCATGCTGGCGGGTGACGCTTTTATTCTGGCATTTAACGCCACACAAGGTGATATTCATCCGGTTACTGAGCTGCTGAGTTTGCCGCTGCAAGGCATCATGGCGGTGATTTATATCGGCGTGTTTGGCACTGTGGTGGGCTATGTGTTCTTTTTAAACGCGGTACAGCGCTTAGGTTCTGCTACAGCTGCGCTGTTTTTTAATTTAATTCCGGTATGTGCTGCGCTTACGGCTGTGATGATGGGACAAGAGGTCACATCTATTCAGGTTACCGGTATGGCGGTTGTGTTGCTGGGCCTGATGCTGCCGCAGCTATTAAAACTAGTACGCCAGCGTAACACTATACAGACCTGTGACGTAAATAGCTGATTCACCGATGTCAGTCACGGTAATGCCAGGCAAAACCGACGACTGATAAAAAAGCGCTGAAACATCGTACAATAGCCGCTAAGCAATAGTCCGCTTAGCTACTTTGCATAAGCAGCATAGCCTGCGAGCAGTTGCGGAAATGACTCTTGCGGTGGAAACTTGCTAAAGCTGTGCTTTGCTCCGGTAGCGGCCCACTGCAGTTTTTCATCGGTGTAGGTTTCAATAAAGGGCTGATAATGCTGAGCATCGTCCAACATAGCAGAGCGCACATTAACAAAGTCATCCATGCCTTCAGGCCGTGTAAACAGCCAGCTCAGGCAATGGCCACAAAAATAGTGCCGTGTAGCGCCATGCAAACCACCAATAACAGGCTCACCGGCTGTAACAGTGAAAGCCTCAGCGGGAAATAACGAACTCAGGCTAAAAGCACTGGCTGTCATTTTCTGACAGCCAGTGCAATGGCACGCCATAGTAATCATAGGTTTTGCAGATACTTCAAATGTTACCTGCCCACAGCGACACTGGCCTTGTGTTTTAATCAAATCATCACTCATCAGTATATTTCTCCGGGTTATTGCTACATTTCTGCTCTTGTAAATTTAATGTAGAAAATACTCGAAATGGCAGAGGCTTACAACAGCTTATAGGCCAGCCAACCGTGCTTGGAGAAAACACTATTTCTTCTGTCTGGCTGACATACGAATAGCCAAAAGCCGCGCGCTTTAAATCCGAAATCAATGCAAGAACCAATATTTTTCTGGTTAACATTAGCAGTATTGTGAATTATTTGTTTATTTTAGGTTTGATTATACCTAACATTGCCATTGGTCAACGGAGCGGACAAGGAGCGCGACATGCCGAAAATATATGAGTATCTTGGAATCATACTTTTCTTTTACAGTAATGAGCACGAGCCTATTCACATCCACGGAAAATTTCAGGGGGCAGAGTCTAAAGCTGAAATTCATATGCTGAACGGACGCATTCACAAGATTGTTGTCAAAGACAAAGGCGCGGGCTTAGAGAGCAAAAAGCGCAAAGAATTTGAGGAATTTGTCCACGCTTATGCTGACGACATAGTGAATAAATGGGTAGACTACTTCGTTAAGAAAAAGCACATTAGCCCGCAACTTATTACGCAGAAGGTGAAAAATGTCCGTATTATCGGTAATTAATGCGCAGCATGTAACGGGACACATTCTGGACATCACATTTAGTGACGGCCACAACACTGTTGTCGACTTTGCGCCCTTTATATTCTCTGTCGGCCATCCGGATTATGAGCCGTATAAAAAGCAGGATAATTTTCTGGCTTACAAGCTAGAAGATGGCAACCTTAATTGGGATGACTATACGATGATTTTTCCGGTAGAAGATCTGTACCATAATCGCCTTATCAGCCGCCGCGCTTAGATCGAGAACAGACATAACTATAAGGCCAACGCTGTCAATAGCAACTATGATAGTTGAAGAAGTAATGGGAACAATACAAATTATTCAGAGAAAACGCATGAATACACCCAAAGCGATTATAGTTGGGGCAACTATATTAGCTTTTTCGATAATAATATCCCCCGTTTTACTACAAAAATATAAGATGATCCAATGTGTCAGTGCTTATGAGCAACTTCACAAAGTTCCTTCTGATTCATCAGAATTGACATGTATGCAGTACATCAAGTAGCAAAGCCCCACTGAAGCAGGGGCTTAAACATAACTGTTAACTCAGCTACGCTCTGGTATGCGTTCCAGTACAGCCAGCAGCAGTTCCCAGTATTGCCCTACTGTGGTGATATTAACCATTTCATCCGGCCCGTGCGGGAAGCGGATAGTCGGGCCGATAGACACCATATCCATGTCCGGATACGGTTTTTTAAACAGACCGCACTCTAAACCGGCGTGAATAACCATAATCACCGGCTCTTTGTTGTAAATGGCCTGATAAGTGTCTTTTACTACCGCCATGACAGGTGATGCCGGGTCCGGTTTCCAGCCCGGGTAAGCACCGCTGAATTTCACTTCGGCACCTGAGAGCTGTGCCAGCGAGCTTAACATGCTTTGCACTTGCTCACGGCCGCTGTCAATTAAGGAGCGGATTAAACACAGCACCTGAATACTGTTAGTTTGGGTGGTAATCACGCCCATGTTCAGCGATGTTTCGGTGACACCTTCAACCTCGTCACTCATGCGCATTACACCGTTCGGGCAGACATTTAACAGATTAATCAGCTTTTGCTGCGTTGCAGTTGTCAGCACCTTTTGCGGTAAAGGCTGTTCTGTCAGGCTTAATGTTAGGGCTGGCTCAACGGCTGCCAGTTCCTGGCGCAGTAAAGCCTCAAATTCTGCTACCTGCTGCTGCAGCTGGGACAGTTTTGCCGCCGGAACGGTTAACGTGACGGTCGCTTCACGTGGTATCGCATTACGCAAAGAACCGCCGTTAAAACCGGCGACAGCGATATTTAATGCTGCGACGTTATCGGCTAAAAACCGTGCCAGCAGTTTGTTGGCATTACCGCGGCCCAAGTGAATATTAACACCGGAATGGCCGCCTTTTAGTCCGGTCAGGCTGAGGTTAAATGCGGTTACATCGCCTGCAGTAGCTTGCCACTGCACCGGCACTGTGAACTCAGCATCGACACCGCCGGCGCAGCCCATATAAATTTCACCTTCCTGCTCGGAGTCGGTATTGATCAGGATCTCTGCTTGCAACATGCCGGCTTCCACGCCAAAGGCACCGGTCATGCCTGCTTCTTCATCGACGGTCAGTAGCACTTCCAACGGGCCGTGTTTAATATCGTCACTGCCCAGAATCGCCAGTGCCGATGCCATACCAATACCATTGTCAGCGCCCAGCGTAGTGCCATTGGCTTTAACCCAGTCGCCATCAACATAGGCTTCAATCGGATCTTTGGTAAAGTCGTGCACTTTGTCTGCGTTTTTTTGCGGCACCATATCCAAATGCGCCTGGATCACCACAGGTTTACAGTTTTCCATGCCTGCAGTAGCAGGCTTGCGGATAATCAGGTTACCAACCCGATCTTCTGTCAGGCTTAAACCTTTATCGCGGGCCCAGGCCTGAATATGCTGACTCAGTGCCTGTTCATGCTTAGAGGGGTGCGGAATGGCGCAAATTTGTGCAAACCATTGCCATAACGGCTGTGGATATAAATTGGCTAATGCTGACACTACAACTCCGGGATACGCAAATAGAGGCGGCCATTTTACCACAAGCCGCCAACGGCGTAATACAGTCGGGGGTTACTTGTCTTGTACCATGGCCTTGTCAGCTTTTGTTTCCGCTTTTACGCCCTCTTCCGCCATCGCCAACTTAATGGCATTCACCGGGAAGAACAGGTTCAGCGGCTGCTGTTTGGCCTGCTCCCACAGGCTTTTTAACAGCAGCGGTAAACGGCTAATGCGGGTACCGCGCGCACGCAGGGCCACCGTTAGCGCCAAGGTAAAGCTAACCCAGAGGTTAACAAAGCCGATTAGCAGCACAAACACCAAGTGTAACAAGAAGCTAAGCACGCCTATTTCGCCACTTACCGCACTGTAGCCCAGGTTGGCCGACGAGAATGCCACATGGCGGATATCCAGCGGTAAGCCGGTTAAATAGCCAATATAGCCGGTCATGCCCAGCAGCACACCGAAGAAGAAGTTACCGGCCAGAGCGCCGTAGTTGTCGTGTACATAATCGGCTAACTTTTGCCGCGGCGCGTCGCGCAGCAGCTTTTTCAGCAACGGGTGGTGAAATAAGCGCAGCCGTAGTTCCAGACAGTTGGCGCGGTTATCAAAGAAGCCGGCGATGATACCGGCACAAAACAGCCAGATACCGGCAATAGCGGCGTACATTAACGCCAACCCGGCCAGCGGCGATATCGCATACAACTGGTACGCTACCACTTCTGCACTTAGCAGCGGCGTGCCGCGAAACAACACGGCTCCCAGCGCAATACAGGCCGCCAACACAATGGCGCTGCTAACGTTGCCCCACACCGCCGCCCACTGCGAGCGATTTACGTCAATTAATAACCCGGCCAGTTTACGGTGCACTGCACGGCCGTTTTCGCCGCGTTCTACTTCCTGTGCAAAGCTGGCAGCCGTCATCGCCGGTTGTTTGGTGGCAATGGTAAAGTGCAGCATATGTACCAGCACAAAGCCCAAACCGTAATTTAAACTAAACAACACCGCGCACTGAAACGGGCTGAAGCCCAGGCTGTCGATACAAATTTTCAGCAGCGCCATCAGCGCAATAATTACCCCGGCGCCGGCGGCGGAGCGCATCAGCGCAAAAAACTGCTTTTTGTTACGGGTAATATAGTGTTCGCCGTGGCCACTTTTGTTTACCGTGATGCTTTTTGACAACATTTGAGTACTGCTGCGCCACAGCGCACTGATACTGCTTTGCTCGGTGCTGGCTTGAATAAGAATACTGAATAAACTAAACAACTTTTGCCGCTGTACGGCCGGCTCGCTGATGAGCATATCGACCAGCAAGTCTATCCGGTCTAAAGTTTGCTCTAACCGCTCGAGTAGATGCGCCACGGCTACTGAGCTACCCACCCCGGCGCCACGGCGGCGCAAGCGCTCTACCTGCTCGCGTGATTGCTGCATCATCACAGCGAAATGCGCGGTATCGTGCAGCGCCAGCTGCGGATTATGCAGTTGTTCTCTGCCAGTTTCAACAAACAGGTTCATTTCGCGGCTTAATGCAATAAAAGGCGAATCTACGCTGGTTAAGCGCCGGTCGAGGCGCATTAGATCAGGTTCAATTTCCTCGGCAGCGACCCAAATGGCCAGCATTTCCAGCGCGTACAGGCTTTCTTCGCGAAAATGCCCGAGCATTTTCTGTAGTGTCGTGGCGTCACAATTTGCTGCCAGGGCATCAAAACAGCCTAACATCGCATCGCTGCCACTGTCTTGTAACCACAGCGCTGCCGGTTTGCCGTTGAATATTTGCCCCAGCACATCTTTAAAATCGTTCTGATCACGCGGCGCCGGGTTTAACCGCTCGTACAAGCGCAAAGTGATTTCACGAAAAAAACCGCGGCGGGAAAAAATACCTGAATTCACCAGTGCCGGATAAATATTCACCTGACCAAGCCAGCCAAACAGCACATTGCTGACAGCGGCGGCATGTGTCGGGTTGTTTTCCAGGGCTTCGCGCAACTTCGCCGGCCGCCTTGCATGGTCTACGCCCAGATCGTTATAACTGAGCCAGTTTATTAGCGTAGTGGCTACAGTTACCGCACAGTGTTGCTCCGACACACGTCTGACTAAGGTGACTGCACCTAGTGTATCCATTTCCCTCTCCGGCCCTGTTAATCTGAAAGCGGACTATACCCAAATCCGTCGCGTGCGGCAAAATGCATTCAGTCAGGTAGCGGCAGCTTGTCGCTGTGTACTGGCACGGTACCGTCACGCAGCAATAGCGCTAAATCCATGTTTTCACGCAAATTTCCCCCTTGCTGTAGCAGCAAATAGCCATCGCGGCCGTGCTGCTTCACCCAATACAACGCCTGATCTGCCCATTGCAGTTGTTGCTGCCAGTTGGCTTCGGCACTGAACGTCACAGCACCGACAGAGCACGTCAGCGGTTTGGGCAGTTGCTGCCACGGGTGTTGCTTAATCGCCTGCAACAGCCGCTGCAATGCCCGGGGGACATCATCATTGTGTTCCAGGATCAGCAAAAACTCTTCGCCCCCCCAACGGATCAGATGATCAGCGCTACGGCTGCTTTGACGGACTATATCAGCCAGTTGTTTTAATATGACATCACCAACCTGATGCCCCAGCTTGTCATTAATGCTTTTAAAATGATCCAAATCCAGCAACGCCAATGTCAGTAAGCCCCCGCTACGTGCGCTACGCGACAAAATCTGCTCAATATTAATGTCCAGATAACGTCTGTTGTGTAAGCCGGTCAGCGCATCCTGCATACTCATTTGCTGCAACTTCTCATTGGCCTGATGCAGCTCGCAGGTGCGCTCGGCCACCAGCTTCGCCAGCTGCCGTTGTGATCTGGCCAATGCCAGCAGACGCCAGCGGTACAGGCCACACAGTATCAGCAACATTAACAGTAAAAACAGGGCTCTGGCCCAGGTGGTTTCATACCAATACGGGCGAAGCTCGATATTCATAGTGACAGTGTCGCTCCAACGATAATCAGCGGCCAGGCGTACCTGTACGTTAAAGCTGTAGTTTCCCGGTGGCAGGTTGGTGTAAAACGCCTCACGCCGAGTACCGGCATCTATCCAGTTGTTGTCATAACCATGCAGCTGATAGCGGAACTGTACTGATGAAGGATAGACAAAATAGGGCGCGGTAAAGCGAAAATGCCAGTCACTCTGCTCCGGAGCTAACCGCACGTTATTACTGCGATAGCGCTCTGAACCTGCAGTTAGACTTCTGATTACCGGCTCGGGTACCGGTGCATGCTGGATAAGTTGCTGCAAGGGTAAAGACAACACGCCGTTCAATGTCGGGTACCACACCCGTCCCTGATGCAGCGCGCCTTTGCTGCTGCCGGCTCCGTTGCAACAGCGGTGCGAATCAGTTTCCGCATCTGGCCGGCGGTCGTCCACCAGCATGTAGAGCTGTTCGACGCTGCCTTGCGTTAAGGCCGGATAATTCACCCGGTAAAAGCCCTGAAAGTTACTGATTAGCAACTGATTTTCAACTAATTCTGCGTGCATGACGCCATTACCGGGTAACCCCTGCAACTGGGTGAACCAACGCCAATTCCCGGGCTGACCCAATACAAAACCCTGATCAAAACTGCCAACCAGAATGTTGCCGTCGGCAAATTGTTTTACCGTGCTGATAAAGCTACCGGATAGCGGCATATTATCAAGCCGGGCAAAACTCTCCTTGTCGCGCAGGAACAAACCATTTTCGGTACCAACCCATAACCTTTGCTGGCTGTCGGGCAGTACTATGCGTATTTTGGCCTGTTGCAGCACTTGCGGCACCTGTTGTTGCTGCAACTCATCATCCTGCAGATAAAACAGGCCGCCGTTAGTGCCCACCCAGATACGCTCACCTTCCTGCGCCAGCGTAGTCACCAGCAAGTGAGAAATGTCCGCATAATTACGTTGCCAGGCCAGATTTTTACCGTCCAACCGGCTCAGGCCGGCCCGGGTACCTACCCACAGCCTTTGCTCACTGTCCAGCAGCATACTGTAAACAAATACACTGGGCAGATACTGATTCGCCATCAGTGGCTGAAACCGGCCATGTTGCAGTAACGATAAGCCACCGCTGGTACCAGCCAGTAAATGTTGCTGCCACGGCTGCACCGCCCAGACATAGGGGTCGGCGATACCCTGTTCTTTACTAAATCTTTGGGTCGGTGGCCGCCGCAACCGCTTCAAGCCGTGAGAATGGCTACCAAGCCAGATATTACCGTGCCGGTCTTGCAGCATCGACTCTATCCAGGAGAAGCGTTCCACCGGCCCTTGCACGCTGTCTGCCAGCAGTAATTGTCCCTGCTGCAAGCTATACAACTTGTCATAACTGGCCACCCACAACTTCTGTTGTGGATCGAGATACAACAGCTCAATCCGGGTTTCATCCGGCTGCCCCGGCAACGTCATCGCCTGCCATTGTCCACGCTGCCAGCGAAACAGGCCGAGATTCGACCCAAGGTAAAGATCGCTGTCTTGTCTGGCCAACTCGCTGATTTGAAGCCCGGCAAGGTTCTGTGGTGCGTTGTGCCACTGATAACCGTCAGCCGTTAAGATACCAAAGCCATTTAACGCACCAACCCAAACAGTGTCCTGTTGCTGAAACAACTGAAATACCGCACCGTTATGTGCCGCGACAGGTGTCAGTTCCGCCTGCGGCTCACGCCATTGATACAACTGGGCACCACCAACATACATAGTGCCATCTGAAAGCTCAGCAAAACTGGTAATATTGCCTTGCAGCGGTTGCTGCTGATCCAGCCTGCTAAACTGGCCTTGCTGGTAACGCATCAGGCCGTTTACCGTGCCAATCCACAGCCGTTGCTGCTGATCGATATGCAGTGCCGTAATCAAATTAGACGAGAACGCAGGGGTATTGGCGGTATTGAATACATCAAAGTGCACACCATCAAACCGCGCCAGGCCATTTTGCGTACCCAGCCAGAGAAAACCCTGTGCATCCTGGGCAATAGCGGTAACCGAAATCTGTGGCAAGCCGGACTCTACCGACCAAACACGATACAGATATTCATCCTGACTCAGCACCATAGCCTGCAGCTTGGTCAGACAAACGCAACCAAGCAGCATCAGCGCATAAAAGCCAACATACCAGCGCACGTCGTTAACACCCTGCTTTTAGAAATTATTATGTATTCAGACTCTACTATAGCTCGCTTTAAGCTACCCAACAGAATCCGGACGAGTGGTATCTTTAAGCGCCCGAGCGGTTGCCTTGCAGCAATGGTCTTACCAGTGTAAGCTCGCCTGCATAGTTAACTAAGGAGCCAGAGCAATGGCCATCTCTTTAAGCAAAGCCAACTGGGGCCTGAAATTATTCGCCTGGCGCTATATCCCGCTGATAGGTTTTTGTTCACCCCGGATCGTGCGGATGGATAGCAAAACGCTGGAAGTCACCATGCCGCACAGCTGGCGGACAAAAAACCATCTGGGCAGCATTTATTTTGGTGCGCTGGCGATAGGCGCTGATTTAGCCGGTGCTTTTCTGGTGTTCAGCAAAGCCAAAGCGCGTGGCGTAAATGCCAACTTTGCCTTTAAAGATGTACAGGGGCAGTTTTTAAAACGCCCAGAAGCGAAGGTGCACTTTACCAGCCACGATGGCGATATTATCGATGCGATGATTGACGAGTCATTAGCCAGTGGCGAGCGGATAAACAAGCCGGTGTCGGTGGTGGTTACCTGCCCCAGCCTGCATGGTGACGAAGCCATGGCAACCTTTACGCTGACACTATCTGTTAAGGCGAAAACGAAAAGATAGGAAACACCGCAGTGATATCTGCGTAAATAGCGCTGCTCTAAGTCAACCGTTGAAGCCCTGGATGGGCGGAAACGAGCCCCCAGGGACGGGTTCACGGCGTGTTGACGTGAGCAGCGCTATTTGCGCTACAACCAGAGTTTGCCCAGACAAATTTGCACGTCGAACAGGTAGCGTCTAAAATCCGCTGTCTTTAACCGCCAACTGTGAACAGCTATGCAGGAACTTGCAGGTAACTTATTTATTATTTCCGCACCAAGTGGTGCCGGTAAATCCAGCCTGATCCAGGCATTACTGAAACGCCACCACGATATGCAGGTCAGTGTATCTCACACGACCCGCGCGCCACGCCCCGGAGAGCTAAACGGCGTGCACTATCACTTTATCAGCGTGGACGAGTTTAAAGCCTTAATTGCCAACAATGAGTTTTTTGAATGGGCTGAAGTATTTGGCAACTACTATGGCACCTCTAAAAGTACCATTCGCGACAGCTTAAACCAGGGCATCGATGTATTTCTCGACATCGACTGGCAGGGCGCACGGCAGATTAAAAAGCAAGAACCATCAGCCAAGGGCATTTTTATCCTGCCACCAAGCCTGAGCGAACTGGAACAACGTTTAAATAACCGCGGCCAGGACTCAAGCGAGGTTATCGCCAAACGTATGGCGCAGGCACAAAGTGAAATGAGCCATGCCGGTGAATACGAGTACCTGATTATTAACGATAACTTTGATACGGCACTGGCGGAGTTTGAGCGCATTGTGCTGGCGCAGCGCAATGGTTTTGGCAGCCAGGCCTGCAAACACAAGGCGCTGCTTACACAACTGTTGGCGAAAACAGCAAACTAGCGTAAACTATGCGGTCTTGTGATGGCCCGAACACTGGAGTGGTAAATGGCACGCGTAACTGTTCAAGATGCAGTAGATAAAATTGGTAACCGTTTTGACTTAATTCTGGTGGCTGCACGCCGTGCCCGTCAGTTAGCCGTTGAAGGCAAAGAGCCTATGGTAGATATCGAAAACGATAAACCTACTGTTGTTGCCCTGCGCGAAATCGAAAAAGGCCTGATCACCAACTCAGTACTGGATGAGCAGGAACGTCGCGATCAAATCCAGCAGGAAGCGTCAGAAATGGCAGCGGTAGCCGCTATTATTGGTTCAGACCACTAAAAACCCCCGCCATCTGCAGGCCAGCGGCGTATTAGCCGTTGGCAACTGTAACAAATAGACGTATATTCATAATAAATCCCGCGCTTAACGGCGTGTTTTGTTTGCTGTCGCAGTTTGGGAGCACAGGTGTATTTATTTGAAGGTCTGAAAAAACAGATTAGTGCTTACTTACCACCCGAGCAGGTTGCCTTAGTGCAACAGGCCTATGTGGTCGCGCGCGACGCGCACGCGCCGCAAATCCGCTCCAGCGGCGAGCCGTATATTACTCACCCGGTTGCTGTCAGCAGTATTCTGGCTGATATGCATATGGACCATGAAACCCTGATGGCCGCGCTGCTGCACGATGTGATTGAAGACACTCCGGTTAGCAAAGAAGAACTTGCCAGTAAATTTGGTGACACCGTAGCCGAGCTGGTTCAGGGCGTCAGCAAGCTCGATAAAGTAAAGTTTAAAGATTATCACGAGTTCGAAGTCACCAACCTGCAAAAAATGTTTATGGCGATGACGCAGGATATCCGCGTTATCTTAATCAAGCTGGCAGACCGCACCCACAATATGCGCACCTTGGGCGCCCTGCGGCCAGAAAAGCGCCGCCGTATTGCCAAAGAAACGCTTGAACTGTACGCCCCTATCGCCAACCGCCTGGGTATTCACAACATTAAAAACGAGCTGGAAGACTGGGGTTTCCAGGCACTATACCCAATGCGCTACCGCGCACTGTCGACAGCTGTTAAACAGGCCCGCGGCAACCGGCGCGAACTGCTGGAGAAAATTCAGCATGAAATTTTAGGCCGGCTGGAGCAAGCCGGCATCAATGCTGATGTCAGTGGCCGCGAGAAGCACCTGTACAGCATCTACCGTAAGATGAAAAACAAAGAGCTGATGTTCAACGATGTGATGGACATCTACGCCTTTCGAGTGGTGGTCGACAGTATCGACCATTGCTACCGCACGCTTGGCGTGGTGCACAACCTGTATAAACCGATTGAAATCCGTTTTAAAGACTATATCGCCATTCCCAAACAGAACGGTTATCAGTCGCTGCACACCTCGCTGGTGGGGCCACACGGTATTCCGGTTGAAATACAGATGCGCACCCGTGAAATGGATGAAATGGCCGATAAAGGTATTGCCGCGCACTGGATGTATAAAGCCAACGGCCAGCATCAGGACACCACAGCGCAAATTCGTGCCAGGCGCTGGATGCAAAGCCTGCTGGAGCTGCAGCAAAATGCCGGCAACAGCGCAGAGTTTGTCGAAAATGTTAAATCTGAACTGTACCCGGATGAGCTGTATGTGTTTTCACCCAAGGGTAAAATTGTCGAGCTGCCGATAGGCGCCACTGCCGTTGACTTTGCTTATGCTGTGCACACCGATATTGGTAACCGCTGCGTCGGTGCCAAAGTCGACCGTCGCCCCTATCCGCTTAATAAACCGCTGGAAACTGGCCAGACGGTAGAAATTGTCACCAGCCCGGGCGGCAAACCTAATGCTAACTGGCTGAACTATGTGGTGACCAGCCGTGCGATTTTAGGTATTCGTAATTATCTGAAAAAGCAGCAGCAGAACGAATCTATTGGCCTGGGCCGGCGCTTGCTCAGTTCAGCGCTTGGTGAAGTAAAACTGGAAGATATCGCACCGGAGCGTATTGAACAGGTGCTGCAGAATACGAAACAGAAATCGCTGGATGAGCTGTGCAGTGAAATCGGCCTTGGCAACCAACTGGCCATTGCCGTAGCACGGCGCTTGCTGGGCGAATTTGAGTCAGATGAAAGCAGCCAGAAAGACAATGTCGGCCCAATGCAGAAGAGCAAAGCCTTTATTATCGGCTCTGAAGGTATGCTGTTGACGTTCGCTAAATGTTGCCGGCCGATTCCCGGCGATGAAATAGTCGCCAGTGCCACACCGGGTAAAGGCCTGAATGTGCACCGGGCAGATTGCCGTAACATTAAAGGCTGGGATAAAGAGCCGGGTAAATTCTTCCCGGTGCGCTGGGATAAAACCGGCGATAAACAATTCCTGTGCGATATCCGCGTGTTTATTGTTAACCGTCAGGGTGTGCTGGCAAAACTGACCACCCTTATTGCCTCGCAGGATTCAAACATTCAGGATCTGGCAACCGATGATCGCGACACCGGTGAGTACGTGATCAAAATTACGCTGTCGGTACGCGACAGAATACAACTGGCCAATGTAATGCGTAAGATACGCGTCATGCCGGATGTACAGAAAGTATACAGAAGGAAATAAAACCCATGTCAAAAGTGATTATCCGTACCAATGATGCACCGAAAGCTATCGGCACTTACAGCCAGGCGGTAAAAATTGGTACTACCGTGTATCTGTCAGGGCAAATCCCGTTAGTGCCATCAACTATGCAAATGGTGTCAGACGATTTTGCCGAGCAGACACATCAGGTGTTTAAAAATCTGGCGGCCGTATGTGAAGCGGCTGGCGGTGGCCTGAACGACATGGTCAAAGTGAATATTTTCCTGACCGATTTAAGCCAGTTTGCCACCGTCAATGAGATTATGAGCCAGTACTTTGCCGAGCCGTATCCAGCCAGAGCGGCTGTACAGGTGTCGGCATTACCGCGTGCCAGCCAGATTGAAATCGACGGCGTGATGGAAGTACCGTCCACCCACTAGGATGTTGTATGCGTAACCACCGGCTATTACAGATACTTGTTGCAGGCACAGCGTTGTTTTGCACCGTGCTCAAATCTGAAGAGCCGGTTAGCCACAGCGAACCTGAGCAGCCGGAACTCACCTGGTGCCTGGATCACTTCTCAGGCTTTCACCATTATGAAGATGTCGCAGAGCCTTATGGCCCCTCGGTCGATTTGATGCGTGAATTGGCCAGACGTAGCGGCTTTACGCTGCGTTTTACACCCAGAACCACGATAAATCGCTGTTTCCGGTTGATGGAAGAAGGCCAGGTCGATTTAATGTCTAACCTGAAGTTCAGCGAAGACAGAGCAAAAATTATGGTGTTGCTGCCTTATGAGACTACCATCGCTGAAAGCGTGTTTTTACTGCGCAGTGATAAAAGGCCGCTAACGCAATTCAGCCAGCTGAAAAACCTGACCGTTGCCAGCATCCGCGGCTATCTGTACAGCGAAAACACCATGCAGTTTATCCAGCAAAACCGCTCACATGTGGCAGAAGTAGAATCGATAGAGTCTGGCCTGGAAATGCTGTACCGCGGCAGAGTAGACGCGCTTATTTCTCCGACTGTAAGCACCTCTGATGCCATTTTCTCTACCAGCAGTTATCAGGATCGCTTTCGCATTGCAGCACTGAATATCAGCACCGGCAATAACGCCCATATCAACATAGGTGTATCCCGCCAAAGCCAGTATATCAAGCTGCTGCCAACCATCGAGCGGCATATAAAAGCCATGCAAACTGATGGTACCGTAAAGCGGCTTTACACCGATATGGTGCTAAGCCCCAGGATCAAGCAGTTAAAGGCAAAGCCAGAGTGACAAGCCAGGCGTGAGCAGTTCACTACAACAAACCCCGGTCGCCGTGATCAAAGGCGTTGGTGCTAAAGCCGCCGAGAAACTCAGCAAGCTGGGTATCGAGTCGGTGCAGGATATCCTATTCCACCTGCCGCTACGTTATGAAGACCGTACCCGCATTTACGCCATTGCCGACTTAATGCCGCTGATGCATGGCACTGTACTCGGAGAAGTCGTCAGCAGTGAAATTCAGCTCGGTAAAAGACGCAGCTGGCTGGTGAAAATTAAAGATGGCAGCGGCTATCTGACGCTACGTTTTTTTCATTTTAGTGCGGCTCAGAAAAATGCCGTCACACCGGGTGTGCTATTGCGCTGTTTTGGCGAGGCCAAACGCGGCCCGCGTGGCCTGGAAATGTTGCATCCGGAATACCGGCTGCATAACGACGAGCTGCTGACCGAAGTCAGTGAAACGCTGACACCTATTTACCCCACTACCGAAGGCTTGCGCCAGGCCACCTGGCGTAGCCTGACTGATGCCGCCTTACAGCATTTATTGCGCAGCCAGCCAGACGAGTATTTACCTGCTTCGCAAACGCAACACAGCTGGTCACTGACTGAAGCCCTTAGCTATATTCACCGCCCACCACCGGATGCCAGCCTGCAGCTGCTGGAGCTTGGCAAACATCCGGCGCAGCAGCGGCTGATTATCGAAGAGCTGGTCGCGCAGCAACTCAGCATGCATAAACTGCGCAGCCAGAGCCAACAGCAACAGGCCATAGCGTTACAGATCGACCAAAGCCTGCAGCAGCGCTTTTTATCGGCATTACCTTTTGCCCCCACCGGCGCGCAGCAAAGAGTTACCGCAGAAATACGCCATGACTTAGGTCAGACGCTGCCAATGCTACGTTTGGTGCAGGGAGATGTTGGTTCAGGTAAAACGTTGGTGGCCGCGCTGGCCGCGCTGACCGCTATCGGTAATGGCTATCAGGTGGCATTAATGGCGCCGACAGAGTTACTGGCCGAGCAGCACGCCGCTAACTTTGCCCGCTGGTTTACCCCGCTTGATATCAGCGTGGCCTGGCTTGGCGGTAAAACCAAAGGTAAGGCCCGGCAAACCACGCTGGATGCGATAGCCGATGGCAGTGCACAAATGGTGGTCGGCACCCATGCGCTGTTTCAACAGCAAGTCAGCTTCCAGCGGCTGGCATTGATTATTATTGATGAGCAGCACCGCTTCGGCGTGCATCAGCGCCTGGCGCTGCGCGAAAAAGGCGGTATCGCCGGTGTCTATCCGCATCAATTGGTTATGACAGCAACCCCCATTCCACGTACGCTGGCAATGACCGCCTATGCCGACTTAGACACGTCGATTATTGATGAACTGCCTCCCGGACGCACACCGGTAACAACAGTGGCGATACCCGATACCCGACGTGACGATATTATTGAGCGGGTACGCAGCGCGGTAAAAACCGAGCAGCGTCAGGCTTATTGGGTATGCACACTGATTGAAGAGTCAGAAACGCTGCAAAATCAGGCCGCTGAAGACACCTTAGTACTGCTGCAGCAAGCACTGCCGGACCTGCGCATCGGGCTGGTACACGGCCGGCTAAAAGCCGCCGAAAAACAGGCTGTGATGCAGCAATTCAGCAGCGCTGAGCTGGATTTACTGGTGGCAACCACGGTGATTGAAGTAGGGGTAGATGTACCCAACGCCAGCCTGATGATTATCGAAAACCCGGAGCGGCTCGGTTTAGCCCAGCTGCACCAGCTGCGGGGTCGGGTGGGTCGTGGCAGCACCGCCTCGCATTGTGTGCTACTGTATCACGCGCCACTGTCAAAAACGGCTCAGGCCCGGCTGGGTGTGCTGCGCGACAGCAATGACGGCTTTGTTATTGCCCAGCGCGACCTGGAAATACGCGGCCCGGGCGAGTTACTCGGCACCCGCCAGACCGGTGTACTGCAATTCAAAATTGCCGACTTAAGCCGTGATGCCGAGCTACTGCCGCAAGCACAACAGCTGGCAACCCAGCTGTGGCAACAGGATCGCAGCGCCAGCCTGCAGCTGATCAAACGCTGGCTGGCCAATAAAGAAATTTATGGTAATGCCTGAAGCTCTTTACGCACTATATCCGCACCGGCGGCTAACGCTTTTAGTTTGCCGGTTGCCACGTGCCGTGCCAGCGGTGCCATACCGCAGTTGGTGCAGGGGTATAGTTTATCGGCATCCACATATTTCAGCGCCTGGCGCAGCGTAGCGGCTACTTCTTCCGGTGTTTCAATGCTGTCGGTGGCCACGTCAATGGCACCTACCATCACTTTTTTGCCGCGGATAAGGCCAAGCAGTTCAACCGGCACCCGTGAGTTATGGCACTCCAGCGAGATAATATCGATATTCGATTGTTGCAGTTTCGGCAATACCGCTTCGTATTGCCGCCACTCGTTACCCAGCGTCTTTTTCCAGTCGGTATTGGCTTTAATACCATAGCCATAGCAAATATGTACGGCCGTTTCGCATGTCAGCCCTTCGATGGCGCGCTCTAAACAGGCGATACCCCAGTCGTTTACGTCATCAAAAAACACATTAAAGGCCGGCTCGTCGAACTGGATAATATCAACACCGGCCGCCTCTAACTCTCTGGCTTCCTGGTTCAGTATTTTGGCAAATTCCCACGCTAAGTCTTTGCGGCTTTTATAATGCGCATCGTACAGCGTGTCGATCATCGTCATCGGGCCTGGCAAAGCCCACTTGATCGGCTGCTTGGTTTGCTGGCGCAAAAACTTTGCGTCGTTGACAAACACCGGTTTAGGCCTTGATACCGGCCCAACCACAGTAGGTACACTGGCATCGTAGCGGTTACGAATGCGCACCGTTTCGCGCTTGGTAAAGTCGACGCCGCTTAAGTGCTCAATAAAGGTAGTAACAAAGTGCTGCCGGGTTTGCTCGCCATCGCTAACAATATCGACACCTGCCAACTGCTGTTCGTGCAGTGATAAACACAACGCATCTTGTTTGCCGTCAGGCAGTTCTTCAGCCGGCAATTTCCACTCTGACCACAGTGTTTCAGGCTCGGCGAGCCAAGACGGTTTAGGCAAACTGCCCGCCGTTGAGGTTGGTAATAGTTTTTTCATCTTAAGCTCCACTGTTCCAGTACTGCCAGGTGCGGTTTAATAAAATGTTCTTCAGCAAATTTGCCCTGCGCCACGGCCAGCTTGCTGCGCTCTTCCCGGTCATACACAATTTGTGTAATAGAATGGTCCTGATTTTTTAAATTTGGCTGATAGCATTTACCTGCCACCGCATTGGCGTTGTATATCTCCGGCCGGTAGATCTTTTGAAACGTCTCCATGGTACTGATGGTGCTAATAAGCTCCAGATTGGTGTAATCATTCAGCAGGTCGCCAAAGAAATAGAATGCCAGCGGCGCAACACTGTTTGCTGGCATGAAATAGCGCACCTGCAAGCCCATCTTTTTAAAATACTGCTCGGTTAGCGAGGATTCATTTGGCAGGTATTCCACCCCCAATACCGGATGCTGATTCTCAGTGCGGTAATACACCTTGGCATCTGACACACTGAGGCATATTACCGGCAGCTTGCTAAAATGCTGCTTGTAGGTATCGGAGTGAACAAAGCGCTGAAACAGTTTGCCGTGCAATTCACCAAAGTTAGCCGGCACGCTAAAGCTGGCCTGTTGCTTATTGTGCTCAAGCAACAGTACGCTGAAGTCATAATCACGCACATAAGACGAAAAATTATTGCCGACGATACCTTCTATACGCGTATTGGTTTTGTGATCGACAATATTGGTTTTCAGCACTTCAATCGATGGAAAACTATGGCCACTGCCCTCGATATTAATATCAACCGACACTATCTCCAGCTCGACCGAATAGCGGTCAGCGCTTGGGTTGTCCCATTGCGCTAAAGCATTAAAACGGTTGTTGATCATCCGAAGCGCATTACGTAAATTTTGCTGGCGGCTTTCGCCTCTGGCCAGATTGGCAAAATTGGTAGTAAGCCGGGTATTGTCTGCCGGCTGATAATGCTCATCAAAGCCAATGCTTTTAATGCTGAAGGTAAAATCGTTACTCATGATGCTGTAGTCTCCGTTTCGCTCGCCAAAAGGCGTCTAGACGTCTAGAAATTCATGAGTAATTTATACGCCAAAGGCAGCATGAATAAAAATGATATTATTTCATTAAAGCATGAGCTCTGCTCATAGATTGATGCTCTGCCGCGGTTGTAGGGCTGAATATCAGCCCTAATTACCAAACTTAATCCGCACTCCGGCATTGGCAATAAAGCCATCGTTACGCGACCAGATATCAGTTGTCCACTGGCCGCTGGCGGCCTGTACCGGCAACAACATCGGGTGCTCGTCGGTTTGTCTGACATTTAGCAGGTTTTCCAGATTGATAAACCAGCTAAAACGGCCAACAGTGATTTCCCCCATTAACCCCAGGTGCCAATATGGGCTGGAGTAATCAGCATAAGGGTTATCGTTTAAGCGCTGGCGGCCGGTGTAGTAAGCTTCAAAACCAAGGCGGAAGTTACCGTGTTGCTCCCACATTGCAACAAAGCCGGCAGAATGCTCTGGCGTAAGGGCGATTTCGCGCCGTGATATGCTATCGTCGCTAAGCTCAGTCGCATCCAGATACAAATAGCTGGCGGTCAGTTTCAGATCCTGCCAGTAATAGCGCAGCAATAGCTCTGAGCCACGTATTTTGCTCTCGCCCGGCGCATTAACCAGGCGTACGCGGTTTGGTACTGTGGCGCCGTCTATGCTAAAGGCTTCTAATTCAGTCACATTTTTTATATCCGAGCCAAATAGCGTGACACTGCTTTCGATGCTGTCAAAGCGATATGTAACGTCTATCGACGCCGTTTGTGCGGTTTCTTCAGCTAAATCGGTTAAGGCTTCAAGGCGCGATAAACCGGCCGCTTCAATTTCTTCAACAAAAGGCGATGGCGCAAAATAGCCGCGGCCATAAGAAGCGCGCACTGTGATATCGCCCGGCCGGTACAGTAATGACACCCTGGGGCTGAACTTAGTACCAAGCGCGCTGTGATCTTCCAGCCGCGCGCTGACCGAGGCAGTTACGGTTGGTGTAAAAACATAATCAAGCTGGGAAAACAGGCCGGGCACCTGATAGGAGTAATCAAACTGGCTGAAGGTGTCTGAAACGAACTTATCCGCCTGATAGGCCGCGCCAACTACCCAGTCGGTATTGTCGCTGTAGCCGGCCAGGCTGGTTTCCAGCAGATAGCTTTCATGCTGGTCATCCTCAAACACCCGACCGTACCGGTGCTGATGTTGTTGCAGCATGGCCGACGCGCGGCTGTTCAGCGTTAAGCTGTCAGACAGTGGCAGGTTGAACACCAGGCCGCCATCGAACCGCTCTGAGTCCTGAGCTTGTATATAGCTGCTGCCATCGGCTACTGTGCTACCCGTTGCTGTACCACCATTGCGCTTTTCAGACATCAACCCCACAGTGCTATACAACGTCTGGCCGTTATCACCCTGCCAGTACAGCCTTGGCCGCGCGGTGTAGCGCTCAAAGCCAGCAAGATCAAGCCAGCCGTCTTTATCAATATCAGTTGCGGCCTGATGATGCGCGCCGACGGTAACAGAACCTTGCATAGCATCGGTCAGCGGCGACTCGATATAAGTTGTGAGATCCTGGCCGTCACGGCTGGTCAGGTTAAGCAGAGTTTCGCCTTTGAATTCATCACCCGGCCTTCTGGATACCAGGTTAATGACACCGCCCAGTGCCGAGCCGCCGTACAAAGACGAGGCTGAGCCTTTAATAATTTCTACCCGGCCAAGATCAGTCGGCGGAATTTGCAGCAAGCCGATAGACGCGGCCTGATTGCCATATAGCGGCAAACCATCGGCTAATAACTGGGTATAACGGCCGTACAGGCCCTGCAGGCGGATATTGGCGCTGCCCAGCGCCGGCGAGGTAGTTTGCACCCGCACACCACCGGTTTCAGCCACCAACATCGCAATATTGCCCGGACGCATAGCGGCTTTTTCTTCTATTTCTTCCCGGTTTATCAGCTCAACCCGCACCGGTTGCTCGTTGGCGATACGGCCGGAACGGGTAGCCTGCACAACAATGGTTTCAATATTTTCGTCATCATCGTGGTGATGATCATCGTCGTGTCCGTGTTCGTCGTCATGCTCTTCAGCATGCGAGTGTTGCGTTTCAGTTACCGAAGTACTTTGTGAATTTAGTGGTTCTGCTGCCAGGCTTAACGGTGGTATGCCCAGTGCAAGCAGCAGTGTTGAAGCAGTTAAGGTGTTTGACATAGTTTGGCGCATCAAATCTTTGCTGTTTTATGTTAGGCTGCAGCATAAAGCTTACAGTAACTGGAAGGTCAAGATGAAAATCAGCGAGCTGGCTACCAAAACCCGGGTGCCGGCGAAAACCATTCGGTACTACGAAACAGCTGGCCTGTTAAACACGCCGCTACGCGAAGCCAACGGCTACCGCTGTTACTCGACAGATGATATCGATACGCTGATATTTATTCGCCGCTGCCGCGAGTTAAATATTCCGATTGACGAAATAAAGCAGTTAGTTGCGGTGCAGCGCAAGCCCGAAGCTTCGTGCGACACAGTAGACAATATTATTGCTGAACAACTGGCCAGAGTGCGGCAAACGCAGCAGGAGTTAGCGCAACTGGAGCAAGCTCTGGCCATGCTTGCAACCTCGTGTAGCCATAAGCAGGTCCAGAACTGCGCTATCTTACAAAGTTTAAAAGCCGATTAACTCTGCAGCCTCTGGGCTGTATTAACTGAGCGCCTGGGCTAAATCGGCTATCAGATCATCCGGGTCTTCCACGCCAATACTTAAGCGGATTAAATCATCGGTTACACCGGCCGCTAAGCGGCTTGGAGCATCCATCGCTGCATGCGTGGTGCTGGCCGGGTGGCAGGCCAGACTTTCCAGATCGCCCAGGCTGACGGCCTGGGTAAACAGCGCTAATTTATCTAAAAACTGCTCAGCGCGGGCGAAGCCGCCTGCCAGTTCTATACTAACCATGCCACCAAAAGCGCCGACCGTTTCCGCCAGTACCGGGTAGCCGGCATCGCTTACCAGGCCGGGATAAATCACTTTGCTTACCGCCGGGTGCTGGGCTAAAAATTGCGCCACTTTGGCCGCACCGGCAAGGTGTGCATCCATCCTCAGCGCCAGCGTGCGTAGCCCGCGCTGCAACAAATACGCTTCCTGCGGGCCTATCGCCGCGCCGATATGTTTCAGCGCTATGGTACGCACCGGCTGCATCAGCTCAGTGCGTCCGGCAACCACACCGGCAATAATATCGCCGTGGCCGCTTAAGTACTTGGTGCCACTGTGCATGACTAAATCGATACCGTGCTCCAGCGGTTTAAACAGGTAAGGTGTTAAAAAGGTATTGTCGCATACCGTCACGGCACCGGTTTTCGCCGCCGCAGCTTTGATCTTGCGATAGTCGGTTACCTTCAGGTTAGGGTTGGTAATCGGCTCAAACAGCACCAGCTTAGTCGCCGGATGAATATTGGCCAGCAAGTCATCGTCACTGGCATAGCGGCTTACACTAATACCGGCACGGCTTAGGGTATTCACTAAAAATGCCGCTGTACCACCATAGACCGGGTCGATAAAGGCCACTTCGTCGCCTGCGCTTGCCAGCGCATAGAAAATACTGCTGACAGCCGCCATACCGCTGGCGACTACCAACGCTTCATCTGCGCCTTCCAGCACTGCAAGTTGTTGTTCCAGCGCCTGCACCGTCGGGTTAGCCATGCGGCTGTAGATAAAGCCGCTGTGCTCACCGGAAAAACGGGCTTTGCCTTCGGCTGCAGTGCCATAGGTAAAGGTACTGCTTTGATAAATCGGCGTGGTTAAAGCGCCGGTTTGCGGGTCGCCGCTGCTGCTATGCAACAATTGAGTTTTAAATTTCATTTATAAGCTCTTATTTGAGAAACCACCGCCAATGGCGGCGATTTAAAATGGATGGTTAAACAACATGTTGTAGCGCATTATAGTGCGCTGCGGCCACATCCGGGTGCGAACGTAACCGGCCTTTTAAAACATTTTGCCCCACCTGATAAAACAGCGGGTTAAGCGGGTCGCTGGCCGGGCCTTTAGCTTGTTTCGCCAGCTCTGCCGGCAGCGGTAATAAAGGTACCGTCGCATCAAGCTGTGCTGCCATAAAAAAGGCGCACGACAACCGCTCAATACCCGCCGGCGGGCTGCTTACCCGGTGATAGGTTGCCCGTAAATAACCGTTTGAAGCCAGCTCCAACAGCTCGCCGATATTCACCACAAAGGCGCCCGGCAGCGGCGTGGCGCTAACCCAGCCCTGCTCGGTTTGTACTTCAAGCCCGCTTTGGCCATCTTGCAATACCAGTGTCAGATAACCCGGATCTTTATGCGCACCTACGCCCTGCTTTGCCTGCTCGGTGGCGCGGCCCGGATAACGGATAAGTTTCATATGCCGGTATGGGCCATCTTTAATCGTACTGTCAAACGCATCTTCAGGTTGCTGCAATACCAGTGCAAAGGCGCGCAGCAGTGTCACTGTCAGATCGGTCAGTTGATCCTGCCAGTGCAACAGGGTGTTTTGCATTTGCGGCAGCGCAGCTGGCCACTGGTTTGGTCCGTACAGTTTCCACCAGGCCGGTTCACCACTTTGCACCTGCGCCGTGCTCTGCTCAGCCATAATATCAAACTGCTCACGCTGATCAGCCTTACCCAGCGTTAACTCGCCACCTAAGCGGGTGTAACCACGAAAATGCGGCGAGTTTACCATCTGCACCGTATTTTTATCGGCCTGCGGCAGCGCAAAAAAATCTGACGCCAGCTGTAGTACGGCCTGCTGCTGACTTTGCGCTATACCATGGCCGGTCAGATAGAAAAAACCGACATCACGCGCGGCCGCGCCGAGTTCAGCCAGAAAACGGCGGCGAGACTCGCCACCGGCATACCATAAGGTTAGATCCAGTACAGGCAGGTTGACTTTCATTAGACTCACCATTGCAGTTATTCTCAATGCTGGCATTTTATGCCTGTAGCAACACAAGCCGAAGGATTTGATAACTATTAGTTATATCAAATCACGATATTCGGCCGTCTGGATATATAGCTAGCTAAAGTGCAGTCTTTACGGCATTGCACAACAGGTTTTATAGCGCCTGATAAAAAAAGCAAAAAGGTAACGCATTTTGGCAACTTCCCCTGTGTAACAACATTACTACAATGAGGGTCGGGGGTTGGCTATTCAGCATGGACATGCAGGAAGCCGTAACAGTCAGCACCTGCACAAACGAACATGCCGGCAGGGCCTGATTCATGCAATAACTAAAAGCCTTACTGCCCGACTGTTTGATTTGAATGACTTATAACAAATCACGAGGGGATGTAGAGAAAATGGAAAACAGGAAAACCTTTACCAGGACGGCATTGGCCCGGGCAGTGTCAGTGTTACTTGGTAGTGCGGCGGCTATGCCGCTATACGCACAGCAGGCACCGGTTCAGGAAGAAACAGATGCCAGCGGCATTGAAGTTATTATGGTGCGAGGCGTGCGCTCCAGTATGCAGGAAGCCGCATCCATTAAACGTAATTCTATGGGGGTGGTTGATGCCATCTCAGCTGAGGATATCGGTAAATTCCCCGATACCAACCTGGCAGAATCACTACAACGTATTACCGGTGTATCAATAAGCCGCACTAACGGCGAAGGTTCTGAAGTAACAGTACGTGGCTTTGGCGGCGACAATAATATGGTGACGCTGAATGGCCGTACCATGCCATCAGCCACCACTTATGGCGCAGGTTCTGGTGCCGACGGCACCACCCGCGGCGGCAGCGCCCGTGCCTTTGACTTTTCTAATCTGGCGTCAGAAAGTATCCGCGCAGTAGAAGTGTATAAAACCGGTAAAGCCAATATTGCTACCGGCGGTATAGGCGCCACACTTAACGTAAAAACCGCCCGACCGCTGGACACCGGTGAAACGGTAGCCAGTGTCGGGGTAAAAGCCGTACACGATACCACCAACCGTACCGGTGACGATGTGACACCGGAGATCTCAGGTATTTTTAGCCACGCACTGGACGACGGCAAATTTGGTGTCAGTATCTCTGCCAGCCATCAGCAACGTGATTCCGGTTACACCGGTGCAACGGTTAACGACTGGCAGGTAGACTACTGGGATGATATCGCCGATGCTGACCGGCTATGGAATAACGCTAATACGGAAGTGATCAACGCGCCGGAACAGGGCCAGTTATATACCCGTCCGAATGATATTCGCTATGCGTTTTCAAACACCGAGCGTAAACGTGACAATGCGCAGCTGACATTACAATTCAGGCCGCACGATAACTTTACTGCTACCGCCGATTACACCTTTGCCGAAAACAACCTGGTAGAGCACCGCGGTGAAATTACCAACTGGGTACAAACCGGTAGCAACACCAAGGTGGTAGAGTTTGACAATAATACGGTAAAAACCCCGTCTTATATTCAGGAAACCTACGCCAGTGCTGTTGATGAAGGTTACGAGCAACAATGGCGCGAGCAAACCAACACACTGAAATCAGCCGGTTTGAATCTGGAGTATCAGGTAAACGACAATCTGACACTGGCGCTGGATGCGCACAGCTCTGAGCTGTTCAGCCGTGGTACCGGCCCACGTGGCTCGGGCGAGCTGGCTGTGGGTTTGGGTGCACCTATAGTGACATCACGCGAATGGTTCTGGGGGGCGGATTTACCTACTTACCTGAACGTGTATGACGACACCCTGCCGGATAAAGGTGCCAATGCTAATGGTATGGTTGATGCCGGAGATGTTGGTTCCTCTATTGCCCGTATCCGCAATGCCAGCCAGGAAAGTAAAGTTAAACAGGTAAAACTGGATGGCAGCTATGAGTTTGACGATGGCCGCTTTGACTTTGGTGCCGAGCTGCGCAAGATGGAGTCGCGTTCTATTCAAACAGCCGGTAATAATATCGCACTGGGTAACTGGAACGTTGGTAACCCGGGGGAATTTGGCGATCTGATCCAGCCGTTCGATTTACCTGGCGAATTTGACGATTTCAGCACCCGGCCAGGCGGCTATGGTTTTATCGCTGACCCACGTGCGTTATACAATGCCGCACTGGATTTATACCCTGGTATTCCTACCGGTGTAGAAAGCTCATTGTCGTATGACAACATTGTGAAAGAAGATACTGAAGCCGTGTACTTCCAGGTAGCTCTGGAAGGCGAACTCGGCGGTATGCAGTTTGATGTATTAACCGGTATGCGCTATGAAAAAACCGAGTCTGACTCCAGTTCTCTGGTCAGCCGGGTATATTTCCAGTGGGAAGACAACAACGACATCTTCTCTTATGTCGATTCCAGCGTCCCGGCAGAACCGGCTTATGCCAGTAATGACTACGACTTCCTGCTACCCAGCCTCGATGTGACACTGCATCTGAGCGACGATTTAATCAGTCGCTTCTCATACAGCAAAACCATCGCCCGGGCCGGCCTTGGCAGCCTGGGGGTATCGGCGTCTAACTTCGGCGGTGGCGGCGGTTCTACACTACTGGGCGCACAACCTACCGCTGATGCATCAAACCCTGGCCTGCTGCCACTGGAATCCAGCAACTTCGACCTGTCTCTGGAGTGGTACTACAACCCGTTCAGCTACATGTCAGCCGGCTTCTTCCAGAAAGACGTGGTTAACTTTATTGGCAGCCGTCAGGTCGATCAGCCATTACTGGATATCCGCGATGTTACCGCTGGCCCACGGGCTCTGGCAGCAGCACAGGCTGTGCGTGATGGCGGCTTCCCGCTGGATGACACCTACCTGTATGCGATGATGGTATTTAATGAATACCGTAATCACCCGGATATGATTGCCGAGTTTGGTGCTAACCCGCAGTTTACCGGCACACCGGCACAGCTGGATTTCCTCGCTAATAACCCCGGCTTTGACTTACGCGCCACCGATGAAGATCCTGAAGTGATCTTCCGCACCAATACGCCGGATAACAACCGCGCCGCGAAAATATATGGTGCCGAGTTTGCTATACAGCATTTCTTTGGCGAAAGCGGTTTTGGTGTGCAGGCCAACTACACCATAGTACGCGGCGATGTTGGTTTTGATACCAATGCCGATCCGAGTGAATCACAATTTGCGTTAGTGGGGCTAAGTGATACCGCCAACCTGATTGGTATTTACGAGAAAGACGGCTGGCAGGCACGTATTGCCTGGAACTGGCGCGACAAGTATCTGGCAGAGGTGAACAAAGGTGGCTCAAATAACCCCCGGTTTGAAGAAGCCTACTGGCAAATTGATGTTAACGTGAGCTACGACATTAACCCGCAGCTGACGGTATTTGCTGAAGCGCTGAACCTGACCGGTGAAGACAGCCGCTCACATGCACGTAACAAAGCCATGTTGTGGTATCTGACTGATCTGGGGCCACGCTACCAGATTGGCCTGCGCTACGATTTCTGATGCGCTAGCCGCCACTGACAGTGGCGGCTTTTCTCTGTTCGTTGTACTGTAAAAGCCAGCACCTGGATAATGATAACTCAAGCAGAGTCGGTTTGCCCTAAGCTAACCGTCTCAGCCCTGGATGGGCTGAAAGGAGCCCCCACGGAAGGGTTTACGGCGTGTTAGCGTGGGCAAACCGATGGCAGCTGAATCATTCATTGACCAGCGTGGTTTTTGCAGTACAACAGCAGCTGTACAACAGAGACAGGACACAAACATGACACAACACGTACTGTTGAACAATATCGATCACCAGCATACCCGGGTGTTACACCATTTTAGTGCTGAGTACGGCGACAATCAGGTATCGGTACCGGTATTTCCCACCGAGTTTACTACGCTGCAACACGAATACGCCATTCTGGCACGCCATAACGAACAGGACGACAGCTTTCACGCCATAGCCTTACTGGGCTTAGCGCCAGACGAAAACCTGTATCTGAGCAACAACAATAATGGCTGGGACGCCCGTTATATACCGGCGCTGATTGAGAAAGGCCCGTTTCGTATCGGTTTTCAGCAGCAACAGACTGAGCGGGAAGCCGTGGTGCATATCGACCTGGCCCACCCTAAAGTCAACAGCCTACATGGCCAGCAGCTATTTCTGCCCGAGGGCGGTAGCAGCCCTTACCTGCAGCATATTACCGATACGCTGCTACGCATTCATCAGGGCATGGCGCTGACCAAGCCGATGTTCGGCGCTTTTCGCCAGCTGCAGCTATTGCAGCCCGCCAATATTGAATACAGCCTGCAAAACGGCGAAAAGCACCGCCTGAGTGGCAATTATTGCCTTAATACAGAAGCGTTGGCAGCGCTGCGTGGCCCAGAGCTGGAACAATTACACCTGGCGGGCTTTTTGCAGCTGGCGTTTGCTATGCAAAGCTCGTTGCGCCATATCAGCAGCTTAATTGAGCGTAAAAACCAGTTGCTGCAGCGCCTGGCTGCGACGGCCTAAGGCGGCAATATGCATAACGCCATTGCCCGCACAACAGTGCCATCGCTGACCATCAACCGGCATTGCCGTGTTATTGACAACTGCACCAGCGGCGAGGTGCCACAAAGTATTTTTAGCGCAGCCGAACCTGTGGTGCTTAAAGGCCTGGTTAGCCACTGGCCGATAGTGCAGCAAGGCCAACAGGGTAATAACGCACTGGCCGATTATATTAACAGCCATTACAACGGCCAGCCCACCCAGGTGTACCGCGCCGGGCCCGGGTTGAATGGCCGCTATTTTTACAATGACAATGCCACAGCGCTGAATTTTACCGTTGACACCGGCAAGGTAGACGAGGTTTTGCAACAGCTGCTGGCCTGGCAGAGTTTGCCAGAGCCGCCTTCAGCCTATATCGCCTCTAACCTGATCCAGAGTCACTTCCCAACGCTAAGTGCGCAATTGCCGCTGCAACTGAACAGGCCTAAGCCAGACTATGCCACCGAGCCAGACAGGGTTAGTATCTGGCTGGGTAACCGCTCGGTTGCCGCCTGTCATTATGATGCATCAGAGAACTTAGCCTGCTGCGTGGCCGGCAAACGTACTTTTACCCTATTTCCGCCGGAGCAGGTTGCTAACTTATACCCCGGCCCGCTGCAACCGACCCCCGGCGGCCAGGTGATCAGCATGGTGGATTTTGACCAGCCTGACTTTGAGCGTTACCCACGCTTTGCCGATGCCATTGCCGCAGGCTGCATTGCTGAACTGGAACCCGGCGATGCGCTGTACCTGCCCAGCATGTGGTGGCACCGGGTAGCAGCGCCCGGCAACTTTAACGTGCTGATCAACTACTGGTGGAGCAACGCGCCACGCTATACCGGCTCTGGCATGAATTTGCTGTATCACGCCCTGTTGTGCCTGCGCGAAAAACCTGAGCATGAACGTAAAGCCTGGCAGGCACTGCTGAATTACTACGTATTTGACGACCCGCAGCAGGCCGCTGCACATTTACCGCCAGCGGCACAAGGCGTGCTGGGCCCGCTGGATGATATGCAGGCCCGCCAGCTCAGGGCCATGCTGCTAAACCGGTTAAACCGCTGATAAAAAGGATCCTGTCGTGCACACTGATAATCAACATCACACCGCGGTTAAAAAAGTGGTTATTGCCGGTGGTGGCACTGCCGGCTGGGTGGCGGCAGCGGCGCTGTCAAAACGTTTAAAGGGCCAGATAGATGTGGTGCTGGTCGAGTCTGCAGAGATAGGCACTGTCGGCGTTGGCGAGTCGACAATACCCCCGGTGCAGCTGTTTCATAACCTGCTCGGTATCGACGAGCAGGAGTTTATGCGTGCCACCGACGCTACCTTTAAACTTGGTATTTCGTTTGAAAACTGGGGCCAGCTTGGCGATCGCTATATTCACCCCTTTGGTGTTACCGGCAAAGGCAGTTTTCTGGCCGATTTTCAGCATTATTACCTGCATGGCCGCACGCTTGGCATAGATGAACCTTTTGGTAGTTACTGCTATGAACTGCAGGCAGCGCTGGCTGGTAAATTTGCCAAAACCGACAGCTCCAACATCAGCTACGCCTATCATCTGGACGCCACCCGCTATGCCCGTTTTTTGCGTGCCTTTAGCGAAGCGCAGGGCGCGGTGCGCATAGAAGGCAAAATTGCACAGGTACAGCAGCAGGTAAATGGCGATATCCGCGCACTGGTACTGGAAGACGGTACTGAAATCAGCGGTGACTTATTTATTGACTGCACCGGTTTTCGCGCGCTGTTGATTGAACAGACACTGCACACCGGCTTTGAACGCTGGGATCACTGGTTGCCCTGCAACAAAGCCATGGTGGTACAAACTGAATCGGCCAGCACCCTGCCGCCTTACACCCGCGCTATCGCGCACGACAGCGGCTGGCAGTGGCGTATTCCGCTGCAGCACCGCGTTGGTAATGGCTTGGTGTACGCCGCCGACTACCTGTCGGACGATAAAGCCCGGCAACGGTTGCTCGGCAACCTGGAAACAGCACCGCTGTTTGAGCCGCGTATGCTGAGTTATCAAACCGGCCGGCGTAAAAAGTTCTGGCATAAAAACTGTGTCGCACTGGGTTTATCCAGCGGCTTTATTGAACCGCTGGAGTCAACCAGTATTTATCTGTTTATGAATGGCGTGATCCGGCTGCTGCGGTTATTCCCGTTTAACGGCGTGCAGCAACCGCTGATTGACGAATACAACCAGCAGTCGATCAGCGAACTGGAAAAAATCCGCGACTTTATTATTCTGCACTACCACCAGACTGAGCGTAGCGACAGCGAGTTCTGGAACTACTGCCGCACTATGTCGATCCCTGACACCCTGGCACACCGCATCGAGCTGTTCCGCGCCAGCGCGCATGCCTTTCAGACCGGTGAAGAAATGTTCCGGCTGGAATCCTGGTCGCATGTGATGCTGGGACAGCGCCTGATGCCACAAAGCTATCATCAGTTAGTCGCCAGCCTGTCGCCGCAGCAATTGCAGGCGCACTTACAGCAAATCCGTGACACCATCAGCCATGCCGTGGCGCGTTTACCCAAGCACAGCGACTTTATCCGCCAGTACTGTGCCGCCAATACGGATTGATAACCATGCTGGCCGCTAACCCCGCGATGCAAGTCCGCTGTCTGCGCCCCGGCAGCGAGCAATCGCCACTGCTGCTGATTGATAACTTTCTGGCGAAGCCAGAGCTGTTAGTCACCGATGCCTGCCAGCAAAGCTTTAGCGCTAACTCGCCTTATTACCCCGGCGTGCGTGCGCCGGCACCGCTGTCGTATCAGCAAGTGCTGCTGCAAAGCCTGACACCGGTATTACGCGATGTGTTCGCCTTGCCCGCCGGCGCGCTGAGTTTTTCGGTTTGCCACTATTCACTGGTGACCACAGCGCCAGAGCAGTTGAAACTACTGCAGCGGATACCGCATTTTGACACCACCGAAAAACACGCGCTGGCGGCAGTGCATTACTTATTTCACGGTAATCACGGCGGTACCGCGTTTTACCGCCACCGCCAGAGTGGTTTTGAAACCATAGATGACAGCCGCGCGGCGCAGTATTACCGGGCGCTGGAAGCCGAAAACGACGGCCCCAACCTGCCGGGGCGCGATGCAGGCTATATTCATGGCGATACACCGCTGTTTAGCCAGATAGCCGAAGCCGAAGGTGTATTTAACCGGCTGGTGATCTACCGCCGCCATGCCCTGCACAGCGGCGTAATTCCCCCCACCGCCAGCCTGTCGGCCAATCCAGCACAAGGACGGTTAACCATCAGCAGTTTTATTGACCTGCAGCCAGAGCCTGGCTAAACATTCAAATTGCTCTTTTAGATGGCTTAAACCGTATTTGTTGCAAGCACCAATTTCAGCTATACCAATAAGTTATTATGATTTCTAAACATTCGGCGTAGTGTTCTGTACATAATTCTACAAACACGTGTTAATCCGTGTTTAGACGCAGGTAGAACCGTCGAATACCGATAACCGATAACCAATAACCAATACATTCGGAGAATATGATGAGCGACGAACTTTGGCATAGAAAGGAAGAATACCTGAGTCTCCGCAAGGAGATCGAAAATTCGCTATCAGATTTGTCGACGCTGGAGAAAAATAGTTTACTCGGGATTGCTGCCGTCTATTCTTGGCTCGCCTCACAAGAATGTCTCCTTCCATTTTTCGCTTACGTCGCCGCTGGAGTCCCATTTTTTATTTCAATTTTTGGAGCTTTGCGAGCCTACTCCGTCAACAAACATCTCGGCATAATTGGCGCCTACATAAATCGCATAGAGGTTGTAACTCATCCTGGTGACGCCGAATACGCTGGCTGGGAGCATTTCTTTAAAAGTAAAGGTGGTGGGATTCAAACTAAAATGCGTATGTACTTTTGGGCTTTTCTTGCGTTTGCGAACTTTGCTATTTGGATTGCTAGTTGGTACAGGGAATAAAAGGGGGGCAGATGAAAATTAAATAACTAGTTTAATTTTGATCTGACCATAATTTTCAAGTATTACCTTGTCTGGGTGCATAGATACAGTTAACGCCGCAAGCACGGGCAAAGGCCAGCGGCTTGCCGCGCTGTGGCCTTTGTCCCCGAGGAGCTTAACGACGAGTTAGTGACTTGCATTGTTATACATTAGATTGAGCCCAAGAAAGACTCACTTAAAGACTCTCTAAACTCTTTTTTAATTGGAACGTATTTCTTGCACCATTCTCCCAGAAACTCTTTGGTGGGAACCGACCTTCCATCGGCAAAGTAGAATTTTCGTAGTTTCTCTGCTCCGCTACTATAGGTGGAAAGCAACTCCGCTTGCTGACTCAACCCCAAAAGCTCTAGCTTACTTTGCGCGTTATAGTAATTTGTTCGAGCAACTGTTAGCTCAGAGTCTATTTCGTTAATTATCTTTTCAGCTTCTTTCCAGTCATCGTCAGTAAATTCAAATTTCTCCGACGAAATTCGAATCCCGTCAAGCTTAGAAAAGTACCTATATGTGTAGTCAAAATACTCATCTGCACTTTTGGCTGCTTCTAATATGAGATCTTTAATAACAGTTGATTTCGACTTTTCGGACTCGTGCTGGTTTTTAAGCCTAGTTACTTGGTAAGCCGCAATACCACTTATAAGAGCGCCCAATCCAATTTTCACAGCCGTGTCTACAACATAGATCCACTCTGTGGCCAATTTATACCTCCAATGATGTATAACAGCTTATTCAAAGGATTTATCCCCGCAAGTTGCGTTTAAGAGATCCCGCAAGTTACAAAATAAAATTCAGTCTATGGCGCCAACCAAATGTAAATCAAGCATATTTTTCATGTAGCAAATTACGGCATTGCAAAATACGGGGCTTGCACCCGCAAGTTGCTGTTAAAAAACTCAAAGAGGAATGCTGTATAGCCACACAGCCTATTATTTACGTAAAGATGATAGACAGCGTTACTGATTGGCGGTACGCCGCGTGTTTATCATGTTCAGCAACTCCACCGTTGCTGTCGCATCTGCCAGTGCGCGGTGGTGGTTGGTGAGCGGTATATCAAACTGCTGGCACAGGTTGCCCAGGCTGTAGGATTTTAAACCAGGGTAATAGCGGCGCATATTTACTACCGTGCATAGTTGCGGCATATCAAACGGCAGTTCGCAGCGGGCGAACTCACTGCGGATAAAGCCGTAATCAAACTTAGCGTTGTGCGCGACAAATACCGCGCCTTGCAAAAATTCGGCGAGCTTATCGGCGATATCAGCGAAGGTTGGCGCATCGGCGACCATGCTATTGCTGATACCGGTTAAGCGGCTGATAAAAGAGGGGATATGCCGCTGCGGGTTTATCAGTGTACTGAAGGTATCGAGCACCTCACCGGCCTGCACTTTTAATGCGCCTATTTCGGTGATGCGATCGGTACCAGCTTTGCCGCCGGTGGTTTCAACGTCCAGCACTACATAAACGCGGTTTGGGTCGACTATCCACTGCAGTTTTTCAATACGGGCGTTAAAACCGGCCTGTTTTAGTGCCTGTAACCGTGCTAACTGGTGGCGCTGAATTTTATCGCCCGGCGCTTTTACTTCAATAAACTCCAGCGTGTCATCTTTTATCAGCAGTAAATCCGGGTAACCGCTGCTGTGGCGGGAAAAATCCTGCGCCATGGCGCGCAGTATGGGTGCTAATGCACTTTGGCCATTAGCCACCGACGCATATTGCAATAGCGGCAATAGCTGCTCTGCCAAATCGCTGTGCCAGTAAAACAGGCTGTTGGCTTTGCCATAGTGCGCAGTTAATGCGTTTAGCAGCGCGGTAGCCGCGCCTGGCTCGGCCAGTTGCGCCAGCTTTTGTTCTATTTGCTGCGCAAACTGCTGATAAAAGCCACCGGCACTGAGGTTACGCGGCCGGCGCTCAAACGGGTTATGCAGCGCACTGTGTTCATGTTCAAACAACTCATGCCAGAACCACAGGCCAAACAGCGCCAGCCACAGGTTGTTTTCGCCGTGAAACACGCTGTAGCCCTTTGCCGCATAATGCGCCATCAGGCCTTGCTCAGCTTTGCCTAAGTAAAGTTCGTCGATGCCAACCAGTGGCGCAGTGCGCAAAAGCTCAGTCAGTACCGAACGCCGCTGTTGGCTTGCGGCAAATTTACGCTGATAAAAATCATCGGCAAACAGCCATTCTTCATCGCAGCTGGGGTCGTCCAACAGTTGCTGCAAATACTGCTGGCACTTATCAAGCTGCCCACTGCTGAAATACAACCGCACTAAGCGCTCGCTGGCTGGAAAGCCATTACTGTGCTGATAAAAGGCGATGGCCAGCTCATCCAGCAGGTATTGCTCGGCCAGTTTGCCCAGGCTGTAGCAGCGTTCACTGCGCTTTAGCGCCAGCGCATTATCATCACTTTGTGGCCATTGCTGCACGTGCTCCAGCCAGGGTTGCAGTAACATGGCGGCATCTTCCGGCTGGTTTTTCAGCTGCTTTGCCAGCTCAGCCAGTTGCTGTTTGGCGCAGGCTAACGCATAGGCCAGCCGGGCCTGGGCTAAGCCGGTAAAGCGTGGTTTAAACTGCTGTTTAAACTGGCCGCTTTGGCGGATGCCCAAATCGCGCAGCGTAAACAATGATAAATTCGGCTCTATACGGCCAAAATAAAGAAAATACAGGTAATTCAGTGTGGGCTGGCGTTGCAGTGCGACATAACGCTGCGGCAGCTGATTGATAAGCGAAAGCCAGTTTACCTCCAGCTTCAGCGCTACGCGCAGCAGCTCTGGCTTGGCCTGGCTTTTTTTCGCACCGCTGGCTTCGCCGGTTGCCGCTTCAGCCAGTTGCAACAACTGCCACAGCGTATCTTTTGTTAAGCGTAGCCAGAAATCGGCCAGTTCATTGCCACTAAGCGCACTGATAAAGCCAGCGGCGCTCAGTTCATCCAGCACAGGCCCGGGCGGGCCAATCTCTTCGTAATGCAGCTCGGTATCGGCAAACACCGTGCCTTTGCGGTTAAGCATGCGCACCAGTAACTGCTGCGCGGGCTCAGTCAGCGCGGCAAAATCGTGCAGAAACTGCTGCTCGTCTGTGGTTAAACACTGCGCGTAGTGAGTACCGACAAACTGCAGCAACTCGTTAAAGTGCTGCAGGTAGTAACCGGGGTCGAGATCCTGGCGTGGCCCGGCCATAGCGCTGGCTTACGCCATAACAGTGCTGACTAAATAGCCGGTATAGCCAATAAACACCGCCAGTAGTGCAGCACCTTCCAGCCGGTTAATACGGCCCTGCTTTTTGTAACCGTAGCCCATCACAAACAGTGCCGCTGTCAGTACGGCCATCAGTGTCCAATCGCGCGTTAACACGACGGCATCAACCGCCATAGGTTCTATCGCTGCCGCTATACCCACTACCGCCAGCGTATTAAACAGGTTAGAGCCAATCACGTTACCGAGCGCAATATCGTGCTCGCCCTTTTTAATCGCAATCAGTGACGAAGCCAGTTCCGGCAACGAAGTACCGATTGCCACTACCGTTAAACCAATCACCAGATCGCTGACGCCCAGGCTTTGCGCGATAAACACCGCGCCATATACCAGCATACGCGATGCCACAATCAACAGCACCAGGCCCACCAGCAGCCAGATAATGGCTTGTTTTAAGGTCATGCTGCTTTGCGTCAGCTCTTCATTCATTTCGGTAGCTAAGGCATCCTGCGGGCTTTTCATGCCCTGATACACCGACCAGGCAATCAGCACAAAGAACACACCCAGTAAACACCAGGCATCCAGGCTGCTTAGTTGATGGTCAAACATTTGCCAGCCGGCAAATACGGTTACCAGCATTAAAATTGGCAGCTCTTTTTTCAGTACCTGTGAATGCACAGCAATAGGGCTTAGCAGCGCGACCAGACCCAGGATCAGCGCAATGTTAGTAATGTTGGAACCGTAAGCATTACCCAGCGCCAAAGCCGGGTTACCGTCGCTGGCGGCCATGGCTGATACCACCATCTCAGGAGCTGAGGTGCCAAAACCAACGATCAGCATACCGATTAACAGCGGTGGCATACCAGCATACCGGGCGGTGGCTGCAGCGCCATCGACAAAGCGGTCTGCGCTCCAGACCAAAAGTGCCAAACCGGCAATTAACGCTACTACCGCTAATGTCATACTGTTGCCCTTACTTAAGAAAATACTGCGCGCAGCATAGCATGCAGCCACAATGCTGCGAAGCCACGCCATGGCGATTTTGAAACTAAAGTGAAAACCGTTTAAGCTGTAGCCATAGCCTGAACGGAGTACATAATGACAACCCTGATTACGATACTGGCACTGCTGTTTGCCGCGCTGTTTATCGTTGTCACGCTGACCGAAAAATACGGTAGCCGCGACAGCGAACAAACCGCCAAATTAAGCCGCTACATTATGCCGCTAGTGGCGCTGCTGATTTTGGCGCAGGTGATTAAGTTTGCTTTTTTCTCTGACTGAGTTTTGCCTTTATCCCGAGCACACTAACCAGCAGCGCCGGTAAAAAGGTCAGGCTGATCAGGGTAGAAAACAGCAGCCCACACAATACGATAATACCGACACCACGATACAGCTCGGTGCCTTCACCGGGAATAAGCACCAGCGGCGCCAGGCCGAAAATGGTGGTGGCGGTAGACATCAGTATCGGCCGAAGCCTTGTCGCCACCGCCTGCGCTACGGCCTGCTGCACCGACTGTCTGCCGCTTTGCAGGTTATGCCGGCTTTGATCGACAATCAGGATCGGGTTATTCACCACAGTGCCGAGCAGAATTAAAAACCCCAGCATGGTGATCATATCAAATGGCTGGTGAAAGCCGCCCAGGCCAACATGGGCCAGCACACTGCTTACGCCATTAACGGCGGTTAAGCCGACCAGTGCACCGGCCAGGCCCAGCGGCACTGTGGCCAGAATAAACAGCGGGTAGCCCCAGTGGCTGAAAATAGCTACCAACAGCAAATAAATCAGCAGCACCGCTACCGCAAAATTACTGCCCAGTGCGGCACGGGTTTCATCCAGCTGATCCGATGCACCGGAGATATCCAGTGTTACGTCGGTGCCGATAGCACCGTCACGCTGCAGCTGCGGTACCAGCTGCTGCTGTACTGTTGCCACCGCGGTTTCCAAAGCGACTGAGCGCGGCGGAATAATGTACAGCGTTACCGTGCGGAGGCCATCAACCCGGCGCAGGGTATCGCTGTCAGCCACTTCGGCTAAGTCTGCCAGGCTGCTCAGCGGCAGCACAGCGCCACCTGGCGTCAGTACCGGGGTTTGTGCCAGCCTGGCCAGGCTTTGCTCATTACCTGCCTTGCTGAACAGAAAAATATCCACTTTGTCATCGTTGACAAAAAACTCGTCGACAAAGGCACCGTCACTGAGCGCTGACACCGCAAAACCAAAATCGGCGGCGCTGAAATTAAGCTCGGCTAAACGCTGCCAGCGCGGGCGGATCTCTACCAGCGGCTGATCCAGCGACAACGACGACGGTTCAGAGTTAAGCTGCGGCTGATCAAACAACTGACCAGCAGCCACATAGGCGGCATCAGCAGTGGCATACAAGCTGGCTAAATCGGGGCCGGAAATGTCCAGTGCGACGGCGCGGGTACCACCGTCGTTGCTGCTGATAATGGAGCCACGTGATGAGAATGCCCGCATACCGGGGTACTGGCGGAACAGCGCCGTCATCGCGTTCATCATCGCTTCAATATCGTCTGAGCGCACCGGCTCGCTCAGCACGCGGATGCGGCCCACCGACACACTGAGTGAATAATACTTCAGTGCCGGCATGCTGGTGTCACCGCGGTCAAAATCGGCTGGGTCGCGCTCAACCTGCGCGCTTAAGTATTCACGCAGTTCTGTGGCAATACCGGCCATTTCTGACAGGTTGTACCCCGGTGGCGCTATCATCGACGAAAAGGCTTTAGGCTCTTCCCCTTCCGGCAGATATTCGGCCGGCGGCAGTAAAAACCAGCCAGCACCGAGCGTCAGCAGTACCGTCGCCAACAGCGTCACACGCCGGCGCAGCCGGCTGCTGATAATACCATTAACCATGTTAAGCAATATGCCCGGGGGCTGGGCAGCGTCAGTTTGCTGCATAGCCGAGCGCTTGCCAAAACCCAGCCTGGCAATAGCCGCCGGCACCACCAGCACCGCCACCAACATAGAGGCAATGATGGCAGCACCGATGGCGATGGCAATATCAGAGTACAGCTGACCGGCTTCCTGCTCGACAAACAATATCGGCACAAATACCAGCACTGTCGTCAGCGTTGACGCCAGCACCGCCGGCCAGACCTCACGTACACCGGCAATAGCGCCCTCTATTCTGTCCAGCCCGCGCCGGCGTGCCTGTTCGATACTTTCCAGCACCACTATGGTGTTATCCATTGTCATACCGATGGCAAAGGCAATACCGGCCAGCGAGATCACATTGATGGTGCGGCCAAAGGCCAGCAAGCCTAAAAACGCCGCTATGGTACAAATGGGTACGCCCATCACACCAACCAGCGTGGCGCGGCCGGAGCGTAAAAATAAAAACAGCACCAGCGTTGCCAGCATGGCGCCCAGTGCCAGGTTGGTCCAGACATTGGCCACCGAGTCTTCGACATAGCGCACATCGTCACTGATTAATGTCAGTTGCAGGCCATTGGCTGCCAGCATGTCGCGGTTGATTTGCGCCACCACCTGCATCATCTGCCGCTTGATATCAATGACGTTAGAGCCTGGCTCGCGCCGCACTGACAGCCCCAGCGTGCGCTCACCGTCGGTGTAGGCCAGATCGCGCACTTCAAAGTGATCCAGCTCAATGCTGGCAACATCTTTTAACCGCACCTGCATATCACCTTGCTGGCTCAGGATCAGGTTTTCCAGCTCTGTCAGCTCATTAAAGCGCCCCACCATCCGCAGCAGATAACGGCGTTTTCCGCTGTCGATATCGCCGGCTGAACTGTCGCGGTTACGCTGGCGTATTGCATCGCGCACCTGCGTCAGGCTGATACCGCGCTGCGCCAGCCGGGCCGGATCAAGCCTTATTTGCACCTGACGCTCAGCCCCACCACTGACACCCACTTCAGACACCCCCGGCACCCGTTCCATCCGTGGCCGCACATAGTCTTCGGCGTAGTCGCGCAGCATATCCATGTCCAGTGTCAGCGGATTACCACGCAGTGGCATCAGGCGGAAGAACATAAAGGCATTGTTGGAAAATGAGCTGCTGAACAGCCTGGGCTGATCAACATTTTCCGGGTAGGACGGTACCTGACTGAGTGCATTGCTGACGCGGATCAGCGCTTCATTGACATCGACGCCAAACGGAAACTCCAGCTCAATTTCCGCCGAGCCGGTACTGGCGCGTGATACCATCCGTTTCAGGTTTGGCAGGGTGCGCAGATAGCGCTCCTGTTCAATCAGAATTTCTTTTTCCACATCCTGCGGGGTCGCGCCGGGCCAGCCGGTGACAACACTGATGGTACGCACTTCCAAATCGGGGATCATCTGTACCGGAATACGCAGCGCGGCCACTATGCCCAACACGCAGATAATCAGTACAGCAACCGTTAGTATGGTGCCACGGCGTATGCCGGCATCGAGCATAGGTTACTCCTTATCCTGTGCCAGTACCTGCACTCGCTGGCCATCGCGCAGCGTCTCGTTGCCGCGCACCACCACAGGTACCTGCTTTGGCAGGCCGGATAAAATTTCTACCCCTTGCTCGGTGCTGCGGCCAAGCTTCACCAGATGGCGCTTGGCGGTACTATCGTTAATGCTGAATACGCTGAAGTTACCGTCGGGGTGGCGTAACAGTGCATCGGGTGGTACCACCAGCACGCTGGAATCATCGCGCTCAAAGAACAAAGTTGCGCTGGCGGAGCTGCCCGGCAGTAATGGCTGTGGGCTGTCGCTGATCTGCAGGCGGGCAAGAAAACTGCGTGCGTTGCTATCGCCAACCGGCACCGCAGCCAGTAAGGACGCGCTAAGGGTAGCGCCGGGCACTAAATCCGGCCTTACGTCTATACGCCGTAACGACGACAGCTCTGTGAAATACTCTTGCGGTACCTGCACATCCAGCAACAAAGGGGACAGGCTAACCAGTTGCAGTACCGGTGTACCCAGTGCCAGCCATTCGCCAACATCGGTAAAACGTTTGGCGACAACACCGGCGAAAGGTGCGGTAAGGGTGTGCCGTGCCAGTATTTCCTGCTGTTGCGCCACGGCGGCTTTAGCCTGCTGGCGCGCAGCCTCAGCCTCGGCCAGGGCGGCCTGGCGTAAACTCAGTTCACTTTGCGGAAATAACTGCTGCGAAATCAGTTGCTGTGCTTCACCGACCAGCCGCTGTTGCTCGTCATAACGCACCTGAGCCGCATTGAATGCCGCCTGCAGCTGCGCCAGCTCGTGCTCTGCCACAGCGGTATCAAGCTTGAGTAAAGGCTGGCCCTGATTAACGATACTGCCAGCGTCCACCAGCACCCTGGCGACTAAACCGGCAGTGCGGCTGGATAGCTGCGCATCCTGTTTTGCTGTCAGGCTGCCACTGAGCACCAGTTGCTGCGCCAGCGCATTTTGTTGCGGCATCACCACCCGCACCGGCACACTTTCCTGCGCCGCTAGCGGCCACACCGTGCAGCAGCATCCTAACAACAGCAACCTCAGCCAAGCCATACTCTACCTAAATAAGAATTGTTCTTGTTAAGGCAGTATGACGCAAACCACGCTTCAGATCACTTTTTTCTGATTTTTTACCACTTTAGCCTGAGGGAGCTGTCACCAGCTAAGTGGATTTAAACGGTAAAACCGGCTCAGCTCGCCGTACAGTTTTGGATGCTGCCGCGATAACAAACCGGGTTGTTCGAAGAACACTTCACTGATTACGGCAAAGAATTCCGCCGGATTCGTCGCACCGTAGTGATCAAACAAACTATGTTCACCCAAACCGGCCTGGCGCTGTAATGTCGTGAACTCTGCCGCCATCACGCCGGACCAGCTTTGATAGTCGCTGCTGCGCTCCAGCAGCGGCGCACCATTAGCGATGCCTTTTTCCTGATCCAGTTGGTGGGCAAATTCGTGGATCACCACATTACGGCCATCACCGGGGTTAGCGGCACCATCAAGCGTATCGGCCCAGCTTAAAATAACCTTGCCCTGCCCCCATGATTCACCCGATAACACCCGGCGCTGTTCATGCAGCACGCCCGCAGCATCGGCGCTGTTGTTACGCACAATAAAGGCAGAGGGATACAGCAAAATCTGTTTTAGTTTAGGGTAGTAATAATCCGGCCGGTTTAGCAGTAACAAACAGGCCTGGGCGGCGATGGTCACGCGCATTTCGTCGGTCACTGTTAAGTCATCACAGCCAATAAAGTCTTTCTCAGCAATAAATACCTGGATGTGCTTTTTCAGCTGCAGCTGTAAATCGGCAGGCAACGCTCTGAAATAGGGCAAACGGCGCTTTAAAATATCACGCCACGGCGCAGGAAATGGCCGCGCCATAATGATACTGCGCTGGTAACGGCGCCAGTAAGGCAAGCCCAGTACCAGCGCAATAATGGCTGCGCCGAGTAATACAGTAAACAGGATTGCCACACTTCACCTCATATCAGGACAGCGGTATGCTGCAAGCTTAATGTGGCAGCAGTGGCGGTTTTTCAAGCATACCCAGGCTGAACTCTGCCGCAGTTGTGGCCTCTAACCTGCGATGCAAAGAAAGGAAAAGCAATGTTTCAGTTATTTAAAACCCTGCTGGATAAAGTAAACGATGGCCTGTCAGCACCCGCAGGCACGACGAACGCTTATGGCCTGAATGAGACGGAACTGGCCTGTGTCAGCCTGATGCTGATGGTGGCTTACGCTGATTTCAGCAGCAGTGATGATGAGCGTGCTCTGGCAACAGATTATGTCAAACGGGAGTTTTCTCTGACTGACAGTGATGCTGCAGCTGTGATTACGCTGGCAGATAAACAGGCACAGGATGCCACCTCGTTGCATCAGTTTACTGCGCAGTTAAAGCAGCTAAGTTATGATGCCAGGCTGGCGCTGCTGGACAACCTGTGGCAGCAGGCCTATGCCGACGGCGTGCTGGATCCGAATGAAGAAGCGATGCTGCGTAAAATAGCGGATCTGCTGTTTATCCGCCATAGCGACTATATTCAGGCGAAACTGGCGGTGTCTGGTTAAAGCCGCTTAGTCTTCCCGCTTATGAATAACTTCACCTTCTATCACGGTATTCGCGTTATTGTGCTGTGTGCCGGCTTGAGCGCGCTGGCGTTGCTGCCAGGCTTTAATTTTTGCACGGTGACGAAACAACAGAATCGGGATCAGGATCCAGCTTAACAGCAGCATAAATACCAATACAGCAACACCGACGAATAACATCAGGCCCAACATCAACCAGGCCAGAATGCGCTGCAGTGGCCCGGCACTTTGACGACGGGCAAACATTTGCTGCCATTGGCTGCTTTGCTGTTTAAACGAAGAAAACATAGTTACCTCAATGTTGGCCTTACCGCACAACTTTATGCGGTAAAACCTTACTGCGTCACCGAACCAAGCCTGTAGCACTGACGCTGAGTACAGACTGAACCTGACAAAACTGCCCGGTAATACAGCCTTAGTGTGGGCGCAGTGAATGAAGTTCAACACCTGTGCTGTCGATTGCTATACTTGCATCAGTTTCATTAAAAGGACTTTGGCTATGCGCTTTGCGTTACTGCTGCTTTGCCCGCAATGGGTAGCCGCAGCGGGCCTGGTGTTAGGCACACATTCGCCGGTTGATGGCAACAGCAGCCAGCAGCAGATTAACTGCATTATGCAGCAGACCCGCCAGCCCTATACATTGCAGGTTATGCCATGGCGCAGGGCACGGCAGGAAGTAAAAATGGACCGGATTGACGGTTATTTCACCGCCATGCCCAATGACGACATGAACGACTTCGCCCAGTTATCTGCACCATTGTTTCTGGAGAACTGGTACTGGTTCTGGCATCAGCGTCATGCCGGGCCCGACAGCAAAGAACCTATCCGTTATGGGGCCATACTGGGTAGCCATCAGGCCGACTGGTTAGCGCAGCATGAACATAAACCCGACGTAGAAGTAAACGATTTGGCGCAGCTGGTGCAACTGTTGAATATTGGCCGTATCGACATATTGCTGGCCGATTTGGATGATTTTAACGAGGTTGCGCGCCGGCTTAAAATAGATAGTACAGAATTTCACCAACGTTTTTTCCGATATGTGCCGCTTGGCGTTTACTTTGCTCATAAAGCCTTGCAGCAGAGACCCGGTTTTATCGCCCAGTTTAACGCGGCGACACATTTATGTGCGTCGGCACCTTTTGCATTATCAACAGCCGAGCAGCAATTGATCCTGAGCAAGCTATTGGCGGATGTGCAACAGTTAGCGCGCTTGCCGCTGCTACGCCAACGCCTGCAACAACAAAACCAGCCCGAAGTCGATCTGTCAGCAATGTTACTACTGGACTCACAATGGCAGCAGCAATTGCTGGCTAGCCCGGACGACAGTCTTGCCGCCAAAATGCTCAGCAGTGCGGCCTCCGAAGTGCTGCAACAATGGCAGACCCAATATGCGGAGCTGGTGACTGAAGTTATCCTGATGGATCAGCATGGTGCAAACGCAGCCATCAGCAGGGTGACAACTGACTACTGGCAGGGCGATGAAATGCCGTTTCTGGGTATTTTTGAACAACAAGCAGCTTATTTTATCGATGTGGTTGAATACGACCAGTCAACCCGCCGCTTTCAGGTAAAGTTGAGTGTACCTGTTCGCGACGGGCAGCGCCATATAGGCGTACTAAGCGTTGGTATTGATGTTGAGCGCGCCTTAGCGACGAACTGATAATTTAATACGACTTACCAAAAGACAAATACACCGCATTGTTCTGCCGGATAAAACTGCGCTCGGCGTGGCCATAACCCAGATATAACGGGCCAAAAGGTGTATCCCAACCCAGAAACACACTGCCAGCCCATAACCAGTCAGTGGTGTCATCGGTCTGTTCTTCACCAAATACATTGGCTTTTACCCGCCCCCGTTCCAGCGAGCCGCCAATGTATAAAGGCGCGTTAAAGAACGAAATCTGCGGCTGATTGATCTGATACAGGTAAACAAAGCTGCCAAACTGAATATCTGAACCATACAGCAAGTCGGCTGGGTAACCGGACAGATTTAAAAAGCCGCCCAGTGAAAACTGATCAAAAGAAATCGCTGTGTCATCGGCTTGATGGCGGTCAAAATACCAGCGCGTTCTGAGGATATGAGGGTGCCAGCTTTTCGCGGCCAGTAATTCTGTTGATGTTCGCGTACTGTCGCCATGCAGTGCCAGCGTATAGTCGGTGCTGCGTCTGATGCTGGTTGCCAGCCGGATACCTCTGCTTGGGAAACTGCGGCTATCCAGCGTATCCCAAATCAGCTTCACCTCTGGCCCGCGGCTGCGGTAATCCAGCGTCGCACTGCCAAACTGCTCTGCCAGATAACCCGGCATGGTAATGCTGCCATTTTGCCAACCCCAGCCCAGCGTCAACTCAGCATGGTCGGAGATATTCCAGCCCAGCCTGGTTACAGCAAGGTTGCGATTGTTACGCAACTCGCCTTCAGACAGCCCGTTGTCGCTTTGCAGCACCTGAACATCCCGCCTGTGGCCAACACCCGCCAGTGCAAACAGCCCACTGTCAGCGAAAGGCAGATAAGCCTCGGTGTATAGCGATTTGTCATTACCCAATCCTAAAGTGGTGTGCCACTCGGCGCCCCAGCGGGTTAAGTTGGTCAATGTGTAAGCCCCGGCCAGCTGATACTGGTGGGTATTATGAAAATCGTCTTCGAGTTGAAAATGAAAATTCAGATATCCCGGCCCCCAGGATTTCTCCTCCGCCCGGATATGCAGCGTATTAGTGCCGTCCGCAGCCGCAGTCAGTTGCTGAGACACCCGCTCAAACGTATCCACCCCATAAAGCTGCCGCAGCCCTTTATGCAGCTTGCGTGGTGTGTAGGCATCACCCGGCGTCAATTCAAGCCGGCGCAGTAACAGCCGGTCGTCCAGCCGGGACAGGTTTTCCAGTTCAATAGTGTCGATCGTGATAGCCGCCTCGGGCCTTGGCAAAAATGCCTGACGCCAAGTAGCATACCACTGAGGCTGACTAAACCCCGCCAGCTGCGGTTGTGCTGCCTGTGCCACAGCGCGCCCTGCCGCTATCGCCTCATCAATACGTTCAAATGCCAGTGTTGCCACGCCCTCAGCAACCGGGCTAAGCAGCAGGTCGTCCTCATCCAGCAACTGCAATTGCTGCTGCACACCGGCTCTGACTAAGAAAGCGGTCAGTTGATGCGTTACATTCAGCGCCGACATCATCTGTTGTTTATTCAGCAGCGGGGCGTCGATACTGACCACAATCACCCGGTCAGCCCCCAGTTGTTTTGCCACACTGACCGGCAGATTGTTGACTACACCACCGTCCACCAGCAACCTGCCATCCAACTCCATTGGCGCGACGACTCCGGGTATTGTCATCGACGCTTGTACAGCCTGTACCAGACTCCCCCTGTCCAATACAACCTGCTGCTGCGTTAGCAGGTCGGTAGCAATAGCACGAAAAGGCACCGGCAGTGTGTCAAAGTGCACCCTATTAGATGTCGTGCCGTACATGCTCTGCAGCAAGTCTGCCAGTGCCTGACCAAACAACAAACCTTGCGGCAATTTGATACCGTCGGCAGATAGCCCTAAATCAACGTTCAGCGCGAACTGATCACTGTGCTGTTTGCGCCGCATTGGCATTTCATCGCGGTATACTCTGTCTCTGAAGCCTTCCGCCCAGTTTGCCGCAGCCAGCTTGGCACTGATTTCGCTGGCACTGAAGCCACTGGCATACAAGCCGCCGATAAAAGCCCCTATGCTGGTGCCGACGACAAGGTCGACCGGGATCTGTTGCTGCTCCAGCTGCTCAATCACCCCCAGGTGTGCACCACCACGGGCGCCACCTCCACCTAATACCAGTGCTACACAAGGCCGCTGCTGAGCTTTTGCCTGGCGGCAGACTTCATCAGCCCGCACCTGCAATGCGCCGGACAACAACGTCAGCAGTGCTATATTAAGTAGTACTTTTTCCGCCCTCATCCTGTTCTCCCTGGCGCATCAGCGATGTATTACAGCAGTGTAGCCACAGCAGCCCTGCAGGCACAACAGCTTAACCCCGTATCTGCTTCCGGGCAGGTTGCCTCAGACGAAAATCAGGCACGCATACTGTTACCACTCCACATGCTATCGCCATTTAATATCAGACTGTCTCAAAGCGCCGGCAGCGCTGACCATTGGCATTGAGCTGGCAACAGGTTACTGTTATTGTTAACGGTGTATTTTCAGATGGTGGCGTGTATGCAGCATTACCTGGTCAATTTGATTGTGTCACTGACGCTACTTTTGGGTTTAACCTCACCGCTTTTTGCCAACACGCTATCAATCCGGATCACGGATGAAATGCAGCAAGCCGTTGCCGATACCGTGGTTGAGCTGATTCCGGGCAATTCAGACCTGCCCCGTCCATCAACTGCAGGCAGCATTGCCCAGCAAAATCTGACGTTTGTGCCTTTTGTGTCAGCTTACACGGCCGGCACTTACATTGAGTTTCCCAACCGGGATAAAACACGCCACCATGTTTACTCTTTTTCACCGGCAAAAACGTTTGAAATTGAGCTGTACGCAGGCAAACCTGAAGCGCCTGTTTTATTTGATAAGCCTGGCATAGTGTCTATTGGCTGCAATATTCACGACTATATGCAAGCCTACGTGTACATTGGAGAAAGCCCGTTTCTGGCCATCAGCGACAGTGAAGGTAAGGTTCATTTTGACGGCTTAACTGACGACACTTATCAGCTGAAACTGTGGCATCCGTGGCAAAAGAAAGACCATGACAGCCTGAGCCTAGTACTGGACCATGATACCAGTATTGATTTAACACTAGCGGTTGAACAAAAACAAAAACCTAAAGCCCCTAAACGTGGCTTTGGCAATTAGGATATCGCGGCGCATGCAGTTTCGCTCTGTAAGAACCAAGCTCATCGCTGTGTTATTGCTGCTGCTCAGTGCTTTGGCGGCAGCCACGGCCACAGCGACGCTTACAGCGATGAAGCGTGATAGCGAAGTACAAACCCGACAGTTTTTAGCAGTAGGCGGTAAAGTGCTACTGGAGGCATTGAATAACCGTGCAAAACAATTAAGCAGCAGCGTACAGGTTCTGGCTGCCGACTTTGGCTTTCGCCGTGCAGTCGCAACCGCAGAGCAAGAAACCATTGAGTCAGTACTGGCCAATCATGGCAGCCGCATTGACGCTAGCCTGATGCTGCTGATGTCCCCTGGCGGTGAACTGCTGGCAAGCTCGGAAAAACAGCTGCGCGCCAGTGACGTGATGCCGGTTTTTAACCAAAGCACGCAAAACAGCAATGCCCCGGTTACGGATGTTTTGCAATTGGCCGGGCAACCTTATCAACTGGTGCTGGCGCCGGTAAAAGCACCGAACCTTATTGCCTGGGTAGGCATGGGCTTTCCGCTGGATATGCCCCTGGCGGAGCAAATAGTGGCGATTACCGGCTTAGAGATCAGTTTTGTCTCTCAGCATGCTGAACAATTTAAGCTGTATATTTCTACTTTAGATGACAACAGTGCGCAAAAACTGCCAGCCATGTTAAATACCCTTATTAACCAGCCCGGGCTGCCCTACGAAAACCCAGAGCAAGACTATGTTTCACTGGCTATACCGCTGGATAAAAACAATCAACTGTGGGCGGTGCAACACCTTCAGCATTCACGCTGGCTGGATGGTTATCTGGCATTCCGGCAACAATTATTCGTTATCTTTGGTGTAGCGCTCTCGCTGACTTTAGTTGTAGGTATTTTCTTTGCCCGCAGTATTACTCAGCCAATCAAAGCACTAAGTTACTTTGCCCGACGCATAGGCCAGGGCTTTGATGAGAACATTCCGGTGCAGGGTAAAGACGAAGTTGCAGTGTTAGGCCGCACGCTAAGTGCAATGCAGCAAGACATCAAACAACGCGAGCTGCAACTGCGTCACAATGCAGAGCACGACACGCTAACGGGCCTGTTTAACCGCACCGCAGTAGAGCGCCTGCTGCCAGTCATATTGGCACAACATGATGGCTGTATAATAATCGTCAATATTGAACGCTTTAAGCATATTAATGAAGTACTGGGCTTTAGTACCGGCGATATTCTGCTGCAGCAGCTAGCCCAGCGTCTCGCTCAGTTACCACAAGCTCCGGATTTGCTGGCTAGGCTGGGAGCTGATGAGTTTTTACTGGCTTATCAGCACCGGTTTACCGCAACACAGTTAGCCGCTTTATTTGCCACTGCGCTTTTAGGTTACAACGTTGATAACTCACATATTAATCTGAAGCTTTGTATTGGTATTTATCCTTTTTCACGCCAACAATCTAGCGTAAATGATGCCCTCAGACGGGCCGACATTGCCCTTGAAAATGCCAGACAGACACCTCAGCGTATTGCCGAATATTTGCCCGGACAAGATGAACTGCATCAGCGTGAGCTTACCCTGATCCGTGACATTCCGTATGCACTGGAATCGGGTCAGTTTTTTGCCGTATATCAGCCCAAAGTAGATATTCACGCCCGAAGCTGCAAAGAGGCGGAAGCACTGATCCGCTGGCAACACCCTACTCTGGGCTTCGTCGCACCGGATGAATTTATTCGTTTAGCTGAACACTCGGGAAATATAGGCTTAATCACTAACTGGATGCTGCAACATGTAATTGTGCAGCTGGCGACGTGGCGTGCTGCAGGTTTTACAGTTACTGTTGCAATAAACCTGTCGGTGCACGATTTACTCAACCCTAAGCTGGCAGAGCAAATTTTACAGCTGCTGCACAACTATGACGTACCACATGATGCAATATCACTGGAAGTCACTGAAAGCGCGATCATGCAAGATACCGCGACCATCATTGCGCAGTTAGAGCGACTAAGAAAATTAGGTATACGCCTGGCGATTGATGATTTTGGTACCGGACAATCATCGCTGGCTTACCTCAAGCAGCTGCCGGTGCATGAGGTAAAAATAGACCGGGCCTTTGTGAAAGATATCCATCACAACAATAATGATGCATTAATTGTTAAGGCAACGACTCAGCTTGCTCATAGCCTTGGCCTGGTTGTGACCGCCGAAGGCCTGGAAAACCCGACGGGATTAGCAGAACTGCTACAGTGCCAGTGCAATAAAGTTCAGGGCTACTTTTTCTCCCGCCCACTGGAAGCAGAAAAATTCTCAGCCTGGATAAAACAATTTCCAGAGCAAAATCAGCAATGGTTCGCCCAGAAGGAGCGGCAATGAAGATAACGCTTTTTACCCTGACTGCCGGCCTGGTTTTTAGTTGCAGCTGCGCGGCAAACAGTAAAATCATTGCCACTGGCGGTACGTCGTCAATAGAAGGCAGTGCCGGTGGCGGCATTGTGCCCTGGGCAGTCATTAACGGCTATGCCAGCAGTGGCGAAATGGCCGCTACTGCCTTTATCAGCAGGGTGGGCGTAGACGATTTTACGCTGAACTCGGTCGGCGCCAGCCTGGCATACGACAACAATTGGGAATGGTCTGTCGCGAGGCAACGATTTGCTTTGGATAGTATAGGTGGCGAGCTAAGCCAGAATATTATTGCGGTGAAATATCGTCTGGCAGGACAGCTGCTTTACACTGCCCTGCCGCAGATTAGCCTTGGCGTTCAATACAAAAAGCTGCACGACTTTACGCTGCCACAGGCGGTAGGCGCACGCGATGACAGCGGGCTTGATGTTTATCTTGCCGCGAGCAAAGTACTATTCAATCAAGTTGCCGGGCGCAATTTGCTACTTAACGCCACCTTACGCGCAACGAAAGCCAACCAGACCGGTTTGTTGGGGTTTGGCAGTGCCGACAATAATAATTATCGCCTGATGTTTGAAGGCTCAGCCGCGTTGCTGCTGAATTATAATGTGGCGATAGGTGTCGAGTTTAAACAAAAACCAGATCAACTGGCCTTTGCTGACGAGCAGCATTGGCGCGATGTGTTTGTGGCTTGGTTTGTTAACAAGCACCTGTCCGTGACCGCTGGTTATGTCGATTTGGGCAGTATTGCTGGCCTGAATAACCAGCAGGGTTATTACCTGTCAGTAGAAGGAGCCTGGTAATGAGGTGGTTAACTGTTTTAGTGCTAACGCTGATAACGGCTTGCAGCCAAACACCGACACCCAGCCTATACCAGCAGTTGGGAGGAGACGCCGGCATCAGTGCTATTACCGACGGCTTGCTTTATGAAATAGAACATGACAACCGCATTGTGCACCATTTTGCCGATACCGATATTGAGCGCTTTCGCCGTTTGCTGGCGGAGCAACTGTGTGAAATCAGCGGGGGCCCCTGCACTTACACTGGCGGCAGCATGGCAGAAAGCCACACTGGTTTTAATATTACCCTGGCCGATTACGATGCATTAGTTGGCCATTTAATTAAGGTAATGCAGCAGCAACATATCAGCATCAGTGCGCAAAACCAGTTATTGGCTCTGCTGGCACCCATGTACAAAGATATTAGTTATCGCTAATGCGCGGGCCTGCAGCCTGGGTTAAACGCATGCTCAGTTTGCGGCTCAGCGGTGCGAAAATAAATACCAGCGGAAATGCACAGGCATGCGCGTACAGATAGGCGTTAATCCAGGCCTGAAAAAAACCGCTAAACCAGCCTAAATTGATAAATGTCAGGATACCTGACATCAAAAATGCCATAAAGCCTGACATGATAAAGGCAAACAATATTGGCTGAAAACGCGCAGGCAGCATAACTTGCTCCGGGAACAATGTGGTTCAATCAAATGATACAAAGGGGTACGACTTTAGCATAGTTTTATTGCGAGGCGGTTTACCTGTCGGCAAAGCGCTGTTATAACACGCCATTTTCCGATACAGATACTTTAAAGCGCAGGGGCTTTTATGCACAACATCGTTTTTCTCGACGCAGGCTCAATGGGTGACGCAGATTTATCGGTGTTAGCAGACGGCGAGATCGCCCTGCAGTGTTTTGAATATACGCCAACCGAAGACATAGTAAGCCGGCTGGCGCAAGCCAGTATTGCCATTGTCAATAAAGTACAACTGAGCGCCGCCATACTGCAGCAGTTACCAAATTTAAAACTGATTTGTATCGCTGCCACCGGCGTCAATAATGTCGACCTTGATGCCGCCGCCCGGCTTGGCATCAGTGTGTGTAATGTCAGGGGTTATGCCAATACGGCAGTGCCACAACACGTTATCGCCCTGCTGCTGCAACTGACCAACAAAATATCACAGTATCATCGGGCCGTAGCAAACGGCCTCTGGAGCCAGAGTAAACACTTTTGTCTGCTGGATTATCCAGTCACAGAACTGGCTGGCAAAAACTTTGTCGTTGTCGGTTACGGTGCTTTGGGTCAGGCCAGCGCACAGCTGGCACAGGCTTTTGGTATGCAGATTATCGTTGCTGAACAGCCGGATGCCACCAGTTGCCGTAGCGGCAGGGTGCCATTTTTATCAGCGCTGTCGCAGGCAGATGTGATTTCACTGCATTGTCCGCTGAACGCGCAAACAGAAAAACTGTTTAATCAGCAGGTGTTGGCAGCAGTAAAACCCGGCGCCTTGCTAATCAATACCGCACGCGGAGGGCTGATTGACGAAGCCGCACTTTTACGCGTGCTGCAAAATGGCCAGCTGGGCGGTGCTGCGCTGGATGTATTATCACAGGAGCCGCCACCTGCTGATCACATACTGCTAAGCGCAGCACTGCCAAATCTGATCATTACGCCGCATATGGCCTGGGCCAGCGCAGAAGCACGACAGCGCATGGTAGTGCAGTTAAAACAGAATATTGAGGCTTTTATCAGCGGTAAAGTACTAAACCGGGTATAGGCTCTGCCTGCAATACCGGCTACACTGCGAAGAAAATACTAATATATGCATGCCCATAATATGCCTGTGATTATCTTAATATTGCTGCTATGTGGTTTTACTGCACAGGCTGAACCGCTGTCATCGCGTATGGTCGAGGCTTCAGATAGCGCGGAGCAAATCAGCAATCAGTTACTATCCCGCCCTGCCGATAGCTTAACAGCAGAAGACTGGCTGGTATTGACCGAGGCCCAGCTGCGGCTGCGCAATAAAGATGCCGCTATGGATGCCGTCAGCCATGTACTTGACGTTAGCCACAAGCCTTACCTGCAGGCTTATGCCTACCTGCTAAAAGCACAGATTTACGGTATTTTATACAGAGATACCGTGATTGCCATTACACAGCTGGAACGGGCTGAACACCTGCTACAACACGCTGAAGATGCAGCCAGCCTGGCGCTATACAGTGATGTGCTGCAGAATTTCGCTCAGGCCTATAATCAATTGGGCAATATTCCGCAGGCTTTGCCTTATGCCGAGCGCAGTCTGGCGCTGGCAGTCAGGCAACAGCAACCCGAGGCAGAACTGAAGGCCCGCATTACGCTTGGCAGACTAATGCTGCAGAACAATGCCTATAGCCAGGCTTATCAGCAGCTGAATAGTGCTCTGGTGCTGGCAACCCAACTGCAGGACGACGATGCGTTGGCATCAATCCACCTTCGCCTTGGTATGGCATACCGTAAGATCGAATACCACAGCCAGGCTCTGCAACATTTACTCGAAGCCAAACAGCGTTACCAACATCTGCAGCGTCAATCCAGTTATACCTATACGCTTATCTATATCGCTGAGACCTATCTGGAAGATAACCAGACCGCTGCTGAGGCGGCAGCTTATCTGGATGAAGCACTGAAACTGGCGCATGAACAGAACGATTTATTACGGGTTGGCATCGTCACGCTGGGGCTGGGCAGGCTGGCGGTGGTGCAGCAACATGAAGAACTGGCCCTACAGTATTTTAATGATGCGCTGCAATTATTCCGGCAACAACAGGTACAAACCTATCTGCAGGAAACCAGCCTGGCACTGGCCGATTTACTGCTGCAACGCCAGCAACATGCGCAATCAGGCCAATTACTGCAGGAAATTGCGCCGCAAATGCCACAGGCGGCCGCTTACCTGCGCTATCGCTTTCATGACCTGTCTGCCAGGCTGTTTGCCGGCCAGGGAGATTGGGTACAGGCATATCAGAACAGCCAGCAGGCCAATACTTTACGCTTTGAGCAACTGGCGGAACAAAGTAAGTTGCAGCTGGATTTAATCAATCAGGGGTTGCAGCAGGCCAAAACAGAGCCGGTTGCCGATATCGCTGTCAATACAGTAACAGACCAGAATAAACGTCAGTTATTGTACATCTATATTCTGGCAGCGCTTTGCATGTTGCTGGCAGCAGCCTTGCTGGTAGCTGCGGCAATATTACGCCGTAATAGCAAAGCGCGCAGCGAACCACAGCAGCAAAGCCACTGGAACAGTTTTTGTCTGCGCTTACAACAGCACTCGGCTAAAACCAATATCAGCATTTTGGCCTATGGGCTCGATAATAGCCTGCAATTGAAAATGCAACACGGTGAACAGCAACTGCAAGCTGTGTTACAGCAGTTTCAGCAACAGTTATCCACGACCGTGTTTGCCAGCTGTTTATATGATGATGTGCTGTGGCTTGCCGTACAATCAGAGGCTGAGGACAACACAAAGCAGCAAACACTGGCCGGGCAGTTGCAACAATTGCTGCCTGAGACTCTGGCAACTGCACAGCTTATCAGTTTGCAACTACCGGTATCAGACTTGCTGGAAAGCCCCTGGCTAACCAAAGAGATTAACGCCCTGCGTGAAGCGCTATGGCTGAGTCTGGCCCTGTGTGGCGGGCCATCAACTGATCGTCGTCAACCTCGCTTGATGGCATTGCACAGCAGGCAGCACAGAGCATGCGAATGGCGCAGCAATATGGTCAGACAGGATTTGCTCAATGCCATCCGGCTTGGTGGTATTGAACTGACCTGCAACAACACTGTGTTGCCAGCGACTGTCGCCGATCAACTGGCCTGAGCTGCAGGGTCTGCAGTCAGCAGCAACTCCGGCGGCAATACATAGCGCACCATTTTTCGCGCTCTGGGGCAGGTAAAGCTCAGGCTAACGGCCTGTAAGGCCAGGCCTGATGCGTCTTTATTATTTTTCCCATACTGCGGGTCGCCCATTACCGGGTGACCGATGCCGGCAAAGTGGCGGCGGATCTGGTGTTTACGACCACTAATCAGTTCAATATCAAGCCAGCTTTGCTCAGTGTCATTGTCATAGTTACGCAGAGAAAACCGGGTCAGGCAGGCTTTGCCATCAAGCGGTGTTGTGATCGCGCCCTGTTGCAGCAGCGCTGCTGTTAATTGGCCCTTCACGCGGATCAGGTACTGTTTACTGACTTGGTGTTCTGCAATCAGCTTACTAATCGCGCCGGCAGCTTGTTTACTGTGTGCCAGCATAACCAGGCCACTGGCTTCACGGTCCAGACGGTGCAGCAGAAATACCTGACGTTTAGCGGCAAAGTGCTGCTCGGCTGCGCGCAGCAGCGACAGATGGTCACCCCATTCGTTGCCCTGCGACAACATACCGGCAGGTTTAAACCAGATACTGTATTGCTGCTGATCACTTATCAGCAGAGCACCGGCGCAACTGCGCTGCAGAATATCGTCATCATAATGCAACTGCAGCTGCTGGCCGCTGTGCAACATAGTCTGTGCACGGCGCAAACGCTTCTGCGGTTTAACGCTTAGTAGTACAGCGCCCTTCGCCATGGCATCTTTCAGCCGGCCTTTAGATAGCTCAGGCACCTGCTGGCTGAGTAAATCAATGGCATTAATGCCTTCCCGTGCCACCAAAGTACGTACCAGTTTCATTGCTTTACACATCCTTTACGTTGAAGTTCAGCCAAAATTCATGCCGCCAGCCTGTAATAGTAACAAAGCAAACGGAGAATCGGTTATGAAAAACATCAGACTGGGGCTGTTAAACTGCCTGTTACTGGCAATCATTCCACTAAGTAGTGCTATAGCTAACGATAGCAAAAGTGTTGAGACATTCAGCACCGCCGCGCCAGCACAACTGGAAGCCAGACAAAGCAGCAAACTAAACAGCGTAGTGACACAGGCCTACCAGAGCCATGTCTGGTTTCACAGCGTAGATATATATCTGAGTGGCGATATTAACAGTAATGGTTATTATCACCGGCTCGAAGTGGAATTTGACGCAGATACATCGTTAGCCTATCAGCAGGTATTTGCCGAATTTACCTTGTTACCAACTTACGGTGCTGAGCGGCTGTATTACACCAGTAGTGTATTTGAACTGTTTGCTGAAAGCAGCAATGACTGGCTGGCGGTGGACACTGTGTTGGACCAGCATTTCGCTGCCGATGATTACCTGCTGACGATACGTTTGTTTGATGCACAGACCGGTTACCTGCTGGCGGAGATTTCCGGCTTTGATGACAACAGTCTGGATTATATTCCACTGGAAGATTATGGCCGCGATAGCTATCACGAACACAGCTCATCAGTCGAAGTATCCGCAGGTTCAACTGGTATCCTGGCGCTGCTGGCATTATGCTTGGTGCTATATCAACGTTTACGTCTGAAAATCATCCGGAGTTGAATGAGACTGCTACTTTGTCTGTTACTGCTAACGCCGCTGTGTCAGGCTGCACCGTTACGACTGACGTTGCAGCCATCGGCACAGCAATGGCTTTTTAGCTACCAGTTTGACCTTGCCGGTTACCCGCAACAACTGAGCTTCAGTATCGATAACAGTATTCTGAATTCACACTTCCGTCAGTTCCGCGCCCTGAAACCGGCACTGTTACAGCAATACCTGTGGCGGGATCTGCGTGCCCATGTCGCCCAATATCCTGGCGCACGGCTGCAACGGCTACCCGGCAAAGACGCCTTGCATTACAAACTGCTGGTGGCCGATAGTCATCTGCTGGACAAGGTCGATACCGAACTGCAGCAACTGATATCAGAGCGCACAGCCTTTTACCTGCAGCAGCAATATTATTATGTGCAGGATTTGCCTTGGAATGCACGGGCGATTATTCCGGATCATGCGCGTATTATGCAGGACAGTCTGCAGGACCTGCTGCCTGTAGCCACTGCATGGCACGGCAAGCTGGCTAATGTGCCGACCCGACAGGCGTTACTGACGCTGAGCGCATGGATACAACAGATCCCCTATCAGGACTTATCGGACCGCCAGCGCTCATCCGGTGCCAGTTTTAATCCACCGCTTAAATTACTGCAGGAGAACCGCGGCGATTGCGATAGCAAAGCCGTATTACTGGCGGCCTTGCTCAGGATGTTGCTACCTGATGTCAAACTGGCGATGGTCTACCTGCCACAACATGCTGTACTGGCAGTGCAACTACAGGTGACGCCGGAAGATATGACCGTCAACATAGAAGGCCGTGACTACCTGCTGGTTGATGCTACCGGGCCGGCTTTGCTGACTCCGGGCCAGATTAACCCGGAGTATCAGATCTATACAGGCAGTGGACAGTTTGGTTATCAGCTATTGTGACGGCGGTTGCTTTAAGCGGCTTATCCGTTCAAACACTTCCTGCCAGCCAAACGGGATACGGCGTACGCCCTGAGACCTGCCCTGTGACAACCGTTCAATATGCACCAGCAAGCGGCTAAAAGAAGTCAGCGTACGCAGCCGGTAACGGTACTGCATTGCCACCAGCAATAAACCGAGTAACACGGCATAGCTGAACCAGTGCCAGATAAACTCTTTCAGGCCGGATGCAAACAAACTGGTTTTCTGCTCCAGCAACCCCAGCGACCAGGGCATAGTATTAAGCCGCTGGATCTGCAGGACGTGCTGGTCAATATCTTGCGGCGGCCGGGCCAGAGAACTGTTGATAAGCTGACCGGATTGATCCAGCAGCACGAAATCTGCATCGCTGTGCTGCTGGTACACCGGTGCCAACAAAGGCTCTAATGCCAGCGCAAAAACAAAATGGCCTAATTTCCTTTCCTCAGCGTATAACGGCAACATCACTGCTGCCTGCCCGGGCAGAAACTCCGTAAAGAATATTTGCCCGCGCTCATAAGCCGGTTCGGGCATATTTTTTTGATACCACAGCAGCAGGTGATCAACGATATAGTCAGACCATTTCGCCTGCCCGTTAAAGGCAAAACCCTGTTCAGAGAAATAATACATGCCAACCAGATGTGGCTGGGTTTCAGTGGCTAACTCAAAATATGGCTGCAGGCGCCACAACATCAACAGCTCGGCATCAACCCCTTCGTCAGGTGCGGTGATTGCCACCTGGCTATCGCGGCCATCGCTAAGCTGCAGCAATAACAAGGATTCGTCTGTCTCTACTGCCGGTAAACTCATCTTCAGTAATGAAGCGCGGCGCACAGCCTCCATAAAGGCCAGCACGGGAGTAAATTCACTGTCGAGCTGATTACCAACTGTACTGAGGCGGAATTTTGTTTGCACAACATTATCGTCAAGGCTGCGAACATAATGTACAACGGCGCCCAAGGCTGATAACAGTAATACCAAAATAATACCTAGCAAGGTACTGCGCCGGTATTCAATATAAAGTGGATTTTTCATGCAACTCCTTTTGCATGTCCGGGTGGACTGACGTAGAAATATAAAACAAAAAGCCTAGTTGAACTGCATCATTAGTCAACCAGGCTTTAATTTCAACCTATTTGTTATAAATTTGTTTCGGCAAAAGAGGCCAACCGGCTGCGCACTACACCGTTCAGATTAATAGTCGCGCTGCCTTCAAAGTTCTTAAACCGTTCAACAATGTATGTTAAACCCGACGTAACGGCTGTCAGATAGTTACTGTCAATTTGCGACAAGTTGCCCGAGCAAATCAGTTTAGTGCCCTCGCCACAGCGCGTGATAATGGTTTTCAGCTGTGCAGCACTTAAGTTCTGACACTCGTCCAGAATCACGATAGCATTCTGGATACTCCGGCCACGCATAAAATTGACCGACTTAAACTGAATATTGGCCTTTTCCATAATGTAGTTAACGCTGGCGTGCGGGTGTTCATCGGTTTTATGCAGTACTTCAAGCGAGTCAGTAATTGCCGCCAGCCAGGGCGCCATTTTCTCTTCTTCAGTGCCCGGTAAAAAGCCTATTGATTCAGCAATTTCCGGTGTATTACGGGTAACAATCACTTTGTCATACATACCTTTTTCAATCACCAGCTCCAGTGCGGCTGCCAGCGCAATCAGTGTTTTACCGCAACCTGCAGGGCCAGTCAGTACAACCAGATCGATATTGGGATCCATCAGCGCCTGCATCGCCATCGCCTGATAAACATTTTTAGGGTGTATACCCCAGGCATGGCGGTGCATCAGACGCTCGTAGCCAAAATCCAGAATACGAATTTCTTTATCAGTGATCGCGACCACTTTGCCGGCAAAGCCTTCAGCCTCATCAATCAGATATTCATTAATATAAGCATTGGGTAACACGCTGCGATTGACATAGTGATAAGTTTCCCGGCCCTCATTTTCACTGCGGCATTCACCAACCTGGCTCCAGAAATCGCCGCTGAATTTGTAATAGCCTTTGTACAGAAAACGCACATCATCAATCAGCTGGTCAGTTCGGTAATCCTCTACCAACTTTAATCCGGCACCTTTAGCTTTAAGGCGCATATTTATGTCTTTGGTGACCAGAATAACTTTGGTCGGGCTTTTTTCTTTTTGCAGATATAACGCGGTATTGATAATCAGATGGTCATTCTCACCGCCGGGCAAGCCGGGGATTTCATCAGTAATATGATGATCATTAACAATAATAAGGTGGCCACCCTGTTTCTGCTCACCTTGCCGGGGCACTGGCACCCCTTGTAACATTTGGTCCGGCGAGGCGTCTTTTAATACATCCTCTAATGCACGAATAGCAACCCTGGCATCGCGGCTAACATCCTTATTCCGATCTTTGATATGGTCAAGTTCTTCCAATACCGTCATCGGGATAACAACGTCATGTTCTTGGAAGTTTAGGAAGGCAAAAGGTTCGTGTAGCAGGATGTTTGTGTCGAGAACGTAGATTTTCTTTTCTTTACTTTTTCTTCGCGCCATACGGCTCTCCTCTTCGCCTGACCCAGGCCACTTACCTGTGTCATAAAACAAGCATAGTGCAACTGCCGGAGTTTGTCTGAGCCAATTACAAAATATGCAGCTGGTTCAGATACATCAATAATGTGACGCCGGGCTATGTCAGTTTAATGACAAATCAGCGCTATTACAGACACAAATTCAGATGCAGCACGGACTGATTCCTAGTACCATAGCGCCCCCGTTTTAGCTGATAGGTTACCAAATGAAGTTTGCGCTGGGACAACGCTGGATTAGCGACACAGAATCCGATTTAGGTTTAGGCACTATTGTTGCGCTGGAAGGGCGTCATCTGACATTGCTGTTTCCGGCCAGTGGCGAGACCCGCCTCTATGCGCAGGCAGAGGCACCGTTGACCAGGGTGCAATTTAACGTCGGCGATGAAGTTGCCAGTGCTGATGGCTTTAAATTGCTTATCAGCGCGATAAAAACCCAGCATGACACCTTAGTGTATTGCGGTACCCGGCTGGATGACGACAGCTACGTTGAGCTGAGGGAAACCTTTTTAGATCACTTTATCAGTTTCAATCAGCCACAGGATCGTCTGTTTGCTGGCCAGATAGACCGCTTTGACTGGTTTACCCTGCGTTATCAGGCTTGGCAACATCTGCACGAGCAACAGCAAAACCCATTACGTGGTTTATCAGGCCCGCGGGTAAGTTTAATTCCGCATCAGCTGCACATTGCCAACGAAGTCGCCAAACGGCACGCGCCAAGAGTACTGCTGGCCGACGAAGTGGGTCTGGGTAAAACCATTGAAGCCGGCTTTATTATCCATCAGCAGCTGATAAGTGGTTTAGCCAGCAGGGTGCTGATAGTGGTGCCAGAATCTCTGCAGCACCAGTGGCTGGTAGAAATGCTGCGTCGCTTTAATCTGCATTTCTCTGTATTTGACCAAGAGCGCTGCGAACAGTCGTTACTGGACAACGCCAACCCGTTTGAAACCGAACAACTGGTGCTGTGCAGCCTGGCGTTCTTAAAAAACCATCCGCGCTGGCATGAATTAGCTGTCGGCACGCACTGGGACTTACTGGTGGTGGATGAAGCACATCATTTACAGTGGAATGAACAAACCCCAAGTGAAGAATATCAGCGTATCAGCGAGCTCTCTGCTAACACGGCAGGTGTCATTCTGCTGACGGCAACCCCGGATCAGTTGGGTCATGAAAGCCATTTTGCCCGGTTAAAACTGCTGGACCCGGCCCGTTTTCATAACTATCAGGAATTTCTTAAAGAAGAGCAGAGTTATCAGCATATTGCCGCAATTGCGAAACCTTTATTAGAGCAGCGCCCGCTGACTGCCGAAGAAGCCCTGGCACTGCGTCAGGCATTGAGCGAAACCGATATCAGCAGTGAACTGGCACAGTTGAGCGATGCGTCAGCAACAAGCGAGCACGCAGCGCTGCGCCAGCAATTGCTGTCACAGTTGCTGGATCGTCACGGAACAGGCCGGATCCTGTTTCGCAACAGCCGCGCCAGTGTCAAAGGCTTTCCAAAACGTCACGCTCATCTGGCCGCCTTGCCGTTACCCGAGCAGTACCAAAATGCGCTTAAAGTGCATTTTAGCCTTAACCCTGCCCTGTCAGAGGCAGAACGGATCAGTGCAAACTTATTCCCAGAGCAGGTATTTCAGCAACTTGGGGCGAATAATGACTGGTGGCAATTCGACCCGCGGGTTGATCACCTGCTGCAACTGTTGAAACAACATAAGCACGAAAAATTCCTGCTGATTTGCGCCCGCGCAGAAACGGCTATTGCGCTGGAAGAAGCGGTACGGGTACGTGAAGGTATAAGAGCGGCGGTGTTCCATGAAGGCATGAGCATACTGGAACGTGATAAAGCCGCAGCCTATTTTGCGCAGGAAGACTACAGTGCTCAACTGCTGCTGTGTTCCGAAATAGGCAGTGAGGGCCGTAATTTTCAGTTTGCCCATCATCTGGTGCTATTTGACCTGCCATTGAACCCGGATTTGCTGGAGCAGCGTATCGGCCGGCTCGATCGGATTGGTCAACGCGAAGATATCGCTATTCATTTACCTTATTTTGCTGATCACAGCCAGCAAGTGCTGCTCAGCTGGTATCATCAGGGGCTTAACGCACTGGAGCATACCTGCCAGACCGGCCGCACTGTGTATGAACATTTCGCCGCCGATTTATTACCACTACTGGCGCAAACCACAACGGATGCAACTGCACTGGCCCAACTGCTTAAAGCCACCCGGGAGCTGAACGAAAGCCTGAAACTGAAACTGGAACAAGGCCGTGATCAACTGCTGGAAATAAACTCTGGTGGTGGCAATGTCGCCAAACAACTGGCGGTGCAGCTGGAACAGCAAGACAACGGCACAGCTTTGCCGATGCTGATGCTTAAGGCTTGGGATATGCTGGGGATCAATCAGGAAGACCGCAGCGACACCAGCATTATCCTGACTCAGTCTGAGCATATGCATTGCAGCAGCTACCCCGGCTTGGGCGATGAGGGGGTTACCGTGACCTTTGATCGTGCTACCGCACTGGCAGAAGAAGACATTCAGCTATTAACCTGGGATCATCCGATGGTGCGGGGCACTTTGGACATTCTGACCAATGAGCCACATGGCAGCAGCTCCGTAGCCATATTAGCCAATAAAGCTTTACCTGCCGGCAGTTACCTGCTTGAACTGAACTTTATTGCTGAAGCCAGCGCGCCGCCAGTGCTGCAGTTGAGCCGTTACCTGCCTGCCACACCTGTGCGTTTACTGCTGGATAAAAACGGCAATAACCTGTCAGCCAATGTCAGTTTTGACCAGCTGAATAAGCAGCTCAAACCTATTGGCCGCCAGACAGGCAGTAAATTGGCCAGCGCCCTGCAAAATCTGGTGCATCCGCTGATCGCCAAAGCCACGTCGCAGGCTGAGACAGAGCTGGAACGCATCATAGCGAATGCCCAAAAACGCGCTGCCGACAGCCTTGATGCGCAGCAGGAGCGATTGGTGGCACTGCGTAAATTTAATCCTTCGGTACGGCAGGAAGAGATAGATATGCTGAACACGCAGCAGCAACAGCTGACAGAGTTTATCGGCAAGGCTCGATTAAAACTGGACGCGATACGGTTGATTGTTGTGAGCCATGACTAACGATGTTGCTTAGTTATACGCCACCGCAGTCACCCTATCTGGATATTTTGTATCAGGATGATGCTGTAGTGGTGTTTAATAAGCCCAGTGGTTTACTCACGGTGCCGGGGAAGGCGCCGGAGCATAAAGACAGCCTGGAATACCGGGCTCGTCTGGTCTGGCCGGGTGTGCGTGTTGTGCACCGGTTGGACATGGCAACCTCAGGGGTTGTGGTGATGGCACTGAATGCCGATAGCCAGCGCGAGCTTAACCGGCAATTCCAACAGCGGGAAACAAAAAAGCATTATATTGCCAACGTTGCCGGACTCGTCAGCGCTGACACCGGCAGCATCGACCTGCCATTAATTTGTGACTGGCCGAACCGGCCAAAGCAGAAAGTGTGTTACCAATATGGTAAAGCGTCCCTGACCCATTATCAGGTATTGCAACGTAGCGCTGATCACAGCAGGCTAAAGCTGACACCCATTACAGGGCGGTCTCATCAGCTAAGAGTGCATTTGCAATGGCTTGGACACCCGATTTTGGGCGACAAGTTTTATGCCGCTGAAGCCGACTTTCTTGCCGCCCCGCGTTTATTGTTACATGCAGAACGGCTGGAGTTTAATCATCCTGATAGTGCACACCCAATAGTGTGCTTTGCGCCCTGCCCGTTTTAATCAGAATAAAATCATTATTATATTAACCCAAGGTTCATGTTAGTCAGATAACATCTATCACATAGTGTTGCTAACTGATTCAGAACTACTATTTTTTATATTAAGTTCAAATAATTTTAAATAATCTGCATTTAATACTCAGGTGAGTTTAAGGAGAAATGGATGAAACTTAACAAAACATTTTTAGCAGTAGCAGCCGCATTCCCGCTACTGAGCAGCGCAGTAATGGCGGACACTGTAAGTTCAGCTGATTTAAAAGAACGAGTGTTTGGTTCTTTGTTCGGTGAATACTATATGCCGGATCTAGATAAAACAGAGTCCGCTGAATGGAATTATATGGAGAAAGATTGGGGCTATGGTGTTGAACTGGGTTATTACCTGACAGAGCAATGGGCCCTACGTCTTGAATTCGCTAAACTTGACCTGCAGTCAAAACTGGACGGTTCTGATGCTGACGGCAATCGTATCGGTCTTGATGCTATGTATCATATATCACAGCTACCATCCGTTTATCTGGTAGGTGGTTTAAAACGCTTTGACGCCGTGCAGGACACTACTGCCTTCAATGTTGGTATCGGTTATAAACATTTCTTCAATCAGAATTTCGCTTTATTTGCCGAAGCTAACCGCTATCAGGGTATAGATGAAACTTATGCTGATGCGGGTGTTAAAGTGGGTCTGACCTATGTATTTGGTTCAGCGTCAGCAGCGCCTGCACCAAAACCGGCTCCGGCGCCAGCTCCGGTTGCGCCTGTACAACCGGTTGCACCTGCAGATACTGACGCTGACGGTGTAGTGGATAGCGCAGACAAGTGTGCTAACACACCGGCAAACCACAAGGTTGATGCTACCGGTTGTACGATTTACGAAGAGAAAATGGCCTCAGTGGGTGACATCGACATCGAAGTCCGCTTCCCGTTCGATTCTGCCACCATACCGGCAGATAAAATATCCGACGTTGAGGGCTTAGGTGCCTTTATGCAGCGCTTCCCAGAATCTACTGTACTGATTGAAGGTCACGCGTCTAACATCGGTAACCCGGATTACAACATGCGTTTATCTGAGCGCCGTGCTAACTCTGTGGCAGATATGCTGAAGAAAGATTTTAATATCGACCCGTCACGCATCACTGCTATCGGTTACGGTGTAACCCGTCCACGTGTTGAGGGCAACACCCGCGCAGCGCACCGGGCTAACCAGCGTATTGAAGCTAAGGTCACTGCGAAGATTAAAGAACCGGTACTGCGTTAAACTTAACTGGTTATCTCTTGTTAAAAAAAGTCGCTGATTATCAGCGACTTTTTCTTTTTTCGCTGCGCAAGTGATATTTTCTGCTGCACCATTGAAATAAGCTGTGCTAGCATGCTTGACCGATGAGCGGGTATTTGCCATCTTCTGTATCAAGCACCTGTTAGACCGTCATAGGGACAACGCATTAGTTTAACAGGGTGGAGTGCACTATGTTTAAATCACTTAGCCTGTTTGGCATTGCAGCGCTGCTGTGCAGTTATACCGCTGCGGCACAACAACCTGTCTTAGTCTCACTAAGCGAAAACTCCCATGTCTGCAACACTGAAGCAGAGATTGCCCGTCTGGCCGAGAATGAGCAGCTGCAGGAAATGGCTAAGGCACTGGTAGAAATCAAGCCCACCAAATATTGTTTTATTCTGCCGCATGCTCCCAATGTAGCTAAGCTGGAGCATAAGGCGGGCTATATTAAATTTAATTACAAATCGCAGATTTTATATACGTTTCACAAATATGTGATTGCCACGACAGTAGCTGCGAATAATCCCTAAAGCTGTGCCGCTAGCCGCCGATACCTGATTAACTATCTTTTAAAGGTTTTGTTATGCGGCGCAGTTTTGTCAGCAGCACTATTTTATTCACAATTCTGCTGTGGGCTGTCACGGTAAACGCCTCAACATCCGTTGAGCAAAACGCTAATGCAGATTTGCTGCGCCAGTTGCCCGCCGATGAGATTCTGCAGCTAACCGCACAGCAGCAGGAATTTATGCTGCTACAGCGCGAGAACATGACAAGCTACACCAAGGGTACTGTCATCTTATTGCCCGATGCGAGCGAGCACCCAGCAAGCCCCAAATATATTAACCTGTTGCGTCAGCAGCTAACTGATTACGGCTGGTATACTTTAGCACTGATGCCGCCTTCACTGCCTGTTGAACTGACTGCTGACACCTTACAAGCTTATCAGCAAAGCCTGCGTGAACGTTTAGCTGCTGCTCAGCAACAGGCTGAGCAGCACAGCGGCGTGACTATTGTTATAGCGCAGGGTAGCAGTGCCGCACTGTTGAATCAGCTATTTGCCAACGCACAGCTAACTGAACCGGCGGCCTTTATCATGTTGGGTGCTTATTTGCCTGAGAGAGCGCTAAACCAGGATTTTGCCAAAGCGCTGGCTACACATCAGGTACCAACATTGGACATAAGCACTGGTCAGGATAACCGCATGGTACTCGGCCAACTGCGGTACAGAAAACAGTTGGCTAACAAGCATCTGAAAGCCGTTTACCGTCAACGTCTTATAAATGGTTCAGGTTACAATGCAGATACCCAACAATGGGTATTCCAGGAGATATACGGCTGGCTAAGCTCAGTTGGGCTGTAGTTTACGCTTTTCCACTGCGCTTTTGGCGCAGCAGTTCATAAGCAGCCTGTATATCCTGCGTCCGCTTTTTAGCCACATCTAACATTTCGGCGGGCACCCCTTGTGCCATCAGCTTATCGGGATGGTGCTGTGCCATCAGTTTACGGTAAGCCTTTTTCAACGCTGTATCGGAAACGTCCTGACTCACCCCCAACAGCTGATAAGCATCGGCAAGACTAGCTTGTCCGGTACTGTGTCGTTGGTTTGATCTGGACGAAAAACGGCTTTGCGCCTGATAAGCCTGCAACAGCATATCCAGCTGTGCAGCACTGAAATTCAGATAACCGGCAACCTGCTGCAGCAGCCCGTACTGAGCGGTAGTCATATTGCCGTTAACATTGGCGATGCTGAGTTGGATCTCCAGAAATAACTGCAATACGTCTTTACGACGCCTGTAGGTGTGGTAAAACTGCTGCAGTTGCTGGCGCAGTGGAAAATTAACCGCTTTGCCATCACGAAATGCGGCCTGGGCTTCGCGTTGCTGACTGCTATCGAGCCCCAGCTGATCCATGAACACAGTAGCCTGTTGAATATGGGAAGAAGTGACAACACCTGTTGCTTTTGCAATGTGCCCCATAGTGGCGAAAGTGGTGTAACGGAATAATCCCTGTTCGTCAGTATTATCTCTGAACAAGGCGCTAAAGCCGCCATTTTGCTCAAACTGCAACCTGAAAGCCCGATCAAACCAGTGCCCTATCAGAATACCAAGCAATAACCCCGGCAGCTTCAATAAAGCCAGACCAAACAGCGCACCAAGTATTTTACCCCACACAGCGTCACCCTTCATTCGTTTGCACAGTAAACCGATCGCCGCACATCAACTGCGCTGCAGAATACCATCAGCACTATATCGGATTAGCAGGATTTCTAAAATTGATTTATCATAGCGAGTCCGCTGTCAATAAAAGCAATGAAAACAAAAGTAAGGCAAGAGTACTGCATGAAGCATGGGTTAGCTGTGTGTTTTTTTCTTCCGGCTGTCGCAGCCTGCACAATCGCATACGCCGAGGCAGCTCCCGCTGAAGTATGTTATATCCCGGTACAGCAGCCGGCTGCACTGGCCAGCCTGAATGCGGCGGATCCAACTATTAGCATTGCGTCAGATTCTGTAGCACTTAGTGATAACCAAAACGCTCAGTTTAACGGTAATGTCGAGATTAGTTATCGCGATACCTTGCTGCTGGCGCCAAGAGCATCGTTTAGCAGTATTTCGCAAACCATGACAGCTGATGGTGGCCTGGACTATTTTAACGGTACCTTACAGGTCAGTGGCAGCCGTTTCAGTGCGGATATGCAACAAAATAATGCCAGGCTGGATGATGCCAGCTACCGCTTTTTGACCCAGGCCGGACGTGGTTATGCCGAGCACCTGACCGCGTCAGAGCAGCAGGTTCTGCTCGATCAGGCCCTGTTTACAACCTGCCCTGTCAGCGACAACAGCTGGGCGCTGCATGCCAGTGAGATCAATATCGAAGCAGATGAAGGCTGGGGAGAGGCGCGTCACGCCATCTTTAAAATTAAAGAAATCCCGGTACTGTACTTGCCCTACATCACCTTCCCGGTAAATGAACAACGCCGCAGCGGTTTATTATTACCCAAATTTGGTAGTTCGCAAAAGTTAGGCGTTGAATTTGAGCTGCCTTATTACCTGAATCTGGCACCTAACTATGATATGACCCTTACGCCGCGTTATATGAGTAAACGCGGTGCTCAAATAAAATCAGAGTTGCGCTACCTGACTGAAACGCAGCAGGGCAACCTGCAGCTGGAATATCTGGGCTCAGATAATGAAAAGCCGGATGGCTTCGGCGCGCGCTACCTGGGGCACCTGAGCCATCTGAGTGATTTTACCCCCGAACTACGCGCTTATGTAGATTTTACTGACGTAAGCGATGATGCCTACCTGACGGATCTGGGTTCAGATTATAATAACCAAAGCGATACCCAATTGCTGCGCGAGGCGGCGCTGAGCTATTACGGCGAACAGGTGCATTCACAACTCAGGCTGCAGGGATTTGAAATTCTGGGTAATTACAACAAAGCTTATAGTGCCTTGCCGGAACTTAGTCTGTCTGCGGCAAAGCCGATCACGATTTTGCCTTACGTGAACTTCTCCTGGCAGGCACAGTACGCGCATTTTCGTAATGATGAAGCCAGCATTAATTATGCAGACCGTATGCATGTTGAACCAACCATTACACTGCCTTTTGTCACGCCTGCATTTGAACTGACAGCAGAAGCCAGTATGCTGTATACCTACTACCAGCAAAATGCTGCCGACGACGCTTTTGCAGTTGATTCATCCGTTACCCGTACGTTACCCAAACTACGGCTGCACTCAAGGCTGAATTTTGAGCGTGAGTATGACTGGTTTGGCGAACCGGCACTGCAGACTTTTGAACCGCAAATTCAATATCTGTATATCCCCTACCGTGATCAGAGCAATATCGGCCTGTACGATACCACCCGCCTTCAAGATGACTATTATGGTTTATTCCGTATCAACCGTTATTCCGGCCTGGATCGCATTAACGAAGCCAATCAGGTCACAGTAGGCTGGACCAGCCGCTTTTATGATAATGTCGACAACGAGCTGTTCCGCTTTAGCCTTGGCCAAATCTTCTTCTTGTCAGACCCGACAATACAAGATGACGAAACGGATGATTTGAGCTCTGCAGAGTCAATGCTGGCAGCAGAACTTATCTGGCACTGGTACCGCAAATGGTATTTCAGCTCAGCCGTTCAGTACGATGTCGACAGTGACGAAATCATGAAAAGCAGTGTATCTCTGGATTACCGGGCCAGCGATAAAAGCATGTTTCAGTTGAACCATAGATACAGCCGTGCAGTCTCAGGATTGGAAATTCAGCAGCTTGGCGTGCTTGGAACTGTGCCTGTCAGCGATAACTGGCAGTTAGTAGGCAGTTACTATCGTGATCTGACAAATCATCGTATGATAGACGCCAGCATAGGCATGCAATATGAATCATGTTGCTGGGCAGTCCGAATAATAGCAAAACGTCAGATCCTGACCGATCTTGAGTTACCAATAGGTAATGTTACCCAAGCCAGCCAGCTGGACAGTAGCATTGGTATACAATTTGTTCTCAAAGGCTTTGGCGACAGTGCCGGCTTCGGTGTAACCGATATGCTATCGAACGGCATTTTCAGCTACCGCCGGCCATACTTACTAACTAATTGATGTAGGAATTTATGAAGTTATCACAACTTATCTCTGCAGCACTGCTGTGCTGTGTCGGCTTTGGCAGTAATGCTGCTGAACGTGAAATAGACAGCGTTGCGGTCATAGTGGATAACAGCGTCGTGTTAGAAAGTGATGTTACCGATATCGTTGAACGGGTTAAACGCAACGCCCAGGCACAAGGCCAGACATTACCCTCTGATGCAGCACTGCGTACTCAGGCAACCGAGCGGTTAATTCTTACTAATCTGCAGCTGCAGTTGGCCCAACGTATGGGTATGCAAATCAGCGACGCGCAGCTCGATGATACAATCCGTAACATTGCTCAGGATGAAAAGTTGTCGTTGGAGCAGTTCCGTCAGCAAGTCATCGCTGAAGAGGGCAACTACGAACGTTTTCGCGAACGTTTACGTGACGAAATGATCACCGGCGAAGTTGTCCGGGCCAACGTACAGCGACGCATCTATATCAGCCCGCAGGAAATAGACAGCGTACTTAAGATGATGGAAGAACAAGGTGCCAGCAACGAACAGTACAATATTGGTCACATTTTAATTGCGATACCAAGCCAGGCCAGTGCAGAAGACATTAGTGAAGCCAAAGATCGGGCAGACAAAGTCATGCAGCTTTTGCGCGACGGTAGCGATTTCAAACGTATTGCTATCGCATCATCATCCGGCGCCAACGCACTGGAAGGTGGTGATTTAGGCTGGATGAACATCAACGAGATGCCAACACTGTTTTCCGAAGCCATCCGCGGCCGGAAAAAAACGGATATTGTCGGGCCTCTGCGTTCAGGTGCAGGCTTTCATATTCTGACTATTTTTGACATTCGTGGTGAAAACGTCGCTGCAATTAACGAAGTGAAATCGCGGCATATTCTGATTAAACCGTCGATCATTCTAAGTGAAGAACGTGCCCGTACTATGCTGGCCGACTTTGCCGCCAAAGTTCGGGCCGGAGAAGCCGATTTCGCTGAACTGGCGAAACAGCACTCTGAAGATCCGGGCTCGAAGCTCAATGGTGGCGATCTGGGCTGGAGTGAGCCTACAGTGTTTGTACCGGCTTTCCGTGATACCCTGAACCGGCTGGAAATTAATGAGATCAGCGAGCCATTTCGCACTGAGCACGGTTGGCATATTGCACAGGTGCTGGATAAGCGTACTGTCGATGCAACAGCCGATAAAAAACGTGAGCAGGTTTACCGCATGATCTTTAACCGGCGCTATAACGAAGAAGCAAGCAACTTCCTGCGTGAACTGCGCTCAGAAGCGCATATTGAAGTACTGGCGGATAACTAAATGACGCTGCGTATTGGTATAACGCCAGGTGAGCCTGCAGGCATAGGACCGGATCTGGTGATAAAGCTGGCCCAGCAAGACTGGCCAGCTGAACTGGTGGTTTGTGCTAATGCTTCTTTGCTTGAACAGCGGGCTGCGCAGTTGCAGCTTCCGTTGCAGTTACTGCCGTATGACGAAACAGCGACCGCAAAGCCGCAAGCGGCTGGCACACTTACGCTAGCCGACTTCCCGTTGGAAGAGGCAGTTGTGGCAGGTCAGCTAAATGCGGCTAACAGTAACTATGTAGTCAACACACTTAGCTTTGCTGGCGAGAAATCTATTAGCGGTGAGTTTGCTGCGATAGTAACGGGCCCTGTGCACAAAGGCATAATCAATAAAGCCGGTATTCCATTTAGCGGACATACAGAGTTTTTTGCCCTGCAGTCTAATACACCTTACGTCGTTATGATGCTCGCTACCGAAGGACTACGGGTAGCCCTTGCTACCACGCATATTCCTCTGGCTTATGTTGCCAAAGCGATCACAGCAGAAAGACTGACCAAAGTCCTGACTATACTGCATCAGGACTTACAGCAGAAATTCGCCATTGCTAACCCCAAAATTTACGTCTGCGGGCTAAACCCGCATGCGGGTGAAGATGGCCATCTTGGCCGCGAAGAATTAGATATTATTATTCCAACGCTCGAGCAATTGCGCGCCAGCGGCATGCAGTTAATTGGCCCTCTGCCGGCAGATACTTTGTTTCAACCTAAATACCTCGATGATGCTGATGCCGTACTGGCGATGTATCATGACCAGGGCTTGCCGGTGTTGAAACATATGGGATTTGGCCGCTCTGTAAACATCAGCCTGGGTTTACCGCTGATCCGAACCTCTGTTGATCACGGCACAGCGCTTGACCTTGCAGGCACAGGCAAAGCTGACGCCGGTAGTTTATTCCATGCAGTAAATCAGGCTATCTCTTTAGCCGCTAAAACGACGAATTTACATGACTGATAACGTACACCAAGGCCACCGCGCCCGTAAGCGCTTTGGCCAGAATTTCCTGCACGACCCCCAAGTTATCGGGCGTATAGTTAAAGCTATTGCGCCTAAACCGACAGATATATTGGTAGAAATAGGTCCGGGGCTTGGCGCACTAACTGAACCGGTAGCAGAGGCTGCCGGGCATTTAACCGTCGTTGAGCTTGACCGTGATTTAGCTGAACGCTTGCAACATCACCCTGTGCTGGCAAGTAAGTTGACGATTCATCAGGCTGATGCGATGAAGTTTGACTTCACCAGCCTGGTTAAACCGGGTCAGAAACTAAAAGTTTTCGGTAATTTGCCGTACAATATTTCTACGCCTTTGTTATTTCATTTGTTTCAGTATGCTGATCAGATCGAAAATATGCATTTTATGCTGCAAAAAGAGGTTGTGCAGCGTATGACGGCAACTCATGGCAGCAAAGCATTTGGCAGGCTCAGCATTATGACGCAGTACTACTGTCATGCCATGCCCGTTGTAGAAGTTGGCCCGGGGGCCTTTAAACCAGCACCAAAAGTAGACTCTGCAGTTGTCCGTTTACTGCCTAAAGCTATTGCCGAACGGGCCCCCGTGCCAGCAGAAGTGCTTAACAGAGTTTGTCTGGAAGCATTTAATCAGCGCAGGAAAACTATCCGTAATTGCTTCAGTAACTTCGCAACAGCAGAACAACTGGAACAACTTGGATTAAATCCAGGCACACGGCCAGAGCAGCTTAGTGTGGAAGATTTTATTAAAGTAGCCCAATGGCTGCACCAGCAAGAGTCAACTGCATGACATCGCATTTTAATGTACCGGTTGAAGTAGAAACCTTTTACATCGCCGCCCAATCTGATCCTGCCGCACAGCGTTATGTCTTCGCCTACACCATTACCATTCGTAATCACAGCGAAGAATCTGTGCAACTGCTAAGACGCTATTGGCTCATTACCGATGCTAACGGCAAGCAGACTGAAGTTGAAGGCGATGGCGTGGTAGGAGAACAACCTACTCTTGCACCCGGCAGCAGCTATCAATATACCAGCGGTGCTGTGCTTGAAACACCGGTAGGCACTATGCAAGGTCACTACGAAATGCAAACCGGTCAGCAAGAACGGTTTCATGCAGCCATACCATTGTTCCGCCTGGCCATGCCAAATATCCTTAACTGACCATGGCAACTTATGTAATAGGCGATCTTCAGGGTTGCTATGATGCTTTACAGCGTCTGCTGCTGCATATTAATTACCAGCCTGATAAAGACCAGTTATGGTTTTGCGGCGATTTGGTCGCTCGCGGTCCACAGTCGTTAGAATGCCTGCGTTTTGTCAAAAGTCTGGGTTCCTCTGCAATTACTGTACTGGGTAATCACGATTTACATCTTATCGCCTGTTATTACGGCCTCAGTGATGTTAAGCCACAAGACTTACTGCAGGATGTTTTTGCTGCGCCTGACCTGGCGGACTTAATACAGTGGCTATGCCAGCAGCCACTGCTGCATATCAGCACTAATCAGCGTTTTATGTTGGTTCATGCTGGCTTAGCGCCAGAATGGTCATTGGATGATGCAATTAGCATGACGCAGGAAGTGCAACAGCAGCTTAAAACAGATCCTCTACCGCTGCTGCAGGTTATGTATGGTAACAAACCTGAACGGCTGGCAGAGGCCGTTACCCCTGCCTTGCGTTGGCGCTTCACTATTAACAGCTGTACGCGGATGCGATTCTGCCGGCAGGATGGCTCGCTGGAGTTAAAAGAAAAAGGCCATCCACGAAACCAGACAGAATTGGTGCCCTGGTATGAATTCTGGCGCGGCAAATTGCAGGCTGAGCTATTTTTCGGCCATTGGGCGTCGCTTAACGGCTATAGTCCGGTCATTAATATACATGCACTGGATACAGGCTGTGTTTGGGGCAATGCATTATCTGCATACTGTATTGAAAGCCAGCAACGATATAGTGTGGCAGGTTTAACAAGGACGCGGTATATTTAGCCGGCTTGTCTGAACTTGTTCCACTTTGCACCTTAAGTTAAGGTGCAGACTAATGCAAACAATTGGGAGTTATTATGAAGTTAACCGTTGCATTACGGGTTATCGGTGGATTTGGTATTATTTCGCTGCTCCTGTTGATCATTGGTATCACAGCTTATGGCAGCCTGAGCAATATCAGCGAGTCTACTGCGGAAGTTAATCAAATATCTATTCCCGCTCTGGAAAACAGTGCAGCTATGCAAAGCGAGTTTGTCATTATGAGTAAACTCAGCTTGCAGGCGTTTAATGCTGACTCTTTGTCCGAGATAGAGCGACTGCGCAAACAGTTCAGCAACGAGCAGCAATCATACCAGCAGGCATCTGAACGGTTAATGAATGCGGTTCAGGAAGAAATGACACTGAAAGCCGCTGCAGGTGAAGCAAACCAGGCATACAGTAGCTTTATTCCGGTAAGCACTAAGCTATTTGATGAACTGAAAAACAACCTAACGCTGCGTGACACTATCGATAACAAGTTGTCAGAGCTGGAAGGCCACGCCGACGATATGGCGTCCTTAATCCTCGATTTCACTGATGTACGTGATGTGCAGCGTCGATTCCCCCGGTCGTATCAGGCGGCTACCAGCATAGAAACCGGCATCAATACACTGATCAGTAATGTTGTAGATTTAAATCGTACTTTATCTGACACTACAGCCAATACGATCAGCAATGAAATAGCCTTCCGCCTAAAAGACCTGAACGACCAGTTTGCTGTAATCAAGACAGAAACTGCCGGCCAGGTCAGTCTGGTCAGTGAGCTTGACGAGAAGGTCAGCGCGATAAATGAATCTTTAGACGGCAGCCAGGGCATACCAGCGTTAAAACTTAAACGGCTACAAAGCACCGCGGATGCCACAACGCTGTTAGCGTCAGCTGAGCAACAAACGGCCAGTGGTATGGCGAGTCTTGCCGGCCTATTAAGCCAGGCCAGCAAAGCCGCCGAAGTCATTCAGCGCGACGCGTCCTCTGGCGTGTCTAATGCCATTACAACAATCTTTATTGTAGTGCTGCTGTCTATTATCTTCTCCGTTATCATTGCCACTGTAACTGTCCGCAGCATTGCTATACCACTGGCGAAAGTAAATCAAATTCTGGGAGTCGTTGCATCCGGTGATATGACGCAGAAACTTGATGACAGTGCTAAAGACGAATTTGGTGAACTGGCCCGTAACTGCAATAAGGTTATCGCCAATCTGCAACAATTAATTCAGGGTATCATTTCGCGCTCAACACAGCTGGCAGCAGCATCTGAGCAAACGTCTGCTATTACCGTGCAAACTACTCAGGCTATTCGTGAGCAGAAGTCTCAGGTGACACAAGCTGCTACTGCAACGACTGAGATGAGCAGCACCGCACAGGGTGTGCTACAGAGCTCCAACGATGCAGTCGCAGAAATTAAGAATGCAGACAACGAAGCTGAGCGCGTTAAAGGTATTTCTCTGGAAAATAAAGCGATCATTCTGCAACTGTCACACGAAGTGGAGCAAGCTTCAGTCGTGATTAATAAACTGCATAAAGACAGTGCCTCTATCGGCAGTATTCTAGATGTTATCAGGGGTATTGCAGAGCAGACTAACCTGCTGGCGTTAAATGCAGCTATTGAAGCCGCCAGAGCAGGCGAACAGGGCCGCGGTTTTGCAGTCGTAGCAGACGAAGTTCGCTCGCTGGCCAGTAAAACGCAGGCATCGACACAAGAAATTCAAGCGATGATTCAGGTGCTTCAGAGCGGTGCGCACGCAGCAGTAGAAGCAATGAATAAAGGCCGCAAACAGGCAGAAAACTGTGTAGAGAAAACAGAAGTCGCCACCAAAGCACTTGATTCGATTACTCATGCGGTACATCTGGCACATGATATGAGTGAGCAGATATCAGATGCCGCCAAAGAGCAGAACCAGGTTTCTCATGAAATCAGTAAGTTACTGGAGTCTATCGTGTCGATAGCAGAAGAAACTGCGTCGGGTGCTGAACAGACATCAGAGTCTAGCCACGAAGTTGCGCGACTGGCTGAAGAGCTACGTGTGTCGGTCGAGCAGTTTAAAGTCTAAGCTTTGATCAGCATAATAAAAAACCGCCAGTTGGCGGTTTTTTATTATGCTGTAAACCGATTAATCGCCGTCACCCGCCCGGCTCTTTAACACGGCTACTAAAGGCGAGGCACCAAAACCATTAGCTTCAGCCCATTCGATATCACCCGCGCCAGCAATTGCCGAGCCAGGTAATTGCTTGGCAATAAATTCGCCAACGTCTGCGGCATTACTCCTAAATGCATGACGAATAAGACTTTCGCCATTACACACTACACCGTCATAAATGTTGCGCAGACGCAGACGATAGTCACTCAAAACCTTACGCAGACGGTTTTTATCATCCGCTGCTACATAATCGCACATTGAAGCAGCAAGCTGATCATCGGCTACTGCAACCGGTGCAGTCAATAGTGATAATGTTACCGCAGCACCACACAACAAAGTTGACAATAATCTCATCTACTACTCCTCACTGAATATAACCTGAATCATCTTAACAACATGTCTTTGCCTGTGCAAACTCAGACCGCACGCTGTAATGTAATAAAACGGCAATGATAGGGGTTGTTTATGTCAGCAGGATGATGAGATTCGCTGATAAGCCGCCATTCGTCTGAATTTCCCGCCTGATAGTCGGGAAAATACGCATCACCTTCAGTATTGAGCTCAATTTCGGTTAAATATAGCCGGTGCGCTAAAGGTAAACACTGGCGATAAACTTCGGCCCCGCCAATCACCATTACTTCGTCATGTTGTTGCAACAGCTCAAACGCCTGTGTAAGGCTGGTAACCCATTCAGCGCCTTTGGCATCAACAGGTGCCGATCGGCTGATGACAATATTGCGACGGCCCGGCAGAAGCCGCCCGATAGATTCAAACGTTTTTCGCCCCATGACAACGGGTTTACCCAATGTCACCTGCTTAAAATGTTTTAAATCTGCCGGCAAGTGCCAGGGCATCTGGTTATCTTTACCAATCACCCTGTTCCTGGTCATGGCGGCAACCATTGAAATTATCATGCCTACTACCTTAACGCTGATAAATCACTTCAACATCGTAGTCATCGTCATCGAAATCATCGTCATCGTCATCTTCGTCGGCAACATGCTGGAGATCTGTCGGACTATCATCCCACTTGAAGGTAACCGGATCTGCTACTTGCTCTGCAGGCTCGTCTACAGGTAACTCCTCGATATAATTGAGAATGTCTGCAGACAAACGTTCTGTATTGGTCCGACTTGCTGCTGCGATTTTAAATACCGGTCCCTGCCAGTCCAATGCAGCTGTCACATTGCCGATGATCTCATCTAATTCATCGTCCATGACCAAATCCAGTTTGTTGAAAACCAGCCAACGCGGCTTACCGGCCAGTTTTTCACTATACTTTGCCAGCTCCTGTACGATGGTTACTGCATTCTCAGCCGGATCAGAGCCATCGGCCGGTAACACATCAACGACATGTAACAATAAACGACAACGCTCCAGGTGTTTTAAGAATTGAATACCCAGCCCAGCACCTTCAGCTGCACCTTCAATCAGACCCGGTATATCAGCGATAACGAATGAACGATGTGACTCAACCCGAACAACGCCAAGATTTGGCACCAGCGTAGTAAAAGGGTAATCAGCGACTTTGGGTTTAGCTGCTGAAACAGCGCGGATCAGGGTTGATTTACCCGCATTCGGTAGCCCAAGCAGGCCAACATCTGCCAATAACAGCAACTCCAGGCGTAAATTACGGATCTCGCCCGGTGTACCATTGGTTTTCTTGCGAGGCGCCCGGTTAGTGCTGCTGGCAAAGCGGGCGTTACCCAAACCGTGCCATCCGCCTTTAGCTACTCGTAAGCGCTGACCATTGCGGGTCAAGTCGCCCAGCACCTCATCAGTATCAACATCTACAGCCCGGGTACCAACTGGCACACGTAACTCCAGATCCTTACCACGCTTACCAGTGCAGTTCACACTGCCGCCGTTTTCACCACGCTCTGCGCGATGAAATTTTTCAAACTGATAGTCAACTAGAGTGTTCAGGTTCTCATCTGCAACCAGATATACGTCGCCGCCATCGCCGCCATCGCCGCCATTGGGGCCACCCTTAGATACAAACTTCTCACGTAAAAAACTAATAATACCGTTACCGCCGTCGCCGGCTTCTACTCGGATTATCGCTTCATCTACAAACTTCATCGGGTGCGTCCTGATTAATCAGATTAAAACCAGTTACCAGTTAACTGGCGATAAGTATAACTTAGCTTATTAAAAGATGTCGAAACAGGCTTGCGTGACCTATCACACCAACTTAGTAATAAAAAACCCCGCACCAGGCGGGGTTTATTTGAAATTTGACAGCTTACTCGCTGACGATGCTCACAAACTTACGGTTGTGCTCACCTTTCACTTCAAACTTCACTTTACCTTCAGTTAAAGCGAACAGAGTGTGGTCTTTACCGATACCAACGTTAGTACCAGCGTGGAATTTAGTACCACGCTGACGTACGATGATGCTACCAGCTAATACAGATTCGCCACCAAAACGCTTAACACCTAAGCGTTTAGCTTCTGAATCGCGACCGTTACGAGTGCTACCTACACCTTTTTTACTTGCCATGTGTCGATACTCCTATTACGCGCTGATGCTGGTAATTTTCACTTCAGTGAACCACTGACGGTGGCCCATCTGCTTGCGTGAATGCTTACGACGACGGAACTTAACGATTTTAATTTTATCGCCACGGCCATGAGTGACCACTTCCGCTACTACTTTACCACCTTCAACTAAAGGTGCACCGATGCTGATATCTTCGCCATTAGCGACCATCAGAGGTGTAAATTCGATTGTTGCGCCGGTTTCTAAGTCTAATTTTTCAAGACGTAGAGTTTGACCTTCCGTCACACGGTGCTGTTTACCACCACTTTGGAAAACCGCGTACATAGTTAACTCCGTACAAAGCACGCCATCGCTTAATTGTAGTAAGGGGCGTGTTAATTCAATTCACAGGGCGCGAATTGTACGCAATTTCCCCTACCCCCGCAAGTAGTAATATAAAAAAGATCACTGAAGCAGTAAAAGGATCCGGTTTTGCTTTGGGAGTATCGGGGCCATAGTGTAGAATTATCGCCATTCTTTGGTTTAAGCAGTTGTTTTTCATGACGCTCGAACAAATTCAGCAGCTCACTTCTGCCGATATGGCTGCGGTTAACGAACATATCTTTTCACAGCTAAACTCAGATGTTGCTCTGATCAACCAATTAGGTATTTACATCGTCAACAGTGGCGGTAAACGATTAAGGCCACTGCTGGCAGTGTTAGCCGCCAGAGCCTTGGGTTACCAGGGCAATGCTCATATCACTGTTGCCGCCATCATCGAGTTCATTCACACATCAACCTTGCTGCATGATGACGTAGTAGATGAATCGACACTACGCCGGGGTAAAGAAACGGCCAATGCAGTTTTCGGCAACCAGGCCAGCGTACTGGTGGGCGACTTTCTATACAGCCGTTCATTTCAGATGATGGTATCGCTTAACGACATGCGTATTATGCATGTGCTGGCAGACGCCACTAATATCATCGCCGAAGGCGAAGTGCTGCAACTGATGAACGTCAATGATCCTGACACAACCGAGCAAAGTTATATGCAGGTCATTTACTGCAAAACAGCCAAACTGTTTGAAGCAGCAACTCAGTTAGCCGCTATTATTACGCAGCAACCTGAAGCTGTCGTGAACAGTCTTAAACTTTACGGTATGCATCTGGGCACAGCCTTTCAGCTTATTGATGATGTATTGGATTATCAGGCTGATGCCGCCGAGTTAGGCAAGAATATTGGCGATGATCTGGCAGAAGGTAAACCAACGTTACCACTTATCCATGCGCTGAAGCATGGCACTACGGCACAGCAGTCATTGATCCGTGAAGCTATATTAGAAGGTAACGGTATGGCTAACCTTGATGCCATTATGGCCGCCCTGCACGGTACTAATGCTTTTGGTTATACACGCAGCATCGCTGAGCGCGAAGCGGAAAGTGCCCGCCAGGCATTGGCAATATTGCCAGAATCTGAGCATAAGCAAGCGCTGTTAGCCTTAGCAGACATAGCGGTATCCCGGACTCATTAACATGTGATGCAGAAAACAAAAAAGGCGCGTCATGCGCCTTTTTCCATTACCAAGAACACGCTCAGTTATTTTTAACGAACTCTTCACCCAGAGTGATATCGCCTTTTAAGGTGCCAAGCATGTCGTTCATGGCTTTCTGCTCGTATGCACTTAAAGTACCGATAGGCAGTAATTTCTCAACGCCGTTCTTACCCAGAACTAAAGGCTGAGCAAAGAAGCGCGCGTGCTCACCGTCACCTTCAACGTAAGCATATTCAGTTACTGCTTCGCCTTGTAAACCTTTGATCAGAGAAATACAGAAACGAGCGGCCGCCTGGCCCATGGAAAGCGTGGCAGATCCGCCACCGGCTTTAGCTTCAACAACCTCAGTACCTGCGTTCTGAATACGGTGAGTTAACGAAGCCACTTCTTCATCAGTGAAACTGACGCCTGCAACCTGAGACAGTAATGGCAGAATAGTTGTACCGCTGTGACCGCCAATTACCGGCACAGTAACTTCAGTCGGGTTTTTGCCTTTTAATTCACCAACAAAGGTTTCTGCGCGAATAACATCCAGTGTGGTAACACCGAATAAACGACGTGGGTCATAGGTACCCGCTTTCTTAAATACATCAGCTGCGATTGCCACTGTTGTGTTAACCGGGTTGGTGATAATGCCAACCAAGGCTTTAGGGCACTGCTGCACTATGGCTTCAGCCAGTGTTTTTACCACACCAGCATTAATGTTAAACAGATCTGAGCGGTCCATACCTGGCTTACGTGGCATACCGGCTGGGATCATAACAATGTCTGCACCAGCTAACGCCGTGTTCAGGTCTTCTTTACCGTAGCCCGTTACCTTAACGGCTGTAGGGATATGGCTTAAATCAACCGCAACGCCCGGAGTAACCGGTGCTAAATCATATAACGCTAAATCTGTGCCCGCTGGTAAGTCTAATTTCAGCAGTAACGATAATGCCTGGCCAATACCACCGGCGGCACCTAAGACAGCAACTTTCATGATAAATCCCTCAATAACGGTTGATTGAAAAACGCGCCAACAATACTGAAACCGCGCTGAAAATACAAATAGCTTACGCCTAAAGTCTAAGCATTTTAGCGAATTTTAGTGTAGTTTACTTCACAAAGTGTGACGCACGACGAACTTTGCTAAGATACTGGCACAAAACAACGATGATAAGAGCGTGATATGACAAAGCAAGCCAAACAGGAAGCGCTGATCCAAGCGTTTAAAGCATTACTGAAGACAGAAAGCTTTGGCTCTCAGGGTGAAATAGTTGATGCACTGAAAAATGATGGCTTTGATAATATCAGTCAGTCTAAAGTGTCCCGGATGCTGAGTAAGTATGGCGCCGTACGCACCCGAAATGCCAAGCAGGAAATGGTGTACACACTGCCACCTGAACTGGGCGTGCCGACGACCAAAAGCCCTCTGCGTCAGTTGGTACTTGATATTGAACATAACGATGTGATGATTATCATCCGTACCAGTCCGGGCGCAGCACAACTTATCGCGCGTCTGCTTGATTCAGTTGGTAAAGCCGAAGGGGTACTTGGGACCATTGCGGGTGATGACACCATCTTCATTGCGCCAATCAGCGTTAAAAATATTGATTTCACACTGAAGAAAGTTACCGAGCTATTTGAAAAAGTATAATTGCTTTACAGCTTAACCTTTTGCAGATAATTCGAGAAAGCTCAGAGACGGGGCGAAGAATGCTGCACTTAGCTCAATACGATAATAACTCAGCAACGCGTCTGTGGCTGTTAACTGCTCCGATACGCCTAGACGCCTGAACAGCGCGTCGGCCAGATATTCTGCTTTTGCGGCATAGCTCAGTTGAATGAGTCCTTGTCGCTTTGGCTGATAAAACGGCATGTTCTGCATCAGTACGGTGCTGCCGGATTGCTGAGTCGATGCCAAATGGCTATCAGGCAACATTAACGTATTACTCAGTGGTTTTGCTGACACCTTGTCATAACCCATAACTTCTTCCTGCTCAGTCAAACTAAGTTGCTGCCAGAGCATCTGATCAAAACACAGCTGTTGAAAATACACATAACTGCCAGCGGCAAAGACTGGTTGCTGTGCACTGTCCACTAAAGCAACTTGCCTTTTGTGACGCCCACCCGGATTGTAAGGTGCGTTTATAAAGCCGCTCAAATCCCGACCATCAAGATAGCGAAATCCCTGTAATTGATCTTGCAACTCTGTATGGCCCTGCAACACCTGTAGGATCTGCTGACAGGCAATGACATTAACATCGAGACGATCTGAGCGTACCTGGATCAGCAGATCAATTGGTACCGGCGACAAACCGATATCGTCCAGTGTTAAATCCGGAAAAGATTTCAAACCCGCTGGCCTGGCATCAGGATAAAGTAGGTCCCAATAGTTGCTGCCAATAGCCACTACAGCAGTAAGCATCGATTCTGAGAAATGTGCAGCAAGACGATCAATTAACTGAGGTATACGTGCCAGCTTATATCGCAAAACTGATTCATGCCCTTCATAGGCGTTCAGCAGCAAATAGCTGCCATGCAGGTTTGCTTCTGTGCATATCCCCAGTTGTTCTCTGGCCATCTTAACCCTTGTTTAATTCAGACATACATTGAATGGCACAATCTTGCACCCTTAAAGCCGCCATTGTTGTGAGATATATCTCACAAACAAGTAAGTTTAAACGCTATTTAACTGACAAAAACATTCTTAAATAAACACTTAAATCAATGATAAATAATAACTTTAAATCTAGATTCTTATATTTACAATAATATTACAGCGCTGTTTTTTCAAAAAGCTACTGCTGTAATTACGCTATAGCGTTCATAATTAACTTGTCAACGGATGGACCCCCTGACAGGAAGTTAGGGTGACTCTGCAGGACGCAGATTCAAGCTAGGATAGCACAGGGATGAAAATAGGACACGCTCAGGATGAGCAAGCTCTTTTCAGACTCTTCACCAGCGCTGAGAATTGCAAGGATGATACAGGACACTCTCAGGACGAGAGCACATTATCAGGATGATAATGTTTAAGGATGAAAGGAAAATAGCAGGACGCTTTGGGAACACTCCGGGACGGAGCCAGGGATGATATGCTAAGGACAGTATCGACAGGATGACGAAACAGGACCTTAGGTGGCCGCGCGGTTTGCGGCCTACCTTCTTCCTGCATCACCCACCAATATCAGAAAACTGCATTAATACACCTCAGCCAATTACACCAAACTATCAGCAGACGTAAACCACAATCGACTCAACAGCTAACGCGCGGTTCATTTTTTATCTAATCTGCTTTGATATACAGAGAAATCAGGCACGTCCCGTTTATAATCCTGCTGGTACAAGCTGGAATGAATGATAAAGTCAGCCGTCGCCTGATTACAGGCAACAGGAATATTCCACACAACCGCCAGGCGTATTAACGCTTTGACATCTGGATCATGCGGTTGTGATGAAAGAGGATCCCAGAAGAACACCAGCCAGTCGATCTTCTGCTCAGCAATCATCGCCCCTATTTGCTGATCGCCGCCCAGCGGGCCGCTCGCCAGGCATTGCACATGCTGCTGCAGTGCTTCCGCAATCAATTTGCCGGTAGTACCGGTAGCCACCAGGTTTTTATCAGCAAAGAAGCTTTTATGTGCGCAGACCCATTGCAGTAAAGCCTGCTTTTTACCATCGTGAGCAACCAGAGCAATTGTCTTCATAGCACCATACCTCTGCGTCTAAAAATGCCAGCTTAACGCGAAAAAAAAGCCCTGCATAGCAGGGCAAAACAACCAAGGTCCACGTATAACATCATTATTGGTCAGGTGATACAGCTGCTTCTGGCAAACGGCACACCTATAACCACATCATTCTTCAGGCTACTGAGCAGACTCAACAATACGTTTCATTGCTGTCATGTAACCACGTAATTTTTTACCGACAATTTCCACCGGATGCTGGCGTATGGCCTCATTCACGGCAATCAGCTTAAGGTTGTCGACACCGTTACCGGCAGACACACCTTTACCAAGGTATTCGCTACTTAAACTATTCACAGTCTCTTTTAACAGCGGTACAGCGGCATGGGCAAACAGATAGTTACCATATTCTGCTGTATCAGAAATGACCACATTCATCTCGTATAAGCGTTTTCGCGCTATGGTATTGGCGATCAAAGGCGTCTCATGTAAAGACTCATAATAGGCCGACTCCGCGACAATACCGGCATCGACCATAGTCTCAAACGCCAGTTCCACACCAGCCTTCACCATTGCGACCAACAATAAGCCACGGTCAAAGTAGTCCTGTTCAGCTATATGCTCGTCAGAAGCTGGTGCCTGCTCAAAGCCACAGCTGCGTGTCTGTTCACGCCAGGTAAGCAGGTTTTTATCATCATTCGCCCAGTCTGCCATCATGGTACGGGAGAACTCACCGCTGATGATGTCATCCATGTGTTTCTCAAACAAAGGCCGTAACGTTGCTTTTAATTGCTCAGCAAGCTCGAATGTTTTGATTTTTGCCGGATTGCTTAACCGATCCATCATGTTGGTAATGCCACCGTGCTTCAACGCTTCGGTTACTGTTTCCCAACCATACTGAATAAGCTTAGCGGCATAACCCGGTGCAACACCATCAGCGACCATTTTATCGAACGCCAGAATAGCGCCGGTTTGCAGCATGCCGCACAGGATAGTCTGCTCACCCATCAGGTCAGATTTTACTTCTGCTACGAAGGATGACTGCAATACACCGGCACGATCGCCTCCTGTCGCCGAGGCATAAGCTTTCGCAATTTCCAGCCCCTGACCTTTAGGATCATTCTCAGGGTGTACCGCTATCAAAGTCGGAACGCCAAAACCGCGCTTATACTCTTCTCTTACTTCAGTGCCCGGACACTTGGGAGCCACCATCACCACTGTGATGTCTGACCGGATCTGTTTACCTTCTTCAACAATATTGAAACCATGCGAATAAGCCAGAGTCGCCCCCTGCTTCATTAGTGGCATAACTGCATCCACCACCGCGCTGTGCTGTTTGTCCGGCGTTAGGTTTAATACTAAATCCGCTGTAGGGATCAGCTGTTCATAGGTGCCAACAGTGAAATCGTTATCGCTGGCTTTTTTAAATGAAGCCCTTTTCTCTGCAATAGCTTCAGCACGCAGTGCATAACTGATGTTCAGGCCAGAATCGCGCATGTTAAGCCCCTGGTTCAACCCCTGAGCTCCGCAACCGACAATAACAATATTCCAGCCTTTCAAAAATTCACAGCCGTTGGCAAACTCAGCTTTATCCATAAAACGGCACTGGCCCAACTGGCCTAACTGCTGGCGTAAATTTAATGTATTAAAATAGTTTGTCATGATACTTCTCTGAATTCGTTTTCACCGCCGGGCTCTCGAGCCAAGCATAAGCAGAGCAATGCAGCTGCTTTAATACAATGTATATTAGACCCTACTTTAAATTGCGAGAAGTGATATATTCAGAAGTCTGTATTTCACATAATGAAATAAAGGTCGGTTTATGGATATCCGCAGCGCACAGTTATTTCAGCACCTCGCCAGCAGTTTAAATTTCAGTAAGACCAGTGAGCAGATGTATGTCAGCCCGCCAACCCTGACCCGTGTAATACAAAGACTGGAAGAAGAGCTGGGGGCAACCTTGTTTTTCCGTGACAAGCGCTCTGTAAGGTTGACAGCCGCAGGGCAGCGGTTTGCTCAGTTTGTGCGTGCCTGGCTCGACGAATGGCATCAGCTACAAGTTGACCTGCAACTGGCAAGTGCAGAGCTGACAGGCGAAATTCGCTTATTTTGCACTGTCACGGCCAGTTACAGCCATTTACCGGCTATTCTGGACCGGTTTCGCTTAATGTGTCCTAAAGCTGAAATAAAACTAACCACTGGTGATGCGGCGTCAGCAATAGAAAAAGTTCGGCTGGATGAGGCTGACATTGCACTGGCAGCTCATCCAACGCATCTGCCAACCAATCTGGCATTTCGGAGTATTGCCAGCCTTCCAGTGATGCTGATTGCCCCTACCATACCGTGCAAAGTGAATGACCTTTTACAGCAGAACCCGGTGCACTGGGACAAAGTACCGCTGATTATGCCAGAACATGGACCCGCCCGCGGCCGGTTTGACCGTTGGCTGGCTGACATGGCGATTACACCTCATGTCGTGGCGAAGGTAGATGGTCATGAAGCGATGGTGTCAATGGTTGCGCTTGGCACAGGTGTAGCGTTAGTCGCAGATGCTGTGGTAGTGAATAGTCCGGTAAAAGATAGGGTCAGATCATTAGAAGTGGATTATCGCTTTGAACCCTTTGATTTAGGTGTTTGCATGCTACAAAAACGATTGAACGAGCCACTGATCCAGGCTTTCTGGCAAGTGGCTACTGCAAAATCAGACATACACCGTTAGTAGATTTACTTTACCACTTTCAGATGAGATGCTTTCTTCGGCTTTGGAGGTTCCGGTTCAGGTGAATCATCATCGAATTCATTACTGAAGATTTCGGCTTCGTCTTCTTCTTCTTCCAGAGTAAACACTGTACCAGCACCATTTTCTCTGGCATATATTGCCAGTACCGCGTTGACGGGGATATAAAGGGCGAAAGGCTGACCACCGAAACGCGCATTAAAGGTTACAGCATCGTTACCCAACTGCAGATTGCCAACAGCAGAAGGGGCGGTATTAAGCACAATCTGGCCGTTCTGTACAAACTGCATAGGGACTTTTACAGCACTGACGGTGGCGTCAACAACCAGGTAAGGCGTGCAGTTGTTGTCGACTATCCACTCATAAAACGCCCGCAGCAGATACGGGCGGTTCGCTGTCATCTTCATTAAAACTTCATTCCTCTGCGGATTTCACGCTCAACATCACTTAATGAAGCCTGAAATGCGTCGCGATCAAAAATGCGCGTCATATAATTTTTCAACTCTTTGCTGCCCGGACCAGATAATTCAATACCCAGTAGCGGTAAACGCCACAACAACGCTGCCATATAGCAGTCAACCAGGCCGAACTCCTCGCTCATAAAAAATGGCGCTTCGTTAAACAATGGCGCTATAGACAGTAAACCTTCTTTCAACTCCTGCCGCGCTGTTGCTGCGTTTTCATCACCATTCAGAATAGCTGCAGCCAGGCGGTACCAGTCTTTTTCAATCCGGTACATCATCAGACGAGCCTGACCACGCGCGACCGGATACACCGGCATCAATGGTGGATGAGGAAAACGCTCGTCGAGATATTCCATAATAATATTGGCCTGATACAACGCCAGTTCACGATCAAGCAGAGTTGGCAGGCTGCCATACGGATTAACTTCGTACAGATCTTCTGGCAAGTTATCTTGTGTGACCTGAAGAATATCGACAGTTACGCCTTTTTCAGCAAGTACAATACGTACCTGATGGCTGAACATGTCATCTGCTGCTGAGAACAGTGTCATCACAGGGCGTTTATTGGCAGTGATCGCCATGTCTTCCTCCGGTAAAATAAAAAACGGCAAAGGGGCGCTAAGGCCCCTGTAAACATTTCTAGTTGAAACAACTAGTTAATGTACATCTTTCCAATATTCTTTCTTCAACAAGTAAGCCAGTACAAAGAATATCAGCAGGAACACCATAACTTTTGTTCCCAACGCGCGGGCTTCCAGTTTAGTTGGTTCCCCAACGTATTCCAGATAGTTTACCAGATCTGCAACTGCACGGTCATATTCTTCGCTGGTAAGTTCACCGGTACCGTCAGTTTTTATGCCCGCGTAAACTTCTTTTGACTCACCATCGACTAATCGAGTCTCGTGCGCTTTATATGGCATACCCTGCAATTCCTGCAACACATGCGGCATACCAACCATAGGGAATACTTCATTATTCACCCCAAAAGGCCGGGATGGGTCGGCGTAGAAACTGCGTAAATAGGTGTATAGCCAATCAGGGCCACGCACCCGGGCAACGTTGGTCAAATCCGGAGGCGCAGCACCAAACCATTTCTCGGCATCTTTGGTCGCCATATTATTTTTAATATGATCGCCCACTTTCTCACCGGTAAACATCAGATTTTCCATACCAATGTCTTCCGGAATATCCAGGTCACGGAAAGTTCTGGCATAGCGCTGGTACTGCATCTGGTGACACCCCAGGCAGTAGTTCTGAAACATACGGGCACCATTTTGTAATGATGCTTTGTCAGTCAGATCAATCGGCGCTTTGTCCAGATGAACCGCAGGCCCTGAAGCAAATACTGAAGCAGATACACACAGTAAGGCTGCTGAAAAAATATGCTTAATCATTAACTTAACCTCACTGGTAACGGCTTGGTCTTTTCGTTCTTACTGTAAATCCAAAGCAGTGCGAAATAACCGAAATAAGTAAATGAGAAAATACGTGCCAGAATGGTGTAAGTTGGCGTTGCAGGTAACACACCTAACACACCCAGCGCTACAAAGCTGATACAGAACACTATCAGATTCACTTTATGCAAACCGCTGCGGTAGCGGATTGAGCGTACAGTACCGCGGTCAATCCATGGTAATAATGCCAGTGCAATAATCGCCAGGAACATAAAGATAGCGCCAAACAACTGATCTGGTACTGCCCGAAGAATGGCGTAGAACGGCGTAAAGTACCAAACAGGAGCAATATGCTCTGGAGTCTTCAACGGGTTGGCAGCTTCAAAGTTTGGCGGCTCCAGGAAATAACCACCACCTTCTGGCATAAAGAAAATAACCCAGGCAAAGATCAACAGGAAACCTGCTACACCAACTAAATCTTTAACTGTGTAGTAAGGATGGAACGGAATTGCGTCAACAATAATCTTCTTGCCGCCTTTAGTAAAATACTGGTGGAAAGTAAATTTCTTGTCTGCTTCCGTTTGCTCGATGCTGCCGTCATTGTCACGCTTAACTTCAATGCCGTCTGGGTTGTTCGAGCCCACTTCATGCAGCGCCATAATATGCAGGAACACTAATACAACCAGCACTAAAGGTAAGGCAATAACGTGTAATGCAAAGAAACGGTTTAATGTAGCGCCTGAGATAACATAGTCACCGCGGATCCACAGCGTTAAATCTTCACCAATTCCAGGAATTACCCCGAAAATAGAAATGATTACCTGGGCCCCCCAGAATGACATCTGTCCCCACGGTAACAGATAACCCATAAAGGCTTCAGCCATCAGGACAAGGAAAATTAACATACCAAAAATCCACAGCAGTTCGCGTGGTTTCTGGTAAGAACCGTACATCATACCGCGTAACATATGCAGGTATACCACGACGAAGAATGCAGAGGCGCCCGTAGAGTGCATGTAGCGTAGCAACCAACCGTAATCAACATCACGCATGATATACTCTACAGAGGCAAAAGCGCCTTCAGCACTTGGTACGAAGTTCATTGTTAACCAAATACCGGTCAGGATTTGGTTAACCAGTACCAGCATCGCCAGAGAGCCGAAGAAATACCAGAAATTAAAGTTTTTCGGAGCCGGATACTGCATAACATGCAGATTCATTTTCTCCATAAATGGCAGCCGGTATTCAATCCAGCTCATCAGATTCTTAAACATCAGACTGCCCCCTCGTCTTCGCCAATTAACAAAGTGTTGTCGTCGATAAACATATATGGTGGGATTTGCAGATTCTTAGGCGCCGGAACACCCGAAAATACGCGACCAGCAAGGTCGTAGGTTGAACCATGGCATGGACAGAAGAAACCGGAATGGACACCTTCGACATGCGAATCAAAATCAGTAGGAATATATGAAGGCGAACATCCAAGGTGAGTACAAATACCTACGGCAACAAATATTTCAGGTTTCTTAGAACGATAGATATTTTGCGCATATGCCGGCTGCTGTTCTTCCTCAGATTCCGGATCACGTAATCGGTCATTCAGCTTAGGTAATAACTCCAGCATTTCTGTTGTACGTTTAACAACCCAAACCGGTTTACCGCGCCATTCAACGCGAATCAGTTGGCCGCTTTCCAGCTTGCTGATATCGGCCGTTACCGCAGCACCGGCTTGTTTAGCTCTCTCACTCGGGTTCCACGAAGCTATAAAGGGCACAGCAGCTCCGACAGCACCTACGCCCCCTACAACTGAGGTTGCAATGGTAAGGAAGCGGCGGCGACCTTGATCTACAGGCGCGTTGCTCATCCACTCATCTCCACGTTAACGCTTAAACAGAATTTAAGCGGCTGAATTTCAGCAATTATTATAAACCGTAAAAATATCGCCGATCATAATGAAAAGCCCTGCTTTACACAAGGATTAAGGCAGGCTGAATCGGTATTATCTTAGCAGTTTGCGTTATACGACCAGCATCTCAGGCTGGTTTGCAATCCGAGCTTGCGGTCAGACGTATGAAAAAAAACCCGGCAATAATTGCCGGGTTTCTGGTACTGAATAAAACGATTAACGTTTTGAGTACTGTGGACGCTTACGTGCTTTACGCAGACCCACTTTCTTACGTTCAACCTGACGGGCGTCACGGGTAACGAAGCCTGCTTTACGCAGTGCTGGACGCAGTGACTCGTCAAACTCCATCAGTGCACGGGTGATACCGTGACGGATAGCACCGGCCTGACCACTGATACCACCACCTTTTACGGTGATATACAGGTCAAACTTTTCAACCATGTCAACCAGCTCTAATGGTTGCTTAACAACCATACAAGCCGTTTCGCGGCCGAAGTAGTCGGTTAACGCGCGCTGGTTGATAACGATGTTACCTGAACCTGCTTTTAAGAAAACGCGGGCCGTTGAGCTTTTACGACGACCAGTTCCGTAATATTGATTCTGTGCCATGTTATGCTCCGATTAAATATCTAATACTTGCGGTTGCTGAGCAGCATGCTGATGCTCTGCGCCGGCGTAAACTTTCAACTTACGGAACATAGCGCGACCCAGTGGACCTTTTGGTAACATGCCTTTAATAGCAAGTTCCAGAACCATTTCTGGCTTTTTCGCGATCAATTTCTCAAAGCTGATTTCCTTGATGCCGCCTGGGAAGCCAGTGTGAGAGTAATACATTTTGTTCTGCGCTTTTGCACCAGTAACAGCTACTTTCTCTGCGTTAACAACGATGATGTAATCACCTGTGTCTACATGCGGAGTGTACTCTGGCTTGTGCTTGCCACGTAAACGGGCAGCGATTTCAGTTGCGATACGGCCCAGCGTTTTACCTGACGCATCAACAACATACCAGTCGCGGGTTACGCTTTCTGGCTTTGCAGTAAAAGTTTTCATTGTCTCTATCCAAAAATAACTTAGTTACACCTGACACCGTGCAGGGCTGATGCAGCGGTTGTCGTTAGCGTACCCCTTCGAGTACAAAACTACCGGGCTAACGGCAGTATATAGGCTGTAACGTAGGCCGGGCGCGGATTATATATTAACCAATTTCAAAAATCAGCACCTTACGTATAAATTTCCGCAGATTTGGCAAAAAATTATGGTAAGTGTGGTCTGCCCAGGTATTCCCGCGACTGCATCTCCTGCAGACGGCTGATACAACGCTTAAATTCAAAATTCAGAATGCCATCCTGATAAAGCTGCTCCAGCGGGATCTCTGCAGAGATAATCAACTTAACATGCCGCTCATAAAACTCATCAACTAACGCGATAAAGCGACGTGCAACATCATCATTTTGTCGCGCCATTGCTGTTACCCCAGACAGCAAAACGGTGTGGTAACACCGGCTAAGTTCCATGTAATCATATTGGCTGCGGGCCGTCTCGCACAGCTCATGAAAACTAAACCATACAATGCCGTCAGCTTCAAAGCGGGTATTTAGTTTACGGTTTCCCACTTCAACCTGCACCGCCTCTTGTCTTGGTTCTACCGACAGGGCCTGGAAATACTGCTGTAAATTCGTTTCAGCTTTGGCATCCAGCGGAAAATGATAAATCTCTGCCTGTTCCAGTGTTCGCAGCCGATAATCGATACCACTGTCGACATTTATTGTCTGGGTGTACTTTTTAATAAGTGCTATTGCCGGCAAAAAACGGGCCCGCTGCAAACCATTGCGGTATAGCCCCTCAGGCTCTATATTTGATGTCGCAACCAGTGTAATACCACGCGCAAACAGCAACTCCATCAATGTCCCCAAGATCATTGCATCAGTAATATCTGAGACAAAGAACTCATCAAAACACAGAATGTCTGTTTCTTGCTTAAACTTGTCGGCAACTTTTTCCAGCGGATTGCTGACACCTTTCAGTAATTTAAGCTCTTCGTGTACCCGATGCATAAAGCGGTGAAAATGAATGCGCATTTTGCGCTTCGTCGGCAGGCACTCATAAAACGTATCTACCAGGTAGGTTTTGCCCCGGCCGACGCCCCCCCAAAAATACAACCCCAGCAAAGGCTGAACAGTTAGCGAGCCGCCAAATACTTTGCGCCAAAGCGACAACGTAGCAGGTTTATGATTAATAAAATCATCATACAGCCGCTGCAACTGTGTCACAGCGAACTCCTGCGCCGCATCGTAGTGAAAGTCATCACGCGTTAAATCTTGCTGGTACTTTAATAGTGGCGTCATTTGAGTCTTACTTGAATGCTACTGAGTTACGGCTTTATTATCAGCAATAATAGTAACATGCCTTACCACTCTGGATAAGAAGTTAGGTTACACTATCAACAGATATTACCCCGCAGGAGTTGTTATGGAATTTATGTACGCTGCAGCATGGCTAGTTGCCGGACTTGTTATAGGTGCAGTTGCTGCCCGCCTTATTACGCTAAGACAGCTGAACCAGCACAAGCTACAGCTACAACTGGACGAAAGCCAGGCTCAGCTGGCACAGTATCGCGAGGATGTGTCCAGCCATCTGGAGACAACTAACCAACTGATGACTCAGCTGCAGGATAACTATGCCCGTATCGCAAGACATATCGCAGACTCTAAGATGCAATTGGTTGAGCGCCCAACAGTTTCAGTCAAACAGGATATTAATTATCTGTCCGGCGACACTGCAGCTTACATTCGGCAGTCATTGAATCAAATCGACGAAAAACGCCGTGTATATTCTTCGGCTGAACAGCAGCCACGTGATTATTCCGGGGAAGCCAGTGGCCTTATAAAAGACCGACACAGCAAAAAGCCCGTGCAATAATTTGTTACATAATGCATGCGGCCCGGCTGAACTTTTTTGTTTGGTAAAGGCTCATAGTCGCGACTTGTTAAAGGAGACTATGACGCTATGAATACAAAATTGTCATTGGTTGGTGCCGCAATTGCAGCCAGTTTGTTGTTGACAAACCCCGCCCCGGCGGAAGCCCGAATACCGTTTTTCTCCGGCGAGCAGGAAATACCTTCACTTGCCCCTATGCTGGAGCAAACTACACCCGCCGTTGTGCATATTTCAGTTGCCGGTAGCCGCGAGGTAAGACAGCGTTTACCTGAAGCTTTCCGTTACTTCTTCGGCCAACGCGGTCCAAATGAATATCGCGAAGAGCGGCCGTTCAAGGGCTTGGGTTCGGGCGTCATTATCAGTGCCGACAATGGCTATATCGTGACCAATAACCATGTAATTCAGGATGCCGATGATATCGAAGTGCGGTTAAAAGACGGCCGTACTTTTAAAGCGAAAAAGCTAGGCGCCGATCCGGAAAGCGATATAGCGCTATTACAAATTGAAGCCAAAAACTTGACCGAAGTGAAACTGGCTAATTCGGATAAGACCCGCGTCGGTGATTATGCCATAGCTATTGGTAATCCTTTTGGACTGGAACAGACGGTTACTTCAGGCATTATCAGTGCGTTAGGTCGTGGTGGTTTAGGTATCGAAGGCTTTGAAGATTTTATTCAAACCGACGCCGCCATCAACAGTGGTAACTCAGGTGGTGCACTGGTAAACCTGCGTGGTGAACTGATCGGCATTAACACGGCTATTTTAGGGCCAAATGGCGGCAATATAGGTATAGGTTTTGCCATTCCAGCCAATATGATGAAGAACCTGGTTGATCAGATCATTGAACATGGCGAAATACGCCGTGGCAGTTTAGGTATTCGCGGCCAGGATGTAACGTCAGACCTGACAGAGGCAATGCATCTCAACGTCAGCCGTGGCGCCTTCGTTAATGAAGTGCTGCCTGACAGCGCAGCATCAGAGGCGGGTCTGGAGTCAGGAGATGTCATTATTAGCATGAATGGCAATAAAATCAATTCTTTCATGGAGTTACGAGCAAAAGTTGCCACCCTTGGTGCCGGCCGCGAGGCGAAGCTAGGTATACTGCGAGATGGCAAAGAGCGTACGGTAACAGTAAAACTGCGGGAGTTAGCGACAGGCCAAGTGGCCGCAAGTCAGGTGCATCCAATGCTTGAAGGTGCCGAAATGTCTAACGCCGAAGGTGGCGGTGTCAAAATAGACATAGTAGAAAATAATTCGCCGGCGGCACAGATTGGTTTGCTTGCTGACGACGTTATTGTAGGCGTAAACCGGCAAAGGATTGCGAATCTGGCTGAACTGCGCAAGATGCTGGAAAACCGTGACGGCGTAGCGGCGTTGAATATACGCAGAGGCAATACGAACCTTTATGTATTAATTCGCTGATAATACAGCGCTAAGCGGTAGCCGACAGCTACTGCTTAGCGCATATTAATGCTATGCTTGCGCAACCTTAATTTTGTAATTTTTTAATATCCCGTGGCCAAATTTTTGTATTTCGTACTTAAGAGTATTGCCTACGGGCTGGCATTAGCATTCCTGCTGATGCTGTTTGTACCTTCGTTTAAAAATCTGTCGCTTCCTATATTCAGTCAGCAAGATGCAGTCGAAGAGCATCGCGCGGTAAGTTATGCCAGAGCAGTGCGACGGGCTGCACCGGCTGTGGTGAATGTATACACCCGCAGCACTCTGGTTGATCCCCGTTCCTTAAGGCCACGCACTATAGAGCGGCAAGAGTTGGGTTCAGGCGTAATCATGAGCTCTCAAGGATATATCCTGACTAACTACCATGTCGTCTATGGCGCAGACTATATCGAAGTTGCCCTACAGGATGGACGTACACTTGAAGCCGTATTGATTGGGCAGGATGAATTAACAGATTTGGCCGTATTGTATGTTCAAGCCGAAAATCTGCCGGTGATCCCGCAAGACTCCGAACTCGAACCTCAGGTTGGTGACGTTGTGCTGGCGATTGGCAATCCGTTAAATCTAGGGCAAACGATTACACAGGGCATTATCAGCGCTAACGGCAACACCGGCTTAAGTTCACGTGGTTATATTGATTTTATGCGAATGGATGCAGCCATTAACCGCGGTAACTCTGGCGGTGCGCTGGTTAATAGCAATGGTATGCTGGTGGGCATCAATGCCGCAGCCTTTCAGTTGGAAAATCAGGATATTCAGGGCATATTTTTCGCTATCCCCTATCAATTGGCGGTAAATGTCATGCAGAAGCTCATTAAGCATGGCCGGGTGACACGCAGCCATCTCGGAGTGTCTGGTGACGCTGTCGTCAATGCCGCAGGCGACCGGCTGATTTCGTCAGGCCAAACACTGTATGGTCTTAGTATTACTGCCGTTAACGCTAATGGACCAGCAGCTGAAGCGGGTCTGCAGGTCGGAGACATATTGACGCAAATTGATGGTAAACGTTTTAGCAGTGTACAGCAGGCATTGAATATGATTGCCGAAACAGCACCAAACACTGCTCTTGCACTTACAATAAACCGAAGTGGTCAACAGCTGACGGTAAACGCGATAGCACGCGAATTACGCAGATAAAAAACGCGGCTTAAGCCGCGTTTACACGTTCGATATTAGCACCGAGCTTCTTAAGTTTGTCTTCTATTTGCTCATAGCCACGGTCAATATGATAAATACGATCGACAATAGTTGTGCCTTCAGCCACCAAACCTGCTATCACTAAACTGGCGGATGCCCGCAAATCTGTTGCCATCACCTGGGCAGCCATGAGTTTGTCGGTGTGCTGACACACCGCTGTATTCCCTTCAAGACTAATTTTTGCGCCCATCCGCTGCAGTTCAGGGACATGCATAAAACGATTTTCAAAAATCGTTTCAGTGACCATTCCCACGCCATCCGCGACGACATTTAATACTGTAAATTGTGCCTGCATATCGGTTGGAAAACCAGGATGAGGTACCGTTTTGACTTTCACAGCTTTAAGCGTACGCCCCGTCATGTTTGCGCGTATCCAATCCGGACCAGTGGTAATCTCAACACCAGCTTCACGTAGCTTGTCCAGCACGACTTCCAGCTCGGCCGGGTCAGTATTACGGCAGGTTACGTCACCACCACTGACGGCTGCAGCCACTAAGAAGGTGCCCGTTTCGATACGATCTGGCAACACTTTATGGTCTCCGCCATGTAACGCAGCAACGCCTTCAATAACTATACTGTCGGTACCTGCGCCGCGGATCTTCGCCCCCATGGTATTCAGGTATATAGCAAGGTCTACCACTTCAGGCTCGCGCGCGGCGTTATCAATAGTTGTCGTGCCGTCGGCAAGAACAGCAGCCATCATCAGGTTTTCAGTACCGGTAACACTTACCATGTCCATAATGATGTGCGCGCCTTTAAGCCGGCTGGCATTGGCTTTAATATAGCCATTCTCAACCACGATGTCGGCGCCCATTTTACGCAGGCCATCGATATGCAAATTGACCGGGCGAGCACCAATTGCACAGCCACCAGGCAATGACACTTCAGCCTGGCCAAACCTGCTTAGTAAAGGGCCCAATGCCAAAATGGAGGCACGCATAGTCTTAACCAACTCATAAGGGGCAAACTGATTTGCAACCTTACCTGCGTCAACCCGGACAATGTTATCGCTGAAGCTGACTTCTGCGCCAAACAACTGTAACAACTTTACTGTTGTTTCAATATCTTTCAGCTTAGGTACATTGCTGATAACTGTTGGTTTTTCAGATAACAAACTGGCAAAAAGAATGGGTAAAGCGGCATTTTTTGCCCCAGAGATAGATACATCTCCCTGTAATGCCTGACCACCTGTAACAAGAAATTGTTGCATAAATTACTACATCGGAGGATTAAGAAGTTTTTCTCTACGCCATTGTTCTGGTGTAAAGGTCTTAATGCTGACAGCATGAATAGAGCCATCAGCGATCGCCGCCATCAGCGGCGCATAAACCATTTGTTGCTGTTTAACCCGGCTGACATCAGCAAAACAGGTTCCTACAGCCGTCACGGCATAGTGAGAACCTTCAGCGCTAACACGCACTTCTGTCAGTTGCAGCTGTTCTGATAACAGTTGCTCTATTTGCTTAATATCCAAAGCGTAACCTTAATTACTAATGGGTAATAACGGCCTGACTGCCGTTACATCCGCTAATGATAACAGCTGTTTCGGAACGTTACACAAAGAGATCTCTATACCATGCTGCTTCGCCCAGGCTAACTGTTGCAATAACCAGGCTAGACCAGCAGTGTCGATATTTTCAAGTCCGGAAAAATCAAAGTTTATCCGCTCTGAGACGCTATTTAACAGTTTGAACGGTGAATACAGCATTAACGTATCACGATTTAGCACACCGGTAAAACAGAATACCTCGCCCTGCTGCTCGATGTTAAGCGTCACTTTTCCTCCGCAGGCTTGGTAATAGGTGCTTTAGCTTTCTCCTGCAACAACGCTGTCACACTGGCCAGCCCTTGCTGCCGGATAAGATTACCTAACTCTGCACGCTTACTGTCAAGTAATGAAATGCCTTCGGCGACCATATCAAATACCAACCAGTTGTCTGCGTCTTTACCACGACGTAATTTGAAATCAATTTTGATATCTGGTTTACCAGGATCGATAACTCTGGTTTTTACGGTAATGATTTTCTGATCATCCAAACCACCAGCAGCGGGTTCGATAATGACTTTCTGATCACGATACTGGGTAAATACACCAGCGTACGTCGCGACCATGTAATTCTGAAACGCATCGACAAATGCCAGTATATCTTCACGAGGTGTCTCTCGAAGGTCAGCGCTGTTGCCGATAACACGCAACGCAGCATAACGGCTGTCGATGTAGGGTACCAGTTCATCATTAACAATTACCCGCAACACTTCCGGATCGGCCTGAATTTTACTCTGGTCCTTGGCAATGCGGCTAAACGTATTGTCGGCCAGCACTTCCATCATTTTATATGGATCGTTAAAGGTGACCGCTTCTGCTGAAGCCTGCGGCAGATAACTCAGAATGGCTAAAGCCCCAGCCAGAAAAGTTGCGTACAATTTCATGTTTAATTCCCGCGGTTAAATAAAAACTGACCTATCAGCTCTTCCAGTACCAAAGCTGATTTAGTGTCTTCGATATAGTCACCATCACCCAGAATTTCAACAGTCTCGTCGATAAAACCCGGTTGCAACCCCAAATATTGCTCTCCTAATAATCCGGATGTCAGGATCGCCAGAGTGCTGGTTTCCGGAAAATTGTTATAATCGCTGTTAATTGCCAGCGTTACTATCGGAGTATAATAGGTCGTATCAAGTTCAATGGCGGCCACACGGCCTACAACAACCCCCCCCACCTTTACCGGCGAGCGGACTTTTAAACCACCAATATTTTCAAACTTTGCTTTAAGGGTGTAAGTTTCGCTACTTGCCCCCATACCGCTATTTGCAACCTTCAATGACAACATTAAAAATGCGGCCAGCGCTAATACGATAAAGCCACCAACTAAAATCTCTATTTTCCGCGTGGTCATGTTATCCACCAAACATTATTGCCGTTAAAATAAAATCAAACCCGAGCACTGCCAGTGATGCCGTAACAACGGTTTGCGTGGTTGCTGCACTGATACCTTCTGATGTAGGTACAGCGTCATAGCCTTTGTGTAGAGCGATCCAGATAACAATAAGCGCAAAGACCACGCTTTTTATGATGCCGTTAAATACGTCCTGATATAAATCGACGTTAGCCTGCATTGCAGACCAGAAACTGCCCTGGTCAACGCCAAGCCAATCGACACCGACCAGATGTCCGCCCAAAATCCCCACGGCGGTAAAAATGATTGCCAACATAGGTAAACTGATGACACCGGCCCAGAAACGCGGCGCAATAATTCGTCTTAAGGGATCAACGGCCATCATTTCCATACTGGATAGTTGCTCAGTCGCTTTCATCAAACCGATTTCTGCTGTCAAGGCGCTACCGGCACGACCGGCAAACAGCAAGGCGGCAACTACAGGGCCAAGCTCGCGCAATAAACTAAGCGCAACCAGAGGTCCCAGCATTTGTTCTGCACCAAACTTGACCAATACAGTATACCCTTGCAATGCCAGCACCATGCCGATAAACAAGCCGGACACCAGTATGATCAGTAGCGACAAAACCCCGATAACATACAGCTGCTTAACCAGCAGTGGAAATCCTTTACGGAAATCCGGCTTACCAAGCAAAGCACCGAATAGCATCAGGCCTGCGCGGCCAAAGCCGGTAATACTGTTTATGGTAGCGGCACCAAGCTGTTGTAACTTATTGGCGATCACCTGGCTAACTCCATTAATTCTGTCTCATAAGGCGCCGCTTTATAATGAAACGGCACGGCACCGTCAGCTTCGCCCTGTAGAAATTGTTGCACCAGCGGCGAGTCACTTTGCCTCAGCTGCTCTGGTGTACCATGGCCGATAACGCTCTGCTCTGCCACGACATAGACATAATCGGCAATGCTCATTACTTCTGTTACGTCATGCGATACCACGACAGACGTTAACCCCAGAGCATTGTTCAGCGAGCGGATAAGACGAACAATAACGCCCATAGAGATAGGGTCTTGGCCGGCAAAGGGCTCGTCATACATAATAAGCTCCGGATCCAGTGCTATTGCCCGGGCCAGTGCGGCGCGCCTGGCCATACCACCAGATAATTCCGCCGGCATAAGTTCCCGTGCGCCCCGCAACCCTACCGCTTCAAGTTTCATTAATACAATCAGACGGATAAGCGACTCTGGTAAGCGGGTGTGTTCACGAATAGGAAAGGCGACATTGTCAAACACTGACATTTCGGTAAACAGAGCACCGCTTTGAAACAGCATGCTCATGCGTTTTCTTGCCTGATACAGTGCGTGGCGCGACAGCTGCGGAATGTCCTGCCCGCCGAACAGAATTTTGCCACTGTCCGGTTTCAACTGTCCGCCAATAAGCCTCAGTAGTGTAGTTTTACCAATACCGCTTGGCCCCATAATGGCTGTCACTTTACCACGCGCGAACTGCATATTCAGGTCCCGGTAAATCACTCTTTCGCCGCGACTGAACGTCAATTGCTGAATATCAATCAATGTTTCTGACAAATTCACTCTCTTTGCCTTACGGCAGGCTTCGCTGAAACAGGTTTGCAATATACATACATACTTGTATGTTTTCAATTATACTGCTGCCAAGGTTGTATTATTGTAAACGGCTTCATCGCTAAAGTCGTTACAAAAAATCGTAACAAACTGTGCTAAAAATTCGCTACGTTAGATAAACCGCAGCTTTTTTTGCAATTACAGTCAATAAACTGGAAAATAATCTCTGATTCGACAGCGCATTTGGGGAAAAAATTTTGTCACCCTTGTTATTAGCCGTGATTTTTGTGTTGGTTGGCCTGATTTTGCTGATCTGGAGCGCCGACCGCTTTGTGTTCGGTGCATCATCTGTTGCCCGGACCGCAGGTATTTCTCCGATGATTATCGGCCTTACAATTGTAGCGATGGGCTCTTCCGCACCAGAGATGCTGGTTTCAGCCAGTGCGGCCTGGCAAGGCCGGCTTGATACGTCCGTTGGCAATGCATTAGGCTCTAATATTACCAATATCTTGCTGGTCATAGGCGCAGCCGCGTTGCTCAAACCGATACTGGTATCTTCGCTTACCTTAAAACGCGAGTATCCATTACTGTTTGCTTGTACCCTGCTTGGTTATTACTTTATCAGCGATGATATGTTAACCCGCACCGAAGGTGTGCTGCTGCTCGTAGCGTTCACCGGCTTTATTTGTCTGTTGGTGTACTGGGGTAAGCATGCCGACGCCGATGATCCGTTAATTGCTGAGATTAACAGCGAAATGCCAGAGCAAATTTCACTGCTGCGCGCGGTAGTTTGGGTGGTAATAGGTTTACTGCTTCTGCTTGCCAGCTCGCAGTTACTGGTGCATGGCGCTGTCACAATCGCCCGTTATGCTGGCATAAGTGACTTGGTAATAGGCCTGACTATTATCGCTATCGGCACCAGCCTGCCAGAACTCGCCGCCAGCATTATTGGCATCTTCAAAGGTGAGGATGACCTGGCGCTTGGCAATATTATCGGCTCCAATATTTTTAATATTCTGGCGGTATTAGGCTTAGGTGCCGTTATTGGCCCCGACTCGCTGGATCCCATGGCCGGTAGCCGGGATAGCTATGTGATGATCGCTGCAACGCTTGCGATGTTACTGATGTCTCTGCGTATAGGTAAAGGCCAACGCATTAATCGTATAGAGGGTGCCTTGCTGTTATGCGGCTTTGTTGGTTATCAGTATCTGCTGTTCAACACGATGTCGCAGTAAACGCCGGGGCTAAAATATGACAATTGATTTTACAATCCGGGCGGCAGAAGTAATCAAAATCGAGGCAGCTGCCGTTGAACAACTAAAACAATATCTGGATGCCGATTTTAATCTGGCATGTCAGCTGATTTTTGACAGCGCCGGCAAGACCATTGTCACCGGCATGGGGAAATCGGGTCATATTGGCAGCAAAATAGCAGCGACACTGGCCTCTACCGGTACTCCGGCTTTTTTTGTTCACCCGGGTGAGGCCAGTCACGGTGACCTTGGTATGTTGTCCGCAGCTGACATCGTCATTGCTATTTCGAACTCCGGTGAAACCGCTGAAGTTCTGACCATAATGCCGGTTATCAAAAGACTGGGTATCAAGCTGATTGCCATGACAGGTAACCCGGCGTCTACCCTTGCCAAGCTGGCTGACGCTCACTTGTGTGTCAAAGTTGAACAAGAAGCCTGCCCACTAGGCTTAGCACCGACAGCCAGTACCACGGCGACACTGGCCATGGGTGACGCGCTGGCAGTCGCGCTGCTCGACGCCAGAGGCTTTTCTGCCGATGACTTTGCGCTATCACATCCTGGTGGCAGCCTGGGGCGTAAGTTGTTATTGCGCCTGGAAGATATTATGCACACCGGCGAGCAGGTGCCGACAGTGTTGTACAGTGCGACAATTAAAGATGCCTTGCTGGAAATCTCAAAAAAAGGCTTGGGTATGACAGCCGTTGTTGACGAGCAAGGCAAAATGGCTGGCGTATTTACCGATGGCGACCTGCGCCGTATTCTGGACCAGCGCTATGATATCCATAGCAACCAAATCGCCGATGTTATGACACGAAACTGTATCACGGCACAGGCACAACAATTAGCCGCTGAGGCGCTGCAGATAATGCAGCAGAAGAAAATTAACGGACTGATTATTATCGACGATGCCGGCAAACCTGTCGGTGCAATGAATATGCACGATCTGCTGCGGGCCGGGGTATTATAAATGTCACTTTTTAACAGCCTTTACACCCCAGTAAGTAACGATATTGTGCGTCGGGCCCGCGACATTAAGCTATTAATCTGCGATGTTGACGGTGTGTTTTCTGACGGACGCATTTATCTGGGTAATAACGCAGAAGAGCTTAAAGCCTTCCATACCCGGGACGGTTATGGCATTAAAGCACTACGCCAGGCCGGTGTAGAGGTGGCGGTGATTACCGGTAGAAATTCAGCCATAGTGCAGCAACGGATGACATCATTAACCGTGCCTTATATCTATCAGGGGCAAGAAAATAAAACTGCTGCGTTTGAAGAATTACAGCAGCAATTGCAACTTCTGCCACAACAAATTGCCTACATCGGCGATGACTTAGCTGACTGGGTTGTAATGCAGCATTGCGGGTTGGCAGTTGCCGTAAACGATGCCCACCCCTATCTGGTCAAACACGCCCATTTTGTCACCAGCATACCAGGCGGGTTTGGGGCAGTGCGTGAGCTATGCGACCTGCTGTTAATCAGTCAGGATAAATTTGGCCTATTTGATGGCAGTAGCACATGAGAAAAATACTGGTTTTACTCGTTCTGATACTAACCGGCACCGCTGCTTATCTTTGGTTTGAACCTACTGACAGCAATGATGCCTTGCAAACCGATCAGGAACTGATGCCTGACTACATTGCACAGAATATTACCCGACGACTGTTTGATAGTGATGGCTATCTGGTAGACAGCGTCAGTGCACAACGACTTGAACATTTTGAACTACTGGGATTTACACAGTTTGAAAAGCCAGTGTATACCCTGTATAACGAAGATCATCAGCCAAGCTGGCAAGCCAGTAGTCAATACGCGGTATGGTTCCCCCAGGATAAAATCATCCTTGAGCAACAGGTCAGAATTGATAGCCTGCAGCAAAATGAGCTTATTGACTGGCTTGAGACAGATACGCTGGAAATGCTGTTCCCTGACAACAAGTTACAAAACAACCAACCAGTGTTAATTCAGGGACAAGGCTTTTATATCAAAGGTAGCGGCATTAAAGCTGACTTGACCAGCAAAACTTTCCAGTTAGTACAACATGAGCAGACGGTATATCGTAATGAAGAATAATCTTATCTTAGCTCTGCTGCTAAGCAGCTCTGCGGTGATGGCTGCACAGCCAGACTACACCCAACAAATTCAGATCGATGCCGATAATCTGGTTTCAGTACAAGAGAACGTCCTGACTTATCGTAATAATGTGGTTATTACACAAGGCTCATTACAGATGAAAGCCGACCAGCTGGAAATTAACGCCAGTGCGGGTAAGGGCAAAGAGGTATATATCGCTACCGGTTCACCCGTGAGTTATTCTCAGTTATTAGCGGATGGTAAACCGGTTACCGCCACGGCAAGTGAAATGCGGTATGAGCCATCAAACCGCACTCTGACGCTGAGCGGGGATGCAGAGCTGACGCAGAGCGGTAGTGTTGTCAAAGCGTCCATTATCAAATATAACGTGGAAAAACAGCAACTAAGTGCAGAAAGTAACGAATCAAAACGCGTAACAACGATTTTTACGCCGGAGGAAAAGAATAATCCATGAAGTTAGTTGCTTCGCACCTGGCGAAAAGTTACAAAGGCCGGCAAGTTGTTAAAGATGTCAGCCTTGAAGTGAATGCAGGTCAGATCGTCGGTTTGCTCGGGCCCAATGGGGCTGGCAAAACCACGACTTTTTATATGATTGTCGGTCTGGTGCCATCAGACAAAGGTCATATCAGCCTGAACGACAAAGATATCACCTTCGATCCCATCCATACCCGGGCCCGTCAGGGCATAGGGTATCTGCCGCAGGAGAGTTCAATCTTCCGCAAGCTGACGGTATACGAAAACCTGTTGGCCATTTTACAAACACGCAAAGATCTCAGCGGCAGCAGACGCGAAGAAATAGCAGACGACTTACTGGAAGAATTTCATATTGGTCATATCAAGCATAGTCTGGGCATGAGCTTGTCTGGAGGCGAAAGACGCAGGGTAGAGATAGCAAGGGCACTGGCAGCAGACCCGGCTTTTATTCTGCTCGACGAACCTTTCGCTGGCGTAGATCCAATATCAGTGCTGGATATCAAAAAGATTATCCAGCATCTGTGTCAGCGCGGTATTGGAGTGTTAATAACCGACCACAACGTGCGCGAGACGCTTGATGTCTGCGAAATTGCCTATATTGTCAGTCATGGCGAGCTGATTGCGTCGGGACCACCGCAAGAGGTATTGGCGAATCAGAAGGTCCGTGATGTATACCTCGGTGAGCAATTCAGGCTATAGTTAGCGAAAAACAATCTCAACACATTATTCAGCAGGATAACGGTAGAAGTAGATGAAGCCCTCTTTGCAACTTCGCTTAGGACAGCAACTTACCATGACGCCGCAGTTGCAGCAGGCTATACGCTTGTTACAGCTGTCGACGATTGAGTTGCAACAGGAAATTCAGGAAGCATTGGATGCTAATCCATTGCTGGAAGCCGAAGACGACTACGACAATTTTTCTGCTGATGCCAAAGACACCTCAGATCCTTCCTCGCCCAACTCTATCGACTCAGAACAGACAGCTGACGACAATTATGAGCCTAGCGAACCCGACAGCAGTGAAGCGATGTCAGAGCAGAATATTCAGGAAGACTTGCCGCTGGACAACAACTGGGATGATTTGGTTAGTGCAGCGCCGGTAAGTGCCGGAAACAGCGGCAGCGATGAAGATTTTGTCTATCAGGGTGAGACCAGTGAAACATTACAGGACTATTTACGCTGGCAAATGCAGCTTACGCCCTTCTCGGATACTGACCGGGCAATAGCTGAAATTATTATTGAAGCCATTGACGACAATGGCCTGTTGACCATCAGCTGCGAGGAGATCCTGGAGTCGCTGGGGATAGAGGATATCGAAGCTGACGAAGTTGAAGCCGTTATCAAGCGTATTCAGTTATTTGATCCGGTAGGTGTGGGCGCCAGATCTATTCAGGAGTGCTTGCTGGTTCAACTGCGCCAGTTTGCCGCAGATACTCCCTTTCTGTCAGCTGCGCAAAGCATGATCCGCGACCATACAGAACTTTTAGCTAACCGTGACTTTCGTTCTTTGATGCGTGTGACTAAACTGAAAGAAGACGAGTTACGGGAAGTCATGCGGCTGATCCATAGCCTTAACCCCCGCCCAGGCGCTGACGTTATTCGTGAAGAGCAACAATACGTTATTCCGGACGTTAGCGTGATAAAAGTAAAAGGCCGTTGGCAGGTTGAACTAAACCCTGACGCTATGCCTAAAGTACGTATAAACCAGCAGTATGCCGCGATGTCGCGTACCGCAAAAAATAGCGCAGATACCCAGTTTATCCGCTCTCATCTGCAGGAAGCAAAATGGTTTCTGAAAAGCCTGGAAAGCCGCAACGAAACGTTATTAAAAGTGGCAAATTGTATCGTTCAGCAGCAGCAGGCTTTTTTTGAGCACGGAGAGGAAGCGATGAAGCCTATGGTGTTAAATGACGTTGCCGAAATGGTTGGCATGCATGAATCGACAATTTCGCGAGTTACGACGCAGAAATATATGCATACACCCCGGGGTATATTTGAGCTTAAATTCTTCTTTTCCAGCCATGTGAGTACAGAAAGTGGTGGAGAATGTTCTTCGACAGCTATTCGTGCATTTATTAAGAAATTAGTGGCGGCGGAGAATCCGGCCAAACCGCTTAGTGACAGTAAAATGGCCGATATTCTAATGGAACAGGGCATTAACGTTGCACGGCGTACCATCGCTAAGTATCGTGAGTCCCTGTATATTCCGCCGTCAAATCAACGCAAGACCTTGCTGTAAATAAGCCTAAAAGAAGGAATATGTCTATGCAAATCAATCTGACCGGTCGCCATGTTGAAATCACCACTGCCTTAAAACAATACGTAGATAGCAAATTTGCCAAACTGGAAAGGCACTTTGATCATATAAACAATGTACATGTGATCCTAAACGTGGAAAAATTGAAACAGATTGCTGAAGCTAAGCTGCATCTTAATGGTGCTGAAGTATTCGCAGTATCTGAAGATGAAAATATGTATGCTGCCATAGACCAGTTGATAGACAAGTTAGATCGCCAGGTCATTAAGCATAAAGAGAAAATAGCCCGACACTGATTAGATTATGACGAATTTAACCGCAATGCTTACCGAGAACTGCACTAAAAGTGCAGTTCTTTTTAACAGCAAGAAACGTATTCTGGAATATATTGCTGAGCTAGCACATCAGCGCCTGCCAGACATATCTGAGTACAGCATCCTTGAAGCTCTGATGACCCGGGAAAAGCTTGGCTCTACAGGCATAGGTGGCGGCATTGCGATCCCCCATGGCAAACTCAAAACTGTCACTCAGCCGGTGTTAGTATTCGTAGTCAGTAAAGAAACGATTCCGTTTGACGCGATAGACAATCAACCGGTCGATATATTCTGCGCTATTCTGATCCCGGAAGATCAGTGTCAGGCTCATTTAAGTACACTGGCAGGCATCGCCAAACTATTGAGCCAGAAAGAGCTAACCAAGAAAATCCGCCATGCTGAAACAAACCAGCAGTTATACCAGTTGCTGGTCGACTACAGCTCAATGGAAACAGCAAAATGAAGCTGTTGGTAGTTAGTGGTCGTTCCGGTTCAGGCAAATCTGTTGCCTTACGTGTGATGGAAGACCTCGGCTACTACTGTGTAGATAATATCCCTGTTAATTTACTGCCAACGCTGGCCACCACAGTTATGGGACAGTACGAGCGCGTTGCTGTCAGTATTGATGTACGAAATCTGCCGCAAGACCCGGATGAGCTGGCTGAGATCCTGTCCTATCTGCCACGCAAGCTGGATTTAACTATTTTGTATCTGGACGCCGATCATGCCAGTTTAATTAAACGTTTCAGCGAAACGCGTCGCTTGCACCCGTTATCCCATCAAGCGATGTCACTGGACGATGCGATATCGCGCGAGCAGCAATTACTTGACCCGATATCCAGTCGGGCTGACTTGTATATTGATACTACTGAGTTAAATGTGTACCAGCTGGCAGAACAGCTGCGTGAACGTATTCTGGGTCAGAAAACCGGCCGTCTGGTTATACTGTTTGAATCCTTTGGCTTTAAATATGGTATCCCTAAAGATGCCGATTTTGTATTTGATGCCCGTTTCCTGCCCAATCCGCATTGGGAGCCGGATTTAAAGCCCCTGACCGGGCTGGACCAACCGGTCAAAGACTATCTGGCATCCGAACCGGTAGTCGCCAAGTATATCTGGCAGATAAACAGTTTTATCAGTACCTGGCTACCGCATCTGGAACGTAACAATCGCAGCTATTTGACAATTGCAATAGGCTGTACTGGCGGCCAACACCGTTCGGTCTATATCGTTGAAAGCCTGGCTGAAAGTTACCGCAACTTAAGAGACGATGTGCAAACACGCCATCGTGAGTTGGTACGCCATCATGGCAGAGCAAGCTAATGAAGTGCAGTGAAGAAGTCACTATTGTAAATCAACTCGGGTTGCATGCCCGTGCAGCCACCAAGCTGGCACAATTATGTCAGCAGTTTCAGGCCAAAATTGAACTGGTGCAGGAAGATAAGACAGCCGACGCTAGCAGTGTGCTGGCACTGCTGATGCTGGCTAGTAGCAAAGGCAAGACACTGCTGGTTTGTGCAGATGGTGAAGACGCCACACAGGCGCTACGAGCTGTCGCCGATCTTATTAAAAACGGCTTCGACGAAAACTAGTTACGATCACAGCCTTTTCCAGATCGTCATTAAATACGTAATTACACATTCCTATCATGCGCTTTCACCTGCGCAGGGGGTATTTTATCCAGACCACGGGTTTTGCTGATCGCAGTCAGTTTATGGTGTAACGCCGTTTTGATCAGCATATGAGCACTGATTGGTGCAGTAATCAGCAGAAAAATAGTAATCAACAGTTCGTGGATACTGACATCTCCGGTCAGGCTGAAGAAAAAAATTGACCCCAGCAGTATGCCGCCCATACCAAGCGTAGTGGCTTTGGTCGGCCCGTGCAGACGCATAAAAAAGTCAGGCATCCTGGTCAGACCGATAGACCCTATCAGCACAAAGCTGCCGCCCAGTAGCAGAAAAAACGCAATTGCCCATTCCATCCAGTGTTGCATAGTACTCTCCTACTCGATAATGTCGCCGCGTAATAAGAACTTACAAACGGCGACAGTACTGACAAACCCCAGCATAGCAATAAGCAGCGCGGCCTCAAAATACAACGGCGAGCCCATCAGCAGACCATACAAAATGATCAATGCAATACTATTTATATACATGGTATCCAGCGCCAGAATCCGGTCTGGCAGGCTGGGCCCCCGCAGCAACCGCCACAGGTTTAGCAACAGTGCAATGCTTATCATTGCAAACACCAGCATAATGACATTATCCAGCATTGAAAATCTCCTTTAACGGGGCTTCATAGCGCTGTTTAATTGAATCAATGAGCGTCGCCTCATCAGTCAGGTTCAGTACATGAATTAATAACCAACGTTGTGGTAAGGGCTCACCTGGCTTAATACTTTCAGTGCTGGGCAGCACTTCCGCACTTACGGTGCCCGGCGTCATCGACACCGTACTGGCCAGAATCGTTATAGGTAGCTCGTGCTGCAGATCCAGAGGCACTTTGACAAACGCCGGGTTTAGCCGCCTTTTGGGCCCCAGGATCAGCACTGCTACCTGGGCATTGGCAACCACTATGTCGGCCAGTACCCTCAGCATATAGCGCAGTGCCAGCAATGGCCGCTCGATGACAGGTTGTGGATCACGAAAGCGCTGTATCAATAATGGGATAAGCAGTGCCAGTACAACCCCAAAAAATAAATGTACAGCCTCAATGCTCTGGTTCAGTAATAACCAGACAACAAACAGCATGACACTGCGGTATGGCGTGGGCAGCCAGCGATACTTTGCATCAAATCTCATGGCACATCCCCCTCTGTAGCGGCGGAGCCAAGTATTGCCCGGGCGGCAGTATCCGTATCATATAACTGTGCCGCAGCCTGTTGCGACAGCTCAGTTAAAGGCCCGGCGAATATTACCAGTAAAGGGCTGGCTAATAGCAGCCAGCACACCGCAAATACCTGTAACGGCGCGGCCTTATCACCAGACGCATCACCACCACTTACCCGCCAGAACAACGTACTGCCAGCACGCGACAAGCCCACTATCACCAGCAGGCTGCACATTAATATCACCGCCCAAAGTAAAGCGCGGTTTGCAGGTTCCGTCACCGCCTGTAGCAACATAAGCTTACCGATAAAACCGGACAAAGGCGGTAAACCGGCAACAGCCATCGCCGCCAACATAAACAGGCTGCCAAGCAATATCGGCTGTACTACGCGCCGGCCAGACACCAGACGGTCTGCCGCTTTACCACGTTGATTGGAAATCAGATCAGCAATCAAAAACAGCGCAGCTGTGACGAGGGTAGAATGCACGGTGTAATATAATGCCGCCGCCGCAGATAACTCAGTATGCAGCGCTACCATGGCAACAAGCGTACCCACGGATACCAGCACCAGGTTGGCGACCAGTTTACGAAAATCGTGGCTGGATATCACACCAATAGCGCCAAGCACTATAGTGGCAAGGCCTGCCGGCAGTAACCAGTCTGCAGCCATTCCCTGCAACGGCCCGGCATCAGCACCAAATATTGTGGTGTACACCCGCAGCAACGCATAGATACCAATTTTTGTCATTACTGCAAACAGCGCAGCCACAGGTGCTGAAGCCGATGAATAGGTGGCAGGCAGCCAAAACTGCAGTGGCAGCACTGCAGCTTTTAGCGCAAATACGATCATCAGCATCAAACCGCCTGATTTTACCAGCATCAGATCTTCAGCCGGCAGCACCGCAACCTTCTGCGCCATATCTACAATATTCAGGGTACCGAGAGTGCCGTACAGTACCGCCAGTGAAAACAGAAAAATGGCAGAACCAGTCAGGTTCAGTACTACATAATGTACAGCGGCTTTGGTTTTGTTCTTACCGCCAGCATGGATCAACAGTGCGTAAGAGGCAATCAGTAGAACTTCGAAGAACACAAACAGGTTAAACAGATCTCCGGTTAAAAACGCGCCATTGATGCCCATCACCTGAAACTGAAATAACGGGTGAAAAAACGACCCTTTCTCGTCCTCACCGGCGCTGCCATAGCAAATAGCACCAAGTGCCAGAAATGACGTTAAACACACCAGCACCATAGATAAAGTATCTGCAACCAGAATGATACCAAACGGTGCCTGCCAGTTACCTATTGCGTAGTGCAGCAAGCCATTTTGCTGTACATGCAGCAGCAAAATTACCACTAATACCAGCTGAACTGCGCTTGAAATCATACTGACCCAACGCCGGCGCATTGGCGAATAGTGTACCGGCGGTAGCATAATGACCAGCGCGGTTAGCATCGGCAATAAAATAGGTGCCGTAATTAAATGCCACATCAACGACTCTCCCTCTTCATGCCATCAGCATCAGGCAGTTTACCATCGACATGGTCATTGCCCAGATCGGCACGGGCACGGATAGCAAGGATGACTAAAAATGCGGTCATGGCAAAACCTATTACAATAGCGGTCAGCACCAACGCCTGTGGCAAAGGGTCTGCATACTGCTCACTGGTTCCAAGCACCGCTGCACCGCGCAGGGTCAGGCGGCCGGAGGCAAAAATAAACAGATTAACGGCATAGGACAACATCGTCAGACCCAGCATCACCGGAAAGGTACGGCCGCGTAACATCAGAAAAATACCGCAAAACGTTAGAAAGCCTATACAACTGGCAAACAAAGTCTCCATCAGATCGTTTCCTTATGCACTGGCCGGTGCGCGGTCGTCATCTTACCGAGATTAGCCAGAATCAGCAGCGTAGAACCAACCACCGTAATATATACCCCTAAATCAAAGGCAATCGCACTGGCCAGTTCAATTTTGCCAAGCACCGGTATATCAAAATAGTCGAACCAGGATGTCAGGAATGGCCGGCCAAACAGCCAGCTGGCAGCACCGGTAAATAGCGCAATCATCAAGCCAATCGCCACCACGCGCTGGTACTCAACGTTCATCCGCTCTTTTACCCAGTCCACGCCATGCGCAATATACTGCAGAATAATGGCAACTGCTGTAACAAGCCCGGCGATAAAGCCACCACCCGGCAGGTTATGGCCACGGAAGAAAATATAGATGGATACCATAATCGCCAGCGGTAACAAACTCTGCGATACAGTCGCCAGCAGCAGAGAATGCCGCTCCAGCGCCCAGGGCCGGCCTTCACCATCGCTACTGGGTTTAAACAGTGGAATTCTGGTCAGCAGTTTAAAGATACCCAACGAAGCAATGCCTAGCACGGTAATTTCGCCTAGTGTGTCAAAACCACGGAAATCAACCAGTATGACATTTACAACATTGGTGCCACCGCCGCCGGTTTTAGCGTTAGTGAGAAAAAAGTCTGAAATGGTATTAAACGGCCTGGTCATCAGCGCATAACTTAAACTGCCAACCACAACACCCACCATACTAGCGATACTTAGATCACGCACCACACGGGAGGATTCAGATTGTTTTGGTGTCTTATGCGGTAGGAAAAACAGCGCCAGCATCAGCAGAATAATAGTTACTACTTCAACTGACAGCTGGGTTAGTGCTAAATCCGGTGCTGAAAAGCGGGTAAAGGCGATAGAGACCATCAACCCAACTACAGAGATCATCAGTAGCGCCACAACCCGTTTACGATGCCACATTACGGTAGCAAAAGCCCCAATCAGCAACAGCGCCGCACCAGCGCCATTGACGGCATCTATCGGCAGCTCTTCCCGCCCGCCCCAAAGTGTCGTCAGGTGTATTAGGGGTAAACCGGCCAGTAACACAAAACTGAGCAGCACCAGCGTCATGTAACGCTGCAAAGAGCCGTTATCCAGCCACTGATAAAAGCGGTGGCAGCGTGCAGCAAACTGCTTAATGCCCCGTTCAAAACTATTCAGCGCATCAACATCCGGCAGTGTGTTCTGAAAATCAAACAGATGCTTACGGTTGATGTAGATCAGCACGCCACCCGACACGGCCAGCACACTCATCAGCAATGGCAGATTAAAACCGTGCCATATCGCCAGACTATACTGAGGTACATTTCCAGCCAGCACCGCCACTGATGCAGCATGTAGCAAGTCGCCAATCATATAGCTTGGGAAAATTCCGACCAGAATACACAGCGCAACCAGAATTTCGACCGGCACGCGCATATAGCGAGGCGGTTCATGCGGAGTTTTGGATAAGCCTTTTGGCTGACCGTTAAAAAATACATCGTGAATAAACCGCGTTGAATAAGCTACTGAAAATATTGCCGCTATCGTCGCCAGTACCGGAATAACCCAGGACAATGAGCCGAGTAAATGCTGGTGCAGGGTTTCAGCAAAAAACATTTCTTTTGATAAAAAGCCGTTCAGTAACGGTACGCCGGCCATCGCCGCCGCCGCAACCATTGCCAGCGTGGCGGTAATCGGCATAAATTGCCACAAACCATTAAGCTTGCGCATATCACGGGAGCCAGACTCATGATCAATGATACCCGCTGCCATAAACAGCGAGGCTTTAAAGGTTGCATGATTAATGATATGAAATAAACCCGCCACGGCCGCCAGATCAGTGCCCATACCAAATAGTAATGTAATAAGCCCCAGATGACTGATAGTGGAATAAGCTAGCAAACCTTTTAAATCATGTTTAAACAATGCCAGATAAGAGCCAATCAGTAAGGTCGCTAGGCCAGCAACACTGACCAGCACAAACCACAGCTCAGTGCCGGACAATGCCGGATAAAACCGCGCCAGCAAAAAGATACCTGCTTTAACCATAGTAGCAGAGTGTAAGTAAGCACTCACCGGCGTTGGCGCTGCCATGGCGTTTGGCAGCCAGAAATGAAACGGAAACTGGGCTGACTTGGTAAAACAACCCAGCAGAAACAACACTAATAATATCGGGTAATGGCTGTGTTGGCGTATTTGGTCTGCACTGGCTAATACCTGCTGTAAGTCATAGCTGCCAACAATGTCGCCAATCATCAGAAAGGCTGCTAATAATGCTAAGCCACCCGCGCCGGTTACCGTAAGCGCCATGCGCGCGCCGCGGCGCGCTTCTGCTTTGTGCCACCAGAAACTGATTAATAAAAACGAGCTGATACTGGTTAATTCCCAGAATAACCACAATTGCAGAAGGTTGCCCGACAGTACTATGCCCAGCATCGCCGTCATAAACAGCATCAGATACGCAAAGAAACGCGGCATTGAGTCACGCTCAGACAAATAATAACGGGCGTAAACAATAATCAGCAGGCCAATGCCGAGGATTAGCAAACTGAATAAAAACGCCAACCCATCCAGCGTAATGGTAATATCAAGCCCGAGCAGCGGTATCCAGCTAACAAAAAAGCGCAGGGTCTCACCAGAAAATACTTCAGGGGCCTGAAGCAGTAATAATACCAGCGCCAAAGCCGGCGCTACTCCGGTGGCGAAAGCACAGGTAGTGCGGCTTCCTTTGCCGGCAAGTAGCGGCACCATAGTCCCCAGCAGCGGCAGGAGTAAAATCCACATCAGTGTCATAACTGTCGCGCGTCCTTTTTATTCATTAACCGACTGAAACTTTATACTGTCCCGCTCATCGTACAGATTAAGTTGTTGATATCCATAGGCAGTTAACTAAGCATAGAAGACAGAGTGCCTTTACAACATTGGGCGGGCAAAAAAATCAGTTTGTTGGCATTAATTCCGATATTTATACCGATATCTGTTGGAAAAGTCTATAAAAGCTGAGCGTCTCCAGCCCGGTTAATATCGGTATTTACCGCAATATTTCAGGTCTTTACCGCACTGTTATCAGCAACTTTTGCCGCCAAACTGGCAGCATTTGTTTAAACAGGTTACAACTAACATTCTGCCGGTAACCGATACACAGGAGCACAACTTATGAAAACCCGAACCGAACACGATAGCATGGGTGAGCTGCAGGTCCCGTTGGACGCGCTTTATCAGGCGCAAACACAACGCGCAGTGCAGAACTTCAACATCAGCGGTCAGACACTGCCGGTAGAGTTTATCCGGGCTTTATTACAGATTAAAAAAGCTGCTGCTACTGCCAACCAACAGCTTGGCTTGCTCGAAAATGCTATCAGCCAGGCTATCTGTCACGCTGCAGACGACCAGCTTGCTGCAACAGATATGCAGCAGTACCCGCTCGACATTTTCCAAACCGGTTCCGGCACCAGCAGCAATATGAATGTTAACGAAGTGCTGGCAACCCTGGCCAGTAAAGCACTGAACCAAACTGTTAGCCCGAACGATCACGTTAATCTTGGGCAAAGCAGCAACGATACCATCCCCAGCGCAATTCACATCAGTGCCGCTATAGCGCTGCAACAGCAATTACTACCCGCTGTAAGACAGCTACAACTGCAGTTAAGCAATAAAACCAGCCAGATAGGGAAAATGGTCAAAACCGGCCGTACCCACCTGATGGACGCTATGCCGGTCAGTTTTGCCCAGGTACTCGGTGGCTGGCAGTCGCAACTGCAGCTGGCGGAGCAACAACTGCAGCAGCAGCTAGAACAACTTCAGGCACTGGCGCAAGGCGGCACAGCTGTTGGTAGCGGCATTAATGCCGACCCAGCCTTTGCTGCAACGTTCTGTCAGGTATTAAGCCGTAACACCGGCCTATCCTTTCGGCCGGCTGAGAATTTCTTTAGTGCTCTTGGCGCTCAGGATACAGCCGTTGCCACATCCGGTGCATTAAAACGGCTCGCCGTCTGTCTGATGAAAATAAGCAATGATTTGCGCTGGATGAATTCGGGTCCGCTCGCTGGGTTGGGCGAAATAGAATTGCCGGCATTACAGCCGGGATCTTCAATTATGCCGGGTAAAGTTAACCCGGTTATTCCTGAAGCAGTGGCAATGGTTTGTGCTCAGGTAATTGGCAATGACTGCACTATTACTGTCGCTGGTCAGTCAGGTAATTTTGAACTGAACGTGATGCTGCCGCTTATTGCCGATAATCTGCTGCACAGTATCCGCTTACTCAGTAACAGCTGCCCGGCGCTCGCGACACAAGCCATCGCAGGTTTTACTGTACGTGAAGACAATATCAGTAAGGCTCTGGCGCTGAACCCTATTTTGGTCACGGCATTAAACCCGTTAATTGGTTATGCCAAGGCAGCTGAAATAGCCAAGCAAGCTTATAAAGAGCACCGGCCGGTTATCGATGTCGCACAGGAACATACCAGCTACAGCCGCAGTGAGCTGGAACAGTTACTGGATCCGGCCCGGCTTTGTCAGGGCGGCAATATCAGCTGATACAGCCACTTTTAGTTCAAATGCGAACATTTCGGCTAAAACTCAAGGTGTTTTAGCCCGTCAGCTTGCGTTGAGCAATCGCTTTCCGCCATAACTAGCAGTGCAGCACATCTTATTCCGACTTGCGCAATAAAAATGCCACCGGTAGACAAAATTATAATAGTGGCTGCTGAATAAAAATAACTATTTCAAATCAACAGGGTGTCATCTCTGATTTAGCAGTACAGCGGCAGCCCCTGAAGCAAAGGGTAGCGATATCATGTTTAATAAAACTCTACTTGCAATGCTGGTGGGCAGCGCGTTGCTGCTTGGCTGCAACAGCAGCAATGACGACCCGGCAACAGTGCCGGATACCGGCATAGAAACACCCACGCCAGAACCCGACACCGGTGTGATTGCGCTTACCGATCTTGATACCGTCTATGGCTACGCCAGCGAAAATGGCGGCACAACCGGCGGCAGTGGCGAAAACAAGGTAGAAATCACCGTCTGTACCGGTAAAGAGATGATCAACGCGATAAAAAACAAAGACCCGAGCCGGCCGCTAACCATTTGGGTAAACGGCAGCATTACACTGCAAAATGCCAAAGACAGCAGAATCGATATTAAAGATGTGTCAGATGTTTCTATTATCGGCCTGGGTAATCAGGGCGAAATGGCTGGCATCGGTTTTAACATTGTCAGGGCCGAGAACATCATTATCCGTAATTTGCGCATTCACCACGTACGCGCCAATCTGGGAGCGCCGGGTGACGGTATCAGTATGGAAGGGCCGGTGCGTAATATCTGGATTGACCATAATGAAATCTATAACAGCCTGACAGTGGCTGACCCAAGCCTGACCGAGGATCAGGTAAAAGATTATTATGATGGCCTGGTCGATGCTAAAGGGGACGCGCAGTTTATTACTATCTCCTTTAACAAACTGCACCACAGCTGGAAGACATCGCTGGTTGGCTCGTCAGACAGTGATAACTATGACCGCACCATCACCTATCATCATAACCACTGGTACAACGTAAACTCGCGCCTGCCGCTGTTTCGCTTTGGTAAAGGCCACATCTACAACAACTTTTATGATGGCGCTATCGAAAGCGGTATAAACAGCAGAATGGGCGCCGTAATACGCATCGAGCACAACCACTTCGCCAGTATGAAAAACCCGGTTATGTCGATGTACAGCCAGGCGGCTGGCTTCTGGCAGCTGATCGACAATATCTTTGAGGATATTACCTGGCAGGAAAGTCCGGACGATGGCGTTGTAGCCGGTGAAGCGGCCGAATCAACCGGTGAGTTAACACCACCTTATGACTACAGTGCCAGTCTGTTGCCGGTGCATAATGTTAAAGCAACGGTGCTGGCCTATGCCGGAACAGGTAAAATCGACACACCACCAAGCCCTGGCCTGTGTGCGTCACCTGAACCGGCAGAGCCTGAACCAACTGAGCCGGAGCCCGTACCCATTGACCCGGTAGAACCGCCGGCCAATGTAGACTGGAACAGCTACGATGGCAGTTTACAGCCCTTTGCAGACAACGCCCTTACGCTGGCAGATGGCAGCCTGAGCAAGTTTGAACCGCAGCAAAGCGGTGGTGCTGACGAGCCAAACCTGTTCAGCGCCAACGGTGATGGTACTATCCGCTTTGACAGCACAGCCAACAGCGCAGACCGAAGCCGTGCCAAGTTGAGCGCAGTAGCGCCTGATGACGGCATCTACCCCAAGTACTTTACGTTGCTAATGGGTGTCACAGGCAACAGTGGCGGCAACCGGATTCTGGAAACCGAAGTTGCTTTAGGCGATGCAAACGCCGTCGCAGCGAGCCGGTTAAAAATCATCTTGCGTAATGATGGCAATAACTCAGGCATCCAGTTGGAGAATGCGAATAATGGTTCCTCTGTTACCGCCGGTAAAGGTAATGAGCCCGATGCATTGGATATGAGCGCATATCGGATCTATCACTTTACCGTTGCACTGAGTTCACCTACCACAGGTAATGTTGCGATATATACTGACGGCAATAACACACCTTTACTGAAGCTGGAAAGCGTGACCATGCGCCCGGCCAGCAATGGCAGTGATAATTATCTGCAGATTGGTGATGCTGGCGGTAGTAGTTACCTCGGGGATATTGATTGGGTAGTATGGAGCAATGCCGGGGCTTATACCCCAGACATGTTAAAAGGCTTACTGCCTGCCGGCATTGGTAATATCAGCGGTTATGAAGCACAGCCCTGACACGCTATTCACCCCGCAGCGCTATTGAATATTCAATAGCGCTGCGGATTGGTTAATTTTTCAATAAATAATTATTGCATTTAACCTGTATATTATCGGTATAATTGCTGCTTTACTTTACATTAGCGCAACAAGGAAGCAGTACTTATGGATAATATAGCCAGCTCTGATAGCAGCCCTATAGAGACAACCCGTCAGCGTCCCGCCAAAGTGCAGTTCAGCGGCCAGGCCGGTGAGTTTTTTGGTATCTGGATTGTTAATTTACTATTGAGCATAGTGACGCTGGGAATATACAGCGCCTGGGCCAAAGTGCGCACCACACAGTACTTTTATGGCCATACCCGGATTGAACAACAGCCTTTTCGCTATCTCGCAACACCAATGCAGATTTTAAAAGGCCGTATTATTGCAGTAATCATTTTTGCGTTATTCACTGTTGCTTCCATGCTATCGCCGGTATTGGCGGTATTACTGGCAATGCTGTTTATGTTTGCATCGCCCTGGCTTATAGTACAAAGCCTTAAGTTCAATATGCGTATGACCAGTTACCGGAATGTACGTTTTGCCTTTCACGGCGACTATGTAGGCGCATTAAAATATTTTGTGCTGCTGCCGGTATTGTCGGTATTTACTTTATATCTGGCGATGCCTTGGGTACTGAAAAAAATTGATCATTTTATTTGCACCAATATCAGTTTTGGTGGAGTAAAGATGCAGGTCAACACCGATACCAGCTCTTACTATATCGCCGCTTTAGTTGCCGCAGCAGCCGTATTTGGCGTAATGACAGTAGCCGCAATTATTGGCGTAGTACTGATTGGTATTATGGCTGCCACCGGTGCTGGCAGTGCAGGCGCTGCGATATTCCTTGGCTCGGCCGGTTTTTTTATTATGTATTTTTTCGCGTTTACGTTAAGCGCTGCTATCTACCATTGCATGATCCGCAATCATTTATTTGAGCGCACTGAGCTGCCTGAGGTAGCTAAATTTAAATCGAAAATGGAAGTAATGCCTTACCTGCTGTTAACCGTCACTAACCTTTTAGCCATTGTGCTGACACTGGGCCTGGCTTATCCCTGGGCAAAAGTGCGTAAAACGGCCTATCTGGCATCTGTTACTGAACTGCTGATTTACCCTAAAGCCGATACGCTGGTTGATGAGCAACAAGCTGACAGCGGCGCTTTTGGTGAAGAAGCCGCCGGTTTGTTTGACGTTGACGTATCCCTCGCCTGATGTTCGCCGTTAAGGCTGTCTCAGGCCAGTTTCAGCAAGCTGGCAGCAGTGCATTATATGCTGCCACTGCCAGCCTTACTGATGAGGGCAAGTTGCTGATACAGTGTGTCAACACGGCGGCAGTGCTGGCTGAGGTTGCCAGGCCTGACTATCGTTTTGGCACTGTCCTGCCGGGGCTGCCGGTTGAAGTACAGCTGCGCAGTGGCGGTATTTTCCGGCCTGACGATGCCAGCTGGCGTTGGCCGCAGCAAACTGCCGGTTCAGGTATGGCTGCCGCGCTGGAAAGCAACCGGTTGTCGATACTGGCGGCAGTGTTGCTGTCGCCTCTGCTGCTGTGGTGGATCATTGTCGATTTAATGCCGATGCTGGCCAGCGCCAGCGTGTTGCTGGTGCCCGACCATATTAAACAGAAAATGGGCGAGGAAACATTTTACACCCTGCAAAAAACAGCTTTACAGCCGACACAGCTACCAGCTACGCAACAAGCAACGGTTAACTATCACTGGCAAATGGCATTGCAAAAGTTGCCACTGCAGCAGAAGAACTATCAACTGTATATGTATCAGTCTGAGTTCTTCGGCGCTAACGCTTTTGCGCTGCCAAACGGCACTGTGGTGATCACTGACGAGCTGGTGAATTTACTACAGCACAACCCTGATGCTATCGTCGCGGTGTTATTGCATGAGATTGGTCATGTTGAAGGCCAGCACAGTGTGCGCTTAGTTGCCCAGTCATTAGGAGCAACGCTGGTGATAGGGATCCTGTTTGGCAACCCGGATGGTGTAGCCGACCTGCTGCTTGGTTCAGGCTCGGTGTTGCTGCAAAACGCATTCTCGCGTGATATGGAACGTGAAGCAGACCAGTTTGCGTTAAAGCAGCTCAAAACGTTGGGCAAGTCACCAACAGCATTCGCTGATGCCATGTCAGCATTACTTAGCAGCAAGGAAACCTCCCCGGAGTCAGAGCCAGCCTTGTTGAAATATCTCAGCACACATCCGGCAACACGTGAACGGATCGAACAGGCCCGCCAGCATCAGTAACGACTGAAACCGTGCCGGATACCCCCGGCGTGGTTTTATTGTTATAGTTGATGGCAAAACCAACCAGGACAATACCTTATGCTGCGTTTTGCCAGTTTAGTCAGTGCGCTTTTCTGTAGTGCCGCCGCGGCGGCGCCGGTAGTACTTTCCGATATCAAAGGTTATGGCTTTGACGACAATCGCCAGTTGCAACCGTTTTCTGTTTTAGTGTTTGATGATGAAAGCGGCAAAGTGATTGCACGTGGTGACGCTGCCCTTACCAAAAAATATGCCACAGCAAAACAGCAAGCCGGCAAAGGCGCAACTGTGCTGCCGGGCCTGATTGATGGTCATGGCCATGTACTGGGCTTAGGCCAGAATCTGGCACAGGCAGAGCTGCGTGGCAGTAGCAGTGAACAGGAAGCTGTAGCCCGGGTAGCACGGTTTGCTGCAGAGAATAAAGATGCGCCATGGATTATTGGCCGCGGCTGGAATCAGGTGTTGTGGCCAAGCAAACAATTTCCCAGCCATGCCAGCCTGGATGAAGCCATCAGTGACAAGCCAGTTTATTTAAAACGGATTGATGCGCACGCCGGCTGGGCCAATAGTAAGGCGCTGGCGCTGGCCGGTATCAGTAAAGATACACTGGACCCACCTGGCGGTGAGATCGTGCGTGACAGCAAAGGCAACCCGACCGGTGTACTGATTGATAATGCGATGACGCTGCTGGAACAGCATATCCCCGATGCCGATAACGCGGCTAAAATTCGTGCCTTGCAAGCGGCATTTAAACATTTACTGGCGCTTGGCATCACCAGCGTACACGACGCAGGCGTCGATACCGATGTGGTAAAGCTGTACCAGCAACTGGCTGCTGAACACAAACTACCACTGCGTATTTACCCTATGCTGTCGGCCCGCGATCCACAACTGCCAGCTTGGCTTGAAGCCGGAATTATTGATGACCCAACAGATTTTCTCGATATCCGTTCGGTAAAAATATATGGAGATGGCGCTTTGGGTAGCCGTGGCGCCGCGCTTATTGAGCCGTACAGTGATAAGCCGGAACAAAAAGGTTTGCTGGTTACGCAGCCGGATCAGCTAACCCAGATAATGCAGATGACAATTGACGCCGGCTTTCAGACCAATGTGCATGCTATTGGCGATTTGGCTAACCGTTTAGTGCTGGACCGCTTCGAAAAGCTGGTGCCCGAGAACAAACGCGCGCAAAGCCGTCACCGTATTGAACATGCGCAGATAGTTTCACCGAAAGACATCCCCCGCTTTGCCAGTTTGCATGTATTACCGGCGATGCAGGCAGTACATGCTACGTCAGATAAAAACATGGCCGGCGATCGCCTCGGTGTAGCCCGGCTGCGCGGTGCCTACGCCTGGCGAAGTTTTATTGATCAGGGTAGCATTATTGTTGGCGGCTCAGATTTCCCGGTCGAGCTGGCCAACGTATTCCACGGCCTGCATGCCTCGGTAACCCGGCAGGACCATGATAATCAACCCACCGGCGGTTGGTTGCCTGAGCAGCGTCTGACGCTGACCGAAGCACTGCGATCTTTCACTGTTGACGCTGCCTATGGCGCTTTTCAGGAGCACAGCATGGGTACGCTGATGCCCGGCAGTTGGGCTGACTTTATTATGATCGACCGCGATATCTTTAACATCGCGCCAGAACAGCTGTGGCAGGTTGAGGTAGAGCAAACTTATGTTAATGGCAAACAGCGGTTTAAACGCGGCACCGAATAATGTGCTCTTAATAATCAGAAACGGCGCCTGTGGCGCCGTCTTTAATTGCAACTAACGAATTAAGCTTCCGGCTCGGCATAAACCGGGCTGGCAACCCTGTTATCGCGCTGTTTACCCACTAACGAGCTGAGTTTACGTTGCATCTTATCAGCAGCACCGGTAATGGCCTGCCCCACAGTTGCCGCATGCTCTGTGACTGCAACCGGGTCCAGTCCTTCTGGCCTGGCTTCAAGCAAGCAGCGTTTATCATTACCATCATGCTTGGTGTTGCCATTCTCGTCACTTAAATGCACTTCAATCCGGGTCAGATAATCGGCAAAACGGCTTAATTTACTCAGCATCGTATCGCGCACAAATTCAGCCAGTCGCTCATCGGCCTGAATATTACGATCGGTATGAGTTTGAATTTGCATAGGCTACTCCTTCTGTGGATCTTCAGTTAACCCTGGTGTAGGGGCTTACGATTAACAGACCACACCGGGGTCGGATGGTTTCGCTGTGCTACTGCTTATCTGGTGGCAATAATGGCCGCCATCAAGGGCCAACCGCGAAATTAAGCCGGATAAAATCAGACAGCAGAGAAAAGACTGGGTAAAATAGCGCTACTCTGTAACCGGAACACCTTGAGCAGGACACGCCAACACCATGATAAGTAATAAGTGGCTTAAGCTGATTAAATCGCTGCATCTAAAAAAATACCGCAAAGCTGAGCAGCTGTTTTTTGTCGAAGGTGAAAAAGCCGTACTGGAAGTACTGGCATCCGACTGGCAGGTCAGTGCCTTATTTGCCACAGAGCACTTCTTACAACGGTATGCAAGCGTTACTGCCAAAGCAGAACTGGTGCAGCAGTGCAGTAGCGACGAGCTGATAAAAGCAGGTACCTTCAGCAGCAACGATGCAGCACTGGCGGTGGTAAAAATACCCGCATCAACTGGCTTCACGGCGCATCGTAGCGGCTGGGTACTGGTGCTTGATCAGGTAAATGATCCGGGCAACCTCGGCACTATTATCCGCATCGCCGACTGGTACGGCATTAAGCATATTGTCTGTTCGCCAGACACTGCAGACTGCTACAACCCTAAAGTGATAGCAGCCGCTAAAGGCTCATTCTTACGGGTGCAATTGCATTACCAACCGCTGCCGGCACTGCTGGCAACCAGCACGCTGCCGGTGTACGGTGCCTATCTCGGTGGTGAATCGGTACACAGCCTGACGCTGACAGAAAACGGCGGCTTTATTGTGCTGGGCAACGAAGCCAACGGCATCAGCGCAGAACTCGAAGATACGATAAGCCGTAAAATTACCATACCTGCCTTTGGTCAGGCCGAGTCTTTGAATGTGGGCATTGCCGCAGCAGTGATCTGCGACAACCTGCTACGTTTAAGTTAAACACTCTGACAGCCCGCATTACAGCAGCGGCGGGGGTTTAAACACTGCTTTGCAGACAGAACATCTGTCTGTTGTACTTGAGCCACCCGCTGCCTTTGCCTACAATGACGCTCTTTCTGTTATCTCAGGTCTAAGCGATGAACGACACTACTACTACCGACGCAACTACTGATACAACCAGCAAGCCGGATTTACCGGATCGTCTGTGCGTTAACCCACTCAGCAAGCACTATAACGCTGAGGTGTTCAAACACGATATCGGCATCCGCTTAAACGGTAAAGAGCGGTTTGATGTTGAAGAATACTGTATCAGTGAAGGCTGGGTAAAAGTCGCTGCCGCTAAGGCGCTGGACCGCCGTGGCCAACCGTTATTAATGACGGTAAAAGGCACGGTAGAAGCGTTTTACCGCTAACAGAGGCGACACCTATGAGCTTTACCACTATTGAACACGCTGTTGGCGGAACACGGCTGGTAAAGCTACAACGGCTTGCGGCACACACCAACAGCACAGTGCTACTGAAGCTCGAAGGTGATAACCCGGCAGGTTCGGTAAAAGACCGGCCAGCACTGAATATGATAGTTCAGGCCGAAAAGCGCGGCACCATAAAGGCCGGCGATCGTATTATCGAAGCCACCAGCGGTAATACCGGTATCGCGCTGGCGATGGCCGCCGCGATCAAAGGCTATAAGATGACGCTTATCATGCCCGACAACGCCACCGACGAGCGCAAAAGCAGCATGCGCGCTTATGGCGCTGAGCTGATTCTGGTCACCAGAGAGCAAGGCATGGAGGGCGCGCGTGATTTAGCATTGCAGATGCAGGCGCAAGGCAAAGGCATAGTGCTGGACCAGTTTAATAACCCGGATAACCCGGCCGCACATTACGCCAGCACCGGGCCCGAAATCTGGCAGCAAAGCCAGCATAAAATTACCCACTTCGTCTCCAGCATGGGCACTACCGGCACTATTATGGGTGTATCGCGTTTTCTGAAAGAGCAAAACAGCGCTATTCAGGTAATAGGCCTGCAACCGGCTGAAGGCGCCAGCATTCCGGGCATCCGCCGCTGGCCAGAAGCGTATTTACCAGGCTTTTTCGACAAAAGCCGGGTAGATAGCATTATCGATATCAGCCAAGGGGATGCGCTAAATGCGATGCGTAAACTGGCACGTGAAGAAGGCATTTTCGCCGGTGTCAGCTCCGGCGGCGCCGTGCATGCTGCCATTAAATTAGCAGAGCAGTATGATAACGCCGTAATCGTGGCGATTATTTGTGACCGTGGCGACCGCTACTTATCCTCGGGTATTTTCTAGCCTGTACCGCTTTTCGTCTTGCTCTGGTCAACGTCCTGTTGGCCACTTAACTTGGCCTTAGCGTCAGTTTGCGCTATTCTTTAAAGCCCTCCTGCTTTAAATCTGATACAAAATAAGGATTTATTATGTTTTCACTTCGCAGTATCAATCTGATTGCTGCTGTTGGGCTATGCCATTTCTCAGCCCATGCCACTGACACCGACGACATTAAACAGCAACTGGCAGCGCTAAAGGCGCAAATTGCCGCACTTGAACAACGGCTGGCAGAACAGGAAGTCACCAGCAAAAAAACGACGACACTACTGGTACAGCAACAGACCGAAGCAGTCAGCAAACAGGAAACGAATGACAGCGACGGCATTAAACTGGGCGGCGCTATCCGGACTAATTACAGCCATACTTCCTACAGTGACGGCAATAAAAACCGCGGCGGCGATTTTGATTTTGATATTTTTCGGCTGAATCTAAACGGCAGCATTGGTGATGTGCTGCTCAATGCCGAAATCCGCTTTTTTGATTATATGACCGCCGTCAAATACGCCTATGTTGGCTACCAGTTAAATGAAGACTGGCAGGTGCAGGCCGGTATTACGCAGGTACCCTTTGGCAACTGGCCATACAATTCGCATAACTACTTCTTCAGTACCAACTATTATCTGGGGCTGGAAGATGATCACGATCTGGGCCTGCTGTTTAAACGCCAACTGGCCGATAACTGGCAACTGGATCTGGGCTTTTTTAAAAATGATGAGCTCGGAGGCGTCGATGGCTATGTCAGTAGCCGCGCCGACCGCTATTCGTATGACGTAGTTGGCTACCGTCTGGGCGATGATGGCATCTATGACGACCCGGCGCAGCCAGTCGGCGAATACAACACTTTTGCTGGTCGTTTTGCTTATCAATTTGAACACAGCAGCGACTTTACCACTGAGCTGGGGTTATCCGCCCTGGCCGGCGGCCTGCATAACGGCAACTCGCGCGCCGGCAGCTACAACGCCTGGGCACTGCACCTGAACAGCCATTACCAACGCTGGAACCTGCAACTGCAACATGGCGAATACCATTACGATATCGATGACGTTGAACGCATGGCTGTTGGCGCTTATGCGTTTTACGACAGCATTGCTGCCAAAGCGAAAACCAGCACCATTAATCTGGCCTATAGCCTGCCAGTTGAGTGGGGGCCGGTTACCGGGCTGCAGTTTTATAACAACTATGGTTTGGTGTACGACAAGTCTGACAACAGCCGTGACACCATGATGAACGTGACCGGCTTCTCTGTCGCCGCCGGCGGCTTATTTACCTATTTTGATTTAGTGCATGCCCGGAATCAGCCTTTCGTCGGCGGCAGTGCTGCCGGTGACAGCGCCGAAACCGAGCGTCGTTTTAACATTAATATCGGCTACTACTTTTAACCGCCGCTGCGGCTTTGAACCCATAACAAGGACAACAGCATGACAGATTATAAAGATCCGATGATCCCGGATGGCAAAGTTAACCCGATAGACACCGATTATCAGATAGGTCAGGACAATATCCTGATCAAGGTCGGCCCTTTTGGTTTGGATATTCATAACCGGGTGTTTTTAATTTCAGCTCTGGTGGTGGTGCTGTTTGTGGTACTGACCATCAGCTTTCAGCAACAGGCAGAGCCGGTATTTAGCAGCATGCGCAGCTGGCTTACCAGCAATCTCGATTGGTTTTTTATGTCCGCCGCCAATATTTTTGTGTTGCTGTGTTTGGGCTTAATTATTTCGCCACTGGGCAAGGTACGCCTGGGTGGCACGGAAGCCACACCGGATTTCAGCTACGGCGGCTGGTTTTCCATGCTGTTTGCTGCCGGCATGGGCATAGGCCTGATGTTCTACGGCGTATCTGAGCCGCTGTCACATTTCAGTAGTGCTTATGGTGGTGTTACCGTTACCGACGGTGTGCGCACCGACTGGGCACCGCTGGCCGGTGCCGCCGGTGACGCGTTAGCAGCCGAGCGCCTTGGTATGGCGGCGACTATTTATCACTGGGCGCTGCATCCCTGGGCGATTTACGCCATTTTGGCGCTCGGTTTAGCGTTGTTTTCCTTTAATAAAGGCTTACCGCTGACCATACGCTCGGTGTTTTATCCACTGCTGGGTGAACGTATCTGGGGCTGGCCCGGCCACATTATTGATATTCTGGCGGTGTTTGCCACCTTGTTTGGTTTGGCCACGTCCTTGGGGCTGGGCGCTTCTCAGGCCAGCGCCGGCTTGCATTATTTGTTTGACTGGCCGCAAGGCAATACCACGCAAATACTACTGGTAATTGGCATTACTGCTATAGCGCTGACGTCAGTATTGGCCGGGCTGGAAGCCGGGGTAAAACGTTTATCCGAAATTAATATGCTGCTGGCGGCGTTGTTACTGCTGTTTGTGATTATTGTCGGGCCAACCCTGGCCATCGCCAGCGGCTTTGTTGCCAACCTTGCAGCTTATCTGCAGCATTTACCGGCATTGGCTAACCCGCTGGGCCGCGAAGATGTCAATTTCTCACAAGGCTGGACTGCATTCTACTGGGCCTGGTGGATCAGCTGGTCCCCTTTTGTCGGCATGTTTATCGCCAGGGTTTCGCGCGGCCGCACCGTGCGCGAGTTCTTAATTTCAGTATTGCTGATCCCCTCTTTAGCTTGTGTACTGTGGATGACCGTATTTGGCGGCACAGCGATAAGCCAACTGGTACAGCAAGGTTATGAAGTGGCCGCCAGTGCCGAGCTACCCTTACAATTGTTTGCCATGCTAGATGTATTACCGCTGGCGCAAATCAGCTCTTTTATTGCCATTATTCTGGTGGTGGTGTTTTTTGTCACTTCATCTGACTCAGGCTCACTGGTTATCGATACTATTGCGGCGGGCGGCAAAGTTGATGCGCCGACACCACAGCGTGTGTTTTGGTGTACCTTTGAGGGGCTGGTCGCCATAGCGCTGATTTTAGGCGGTGGCCTGGTGGCATTACAGGCGATGGCGGTATCAACCGGTTTTCCGTTTACGCTGGTGTTACTGGCTGCCTGCGTGGCAGTGGTAAAAGGCCTGATGTCCGAGCCCCGAGCCTGAGACCGTGGCATATACGCAGGCAGGAATATAAGCACAATGGAAATAGAGCAAATTGAAATATTGCAGTTTTTGCAGCGGCATTCACCGTTTCAGGAATTGCCGCCAGAGCAGCAACTGCAGTTAGCGCAAAGTATCAATGTCGGTTATTTTCAGGCCGGCAGCGAGATACTGCGCTACAACGAACCGCTGCATGCGCTGCATCTGATCCGCAGCGGCGCGGTGGAAACCTTCCGTCGTAATGGCGATTTGTACAACCGCTTAAGCGAAGGTGGTATTTTCGGCGAGCAAGGCCTGCTGCGTGGCGGCAAGGTACGTTTTCCGGCAACCGCACTGGAAGACACGTTAATTTACTTTATTCCCGAGCATGTATTTCAGCAGCTATTTGACAATAATGAGTTTTTTGCCGACTACGTTGAAGTAGGTGATACCGAACGACGTAAATCGACGCGGGCGGCGAAACAGGCAGAAGCCGACTTACTCAGTGCGAAAATAAGCACCCTGCTACAGCGTGAGCCGGTGTGTCTGGCCAGTAGCGCCAATGTATGGCAGGCAGCACAAACCATGACAGAACATGGTGTGTCCTGCTTGTTAATAGTGCATGACACTGCAAGCACAAACCAGGCTGAAACAGCGCAAACCGGAGCACTGGCGGGCATTATTACCGACCGCGATATCCGCTCCCGTTTAGTTGCCCCCGGGTTAAAATCGGAAACCAGCGTCAGCGACATTATGTCTACCAACCTGGTCACGATTGAGCAACACCAATATCTGTTTGAAGCCATGATGCTGATGCTGCGCCACAATGTGCATCACCTTCCGGTAATGCAGCAGGCGCGCCCGGTGGGTGTGCTGGCGTTATCGGATATTATCCGTTACGAGTCGCAAAACAGCTTATTTGTCGTCAGCAGTATTTTCCGTCAGCAATCGGTAGCGGAGCTCAGCGCCCTGCTAAAAGATGTTAAAGCCTGCTTTGTACGGATGGTAAATGAAGACGCCAACTCACATATGATTGGCAGCGCCATGGCGGCCATTGGCCGCAGTTTTAAACAGCGCTTGCTGGAGCTGGCTGAACAGCAACTGGGGCCGCCGCCGGTACCTTATTGCTTTTTAGCGCTGGGATCTATGGCGCGTGACGAGCAGCTTATTGTCACCGATCAGGACAATGCTCTGGTGCTGGATAACAGCTTTGATCCGAGCCAGCACGATGCTTATTTTCAGCAGCTGGCGGCCTTTGTCTGCGACGGCCTGGCTCAGTGCGGTTACAGCTATTGCAGCGGCAATATTATGGCCACCAACGCCCAGTGGCGCCAGCCGCTACGAGTGTGGCAGCAGTACTTTACCGATTGGATTGAACAGCCCAGCGCTGAACGTTTACTGCATGCGAATATTTTCTTCGATTTAGACGCCGTCTGGGGTAAAACCCAATGGGCTGATGAGCTAAATCAGCTGATCGCTTCCACAGCAAAAACCCGGCCGCAGTTTCTCGCCTGCATGACACGCAATGCGCTGCAACGCACGCCGCCGCTGGGCTTTTTTAAAGACTTTGTGATGGAAAACGACGGCCGGCAAAACAACAGCCTGAATATCAAACGCCGCGGCACGGCCCCGATGGCCGATTTAATCCGCGTGCACGCGCTGGCACTGGGTTCGTCCGCCACCAACTCTTTTGAGCGGTTGCGTGATATTATCGCCGCCAAGGTGCTGCCTAACGGCCGCGGTGAAGATTTACGTGACGCCTGTGAAGTGATCGCCATGACGCGTATCCGCCAGCAAGCTCTGGCCTTGCAGGCCGGTGAAACGCCAGACAACAATGTCGTGCCGGAGCGGCTGTCTGAGTTTGAGCGTAAACATTTAAAAGAAGCCTTTTCGGTGCTGAGTAATGCGCAAAAATTCCTTAAATTTCACTTTCGGGCCTGACTATGCTGTATTTGGGCCCGTCCGGGCTAAAACGTCCCACCAGCCGGCAAACCGACCCGGCCATCAGCGATTGGCAGCAGTATTACCAGCAGCAAGCTGAACACAATCAGCATACCCTGCTAAAGCAGTTTTATCAGGCCGGTATGGTGGCACCTGACACCCCGATTAGCGACACGCCCTTGCTGGCACTGGATATTGAAACCACCGGGCTGGATCCTGCCAGCAGCGGTATTGTCAGCATTGGCCTGCTGCCAATGGACTTAACGCAAATTTATGCGTCAGAGGCACAGCAATGGCTGTTAAAACCTCGTTTTGCCCTTAGTGATGAATCGGTTACGCTGCATCGTATTACCCATTCTGATATTGAGCAGGCGCCGGATCTCAGCAGCGTGTTACCGCAGTTACTCCAGCTGATGGCGGGCAAAGTGGTGATAGTGCATTACCGTGGCATTGAACGGCCGTTTCTGCATGCCGCAGTCAGCGCACGGTTGGGGCAAAGTTTTTACTTTCCGGTAATTGATACTATGGTGCTGGAGGCCAGATTGCACCGGCGCAAAGCATTGAGCTTGTGGCAGCAACTTCGCGGTAAAAAGCCACTATCGATAAGGTTAGCAGACAGCCGCTTACGCTATGGCTTGCCGCACTACCGACCGCATCATGCCGCTACCGATGCACTGGCCTGTGCCGAACTGTTTCGTGCCCAACTGGGTGCACACTTTAGCCCCGACACGCCGGTGAGTGAACTATGGTGTTAGTCACCCTTGCATTTGGTGCAGCCACTTGGCATAGTGCGCAAAAGCCACAACAGGTCAGACCACAATGAGCCAAGCCAAACCCAATAAACTGCAGCGCATCGTCAATAAGTGCTATCAGCTGCCAAAATCGTTGCAGGCCTTTGCACTAAGCACGGTATTTGGCCGGGTAATTAAGTTTGCCGGCACCGCCGGTGTAGAAGTGTTAGAGCTAAAAGGCAACCGCTCGGTGCTGCGGCTGAAAAACCGGAAAAAGGCGCAGAATCATATTGGCTCAGTGCATGCTGCCGCTACCGGCTTGCTGGCCGAATCGGCCACCGGCTTTTTAGTCGGCATTCACCTGCCCGACAGCAAATTGCCGCTGCTAAAGCAAATGCAGATAGACTACATTAAACGCTCCAGCGGTGACCTAACCGCCATCGCCACGCTGACTGACGAGCAAATCGCGGCAATGCACAACGAGGATAAAGGCGAAGTCACCGTTGCGGTAACCATTACCGACAGCGTCAATGTTGAGCCGGTCAGCGCTAAGATGACCTGGGCATGGATCCCGAAAAAGCGCTGAACCTGCCTAGTCTTTTTCCCGCTCCAGAATTTTTGGCAGTTTGCGGTGGCGCTCTTTCGCCACACTGATAGCATCGCTGAATGCTGACGCCAGAATGCCGGTAGGCACCGCAATAATGCAGACACCGGTAATAGCCGTTAAGCCGGCGCAAAACCGGCCTAAACTGGTGATCGGATACACATCGCCGTAACCGACGGTGGTCAGAGTGGCGATGGCCCACCAGGCACTGCGTAATATCGAGCCAAAGGCTTCAGGCTGATGCGGCCCTTCGACCAAATACAGCAGCGTGGATGACACCAGCAGCAAAATACCGGCAAAAATCGCGCTGATTAACAGCTCGTACCCTCGGCTACGTACCGCTTCCAGAATACAATCGAGCGCAATAGAAAATCGCCCCAGCCGCGCCAGCCTGATAATGCGGATCAGCAACAGTAAACGTAGCAAAATACCGCCGTTACCCAGATATACTGAGAACGCCACTAATACTGCGGCCAGATCGGCCAATGCCACAAATGAAAACACATACTGCCAGCGATGTTTAATACCGTCGTTTTCAATGCAGGTCCATACCCGCGCCAAGTATTCCAGCAGGAACAGGCTGCCAAACAACAACTCACTAAAGCGAAACCAAAGTTCATTGCCACGGTATAGTTTTGGCTCAGTTTGCAGCACCGCCATGACGATACCAATAATAATAACCAGTGTAATCAGCGCATTGAGCGGTGTTAAACCATCCTGACGGTTAAGGCTGGGATCTAACTGACAAGCCAGACGATGACGAAGCGTGGCAACATGGCGATCGGCCATAATGACTCCCGGGTTTCCATAGTATTTTTGCAGTGGCCTTTTTATAATACGCCACCTGTTTTCGCCGGACTAACCTTTTGTCTTACGAGTATCTGGCCCTGGCCGCCGCAACCTGTTGGGCACTGGGCAGCTTAATGTCGGCGCAAGCCTCTACCCACTTGGGCGCTTTTTACTTTACCCGCTGGCGTATGCTGTGTGCCGGTAGCATCTTGTGGTGCATCTCGCTAAGCAGTGGCGGCTGGGCCAGCCTCACACTAAGCAGCAGCACCGTGCTGGTATTATCCGGCGCGATTGGTATTTTTATCGGCGATACCGCCCTGTTTGCCTCAATGAACCGGCTCGGTCCGCGCCGCGCCGGAGTGCTGTTTGCTACCCACTCGCTGTTCTCAGTCATTCTGGCATATCTGTTTTTAGGCGAAACCCAATGGGGTTGGACGTTGGTCGGCAGCAGCATGCTGATTAGCGGTGTGATGGTGGCGATTCTATTCGGCAAGCGTAAAGCCGAGCAACATGCCTGGGAGGCAAACCAAAGCCAATTGAAATCCGGCATTGCACTGGGGCTGCTCTCTGCACTGTGTCAGGCCGTTGCCACCTTAATGTTAAAACCGCTGATGGAAACCGATATCGATGCAGTATCGGCCAGCGCGGTGCGTATGACTACTGCCTTTTTGCTGCACCAGTTGATTTTTATGCTCGGCGTGAGAGTTGCCCGCGCTTATTTGCCCATGACAAAAAAGGTGTTTTTACTGGTACTGGGTAATGCTGCACTGTCGATGGTGCTCGGCATGACTTTACTGCTATATGCGCTGCGCTATGGTGACGCCGGCATGGTAGCGATTTTATCGTCGGTCAGCCCGGTGGTAGTACTGCCGCTGCTGTGGCTGGTGTACAAACTCAGCCCAGCCTGGGGCGCTTGGTTAGGGGCTTTGCTGACTGTGTTTGGTACAATTCTGATATTGCTAAAATAATCAACAGTAAAGCCTGAAATTTTTGAAAAATAAAATGAACACAAACTGAATATATAACTTGCGGCAGATGCTTTCATCCCCCAAACTTGCCTAAAATAACTACAATGATGTGCCGCTCTAATGCCCCAACAGATCCACTTTATTTCTGGCTTACCTCGCTCTGGTTCGACCTTGTTAGCTGGTATCCTTCGTCAAAATCCGCGTTTTCATGCTGCAATGAGCAGTCCGGTCGCCGGTTTAGTTAATGGTGCTTTAGAGCAAATGGGCGCGGCCAGCGAGTCTTACTCGTTTTTTGATGAAACTAAACGTAAGACAATTTGCCGGGCGTTGTTCGATGCCTACTACGCCGACAAAGACCAACCCGTGTTGTTCGATACTAATCGGCACTGGACAGCCAAGATGCATCAGTTGGTTGAATTATTTGACGATTTTAAAGTGATTTGCTGTGTGCGTAATCCCGCTTGGATTATGGATAGCTTTGAAGTGATTTACCGTAAGAATCCATTTGACTACAGCAGAATGTTTAACGCAACCAACCGGCAAACGGTATATAGCCGCAGCGAAGCATTAATTAATGCCGGCGGCGCCGTTGGAAGCGCCTGGACTGCTTTGAAAGAAGCTTACTACGGTGAGTTCTCAGACCGGCTGCTGCTGATTGATTACGATATTCTGACACGGCACCCGGCTCGCAGCATCGAATTGTTGTATCAGTTTCTTGGCGAAACGCCGTTTAAACATAATTTTGACCAGGTCGATTACGAAGAAAGCGATTTTGATCAAAAACTTGGCGTTAAAGGTTTGCATTCCGTCAGAAAAAAAGTGGAGTTCAAATCACGCCGCAGTATTTTGCCACCGGATTTATTCGCTAAATATCAGGATATGGATTTCTGGCAAGACAAAACCGGCACCGCCGCCCACATTATTGCTGCAACTCAAACCTCTGACAGCGCCAAGTAAAGGATCATAACGATGCAAAAAAATATTCTTACCGCGTTATCCGGCCTGATGCTGCCTTTGGCTGGTTATGCCATGCCAGTTGCCGGTAGCAATACTTATCAGCGCAGTTATCTGGCAGCGACCCGACAAGCAGCAGCTACCGATCTTGTACTGCCTGGCAATACGCACAAAAACAAGGCTAATCCCGCTGCCAATACTGCAGAGGATCAGCTTCAGCTGGTGCAGGCCAGCTCGGTACGCGAACTGATTATTATAGACAGCGCGGTACCGGATAAAGCGCTGTTTTATAAGGCCGCCAAACCAGGCACCGACATTGTTGAGCTAACTGCTGACACCGACGGCTTGCAGCAACTCACTGCTATTTTGCAGCAGTATCAGGGGCTAACGGCACTGCATCTGGTATCACATGCTGAACAAGGTGCCTTACTGCTTGGCAGTGGCCGTATTGATGCGGCAAAGTTACAAACTGAGTTAAGCCTGTTTAGTGCCTTAAATGGCGCACTGGCAGCCGGTGCTGACCTGCTGCTATACGGTTGTAATCTGGCACAAGGCGACGCCGGCGCCGAATTTCTCGATATCCTGCAAACCAATACTCATGCTGATTTAGCTGCTTCAAACAACTTTACCGGCAATCCGGAACAAGGTGGTGACTGGGAGTTAGAAATTCAGCGTGGAGACATAAATACTGGAGCAGCATTCTCAACCAAAGCTTTGGCAGATTTTAGCGGAGTATTAGCGCCAACAACATACCGACCGGCGGACTTTGCTTATGCGTATGCCACACCTTCCATCACTACGCCAGACAACAGAATTGTAATTAGTGGTTTGGAGGGCGGGGTTACTAATTTTGATACTGCCGGTACTGATGGTGGAATGACAGCGGTTGATACCTCAGGAGGCTATGGGAGCTTTGACTATATAGGCGCACGGCTGCAGTTTGCTGCTAATGCAGCATTTACCAGTACGTTTGAATTGCATGAATTAAAACTTTGCGTCGATAGCGGGCCTCCGGGGACACCAAGTGTCAACCTGGTCATCACAGGGTATAACAGCGCCAACAGCAATGTGGGTAGTACAAATGTAACTGTGACAACTGCGCGCTGTTTCAGCGATAACCAGAACGCCTCTCAGACAATCGACTTAACATCGACTTTTGGTAGCAACTACGATCTGAAGCGATTTGTCATTAGTTACAATGGCACCCCTCCATCAGATAGATATTTTGTTTTTAAATCCGTGACGCTTGACGACATAAAAGCGCCGGATGCCACTCCCCCAACCGTATCGTCCATCAACCGCGTCACTAGCGCTCTCACTAATGCAACCAATGTTGATTACACGGTGGCCTTTAGCGAAAACGTGACCGGTGTTAATACTTCCGACTTTACAATGACCGCAACCGGCACCACCTCTGGCTCCGTTGCCAGTGTCACTCCGGTCAATGCCAGCACCTATACTGTTGCAGTCAACGGCATCAGTGGCGACGGAACACTACGGTTAGATTTGAACAATGCCGGTACGGGTATCGCGGACACTGCTGGAAATGCGATTACTACCGGTTATACCAGTGGTCAGCTTTACACGTTTGACCATACCGCGCCAACTGTCACTTCAGTCACTTCCAGCACTGCTAACGGCACTTACAAGGCAGGTGACTCAATCAGCATCCAAGTGAGCTTCGGCGAGTCAGTCACTGTGACTGGTACGCCGCAGTTAACTCTGGAAACCGGCACCACAGATCGAATAGCGAGCTACTTAACTGGCACGGGATCTAATCAGCTAACGTTCGCGTATACGGTGCAGGCTGGCGATACCAGCGCTGATCTGGATTACGTTGGAATTAACGCTCTTGCGCTCAATGGCGGCACTATCAGAGACGCTGCTGGCAACAGTGCCTCTTTGACTCTGGCATCTCCCGGCACATCGAACTCCTTAAGTGCAAATAAAAATATCATTATTGATGGGGTTGCCCCAACTGTTACCAGCGTGTCAGTACCTGCCAATAACACTTACATTGCTGGGCAAAACCTTGATTTTACTGTTAATGCCAGCGAAAACATTATTGTGGATACCAGTGGCGGCACGCCACAAATTGCCGTTGTTGTGGGGGCCACAACCCGCCAGGCTAGCTATCTTAGTGGCAGCGGAAGCCCGGCGATAGTGTTCCGTTACACAGTAATTCCCGGCGATTTTGATGCTAACGGCGTAACTATTACAGGTACAATTGACGCTAACAGTGGCACCTTAAAAGACACTGTTGGCAATAATATGAATCTGACATTAAACAATGTCGCCAGTACTGCCTCTGTGCTGGTGGATGGCCTCACGGTTCCTGATGCCCCCACTATCAGCACCGCCACAGCGGGTGACAGTCAGGCAACTGTCACCTTTACCGCACCTGTCAATAATGGCGGCACTGCTATTACCACTTATACTGCAACAGGCAGCCCGGGTGGAGCCACAGGCAATTGTGCGGGCCCGGCAGCCTGCAATATTACGGTTAACGGCTTGACCAATGGCACTGCTTACACCTTTACGGTAACGGCGACGAATGCAAAAGGCACCAGTGTTGCTTCTGCAGCCTCTAATGCTGTAACACCCAAAGCAGCCCAGACCATTACTTTCGCCAACCCGGGGGCGCAAAACTTTGGTACCACACCTACGTTAACCGCAACGTCAGACTCTGGTTTAACCGTAACCTTTAGCTCATCCACAACCGGGGTTTGTACCATTACCGGCGGTGGCGCTCTGAGCTTTGTCACCGCGGGCAGCTGTACCATCAATGCCGATCAGCCGGGTGATGCTGCCACTAATGCTGCAACAACGGTATCCCGAACCTTTACGGTTAATGCTGTAGTTCCCGGTGCGCCGACGGTAGCTACTGCCACTGCAGGTGACTCTCAGGCAAGCGTCAACTTTACAGCACCAGCCAATACCGGCGGCACGACGATTACCGGTTATACCGTAACATCAAATCCAGACGGCTTTACCGGCGTTGGTGCCGGATCACCGATTGTCGTCACCGGTTTAACTAACGGCACGCCCTATACTTTTACCATCACGGCAACTAACAGTGCTGGCACCGGCGCAGCATCAGCCGCCTCCAACTCAGTAACACCCGCGGCAGTTCAAACGATTACGTTTAATAATCCGGGCGCGCAAAACTTTGGTACCACGCCAACACTGACAGCGACATCCGACTCAGGACTAACTCCGACGTTTACTTCATCAACAACCGGTGTTTGTACTATCACAACAGGCGGAACGTTGACCTTCGTCACAACTGGTACCTGTACCATTAATGCCGACCAAGCAGGTGATTCATCCTATCTACCCGCTGCCCAGATCAGCCGCTCTTTCACCGTTAACCCTGTAGTTCCCGCGCCACCAACCAGCCCGGCAGCGACTGCGGGCGATACCCAGGCCAGCGTTGCCTTTGTGGCGCCGCTGAATACCGGCGGCTCCGCGATTACCAGCTACACAGTAACAACAAACCCGGCAGATGTTGCACCGTTAAATGGCGCTGCGTCGCCGATAGTGGTAACCGGGTTAACCAATGGCCAGGCCTATACCTTTACTGTCACAGCAAATAATGCCGCCGGCACTGGCCCTGCGTCGGCTGCATCTAATTCCATTACCCCGGCAGCTATTCAGACTATTACCTTTGCAAATCCGGGGGCGCAGAACTTTGGTACCAGCCCAACACTGACAGCAACATCGGATTCGGGGTTAACACCGACCTTTACCTCATCCACTACTGCTGTTTGTACCATTACCAGCGGTGGCGCTTTAACGTTTGTCACAGCAGGTAGCTGTACCATTAATGCCGATCAAGCCGGTAATGCCAGCTATTTGCCGGCAACCCAGGTTAGCCGCACCTTCGCCGTTAATGCGGTTCTGCCGGGCGCGCCGGTCATAGGCTCTGCGGCTGCCGGCAACAGCCAGGCGACGATTAGCTTTACTGCACCTGCCTCTAATGGTGGTACAGCCATCAGCAGCTATACCGTGACGTCGAACCCGGGCAACTTTACTGCCTCCGGGGCCAGTGCGCCATTAACCGTTACTGGCCTAACCAATGGTACGACTTACACCTTTACCGTTACCGCTACCAACTCTGCCGGTACCAGTGCTGCATCAGGTGCATCAAACAGTGTGACACCGCAACAGTCGAACCGCGCACCCACTATTGGCGGGGCACCGGCAACAACAGTATTGCAAGGCAATGCCTACAGCTTTGTACCAACGGCTGCTGACGCTGATGACGATACGCTGACCTTTAGCATTACTAACATGCCAGTCTGGGCCAGCTTCAATACCAGCAGCGGTGCCTTAACCGGTACACCGTCGTCTGAGCATGTCGGCGTGACCGCCGGTGTTATTATCAGTGTTTCTGATGGTACCACCAGTGCTGCACTGCCCGCTTTTAGCATAGAGGTTACCGCCAGCAATGCAGCACCTACCATTAGTGGCACCCCTGCTGTCAGTGTGAATATGAATACGGCCTACCTGTTTGAACCTGTAGCTGAAGATAGCGATAGTGACGAGCTTACGTTCAGTATCAGCAATAAACCGGCCTGGGCCAGTTTCAGCACCAGCACCGGAGCACTGAGTGGTACGCCGCAGCGCAGCGATGTCGGCACGACTCAGAGCATTGTGATCTCGGTATCTGATGGTGAGCTAAGTGCCAGCCTGCCAGCCTTTAATCTGCAGGTCGTCGCCGTAAACGAAGCACCGCAAGCTGAAAATGACAGCTTCAGCCTGCCGTTTAGCCTGTCCGGCACTTATACACTGAATGTGCTGGCGAACGATACCGACCCGGATAATGACAGCCTGAGCATTACCTTTGCCAAAACCAGTATTGGAACAGTGCTGGTGCAAAATAATCAGTTACAGTTAACGGCACCAGAAAACTTTAGTGGCGTTATACATCTAAGCTACAGCATTACTGATGGCGAGTTCAACGACAGCGCAGATGTTGCACTGCAGATAGAAGGCAGTAATCCGGATGCCCCGGTCGTTACGGTACCAGACGACCTGACTGTCAATGCAACTGGGTTGTTTACGAAAGTTGATGTTGGCGTAGCCATGGCCATTGACCGTAATGGTAACCGCCTGGCGGTGGCTCTGGATAAAGATAGCCTGCTGTTTAGCCCGGGTGAACATCAGCTGTACTGGACTGCCACCGATGCAGAAGGTGTGAGCAGTACCGCCAGCCAGGTACTGCGTGTGCAACCCTTAGTATCGCTTAGCAAAGCCCAGACCGTTGCCAACAACAGCAAGGTGACTGTTGACATCATCCTAAACGGTGAAGCCCCCAGCTACCCGGTTGAAGTAGGCTACAGTGTGGGTGGTTCAGCAGCGGCTGGCGACCATGATTTAGTAGCTGGGACTGTGCAGATCACATCAGGACTGCGCGCCAGCATTGACTTTAATGTGTTTGCAGACCTGAGTAACGTAAGCGAAAAAGACGTTATCGTTACGCTAAGCAGCGGCCCTAATCTGACACCCAATGCCAGCACCTCCGTTACTATTACAGAAGCAAACCTGCCACCAATGGTACAGCTTACGGTAATGCAACAAGGCGTTGCGACATCACTGGTAACCTCAATTGGCGGGCCGATAACGGTTAAGGCCAGCGTTACGGATGTAAACACTGGCGATACCCACAGCTACAGCTGGCAGTTACCGCAAAACATCGATTTTACTGATAATGGCGATAGCATCCGTTTTGCCCCAGACAACCTTAGCGGCGCACAGCAAGTTCAGGTTGAAGTAACAGATTCAGCGGGTACAACGGTGCAAGCTGCAGACTATTTCCGGGTTATTGCCGCGTTGCCCGTACTGGATACCAATCAGGATACCGATCAAGACGGCCTTCCTGATGCGCTGGAAGGCAGTGGAGATGTAGATGGTAATGGTATTCCTAATTATCTCGACAATATGCCATCGACTAATATTCTGCCGCAGCAAATTAATACCACCAATGCGTTCCTAATGGAATGTGATCCGGGTGTGCTTTGCCGTTTAGGTCGCTTTGCGCTGGCGGGCCAGTCAGGCGGCGCAGAATTGTTTAGTAACGAATTACAAAGCGTACACAGCATACCTGCAGACACCGGCTTCAAAGCGGTCGGCGGTATATTCGACTTTGCTGTAACTGACTTGCCAGCTAGAGGGCAATCCGTGCGCATAGTGATCCCGCAAGCTGCACCTATCCCTGCAGGCGGTATCTATCGTAAGTTCAGCCGTGGGCAATGGGAAAGCTTTGTCGTCGACAGTAATAACCTTGTTGCATCTGCGACAGGGGCAACAGGCTATTGTCCACCGCCAGGCGCTGCGCAATGGCAACCAGGCCTTATCGCAGGCAACTGGTGTGTGCAGCTAACCATCGAAGATGGCGGCCCGAACGATGACGACGGCCAGGTAAACTCTGCTGTAGTTGACCCCGGTACCGTCGCAGTGCCGGTAACGGATAACATAGCGCCACTAGCAGGTGATGATGCCTACAGTGTGCAGTGGAATCAGACGCACCAGCTTAACGTACTGGACAACGATACCGACGCTGATGGCGATACATTAACTATTCAGCAGGCATCCGCTAACTTTGGCACTGTTGTTATCAGCGAAGATGGCCAAAGCCTGTGGTATACCCCACCGCAGGACTTTATCGGTCATGCCGTGGTAAATTACAGCATCGCAGATGGTAATAATGGCAGTGCCAATGCCACAGCGAATGTGACGGTTTACTATAACCGGCCGCCGTCTTTGACAGATAGTACCGCCAGTACAGATGATAAAACCGCGATTGAAATTAACGTGCTGGCCAACGCCAGTGACGCCGATGGCGATACGCTAAGCATCAGCAGCGCCGCCGCACAGCAGGGTACAGTGGCGATAACCGCTGCTCAAACGCTGCGTTATACACCTAAGGCCGGGTTTAGCGGTACTGATGAGATCAGTGTGCAAATCAGTGACGGCCGCGGCGGCACAGCGCAAGCCAAAGTAAGTGTCACTGTACAGGCAGTACCGCCGGTAGTGACACCGCCAGAGAAATCTTCAGGCGGTGCGGTCAATCCGTGGCTGTTGGCATTGTTGGCGTTGTCAGTCCTGCGCCGCAGCAGATACAACCGCCGCCATTAAAGCTGGTATAACCCTAAGTAAAGGCACCATTTGGTGCCTTTACTTTATCTGTACGGCAATATCGTTAATACTGGGCTCAGATAGCTGATCTACACTCTTGCGTCTGAGTGTCTAAGTCACCACTGATGGAGGCCTGCATGAAATATATCCGCCAGCTCAGCCCTACCCGGCGTATATTAGTGATATTGCTGGCCGTCCTGGCGCTGGCTGCGGCACTGTACAGTGGTATTTTACAGCAGCGCGTGGTTAACCCGGCATTGGCACCGCTGGATAATAAAGCGCATTCGGTGTTACAGCACAGCCTGCTACTCAGTAGCGCCTCTTTCGCTACTGCCCGGCTGATTGACCGCGGCATTGCTTTTGTGTCAGAAGCTGAAGTCGGTGTCGGTGTTGCCAGTGTTAAACCGGGCCAGTTACTTAAACCGCTGCAGGATATGGCGGTGCGCTATTCCGATTTAATGGTTATTGCGATGACGTCTATCGGTTTACAACTGTTCTTGCTCGAATTTGCCAAACTGGCGGCGCTGCCCCTGTTTGGCAGCGGCATTCTGGTATCGACTCTGCTGGTGTTCATTGGGCCAGCCAGTTGGCGGGCCAGCAGCACTTACTTGCTGCGTATTTTTATCGCTGTACTGCTGGTGATCCGTATCGGCGTACCGCTGGCGGCTTTTGGCGTGGCTGAGTTGTCAGACTGGGTGCTGGAGCCGCAGCGTATTGCGGCAGAAGCAGCATTAACCGGTGAAACAGCTGCGCTGCAGCGGGTTGAACAACCCGTTACCAACGCCAACGATGGCTCGCTCAGCTGGTTGCGGCAAATGGCGGCCAAAGCCAATGACATGTTCTCCGCGATGAAAAGCTTTTCCGATACCATGGTGGAAAAGCTTATTCAGCTGATAGTGGTGTACAGCCTGCAGACGCTGGTATTTCCTCTGTTGTCGCTGTGGCTGCTGTGGCATTTGGGCCGCTGGTTTGTGCGCAGGCCATTGCCACAGCCTCCTCTGCAAACTGCTACACCTTAAAGCGTTGTACCAAAGCACTCAGACGTCGCTCCAGCTCGGTCAGCTCTCCGGTTGAACTGGCCAGTTGTGAGGCATTATTCGCCGCCTGATCAGCCAGTTGCGCAATTTCATGGATACTGCGGCTGATATCACCCGCTACCGCGGTTTGCTCTTCTGCTGCCGTTGCGATCTGGATATTCATCTGGGTAATAGTGCTGACCGATTTGGTAATGGTTTGCAGCGACTCACGCGCCTGGTCAGCCTGCGCCACGGTCTGGATAGACTGTTCACGGCCGCGCTGCATTACCTGCACGGCATCTTTGGTACCCTGCTGAAACAGGTTAATCATCTGCTGAATTTCGTTAGTGCTTTGTTGGGTGCGGGTCGCCAATGTGCGTACCTCATCAGCCACTACTGCAAAACCGCGGCCCTGCTCGCCGGCACGGGCAGCTTCAATGGCAGCATTTAAGGCCAGTAAGTTGGTTTGTTCGGCAATACCGCGGATCACGTTAACAACAGAACCTATCTGGTCAGCATTGGCGCCGAGCTGTTCAATCGCATCACCGGCAGTATTGACCTCTTCGGCCAGTTTATTAATCGAACTGATGGTCTGAGCCACGCTTTGCTGCCCACCGACAGCCTCTTTGTCAGCGTCTTGTGCCGCACTAGCGGCTAAACCAGCGCTGCTGGCCACTTCCTGTACCGCAGTAGACATTTCATATACCGCAGCAGCCACTTGAGTGGTTTCTGCTTTTTGTGTGCCTGCATCCTGATCGGTCAGGCTGACAATTTGCTGCATAGTTGACGCGCTGTGGCTAAGTGCTGTGACAGCCTGCTTAACCTCACTGACCAGCTGCTGAATTTTCTGCGCAAACTCATTAAAACCGCGCGCCACTTCGCCAACCTCATCAGCTGTTTCAATCTGCAAGCGCTGCGTTAAATCGCCTTCGCCCTGGCCGATATCAATCAGCGCCGCCGAGGCTTTTTGTAATGGCTTCACCACCATATTGGCGACAAACAGCGCCAGTAGCACCACCAGTACCAACAGCACTATGGCGCCGCCAATAATCAGCAGTAAGGTATCGCGGATCCGTTCGCTAATCTGTTCTTCTTTGCCGGCAACACGGCGGTCGATATCGTCGATATAAAAGCCGGAACCGATAATCCAGCGGTTGTTGTTCATTGCGGCAGCGTAACCGAGCTTAGGCGTTAAACCACCGCGGGTCTTTTCATCCCACATATAGGTAACAAAGCCACCGCCTTTTTTACCCGCCGCTATCAGCTCACGAATTAAAAACACGCCGTTCGGGTCTTTCAGATCGATCAGGTTACGCCCTTCCAATGCCTGATTAGAGCCATGTACTATGTTTACGCCATCCAGATCATAAACAAACATATAACCATCATCGCTGAACTTCATCGCCCGGATCACCGCTTTAGCGGCTTCCAGCTGGTCAGCATCCAGTGAATTGCCGGTCATATAAGGTGTCGCCGCACTGATAGCTATCGCGACATGGTGCTCCAGCGCATCCTGTTTCTCCTGCATCATGTCTGCACGAAACTGGGTGATCTCTTCTTTTCCCATCGCGCGCATCTGACTGTAGATCAATAACATCAGCAACAACACAACGGTTGCCATTGGTAACACCGCCAGCAGCAGCATTTTATTTTTCAGTGAGAAATTGAACATAGACAGGCTCCGCATCTTCGCGATAACAACTTGATTCTGTTACATCATAGTGCAGGTGAGCGGAAAAGGAAGCGCCCTACGACTATAGTGTATAGCGCGTAAATTCAGACTGCTGCATACGTATGCAGCATAGAAATGCATGTCAGCTGTAATACACTCAGCAGCAAATCTATTAAAACTACAACACAGGGTAGAATCTATGCGTAAGAGCGCCACCATACTGTTGCTGAGTGTCGCAGGCAGCCTGCTGCTGTCATGCAGCAAAGCACCGGAGCCCGCCATGTCGACAAAAACCGAACCGGTAGCAGCAAAGCCTGCCGCTGAACGTCCGGCAACTGAACATAAAGTTGTGGTGTATCAGGTATTCACCCGCTTGTTTGGCAACACTAACAACACTAATCAGCCCTGGGGCACGCTGGCACAGAACGGCGTGGGTAAATTTGCCGACTTTACGCCCCAGGCGCTGGACGCAATAAAAGCCCTGGGCGTCAGCCATATCTGGTATACCGGCGTACCACATCATGCACTGGTTAACGATTACAGCGCTTATGGCATCAGCAATGACGACCCGGACGTTATCAAAGGCCGCGCCGGCTCGCCTTATGCGGTCAAAGACTACTATAACGTTAACCCCGATCTGGCCACCGATCCGGCCAACCGGCTGGCTGAATTTGAACAGCTGATCGCCCGCACCCATCAGCATGGTATGAAAGTGCTGATAGACATAGTGCCGAACCATGTCGCCCGCTCTTATCAGTCGCTGTCGAACCCTGAAGGCACTGAGGATTTTGGCGCCAATGATGACACTACTGTCGAGTATGCCCGCGATAATAACTTCTATTACGTGCCTGGCCAGGCGTTTAACGTGCCGGCTTTCCAGGACAGCTATCAGGTTCTGGGCGGTGAAGCGCATCCGTTAGCCGACGGTAAGTTTGCCGAGTATCCGGCAAAATGGACAGGTAATGGCTCTCGCGCAGCCCAGCCAGCCTTTGACGACTGGTATGAAACAGTAAAAATCAATTACGGCGTAAAACCAGATGGCAGCTATGACTTTGACAGCTTACCGGCAGACTATGCTGCAAAAGACTGGCAGGCGCATTTTCAGTTCTGGCAAGGCAAAACCGTGCCAGACTCCTGGCGCAAGTTCCGCGATATCACCCAGTACTGGCTGGCCAAAGGCGTCGATGGTTTTCGTTACGATATGGCCGAAATGGTACCGGTGGAGTTCTGGAGCTACTTAAACTCGCACATCAAGCAAACCAACCCGCAGGCGTTTTTATTAGCCGAGGTGTATCAGCCGCATTTGTACCGCGACTATATTAAGCTTGGCAAAATGGATTATCTGTACGACAAAGTAGAGTTTTACGACAGCCTGAAACTTGTGATGCAGGGCAAAGGGCCAACCTCGGCACTGATTGAAACCCAGCAGCGCATGGCTGACATTGAGCACCATATGCTGCACTTTTTAGAAAACCACGACGAGCAGCGTATCGCCGCGCCGGAATTCGCCGGCGATGCCAGAAAAGGCCTGCCTGCGATGGTCGTGTCAGCTACCATCAGTACCTCGCCCACTATGCTGTATTTTGGTCAGCATGTTGGCGAGCCGGGCACGGCAGACGCCGGTTTTGGCAAAGCCAGCCGTACCACTATTTTTGATTATTGGGGCGTGCCACAGCATCAAAAATGGATGAATGGCGGCAAATTTGATGGCGGCGCGTTAAACGCCGATGATAAAGCCCTGCATGCTTACTATCAGAGGCTACTCAGCTTTACCGCTAAGGCGCCGGCGCTGATGGGACAATACGCCGAGCTGCACAGTGCAAACCTGGCAGCAAATAGCGGTTACAGCGAACAACAGCTGGCGTTTGCCCGCTGGAGCGACGAGCAGAAACTGGTGGTTGTCAGCCATTTTAACGCCGACGCTGCAGTGAGCTTTAACCTGACACTGCCGGCCGATCTGATGAACCGCTGGCAGTTAAGCGATGGCCAGTACAGCCTGACCGACGCTCTTAACAACAACCAATATTCATTAGCGGTAAGCAATGGTACAGGCAGTATAGCGTTGGAACTTGCACCTTTAGCCTCTGTGATCCTGGAGCTGTAAACCATGCGCTTATTACTGATTTTTATTGTTTTTTTGTCAGCACCTGCGCTGCTGGCAGCGCAATACCAGCAGCACAATCTGCAGGGCAGCACACTCACTGTTGACACCGACGAGGGTGCCGTCACGCTAAACTTCTATCAGAACGATGTGGTCGAAGCCTTTTATCAGGCAAAAGGCGTCAAACAACTGCCGTCGTTCTCAATCAGCCAGAGCCCGGCGGATATTGCGCTACGGCTACAGGAAACTGCCGATAAGTTGATACTAAGCAGTGCCGGCTTAACAGTGAACATTGAAAAATCACCGCTGAAGCTTAGCTACTACCGTAGCGGCAAGCTGTTGCTCGCCGAAGAGCAGGGTTATGTGCAAAATGCTGACAACCAGCAGCATGGCTTTCGTTTCGCGCTAACGCCGGGCGAAAAGCTGCTGGGCGGCGGTGAACGCGCACTGGGTATGGACCGGCGCGGGCAGAAGTTTCCGCTGTATAACAAAGCGCATTATGGCTACAGCACTGAATCCAGCCAGATGTATTTCAGCCTGCCACTGCTGCTATCGAGCAATAAATACATACTGCTGTTTGATAACAGCGCTAAAGGCGAAGCCGATTTAGGTGCTACAGACAAAAACGTACTGCAATTTAGTGCTGAAGGTGGCCGCAGCAGTTATGTTGTCGTCGCCGGTGACAGCTACCCGCAGCTGGTCAGTAACTACACCGCCTTAACAGGTAGGCAGCCACTGCCGGCACGCTGGACGCTGGGCAACTATGCGTCGCGCTTTGGCTACCATACTGAGGTAGAAGCCCGTGCCGTGGTGCAAAAGTTCCGCGATGCCAAACTGCCGCTGGATGCCATAGTGCTGGATTTATACTGGTTCGGCCCGGATATTCAGGGCCATATGGGCAACCTGGACTGGGACCGCACTGCCTTCCCTCACCCGGAGCAAATGCTGGCCGATTTCAGCGCAGACGGCGTTAACACCATATTAGTCACCGAGCCTTTTGTGCTGACCACATCAAAACGCTGGCAACAGGCAGTTGCAGCCGGCGCCATCGCCAGAGGGCTTGATGGCCAGCCTAAAACCTTTGATTTTTACTTTGGCAACACCGGCCTGATTGACGTGTTCAGCGAGCAGGGCCAAAACTGGTTCTGGCAGATTTATCAGAGCCTGACTGAGCAAGGTGTGGCCGGCGTCTGGGGCGATTTGGGCGAACCGGAAGTACACCCGGAAGATACCGTGCATGCCATCGGTATGGCCAACGAAGTACACAATGCGTTTGGCCATCAGTGGGCCGACATGGTCTACAGCGGCATGCAACAGCATTTCCCGGCTAAACGGCCTTTTATTATGATGCGGGCCGGCGCGCCGGGTAGCCAGCGCTTTGGCATGGTGCCCTGGACCGGCGATGTTGACCGTAGCTGGGGCGGGTTAAAACCTCAGGTCGAGCTGGCACTGACGATGGGCTTATCCGGCTTTGGCTATATCCACTCCGACTTAGGCGGCTTTGCCGGCGGTGAAACGTTTGATAAGGAGCTGTATATCCGCTGGTTGCAGTACGGCGTATTTCAGCCGGTGTTCCGCCCGCACGCGCAGGAGCATATTGCACCTGAGCTGGTGTTCCATGACAAGGATACCATCGACACACTGCGGCCCTGGCTGAATTTGCGTTATCAGTTATTGCCGTATAACTACACCCTGGCCTATCAGAACAGTGTCAGCGGTATGCCACTGATGCGGCCGTTGTTCTTTTATGATGAAACCAACACCGCTCTGCTCGATGAAAAAAACAGCTACCTCTGGGGCGATGCCTTCTTAGTGGCGCCGGTAACCGAACCTGGTGTAACAAGCTGGCCGGTGCAGCTGCCAGGTGGTGTATGGTTTGATTACTTCAGTACCAAGCGCTACGCGGGCACAACTAAAGTTGAAGTGCCGGTAACACTAAACACTATACCGGTATTGGTAAAAGCCGGCAGCTTTGTGCCGATGACAAAGCCGGTGCAAAGCACACAGGACTATAGCAGTGAACAGCTGACCCTGCACTATTACGCTGATAGCAGTATCGACTGTGCCAAAGGCGAAATGTATGAGGATGATGGAAAAACGCCGGACGCCATTGCCAAAGGCGAGTTTGAACGGCTGAACTTCTATTACCTTAATGACAACGGCACGCAGAAGTTTGAGCTGCGCCGCAGCGGCGACTACAACGGCAAACCGCAAAGCCGCGAGGTTACGCTGGTAGTGCATAACCAAAGCGCAAAGCCGTCGCATATCAGCATTGATGGCCGTTATATTCAGCTGGTGCCGCAACCGGCACGCTTTGCCCGGTTAGAAAATGTGGCGTACTACGATAAAGCCAGCAGGCAGCTGAGTATTAAAGTTGACTGGCAAGCGGATTTGACCCAACTAGCGATTCGCTGACAACCGGATACATCCGGTCGGTTGAGAAAAAGACTGACCGGTTTGCTTACACCGACACGCCGTAAATACATCCCTGTAGGCTCGTTTATGAACTTCTTTCCCGAAGTTCCCCCTCTGGGCCAGCGGAGCTGTTCAAATTCGTTCCCGACGAATTTGTTCGCCCGTCCAGGGCTTCAACGGTCGGTTTAAAGCAAATCGATCAGCCTTGGCGATAGTAATGTTGCTTTGCATATATCTGATTTAGTTTTTCCTTTACAATGACCGGGTTAACAACCCCGATGGACGCGCTAAGTGCTAAATGCCGACTTTACCCAGAAACGTAAATTTATCGTCAAAATCGGCAAAATGCTGCATAAGTACGGCACACCGGCATACCGGCTTGAAGCCCACCTGGCCGAGCTGACCATCCACCTTGGTCTGAAAGGCTCTTATATCATTTCGCCGACATCAATGACCTTTGTGCTCTGGACCGAAGGCCACGAGCAAGAATATACCCATGCCGCCCGTGTTAACCCGGGCGATCTGGATCTTGGTGCCTTATCACGCACTGACGAACTGGCCGATCAGGTGCTGCAGGGTAAAGTCAGCCTGAACGAAGCCGATGCCCTGCTGGATGCAATAGACGCCCGCCCTAACCCTTATGGCAAAGGCGCTACGGCGCTGGCGATGATGATGTCCGGCGGCGCTTTTGCCATGTTAATGGCCACCAGCTGGAACGATGTCTTGTGGTCGTCTTTACTGTCGTTGCTGGTATACGGCTTTATGCTTTGGGCTGCGCGCTCAGCGCGTATTGCCAATATGCTTGAACCTTTAGTGGCACTGGCCGCTGCACTGGCTGCCTGCGCCATCAGCCGTTATATCGACCCCGGCGTTAATATCCGCTTAGTAGTGCTGTCGGCGATTATTCCGTTTATTCCCGGCCTGGCATTAACATTGGGCTTTGCCGAACTGGCGGCGCGGCACCTGGTGTCAGGTAACGCCCGCATTATGGATGCGCTAATGCTGCTGTTTAAGCTGTACTTTGGCGCTTTTCTGGGTATAGCGCTGGGCTTTCGTCTGTTTGGCACGGTCGATTTTGTGCAGCCTGCTCCGATACCACACAGCTTTGCTTGGCTGGCGATTGGCATTTTAGGTATCTCGCTGATTATTCTGTTTAAAAGCCGGCTTAAATATACACTGTGGTCACTGGCGTCGGGTTTTATTGCCTATGCCGTCAGTATTACCGGCGCCGCTATGTTCGACTATACACTGGGCGCGTTTCTCGGTGCTTTTGCCGTTGGCCTGTATAGCAACCTGTTTACCCGGTTGGCAAAGGCGCCGGCGGTTATCGTGGCGATGCACGGCCTTATCGTACTGGTACCCGGCAGTAAAACTTATATTGGCTTAAACTCACTGATTTCCGGCCAGGATTTTGTCGTATCCGACGGCATTGGCCAGCAAACTTTTTTAATTTTTATGTCACTGATTGCCGGGCTTATTTTCGCCAATGTTGCATTGCCACCGAAAAAAAGTCTGTAAATAATTTCACCGCCCTGTCGAATCGGTGCCGCCTATTGCGACCAGTTATACCTTGGATGGTAATAACAGGAGCAACAAATGAATCAGGTAAAACAGGCACAACAGATCAGCGATTTGCTAAATAGCTGGCTACGTGCGGTAAGAGCAAAAGATGTCGCGGCTATTACCAGTATCTACCATAACGACATTGTCGCCTTCGACGCCATTGGTCAGTTGCAGTTTAAAGGTCTGGCCGACTACCGCGCACACTGGCAACGCTGTATGGAGTTTTGCAGCGGCGAGTCTTTTTTTGAAATGCACCAGCTGCAAATACAAGCTGCAGAACAGCTGGCGTTTACCCACTTTTTAACCCACTGCGGTGGCACCAACGACAAAGGCGAACTGCAAAAATGCTGGATGCGCGCCACCCAGTGCTGGCAACATGGCAGTAATGGCTGGCAAGTGGTGCACGAGCATTACTCGATGCCATTTGACATGCAAACCGGTGCTATTCTGTCAGACCTAACCCCATAAGGAGCACAGCATGAAATACCTTTGTCTGGTGTACAGTGACGAAAACACGCTGCACAGCCTGCCTGACAGCCCGCACGACAGCGAGTGCCAGGCTTATGCGGAAAAAGTGCATAACAGTGGCCGCATGCTGGCGGCAGAAGCCCTGCAACCGGTCAGCACTGCCACCACCATCCGGGTGCGTAGCGGTAAAGTCAGTATTACTGATGGCCCCTTTGCTGAAACCAAAGAACAGCTGGCAGGCTTTTATCTGGTAGATGCCCATGACTTAAACGAGGCAATACAGATCGCCAGCGGCATACCGGCTGCGCGGGTTGGCTCGGTCGAAGTGCGACCGGTACGTCAGCTCGACGTCTGAGCTGGCTGCAGATCAATGCCGGTTAATCCCGCTCAGGCCAGCCAGGTACGCGCTCAGCTAAGTGCCATGTACCAGCGTGAATCACGTAAGGTACTGGCGACGCTGATCCGGCTGCTGGGTGACTTTGAGCTGGCCGAAGAAGCGCTGCACGAGGCTTTTCATGCAGCGTTGCAACAATGGCCTGTCGAGGGCCTGCCAGCAAACCCGGTGGCCTGGCTGGTATCTGCCGGGCGCTTTAAAGCCATAGATCAGCTGCGTAAAACATCGCGCTTAACCCACTTACCCAATGAATTACTGGCACAGCTGAGCACAGAAGATGCTGCCGAGCCTGAGGTAATTGCGGACGATCAGCTGCGGCTGATTTTTACCTGCTGTCACCCCAGTTTAGCCACCGATGCCCAGCTGGCATTAACACTGCGTGAAGTATGCGGCCTGACTACCGAGCAAATTGCCAGTGCTTTTCTAACCAACGCGCCCACTGTGGCGCAGCGCATCGTACGGGCGAAAGGTAAAATACGCGACGCCCGCATCCCGTATGAAGTACCGCCGCCGGCCGAGTTACCACAGCGGCTGGATGCGGTATTACAGGTCATTTACCTGCTGTTTAATGAAGGCTATTCAGCCTCTATGGGCACAGTGCTGCTTGATATCAGTTTAAGTGACGAAGCTATCCGGCTTGGCCGCTTAATGCTTGAACTGCTGCCCGACGCCGAAACCGCCGGCTTACTGGCGCTGATGCTGCTGCAACATGCCCGCCGCCACGCCCGGGTATCTGGCGACGGCGAGTTAGTATTATTACCACAACAGGACCGCAGCCTGTGGCAACAGGATGAAATACGCGAAGGCGGCGAACTGGTGCAATGGGCACTGCGTACCCGCCGTATTGGCCCCTATACACTGCAGGCAGCCATAGCCGCATTACACAGTGAAGCGCCAAGCAGTGCCGCAACCGACTGGCAGGAGATTTGCGGCCTGTATAACCTGCTCTCACAGGCCGACCCGTCACCGGTAGTCGCATTAAACCGGGCAGTTGCCATAGCAATGCGTGACGGCCCGGCTGCAGCGTTACCACTCATTGAACAGCTGCAACAGCACGGGCAACTTAGCCAATACCATCTGCTGTATGCTGCCAAAGCCGATTTACTGCGCCAACTTAGCCGCAATCAAGAGGCGCTGTATGCCTATCAGCAAGCACTGCAGCTGTGTAAACAATTACCGGAGCAGCGCTTTTTACAGCGCCAAATTGCAGCATTAACCGGATAACAGTGGCACACTCACTGGTCAGGGCAGTGGCTGAATACGTATGCAGTGCCGGCTTTTACCTTGCTGCAAACTGGTGCAATGCTCTAGGGTAAAAGCTTTGTCACTGTACCGGAAATCTTTATGCGCCTGTCTGTCATTCCCTGCCTGCTGGCAGCTTTGCTTACGCCGTGTTCACTGCTGGCAGCCAGCCTTAGTGTTACCTCACCCGATGGCAGTATTGAACTGACGCTGGATGACACTGCCCTGACCTATCAGGTGCAGTTTCATCAGCAGCAGGTTATCGCGCCCTCGGCACTGGGCTTTCGCTTTTTACAGCTACCTGCCTTAGGTAAGGGTTACAAAATTACCGCACACAGCCGCAACAGTGTTAACCAAACCTGGCAACAGCCGTGGGGCGAGCGCGAAACAGTTGTAGATCAACATAACGAACTGGTGGTGACGTTAAAACACCCTGAGCGCCAGGCGCCTTTTACACTGCGCTTTAAACTGTTTAACGACGGCCTCGGTTTTCGTTACGAAGTGCCAGACCAGGGTGTGGATAAGCTGGATATTATTGACGAGCTGACCGAGTTTCGCATTAACGACAGTAAACAGACTACCGCCTGGTGGATCCCGGGCCGGGGCTGGAACCGCTACGAAATGCTGTACCGCACCACAGCGCTGAACGAGGTAGACCGCGCTCATACACCTTTTACCTTTAAACTGCCAACCGGCGTGCATCTGAGTATTCATGAAGCAGCACTGGTTGATTTTGCCGGCATGGTGCTGGATCAGCAGCGCGACGGTGTATTGAAAAGCGATTTAACACCCTGGTCAGACGGTATCCGGGTTAAAACCAACGGCAGTTTCACCACGCCGTGGCGCACCATTCAGATAGCAGATAATGCCATAGGCCTGTTAAATTCTGATCTGATTTTAAACCTGAACGAACCGAATAAACTCGGCGATGTGTCCTGGGTAAAACCGGGGAAATATGCCGGCATCTGGTGGGGCATGCACCTGGAAACACAAAGCTGGGGCAGCGGCCCCAAGCATGGCGCCACTACAGCTAACACTAAAGCGTATATTGATTTTGCCGCCAAAAACGGTTTTGACGGTGTGTTAGTAGAAGGCTGGAACCAGGGCTGGGACGGTGAATGGTTTTTAAACGGTGCTGTGTTTAACTTCACTACGCCTTACCCGGACTTTGATTTAGCCGCCATTACTGCCTATGGCAAAGCAAAAGGCGTGAAACTGATTGGCCACCACGAAACCTCGGGCCATATCAGCAACTACGAAGCGCAAATGGCCGACGCTTATGATTTATACGCCAAACACGGCGTCAGCCAGATTAAAACCGGTTATGTGGCCGACGGTGGCCAGGCTACCCACATAGACGAAAACGGCATAGAACGTAAAGAGTGGCACGACGGCCAGTTAATGGTAAACCATTATCTGTACTCGGTGACCGAAGCGGCGAAACGCCAGCTTAGTATTAACACCCATGAACCAATTAAAGACACCGGCCTGCGCCGCACTTACCCGAACTGGATCAGCCGCGAAGGCGCCCGTGGCCAGGAGTACAACGCCTGGGGCTCACCACCAAACCCGCCGGAGCACACCGCGATGCTGCCCTTCACCCGTATGCTGTCCGGCCCGATGGACTTTACCCCCGGCATTTTTAACCTGGCCTATAAAGGGTTAGATGCCGAGAACCGGGTACAAACCACGCTGGCTAAACAGTTGGCGCTGTATGTGGTGCTGTATAGCCCGATCCAGATGGTGGCCGACTTACCCGAGCATTATGCCGCGCACCCGAAAGCCTTTCAGTTTATTAAAGACGTGCCAACCGACTGGGCGCAGAGTAAAGCTCTGCAGGGCGAAGTCGGTAATTTTGTTGTGTTTGCCCGCCAGGATAAACACAGCGCTGACTGGTACTTAGGCGCGCTGACTGACGAACAAGCGCGCACAGTAACAGTAAAACTGGACTTTTTACCGGCCGGTAAGCGCTTTACGGCGCAAATTTACCGTGACGGCAAAGACGCCGATTGGCGCACCAAGCCGTACGAGATGATCATCGAGCAGAAAAGCGTTACTGCCGCCGACAGCTTAACGCTGCCGCTGGCCACCAGTGGCGGTGCTGCTATTCGCTTTAAGGCAGAAAAATAATGTATAACAAAAACTTATTATCTAAAAACATGTTGGCAGCGGCAGTGTTAAGCTGTGGCCTTAACGCCCAGGCAGCACCGGCTTTTCAAATCGAACGCTTAGAGCCGGCTAACTGGTGGGCCGGTATGCAGCACCCAGAGCTGCAACTGATGCTGTACGGTAAAGATATTGCCAAACTAACCCCGGCGCTTAACTACGATGGCGTAACCCTAACCGGAGTAGAACGCACCAATAACCCGAACTATCTGTTTGTAAACCTGGAGCTGGCGGCCAACGTTAAGCCTGGTGATATCGCGTTGCAGTTTAGCCACAACGGCGAAACAGTACTTAGCCATAATTACCCGCTGCTTAAGCGACGTGAAGCCTCTGCTAAGCGTCAGGGCTTCAGTGCTGCCGATGTTATTTACCTGCTGGTGCCGGATCGCTTTGCCAATGGTAACCCGGCGAATGACAATCAGCCCGGTATGCCGGACAAGCTAAACCGTGCTGATGACAATGGCCGCCACGGTGGCGATTTAGCCGGTATGCAAAGTGCGCTGGGTTACATTGCCGATATGGGCTACACCACTATCTGGCCAACCCCGCTGACGGAAAATAACCAAAGCGCTTATTCGTACCATGGCTATGCCGCTACCGATCTGTACAACATCGACGCCCGCTTTGGCACTAACAGCCAGTACCGCGATTTCGTTGCCGCGGCCAACAGCAAAGGCATTAAGGTAATTCAGGATATTATTCTGAACCACATTGGCAACGAGCACTGGTGGCTGAAAGATTTACCAGATAACAATTGGCTGAATAATCAGGAGTTTTTAACCGGAAAACCCTTTATTGGCACCAACCATAGCCGCAGCACTGTGCAAGACCCTTACGCCAGTAAAATCGACAGTGCACAGTTTACCGACGGCTGGTTTGTCGACAGCATGCCCGATTTAAACCAGCGTCACCCACTGCTGGCGACTTACCTTATTCAGAACAGTATCTGGTGGGTAGAATATGCCAACCTGTCCGGCATCCGTGAAGACACCTACAGCTATGCCGACAAGCAGTTTTTAAGCGAATGGGCGCGGCGTATTATGCTGGAGTACCCGCAGTTTAATATTGTTGGCGAAGAGTGGAGCCCCAACCCGCTAATCGTTTCGTATTGGCAGGCGGGTAAACAAAATAAAGACGGTTATGTATCGCACACTCCAGCGATGCTGGACTTTCCGCTGTACGACGCCATGCTAAAAGCGCTGAACGACGATGAAAGCTGGAACGGTGGCTGGATTGGCCTGTATGAAATGCTCAGTAACGATCATATCTACGCCAACCCGTTTAATCTGGTTACCTTTGAAGGCAACCACGACACAGCGCGTATTTTCTCGCTGCTGAATGAAGATATTAACCTGTACCGCATGGCTATCAGCTACCTGCTAACCATGCGTGGTATACCGCAGATGTTCTACGGCACCGAAATAGCCATGCAAAGCCCGAAGTTCCGCGATGACGGCAAAGTGCGCGCTGATTTCCCCGGCGGCTGGGCTGGCGACAAGGTGAACGCTTTTACCGGCCAAGGCTTAAATGCTACACAAAAAAGCGCGCAGCAACTGGTGAAAACCCTGCTGAACTGGCGCAAAACGGCCACAGCTATTCACAGCGGTAAGCTGATGCACTTCGCGCCCGAAAACGGCACTTACACGTACTTTCGTTACAACGATAAGCAAACCGTGATGGTAGTAATGAACAAACAATCTGAGCCGGTAACGCTGGATCTCGCACGCTTTAGCGAAGTGCTGCCGCAGGGTAAAACCGCAACTGAGGTGATTAGCGGCAAAACGATCAAGCTGGACAAGCAACTCACCGTGCCAGCACGCGGTACTTTGGTGCTGGATATACGTTAGTGTTAAATAATCACTGACACGTATTTGATATACAGTTAAATGTTAGCTAGTTTAGCTAATAGAAATGAAACGCTGCTGAGCTACGCGACTCAACGTACGTAGCTCACGTTTTTGGCGGGCATTAACCAAAAATGAGGAAACTGCCCGGTGCAGAAGCATTTAGATTCAGCCGACGCCTTGGTTGAGACACGAAAAAAGCCCATTTTCCCACTATTCGCCTTTCTTTTTGTGCTAATAATTTCGGCACAACTAGTGAGTTTAGCTTTCGGCAGAGTAGATAATTCATTGAGTTTCAGTTCGATTGTATTGCCCAGCCTGCTGTATCTCAGCGTGATTACGCTGCCTTCGATTTGGTGCGGTTTACAATTGGGGCCTCAGGTCGGGCTAGGAAGCCCGTTATTCGCTGCATTTTTGTCTGGTGAATCCGGCTGTTTGCGTAAATTCGCAGAGCATGCAGGCTTAGCTTGTGTTCTTGGGCTTGCTCTCGGCGCATTGCTTCTGTTGATACGCCAATTCAGTGAGTCGCATCTGCCGCCGGAAATCCCCGCGTATGGACATCGGGGTGTGGTCGGTGGATTGTCGGTATCATTTGGCGCTGCCGTTGCAGAAGAGGTCTGGTTTCGACTGGGCTTGATGACCCTTTTGGTATGGTGCGGATTTCATCTTTTTCCAGACAGAAAATTCCATGCGGTAGTGATATGGAGCATCATCGTCATTTCTGCTGTAGCGTTTGCTGTAGCCCACTTACCACAGTTGTTGTCTTATGGAGCCGGATCGCCTTTTGCTATTGCAGGGACAGTATTAGGTAACACCACTGTTGGCATCTTATATGGTTGGTGCTTCTGGCGAAGGAGCCTGTTCGCAGCTATGGTTGCGCACTTTTGTGTCGATATAGTCATTCACGTGCTGCCCGCATTCGCGCTATAGCCTTTGGCGAAAGAGGTAGCATAACAAACCAGTATCTGACAGATAAACTTGCCACATGTTTGATTTATACTTGACCACTCAATAAATTGATTATATATTTGCGCAGTCAAGTATCACACAAGAGAATTTATTATGTCAGACTATATCGCAGAAAATCTGGTTATCGATTTGATGAACCTGCAAAGCATTATTCAGAAAAAAGTCGGGGGCGCGCTTTCTATGCATGGCTTGGGTTTATCTGATTACTTTGTACTAAACCAATTGTATTTAGCACCGGCTCAGAAAATGCGCCGCAGTGAACTGGCCGAGCGTGTCGGGTTAAGCCCATCTGGTATTACCCGCTTGCTTAACCCGCTGAAAAAAATTGGCCTGGTAGAGAAGGAGGCTAATGCCCGCGATGCCAGGGTCAGCCTGGTCATGCTTTCAGCCTCAGGCAAAACAGTATACGAAGAAGCCAAAACGGCGTTCTCAGAAGCAGCGAACAACTTGTTCACTGCCCTTGATGCCGCCAAGCAGGATAACTTATCTAGTTTGATTAAGCCGCTGCTGTAAGTCTTTCCTATTGGGTAGCAGGCGCGGCGGTAAACAACGCATTTATATGCTAAGGGGACATTATGACAACACAGCATCAGGGTTCCTGCTTATGCCAGGCGGTTAAATTTAGCCTCTGCGGCGAGTTTTCATCGTTCTTTCTATGCCATTGCAGCCGTTGCCAAAAAGACACTGGCTCAGCCCATGCAGCTAACTTATTTGCGCCTGAAGCAACACTTAACTGGCTGCAAGGGGAAACCAGCGTTACCACTTACCAGCACGCCAATACACGCCATAGCAAAAGCTTCTGCAAACACTGTGGCTCGGCGCTGCCGACAGTAGCTGCCAGTATTGGCTGTGTGGTCGTTCCTGCCGGCTGCCTTGATAGCGAAGTCACCATAGCGCCAACGGCCAAGATTTTTGTTAAAAGCCGCGCCAGCTGGGCGAAAGATCTTAACGCCGTACCCAGCTGTGATGGTTTGCCTGGCAAATAATTCAACCGGAATAATGCGAGTTGCCCGCTAGTCTACCGAGATGGCTATCTTGCCCTTGCGGCTTCCGGCTTCAATAAGGTTATGCGCCGCCACTATTTCCGTTAGCTTCATCACCCGCTCGACGATCGGTTTAATGCCGCCTGCGTCGACTGCCTTGGCGATGTCAGTCAGCCGCTTGGCCGATTGGGTGGTAAAAACAAAGTGGATCTCGGCATTGGCTAACCAGCCCGCCATCAGGTTTTGCGGTACCGCCATGTCAACTATCGATACCACTCTTCCCGCTGCAGCCAACAGTGACAAACTGTTTTCTATGGTTTTTTGGCCGACGGTATCCAGCACAATATCAAAACCAGCACTATGGTCGCGCTGAAGATCGGTATACAAAGATTCGCTGCGATAATCGTAACAGACATCAGCACCGAGCATTTTCACAAAGTCGGCGTTATCTGCACTGGCAGTGGTAACAACATGTGCGCCAAAATATTTGGCTACCTGAATAGCGTATACGCCTACGCCACCGGCCCCGCCATGAATAAGCACTTTGTCGCCTTTTTTCAGCCGGCCGCGCTCGACCAGGCACTCCCATGCGGTACCAGACGCCAGCGGTAAGGTGGCCGCTTGTTCAAAAGAGATACTTACTGGCTTCTTCGCTACTATTGACGCTTTCTCGACATGGTGCGTTGCATAGCTACCTTCATTTTCCAGTAATCTCGGCACATAAAATACTTCATCGCCCACCTTCAAGTCAGCGACACCTTCTCCCACTTTCTCAATAATACCGGCGCAATCAACACCCAGCCGGGCCGGTAAGGTAACAGCACTTTTATAGTCGCCTCTGCGGGTTTGTATATCAACAGGGTTGACAGACGCCGCCCTTACCCTGACCAGCACTTCGCCATAACCCGGGCTAGGCGTGGCCTGCTCAACCAGTTTCATGACATTTGAAGCACCAAATTGTTCTATCACTACAGCTTTCATTTTTTTCTCCAAAATTTACATTTTCCGCAGTCTACAGCAATAGTTTCATTTGCATAAGTACGCACATTTTTGTAATGTAGTATCATTTTTTATACTGCAATGAGCGCTGGAAAATGAACTATGACGAACCTTTTGGTTGCTCGGTAACGGTAACGCTGAAGGTGATTGGCGGACGCTGGAAGCCGATTATCCTGTTTAACCTGTTAGAAAATGAAAAATGCCGCTTCAATGCCCTGAAAAGAATGATTAATGGCATCACCCAGCGCATGCTAACAATGCAGCTGAAAGAACTGGTTGATGACGGCGTAATTAGCCGTGAAGTGTTAGAAGTTGTTCCGCCTCATGTTGAGTATTCGCTGACAGAATACGGCAAAACCTTAACCCCTTTGCTACTGCAGATGAGGGATTGGGGAGCATATCATGCCCAGCGGTCAGAAGCTGCGGCAGCAGATTAACGCTGTACGCTACACTGCTACTGCATAATAGTGAGCAGCGAGGTCAGCATGGAGACAGTAATGTGGCAATGCCCGCAATGTCAGCGTGAATTTAGCCGTAAAAACCAGCGTCATGTTTGTGGCACCTGCAATGGCCGGAATTGCGAATTAAATGTCCTCTCGGCCAGCATTAATTTTGTTACAGTGCAGCCTTGGTTATTCATTCGGGCGCAATATGATAAACGTTGGCGTGTTAATTTACCCAGAGATCCAGGCACTGGATCTTGCAGCGGCAGTCGATTGTTTTGGTCAGGTTAATCAAACTCTTAAGTCAACCGGACAGCAACCGTATTACCGGCTGTTTACCATCGGACAAACCACTACAGCGGTAAAAGCGGAGAACGGTTTACAACTGAGTGCCGAATATACGCTACAGGATTGCCCGGCGATTGACTATCTGGTGCTGCCCGGTGGCGCCGGGGCGCGCCCCTTAGCCGCCGATCCTGCTTTTATGGCCTGGCTACAACAGTGTGCAAGCAGTGCACAAAAGCTGCTGTCTATTTGTACCGGTGCTTATTTGCTAGCGCATAGCGGTTTGCTCGACGGCAAACCGCTTGCCACCCACTGGCGTTTTGCCAAAGACCTGCAACAGCGCTACCCCAAGGTACAGGTTAACGCGACTGAGCTGTATGTAATGGTCGATAAGTTCTACTCGTCAGGCGGTATGACAGCAGGTATTGATCTTTGTCTGGCAGTCATAGAGCAAGACTTGGGTGTGGCGATAGCGCAGGCAATCGCACAAGAGTTGGTCATGTACCTGCGCCGCAGCGGCAAGCAATCACAATATGCCAGCCCGCTGAAGATACAACACAGTGCCGAACAGCGTTTTACCCGGCTGCAAAGCTGGTTGCTGGATAATCTGGCGCAACCTGTCAGTGTTGCCGATATGGCAGCCCAGACCGCATTAAGTGAACGTCAGTTCCGGCGGGTATTTCAAAGCCGGTTTGCGATGTCGCCAATGCAATACCTGCAGCAGCTGAGGCTGGATAAAGCCCGCAGTTTATTACTGTGCGATGGCTACAGCCTAAAGCATATCAGCCAGCAGGTTGGCGTTAACGACCCACGCAACCTTATCCGCATGTTTAATAAAGCCTTTGGTTGCACCCCCGGCGAATACCAGAAGCATTTCCGTTAATAGTTTGGAGTGCACAGCCCATGCAAGTGATAAGAAGCAAAGACTTTACCGCGCCCCGGGCCTGGGGCTCACAGCTTATCGCCAATATGCACGGCATTACCACTAAGCTGCACTGGACGAATCAGCCTTACCGCTGGCACGTTAACGACGGTGAGGAGGTGTTTGTCGTGCTGGATGGCGTTGTCGATATGCATTACCGGCACAATGGTATTGAAGAAACGGCCGAGCTTGGCGCCGGCGATATCTTTTTTGCCGCTGTCGGTACCGAGCATGTGGCCCATCCCCGTGGCGAAGCGCGCATACTGGTGGTCGAACACGACGGTAGCGCGTAAACTGATGCCAACTATTCCAGTACAGAACAGCTGAATACAGGGCTCCTATGCAACCAGAACAAACCGGCCTGGCTTATGATGAGATAACCCACTTATGGCTGCGCGATGGCTTTGACCGCAGCAATGGTATTGCCCAACATCAGCGCGCGCTGGCCTTCGTTAAAAACCGTGGTAAAGCGTTGGATGTCGGCTGTGGCTGCACCGGCCGTATTCTCGATTTGCTGCTAAATGCAGGTTTTACCCCTGAAGGCGTGGATGTGTCAGCAAAGATGATTGCTTTAGCCAGGCAGCGCCAGCCTGAGCTGACCTTTCATCAGCAGGATATCTGCAAATGGGAAATCAGCGCAAAATACGATTTTATCAGCGCCTGGGACAGCATCTGGCATGTGCCGCTGCAGCAACAAGCTGTCTTAATGCATAAACTGATCGCCAGCCTCAGCAGTGGTGGCGTACTGATTTTCTCCTGCGGCGGCACTGAACAGGCTGGTGAGCACAGCAATACCGCGATGGGCCCGGAAGTGTATTACGCCAGTCTGGGTATTAACGGTTTTACTGAACTGCTGCTAAACGCCGGCTGCACTATCCGCCATGTCGAGTATGACCAGTACCCCGAGCTACATACCTATTTTATTGCGCAAAAACGTTAAACGTTGTCGAATAGGCCTATGCTTAACCGACTATGCTTTGCCGATAACCAGATAACCGGAGCAACAACATGGCAACAGCGAACTCAGTAAAAGGCCCTGCCTCGTATTTTCCATCGATAGAAAAAACCTATGGCCAGCCGGTGCAACACTGGCTGGATTTACTCAGCACAGTGCAAACGCTGCCACATATGCAGCAGGTCGCGTTTTTAAAAACAGAACATGGCCTTGGCCACGGCCATGCCAATGCGCTGGTTGCCTACAATAAAGCACAGCGATAATGCCGTGCTTTCTTCAGGCATAGCTTACTGCTCGGCAAATTGCTTTAATGCCTGTAAGCGTTGATCCCACTGTGCTTCCAGCGCGGCAATAAAATCGCGCCCCTGTGCCAGTGTTGCCGCATCTAACTGCACTTTTACTTCGCGCCCGCCCGGGTGCAGCTGTACTACGTTTGCCGACACCAGAGCCTGAATTTGCTTACGCGCGCCCTGGCGGCTGATGCCAAGATCTTTTGACAGCTCGCCCATACACAGTGGCACACCGTTCGACAGCCGCTGCACGATCTGCAGCCGCACCGGGTCGCCCAGGGCTTTAAAAATTTGTACAACCGCTGTCTGGCTCATTTTGTCTCCGTGCTGAAATATTGTTGCAGCCGCTGCAGCATAAAATCCCAGCCTCTGCAGTTCTGGCCATAGCTAACCTCAGCAATATCCATGGGTAAATCGGCAAAACCGGTTTCGGTTAAGCTGACTTTGCAGCCACCGCTGGCAAGCTCTTCAATGCGAAACTCTACCAGAGTATTAGGCACAGTGCGCACATCGCCGACAAAATGGTTACTGCCCGGCACCCAGCGGTAAGCAAAATAGCGATATGGTGTCATTGCTTCGATATAAATACTGCTCTGACCGATGTCACCAAAGCTCATTATGGCCTGGCCACCTTCACGATACTCACCGCTGACCGCTTCGGGGAACCATTTCACCACCTGCTGAGCATCGGCGATGGCGTTATAAATGCGCTCGGCACTGGCATTGATGGTCAGTTCACGCTGAATAACATTTTGCATACTGTGTTTTCCTTTCGTTGTTGATGATGATTGTGCATTAACTAAAGCACAGTACCAGACAATATGCAACCATTTGGTTGCATATTGTCTGGTACATCACTGCCGATTTACCACTACACTGTGTTTACAATGCTGTAACGGAGGAGTGATATGACAGCGAATGGCGCAAACTATTCGATTGCAGTGATTGGCAGCGGCATGGCAGGGTTGGCAGCAGCTTATAAAGCACGTTGCAGTGGTCATGCCGTTACGGTGTTTGAAGCGCGCGGCAGCCATGGCATGGATGCACACTCATTACAAGCCGGCAACGGACTGGTTGATATACCGCTACGGGTACTCAGCCCCGATAGCTGGCCCAGCGTACTGCAGCTGGCAACAGCCGTGGGAGTAGATACCTTCGATGTACAAACCCATAGCTCCTGCAGTTGGACCAACGGTGCTACCTGGTTTCGCAGCAGTACGTTGCCTCTGTTGCACTGGCCTGTCGTTGGCTCCTGGCGTTATCTGAACCGGCGGGCATTGCGTCTTGGCTTCGGCCTGTGGCAATTACGCCGTATTACTGCCGGTATTGTACGGCAGCCCACCGACATTACGCTGGCACAGGTGCTGAAACAACATAGCTTTGACCGCTTATTCTGGCGCGGCCTGATCCTGCCTATCTTAACGACCATCTGTACCTGTGAAGAAAAGCACCTGCTGAACTGGCCGGCGCGGCAGTTATTGCCACTACTGCACAGCATCTTGCACGGCAAAGCACTGTGCCGGTTAACCGGCGGCACACCGGCACTGGCTAAACAACTGGCCAAAGGCCTGCGTTTTTTCAGTAACAGTCCGGTTCAACAGCTGCGTTATGTTGAGCAAGGCGTAGCCGTTTCTAACGCCAAAGGTGAAGGCGGAATTTTCGACCGGGTGATAGTGGCAACCCAGGCTAATCAGCTGGATTTTCTGGATCAGAGCCAGTTCAGCCATGAACGCCAGATATTAAGCACTATCCGCTTTGACTCTGGCGAACTATGGGTGCACCAGGACAACCGGTTAATGCCGGCCAGGCAGCAGGATTGGACAGCGCTGAATTTTCAGATGGATAAAGCGTTGCGCAAACCCATGTTCACTGTTTGGGTGAATCAGGTAGAGCCGTCGTTGTATGGCAGCGACGACATCTTTCAAACCTGGAATCCACTGTTTGCCCCTGACAACGATAAAGTGCTGGCGCGTATTCCACTTCAGCGCGCCGTTGTGCATGCAGGTACCGCCAGTGTGCACGCTGCACTGACTGAGTGGCACCTGCAGCCTGGGCGCAAAGTGTTTTTCTGCGGATCCTGGGCACATGACGGCGTACCGCTACTGGAATCCGCCGTACGCTCAGCCAATGCGGTGGTTAACATCATTAATCTGCAGCGCCAGCCCCTGCGTCAGGCGTAACCCGCCAGATCACATTCGCCAGATCGTCAGCAACCAGCAGGGCGCCGGCCGGGTCAACCAGTACCCCCACCGGACGACCACGGGTTTTGCCGTCGGTGCCAAGAAAACCGGTGACAAAATCCACCGGCGCGCCAGCCGGGCTGCCAGCGCTGAATGGCACAAATACCACCTTATAACCAACCGGTTTTTTGCGGTTCCAACTGCCATGCATACCCACAAAGGCACCATCTGCATAGCGTTCACCCAAAGCAGGGTCGGAAAAATCCAGCCCCAGCGCTGCCACATGGGCACCTAACGCATAGTCGGGTTTAATGGCAGCGGCTACCCGCTCAGGGTTTTGTGGCCGAACCCGCTGATCGACATTTTGTCCCCAGTAACTGTACGGCCATCCGTAAAAGGTGCCGTCTTTAACCGATGTCAGATAATCCGGCACCAGGTCTGGCCCTAACTCGTCACGTTCATTCACTACAGCCCATAGCTGGCTTGTTTGTGGTTGAATCGTCAACGCTGTCGGGTTACGTAAGCCGGTAGCGTATGGCCGGTGGGCACCGGTGCTGACATCTATCTGCCAGATCATCGCGCGGCCAGCCTCTGCTATCATACCGCGCTCAGTGATATTACTGTTGGAGCCGATGCCGACATATAAAAACCGGCCATCAGCGCTGGCTGTCATGGCCTTGGTCCAGTGATGGTTAATTTCTGCTGGCAGGCCGGTTAACGTTTTGGCGGCTGACGCAGCCTGAGTTTGTCCTTCACGGTAGGCAAAATACACCACCGCATCCTGATTCGCGACATACAGGGTGTTATTTATCAACGCTAACCCGTATGGTGCATTTAAGTTGTCGGCAAATACTGTTTGTAACTCATAGCGGCCATCACCGTCAGCATCACGCAGCAGTGTCAGCCGGTCGCCACTTTCAACCGCCGTGGTGCCGCTGGCTTTTATATAACCTGCGATCACATCTTTGGGTTTTAGTGCCGGTGCATTGCCGCCCTTACCTTCCGCCACCAGAATGTCGCCATTTGGCAGCAGTAACATTTGTCTGGGTACTTTAAGGTCAGTCGCGATAGCAGCAATGCTGTATCCTTCGGGCACCTGTGGTGTCAGGTTGCCCCAGGGCGCAGGCTCAGCAATGTTCATATCAGGTAACAAACCATACTGAGGCTCCGGCAATACCGGATTAAGGCCATAATTAGCCTCTCCACGTGCATCGTCGTTATCTGTGCAAGCCGACAATAACAACCCTAGCAGCACGGTCACCGGCCAGCGGAATAATGGCTTCATGCTGCACCTCCTACCCCGAAACGGGAAAAGCCAAGCCAGCTTGCCAGCGCGGCCAATAACATAACAATGCCTGACAATACCGCGCCTGTTGGCATGACAGCCCAGGCGTCCCGGGCATGAATTAACGCATTTAAAAGCGCCAGCGCGCAGATCAATAACAGCAAGACAGTGTAAATAACAAAAGCTTTAACGCGATATGCCGGCCGCAGCAAACTGACGACGGCCGATAGCAATATCAACGCGGAAAACAGCAAACCGGCAGTAATCAGCCAGGATGCAAAATTACTCCACTGAATATGGTAGCTGGCGATATAAGCAAAGTCTGACAGCAACGTGGCGAAGAAGAATGCGAATGCACCGCCGAGCAGTACCCCATGAAACGGGTGAAGCCGGGCAGCAGAAGTGCTAGCAGGTTTCACAGTCACTATGCCTCCTCTGAGTTGAATAGTCCTCCAAGTGTAGCAGCCGGGCTCAGATCCGCAGGCTGGCATAACAAGCCAGTGCCGTCTAAGCTGATAAAAAACTTTTCCAGGAGTGATGATGCAACTCGGAGCTTTCTCAGTCAGCCTGACAGTAAAAGATTTGGCCGCCTCAAAAGAATTTTATGAAAAGCTGGGCTTTAGTTACAAAGGCGGAGACGAAAACCAGGGCTGGCTGGTATTAAAAAATGGTACTGCCGTAATCGGCTTGTTTCAGGGTATGTTCGACAAAAACATTCTGACCTTTAACCCGGGTTGGGATAGCAATGCACAGCATCTGTCGGAGTTTACCGATATCCGCGATATTCAGCGCCAGCTAGTGGCGCAGGGTGTAAAGCTTAAAAAGCCTGCCGATTTGGACAGCAGCGGCCCGGAGCATATCATCCTGGAAGACCCAGACGGCAACCAGATTATGTTGGATCAGCACCGCTAAACGTTGCGCTGGCACTGAGTACCAGTGCCACTATTCCTACAACAGAAACACTGGCCAAATTGTTAGCATCTGGTTACACTCGGGTCTTTTCCAATACCCAAGCTGGATATGCCGGATCTCGATTTAGCCACGCTTATCGTCGTGACACTGGTTGTCAATTTGCTGGTTGCCCTTTATATGGCTCTGTTGGCAAGGTTGCAGCCTCAGCAAAGCGCATTTCGGCACTGGGCTGCGGCCTGCTTTATTTTTGTATTAGCAAGCCTGCTTGCCACTGGCCGGGTGTATCAGGTGCCAGCTGTATTTAGCGTGTTACTGGCGCATGCTCTGCTGGCGCTGCCACCACTGCTGGTAGCCACCGGTTTGTTGCGTTTTATTGAAGGCCCTCTTGCTAAACTGCCATGGCCGCCAATAACTGGCTGGATGCTGGTTTATCTGCTTGCACTGGGTAGCAGCTATAGCTATCACTATAGCGCTGCCGTATTAAATGCTGCGGTCATCGTCACCAGCTGTGTCTGGGGCGTGAAACTACTGCAGCAGATCGAGCCCCCCAGATTTATTAATCGTTTGCTGCAAACGGTGCTGGCGCTGCATGCCCTTACCATGCTGATGGAAATCTACCTGTACCTGCGCTACTGGAACACTGCGCTGCCCGTTGCTGTCGCTGACATACTGCAATGGATACTGAGCAGCCACCTGTTACTGACTACCGTTGCCGCAGTATTGTTACCCCTGATATTTTTCATAACCCGCGAGCAAACACTGCTACGCCAGGCCAATCAGGACGAATTAACACAATTACCAAACCGGCGCTATTTTCTGCAGGAATCCATTGCCTACCTTACGCGCAAAGGCGATAACACTGCCGCGACAGTCATGATGCTGGATCTGGATCATTTTAAAGCGATAAACGACAACTATGGCCACAACACCGGAGATGTGGCATTAAGGCAGGTAGCCCAAATTCTGACACAGGAATTGCGTAAAACAGACTTTATCGGCCGCCTTGGCGGCGAAGAATTTGCTATCGTCTTACCCGATACCACTGAAACAGAAGCCCGCAATATCAGCCAGCGCCTGCGCCTGCAGGTTGAACAGCAAGCACGGGTTGTGGATGGCAAAGCGCTTGGCCTGACAATTAGCATCGGCGCCGTTTATAGCAGCCACTTCAGCGCCGGTCAGTTTGAGCGGCTGCTAAAACAGGCCGATGATGCTCTGTATGACGCAAAACGCAGCGGCCGTAATACGGTAACCTTTTACTGTCTGGGGTAGCGCTACCGCCAATGGCGCAAAGCTAGCTATACTGTGGCAACATCTGGCTGATATAACAGGAGAACCTATGAAAACCGTCGTTTTAACGCTTATGCTGCTTTTCATTGCCAGCTGCAGTAACAAAGCGGCCTATCAGAACCTGCAGCAGAATAAACGCAACGAATGTATGCGGGCGCCAGCAGCGGAATACGACAAGTGTATGCAAAGCATGGCGCAAAGCTATGAAGAGTATGAGCGGCAGCGTCAGCAGGCGTTAGAACACTAACCCTGCCGCTGTTCACGCAGGCCGTGCTTTAGTTGGCAACCTGCAGCATATACTCAGCTACCGCCAGCCGCGTTTCCGCGTCCAGATAGTCCTGTTTCGGCATATGCGGATAGTCGTCGCGCTTTTTCACCGGGTTGGCAATGTAATCTGCCAGGCCTTGCGGGTCATCCATATAAAGACTTTGAATAACTTGTACCGGTGGACCAATTAAGCGCCCGGTATAGGCATGACAACCGGTACAAATACCCAGATAAGCATATTTGCCTTTATCCTCTGCCGCTACAGAGCGCGGCGCGGCAGGCTGGTCCAAAAGATAATTAACGATGCTGTCGGTATTGGTATAGCTGCAAGCCGGCCAACTGTCTACACCCACAGTAATATACTGCTGCGGGTTATTAATGCAGCTGCCATTGCTGTCGCCGACGCGGATAATATCAGGCTGGCCCTGCTTAAACTCGGTTGCCATCAACACTTTGGCTTCAGCGATAGTATCAAAACCGTTGTTATACAGCAGATTATTTAAAATCATCACTTTGTCTGGTGTCGGGTCAGACTCCGGATCCAGCGTGGTGTTTGGTGCATTCTGATGGTCAGTAATAATAATACCCGCCGTTTTATTACCGACGATCAGGTTATCTTCGATGATGACCTCATCCGCCGCCATGATCAAAATACCGGTACCAGCCGGGATGCCTGCCACCATAGAACCGACAGCGCCAAAGTTAGCTGTATTGTTATTGCTGATCCAGTTATTGCGGATAATGACATCTACAGTGTCTTTGATCGGCAAACCCGGCGTAACAAAAGCCAGTATGCCGCCGGTGTTATTGTGCACAAAGTTATTTTCTACCACCGCATGGCGGCTGTTTTCTATTTCAATACCGGCCACACTGTCGAACACTTCATTGTTCGCCACATGCACGTGGTCGCTCATGCCAACATAAATAGCGGCATCTTCAATACCAGAGATAATATTGTGCTCTACCAGGCCGTTTTCGCCCAGTTGCGGGAAAATGCCGTACACACCGGTATCGACAATAATGTTGTTACGGATTTCGAAGTTATTACCGGCCTGGCCCATAATGCCATTGCCTTTGTATTTGGTAATTAAGAAGTTTTCGATCAGGATATTATTACCGGAATACAAAATGGCATCGTTTAAACGCTCTTCGCCCACCAGGCGTGGTCTTTTGCCTTCAATAATCACACCGCTTAAACGGATATTGTCTTTGTCGATATACACCGTCTCAATATAATCGCCGGGAAACACCTGAATAATATCGCCCGGTTCTGCCGCCCGCACCGCATCCATAATCAACTGACCGGGCTTGACCTGATGCACTTTGCCCGGCGCGCCATGATCAATCACCGACTTTTTACCATTACCTGCCGCCGCCCCGCCGCCATAGCTTGATTCCGCTACCAGCGCCGGTGCCTGCTGACTGCCACCTGCCAGATAACGGCCAGCAATAAACGCCACTGGCAGCAATATCACCAGTACCCAAGTTGATTTTTTCATTCTGTTACCCCTGTTTTTGGTTCGGGTTGTTGTAATTCATCAGGTAACGCCAGGCCGGACGGCAGCCGTGCCGGCGTGGCCGGGAGCAGGCTTTGATCGGTCAGGCTGCCCAGAAACGCCGCTATCTGGCTGATTTCTTCCGCCGTCAGTTTTGGCTCCCAGATATGCCAGTGCAGCAGCAGGTTTTCTCCCGCTGGCACCGCATGGCCGCGGCCTTTGGTGTAAAACTCTGTCGCTTCTTCCAGTGAGGCGAAACGACCGGAATGCATATAGGGCGCAGTCAGCGCGATATTACGCAGCGTCGGCACTTTAAAGCCGCCACGCAGCTTCTGATGGCCCGGTTCTGCCCCGGCGCCGGCATCAAAGGCCATACCATCGGGCTCAGGTGTGCCTATCACTGCTATCTGCTGATTGGTAAACAGCGGCGGGGTATGGCACTCGGCACAGCGGGCGACAAAAGAGCGGAACACATTCATGCCTTTAATTTCCTGCTTGGTCAGCGCCTGATGATAGCCGTGCGCGTAATGGTCATAACGGCTGTTAAGGGAAATCAGTGAGCTTTGAAATGCACTGAGCGCCGTGGCAACCTGTGTCATATCTATCTGATCCGTGCCTGCAAAAGCCTGCCTGAACAGCGCCGGGTAATATGCATTGGCCTGCAAATCAGCTAATAGCTGCGCCGGCGAGTTCGCCATTTCATGCGGCGCTACGATGGGAATAAGCGCCTGCTGTTCCAGTGAACCGGCACGGGCATCCCAGAACAATTTTTTTAAAAAGCCAACATTCCACAAACTGGGCGCACTGCGCGTACCAATATCGCCATAGGTGCCGGTGCTCAGCGCTTTGCCATCGGTAAAACCGCGTGCGGGCTGATGACAGCTGGCACAGGCTTGTTTGTGATTTGCCGACAACAGCGGGTCGAAAAACAAATAGCGGCCGAGGTCAATTTGCTGTGGGCTGAAACCATCGCGATGTGCCGGCAATGCAGTACGGGTGCCGCCGACGCCTTTATTCTGCAAAGAATCGTAAGCGTCGTAACGGGTCACCAGTGTGCAGCGGTTATCTGCCGTCAGCTCAAAACTGGGCGGGCAATGCGTACTTAAACTAAAGCCGTCAGCTAACGTCAGGGCGCTAAAAAGCAATGCAGTTACTATCATGGCAGGCCAGCTCCAATGTAGGCAGCCACGGCCTGCATATCGGCCGGTGATAAACCGCGGGCGATCAGAGCCATTTGCCGGCCGGGCCGGTCACTTTTCGCAGTGCCACGCACGCCGCTGTGAAAATGGCTAAGCTGCAATGCCAGATAATCCTTAGTCAACATAGATAACGCCGGTGCATTCAACGCCACGTTGCCCTGGGCTTTGTCACCATGACAGGCGCCACAATTGCCGATATATATACGCCTGCCTTTATCTAGCAATGCGGCATCACTGCCAGGTTCTGCAACACGGCTTGAAGGCTGCTGACTAAAGTATCGCGCCAGCGTGCTGATATCATCGGCGGTTAGTGTCTTTGCAATCGCGGCCATCTGCTGGCCACGGCTGTCATCGGGGTGTTGGCCGCGACTGCCGTTTTGCCATTGCTCAAGCTGCTTACGTAAATAGAATTCGTGCTGACCATTTAGCTCAGGTGCGCCGGTGGCGGTAGCCACAGCCGCATTGTGACAGGCGCCGCAAGTGGCCGCGGCAACAGGCATATCAGCCTGGCCATCGCCACTGAATACAGCACACAACAACGCACAGAGCATCAGTTTATATTGCATAGAGCACCCATTTTTTGTCAGCAGAAGGCCGTGCCGTCTTGCCGGTAGAGTGCGTTTTCGCCAGCTCAGGTTCAAACTGAAAAGTGTACAAAATTGTCCAGATCGGTTTATTTCAGCAGCGGCAGGTTTACTATCAGCTGTACTGCAGGGGCGGTTAAATCAGCGCGGAAATAACGCGGTCAGGCCAGCAACCGGCAGATAATTAGAACAACAAAAAGTCAGGGGAATGGCATGGCAGCACTACAGCGCGACATCACAATATTCAGCAGAACACCGATAGCACTATGTATCGGCCTGGCCCTGACAGGGGCGTTAAATCAGGCCAGTGCTCAACAAGCCGCAACAGAGACAGAACAGAACAAAGCTGCTATTGAAACCATCACGGTAACCGCTCAGAAGCGGGTGCAGAATGTGATGGATGTGCCGCTGGCTATCGACAGCATTACCGCTACTGATCTGGAAGAAACCAGCTCGGTCCTGCTTGGCGATATAGCAGACTACACGCCGGGCTTTAAATTCAGCAAAGAGGCGGTTGCTCAGGCCTCGGCTGAAATACGCGGTATCTCCAGCAGTAACATCAGCACCGGCGGCGACCCATCAGTAGCCATTTTTTATGATGATTTTTACCTGCCGCGCGCGGCGCAAAGCGTGCTGTTTTCCGATATGCAGCGCATCGAGATCTTAAAAGGCCCGCAAGGCACCCTGTTTGGTAAAAATGCGGCTGCAGGCGTAGTGAATATGATCCCTAACGCACCGGCATTAGATGATGAAGCTTTTGTTAAGGCGACACTGGGCGATTATGCGCTCAGAAGATATGAGCTGATGGGTAACAAAGCGCTGAGTGATAATTTTGCACTACGGCTAAACCTGATGAGCAATCAGCGCGATGCTTATGTCGACAACGTTAACCCGGATTACCGGGGAGAAGAGCTCGGCAGCGTCAACCACCGCTCGGCCAGGCTGGCTGCACTGTGGCAGATAACTGAAGCCACTAAACTACAACTCAGTTACGACTGGGACGATGTCGACCAAGGCTATGCCCCGGGCATTGGCATCAGCCGTTACAGTTACAGCATGAACCCGGCAGATCGCCGCATTGAAAACGATGTGGTTGACGGCCATGAATGGCGTGACATGACCGCGTTTTCACTGAAGCTGTATCATGACTTTAACGAGCAGTGGTCAGGTAAGCTGATAAGCTCAAAACGGCAGTGGCAGGTATCTGGCCGTGACGATGCTGACGGTACCGCTGATAAAACCCGTTATCTGGATACCATTAACTTTGAAGACTCGGATATTTTCTATAACGAATTACAGCTGAATTACCAGCATGGCAATATTAACTATGTTGGTGGCGTAACGTACAGCAAAGAAAAGGTGTATCAGAAAACCAGCCTGAACATTCTGGCGGATACAATCGCCCGGCTCACCACCGATAATCTGAACCAGCAGCTGATTGGCGCCCTGCAACAAAACGGCATCCCGGATGAAATGATAGGCCAGTTAGGCTTACCTGCCGATCATATCTGGCAACCAACCGACTGGGCCAGCATGCTCAGCGTGATGGCAATGGTAGACCCTTCCGTAGCAGGCCTGCTACAGATGCTGGGTGCCGAGCCATTCAGCCCGGAGCTGGTGGCAGCGATTGGCGCAACCGGTGACCTGACATACGATGCAATAGGCGCCGGCCTGGGGGTAGCGGAAATCTTTGGCCCGTCCAACGCGGGCAAAATGTGGAGCGAAGATATTATCAATACCGGTGATTTTACCTCTTATGGTATTTATTCCGACCTGGATATTCAGCTTAACGATAATTGGGGGTTTACTGCCGGCTTACGCTACAGCCGTGATGAGAAAGATTTCAGCTGGGAAATTACTGAGCGCCCCTTTGCTGCGCCGTTGCCGGGTATCACTGAATTTCTGTTTCCGCTGATGCCACAGCTGAATGCCAGCGATAGCTGGAGCAAACTGACCGGTCGCGCCGTGGCGCGCTATAACGTCAATCAAAACAATATGCTGTATTTGTCGTATTCAACCGGCTATAAATCAGGTGGTTATGATTCATTAGATCCAAGATCAGCCATCACCCCCTTTGAGCCGGAAGAAGTCGCCAATATTGAGCTTGGCTACAAAGCTGATTTGTGGCAAAGCCTGCGTGTACAGCTGGTGGCTTACCAGATGGACTTAACCAACCGCCAGCGCTCTGTCAGCAGTAAAGAACCTGATGCCGGTGTGGCCATTCCAATAGTGATAAACGGCGACCAGGACATCCACGGCGGCGAGCTGGTGTTGGACTGGCAGGCAACGCAAACGCTGAAACTGGGCCTGATTACCGAATACCGTAAAACCGAATCGAAATGGCAGCCGTTTTATAACGCCGATGGCGACCTGGTGACAGATGTTGAGAAAAGCTCTGCAGCCGACTCTTATACCTTAGCCGCCGATTGGGCACCGGAGTACACGCTGGCTAACGGCCAGTTTAAACTGCATGTTGACTATGTGTACGAAGAGAACACCCGCGCAGACGACCCGGATTTACTGGATATCGCTTACAGCATTCCGGGCTATTTTGCTGATCAGAAGAGCCTGAATGCAAGGCTGAGCTGGGCTACAACAGATGCGCAGTGGCAGCTGGCAGTATGGGGTAAAAACCTGACCGATCATGACAGTATTGGCGGTATCGGCGGCTTTGCAGCCGCAGCCCTTGGCACACCGGTAACCAGTATCAGCGCACCGCGCACTGTCGGTGTCGATATCCGTTATCAGTTCTGAGCATAAGCGGCCGGGGCTTAGCACCCCTGGCCGTAGATCGGCAACAACAGCTTGGGGCTTTACTCTGGCGAAGCTGCACGGCACACTCAAGCTAACCTGAACATGGAAACTTCAATACCATGAAGCTGCTTTGTACCCTGGCTTTACTGCTGGCCCTGCCCTCAGCCGCCAATGAGCTGCTGATAAAACCCAGGCTGTGTATTGAACATGCCGGCAAGCCCTGCATACTGCAGCTGACTGCCAGTTGGCAGCATGCACAAGAAGTTTGCCTGTATCAACAACAGCAACCCGATACGCCTTTGCTATGCCGGCAACAGGCTGACAATGTCAGCTTATCACTGCCAATCGCTGAAGATACGCAATTTTTTCTGAAAAACCCGCACAATGGCAAAGTACTGGCAAAGCGGCAGGTCAGGTTATTACGCGTTGATCTTGAGTCAGGCGAGCAACTACTGAATAAAAGCCGTAACGGCTGGTGGTTACTGCAATGAATAGCCATATTTTGCTGATTGAAGACGATCTGGAACTGGCAAAGCTGGTAGAGGATTTTCTGCAGCATGAAGGCTACCAGGTTACCCATTGCGGCAATGCACTAAAGGCCAGAAAGGTGCTGCTGGCGCAGGGATTTGACCTGATCGTTTGTGATGTAATGTTACCCGGCAGTAATGGCTTTGATTTAGTCCGGCAAATTCGCCAGCAATTTAAAGGGCCGATTTTATTTATGACAGCAGTCACTTCGGTCGCGGCCCAGTTAGAGGGGCTGCAACTGGGGGCGCAGGATTATCTGTTAAAACCGCTGGACCCGCGCATTTTGCTGGCAAAGGTGCGTATCTTTTTATCTGAAGCGCATAGCGCGCAAACCACAGGCGATGTGCTGCAACAGGCTAATCTGCACATTGATAAGCGCAGCGCTACCGTCAGCGTAGCAGGCGAAGAGCTCAGCCTGACCGATGCCGAGTTGCAACTGCTAATCACCCTTACTGAAAACTATGCTGTTGTGGTCAGCCGCGAACGGCTGTTCCGCGAGCAGCTTGGCCGTGAATACGACGGTGCTGACCGCACCTTTGACGGCCGGGCGTCCAGGCTGCGCAAGAAGCTACAAGCCGCTGACAATAAATGGAATATCCGCAATATTTGGGGTAAAGGTTATTGCATTACCTATAACGCTAATGAGGCAGGTACCGAATGAACTCTGCCATGCTGAGGTTTTACTTCGCCATAGTGTTGCTGGTGCTGCTGCTGTTTTTTAGCTTAAACCAGTTATACAGCCTGATGTATCAGCGCAATGACATTGTCGTCGCGGCACAGAGTATTCTGCAGCAGGCTTATCTGCATGATAAAGACAACCAGTTGCGGTTAAGCTGCCGGATAAGCGATACCGACGATTGCCCCGACAGCTTATTTATTACCTACCCTGCCGGTATGTGGCAACCGCTGGCTGGTTTTGACTACCAGCTGGAAATTATGCGCGACAGCCTGGGCAACGCCTCGTTGTGTGGCGCTATGCCGGATGACGAATTACTCTGTATGACCCGGCTTAACCTGCCGCAGAATCTGGATTTCAGCGTCGATTTGGTGCATGTATTTATTCTGTTGTTACTGCTGTTTTTGTTCTGGCTCAGCCGCAATGTATTTCGTGACGTAGAAATACTGCGCCAGAGCGCATTGAAAGAAGTGGCTGTAGGCCGGTTGCCGGCATTTCAGCTAAGTGAAAAATCTTACCTGCAGCCGCTGGCATTGTCGTTAAGCCGGATGAACCAAACCATTGCGGATTTAAACCTGCTGCAGCGCGAAATGGCCGACACAGTATGCCATGATATAAAAACGCCGCTGGCGCGGTTGCGCTTTATTATGCTGCGGCTGGAGGAACAACTACCGGACAGTGACAGCAAACAGATCCGCCGCAACTTGCAGGAAATTGAAGACAATGTCTACGATTATCTGCGTCTGGCGCAAAAGGGTTTCCGCTCTGATCTGCAGCTAACGGATATTGATGTCAATGCGCTGCTGCAAGAGCTACTGGAGAAATTCGCCGCCAACTCTGAACACCGGCTCAGTCTGCTCCCCGGCGCGCCGGTACATATTCAGGCCGATAAAAAACTGCTGCAACGCGCACTGTCAAACCTTATCAGCAATGCGCTACGCTACTGCCACGGCCATGTTTGGGTTGAAGTTAATAATAACGGCAGTAACTGCCAGATTGACATTATTGACGACGGTGCCGGCTGGCATAGCAATGAGAATGTCAGCGACGGTGTTTCTCATCATGGTATGGGACTGGCTATTGTCGCCCGGGTGGCCAGCCAGCACGGCGGCAGTTTCGGCCGTCTGGAACACGCTGAAGGAGGGGCCATTGCCAGGTTGACGCTGCCAACCGGCACTAGCGAGACTAAGCCCGGTGACTAAACCGGGCGAGATATTTAACGGGACACCGGCTTAAACCTGCGCTTGCGTGTCTTGCTCTTTAACCAGCCATACCGACAATGCGCCAAGCACCATAGCCGCACCAGCCAGCATGACAATATAGACTGCCTGATTTTCAAATACCGAGCCTAAAATCCAGCCGGCAATCAGACCGGACACAATCTGCGGTGCGGCGATGGTAAAGTTAAAAATGCCCATATAAACCCCGGTTTTATTTGCCGGTAATGCACCTGCCAGTATCGCATAGGGCATGGCCAGAATGGCAGCCCAGGCAATACCAACCCCGACCATAGGGAACATTAGCCCTAAAGCGCCCTGCGGAATGTCTACCTGAGTGATGAACAGATCAACATGGGTCATGCTGGGGTCGGTAAACAACGCAAAACTTAAATAACCTGCGCCACCCGCCAGCAATGCCATTGAATAAACAAACTTACGGCCGAACACATTGGCCAGTTTAGCCATCACCAGCGAAAACAGCACCGCAAATAACGAGTAGCCGGCGTACAAAATGCCGACCCAGTCACCGGCAGCGCCTTTTGCCGCGGCGATATGCGCCGGTATGCCACCCATCTGGGCAATATAGGCAGCATCGTACCACTCGGTACCAACACCCCAGGTATTTTGTGCAATAGCGGCCGGAAAGTAAGTCCACATAATAAACAGCGCAAACCAGGAGAAAAATTGCACCAGGGCCAGCTGCTTCATAATGCTTGGCATACCCAGCATGGTTTGCCAGAAATCCGTCAGTTTTTCACCCAGCGAGCGCGATTTTTGCGTTTGCACGGCTAACTCGTGCGCTTTGGCATCCAGCCCCTTATAAGCAAAGTACTGCTCCGGTGCATATTCTCTGGTGCGAAATACTGTCCAAAGCACACTGCCAAGCAGTACTGTCGCACCAATGTAAAATGCCCAAATGACAGACGGCGCCACTTCCCCGGCTTTAGAGGCATTATCCAGCCCAACCACGTTAGTCAGCACAAAAGGCAGAATAGAGCCAAAAACAGCACCGATATTAATCAATAAGGTTTGTACCGAGTACCCCAGATTGCGCTGCTCTGGTGGCACCATATCCGATACCAGGGAGCGAAACGGCTGAAAGGTCACGTTAAAAGCGGCATCTTTAATGGCAAAAATGACCAGACCAAATAGCATCGGCGGAATAAACGCCACCATCATCGATGAGTTTGGCAATAGCACCATAGCGGTAGCCGCCACCACAGCACCACCGAGCATAAACGGCAGACGGCGGCCCAACCGGTTCCAGGTGCGGTCTGACGCTGCACCAACTATTGGCTGAACCAACAGCCCCATAATAGGTGCGGCCAGCCAGAATAATGATAATGACGATAAGTCGGCGCCAAGATCTGACAAAATACGGCTGACGTTGCCATTTTGTAGTGCAAAGCCTATCTGTACCCCTAAAAAGCCGAAGCTGAGGTTCCAGATCTGCCAGAAAGATAGCTTAGGTTGTTTCATACCCGCTCCCCGGATGATTTTATTATTCTGTGTAAGCGCAACAGATCGAACTAAGCTACACGAAGGCAGCGCTATTGCGCAAAACTGTGCATACGTATTCATCTTGTTGTTGCACTGTTTTGGCGTTATTACGAACCATTATCAAGCATAGTAGCGCCACGTTGCAGCGCTATGGTGCACAAATAAAGTTTAAACGGGGATCTGATGAAAGCTTTTACATTATCTGCCTTGGCACTGTCTTTGTTACTGGCAGGCTGCAAACCAGCACAGGTAACTGAGCCACAAGCTACTAAGCCGGTAGTACCCGCTGCGCAACAACAAACAGCTGATGTAGCCTGGTGGCAACAAGCCGTGTTTTATCAGATCTGGCCGCGTAGTTTCTTTGACACCGATGCCGACGGCCATGGTGACTTTAACGGCATGACCGCCAAACTGCCGTACCTGCAGGAGCTGGGCGTAAATGCGCTGTGGTTAACGCCGATGTTTGAAGCACCGTCGTACCACGGTTACGACTTTACCGAGTTTTATCAGGTAGAAAGCGATTACGGCAGCATGGCAGAATTTGACGCCTTTTTGCGCGCCGCCGATAGCCACGGTATGAAAGTGATTCTGGATTTGGTGATCAACCATATTTCCAGCGAGCATGACTGGTTTAAACGCTCAGCCGCGGGTGAAGCACCGTATAAAGATTATTTTATCTGGCGCGACGACATGCCCGCCGCTGGCAGTGGTTGGGGCCACGCCTGGAGTAACAACGACCAGCCTGGTGCAGTCTGGCACTACAATAAAACCCGCAATGCTTACTACTACGCGGCTTTCGGTGCCAGCCAGCCGGATTTAAACCTGCGCCACCCCGATGTAATTGCAGAAATGAAAAAAATGGCTAAATTCTGGCTGGACCGGGGTGTCGCCGGGTTCCGTTTAGATGCCGTGCGTTTTGCAATGGAAGGCGGCCCGGATGCGCAGGCCGATACCGATGAAACCATCGCCTACTGGCAAGACTTTAATCAATACGTTAAAAGTGTGAACCCACAAGCATACCTGGTGGGTGAAGCCTGGGTCGATATACCGGTAGCCGCGCGTTATTATGGCGATGGCAAAGCGCTTGATCAGGGTTTTGATTTTGAAGTGGGTTATAAAATTCTGGGTTTGTTAAAACCAGATGCCGGCGCTGAAGCGCAGTTTGGCACTATGGGCTCGAACAAACAAACAGCCGCCGATGCCACGGTGTTACAACAAAATGTACAGCAGCGCCTTGACTCAGTCGCGCCACTTAGCTTTTTCGCACCGTTTTTGACCAACCACGATCAAGAGCGTATCGCCTACCAGCTGAGTGAGCAGGATGCCAAAGCTAAACAGGCAGCCACTATGTTGTTTAGCTCACCGGGTACACCTTACATTTATTACGGCGAAGAAATTGGCCTAACCCAGGGCGGCACAGGCCACGATGTGTATAAACGTGCGCCTATGCTGTGGGATAACAGCAAACAGGCGGGCTTTACGCAAAGCGATACCAGCTGGGTAGAGCAGCAAGAGCTGTTTGGCGCTAACTTCCGCAACTGGTACCCGGACTTTCTGGCCAGTCAGCTTAATGCGCAGGATCGCAGCGTCGCTGCGCAGCAGGCACAACCTGATTCGATTTGGCAGCTATATAAACTGCTGATTGCTCTGAAAAAGCAGCGGCCGGAACTGGGTACCCAAGGCAGCTATCAGGTCACCCAGCACGACAACGGTTTGGTGCAAATAAACCGCGAGCTTAACGGCAGCAAAAGCCTGTTTCTGCTGAACCTGAGTGACAGCGCGCAGGATGTCAGCGATATAGCGCGTGATGGCCTGAGCGCCAGCTGGGCTTTTGATCTTAAAAACCAGCAGCTCGCCGCCAATGGCGTACTGATTTTACAAAGCACACAGTAAATATCCCTTCAACATGTTCTCCCTGAAACCGCCGGCTTTTATTAGCGGCGGTTTTTTCTTTGCTTGTCAGATTCATCTTGTTAATTTATTGTACCTTGACATTTAACAACCAAATGCAACAAGGAAAGTTAATGAAACCTTTACTGATTTTACTCAGTGCTATGCTACTAAGCCCTGTGCTGCAAGCAGAACCGGCCAAAACGAAAAAAGGGCCGGAGTTATTACCGGCGTTTTCCAGTGCGAGTTCACTAAAAGAAAATTTCAGCTGTTATATCGGCCCCTTTGCCAGCTATGACAGCTGGGCAGCTATGTTGAGTAACAAGCCCAAATTTAATTCCGCTGCGTTTGAAGAGCAATTTCCCAGAGCGGTTGTTGAAACGCGCCAGCAAAATATCGATTGCCGGATCTTTGTTTATGAGTCGGACGGCATTCTGGTTGAAGGCGTTATGCTGCGACCGAAAGCCGCCGCACAAAATAATCAGAAACTACCTGTTATCATTTATAACCGCGGCGGGAACGCGACACTGAGTAAAATTCATTATGGGGCTATTCAGCAAAACCTAATGCGCTTTGCCGAGCAAGGCTACATTGTCATCGCCAGTCAATACCGTGGGGCGGCGGGCTGGACAGCATCGGCATCCCGCGACATCATGCTTGACCAGTTTGGTGGTACAGATGTTAATGACGTCGTCAACCTTTTCCCACTTATTGAAGGCATGCCAACAGCAGACAGCCAACGTGTAGCAATGATTGGTGTAAGTCGCGGTAGTATTATGAGTTATCTCGCAGCAACCCGAATGCCGCAGTTAAAAGCTCTGGTGATTAAATCCGGCGGTTCAGATCTTGAAATTGCTTTGCAAACCAGACCTTCAATGAACAACGTATACGAAAAATTTATTCCTGACTATGCCAACAATAAAAGTGCCGAATTAGCCAAGCGCTCGGTTTTACGCTGGCTGGATAAACTGCCGCAACAGTTGCCCATCTTACTGTTGCATGGCGAGAAGGATGACCGAATTGATGTGTCCCAGGCCAGAACTATGGCCGCAGCACTTAAGCAGAAAAAGCAACCGCATAAATATATTGAATATACAGGTGCCGATCATTATCTGATACCCAACCACGCCGAAGCCGATGCGGAAACCGCTGCCTGGCTTAAGCAATATCTTTAAGCCGTAATCACGGCTGCTGCCTGTTTATCAAATCGATAACAACAATGGAAAACTGCACCGGGGAAAACCTCAGTGCAGTGCCATTTTTTACGACTTTGACGGTAAGGTAATGACTGTCGAAATGGGAAAGTGATCAGAAATATACACACCGCCGACGTTCAGTTGATAAGTGCGGTAGCTGGAACTTTTTAAACCCTTGCTGATAAAAATATAGTCGATACGCTCCCGTTCGCCGGCAGCGAAACCATTGTAAGTACCTGCGCCCTCTGCGTTTGCCAGTATAGCAGTGTCAGTTAATGGCAACAAAGGGCCTGTGGTAAGCGTTTTATAAGCAGCACTATTGTGCAGCATATTAAAATCACCCAATAAAATAACCGGTTTGTTGCCTGCAATGGCCGGAATATGCGTAAGCAGAAACGCTGCGCTTTTTTGCCGTGCCACATCACTTACATGGCTAAAATGCACGTTAAACACAAAAAAATCACTGCCGTTTTTCTCAAAATGCCCCCAACTGGCCACACGGGGAAGATGGGCTTGCCAGCCGATCGAGCCCGCTATCTGCGGCGTTTCAGACAACCAAAAGTTGCCGCCATCCAGTTTTGTCAGGGTATTTTTATTGTAAAACAATGGCACAAACTCACCGGCACTAACGCCGTCATCTCTGCCAACACCAATGTAGTCATAATCAGGCAGTTGTTCACTTAACCAGTTGAGTTGGTGGTGCAACACTTCCTGTAAACCCAGCACATCAGGCTGCAGTGTGTTTAAGTGGGCATAAACCAGCTGTTGTCTGTCGGGCCAGGCATTTGGTGCATCTGCAGGGTTGTCGTACCGAATATTAAAGCTTTCAATAACCAGGTTAGTGGCATGTACTTTGAACATCAGGCTACACAGCGCAAACAGCAAAACAAAGTTAACGGCTTTAGTCACAACGATTCCTTTTGGCTTAGCTGGGCAGTTATTGTAGCTAAGCAGTATTGCGCCATTGTTAAAGCAACACAACCATACTAAAAGCGCATAGGCGCAAGCCTTTACCAGCGTTACACTACGTTTATTCCTTAGCAGCTTTAAAGTGAATGCTGTCATGTCTGACCGTTCTCATCTGTTCTCGCTACGCCTGTGCCATGCCCTGCGTGAAGTACTGGCTGAAGGCTATAACGCCAATAAACTGAGCAAAGATATGCTGGCGGGCCTGACCGTTGGCATTATTGCCATTCCACTGGCCATGGCACTGGCCATTGCGTCAGGCGTAGCACCACAGTACGGTTTGTACACCGCTATTATCGCTGGCTTTATTATTGCGCTGACCGGTGGCTCCCGTTACAGCATCAGTGGCCCGACGGCGGCTTTTGTGGTGATTTTGTACCCGGTGGCGATGAAATATGGTTTAAGCGGCTTATTGCTGGCCACGGTATTGTCAGGTGTGTTGCTGCTATTGATGGCGGCATTCCGATTAGGCCGCCTGATAGAATACATTCCCGAACCGGTAACACTGGGTTTTACTGCCGGTATCGCGGTGGTGATTGCGACCTTACAAATCAACGATTTTTTTGGTTTAAACCTTACCGGCCTGCCAGAGCACTACGCCGAAAAAGTCGTCGTACTGGCACAGCATTTACCGCAGCTATCGCCAGCCAGTCTGGCAGTAGCACTTGTCACACTTAGCGTGATGCTGCTGTGGCCTAAGCTGAAAATACCGCTGCCCGCTCATTTACCCGCCTTGTTTATCGGCACCTTACTGGCATTACTGTTACTGCAGTTTGGCGTTGAGCTTGACACCATAGGATCACGTTTTAGCTATAGCGCTGCTGATGGCAGCGATGGCCGAGGCATTCCACCTTATTTGCCCTATTTCGATTGGCCCTGGCTACGCCCAGGGCCTGATGGTGAACTACTAAGCTTTAGCTGGCAGCTGGTAAAAGACTTGCTGGGTGCTGCTTTTGCTATGGCGATGCTGGGTGCGATTGAATCGTTATTATGCGCCGTGGTGCTCGATGGCATGTCAGGCCGGCGTCACAGCGCCAACAGCGAGCTGTTCGGCCAGGGCCTTGGGAATATTATTACCCCCTTCTTTGGCGGCATTACCGCTACTGCGGCACTCGCCCGCTCGGCGGCAAACTATAAGGCCGGTGCGCAATCGCCAGTCTCAGCAATGGTGCATGCTGTGGTACTGCTGTTAGGTTTAGTGCTGCTGGCACCGGTATTGTCTTATCTACCGATGGCGGCACTGGCTGCTTTGTTGGTGATGGTAGCCTGGAATATGAGCGAAGCACCCAAAGCGCTGCATTTGTTGAAAACCGCACCACGTAGCGATATCTGGGTGTTTATTACCTGTTTTAGCCTGACCGTGCTGTTTGATATGGTGATTGCGATAACCACAGGTATTTTGTTGGCGGCGGTGCTGTTCGTTAAAGAAATTGCCCAAATGAGCAAGGTGACCGACATCAGCAACAACCGTAAGCAAGTGGAGCAGCATCTACCTGAAGGCTGGCAGGTACTGAAAATAAGTGGGCCACTGTTTTTCGCCGCTGCCGATCGGATTTTTGCTGATATTGCCCGCCTGAGCGAGCAAAGCCGGGGTTTGGTGCTGTATATGGATGGCGTGCCGTTGTTGGATACCGGCGGCCTGGCGGCACTGAACAAACTTATCAGCAAATGTCAGCGCAACAACACCGAGCTGGTGATTGCCGATTTACAGTTCCAGCCGCTGAAAACCCTGGCCAAAGCCGGAGTCAAGCCGATCCCCGGCAGATTAACGTTTTACCCGACATTACGTGAAGCGCTGGACAAACTGTACCTGCGTGAGCAGGATACTACGCCCAGCGGTTAGCCTTTATGCTCGGTTTTAATTAACTTGCCATGCTGGTCAAAGTACTGCCAGTCGCCGGATGGTCGGTCACTGATATAGCCGCCCTGGGTTCTTACCTGGCCATTTGGCCAAAACTCCAGCCACTCGCCTTCTTTACGGTCGCGCAGGTAAGCGCCTTGCTGTTGCGGTTTACCGTTCTGATGAAAGTATTCCGCCTCACCTTCTTTTAAGCCTTTTACATAGTTTTCTTTTTGCTGCGGCCGGCCATTTAAATGAAATAGTTGATAGCGGCCATGCGGTTTGTCGTATTCGTACTCAATTTCACTTTTCAGCTGGCCATTATCATAGTATTCCTGTGCCAGCCCATGTTTACGGCTTTCGTCGTAATGAACCGCCTGCGCCAGAGTGCCGTCTTCGTACCAGGCTTGCCATAAGCCGAACCATTGGCCTTTTTTTAGTTGGCCCGCAACTTTGGCTTCACCGTTACTGACGTAAAACTCTTTATAATCTCCGGTTTTCTCGCCCTTTTCCCAGGTTTCGACTTTGTACAGAATGTTTTTGGCCGTGTAGAATTCGGCTTTACCATGCTGTTTATTCTCCAGCCAATGGGTTTTGTACCGTATGGTGCCTTCCGGAATAAAACCATAGGTTGGGTCATCAGCCTGATAGTAATATTCAATCCATTCGCCGGTCTTTTGGTTATTCAGGTAATAACCGCTAGTGCGGCGGCGGCCCTGATAGTAATCGACAAAGCGGCCTTCGGCTTTACCGGTAATAAACTCCTGCTCGCGGCTTTTCTCGCCTTGCTGGTAAGTTATCCAGTTGCCGTGCCGTTTGTTATCAGCATAGTTACCTTCCTGCGTCAGATCGCCATTCCCGGCCCATTGCTGATACTTACCTTCCAGAGCAAACTTATAGTCTGAGGCCTTTTTCTCACTGGCGTAGTGTTCCAGCTTTTGTGGTTTGCCGGTATCGTAAAACAGCTGGTAGCGCCCGGTTAGCTGGCCGTCTTTGCGCTCACCCTCTTCACGCAGCATGCCGTTGATATGCCAACTTTTGAAAGGCCCGGTTAGCTGGCCATCAACATAGGTATTGTGCTCACGCGGCTCGCCTGATGAATAAAAAGTTTTACTCAGGCCATGGCGTTTACCGGCTTTGTAATAGGACTCTTCTACCAGTTTGTCTTCTATATAGCGCTTATGTACGCCGTCACGCTCACCCAGCACATAGTTGGACAGGTCAAATAGCAGGCCATTTTCCTGATAGATTTCGCTGACACCATGCAGTGGAAATTGGCCATTCGCTCTGCGTTCTGTCGTGTGGTAGGTAACACGCTTTGATAACTCGCCATTGGGGTAATACTGCAACTGCTCGCCGGCAAACATGCCATCAATATAATGCTGTTTCTGTATCAATTGACCTTGTTCACTGAACCATTGCTGTTCACCGTGTTGCTTGCCGTCTTTAAACAGCAAGGCACTCATTAGCTGGCCATTGGCATAAAACTCACGGCATTCGCCATGCTGCGCCCCCTGCTGATAATGGCACTGCCGAACCAAAGTACCATCGGTACTGAATTGCTCGGTTAAGCCATGACGCTTACCATTTAGGTACTGCACTTTCGCTTCTACCACATCGGCGGCAAAAAACTGCAACCATTGTCCGTGCTGCTGGCCCTGCGCATCGTATTCGCCTTGCAGCAATACCTCACCTTGCTCATTCTTACTTTGATATAGCCCGGTTAGCTGGTTGTTGGCGTATGTCCATTGCTCGGCAACCTGGCCATTTAGATGAAACGTTTGCCACACGCCATGCCGCAGGCTGTTTTGATAGGTTTCGACGCTGCGTGTTTTGCCGTTATCATAAAAACGGCTAACCTTGGTTTTTTCACCACGTTCAAATTGAGTTGTTTCAATTACCTGCTGCTGGCTGTTAAAACGCTGCCATAAACCTGTGGCTACACCGCCATCATAATGTTCTATCTGCTCAACCATGCCATCAGTGCTAAAGTACTGCCACTCGCCGTGCTGTCTGCCCGCTTGATACTGTCCAGTTAAAATACGTTGATTACGCTGATCAAACACCTGCCAGCCGCCTTGCACCAGCCCCTGATCAAAACTTGCCAGAGTGTAACCCTGCGTATCTCGCACCAGCCGGTATTCACCCTGCAGTGGCATGCCATTACTCAGATTGTAATAAACATCTAATCCTTCAACCTTACGTACATCCAACATGCGGTTGGCCAACGTTTGGTTTGCCAGCACAGGCAAAGCCAGTAGCAACGCAAACCACAGTAAAATAAAGCGAGATAAATAATACACCGGCATTTGTCCCTAATTAAGCCAAACAACAAAGCGCCGGATATTAGCACAAGGCAGCGTCGGTGTAATCAAGGTTATTAAAGCGTTAATAAAGATACCATCTATCAGGCTGATACAGGTATTAGCCGCCGCGATGGAAACCGCAAGACTGACGGATAATCAGCTTGGGTTCTATCTGGTTAACGGTAATCGGCTGGTTATTAATCAGCTGCAGCAGGTTATTTACCAGCAGCTCGCCAGCCTTGGTGGTGTCCTGCTGGATAGTACTCAGCGCAGGGGTAGCAAAAGAGGCCACCGGAATATCATCAAAACCCATTACGGCAATATCTTCCGGCACGTTGATACGATGGCGCTTCAGGCAGCGCATCACACCAATAGCAATCAGATCACTGGCACAGAAAATAGCGTCAACCTGGTGCCCGGCAGCCAGTAATTGTTCTGTCGCCTTATCACCAGCGCTTTCTGTAGAAATAGCATCAAAATGCGGCACCTCTCCTTCACCTATACCTGCGGTATTCAGTGCATCGATGAAACCACGATAACGGGCACTGAACTCCGGGCTACCTTCAGATGCATTACCAATAAAGGCAAACTTTTTATGCCCGGTTGCCAGCAAGTGCTCGCCGGCTAAACGCCCACCTTCGCGATTGTTACTGCGCAGCGTAAATTCCGGATGCCCCAGCACTTCTGCGCCCCAGCAGACAAAATGTGTCTCCTGCGCCAGCAACTTAGCTAACTTTTCTTCGTAGTCTTTGTAATCGCCGTAACCGAGCAGAATAATGCCGTCGGCTTTATTGCTGTCTTCATAGTCGGCATGCCAGTCATCGCTTAACTGCTGAAACGATACCAGAAGATCCTGACCACGCTTAGCACAGGCACGGGTAATACTACCCAGCATCGACAGGAAAAACGGGTTAATCAACGACTCATCAGTGGTAGGATCTTCAAACAACAGCAGCGCCAGCGTACTGCTACGTTGCTGGCGCAGATTACTGGCATTTTTATCAACTTTATAGTTCAGCTGCCGCGCTATTGCCTGCACTTTTTCCCGGGTTTCTTTGTTAACCTGAGGGCTGTTACGTAAGGCCCGCGATACCGTCGACTGTGACACACCGGCCATATAGGCAATATCGAATGAAGTAGCTTTGTCTTTCATCTGGATGCTCTGCTATAGCAGTGGCGTTACCACGACCGCGGGTACCTGTATGGATGACACCGGTACTTATCTGTTTGATGCGCTTATCATAGTGGGAATTGCAGGTGGATTCAATTTTGTTCTGCCGCTAACCAAACCACCTGGCCTGGTGGTTAACTGAGCAAATTGTGAAACATTGTTATATCTGCTTATCTGTGGCTCAACTACTTGGTAAACTGCCGTCGTTGGAAGTCTGTCTGAATTAAGGTGCCCTTTGCGATACTGGTTACTACTGCTATGCCTGCTAAGCATAACTGCGCAAGCCGAAACAGCTTTGCCCTGCACGCAGGACGATAATTGTGTAACAGAGCAGAAACTGTATCTGAATATTGCGCTGGGCTACGGTCAGCGCAGTAACCCCTTGCATGATGGTGATGAATTACCGCTGGTGTTATTGCCGGATATTTATTACTACAGCAAACGCTGGTTTTTCGATAATGGTAAGCTGGGAACCAGCTGGGCTTTAAATGACCAATGGCAGCTTAGTCTGGTTGGCCAGTTTAATCAGGAAAAAGGCTTTTTTCAGAAATGGTTTGGTGGCAACGCTTTCCAGTTTCGCCACAGCTTTGCCAATTCAGGCATCGTAGATGAAACAGAAAAAGACACAGGCCCGCTGCAAGCTTCCGTACGCGAGATCAGTAAACGGCCGACGGCGTATGATCTTGGCCTGCAGCTGGACTGGTTTGGTGAAAACTGGCACCTGCAGGGTGTTGCCTGGCAGGATGTCAGCAATACCTATCAGGGCCAGCATGCCACTATTGGCGCCGGACGCAGTTGGCAAACCAGCACCGGCAACTGGCAGCTGGGCGCCAGATTACACTGGAAAAGCGCCAAACTGATTGATACTTACTATGGCATTGATAATAATGAGCCGTTCTATCTTGACCGCTACAAAGGCAAGCCAAGCTGGCAGCCTGAACTGCGCTTAGGCTGGCAATACCCGTTGTCAGAACGGGTAGCGTTGCTGGCATTTTTACGTTACTTACATCTGGATGATGCAATGACAGACAGCCCTCTGGTGCGTACCGACCACGTGACGACCTGGTTTTTTGGCGTAAGTTACCGGTTATTTTGATGCAGGGACTTTGGTTGTTACTGGCACTTAACGGTATTGCAGCACCCAATCCCTTACCCGCAAACTGCAGCAGCAGTTTGTGTTGGGATGTCAGCCCACAAATTTGTGTAACCGAGCAGCAAAACCAAAGTTGTCAGACCCGGTTGCAACTACACTGGTACAGTCAGACGGCACTAAGTACCTGCCTGTACATGGCGGAAGAAAAGCTGCAATGCTGGCAACAGGCAGAGCAGGGACACTGGCAGCATATTGTTAGTTGGCAAAATACCGAGCTGTCACTCAGAGACAGTGACAACCGTATCCTGCTGAGAACCGAGCTACAGGTACTAAGCCGCAAACCTGCCCAACGCCGTTTAAGCAGCCCATGGAGCATATTCTGATGGCAAAAATACTATTGGTTGAAGACGATATCCGCCTGGCATCGCTGGTACAAACATTCCTGACTCAGCATGGCTTCACCGTGCAGTTGCAAAGCCAGGGCGATGCGGTAGCGGAGCATTGCCGCCAATTTCAACCCGACCTTATCGTATTGGATTTAATGCTGCCAGGCCTGGACGGTTTTGGTGTCTGCCGCCAGATCCGCCCCTGGTTTAAAGGGCCGGTGTTGATGCTGACCGCCAAACAAAGCGATATTGATCAGGTACTCGGGCTGGAACTGGGCGCAGATGACTACGTTGTTAAGCCGGTAGAACCCAGAGTGCTGGTAGCGCGGATCAACGCTTTACTGCGCCGGACTCAGATTATCAGCAAAGCTGAGCAACAGGAGTTGCAGTTTAACCGTTTGCTGTTAAAACAGCGCTCACGCGAAGCCTGGTATGACAACGAGCGTGTGGAGCTAACCAGTTATGAGTTTGATCTGTTGTGGATGCTGGCCAAGCACGCAGGCCAGACGGTAAAACGCGAAGCCATTCATCAACAAATTATCGGCCGCGAATACGATGGCTTGGATCGCACCGTCGATGTGCGTATTTCGCACCTCAGGCGCAAACTGGGAGACAATGCTGAAACGCCGTTTCGTATAAAAACGGTGTGGGGTAAGGGGTATCTGTTTGTTGCCGACGCCTGGCAGTAAGGCTGCCAATGCATCGCCTGTTCTGGCACTTTTATCTGTTTATTTTTCTGGTGCTACTAGGCACCGGTTGGGCGGTGGAGCAGCTTTGGCAACAGTGGCAACCCTCAGCAGAGCCACCATGGCTCGATAGCTACACCGCCCTGCTGCAACAGCAGCTGCAGCAGCCCCAAAACCAGTGGCCACTGCATATTCCGCTAACCATTTCAGCACTGCCAAGTGATAGCATAAGTTGGTTGCCGGATGAAGCCGCCAAGCTACAACAAGGGCAGGTGCTGACACTGTTTGAAGCCGAGCGGGTATATTTCTATTATCAGCAGGGCGGCCAGCTATGGCGCCTGGGCCCGTTGCAACTGGTACAGGAAGATGGCGCCATCTGGTTCACACTATTATTTTTTGTGCTGTTGGCAGTCGCGGTTGCATTGTGGCTATGGCCGGTTGCCCGTGATATCCGGCTGTTGCAACGGCGTTTGCAAAAATTCTCTGCTGACGCTGAAACCCCTTTGCAGTTACCCGCCCGCTCCTTTATCGCCCCTATTGCTCACAGCTTTCAGCAAATGAGCCTGCAGATCCGTGAATTGCTGGCATTGCAACGGGAAATGACCCATGCCGTGTCACACGAACTTCGTACCCCTATAGCGCGACTGAACTTTGCACTGGAAATGGCGCAGCAACTGCCGCAGGAAGAACGCCAGCTGATGCAGCAAGATGTAAAAGAGCTGCAGCAACTGGTCGATGAAATTCTTGATTATGCCAGGCTGGAGACCGGACAATCGCCGTTACAGAAACAGCATCTGGATTTAACCGAGCTGATTGCCAACGTACAGGAAAAACTGACACCGCTGCCTGGTGCCGCTATATCACTGCAATTGCCTGACAAGGCCATGCTATATGGCGATGGCCATTATCTGGAACGCGCGCTGCAGAACCTGTTGGTTAATGCAAAAAAATATGCGGTGAGCCAAATCAGACTGACATTGAGCCAACATAAAAACCACTGGCAGATTGAAGTCGAGGACGACGGCCCAGGTATACCGCAAGCGCTGAGGCTGGATATTCTGAAACCATTTTTCCGGGCTGAAGCCAGCCGTAATAAACAGGCTGGCGGTTTTGGTCTGGGTTTGGCCATAGTGCAGCGTGTAGTGCAGTGGCATCAGGGTAGAATCGAAGTGGCCACCTCGCCCCTCGGCGGCGCACGTTTTGTGCTGATACTGCCACAGCGCGGCTGAGGCCTTTTGCAGTTATAGCCCCAGATTTTTCAGAAAGTCGTCATCTACGTCGACATCTGCACTGACAGTATTTTCCGGTGTATATTGCTGTGCATTCGCCAGAATATCATCCGGATGTTCCTGCTCGGTTTTATCAAACTCATGCAGCTGAATGAATTCGGTTTTATCCATCGCCAGTTCAAGATAGAAAATATTATGTTCCGGTGTGCTAAAGGTTACCCGGCGTGCCTGCGGCTGATCCAGCTGGGTGTTAACCAGAATTTGTACCTGTTTGTTAATCGCCATCATTTTCGGCTGGCTTTGGTTGATTGACGTATGCAGGTCGTAGCGCACCGTATTGGTAAAATCGCCAACTATCTGGTTCATCAACTCGCCCATCACGTTGCCTACTTCGTCAGAGGTATGAAACTGCGCCAACTCCTCTTCAGGCATGCCCATGCTCATCAGGTACTTTTTATAAATCTCCATTGCGGCCTGCGCAGTGAAATTAATAATAACCAGGCCTGAGAAACCGCCGTCAAACAGCACAAAGCAGCCCAGATCTGGCCGCAGGCAGGTTTTCTGAATTTTTTGCACCATAGGTGAATACGCAACGTTACTGTTGCCAGCGCCGGTTAGTACCTTGGTTACTGACTGGCACAATGTCAGCAGTATTTCATCTGTGGTTATAACTTTGGTTTTTTTCATTATCAGTTTCCCGCATCATCGATGCGCACAGTATACGCGTAATAACATTGCAATGGCTATTCTGTCCCGATAGCGGTCAGGTCATTATATTGCTGCAGGATAGCGGACAGTTCACCACTTTGTTGCAGTAATTCCAGCCCGTGGTTAAACACATCCTTCAGTACCGGATCCCAACACGCGGCCGGGTATTTTTGCCCGGTAAACAAATGATGCGTCTTTAAAGCCAAGTGGGGTGCAGTTTTAGCGGCCAGATAGTGCAGCACACGACGCTCACCTATGACCAGATCCACTCTGTTACTAAACAGCAACTCCAGCTGTAAACTCCGGTCGGCCAGCTCCAGGTAATTGGCATCTGCCACCGCAGCACTGAACTCAGCCCCCAGCACCTGCTGCGCCTGCTGATAAGCGACAATGCGCTTACCGGCCAGTTGCTGCAGGCTTTGGATCTCGATGCCTGAAGAAGCCAGACTGATTACCACATCCTCAAACGGCAGGTAAGGTTCTGTATAACTTGCCCCCTCTACCGGTACAGCCACCGGTGAGGCACAATCAAGCTTTTTGTCACTGAACTGCTTGAGCAACCGGCTGTAGCTATGCAGTTCGTACTCGACCTTGAAACCCGCCCGGCTGAAGATGCGCGATACCAGCTGATACTCGATGCCATCCAACTCACCGGCATCGTTATAAAATGACCAGGGAGCAGACAAGTGTAGCCCCATACGAATGGGCTCTGCGGCCTGTTGCTGAAACGCCAGCAGGCCGGCAAACAGACAAATAACCCCGTAAAATCGTTTCATGGCCAACACAACAGTATTTGCTTATATACGGCTATTAAAAAGCTTTGCCAGGCTAAATGCAAACCAGGCCAACCGGCAGACATATTTGTTAACCCATTTTTACACTATCACGTTAGCTGCAGCCGGGAAAAACGCGTATCATAAAACGCTGCGAAGTTAAGAGCCTGAATCAATGTCACATAAACCTGCTGGCTGGGTCATTCTGTTACTGGCCTCCATTGTTGCTACCACACCTTTGGCGATTGATATGTATCTTCCTGCCATGCCACTGATGGCGCAGCAACTGGATACCACTATAGGTATGGTGCAGCAGTCGTTAAGCATCTTCCTGGCTTTTTTTGGTGTCAGCATGCTGATATGCGGCCCATTGGCAGACAGTCTGGGCCGCCGGCCGCTGGCTATATTTGGTCTGACAGGTTTTGTTCTGGCCAGTATTGCTCTGAGTCTGGTTAGTTCTATTGAATGGTTTCTGGCCTGGCGTGCGGTACAGGCGCTGTGTGGCGCGGCTGCAACTGTTGTGGTGCCTGGTATAGTGCGGCATATCTATCAGGAACACACCGCCAAAGGCATGTCTTATGTTTCAATGATTATGATGCTGGCCCCGTTGCTGGCCCCGGCAATCGGCAGTGGCATTTTGTGGCTGGCCAACTGGCAGATGATTTTTGTTGCCCTAGCCAGTTATGCCCTGCTGATCCTGTTGCTGAGCTGGCGATATCTGCCTGAAACAAAAACTGTCACCGCGCACACAGCTAAACCATCCTTTTTATCAGGCTATAAGGTGGTATTCTCCAACGCCTCAGCACGGCCGGACATTGCCACTTCGATGTTCGCATCGTTTTCGTTTTTCTGCTTTTTGACTGCCGTGCCTTTTGTTTATATTAAGTTTTTTGGCGTCAACGAGCAGCAATTCAGTGTATTGTTCGGCGTAAATGTTGCAATGCTGATGCTGGCTAACTTTATCAACAGCAGGTTAGTAGTAAGGCTTGGACCACAGCGCATGCTGCGCGCAGGCCTTGCAGTAGCCGTTGTCAGCGCCAGTGCATTGGCACTGTTTAATTTCTGGAATTTTGATTTGGTCTATACGGTACTATCAATAGCACCTTTAATGGCCAGTCTGGGTTTAATTGCGACCAATGCCGATGCAATGATTCTGATAAAGTTTCCTGACAATAGCGGCACAGCAACGGCGGTTATCGGCACCTTGCGTTTTGGCATTGGCTCACTATCAGGCCCATTACTGGCGTTATTCTACAACGGCACGCCACTACCTTTTGCGCTGTTGATGTTGTCTGGTGTACTGTGCATCGCTGTCAGTCAGCTGTGGCATAAGACCACAGCACCGGCCGTGACAGCTGCGGCAGATTAAATCTTACAGGCTCCGCCACTACACTCATCATCATCGTCGCCATATTGTGGGTCGTCAGCACGCTCAAGTTCAGCTTGCTGCTGACGTTCTACATTATGTTCTGCCGCAGCAAAATCAAGGTGGTCCAGGTCGAAATCTAAGTCGTTCATAAGGTTTCCCAGCGTTAAATGTGGCAATAACTGGCATTGCAACCCTGCAGTGTCAGGTGCAGGGTTGAGTGTAGCAAAATGCTACTGCAGACTAAAGCGGCCAGAAGTACAACAAGGCCGGAACTGACACTGCGACAACAATTATTTCCAGCGGTAAGCCCATACGCCAGTAGTCTCCGAACCTGAAGCCTCCCGGCCCCAGAATCAACGTATTGTTCTGATGGCCAATAGGCGTCAGGAATGCGCAGGAAGCACCAATCGCAACCGCCATCAGAAATGTATCCGGGCTGGCATCAAGCTGGGCCGCAACGCTGATCGCTATCGGGCACATAACAGCCGCCGTAGCAGCATTATTCATAAAATCAGACAACGTCATTGTCAGCACCAGTAAAATAGCCAGCGCTACTATAGTGCTACCTGCCGATGCATACTGCAGCAACCACCGGGCCAGCAGTTCTGCCGCACCGGTGCTCAACATCGCCTCCGCCACCGGCAGCAACGCTGCTAGCAGCACAATAACCGGCCAGTCAATGACCTGATATACCTTGCGGATGGGCACCGCTTTAAACAACATACTGGCCAGTAACGCCGCAGCAAAAGATACTGCGGCAGGTAACACCCCCAGGGCGGCGGCCGCCACTGCTGCAAACATAATGCTGGCCGTCAGCCAGGCTCGGCGATTGTCCGGTACATTAATCGCGCGCTCTGCCAGTGGCACGCAGCCAAATTCACTGGCAAAACTGCTGAGCACTTGCGCATCCCCCTGCACCAGCAATACGTCACCGGCAGCGATCTCGGTGCGGCGTAAGCGTTTAATTGAGCGGTTGCCGCTGCGCGACAATGCCAGCAGGTTAATACCAAAATTGCTACGCAGGTTCAGGTTAGCTGCTGAGCGACCGATGAGCTGGGCGCTGGGTAATACTGCCAGCTCAAGCAGCACCATATCATCGGAGTTCATGGTGCCATTACCGCTGTCAGTGTCTTCTTGCTGCTCAGTTGCTGCGTTGTCCTGCGATTCTGATTTTGCTTCAGCTTCAGCATCGGCCCGGGCTGTTTCTTCCAGAGTCAAACCAAGCTCCGCCAGCAATGCACCTAAAGATTCCGGTTCTGCCTCTATCACCAGCACATCGTCGGCTACCAGCCGCCGGTAACCGGCAGGCACGGTTACCCTGAACTTATTCCGCACCAAACCAATAACCTGCGCATCGGCGTCTTCCAGCTTCTGTTCAAGCTCCGCCAAACGCATGCCATCCACTTTACTCTGAGCCGTTACCCGAACTTCAGTCAGGTAATTAGCCGTGTCAAAACCTTCAATACCCTGCTGTTTGCGCTTCGGTACCAGACGCCACCCCAGCAACACAATAAATACCACACCGCTCAGAGCTACCAGCAAGCCTACCGGGCTAAAATCAAACATGCTAAAACCAGTGCCCTGACTGCTATTACGAAAGCCTGAAACAATAAGATTGGGCGGCGTACCTATCATTGTTGTCATACCGCCGAGAATAGAACCAAAAGCTACCGGCATCAGGATTTGCCCGGGTGGAACGGCCAATTTAACCGCGGCCTGCATCGCCACCGGCATCAGTAACGCCATTGCACCGACGTTATTCATAAACGCAGATAACACCGCAACCAGCGCGGTCAACAGAGTTATCGTGGTCATCACACCGGCTTTGGCCGGTAATACCCGTCTTACCATCGCATCAACCGCACCACTGCTTTGCATGGCATAACTTAGTACCAGCACGCAGGCAACAGTAATAACCGCCGGATGGCCAAAGCCATTAAAAGCTTCGTCAGCTGGCACCAGGCCTGCAAACACGCAAGCCATCAGTGCGGCTAGCGCGACAACATCATGCCGCCAGCGCCCGTATATAAACAGGCCAATGGTCATCAGCAAAATGGTAAACAGCAGTGCCTGCTCAGTCGTCATATTGTTAAATTCTCGGGTCAAATAATCAATAGTGTTCACACTAGGCTGAACGCTGACTTACTGCAATACGTCGGCGCAGCAATTTCCCCACTGACAGATAATTGCTACAATAGCGCCGTTTGTTTACTTTCACTTTATTCAGCCAGCAGGAGCCACTTTATGACCACCTTAACTATTCAGACTCCGGACGACTGGCACCTGCATTTTCGCGATGGCGATATGCTGCGCGAAACTGTCCCGGCCACGGCTCGTCAGTTCGCCAGAGCAATAGTGATGCCTAATTTAGTTCCCCCGGTTACAACAGCCGCTATGGCACAGGCTTACCGTGAACGAATATTAGCGGCTCGCCCTGCTGGCAGCAGTTTTGAGCCACTGGTGACGTTGTATCTGACAGATAAAACCAGTGCCGCTGATATTATTGAAGCAAAACGTGCAGGTATTGTGGCTGCCAAGCTGTACCCTGCTGGCGCCACAACAAACTCAAGCCACGGTGTTGGCGCGCTGGACTCGCTTTACCCGGTATTTGAGACTATGGCAGAACAGGGCATGCTGCTGCTGATCCATGGCGAAGTGACAGAGCATGAAATTGATATCTTCGACCGTGAAAAAGTGTTTATCGACCGCTACCTGCAACTTATTGTAGCCCGCATACCATCACTAAAAGTTGTGTTTGAGCACATCACCACTGCTGATGCTGCCAGCTTTGTTGCGCAAAGTTCCGCTAACGTGGCAGCAACCATCACGCCACAGCATTTACTGCTAAACCGTAATGATCTGCTGGTAGGCGGCGTCAGGCCACATAACTACTGCTTGCCGGTATTAAAGCGCCGCACACATCAGGAAGCGCTGCGCGCCGCTGTCGCTACCGGTTCAGCTAAATTTTTCCTTGGTACCGACTCGGCACCACATGAAAAGCACCGCAAAGAATCAGCCTGCGGCTGTGCCGGCTGTTACAGTGCCCACAGTGCAATAGAGCTTTATGCTCAGGTCTTTGACGATTTAGGTTGTCTGGATAAACTCGAAGGTTTTGCCAGCCACTATGGCGCCGACTTCTACGGCCTGCCGCGCAATAAAGGCACTGTTACACTGGTAAAACAGCAGTGGCAGGTTCCTACCGAAATAACCTTGCCAAACGGTAACCCTATAGTGCCGTTTTATGCCGGTGAAACCCTGAACTGGAAACTGGTATAGCCCTGCTGCTTCAGGCTGCCGTTGAACCTGCCAAATAGTGATTTGGCAGCTTTTTTTGCGCCAGCTCTTGTTGCCCGCGTTGGCTTGTGGCATAACTGCACCTTGTTAAATGACAATTATTTCTATTCTCAATTTAGTATTTAGCTTATGAAAACATTATGGGACATGCCGCGTGGACAAACGGCTGAGATCGCAGCTATTACCCAGACACTGCCGCAGCAGATCCAACAGCGTCTGTTCGAGATGGGTTTCGAGCCGGGCCGGGCGTTAACCTGCGTGCAGCGTGGGCCTTTTTCAGGCCCAGTCGTGGTCACCGTGGCAGACTGTGTATATTCGCTGGAGCAGGCTATAGCCAGAGAAATCCATATCCGCAGCAGCTGAATGCCGGCGGTTAAAGGATGTTGTATTAGCTGAATGTGAAAACAGGTTGTGTTATGAAACGTATTATTCTGGTAGGCAAACCAAACTCTGGTAAAACCCTGTTGTTTAACCAGCTTACCGGCCTGAAACAAAAGGTTGCCAATTTTCCGGGTGTAACAGTAGAGCTGAAAAGCGGCCAGTTTGCTGGTTACCAGGTAGTCGACTTCCCTGGCGCTTACTCATTACATACGCTGTCGAAAGACGAGCAGATCGCTGTGGAAAAGCTGCATGAAGCGCTGCTGGATGACAACACTGCACTGATTGTCTGCAACCTCGATGCAACGCGATTGGAAAGCAGCCTGGTATTTGGTCTGCAGGTACAGCGCCTGGCAAAGCAGCATAACAAAGCGCTGATCTTTGCGCTGAATATGATTGATGAACTGGGGCGTTTCGGCCATCACATCGACACAGCTGCTCTTAGCAAGCAGCTGGGTAGCCCGGTTTATGCTATTTCAGCCCGCACTCTTGAAGGGATTGCTGAATTTAAAACGGCACTGCAACAGGATGCGGCTGCAGCCAGTGCTATTCCCGAGCTGTCAGATTTGCGTCCGGATGCAGCAAGCGATCTGAAGCAAGCCCGGCAACTGGCGGCTGAACACGGCATCAAAGATACCGTAGTGCTGAAAAATCAAAACCGTATCGACAGCTTTATGCTAAACAGCATCAGCGGCAGTGTGATGTTTCTGTTGGTAATGTTCTTTCTGTTCCAAAGTATTTTTACTTTCGCCACCCCGTTGATGGATGCGGTGGAAAGTATCATCGCTTATATTGCCGAAGTGCTCACCGAAGCCCTAGGCCCGGGCGTGATACACGATTTTATAAACGATGCAGTATTTGGCGGCCTGGGATCATTTTTGGTGTTCGTGCCACAGATCATGGTGTTGACGCTGATTATCGGCCTGTTGGAAGACAGCGGCTATCTGGCACGCGCTGCGCTTATCTGTCACCGCCCGCTGAGTTACTTTGGCTTATCCGGTCGTAGTTTTATTCCCTATTTGTCAGCGCATGCCTGCGCTATACCGGCCATTATGGCCGCCCGCACCATAGAATCGCCACGTAAACGGCTGATCACCATGCTGACTATTCCGCTGATGTCCTGCTCCGCCCGCCTGCCGGTATATGCACTGTTAATTGCCGTGTTTATCCCGGATATTCAGTACCTTGGTGGTCTGGTTAACCTGCAGGGTATAGCGTTTTTTGCGCTGTACTTTATGGGTATTCTGACGGCGTTAATGATTAGTCTGCTGTTGTCGCGCTCAGATAAAATTGAACCCACTGCCACGGATATGCCGTTTATTCTGGAGCTGCCAACCTACCGCCTGCCACACTGGAAACCTCTGCTGCAGCGTGTACTGCAAAGCGGTAAGCACTTTATTTACCGTGCTGGCCCGGTGATTTTTATGGTATCGGTTGTGATCTGGGTATTGAGTTACTTCCCGGCGGGCGGTGACGACCTGGCACATTCTTATCTTGGCACTATAGGTCACTTTATCGAGCCAATCTTTGAACCGCTGGGTCTGGACTGGCGCTATGGCGTAGCCATTTTACTGTCCTTCCTGGCGCGTGAAGTGTTTGTTGGTGCGCTCGGTACCTTGTTTGGTGTCAGTAATGCTGACGAAAACGTCGCCGGTCTGGCCGAAAACATTCAGCAGGATGGCTTGGCGTTAGGCGCAGGTCTGGGTATTCTGTTGTTCTATGTGGTCGCCCTGCAATGTGTGGCAACAGTAGCAACATTAAAAGCGGAAACAGGCAATAACAAGCTGGTAATAGGTGTAGTCGTTGCTTATGGCTTGCTGGCTTACCTGCTAGCTGCGATTACCTACAACCTGATTGGTTGATGTGGAAAAACACAAAAGCCCTGCTGGTTAATCCTGTAGGGCTTTTTCATATTCAAGGCTGAACTGATCAAACTCTGATGCCGACATACTGAGCACTATATCTGTAGCTGAAAAATACAGCTCACCCAGGTTCTCAAAATAAATTGGCTGACCATACTGCTGTGGTGATAAACGCCGTTTAGTTTCGGTATTGCATAACTGCCCGTTTTCACTAACCCACATCTTTCTTTCCTTAGATAAAATGTACACAGAGAATAAACAACCTCATTTTACCTATTTATGTTACTTTGTAAACAATATGAAAAAACCTAAGATAAAATCGCAGCATTCAATTTTTCAGATAACTTATCAACCGCTCCAATGCCCGATAACTTAGTGCTTCCATTAAATGTGCCCGGTTTATCTGATTTTGTTGTTGCAGATCTGCAATACTACGCGCCACTTTAATTATCTTATGATAAGTGCGGGCCGATAATTTAAAGCGATGAATAGTATCTTCAAGAAAGCGGGCATCGGCCTGTTGTAATGGGCAAAAATCTGCTATTTCACTGCCACTTAGCCTGGCATTAGCTTTGCCCTGTCGCGCCAGTTGTAACTGCCGAGCAGCCAGCACCCGTTCGCGCACACTGGCACTGCTTTCTTCCTGGGTGTGCTGACTTAACATCCCCTTAGGTAACAGCGGCACTTCAATCTGTAATTCAATACGATCAATAAAAGGGCCGGATAAGCGGTTCAAGTAGCGCATGACTTGCTCCGGCGTGGCGCGGCCATCCTGATGGTGACCGGTTGGGCTTGGGTTTAATGCTGCCACCAGCTGAAACTGTGCCGGAAATTCCGCCTGCCGCGCAGCACGGCTGATATGCACAACACCGGTTTCCAGTGGTTCGCGCAGTACATCCAGCACTTTGCGCGGAAATTCCGGCAGTTCATCTAAGAACAAAATGCCATGGTGGGACAGCGATATTTCCCCGGGACGAGGCACCGAACCACCGCCGACCAATGCCACGGCTGAACTGGTATGATGCGGGCTGCGGAACGGTCTTTGCTGCCAGTCGGTTAAGTTACGCTGCAAACCGGCAATCGAATATATAGCTGCGGTGGCTAACGCTTCCTGTTCTGTCAAAGGTGGCATAATTCCCGGCAGACGCTGCGCCAGCATCGATTTACCAGTGCCTGCCGGCCCCAGCATCAGCAAATTATGCTCACCCGCTGCCGCTATCTCCAGCACCCGCTTGGCATGAGCCTGACCTTTCACATCTGCTAAATCCGGCTGCGAAGTTACCACCTTGGCCGGCAACGCCGGAATAGCCGGTAATGCCTGCTGTGCCAGTAAAAAGCTGTGCACCTGCAGTAAATGCTCAGCGCCATGTACAACCACTTTAGGCACTTGCTGCGCCTGCTGCGCATTTAACATCGGCAGCACTACTTCACGGCCGGCATCGCGGCAGGCAATAGCAACCGGGATCTCACCCACTATCGGCCGGATCTCCCCTGATAACGCCAGCTCGCCACAAAACTCACAGCCGAGCAAACTTTTCTCTGCCAGCTGGCCCGAAGCAACAATAATGCCCAGCGCAATCGGCAAGTCGAAGCGGCCACCTTCTTTGGGCAGATCTGCCGGGGCTAAATTAACAGTGATTTTACGGTCCGGAAAAGCAAAACCGCTGTTTACCATGGCGCTGCGCACGCGGTCACGCGATTCTTTGACAGAGGTTTCCGGCAGCCCCACCAGTTGAAAAGCAGGCAGGCCATTACTGATATGTACTTCAACGGTAACCAGCGGCGCATCTAAACCATGACGGGCGCGGCTGAACACAACGGCCAATGACATCCTGTCTCCCTGGCGATAATAGAAATAAAAGATAAATAATGTTTAGCATAATGTTAATAATAAACAAGGCTAAATAATCTGTTTAGCTTACAGCCCGATAGAGACTACACTGGATACCACAGCATGGATGCATACAGTTATCAGCCCAAGCTGTTGGCCGGATTGACGAAACAGGTTTTGGAGCAGCATATGAGGCAACGTTGGTTAAGCTGGGTTTTGGCGCATCCATGGCAGGTTCTGCTCAGTACGGCCTTGCTGGTGATCCTGATGAGTGCCGGTATCAGTAAGCTGGCTTTTCGTGGTGATTTTCGCATCTTCTTTTCTGCCGAGAATCCGCAGTTGCAGGCATTCGAGCAGATGCAGGATGAGTTTAACAAAACCGATAATATTCTAATTGGTGTCGCCCCCGCAGAAGGTACGGTGTTTAGCGCCGATATGCTGACACTGCTAAAGCAACTGACTGATGCAGCCTGGCAAACGCCGTATTCTATCCGGGTAGACTCAGTTACCAACTTCCAGCACACCGAAGCGGATGCTGACGATCTGCTGGTTGAAGACCTGCTACTGGATGTCTCGCAACTAAACACAGACAAAATCGCCAAAATTGAACGCATTGCCCTGAGCGAACCAGCCTTGGTCAACCGGCTGATATCTACCGACGGCCGGGTCGCAGCGATTAATATTACCGTGCAGCTACCTGAGCAGGACAAGAATAAAGAAGTGTTTGATGCTTATGAGTATGCCCGGCAATTAACATTGCAGTTTAAGCAGCAGTACCCGCAGACGGAGTTTCATCTGGCGGGTGTGATAGCGATGAACCATGCGCTGGCGTATGAAGCCGAGCACGATGCCAGAACGCTGATCCCTTTTATGTTTTTAGCCATAGTGCTAATGCTGGCACTGCTGTTGCGCTCGGTTTCGGGCGCAGCAGCAACTATTGTGATCATTGCTATCACTATTACCAGCACACTGGGTCTGGCCGGTTGGGCCGGCATATTTTTAAGTACCGCGACCGTAAACGTGCCAACCATACTGATGACACTGGCGGTGGCGGATTGTGTGCACATTATTGCCTCGATGCAGTTTGCATTGTCACAGGGTGAACAAAAATCTGCCGCCATTCAATACAGTATGCAGCGCAATCTGGTACCGGTCTTTATTACCAGCTCAACCACCGCAATTGGCTTTTTAACGTTAAATTTTTCCGAAGTGCCTATACTGGCAGACCTTGGCAATATGAGTGCCGTCGGCGTCATGCTGGCGTGCCTGTTCAGCCTGGTGGTGTTGCCGGCGCTACTGCAGTTATTACCGCTTAAAGCCGGTAAGCAACAGCAGCAAAAAGATAGCCTGATGGATGCGCTGGCCGGTTTCATTATCCGCCGGCATAATCTGTTACTGCCAGCAATGCTGATATTAATGCTGGGATTCTCTGCTCTTATTCCACTGAATAAAATTAACGATGAAGCGGTAAAATATTTTGCCCCTGAAACCCAGTTTCGTCAGTCGATGGATTTTCTGGATCAGCATTTAAGCGCTTCTGCCTCTGTCGATTTTGCCCTGCACAGCGGTGAAAGCAGTGGCGTAAACCAACCAGAATTTATTGCCGCCGTCGAACAGTTCAGCAACTGGCTGAAGCAGCAGCCAGATGTTATCCATGTCAATACCGTCAGCGACACCTTTAAACGGCTGAACCAGAATATGCATGGCGACGACCCGGCGTATTACAAACTGCCTGCTCAGCAAGACGAAGCCGCGCAATATCTGTTGATGTACGAAATGTCGCTGCCGTATGGGCTGGATTTGAATAATCAGCTTAATCTGGATAAAAGCGCCACCCGTATTACCGCCTCGTTGAAGAATATGGGCAGTAAAGAAATTACCCAGTTTGAGCAAAGTGCACTGGCCTATCTTGCCAACCATTATCCGCAATACCAGGCCAGCGCAGCCAGCACAGCGCTGATGTTTGGTTATATCGGCGAGCGCAATATGGCGTCGATGCTAAAAACGCTGCCGCTGGCACTGGTGCTGATTTCATTGCTGCTGATTTTCAGCCTGCGCTCCTGGCGCATGGGGCTTATCAGCCTGTTGCCTAATATTGCTCCGGCGGCTATCGGCTTTGGGATCTGGGGCTGGTACAGTGGCGAGATAAATCTTGGCCTGTCAGTGGTCGCCAGCCTGAGTCTGGGTATTATTGTCGATGACACCGTGCATTTTCTGGCCAAGTATCAGCATGCACGGCAGGAAGGGCGGGATGCAGAAGCCGCTGTACGTTATGCGTTTAACAGTGTCGGCCGGGCGCTGTGGATCACCACTGCTGTGCTGGTAATAGGGTTTAGCGTACTAATGCTATCCAGCTTTCGGCTGAATTCTGACATGGGCCTGTTAACGGCTATTATTATTCTGACTGCGCTGGTGATTGATTTCCTGTTTCTGCCAGCCTTCTTACTGAAATTTGACACCAAGGACAGCAAACGTCATGCGTAATTATTTACTCACACCACTGCTACTCATCAGTTTGGGCCTGGCCTGGCAACCGTTTAGTTTGGCGGCCGATGAAGCCAAAGGCCTGCAAATAGCCAAAGAGCGTAAAAGCCGCGACATCGGTTGGGGTGACAGCGAAAGCCAAACCACTATGGTGCTGCGTAATGCGGCCGGTGATGAAAGCCGCCGCGAAATGCGTACTGCTGCACTGGAAGTACAGGGTGATGGTGACAAAGGCCTGACCATATTTGACGAGCCGCGGGATGTACGTGGCACAGCCTTTCTAAACCATTCGCATCCAACGGCTGAAGATGATCAGTGGCTGTACCTGCCTGCCGTCAAGCGGGTAAAACGGATAGCGTCGCGCAATAAGTCCGGCCCCTTTATGGGCAGTGAGTTTGCTTATGAAGATTTAAGCTCATTTGAAATCGAAAAATACCGCTTCAATTATCTGCAGGACGAGCCATGCGGTGACAGTAACTGTTTTGTACTGGAGCAAATACCTGCAGATGAGTTCTCGGGTTACAGTAAAAGCATTGCCTGGCTCAGTCAGCAACATTATCAGCCGGTAAAAGTTGAGTATTACGACCGTAAAAATACCCTGCTTAAAACACTGACCTTACAGGATTATCGCCAATATCTGGACAAATACTGGCGGCCACATAAACTGAGCATGGTAAATCATCAAACCGGTAAAAGTACGGATTTGCTGATCCATAAAATTGAGTTTAACACCGGCCGCACCGCGGCAGACTTTGATACCAATGCGCTGCAACGGGTGCGTTAGCAGCAGGATAAACCAGTAATGCACAGATTAATACCCGGCGTTGCCCTGATAGCAACACTGGTAACCGCCGTCCCGGCGCAAGCAGAAAGTGTTGTACTGGGCCCGGTACAAAGCACGGATACCTTGTGGAAACTGGCCACCCAGGCCAGACCTGACGAGGGTGTCGCTATGGTACAGGTGGTCTATGCGCTGTGGCAGGCCAACCCTGATGCCTTTAGCGGCCAGAATATTAATATGCTGCGTGCCGGAGCGCAGCTGAATGTACCGCAGCGCAGCGAGATGCTGGCCACCCCGGTCGCCAGAGCCAGACAGTGGTACTATCAGGCTATTGCTGCCAAGCCCGGTCGTCTGGCGAAAGAGCCGGCGCCAGTAGCAAAGCAAAACACTATCCCTACCAGTATGGCCACGGTAAAAACTGGTGCCGCTGTACATCAGTCTGGCCCTGCGACACCGGTTGCGGCAGCGGCAACGCCAACAACACCATTACACACAGCGCCGCCCGGCAAACCGGCAACAAGTAAAGCGACAATGCCGGAAACAGCCGATGAAAGCTGGCTGCAACAGCTCAGCCGCGATTACACCCTGACACTGCAGCAACGTTATTATCCGCAGCAAGGCGAACAAGGCCAGGCAAAGTCTCACAGTAGCGTCGCCTTCAGTGCAGAATGGGTATGGCAGAGCGATGACCGCAATCATCAGTTAGCGTTTGAGCCTTATCTGCGCTTTGACCAGCGCGACAGCGAGCGTAATTTGGTCGATTTACGCCAGGCTTACTGGCAATACGCCGGTGATGGCTTTGATGTCAAAGCGGGGGTTGATATCGTATTCTGGGGGGTGACCGAGTCTCAACACCTGGTCGATGTTATTAACCAGACCGATTTAGTCGCCCATATCGACGGTGAAACCAAGCTCGGCCAGCCGATGCTGAACTGGAACCTGTATGGTGCTGGCGGCACCCTGTCGATGTACCTGCTGCCGTATTTCCGCGAGCGCACTCTGGCCGGTGCCGAAGGCCGTTTGCGGCCACCTTTGCTGGTCGACACCGATCAGCCGCTGTATGAATCAGCTGAACAAGAAAACAACCTCGATTTCGCCCTGCGCTGGAGCAGGCAGTTTGACGCACTGGATCTGGCGTTAAGTTATTTTGAAGGTAATAGCCGCGAGCCAATCCTTGTGCCAGGCCAAAACAATGAATTGCAGCCGCTTTATCTGCAAATGCAGCAGCTGGGCCTGGAAGCGCAGCTGATTAGCGGCAGTTGGATCTGGAAACTGGAAAGTATTTACCGTAAAACCCGGCAGCAAGATTTTGTTGCGGCTACGGCTGGCTTTGAATATACCCAGGTTGGCCTGTTTGACAGTAACTGGGATTTGGGCTGGATTGCTGAATATCAATACGATAGCCGGGATGAACAGGCACCCCTGCCCGGGCAGAACGATATGTTTATAGGTACCCGCTTTGTTGCCAACGATGCAGCTGGCAGTGAGATCCTGCTGGGTCTGGTGCAGGACCTGGACAACAGCGACAGCCGCAGCGGCAAAATCGAGGCTTCGATGCGGCTATCTAACAACCTGCGGCTGCGGCTCGACGCCTGGTTTTTCCAGAGCGACACAAACTGGGAACCATTGTATTACATCCGCCGCGATGACTACCTGCAGCTGAGTCTGGACTATTATTTCTAAGGCCGCTGATTATCTGTCACCCTGCGCCGGCGGCGCTTCGAGGATCAGCTTCAGGTTATCCAACCCCTGTTGTAAATCTGCGGCTATGATGGCCTCAACATCCATCACCAGCAACATCAGGTTCATCGGATAAGGCATATGGCCTGCAAAGCCCCAACTAACCCGGGTTTGGTCCGGCGCTATGGCGTCGGTTGTCATATACGCAGGTGAAACCGCTTCAAACGGCTGATAAAAACGCAGCTCAAAATCTATCCGCTCTGCTTCTTTAATCGCTTTAATTTCCTGTTCACCGCTGCCGACATCCGGGTTATCACTTTGCCAGGCCGAGACAAAACCAACAGTGCCATCGACACCGCGGTAAGATTTCTGCATATTCGGATCCATCGCGGCCCAGACACTGAAATTATCCTGATTGCCGAGGAAACGGATATAGTCAAACACCACCTGAGCCGGCTGTTGGATCATTACCTGGGTTTCTACTTCGTAATCCTGCTTCACAAACAACGCTGTAACCAGCGGTATTGCCAGCAGAATGCCAAGCACCAGCAATATTTTCTTTATCATTATGCATTATCCTTATTGTTATAGCTGCGCTGACTGCGTTACCGGCACAACCTTGCTTACCGCCATGCGGCAACGCTGCTAAGCGGTGCAAATTTCCGCTTAAACATAGCTGGCTTTTTGTTAACACTCCAGCTTGCTACGAAATAGCCAGCCCTGCGACGGCGAAATAGCCTAATTCACCAGATGTTAGCGTGAAAGGCTAACAGAGCGGCAACACTAAAACCGTTAAATCTATATATAACAATCAGTTAAATTCAGGCACTGATTTTGCTTTAGTTTTACTATCCAGACAGCAGATTAAACAATCTCACCACTATTTCTACATACTTTACAAGGAAGCGAAATGAAAACATCTGTTCTGACAATTGCCGCCGCCACCCTACTGAGTGGGTGTGTTATTTACGTTGGCAACGGCCACGCCGGTGATCTGCAACACGAAGAGCGCACTCTGGCATTGGGTGCCGCCGACCTTAAGCAACTGGTAGCCGATACCGGGGCCGGCAAACTCGATATTATTGGTGAAGAAGGCCGCAGCGACGTTGAAGTCGTGGCCAATATTTACTACTACGACGCTGAAGACGTTCGCCTGTCACTGGTTGACAGTGGCAGTAATGCCAAGCTTGAAGCCGGTTTCGACAAGTCGTTCTATTCTGGCAACAGCCCTTATATCGATCTGACAGTAAAAGTGCCGGCACGTTTTAGCCTGAAACTGGATGATGGCTCAGGCGATACAGATATCCGAGGCCTGAAAGGCGATCTGTATGTTGACGATGGTTCCGGTGATTTACAAATCCAGGGCGGCGCCAACGCTGTGATAGAAGATGGCTCCGGTAATCTCAGCATCCGCCAGCTCAGTGGCAAACTGCAGGTAGAAGATGGCTCTGGCGATCTGCATATCAGTGACGTAGCCGGTGATGTCAGCATTGATGATGGCTCAGGCGATCTGACCGTTAACAATATTGGCGGCACGGTAACGGTAGATGATGGCTCTGGCGATATACTGGTTGACGGTGCTGCAGGCCTGACCGTTGTGAACAGTGGTTCGGGCGGGTTAAAAATCAATGCCATTAACGGCCCGGTGAAAATTAACGATTAAGCACATAAATTTGTTTTATTTTATGCTGCCGCATTTGGCTTAAGGCAAAACTGCGGTAGCATTACGCCTTTGTGCTTAGCATTCAGGCGTTATGACAACCGACACAGCTTTTCCTCTTAGCCAACAGCAACTGGAACAATGGTTTGACGCGGTGACGTTTCACCGTGCTCAGGCATACCTGCAAGCCGGTAAAGTGGTGAAGCTGGAGTACAAAAGCGATCTTTCTGACATCAGCGCTCAGGTTTGGGGCGCAGCTTTCACGCCATACCGGCAGTTTATTACCCTTAAAAACACCAGCGACGGCTGGCAGCTGCAAAACCGCTGCACCTGCCCGGTGGGTGCCAACTGCAAGCATGTACTGGCAGTGCTGCTGCGGCTACAACGTGATTACCAGCAAGACAAACTAAAACTGGAACAACAACCGGTACGACAACTGAATCAGTGGTTTGAGCAGGTAGAGCAATCTTTAGCCCCGCCAGAGGATGACAAAGATGTGGTGTTGTATCTACTGTCTTATGGCCAGGCCGGGTTACAGCTAAGCCCGCGGCGGGTGCGGGAGAGTAAAAAAGGCGGTTATACCAAAGGCGTTGCCATTGGTAAGTATGATTTAGTCGCACCGACAATACCGCACTGGATCGAGCAGCATGATTACCGTTTACTCAGTTATTTCCGCGCGCAAAGCCTACGGGACTTACCGCTGCTGGAAGGCGATTGGGGCTATCAGCTATTGCAGCAACTGCTTGGCAGTGGCCGCTGTTTCTTTTCTGAAGCGCGCTACCCGGTGACAGAAGGGCCAAAACGGCCGTTACAGTTTGTCTGGCAAAATACTGCTGCCGGGCAGCAGTTAAGCTGGCAGCTTGACGATGCTGATCGTGATTTTGAACTGGTGTACACAGACCCACCCTGTTACCTGGATACCAGCTACTACCAGATTGGCGCGCTGGACACCCGGCTTAGCAGTGAGCAGCTGAAATTACTGAATAAAATGCCACCAATACCGCAGCAGGCCTTATTACCCAGCATCAGCCGCCTGCAGCAACTGTTCAACCAGACCAGCCTGCCAGTACCTTCTGCTGAAGGTTTAAAGCAGGTAAAAAGCCGCCCTCGTCCGGTGCTGCAACTAAAAATGCTGCCACACAAGCTGAAAAGCCGCAGTGAACCCACCGCAGTGCTGCAGTTTCAGTATGCCGGTTATCTGCTGCCACTGGATTTAAATCAGGCACAAACTGAACTGGAACAGGACGGTGTGACGGTTTTTGTGAAACGGGAGCGCAATACAGAAATTTCGGCGCTGGAGCAGTTAGTCGAGCTTGAACTCCAACAACTGCCTGCCTTGCCGGCGCCATATACAGAGCACAGCGCTTTTGGTGTCGGTGACGGACCGGACAACCCGCTGCTGTGGCAACCGTTACTGGATGCCTTGCCACAGCTGGAACAACAGGGCTGGCATATTGCCCGTGATGAAAACTTTAACCTGGACATTTTAACCGGCGATCCTTATCTCGCGGTGCAGGATAATGCCGTGGGCGGCTTTGCATTAGCGATTCAGGTCGACATCGATGGCACTCAGGTCCCCTTGCTACCACTTATCAGTCAGTGGTTACGCCAGCACGGCCTGCCTGATGCCAATAAGCCTATCTGGTTATCATTGCCACAGGGCAAGCTGGCCTTGCCGGTAGCATTGATCCAGCCGTTTATTGATACCATTATCGAACTGTTAAACCCGAACAAGCCGCAATTCAGCCTTGATTTACCAGCCTATAAAGCCGCCTTGTTGCCCCCCGAGAGCGCAAAAGATATTCAGTTTTTAAATGCGCAGCGCGCACAGCGTTTAAGCAGTTTACTGCATAACTTTAACGGCATACCGCCTTGTGAAACGCCGCACGGCTTACAGGCGTCGCTGCGTGATTATCAGTTACAGGGCTTAAGCTGGCTGAACTTCTTACGCGAATTTGGCCTCGGCGGTATACTGGCAGATGATATGGGTTTGGGTAAAACCTTACAAACGTTAAGCCTGCTGCTGAGTATAAAGCAGCGTGGCGAACTGACCCAGCCGGCGCTGATTGTCTGCCCGACCAGCTTACTGGGTAACTGGCTGGCCGAAGCGGCACGCTTTACACCGCAACTACGGGTGCTGCAGGTGCATGGCAATAAACGCCAGCCATTATTTAATGAACTTGCCGATTATGATGTGATAGTCACCAGCTACCCGTTGGTGGTGCGCGACCATAAGTATTATCAGCAACAGCCGCTTTCTGCCGTGATCCTGGACGAAGCCCAGCATATAAAAAATGCCGGCAGCCAGGCCGCTAAAGCGGTGCGTTTACTTAAAGCCGGTTTTAAACTGGCGCTATCCGGCACCCCACTGGAAAACCATTTAGGTGAGCTCAAATCTATCTTTGATTTTGTCTTGCCCGGGCTTTTGGGTAACGATGCGCACTTTAATCAGGTATACCGCAAACCAATTGAAAAACATGGTGATACTGAACGCGCTCATGCGTTAAAAGCACGAATCGCGCCCTTTATGCTACGCCGCACTAAAGCCCAGGTTGCCAGTGAGCTGCCGGAAAAAACCGAAATTGTGCAGTTGCTGGAACTGGAAAGTGACCAGCGCAACCTGTACGAAAGCATCCGGCTGGTGATGGAAACCAAAGTACGGGAATTGTTCGTGCAAAAAGGCGTCGCGGCCAGCCAAATTCAGTTTCTTGATGCCCTGCTAAAACTGCGTCAAGCCTGTTGTGACGCCAGGCTGGTGCCGGTAGAGCACGCCCGCTCAGTACAAACGAATGCCAAACTGCAATGGCTGCGTGACACCCTGCCGGAAATGCTGGAAGAAGGCCGTAACATACTGATTTTCAGCCAGTTCGCCAGTATGCTTACGCTAATTGAGGATGAGCTGACTGCATTAGGTATCAGCTACAGCAAGCTAACCGGCCAGACCAAACACCGTCAGCAGCAAATAGATGCCTTTCAGCACGGCGATACCCGGGTGTTTTTAATCAGCTTAAAAGCCGGTGGCACCGGGTTAAACCTGACCGCCGCGGATACTGTTATCCACTACGACCCGTGGTGGAACCCGGCAGCGGAGGCGCAGGCAACCGACCGCGCTCACCGTATCGGCCAGCAAAAAGCCGTGTTTGTGTATAAGCTGATCGCTAGTAATACGGTAGAGCAAAAAGTGCAACTGTTGCAGCAACACAAGCGCCAGCTTGCCGACCAGCTGTTTGCCGGTGGCAAGGGCCAACCGTGGCAAGGCCAGGCTGAAGATTTACTGGCGCTGTTCAGCAGCGACTAACGTCTTTTAGTCGGCATACCACATTCTGGCCTGCCGCGCCGGCAGGCTGAAGTTAAAACTGCCGCCGCTGATATACACCAGATTATTGCCGCTTAAGACATCGCGGTAATTGCGGTACCAGTAAAAACGATTGTGGGTACTCACATTAAAGCTCTGGGTACTGCTGCATTTATTAATACCCACTATACCTTCCTGACCACGGCGGAATAATATTGCACAGTCATTCCAGGCCAGCATTTCCATGCCTTGCCCCTGCATACGGTTATGAAAATTCAGCATTTTGCTGATATGGTCAGCTTTATAGGCATTAACCCAGCGATTACTGTCAGTGCCAGTGCTGTCGCTGAAAACCAGCGGCTTACCACCGTCGCGCCCCATAACATAGGCATAGGCCAGATACTCATCGGTTGGGTCCATGATCAGGTAACGAAAACCATCATTTGTCGGAATGTCGTGGGTAATGGTGAAGGTGACGGCCCGGCTATTCTGCAGCGCCTGGCCGTAAGATGCCGGGCTAACTAACTGGCTTAAACTGCCACCAAAGCCAAACGCAGTGCGGATAGCGTTAAATAACGGGAAATCATAGGCTTTATGATCGGTATATTGCAGGTACGGCGCTAAAAAACTGTCGTACTCGTTGTTACCGGCGCCGCCGCTGGTAATAATTTCACCAAACAGGTACATGCCGTTTTTAATGTCGCTGGTGAAAATTTCATTGATATGCCAAATCGTCATATGCTTGGCCGCATCGACCCTGAAACCTTTGACACCCAGGTTTTTCAATGCCGTCAGGTAACTGCGCTGCTGCTGCACCACCCAGCTGTTCGGGTTTAAATCCGGCAAACCGCTATCACCACTACCGCCACATAAGCGGTAATTCTGTACCTGCCAAACGTCATTGTAATTGCTGATACAGTTTGCCGGGTTAAAGTCGGCGCTGCCAAACAGGCCCTGGGTTAAATTGCCGAATAAACGCTGGTTATTCCAGTAAATGCTGTTGCTACCATAACTGTTTACTGCGGCCTGACCGGGAAAGTCGGTTGCTCCATTACGCTCATTAGCCATATGGTTTAATACAATATCGGCGTATACATCCACTTTCCGCGCCGGGTCAGTATCATTTAACGCATTGATCATATTTACAAAAGCCTGCTTATTACCTTTGCAGTGATCTATTACGCGCAGATCCTGCGGCTGATACCGTTGCCACCAGGCGCAGTTAGCGGCATTAGATTTCAGTGGTGGTGCTACCAACACCGCTTTATAACCGAGGTTTTTTATCTCAGTAGCTTTGGCAGCGACCTCGTCATAGTGCCAGTCGAACGCGTGCAAAATGGCGTCAGCACTGGCGTTATTGCCAAATAACAGCGCCGCGGCGGCATACAGCAGCCACAACTGACGTTTTAATACAGAACTGATTACTTGCATTGGTCTATCCCTTATTTTCATTAGTTTATGCAAGCCATCCATGAACCGACGTGTTGCTACCATTACTTAGCAACACGGTGTTATTGACTACAAGCTCCGTTAACACCTGCTCAGCCTACGCCTTACCGGCGTTTATTTATTGCTTATATACGCCAAATTTACACTTTAGCTACAACAGGAACAAAGTATCTCATTGACCCTGTGCCACAGTGGATTTAGGCTTAGTGATGACTTCCTTAACTCCTTCGACAGCAGGTAAAGCAACGATGAAAAACCTGACCGAGCATTTAAGCCATTACGCGCTATACCACCGTGATGAGCGCAATATACTGACCCATTACGCCGGCATTCCACTTATTATGGTGGCCGTATTTGCTTTATTGTACTGGCCGCTGTTTAGCCTGGCGGGCGTTGCTATTACGCCTGCGCTGCTGCTATTTATTGGTGGTATGGCGTTTTATCTGCGGCTGGACCTGCGTTTTGCGCTGATTATGTTTATCTTCAGCGGCATCAGTTTTCTGCTGGCTGCACAGTTGGCCAGCCTGCCATTTGGTATCTGGCTGGCAAGCTCAGTTGGCCTGTTCGTGGTGGGTTGGGTACTGCAGTTTGTCGGCCATTACTATGAAGGCAAAAAACCGGCTTTTGTTGATGACCTGATCGGCTTGCTGGTTGGGCCCTTGTTTATCGTGGCAGAACTCGGGTTTAAACTTGGCCTGCGCAAACCGCTGCAGCATGATATCGAGCAGGTTGCCGGGAAAACGCATTAAGTCAGCTACTGCTGACGACGAAATATGTTAGCAGAACTCAGCTTATTCTAAGTCAACCGTTGGAGCCCCGGATGGGCGGAAACGAGCCCCCAGGGAAGGGTTTACGGCGTGTTGATGTGAATAAGGTGAGTTCTGCTTAGTAGCACCATAGTGATGTCACTGAAATAAGTAGTAGTGAATGAAATTTGTCGCGTTATTTAGCAGCTATTTGCTGCTGTTATGTTCTGTCTTTACCTTAGCCGCCCCCACAAACTTTGATCAGGCCAAACGCTTAGCCCAACGTATTCATGCGCCCGAAGCGACGAGCTTTTATTGCGATTGCGCTATTCGCTGGCAAGGCAAGAAAGGCATACCCGATTTAGCTGGCTGTGGCTATCAGGTGCGTAAAAACGGCCCGCGTGCTAACCGGATTGAATGGGAGCACGTGATGCCGGCGCATCATTTTGGCCATCAGCGTCAGTGCTGGCAAAACGGTGGCCGCAAAAATTGCGTAAAAACCGATAGCACCTTTCGCGCTATGGAAGCCGATTTATACAATCTGGTACCAGCCATAGGTGAGGTAAATGGCGACCGCAGTAATTACCGCTTCGGTGTTTTGCCATCAGCCTCTGCCCAACATGGTGCCTGTCCGGTTAAGGTTGATTTTAAACAACAAGTGTTTGAACCTGCTGCCGCTGTACGCGGTGATATCGCCCGCATTTATTTTTATATGGCCGATAAATATAACCTTAACCTGTCGCGCGCTCAGCAACAGCTGTTTATCGCCTGGCACAAACAAGACCCGGTAACCGCGCAGGAACGCGACTTGAACACGCGCATCAGCCAGCATATGGGCCACGATAACCCTTTCGTCAGCGGCAAGCGAGAATGGCAGTTAGGCTATAAAACAACAGGGTATGGCCTGGTTGTTTCTCAATAAACATTAAAAATGCGTTGCTCAATGTTCACCTGAACCGCCGTTATTACTCTAGCGAACCTCCTCGCGCAAAGGAAAATACACGCAACACCAATGGCATCGCCGCCAGTACAGCGCTAAAAATAGCAAATAGCGTCTGGAATGCTTCTGTTGCAGTGTAAGCAAGCCCTGCCAACAGCAAAAACAGCACAACCAGTAACGGGAAGCGGGTATATTTCCAAATACTTTCCGATGCCTCGCCAATCCAGCTTCTGACTACCTCTCTGTCTTCGGCAGTACGAACAAATTTTTGGAAACTATGATTAGCCAGGTGCCAGCCTTTATCGCAGAAAATAAAGCCGCGCCGCACCAGATGATCCAACGGAATATAATTGCGTGGGTTGGGTAAATGCTCATTAGCAATATTAATCATCAACAACCGCTCCTGAGTCGTGCATAGCTCCCAGCGATAACGGTAGTGTGCCCCAGCAGCCGTGCCAAAAAAGTCAATGACTTGATTAGCGCTCCAATTAAGATTGATAGAATTAATCACAGAGATAATATTGACTCTGTTTTTATTATCGAAAGAGTTCATCAGTGAGCTATCGACGTCGATTTTTGTCAGTGCATCCAACAACTCCATACAGGATTTAAAGTGACCTTGCTGAACTGCTTCATCTTCATCGCCTTGTTTAGAAATCAGGCTGAAATACCCTTTTTCGTCGCGTTGAAGGTAGACGTTTTGTTGCTTTACCGCAAAGTGGTACGCAAAAAATTCAACAGCAACCCTTTTAAGCTCAGGCCATGCATTAGCTTCGTAAAGCAATACATTTAATGCGCTGGCTTTTGGTCTAAACTCTCTTGCACATGGCACCCAGTCATATACTTTCACAAAATCACGTAGTAGTTCAGACCATGCCAAAATTTCAGCTTCATCAGGTTTGTCTTCAGCTTTTAGTGGCACTGGATAAGCTTCAGGGTGCGTTAGCCGGTACAGCGGTGCTATTTCAACCACCAATATCAGATTTATTTCACCCTGCTGCTTAAGGCGCTGCAAAAGAGCCAAGGCTTTAAGTCGCTTGCCTTTTTCTAAAGCCAAAGTCTCAAAGCCTGACAGTGCTAAAGTGCGCTTATCACTGCTACTTTCTTTGGCAGCTTTGACAGCCTCCCATTCCCGCATTTCTTGCACTGAATGCAGGGTTAAACCTGCTAAACCTGCAGCCTGAAGCAGCGGCTTATCTTTCTCGTTAACTTTGCCACTAAGAACAGCCTGCATTGCCGCTGCAGGTCTTATTAACTGCACATAGAAACACTCATTATCTAACGCCTTATAACCGGACATAATGCGGGCGATGGCATGATAGAGTTCATATCCATTGTTAGAAGATAGTGGCTGTGTATTTGGATTGATACGGAAGTTCGGTGGCTGATCAAGCCCCATTAATCGGCGCCATACCCAATAACGCAGCAGCAAATAAAGTAACAGCAACACAACCAAACAAGCCAAGCTCAAAATCAACAACAAGGTGCTGCTGAGGCCGCTTTTAATAACTGCACCTGGCGAGTCAAAGGTGTCAAATTCTGATGAAACAACGTTATGCGCTTGTGTTGTTTTTCCATTCGACTTAGATTCGACTGCATCCCATGATAATGCCGCCAAAGCCCAAACCTCATTGAGCAACGTCATGTCCAAGCTATAATTTTGCCATACAAAGTTTATAAACGAGTTATCGACACTTAAGTTTTTCAGCGCCGAATTGCGCAGCTTAGATATAGAACCCGAATCACATTCAGCGCTCCAGATACCTGCCCTAATTTCAAAGCCAAAACAAGGAACCTTCAGGTGTAGGTCATCTTTGATACCATCATAAATGGTGTCGCTTAAATTTCGCAGTGTAGCTTCTTGCTCTGAAATCCTGGAAGCAACATAAAGCCTGTTCAAATAATTGTATTTGTTTGTAAGGTAGTTGGCCGAGTAATACCCCGCAGCAACACTAAAAAAAGATATGGTTATCAATGCAACCGACAACCAGCCGATTATATAAAGGTAGGCATAGCGTTTTGCGAAAGCAGCCCTCTTTTGGCTTGGCCAAATTATAGCGGCAATAAACTGAGTACCATGTGGCGTTACCCTTATGAGTAAATACACAGCACACACCACTAACACAGTCAGGCAAAATGCAAAAAAAGCCGCCGACATATTTAACAAGCGAAATGGCGCTTTGTCATACATAACTACTAAGGTCCATGGCACATTTTCATGCAGACGACTGACTGCAAAACGGTAATCATGACCTTTATAAATAACATCAAGTGGCTGTGCTTGCTTTTGCCGTTGATAAGCCAGAGCTTTCAGCCGCCCATTATTATCAGTATCAACAAAGATATTATCTATCTTGCTGTATCGACTGTCGCTGTGCATCAGCACTTCACCAGTATAATTATCAAATACCAAAAACTGAAAATGGCGCGGCAATACTGGCTGGGTAAAGGTTAGTAGTTGGCCACCAACGATCATTATTTCACGTTGATCATTTGGCGCCGTGGGACTTTCGAACAATGGTATACCAATCCAGGTATTTAAGCGCAAATCCCGTTTATTCAGCACCTGCTCAATATACATATTGTTTCTGCAATCTGGAGCGAAGGGCACGCCATCCAACTGTTTGCAGCTAAAAGCGTTGTTGACATAGTGTCGGCCAGTTAATGGAATAAATTCGCGCGAAGGACTAAATTGACGCATGGAGCTCCAGAATGCCAAGCCTGTAAAAAAAGGACGCTCCGGAGCAGAAAGTTGCTCAGGGTCTGCTTGTAACTGTGACTGTTGTTGTTGCTGTAAATCCTTCCATAAAGTAGTGGCTGAGTCTAACAGAGTTGGTTCCGCATAATTACTCGCATCCGGTTTTCCATCTTCCTCACTCTCTTTAGATGATACTTTTTGACTTGGGAGCGTTAACTGAAGCTTTTGTATTAATCGTAACCGAAGCTGTTCATTAGCCGAACGATACTTTAATCTCGCTACGCCCTCGGGCCAATACCTCCCGCTATGAGTAGAATATCTTTGTTTAGACTTATCTGCTTCTTGTACGGCACCAAGTTGTTTAAATTTTGGATGGTCAGAGAAAAGTCTGTCACCAACAAACTGCTCAGCTGTATTATCCATTTTTTCAGCTAAACCTTTCCATGCCGATAATTCTGAAGAGAACCCAGTCTGCATATCCCGATTGACAGCTTTTGCTATAATATCCAGTTGATGCTTGATTCCGTTGTAATGCAAAAAATGAAACAGTGCTAAGCTAAGTGCGGTTATCAGCATAACTAAGCCCAGCACTAGAGTATGAGTGTCAGTCCGGCTAAATGTCTGGCTATAGCCAACCAATCTGATTTTTATCAGCGGCAAAAAGGCTACCAGCACCACTACCATCAGCATTAATAGCAGTACAGTGCTGCCAGAAACGGCCATTTTATTAAGCGTCAGTACATCCCGCGCTTGTACAGCAAATAAGTAATACACCGCGCCGTTATTAATTTGCGGGTGGCGCCATGGCGTCATAAAAATTCGATATGACTCGCCTGCCAGCTCAGTATCAAAGTAGCGCGAGTGAAATAAGTTAAGCGGTGTACCGCGAATACTGTCGGTGTCGGCAGTCTTTGCAGCTTCAATTAAACCGGTATTAAGCTGCACATGTTGGGTTTGAACCGACTGACTAGCGCCACTTCCGCCGGTTCCCGCAGCGCTTTTAATCACCTCGGATAAGTTTTCGAACCTTAAGCCCTGATGCCGGGCACCCAGTGCCAGATTCTCAGCCCTAAATAACCTTTCCCCACTGCTATCAGTTAGCATTACGAGTGGCACTAATGGCGATGCGGTTAAAAAATCTTCCAGCGGCACTATCATGCCGTAGGGCTTATCTGCCATCTCGGCTCGTTTTTCAACAACAAACAAGCTGGTTTTGCCATCATGCTGGTCAATTCTACTATTGCAGTTTTTACCACAGTCGCCGTCAGGTCGAATTAAATTAATATTGGAAAATTTTATCTTCTGCAGTGATGCGGCAACTTTGAGGTAGTCAGAAATACATAATGTAATATTCTTATCGTCATTATTGTTGTCGGAAGATAAATAGTTAATAAAACATTGATTTGGTAAAGTAATTTTTGCAGGTGTCGGCAATGTCGCTGCGGATGTACCACCCGAGTTAGTAGCCTTCTCTAGAACGGAATCATTAACCGAAAAATACAATACATTCCATTGGCGTCTAAGTGAGTAAAACTCAACATCCATTCGTTCAACATCTTTATGAAGCTCTTCACTCTTCGCTTTTTGGGTTCGCCAGTTTTTAAACAATTCGTCTTCTGGATCAAACTTAAAAATTTCAACTAATTCGTTGATAAGCTTTTCTATGTCTAGATCCCTTTCGCTTTCAAGCGACGGCATGCTTGTAATCTCAGAGCTTCTCCCTTGCTCCGCTTTCTTGTTATTAAATAATTGAGGACCGCTAACCACGTTTTTCAACGAAGACTGCATTTCATTCTTAGTAGCATCAATTTTGTCTTCAAGTAGTTTATTTGTCCCCGTAGAAAACTCACTTGCCACAGGCGGAGGTGGTTTAAGCAGAGCCTTGCTCTTATGAATCTGTTTTATTTTCTCAGTTAGCTGAGAGAACTCTTTCTTAGCAGAAGCCAAGTCACCTCTCTTTGAAACTAATTCTTTATATTTTGTAGTAACGTCTTCGCTTAAATTTTTTATTTCTTCTATCTGCTGTTGCTCTTTTTTCTCCACTTTTAGCCACAATGCTTTTGCTCTTAAAAGTTCAAAATCAGTCAAAGTAGACTTAACACCCACAGTCAGCGAATCAACACTTTGCGTTAACAAAGTGCCATAGCGCTGAAGCTCACGAAAATGGAGTTGGTTTTGGTAGGTTTCGTTCTTTTCGATTTTGTAATAGTAGAACAGCGCGGTTAGCGCTGTTGCGACTATTAAACTGAGGGTAACGACTAATACACCAGTATAGCGTTTACGGTGCGAGTCCATTTCACACCCCTCTCACATTGGTTAATTTTTAACCAATAAAGGATAGTGTGAACTTCATTTTTTGCCACAAAAATGAACAATAAATGAACAAAGAGGTTCTCTATACCTTAACCAATCGCCGACACTGGCAGCATTTCTCCGGCAGCCGGCTGAGCATTGGTGAAACAGAGTATAGTTGTCAGCCAGCAGCCTGGCTGACACAGTAGCCAAAACACAGCACTATTAGTTCTTCCCTGCGGTACCAAATTTCTCATGCTCGCCAAGCTCCGGTTGCTCGCCGGTAAGCCTGGCCTTCATGGTTTTAATGCTGTTTACCATCTTGCTACTGCTGCTGTCCCAATGCTCACCGCGCTTAATTTTAATCTCAAGCATACCGACATTAGGAGACTCTTTGCCTTGCGGAAACCAGGCGGCGACAAAACTGTTCCAGTATTTATCAATCAGCTTTTTATCCCGAGTGGCCCTGCCTGTGCCGGTCAGTGAGACATAAGTCTGGCTGTCAGGGTCTGCAAAACTCAAGCAAATGTCATGATCTTGCTCCAGTTCGAGTACCTTTTCTGACTCAAGGTCAGTGTAAAACCAAAGTGTGCCGTCGTATTCGTCCTGCACCAGTACCATAGGGCGGGCACGCAGTTCGCCGCCGTGATGCGTGGTTAACATACCGGTGTTGATTTTCTTGATCAGCTGCCAAATTTTTTGCTTATGCTCCGGACTGGACATAGTTCCTCCTCGTTGCCTGAGATCACATTAGTTTGTCAAAACCATAACAAGTAAAAATGCTGCTTATAAAGCATAGAGACCGAGGCCTAAGTACAAGTTCAGCTTAATTTTCAACAAATTTAAAATGCTTGATTTACAAACAGCAGCACGTCTGGACTGGATGTGATTTTAAAATTAAACGGGCGGCCTGAGGGCACTTTGCAATCAGTACTAACAAGAGTAAAGATACATGCGTAGCATTTGCCAATTAGCAACCCGGTTTAAGCCATTGTGTGTGTTATAACGGTTGTATTACAGCCCTGCCATAAGCGATAAAAGCGCAGACAGCTGCTACCACCAGCCAGTAGATAAGCGGGCTATAACTGCTGCCAACAGCATTAAGGTGCACGGCTGAGAGCATTAGCATCTCTAAGGCGATACACACCGCAGCAACAGGAATCAATATCGCCAACGGTTTGTAAAACACCGGTAATATCAGGCATAGGCTGCACAGCAGCTCTATACCGCTCATTGTCAGCCACAGGCTATTCGAGATCGCGGCTAAAGAAGGCATAGTATGCTGGGCAGAATGTGAGAATTTCCACACTGCGCCGGCGGCAGTGTGCAGTGCAAGCAAGATTTGCATCAGCCATAGCAGGATATTCATGCTGTTACTCCGTTATTGGTATTAATCAACTGGATGTCAAAACTATCCAGCGCAGCTCTGTCCATCACTATATTCACGGTGGCAATTTTGCCGTCTGCAACGGTAAAGCAAAATGCCACCATCGCCTTACCGTTGACGCCCCAGGTACCGCCCGCAAGGCCATTTATCATCGCCAACTGAGCACCAGCCGCCCGACCTTTAAAGGTTGCCGCCACCTTGTCAGCGCCCCTAATTTCAGGCGCAAACTCTGGTGCGCCTTTGGCTTTATTGGCGGTACTGATTTTAATCGCAGTAGCATCAGCGCGTAGCACTACGTCAGGATGCAGTAGCCGGAGCAGCGCATCAAAGTTACCTTCACGCGCAGCCAGCAAGAACGCAGCAACGACGCTTTGCTGCCGCTCAGCGTCTTGCTCTGCAGTGGTTGCTCCGCGAATACGACGACGGGCCCGGCTAGCATGTTGCCTGGCCGACGCTTCCGGCAGTTCCAGAATGGCGGCAATCTCAGCAAATGACAGCTCAAATACATCATGTAGTACAAAGGCAACCCGTTCAGCCGGCGTCAGCATATCCAGCAGTAACAGCAGCGCGGGCCCGATTAAATCCAATTGCAGCAACTCGGCTTCAATGTTGTCTGCTGCGTCAGTGGCAATTTCTGCAACATTATCATCAATAGCTTCATGATTAGATTTTCGCGCGCGTAACATATCAAGACACACCCGCGCTACCACAGTAGTCAGCCAAGCGGTAAGGTTTTCAATACTGGCCGCTTCTACCCGATTAAGCCTGAACCAGGCTTCCTGTACCGCATCTTCAGCTTCGCTGCCCGAGCCGAGCATACGGTATGCGACCTTATGTAAATGCTGCCTTGATGCTTCAAACTGCTGTGTTAAATAATGTTGTTCTGTCATGCAAAGTCATATCCTGTCGGTTTACTCAGTGTCATTTTTTTACTTATCTATTGCTATGACGTAGCGCAATGTAAAAACGTGACAACATTTACTGCACCAGCAAAAAAATAAAACTAATACATTGAATTATAATGACATTACCTAGCTATCTATTTAAGGCGGGAGGAAATAACACTTACACTGCGTTGGCGATCCGCTGCCCGGCAGTCGCATTTTGCGCTAGTTGATTAACCATCAAGCGGAAATACAAACCTTGCTGCTGCAGCATCAACTCTGTATGTGAGCCATGCTGCACTATATGGCCATCTGACAACACCAGAATACGATCAGCTTCAACGATAGTGGAATAACGATGGGCAATAATAAATGTAGTACGCCCGGTCATCAGGGTGCTTAATGCTTGCTGCACTTTAGCCTCGCTGGCGCTGTCCAGCGCACTTGTGGCTTCATCCAGAATCAAAATTCTGGGGTTGCGTAATAAGGCCCTGGCAATGGCGATACGTTGTTTCTGCCCGCCTGACAACTGCACTCCCCTGTCACCGACCACCGTATGATAACCGTCGGGAAAACGCTGAATAAATTCGTCGGCGTTTGCCAGTTCGGCGGCCTTAACAATCTCGCTGGCGCTCACCTCACGTCCAGCGACGGCAAAAGCTATATTATCGTAGATACTACCGGAAAATAACGACGGCTCCTGCTCCACAATGGCAATGTTGTCCCTAACACACTTTACGTTTGACGGCTGCATAGTGATGTTATCAAACGTAATACAGCCTTCGCACGGCATATAAAACCCTAATATCATGTTAGCGATAGTGGATTTACCCGCACCTGAAGAACCTACTAACGCCACCTTTTCACCGGCGTTGACGGTAAAACTGATGTGCTGTAACGCCCGCTGCGTTGAACGCTCTGGATAAGCAAAAGACACATTGTCGAAACTGACATTACCGGCTAACACCAGAGGTGTTTGCTGGGCTGGCTCTTCAGGTGTTGCAGTTGTAATAATGTCAAATACTCTGTCTGTTGCGCCAATAGTCCGCATCCACTCAGTCCAGAAATCACCGATAGCAGAAGCAGCGCTGGTTACCATGCCGGCGTATAGGATAAAACTGGTGAGCTCCCCTATCGACAGGCTGCCACTACTGATCAAGGTTGCCCCAAACCACAGCGTTACCAATAAAGTCAGATAAGTCAGGAAAGACGTTAAACCATGAAAGTATGCAAAAAATTTTGCGCAAGCGACGGACACATTCAGTGCACTGTCGGTCGCAGAGGCGTAAGCACTTCTTGCCGTTTTTTGCTGATTAAAAGCATGCACTAAACGAATATTGGAGAAATGCTCGTGGGCAACCTTGCCGCATAATGCCTGTTGCTGCTGCATGGCATTGGCCCGTTGCGTTATCCGCCGGCCCACCCAGCGCCCGAGGTACAAACTTAAGGGGACAAAAAACACTAACATCAGGCTAAGTGCAGGTGAAATTAACAACAACATAACGACACCGCCTACAAAGGTCAGCGCAGCCCTTAATGAGATCGCTAATCCCATCGTAAGAGTGTCGTGTAGTATCTCAACATCTGCTGATAAGCGGTTAGTCAGCTCACCAACATTGTGCTTGTCATAAAATCCTATCGGCTGACTGAGCATGGCATTATATACCTGCTGCCTGACCTTACTGACAATCATGTATCCCGTTGACTCGAAACAGTAGTAACGCATTGCGGTGGCCACTGCCTGTACAGAAAGTAGCAGTAGCATGACAATGGCAAAAGTACTGTACCAACTGCTGTCTTGCTGCAGTTTAATATTGTCAATAAAGTAAGCCAGTGCTTTAGGGTAACTGAGCTGAATGACAACGGTCAGCAGCATTATCACTAACCCAAGCATTAAACGCGCGCCATAACCTTGCAGCAGCATAAAACGTTTGTAATGCCGGCTTCTGTTAGCGGATTCAGGTTTACTCACCCTGCTCTCCGGTTGCCACTTGAATGGCCAGCATCTGTTCGCGAAAACTTTGCCAGTTCTCATCGCCTAAGGTGCCGCCCGCTTGCAGGCGGGCTTCATGGTCAATAAATAAATAGAACGGCGACACTTGTCTGGGGTTTAGCGCTTTGTAATGCTTTGGCCGGGTAAATACCGCACGTTGCTGCAAAGCAGCACTGGATAAAAACCGTTTAACACGCCATGAACTTTCGCTGCTTACGAGCCAGACATGCAGTTCGGCAGCGGCGGCCAGCGGCAACAGCGCTTCCACCTCGGATTTCTTTTCTTCACACTTAGGACAATGACTGGATAAAAACACCAGCACTGCAGGCTGTTCGCCGGCATTAAAACTTATGCGCTGTTTGGTATGTAATAAAGTCGCCGACATTGTCGGTATCACAGCCTGCAGCGGCGGCGTTAACGGCAGTGCTTCGGCCATGGGTAAACGCTGCAAGACCCGCATGATATTCAGTGTTAGCATCAGATTTAATGTCAGACTGAACAACATGATGCCCAGAACAATGTACATCACTGCGGCGTCCATCAGCGCCCAGCCTCTGCGGTATCAAACAGTTGCAGCATAATATCGCTGAAGTTTACCGTTATCAGGGCCACCAACACTGCCAGGCCAGCAGCTAACAACTGCAGTGGTGTAGCGATACGAAAGGCCGTGTCATTTAACCAGAAACAGCCCAGAAAAACAGCTATTAACCAGCCGTTACGCATCAGATCGTAATCCGTTACCGGGCGATCCGTTTCGCCAAAGCAACTGCATTTAACCGCACCGGCGCTAACATAGCGCTGTAACAATACCAAGCTAAATAACGTGAACAACACCGCGGCCACAGCTATTGCCCAGCGACTATTGAGCAACAATATACCTAACGCCAGAACCCATTCCAGCAGCAAAATACAGGGGGCAATAGCACGACTTACCGCTGGAGGAATAAGAAAAGACTCTGTCAGTTGCGACAGAAAATACGTATAAGTACGACTTTTCCCCCAGGCAGCCGCCAACAGGATAAAACCCAGATAGAAACGCAGTAACTCAGCCAGAAATGGCGCATAGCTAATCATTCTGAATTGCCCTGTGTCCACTGCGCCATACCGTTTTCATTTTGTAACCTGCTGTGACGCAGGTCACGGCTGACCAGCAGCACGTCCTGCCAAGGCTGATCTGCTGACTGGCGTAAAGCACCGCCTACTTGCTGCTGTATGTTGACTGACATTTGCCAAACCAAAGTGTCGATATCAGGCACCGTTGCCAGTTGCAGCCCCAGTTGTTTCAATTCATCCCGTGTCATGGCATAGCTATGCGAGTGGTAACCAAACATTAATTTTTCAATAATGGCTAAGCGCGTAGCCGGATCCACCATTGGCAACTGGTGCTGCAACAACTCCGCTGCTATCTGCTTTAATTCCAGTGTTGTACGATAAAATGCGGTGAGTGTTGGTGGAAAAATGCTGCCACATAACATCGACAACAGCTCCACTTTGTTTTCATCAATATTGATATCAAACCAGTCCCGCGCCATCTGATTGAACTGTTTTATATCCTGGCAGGACAGAGCTGATGTACCGCCTTCAGCATCAGTATTGCCTGCCAGATGCGGATCCAATGGTGAAAACACGGCCATTGGCCCGGCCACTATTTCATCTGCCGCCAAGATCAGTAACGTAGCTGCCGACTGGCAATAATAAGGCACTATCACAGTTAGATGAGCGGTAAACTGACGCAATAACAACGCAATACGTCGCGCCGCGTTAACCTCACCACCGTGACATTGCAACACGACATCCAGCCGTTTTGTTTGGCCTATAGCAAGCAATTGCTCATACAGTTTTGGCAGCAAGCCCATATCGAGTTGGGATGCTGACAGCACTAAAACGCGGCTATTGCGATAAAGCTCTAACTCAGTAAGCAGGGATTGCATGGGCTGCGCGATTAACTGCGGCATTGCGCCTCCGCTGCCAGTGTGGCGGCCACAGCTTTGACCAGTTGGAACTCAGGAATTAACTGCTCAACATACAAAAACTGACCATTGGGGTTATTCTCAAGAAATACATATTCGTCCTGTGGCGTAACGATAAGATCCAGCGCACTGAAATTTAAACCGTAACTGCTGACAAATTCCCGACACCGCTGCGCAATGTCTGCAGGCAACTGTGTTGCTTCATAAATAATGTTAGCGGAGATGTCTCTTGAATCTACTGCGGTTCTGACATCGTCCTGAGAATGTATTTTAGCGGCAAAAGTTTCTCCTGCGATTACCGTCACTCTAAGCTCATATTGTTTATCAACATATTCCTGAAAATGACAGGGCAATTCATTGACAGCTTCCAGATTATTCATCATGGCATCGTCAATAATAGTAGTCGGAATACCTTCTGCTATACGCTCAGATTCGGCTACTGCGTCAGCCGCCAGTGACGAAGACGACAATGGCTTGAAAATAATCTCGCCGGGTACTTGCTGTTTAAATACCCGTACTTGCTGTGCACAGTTTGTAACAAGCGAGCGCGGCACATTAAAACCAAACTTTGTTGCCCGATGTAATTGCTCGGCTTTCCACATAGCCCCACGTAATTGAATAGGATGGCTCATCCAATAACAATCCAGCGGATACAATAAGCCAAATAAGGCGTGTTCAGTTTCCAGCTTGGCGTATGCCAGTTCCTGTGGTGCCAGATCGTTGCTGATAAATGCATAATCTGCCGGCTTTCTTAGCCAGATTGCGCCAACTTCATCTAAATTTAAACATTGTCCGGACGGTAGATGAGTAATGTTGCTGATTAATTTTCCATGCCAGAATAACTGCACAATCTGATAGTCTCGCGGAAAACAATCAAGATCAATTCTGAACGGCTCAGCGTGGTAATCATTTAGATAAGGGGTAACTAAATCCGCATGAAGGTCGAAACTGTTGCTGACAATTAAGACGCGCTTTGTCATCACTACTCTCTGCAAACGCTAATATAAAGCCTTGCAATGCAAGGCTTAAACATCAACAAGACTTAGCAATACATGCCGCTGTCACTGTAACGGAAGTTTCTGACAGGACCAGTGCAGCCAGCAACAGCCACCCCATCCCGGGCTTTCCATTGCGTATCAGTTTTAGCGGCTTGATTTTTTTCGGCTAACTTAAATGCAAATAGCTTTTTTTCGTTTTGCTTTTTCATATGTTCACCTTGTTATATTGTTAACACTCTCTCCAAAAACAACGAGAGAAAAACAAAACTACCGCCATAAATTAACCCGGTCAACACAAAAAACAAATTATCAACAATTAAAATTTCAAACAATTTATCTATAGTTAACTTTATTTACTGACTGGCTTTCACATAGCGCACAATATTGATAAAAGTGTCTGTCCAGTAAATATCGCGATTCGCCGCCAGATAGGCCAGCAATTCCTCATGGGCCTGGTCAGATACACTGAGATGATCGCCACCTATGCCATGAAAAGTAAAATTGACCATGGTACCGCGCTGTGCCGCCTGTTTAACCAGATCTATCAGCTCTGCACCACTACTGCCCACCGGGGCGATAACCGGCACAGAATACACATCAAACTGCGCCATATCGGCGACGATGCCACCAATCTTCGCTTTTATGCCAACAAAATCATTAACCAGCAGTGGCAGGTAAGGCTGGCCGCCTGCCAGCGCATCACCACACGGAGCGGTAAAAGTACGCTCGGTTTCACCGTCAATAGCGAACAGCATGCTGTTACCCAAGCGAATTTGCTGAACCAGCTGCTGCGCACTGAGTTTATCCAAATCATTTTCAGCCGCTACCCAATCACGGCCCGGTTTGCTGGCAGAGCATTGATGGAACAGCGTATGGTTACCCAGTTCATGCCCCTGTCTGGCGGCAGCGCGCCAGTCGCTCAAACGTATTGTTAACAAAGGGCTGGCCAACTGCAGGTAAAAACTGGCTTTAAGCCCATGCGCATTCAACGCAGGCAAAGCGGTATCGAGCTGCGACGCTAAAGTATCATCGTACGCCAGGCTAACGGCCGCCTTTGCGCCATTTGGCCAGGCGAATCCGGCCTGAACGGTATTGACCGAACTGGCGATAACACTGCACAGCAGTGCATAAATAATCCTTCTCGACATAGGGTTCTCCGGTTAGCTGTTACTACCCTAAACCAGTGAAGCGCTACAGTAAATGTCAGCAACACGCAGACAAGCCGGTTGCAATGCTCTACCATAGCCATCAAGACTGCTAGAACCGGATAGATCATGCAAATTACCTCTGAATGGCTGACCCTGGATACCGCTACCGGCAGCATGCGCTGCCAGTTATTCCGCCCGCACAACAGTAACAAGCGTTACCCGGCCATACTGTTCTACTCAGAAATTTTTCAGATCACCGCGCCTATTGCCCGCACGGCCGCAATGATGGCCGGCCAGGGCTTTCTGGTGCTGGTGCCGGAAGTATTCCATGAATTAAATGCCGCAGGCACCGTGCTGGCTTACGATGATGCAGGCAAAGACAAAGGTAATGCTGATAAATGGGCTAAACCTTTAAGTAGCTACGATAGCGACAATGCGGCCATGCTCAGCTACCTGCAAAAACGTAGTGACTTTAACGGCAAAACCGGTGCTATGGGCGTCTGTATTGGTGGCCATCTGGCATTTCGGGCGGCATTAAACCCGGCGGTAAATGCCGCATGTTGCCTGTACGCCACCGATCTGCACAGCAACACGCTACTGATCGGTAGTGCGAAACAGACGCTGGACTGCGCCAGTGAGATACAGGCAGAACTGCTGATGATTTGGGGGAAGCAAGACCCTCATATCCCTGCAGAAGGCCGGGCAAAAATATATCAGGTACTAACGCAGGCCGGTTGTAACTTTAGCTGGCACGAAGTTAACGCCCAGCATGCGTTTATGCGTGATGAAGGTGAACGCTATGACCCGGCACTGGCACTCTGGGTGTACCAGCAAGCCCGGGAACTGTTTCAGCGCATGTAAGTTTCAAGCTGACCATGCCAGCTTGTTATTACAGGCTGGCGACGCACTCTATTTCTACCTTAGCGTTCAGCGCCAGCCCGCTGGCAGCAAAAGCGCTGCGTGCTGGCAATGGTGCCGTGAAATAGCCTTTGTAGATTTCGCTGGCTTTGGCCCAGTCTTTAATATCAGCCAGCATCAGGGTGCACTTGGTAATATCTTTTGTCGTTAAATGATGCTGCTGCAGCACTGCCATAATGTTGTCCATCGCTTGAGTCATCTGGCTTGTGATGTCATTACCCGCCAGCGTCATAGTACCGGGGAAATTACCAATCTGCCCCGATAACCACAGCATACCGCCAGCCTCACGGGCGGCTGAGAATGGTAAGCGCTCGTCATCGCCACGGTAAACGAAGCGGCCATTTTTAATCACATGCGCAATATCGCTGCTGCGGCGAATATCGTCCAGCGGGTTAGTGTTTAATACCAGTAAATTCGCTTTTTTACCTGCGACAACCGTACCTACATCCTTGTCAATGCCTATTGCTTTGGCACTATTAAGAGTGGCGGCTTGCAGCGCCTGCGCCGGCGTCAGACCGCCCAGCTCTGTCAGTAAACGTAACTCGTGATGCAACATCGGCAATGCCACTGTATCATCAAACGCATCAGTGCCTGCAGCCAAGGTGATACCGAACTCGCGCGCTAACTTGGTTAGAAAGACACCATGCTGAAACATCACTTCACGGTTTGGTCCCTGGTTGCGGTGTTGTTCAAACACTGTCAGTGTCACATCAAGAATAGTATTGTGCTGCTTGATACTTTTGAGCAGTTCCGTGTAGCGTGCGGCGTCGAATGAAGCAGTTTTAACGGCACCATCTATTTCAGCATTTTTACGCCGCCAGGCTTTATAATCGCCAATCACTTCAGCGGATAGATCCGGCACATGTGATATCACTTCAACACCAGCATCAACCACTGCGGAAGGTTTATCCGGCCCGATATAGGCATGAGACCATACTTTTAAGCCAGCCCGTTTGGCCGCTGCCGCAAGCTTTTTTACTGTGGCAGCAGGGACATCGGCATAGATTTTTATCCCCGAAGCCCCACTGCCAAGGGTTCGCTGCATTAATGCATCTACATCAGTGTTTTCATCAACAGCTCGCATCCAGTCGGTCTCTCCAGGCGTTTTGCCTTTTGCTGCCGCTGCGGTTCTTGGATCGCTGAAAAAGCTGTTGCCGCCCAGAATGACTGAATAATAAATATCCGGTGCCTGAATTAAATCCAGCTCAGCACTGCGTTTAAGTCCCGCCAACACACGCACATCACCGGCCATATCGCGCACAGAGGTGACACCGCCACGCAGCAGTTTTTGTAGGCGTTGATGTGTGATAACGGCATTGTTATAGCCTTCCGGCTCGGTGGCATGATGCACGTGCGCATCAATCAAGCCTGGCAGCACGTACTTGCCGGTCAGATCGACCTTTGTATAGTGTTTGGGAATAGCTTTACTGTCGGGTTGAATGGCTGCAATTCTGTCATCCTGTAGCAAAACTGTCTGATTGGACTTTACCGTCAGCCCCTCAACGTCTATCAGATTTACTCCGGTCAGAGCAATGCTCGCCGCAGCAGCTGGTAAACTGAGTATCGCAGCCATCATAAACAGCGGTGTAATTCTGCGCATTATGTCACCTCTTATTGTTGTTATTGTCTCCACTATATAACGTCGCTTGGTCAGAACGCAGTCATCTTAACGGGGAAATGCTGCATTCGGCCGTATGCGCTGCATGCCAGCCACAGCACTAAAGTACTAAACCGCTTTAAGGTTATCACTCCTATAGTAAGGAGCGTCGGGGGTTGTAGCTTAGGGGTTGCTGGTAACAAGGTGTAAAGCTGCGTCGCCTCCGGGTCATACAATAACAATGATAAGGATAAGACGACGTGAAAAAACATGCTTACTATGCTGCAGCCGCTCTGGCTCTTGCTTCAAGCTGCTTTAGCGCACTGGCTGGCAGTTGGCAACAGAATGTCGCCACAGGCGGCTTTAATAAGGTACATATTTACACCCCAGATTCGGTCTCAGCCATCGGCCAGGGCCGGGGCCTGCTGCTGGTCTTACACGGCTGCACCCAGGCTGTTGATGCTTACCTGACAGCCAATCTGGCGCAGGCAGCAGAACAATATGGCTTGGTGATCGCGGTGCCGGACGCTATGAATAAAGCCGGCTTCGGCTGCTGGTCTTACTGGCAGGGTACTAAAGCGCGTAGCGCTGGCGACTACAAAAATCTGATATCACTTGCCACCACCTTAACGGCTAACAGCAGTTATCAAATTGACCCGAATCAGGTGTATATCGCCGGTTTATCTTCCGGCGCAGCCTTCGCCAATACTACGGCCTGCCTGGCGCCGGACATTTTTGCCGGCATGGGCGTCAGTGCAGGCCCCAGTATTGGCACCAGTTCCAACGGCGCTTTAGGCCCTTGCGAGAGCGCTGATGTTGCCAGTCGCTGTGCCCAATATGCCGGCAGTTACGCCAGCCATTTTAGTAGTCAGATAGCCTCTATTGCCCAGGGCCGTAGCGATACCACGGTGAATCTGTGTTACAACGAGCAAAATGCCACCGGCATGGCCGACTTATACAACGTCGCGCGGCTTAGTGGCGAAAACCTGATTAGCGAAGGTGCCGGGCGCACTGCCGATGAAAGCCTGTGGCAGGATGGCCGGGTATCCATGCTGTGGCTTAATAATGTTAATCACGCCTGGTCTGGTGGTCAGGGCGCCAGCGGGGCCTATATCAGTGGCAGTGGTATTAACTATGCCAGCTATCTTGGACAGTATTTTCGTGACAATAACCAGAGAGTAAACCGTAATAGCGCACCTGAGCTGACTAATATCATTGTCAACCAGAACAACAGCACTATTAATGTCAGTGGCAACGTTAGCGATGCAGATGGCGACAGCATTACTGTCAGTGCCAGCTTTACCGATAGCCTGAATCAGACGCAAGATGTCGCTGCAGTGCCAGATGCCAACGGCAACTTTAACCTTAGCAGCCCTGCGCTGCCTGACGACTGGTACCAGCTGACAGTTATCGCGACCGACAATGTCGGCCTGAGCAGTGCGCCGTACCAGACATCGGTCTTACTTGGCCCACCACCACCAGCCAGCGCACCTGAACTCACCAATCTTAATGTAACAACAGACGGCCAGTGCGCTACCGCCACCGGCCGGGTATTTGATCTGAACCGGGATCTGGCCGGTGTCAGTGCCGACTTTTCCAACGGCAGGGTCGATGCCACTATAACGGGCGACCAGTTTAGTGCCCGTGGCTGCAATCTGCCCGGAGGTGTCAACACAGTGTTGATTACAGCCTCTGATAATGAAGGCCTGTATACAACTGAGCAGGTGAGCTTTGATATTGATGCCGGGCAAAACGCTACACTGGATCAACATATCAGCGCTGGCCGGCTGGACTATACCAATTATGCCAATTGTTATCTGGAATACAGCACAGCCAGCTTTATTTTGCGCGAACAGCACGTAAGCGGCAATCAATGCCGCTGGCAGGATGATGACGGCAGCTGTTTTGGCCCGACACAAAGTTGCAGCAACAACGGCGGTGGTGACAGCGAACCACAACCAGCAGACTGTGTGCAATTTAGCACCAACAACTATAGCCATAAACTGGCTGGCCGGGCTTATAGCACAGGAAACCCTTATGCACCGGATTACTTTGCCAGCGGCAGCAATACGGCATTAGCGGGCTCTACCTGGGGTATCAACACTTTACACTCAAGCAACAGCGATTACTGGCAAGTAGGTAATTGCCCACAGTAAGATGCTGTAAAATCGTTAAAACAACGTTATGCTAAAGCCCGTAACTACTAACGGGCTTTTTAATTAAGGAACCCTGCAATGACAACTGCTTTATATGCTGCACTGCTTGCGCTGTTTTATATCGTGATGAGTTTTAAAGTGGTCGGTAAACGTCGCAAATACCAGGTTGGGATCGGCAGCAATGGCGAAATGGCACTGGAGCGGGCCATACGGGTGCATGGCAATTTTGCCGAGTACGCTCCTTTTGCTTTACTGCTGATGTTTCTGGCTGAGTACAGTGGTTTGGCGCCGCTGTATATTCATATTCTGGGTGTCGCCTTAATCATAGGCCGCTTAAGCCATGCCTGGGGTGTACGCCAGATGAAAGAGCCGCTGGGCTTTCGGGTATTTGGCATGATACTGACATTCAGCGTTATGCTGCTATCCGCCATCGCTATTATTGTGCTGTACTGTTCACGCTTGCTGCTGTGGTAAGTACAGCTTGTTGTCGCAGCGGCTCCAATTCCTGCAGCCGCTGCTGGTAAACGGCATAATCCGTCACCGCAACGCTGTTCACCAGTTTACCTAAAGGGTTATACAGACCACTGTACCAGGGCCTTGCTGGCATCGTTTCAGCGGTTATTTGTGCCAGTAACAAACTGGCCCGGTCGTTACTGCTGGCCTGCGGCAACAATAGTGGCTGCAGTAACAGTAATACTGTTGCATCCGTCAGGCTTTGCTCAGTTTTCACCGCCTCTGGCTGCAGCACAGTATTAATGACCATATTGCCAAAAGCCCATTCGCCAGCAAGCGCTTGCTCTAGACTGAGTTCTATATTGTCAAAAGGCTGTGACCAGAGAGCAGGCATGGCGGTGCCGCGCACAGCTACAGGCAGCTGCTGCAGTATGATACTGGCCACAGCAAAATGTTTTTTGATTGCACTGACACTGACCATTTTGCCAAGCAATAACTGGTTGCTAGCCAGAGTGCGGCGCCAGAACTGCAAGTCTTGTTGTAGCAGCGACTGCACTGCTGCAGTATCTTGCTGCAGGGCTGCCTGCCAGGCCTTTAACAACCACAACTGCTGTGCCTGTAACAGTGGCTGGTAAGACGGTATGACATCCATGGTGGCAGGCACCGGTTCATACCAGTACTCAAACTGTTGTAAGCGCCGGTAAAAATCGGCCATCGGCTGGTGCTCAGCAATTACAGTAGCCAGCTGTGGCTGCAATTCAACCAACGCGCTGTGGCAGTCTTGGCCGCCGCATTGCCGGGTCAGATTGGCCAGTAGCGCGGATACGCTTAGCTCGTTATCTGCGCTGTGGTCAGAAAAGTACCGGTAGCCGTTGTTATCCTGGCTCAGCTGCGGCGGCGCCTGCAGGTGCTGCTGTAACACCAGCGCCGCAGCCGAAGGTTGTTCATCCTGCCAGTTAATGGCCAGCAACAACAAGTAACATGTAGCTACAGCGCCAAGCAGTATCACCAGCGTTTTTAGCAAATACCCAACCGCTTTTGCCAATTGCATGCTTGATCCTTTTATGCAAAACCAAGTTTGTTACACAGCGCTAACAGTTAACATATTTTCGCTGCACCTGTACAGCATAGATCAACGCAACCGTTAGCTATTGCTCTGTAAGGTAATAATGTTTAGCTTAGGTACAGCATGCACAGCAAAGCGCAGGAATCTCAGTGCAACAGACCAGATACCTTAGTGACAACCGCTTAATCAGTACAGCCGAATATCAAACAGCGGCTGAGCAATATCGCGGCTTATTGCTTTGTCCGCTTTGCGGAGAAAAAGCCTGGTTTATCAAGGAAGTCAGTAGCGAAAACATCAACCGTGCGGCCTGTTTTGCTGCACATCACCAGCAAGGTTGTGAAGCCGCAACACTGCGACTGAATACAGAAGATGATACGACTGACAGCAACAAAACAGACAAGGTACGCGAGCCCTCTGCCCGCTATGCGCCTGCGGGTTTGTGGCAAAGCATAAAAGCGCCGCAGCTTGGCGGCGTCGACGGTTATGATGTTAGTACCGCTTTGCGCCAGTTATTAAGCCATCTGTGCCGTAACCGCGATTTTGCCAACCAAGGGCAGAAAATTCAGCTGCTGACAGCTGCCGGGCGGGAGCTGATAGCCGGCAAGCTGGCCGATTATCTGGTACATATCAACGACATCAGCGATAAACATTTACAGGCACTGTATATTTTCTGGGGCCAGATAAACAATGTCAATGAGCGCGAGTTTGAAAACCCAGTGGACGATGAGCTGTGGTTAAACACCGGCGACTACCGTAAAGAGCCAAGTGTATTTATCGATGCTGATTTGCGTTACAGCTTAATACGCCGGTTTAAGCTGACAGATTTGGATGCGTTAAGCGGCGCGGACTTTATCTTGCTCGGGCACGCAGGTAAATCGCCACAAGGCAAATTTACGCTGCATATCGCGATGAGCAAGTACATTGCCTTCAGGCTTTACGGTGTAAGTTAATTAAACAGCCCGGCCAATGCCGGGCTTAACTACTGGCGGGATGCTTAAGCTACCATAGCCTGACAGGCCTGTGCACAGCTGCGGCAGGCATCTGCACACTCCACGCAATGGTCATGCTCATGCGTAGCACACTCGGCGGCGCAAGCTTCGCATAACTCTGCGCATAGCTGGCAAATATCACTGACATGCTCACTGCTGCGGGCCATTGCTGCGGCGGCAAACCGGCACAAGGCTGCGCAATCGATATCCAGCCTGATACAACGCTCCATCATCGCCACATTATCTTCCTGCAAACAAGCGGTAGAACAATGGTCGCAGGCATTGGCACATTTCTGACAAGCGTCAATGCAAACCCGGTATTTTTGATGTGACATAGTAATGTCTCCCTCAAATTATTAAATCTAATGACCGCTGAATTTCATTGATATATCGTTCAACACTTTGCCTGCTGTTTCCGGCTTCAAGTACTTTGCCAGATCACCCAGGCTAACCACGCCAACCAGTTTTTTCTGTGCATTTACCACGGGCAGACGCCGTACCTGTTTCTCACCCATATTACGGGCCACTTCTTCTATATCCTGTCCTTCTTTGCAGTAAAGCAAATCATCGGTCAGGATGTCTTCAACTGTAGTGCTTTCAATATCTTTACCGGCTGAGACTGCCCGCAACACTATGTCGCGGTCTGTAAGTGTACCTTTTAGCTCGTCATCTTCGCCGGCCAGTAAAAAGCCTATTCCCTCCCTGGCCATGCAGGCAGCGGCCTCTTTAATAGTGGTTGATGGTTTAATCAGCACAGGATTGGTTGTCATAATGTCTTTGATATTCATACTGGACTCCTTTTGTTGTAAGGGCGGTATGTGCTTGCTGCAGATAGCCACAAGCGGTGCAGTGATATCAAAGCGAACATCATGCCAGTCTGACGCAGGCAAAAACGGCGCTGCAGCACAGATATTTGCCCTTGCAGCGCGTAACAGCGAATGGAGATCGGCACTGCCTGCAGTAATATTTACCGTGACAGGTAAATATTACCCGGCATCCTAACTAACTGGCAGCCTGAGTTGAGAGGGCACCCAACGTTAGTCAATTTCGCTACAAAATAGCCAAAACTTAACAGTACAAAAGCAGCAGAAAACTATAAGTTCATTCTTTTCATAAAGTTACAATTGGCAAAGCCTTTGCAAAGCTTAAGGCAACCTAACAATAAAAAGGACACCAATATGAAACTTTCTACCTTAGTTGCTGCTGTTACTCTGGCTATTTCTGCTGGCTGTATTGTCAGCCCGGCTTTTGCTGACGGTAACCCAACCACTATCGATAAAGTGCTGGGCTCAGCAGTAGTGGGCAGTAATCAGCATTATGGCGACATTTCACTGGTCAATGGCAGCGTACAGATGGCCAGTAACAGCAGTGCCAACGATGTATCAGTAGTCAACGGTAGCGTCGACATACGCGATAACGTCAGCATCAACAGTGGTTCAACAGTAAACGGTAGTATTGAAACCGGTAGCGGCTTACAGGTAGCGACAAATCTGGAGACGGTGAACGGTAAAATTCGTCTTGGCAGCAAAGCGCAGATCGGTGGCAATATTGATACGGTAAATGGCGACATTACTCTGGATAGCGGTGAAGTGGAGCAGGATATCAGCACGGTAAACGGCGATATCACGCTGACCGGCAACACTGTGGTAAAAGGCGATGTTATTTATAAACCGCGCGGTAAGAAGAAATCTTTCTTTGGCTGGCGTAATGATAGCAAACCTAGTCTGCATATTGGTGCAGATGTGGTAGTAGAAGGCCGCATTTTGCTGCAACAGGAAGTAGAGCTGAAGCTGGATAATCCGGCAATGCAAGATAAAGTGGTGTACGACATTAACGATGGCCGCTAAGTCAGGGTATTGCGGTGCGGTATAACGCCGCACCGGTTTATGCTTTTTTACTGCGGATAGTAAACAAAGAACAAGGTTTTAGCGCCTGCCAGCTTGCGCCTTTCATTATCAGACGCAGGCTGAATATAAACATGTGGAATACTCATTGCTCTGCCAGTATGCCGTGCATAGTCAAAACCAGCAGGCAGTTGCTGCATCAGTGCTACGTCAGTATCAACAAGTAATGATGGTCTGTGTAATTTATAACCGGGTAGTTGCTGGCGGTAAAACGCCAACACCTGCTGAGGTGTGTCCGCCGTCACAAAAGACACCCCGGGCAAGGTAGCATATTGCTCATCGCCTAACGTCATTGAGCCGCTAGCCGGAATGTGTATAAGCAATTGCGCCTGTGGATACACCGGCAAACTGATACTGCCGCCTGTGCCCTGACTGGCATCTATCATGCCATCAACCAGTTGCTGCATCTCTGCCACACCGCGCTGCTGCATCCGCTCAATAATGTCGTCCATTTGCCGCTGTTCGGCGGCAGTTGGCTCACGCTCGCCAATACGTTCTGTCAGCGCTTCCAGCTCCGCCAGCAACGGATCTACAGGCTCAGTGTCAGCTAACGCCGCCGTGGTCAACAGCAGCAATATAGGCAATAGTTTCATTATGCACCCCGTTACATTTTTGTATGTTTTATCGTAATTCACTTGCAAGCATACTGTAATGCATTTTAAAAATATAACCAGCCACCGGCATCAATGATTAAGCTCTGACCTAAAGGCTTCTTTGTATCGGCGTGACAACGACAACTGCTTGCCACATTTGAGGTAAATATCACCATCACCACTGCTATCGTAACTAATACTTTCGATAGCGCTATGGTTTACGGCTAAGCTACGGTGCACCCGGCTAAAACCTTTGCTGCTTAACAGCTCTAGCGTATTGCCAAGCGTAGCCCGTAGCGGATAAATCCGGCCTTTACTGTGCAGGTTGACGTAGTTACCACTGGCTTCGAGCCATTCAATCTCATCGGTGCGGATCAAAAACTCTTTATCCAGCTTTTTAACCAGAAAATGCTCCGGCGCTTTCTGGCTTTTTTGCTCTGTAGTCTGTTCCACACTGTCTTCAGCCATATCCAGCTGATGTGCTTCACCTTTTAATCGGCTGTAACCAAACATCAGCAGCTGATAACTGAGCAAAAACCAGATATAACCCCATACATCTTTACGGTATTCATAGAAAAACTCGCGTAGCAGCGGGCCGAAGTTATAGTTACTGCCGTGCCAGTGATAAATTAGCTCTCGCAACGCCACCATCAATCCAACATGCAATAAAGAGAACAGCAAGCTACCCAGCAGGTGAGCCAGCAGCTGACGTTTTACGTTAGTTATTTGCAGCGGGTAACGTCTAAACCAGTAAAACAACAACGGGCAAAGCAGCAAGGTGCTGATGGCACTGCTGTATTCCCACACTATCGGCTCCCATACCGATAAACTATTTGCCGGATCACGGCTGTGTTCCATCCATACCGAACTGGCATTTATAGCCGCATTGATAAAGAAATACAGCACCAGCAACAGATAACTATACAGCTTTGGCCTTTGGTCAAAACGCTCGAACATACTTTTTGCTTTACCGCTTGTCACACTCAGCCACCTGTTATCCCTAAAGCCCACCGCAGCGCCATTTGTCTGTGTTGCATGCTAGTGCAACAGCGCACAATGAGGCAACTATTACCACGGAGCTTTGTTATGGCATCACATTTCTCTCAACGCCGTTACGATCTGGACTGGCTGCGCGCACTGGCCTTTGGCTTGCTGATCCTATATCACATCGGTATGTATTATGTCGCCGATTGGGGCTGGCATGTAAAAAGTGACATCACCAGCGAAACACTGCAAAACCTGATGATCTTAACCAACCCCTGGCGCATGTCGCTGTTGTTTTTTATCAGCGCTATGGCGCTGGCATTGGCACAACAGCACACCGCCAAACTCACGCTGATTGCCCTGCGCAGCTCCCGATTGTTAATCCCGCTGCTATGCGGCATGTTTATCGTTGTGGTGCCGCAGGTTTATTATGAAGCCTTATCACAACAGCTGATCGAACCGGGTTATTTCAGTTTCTGGTGGCAGTACATCAACCCGAATACGGAGTTATTACGTGATCATCACAGCCCTATTGGCCTGTTAACCTGGAACCACCTGTGGTTTTTGCCTTACCTGTGGTGCTACAGCGTATTAGTGCTGATTATCGCGCCGTTACTTAATACACTGGCGAAATACCTGCAACCCCTGCCGGGCAGCATGGCTTTGCTGTTGGTGATGGCCAGCCTGATCTCTGCCTGGTTTACACTGCGGCAGGCTTATCCTTCAAGCCATGCTCTGATAAATGACTGGTATAACCATGCTAAATACTTCAGCGTCTTTATTGCCGGTTATTTGTTTGCCTTGCAAGGCAACTGGTGGCAGAAGGTTATCCTATGTCGCCGCTGGTTTTTGTTGGCAGCGCTGGTGTGTTACAGCCTGATCATTGCCGACCGCAATGGTGCTTTTGACAGCCTGCCGACCAGCTTTGGCGAGTCAGTTAGCGGCCGTTTGCTGGTCGGTGCTGTACTGGCGCTAAATCACTGGGGATGGGTCCTGGCACTGATAGGCTATGCCGGACGCTACCTAAACCAGCGCACCAACCCCGCAGATAAAGACGGAAAACTACTACACTACGCCAACAATGCCATTCTGCCCTGGTATATGTTGCATCAGACACTGATAGTAGTGTTCGCAGTCTGGCTAAAACCGCTGGCGCTGCCGGTTGGCGTTGAAGCCGTATTGTTGGTGCTGCTAACCTGTTTGGGTTGTTGGGCTGGCTATGAAGTAGTGAAGCGCTTTTGGCTTAGTCGCTGGTTGTTTGGTTTGAAAGTAGCACTGCCAGCATTTAAGTCTGCAACGGCATCGCAAGTAATTCGCTGACGATAACAAAGCGGTAGCCCCGTTGTTTTAAGCCTTTGATGACAAGCGGCAAAGCTTCACGTGAGCTTTGCCGGCTTTGATACATCAAATGCATTAGCACTATGCTGCCGGGGCGGGTGTGTTCAATGACGTAATTCGCCATCGCCTGCGCATCAGCAGCCAGCGTCGGGTCAGTTTCGGGTTCCAGATCCCACATGATGGTTTTACGCTGCTGCTGTGCCAGATACCAGGGCAATACAAGCAGCTTTTTACCATAGGGCGGCCTAAACAAAATCTCGCCCTGATAACCGGCAGCACGGATAGCCGCATCGGTGCGTTCAATCTCGCTGACCACGGCCGAGGGCGACATAAACAGCATACGAGGATGGCTGTAACTATGGTTACCCAACTGATGCCCAGCCTGATAAATTAACCGCACCTCGTCAGGGTTTTGTTCTGCTTCTTTACCGGTAATAAAAAACGTTGCCTTAACTTGCTGCTGTGCCAGTAACGCCACTATCTCATTGGTGTAGCGCTTTGACGGGCCATCGTCAATGGTTAACGCAACTACCTTGTCATCCGTTTCAACCCGCTGTATCAGCTCACCAAACAGCTGAAAACTGCGGGCAGATGAGAGTTGCCATAAACCATACACAGCAGCAACAAATGCCGCAGCGATGACCAGAATTTTCCGCATTTTTCATCCTCCATGATAACCAGTCAACATGCTATCAGCGCTATATGAATTAATGCTGAGCAGCGCACTAAACTGATCCTGGCTTTAGTACGTAGCAAATATAACCTGCAAACAGACGTTGATAAGATGAGAGCTTTATATCTTGTATTAATGTTGTTACTGCCAGTTGCCGGCTATGCTGACAATTCCGCCTGGCAGGCATGGCGTGAGAGCAAAGCGCTATTGCTGATGCGCCATACCCTGGCGCCGGGCACCGGCGATCCGGCGGGTTTTGTGCTGCAGGATTGCAATACCCAGCGCAACCTTAGCAGCGAAGGGCAACAACAGGCCCAACGCTGGGGTGCGCTGTTACGCCAGCAGCACAGCGGCGATATCACGCTTTATAGCAGCCAGTGGTGCCGCTGTCTCGACACCGCCCAACTGATGGGTTTAACACCACCCAAGCCATTGCCGGTGCTAAACTCTTTTTTCGCTGGCCGCGGCGATGGTGATAAACAAACTCAAGCACTGTTGCAGCAGTTCTCGATCACTCAGACAGCACAACCAACGGTACTGGTAACCCATCAGGTTAACTTCACCGCCTTAACTGGTATCTTCCCGCGCTCAGGCGAAGCCGCCATCATCGCCTTGCCTTTGACACAACCTGCTACTGTGCTGGCGCGGATAAACACACCCTGATACAAGTCGACATACCCAGTACATAGGCTACACGCTATGCTATAGCCAATTTTTAATACCGCAGATGCAGCTGATGACAAACCTAATATCAAACAACACCACACTTTTACGCTCAGGGGGCATTGCAGCTATTGGCATGGCACTTTGCTATGTGGCCATGGCAGTTATTTTCTTTGGCATGTTGTCGATGCCGCAAGGGCTGGATACTGCTGGAAAAATTCAGTATTTGCAGCAGCACCATCTGCTGGTCGCCAGCGGCTATGGTATTGGCTATCTGCTGTTTGGTGTACTGCTGGCGATACTGCTGCAGACTCTGCAACAGGTTTTTGCCAACAGGCCGTCTGCACTTTTCCGGCTGGCCGAGCGTTTTGGTAATGTCTGGCTGGTGCTGATGCTGGCATCTGGCATGGTGGCGCTAATTGGCCTGCAAATGGTATTTCGCTTAATGGAGAGCGATCCGCAGCAAGCATTGGCACTGTATAACACCCGCAATTTGCTAACCGAAGCCTTAGGCGGAGGCATTGAATTAGTTGGCGGGCTGTGGGTGTTACTGCTCAGCATTAGCGGTTTACAGCAACAGCGCTTTAGTATAGTGCTGCATCTATTAGGGTTGGTCGTAGGTGGCCTAGGTATTCTCACCGTTCTGCACACCGTGCCGTATCTAAAAGATGCTTTCGGCCTAACGCAGCTTATCTGGTTTATCTGGCTGGGTATCAGCCTGTTGCGCTGCAGTGCTGGCAAGGGCAACCATGCTGGGGTAAGCTAAACAGCATTACTATCGATGCGAAGCTGGAATGATATGTCTTTAGATATTAGCCCGTTACTCAACGCCCTTGCCCGCCTGCAAGAAGGCTGGGCACGTTATCAGCAGGATATCAGCGACATTCAAATCCGCGATGGGCTGGTGCAGCGCTTTGAATTTACTTATGAAATCAGCCACAAAATGCTGAAACGTTATCTTGAACAAAGCTCCGCTTCGCCGGATCAGTTTGATGTGATGCCCTTTGCTGACTTGATCCGCACCGCCAATGAGCAAGGCCTGCTACAAGGCGACTGGCCAGCCTGGCGCGGGTATCGCGATATGCGTAGCAAAACCAGTCATACCTATGATGAAGATATCGCCTTGCAGGTTGTCGCAGGCATACCTGCTTTTATTACTGAAGCGCAGTTTCTGGCCACACAATTAACCGAGCGTCTGGCCCGTGGCTAAACCTGCAGGCTTACAACTTAGTGACAATGAATGGCAGCAAGTTAACGCCATTTTGCAGCGCTACCTGCCAAATAACGAAGTTTGGGCCTTTGGCTCACGGGTAAAAGGCAATGCCAAACCCTATTCGGATTTAGATTTAGCCATTATCAGTGATACACCTCTGCCGTTAGCGCTGCTGGCCGAAGTAGCTGAAGCCTTTAGCGAATCAGACCTGCCCTGGAAAGTGGATTTAGTTGACTGGGCGACAACCTCACAGCGGTTTCGGCAGGTTATTGCAGAACAAAAGCTGATCTTAACTGCCCGCTAGGCTACAAAGTGATTTGCAGTAGCTGGAAAAACTTGTAAATACAATGTATCTTCTGCGCGTCGTTTTCTTACTACTTCCAGGGCATGGATGGCTTTGACATCATACAGACTCAACGAATACATTTTTTATCCTTCATATATCCGACATTGCAGTAGAAGATCGCAGCTACAGTTAATCAGCCTGTTCTTGCTGATTAGCTTTTTACCGCTGTTTTTTGATTACGGCAGGGTGCCTCAAGTTAAGTATATGTTGCTTGTATTTAGCCCCGGACTTGCGTACTGCGTTGTTGTGGCTATGGATTATTTGCTATCTCGTTATCTGATGCCAGGCACGGTAAAGCCATTGAAGATCACGGCATCACAGCTATTTATTCCCAAATGGCTTATACACAGTGAAGATAATCAACTAGCACAAGACAGCATAATTGATGTTAAAGACCTACTTAGGATTGTCATTTACAGCTATACACTAAAGTCAAAACATAGTGAGTTTGATGCTATAAACACGATTTGCCTGCAGTTTTATCATCAACATATTTACCTTGATGCTAAAAAACTCATGTTTGAAGGCGTAATAACTGATAAAAACAAACTACTACAAGCCTTAAAGTCATTGCCCTGCGACATGGTGTTTGAAAACAAGGCAAATTTTGGTGATGCGCGACTGCTTCACACTGTTGCTCAAGGCCGCTGGGGCTCTACCTATACGATTTTGATCATCCTGATGTTTATTTTAATGTTTGGCAGCTTGCTGCTACTGATATTGTGGTAACGATGAATCCCAACTCAACTCAATCGGATGCTGTGTCTAAAAAAGCAATGAAGGTATATCCAACGTTTGCTTATGCCTGAGGCCCAAAGACGGCCGTATTTATAATTTTGCTGCACACGGCAGGGCTTATTACGTTTTTCGAAACAGCAACGTATTTTCTAGCTCCAGCCATTCCGCAAAGCGCTCTTATGATGCTTGCTAGCTTGGCATCTTTGATCCTTTATGCATTTATCGATGTTATCGCGGCTGTCTTACTAATTAAAAGATTAAGCAGACCCATCATTCTGGATGAAGATTTTTTACTTTTCCCGCCATGGACTTTGGAAAGTAACGTTCAGTTCAAACCACGCCAGTCACTGAAAATCGACACTGCGGATATAGAATGCATAAAAGCAAACATATGGGATATGAGAAAAATCCCGATATTCCGCCGCTCAACGCCAATAGCCATTAGTTTGTTTATTAATACAAGCTGTCGTCAGTTTTTCATCAATTTGAAACATACCGGCAATCAAACACCACTGGATAACTGGCTTAAAGATAATAAAGCCCTAAATATCACTATTGAAAAGAAGTTATTGCCTACATCAGACTTAATTAATTTCACTGGAGTAACTAAAACCTGTTTTGGTTTGTCTTTCTGTTTTGGTGCTGTTATGCCTGCTTTGCAGTGGCTCTTAGTGCCATAAAAAACGCCGCTTTCGCGGCGTTTTTTAATTAAGCTGGTTCTACTTCAGTTTCTACCTCTTCCGGCTGCAATTCCGGCTGCACCGGCTGGCAGATTATCCAGTCTTTTTCATCGACCCAGTTTTGTGCGCCGCCGGCGACGGTGCGGATAGGCACGATGTAGCGGCAGCTGGTTTGCGGTTTCACCGAGGCAAAAATGGGCACGAAGCCAAAACTGAGTGCGGTTTCGATAATCGCCTGCTGGTTATGCGGGTCGATATCGGCCGCTTCGTCGATATAAATCGGGATACGGTATTTACCGCGCTCACGTTCGGCCAGTAACTGGCGGATAAACAACATACCGCACAGCAGCTTAATGGTAATACGGGTACCGTTAGAGCCGGCCGAATCTATCTTGTCGAAGTATTCTTCTCCACCGGCGCGGTTGACCACTTTAAAGCGGATGTCGAATAAATCCGACAGCGTTAGGCCGCCTTTCTCGCTGGCAGCCTGCACCAGGTAATCGCGGGCAGCGTTAATATCGCGCTCGGCCATGGTATTGCCAGCCAGCAAGTCGAAGGTATCGCCCTGCTCGTAGGCTTCTGAGGTGCTTAAAATGGTATCGATATGGCCCACGAGTAACTTGCGATCGACTATCTCTATCTTAAAGTCTTTTAAGTTAGAGATTTGCTGGCGCCAGATACCGCGGTTAAAGCTATTCAGCTCGCGGTGCAGCCGGTTTAAGTCGTTACGCAGGCCTTTTAACGTCGAAGCCACTTCGGTTAATGCCACCCGGGCACGGCGCTCTATCGCATCGCGCTCTTTATCCAGATGATGGAAGGCCTCAATCAGTTTCTGGTACTTCAGCTCAGTATCGCTTTCGGTCTCAAACTTGGTAATACCGGCGTTGTAGATAAACTGATAAGTGTTGGCGATATTCATCTCGGTCAGGCGCAGTTCCTGACAGTCTTTGTTAAAACTGCGGATACTGTCGGCTAAATTATCGAAATCCAGCATGATATCAATCATATAAGGTGTAACACGGCCGCTGTACAGCTCCAGCTCGTGGTCACGGCGCTCGCGTTTTTCCTGATCAATGCGCTCTTTTTGTCGCTTTAACTGCTCCAGCTTATTGTTCAGCAAATTACGCCGGTCAGACTGGCTGGCCAGCTTATGCTGCACCTCATCCAACTGGCTTTGCACACTGGCTTCTTCCTCTTCCAGCGCCGCCTGTAATTGTTGCTGATCATCCAGCAGCTGCTGCATTTGCTGGTAGCGGCTGAAATCTTTTACGTCCTGCTCGGCCTGCAGCATATCCTGATACAGCCGCTCTTTTTCGCGGGTTTTACCGGCTAAGTCGGCCGCCACTTCAATTTGCTGCGTCAGCGTATGCAAGCTTTGCTCTAAGGCGTCGATTTGCTGCTTAATTTGCAGCTTATCTTCGGCACTGGTCATATCCGGCGCACTGTGCAGCGGTGCTAAATCGATAACGGCGCCCGGCAAATGCGCTTTGCCGCCTTTAATACAATCGGCCAGTTGCTCCAGCAGGTTGCTAAAGACACTGTCGTCGGTGATCTCGACCTCACCACCTTTAGCGGTAGACAGAGACAATAAATCCGGGTTTAGCAGCTTAGTGATCTGCTGTACTTCTGGCAGGCTTAAATCTTCACGCAGCCGTGAATACAAATTGTACTCGAGGTTTTTCAGCTGCAGCTTGGCGCTTTTATGCTGCTTCTGTGTTTGGCTTAGCTGGTGCTGTAAGGTTGCCAGATTCACCGAACTTGCGCCTTGTAAACTGTGGCTTAAGCGCTCGTAGTCACTACGGATATTGCCTAGGTTAGTCGCCAGCTGCTCGCTGCTGGCGAGTTCAAAGCGGCTATGCAGCGCATCATATTGGTTAAACCATTGGCTAAGCTCGAGCTGGCGGTTGCCTAAATCTTTAATCTGGCCGACGAATAAGCGCTGACGCTCTTCCAACTGCTGCTTTTCGCTGAGTAAATCTTCCAGCTGTACGCTAAGCTCGCTGGTTTGATCGTCAAAGTGCTGCTGGTAGTCGTTTAAGGCGATATCAAGCTTTGGCGCAAAGGCGGCCAGTTTGCCTTTATAAACTGAGCGCGCATCCAGCATGTGCTCCAGTGCGGTCACGCCTTCTTGCTGGCTTTGCAGTGCTTTTAGCTCGCGCCGGTCGCGGTTAACCTTTTCAAAGGCGCCATGCCAAACGGCATAAAAATCGACTTTCGGGTCACCTAAGTGGCGGGCGAATACCGGCAGCAGCAAGCGTTTTACATCCTGCGCCGTCAGCTTGTGCAGATTGAGAATACGACGGAAAATATCTTTATACACCGGTGCATCTGACACGTTATTTAGCGGGATCATGCGCAAATTAATCCGGCTGTCATAAGGCGTGGCGCCGCCGGTCAGCATGGCGTTTAGCTCGGACGGTTTCAGCTCAATCGGGTCCAGGCCTTTTTCGCGCAATACATGATCGAGCTTGTTGTATTTCACTATGCTGTTGCCGGCGATAAAGTGGTCTAAATCCAGTGCGCCCTGATAACAAAAATACTGGTATTTGTAGCCGGCAATTTTACCCAGCCCCGCTACACCGATCACGACTTTGCCATCGGGCAGATTCGCTTCCAGCAGGATATAGCTTTGATCCGAGCCAAAGTAGAACTTACGCGTTTCATCCAGGTCGTGGCCGTCCCACTCGGTTAAGCGTAAATCGTTAATCAATGGGAACTGCAGTGCATTAATCACCGAGCTTTTACCGGTGTTGTTCGGCGCACATATCGAGGCGGCATGATCCAGCGGGATCACGCATTTGGCATAACCGGCGGTGTTTAACAGCGCCAGCTTCGTCAGGCCATACAGCTGCTCAGACATCGCTCATCTCCTCAGTATCCGGGGTATCAACCAATAACACCGTATCGCTGGAGCCTTGCGGTGCGCCGTCATCCAATTGCAGCAAGGCGTCTAAATAACGGTGTACCGGCGCAAGCAACTTGATATTGTCACCACTGGCACGGGCTAAGCCCAAACGCAGCATGCGGTTGGCCACTTCACGTTTTACATCGGTGGCACTGAAGATATCCAGTTGTTCAAACAGGTGATATTGCTTTTGCACGATGGCGGCGAACACCTCATGGTCCAGCTCGCTATCAAACAGCGCTTGTAGCGGGTCACGGCCCTGATCGGCGAAATATTCCACCAGCGCATAGATAGTCAGCGCAAATAAGCGGGAAATTTTACCCATATTGGCACTGGCATCATCGACATCAAAATAGAAAAAGCCGCGGCTATCGCGTTTTAGTGTATGGCCCAGGCCCGAGAATAACGCGCTGTAGCTTAGCTCCTGCGCGTCCAGCTCTTGCCACAGGGCTAAGTCCTGCTCGCTGATATGGTAACCGCCGCTGAGCTTTTTATAGATCTCAGCCAGCTGGGTCAGCTCTTGTAAATCAAGATGCATCGGCCTTGGCCTCCTGCGAAAACGGGTAAAGGGTTAACTTATGCTGTTGTAACGTCAGTTCAACTGACTGATTGTTGTGGTTAAGCGCTAAACCGTCTTCACGGCTTAACGCCTGATACAGATACAGCAGCTCATCCAGCGCTAAATTCGGGTAGCTTTCATCCAGCCAACGCGCCAGATTGCTAATAGTGCCGCTACTTCGCGCTTTGTTAAGCACACTGTCGTAATCCGGCAATTGTAAATTCGGCGCCACGCGCTCGTCTTGTTGTGTCGGTAACTGGTATTCGGCTTGCTGATAATCAGCCAGCTCCGCCATATAGCTGGTAAGCTGATTCGCACTGCCGAGCGAGAAGCGCTGCGAATCCGAGGCGATTACCACCGGCAGCTGGCTTAGCGTGAGATCAATGCCTTTCTTGCGCATTAAGCCCAGCACGGCACTGGCGTTACGTGATAACAAGGTGTTTTTACGCAGCTCTTCGCGTAGCGGCATTAAGGCATCGGCACTGCGGCTTAAGCTTTCACGGCCAATCTGGTTCATATCCAGCAAGCGGGTACGCAGCTGCAGTAATAATTCTTTCTCGTGGCTTAGGCCACCACTGATTTCCAGCGCACTGATTTGTTCGCTCAGCAGCGCTTCAAGGCCAGCGATGGTGGCCTGAAACGGGCCGTTGATATCAATTAGCTGCAGCATCGGCTCAATATAGTCGTCAAAGGCTTCCATTACCGCGCTGTAACGCCGTGCTAAGGATAAATTACGCTCGTCGGCTTTGGCTTTGTCGACCAGATTTAAAATGGCGGTTTCGTTTTTCGCAAAGTGTTTTACCACTTCGCGGATGCGCTCATCCATCTGCCAGATAAAGCGCTTTAATTCGCTGGCATCACGGCCTTTTGCCGCCAGCTCCAGCTTACGCGCCAGCCGGTTTAGCTCATGGATACGGCTTTGAATATCCTCGGCCATACCCAGGTTATGTTCCTGCAGCAAATACTCGGCAAATTCCAGCACGGCACGGTTCAGCTCCAGCTGGCTGGACTTGGCCAGCGGAATAAACACTTCAGCCTGCAGCAAGCGCTGCGCTTCTTTAAAGACTTGCTCGCTGGAATAACCGGGGTTAAAGCGTTTAATCAGCGCCTGTACATCCTGAAAGCTGAAGCTGCCCATGTTACTGCGGCCAATCAAGGCCTCAATAACCTGCCAGTGTTCATCCAGGCATTTTAAGATTTTACGCGGAGATATCATGCGTTGCTAAGCGTTCCTGCTTGATGCAATAAAAAGGCTATTATCCACGGATCAGCGCTAAACACCAGAGTGTGACCCGGCCTGACGAATGTCCGCTGCACCGGCTGTTTCATTAATAAGCTGATCGCACAGCGCCTGCTCAGCATCCTGCGGCAAAGTGATACTAACCGTCACCTTATCACTGTAGCTGACCTCATCCAGTGTCGCCTTGCACTGCTGTAATAACTGCCGTAAGCGTGCTTCAAAGGCAAAGCTGACACTGATACTAAGCGCAATACTCGGACTGACTTCGCATAACCCGGCTGTCGCCGCCGCCTGTGATACCGCATTAGAATACGCCCGCACCAGCCCACCGGCACCGAGCTTTACGCCGCCGAAATAGCGCACCACCACTGCTAGGCAGTTGCCCAACTCGCGCTCGGTTAGTACATGCAGCATAGGTTTGCCGGCCGTTCCACCCGGCTCGCCGTCGTCACTAAAGGCCTGTGTCTGGGGCTGGCGGGTATTACCGATGATATAGGCCCAGCAGACATGGTTAGCATCGGGGTAACGCGCCCGATACTGCTCAACCCACTGCATGGCCTGTTCCCGGTTGTTTACCGGGTGCAAAAAAGTAAGAAAATCGCTGTTTTTCTCGGTGAGCAAATGTTCAGTATCAGCGGCAAGAACAGTATATCGGCTCATTGGCGTTGCAACATATCCAGTAGATGCTGATCAGCAGCGCTTATCAGGGTTCGTTGAGTTCGGCATGGTGTTTAGCAAACACCGGTATAGTGATCTGCCATTTCATCGCCGCTAAACGCAGCAACAGCAGTGCCAGCATGCCCACTGTCATAGCCACTGCGGTATTGACGCCGACAGAAATCAGCACAGTGTAAACCACACCGCCAAAAATACAGGTAACCGCATATAACTCGCCGCGAAACACCATCGGCACTTCGCGGCACAGCACGTCGCGGATCATACCACCACAGACCCCGCTCATGGTACCGAGCATTATTGCCACCATCGCGGAAGTACCGTTATCCAGCGCCTTTTGTGTGCCCATAATAACAAAGAATGCCAGCCCCAATGCATCAAACAGCTGCAGCGTATTATGCGGGATAGTCAGCCGGTTACGCACTGCCAGTATGGTGCCTATTGCAGCGATAAAAATGGCGTAAAAATAGCTGTTGTTGTTAATCCAGATCACCGGAGCATCCAGGATAAGGTCGCGCAGGGTGCCGCCACCAATAGCCGTAACGCTGGCAAGTACAATTACGCCAAAGCCATCCATCTGGTTACGCCAGGCGGCCAGTGTGCCAGAGATAGCAAACACTGCTATGCCGAGTAAATCTATCCAGTGAAAATACTGTTCCATACCGTCACCCCGCTCTCATCTGGCTGCAACTTAGCAGGCTTTCTACCCAGCGTAAACAGCTATAAGCTGCTAAAAATACGGCACTATAAGCCTGTTCGCACCAACAGCACTGTGTTAACATTTCAGCGTTTTATTAACATAAATCAGTAAAGGATTAGTATGAAGAAGTCAGTGATTGCGCTGGTCGTGCTTGCAGCTGCAGCAGGTGGCGGTGTGTATTTTGCCAATAAGTATGCAGAAGATGTGGTGAAGCAGCAGGTTGAACAGGCGAACCAGAGCTATCGTCAGTTAGCCGCCAACGGCGATATGCCGCTTATTTCACTGACATACAAAGACGTATCAGCCAATGTGCTGACGTCAAGTTACAGCATAGCCGGGCTGGAAGTCAGCATGGCGGAGCTCGGCACTGTTGCTACCGTAGAACAGATCACTGCCAAAGGCGTGAAACCGCGTGAACTGGCAGATTCAGGCAGCGTGCATCTGGTTGGCGCAAAAGCCGCGCCGGCAATACTGCAAATGCTGCCGCCACAAACCAGTGCTTTTGTACAAAGCCTGGCGTTACATGGCGACTACAGCTATCAGTACCAAAATGACGGTCAGCTGTTATTTAACCAGCAAACCCGCATTAATGACGAATTCAGCCTCAGTTACAACTTCACCCTGGCGCAAATGCAGCAGTTCTGGCAATACGCCAAAGAGATCAGCGCCCTGGCACCAGATCAGCAACAGCAACTGGTTGGCTCTGAAGCGTATGCCGAGCAAATCGTCGAAAAACTGCTGACCGGCGCGCTGAGTAATGGTGCTGTCAGTATTGAAAATAACGGTTTTATCGAGCGCGCTATCGCCATGACGGCAGAGCAAGGGCAAACGCCGGATTTAGAAACCATTAAAGGTATGGCGCTGCTGAATATTTCGATGCTGGAGCCGCTGCCACAAAATATGAAAGATGCACTGGCACAGTTTGTAAACCAGCCGGAAAAGCTGCAGCTAAGCTTCAATTTTGCTGAACCACTGCAATTTGCCAAAGTACAAAGCGGCGAACTGATGCCAGAACTGGGCTCGCCCGAAGCCATTATTGAATTTGCTAATTTGCAACTTAAGGCCAACTAAACTGCAGACCAAACCCGCTACGGCGGGTTTTGTTTTGTCCGGGCCAGCGGCTTACCTTGACATTTGTTAACAGTACAAGTATAAATGCGAACCATTTACATTTATGCTATCTGGTACTCTATGAAGCCGTTATCTGCGCTACCTGTCGCTTTACTTGTTTCCTCTTCGTTTGTTGCTGCTCAGCAGGATATTGAGCATATTACCGTGAGTACCAGCCGCAGTAATGCGCCGGTCAGCACGGTGCCGGCCACGATTACCGTTATCAGCCAGGAACAAATTGCCAGCCAGCTGGCGTTTACGCAGGATATCTCGGCTATTCTCGGCAACCTGTTACCGGGCTTTTCACCCAGCCGGCAAAAGCTGACTTCAGCCGGTGAAACACTGCGCGGCCGTGAACCTCTGTATATGATTGATGGCGTGCCACAATCTAACCCGCTGCGTAACGGCTCGCGCGATGGCAAAACCATTGACCCGGCAATGATAGAGCGGATTGAAGTGATCCGTGGTGCTAATGCCATTCAGGGTATGGGCGCCAGCGGCGGTATTATTAATATCATTACCAAATCTGCCGGCGATAACCGCCATCAAATCAGTGCTGGTTTTACTACGCCAACTACCGGCGGTAGCGACAGCCAAAGCTACAAAGCCAGTTATCTGCATAGCTACCAGCAGCAAGGCTTTGCCGTGGTGGCCGGTGTGTCGGCCAGTGATACCGGCATGTACCGTGATGGTAATGGCGATTTAATCGGCGTCGATGGTACCCAGGGCGATACGATGGACTCGCGCAGCATTGATGTGTTTGTCAAAGCGCGCCAGCAACTGAGTGAGCATGAAAGCCTGCAGCTGATGGTAAACCACTACAAATTACGCGGTAACGGTGACTATATTCAAGTTGCCGGTGATGTCACAACAGGTATTCCAGCCAAATCTGAGCGTGGTGAAACAGAGGGCATGGCACCGCAAAACAAAGTGACCACTGCAACACTCGATTACAGCAATACAGCAGTATTTGGCGGCAGCTTAAGCTGGCAGCTGTTTCTGCAGGACTTCGCCGCACTATACGGCGGTGGGCGTTTTGCTGCCTTTCAGGACCCGGCACTGGGCGCCAACTTTTATGATCAGTCGCAGAATAAATCGACCAAATACGGCAGCCGCTTAACCTGGTTTAAACCTAATCTGGCATTGACCGGGCTGGATTTAAGTACCGGTGCCGACTGGCTGCAGGACGAAACCTACCAGGAATTGGCGCTGAGTGGTCGTAACTGGGTACCGGAAGCCGAGTTTACCAACCTGGCCCCTTTTGCCCAGCTGCGTTACAGCGCACTGCAGAACTTTACCTTTAGCCTTGGTGGCCGCTATGAATATGGCAAGCTGAAAGTCGACGACTTTACCACGCTGGCCGCCTACGACAGCACCTTTGTTGCCGGTGGTGAACCGGATTTTAATGAACTGCTGACCAACGCCGGTGTGGTATGGCAATTCCACCCGAACGTGCGCTTATACGGCAGCTACAGCGAAGGTTTCAGCATGCCGGATGTAGGCCGGGTATTGCGCGATATCAGCACGCCTGGCTTATCGGTAGACAGTTTTTTAACGCTACAGCCGGTACTGTCAGACAATCTGGAGCTGGGCATTGAATTCAGCTTTGACAACTGGCAACTGCGCGCCAGCGCTTACCGCTCAGATTCAGATCTGGGTATGCGTTTACAAGCCGATGCCGATGGCATTTACAGTGTAAGACGCGAGAAAACCGAAATAGACGGTATTGAAGCCGAAGGCCAGTATTACTTCAACACTGATAGCCAGATAGGTTTTAGCTATGCCCGCACCAATGGTCAGTTTGATAATGACGACGATGGCAAAGTCGAAACCGATTTAGGCGGCGTGAATATCGCGCCGGAGCGGTTAAACCTGTATTGGCAGCAGCTGTGGTTGCCACAACTTAGCAGCCGGTTGCAGGCTAATATCCTGTTTAGCCATACGCTGAATACCGGTGAACAGTTTGACGGCTACACCACGCTGGATTTCAGCAGCAGCTATGACACAGCCTATGGCCGCTGGACGCTGGGTATCGAAAACCTGGCTGATAAACAGTACTTTACCTACTATGCACAAAGTACACCTGCAGCAGCACGCTACTTTGCCGGTATCGGCCGTACATTAAACCTGAGCTGGTCGCACGCGTTCTGATATGCCAACCGCACGCACGCTGCACCGCTATCTGGGCTGGCTGATTGGCATCTGGTTGCTGCTAATAAGCTTAAGCGGTGCTGTGCTGCTGTTTAAAAACGATTTGCTGCGCTGGCAGTACCCGCAGCTGCAAAACCTGGCGCTGCCGTCAGACATCAGTCAATGGGGGCCCTTGCTCAATCAGCTGCAGCAGCAACCCGACTTCCGTTATGTAAAGTATCCGGATCAGGATGCGCACTGGCTGGAAGCCGTCAGCCACAGCAATCAACGCCACTACTACAATGCCAGCCACACCTTACTGCTGACACGCGTGCCGCGAGGAGACTGGATAGACTGGCTGTACGATTTTCACCTGCATTTATTGGGCGGCAAAACCGGGCATACAGTGCTAGGTGTAATCGGCCTGATTTGTCTGGTGCTGCTATTGGCGGGCATAGTGCAGTGGTGGCCCAAGCGTTTTAGCCGCCGGCTACTGGCACTGCCGAAACCGGCTCTGAATGCCCGCACACTGCGCCAATGGCACAGCCTGCTGGCGTTAAGCTTTGCGCCCTTGCTGCTACTGACAACAGTAACCGGCAGCCTGATGGTTTTTAACGCAGAATTTCGTAGCACCCTGAGTGTATTTTCTACTGCACCACAGCCGGCGCCACCACTCAAAACAGCAGGTTATCAACCACTGGCGACAACTGACTGGACTGCCGCACTCAGGCAGGCGCAGGCACAATGGTCAGATGCCCAGCTAAGGCTAAGCAGCCTGCGTACCGCTGCCGATCAACCTATTAGTTTTCGCGCTCGTATGGCAGGCGAATGGCATCAAAATGGCCGCAGCGTGGTGCAGATAGATGCACTTAGCAATAAGGTTATTTATGCCACGCCCGCCAGCGCTTTTGGTACTACCGGCGCTATCGCCAACAGCCTGTATCCGCTGCACACTGCCGCAATCGGCGGCAAAATTTACTTCTGGGCGCTGGCAATAAGCGGCTTGCTACCGCTGTTATTACTGCTAACCGGCCTGTTGTACACCTGGGTTACCCGCCCCGGCACCCGAACTTCAGCCGCCGCTTCGTCACTTAAACCAGAAAGCAACAGCTAATCAGCGCCAGCCAGCACTTGCTGCACCCGCTGTTGCAGTGCGGGCAGCAGTTGCCGGGCAAACCAGGGGTTACGTGTTAACCAGATATTGTTGCGTGGGCTGGGGTGTGGCAGCGGGATAATATCCGGCCAGTACTGCTGCCAGCCCGCAACGGTGTCAGTTAACGAATCTTGAGCATCTGGCAGATGCCAGTCCTTGGCATACTGCCCAATCACCAGCGTTAGCTTTAAATGCTTAAGCCCGTGCAGCAATGCTGGCCGCCAGCTTGGCGCGCACTCTGGCCGTGGTGGCAGGTCACCACTTTTACCACGGCCGGGAAAACAAAAGCCCATCGGCAGTATTGCTATCAGCTTAGGGTTATAAAATTGTTCTGTAGTTAACCCCAGCCATTGCCGCAAGCGATCACCGCTGGCATCAGCAAAAGGCTTTGCTGCATCATGTGCTTTTTGGCCCGGTGCCTGGCCAGCAATTAAAATCCGTGCAGCGGGGTGCCACTGCAAAATCGGCCTGGGAGGCTGCGGCAAATGCGCTGCGCATAAGCTGCAGTCACGTACCGTATCAGCGAGGTTGTGCGGCGGCATAAATCCAGCACTCGGTACCTGATTTCAGGCGGGCACTGACCCGCTGATAGGCATCGACTTCGTAATCGTCAGCCTGCGTCAGTTCAGCATCGGTCAGCTCAAACACCGTGCCGGCCACTTCATCGGCAAGGTTACCGGTGTAGCGCAGAATAGGATGAAATGCCTTACCGCTTTCACGCAGTACGCGCTCATCGGTAATTTCCACTTCACCCACCACATAACCCTGCAGCGTATCTTTACTGCCGCTTAGCTCACGGCCAAAGTTAGCCAGCTGCACGTTTTTTTGCTGCAAGGTGCCATAAGAAAACAGTTTGGGCATAGCGTCTCCGCGATATCTTGTCCGGTAAGGCTTAAGGGGCTGACCCGGTTAGCGCACCAACCTGGCCAGAGTGTAACTTTCACCATCTGCTGCAACAATACGCACCGGGTTATGCCGGGCCAGCGTAACCAGCTCTGCCGCCGACAGTTGCTGCTGCCCCAGTTCAACAGTCGCTTGTGGCAAACTGTCACTGTCGATAGCAGAACGTTTATGCGGCTCCTGCAGAATGTGCTTATTACTGATATCTACCCTGCCAGCCATCAGCAGCCGCATATCCTGGATCAGATAAGCTGCCAGGGCATCATCACTGATATCACTTTGCGCAATATCCAGCCGGAAATCCTGTGCCGATAAACTGCCGCCATTGGTAAAATACACGACAAAATCAAACTTAACGCGGTACTGTGTCATCATCACTTCGCCTGAACCAGAACTCAATTTCATCTGTTTCTACCTCAAACCGCGCTGCATGCTCTACCTGCGCGGGCACACTGTACCACTGGCCAACGCCAATACGTTGCGTTTCACCATTTATCGTCAGGATCAACTCACCTTTGGTAATCACACCATAGTTATCCGTATCATGGGTATGAGCCGGGATCTGTGTACCTGCAGGATAGGAAGCAAACAACACATCACTGTTATCCGCCGCTAAGCGGTATGCATCGAAACGGCCATCGTACAACGGCAAGGCCTTAATTTTATCCGGGTAACTGCCTGGCATCTGTCCTCCACTGAGCTGACGGGTTCAGCCAGATTCTGCTGCAAAGCGGGTAGTAAATGCAATCAGGTGTTGCCGATTGCTCGGCAGTTTCCGGCATGCCTGTCACTGGATATAGGCCGCAAGTTCCTCTGGCTCGCCGGTTGGAAAAGCGGCTTTTAAATGTTCAAGAAAAGCTGAAACCCGGGCATTGAGTAAACGGCGGGATGGATAAAGTGCCCATAACTCGATTGGAGCAGCGTCTGCTTCACCCCAACAGACCAGTTTTCCGGATTGAATATCCTGGTTAACTAAAGAGACGGGCAACAAGCCAGCACCGGCGCCAGCGCGCACCGCATCGCGCAGCATTATCATTGAAGAAAGCGCAAGAACGGGTGTCACAGCAATACTGAACGTTACGTTTTCGGACGTTAACTGCCAGACAGTGGTCGGTTTTTCAAACCCGCGCACCACCACAGGCACGAGTACATCGCCGGAAGGCCGCTGCAGATCAGGGTGGGCCACCACCACCAGACGGTCGTGTAAAATCGGCCGACCGTACAGGTTCTCATCCGGTGCAGGGTTAACTCTGATCACCAGATCATAGCCCTGGTCGACCATATCGACCGGCTGATCGTCTGATATCACGTCCAGTTGTACATCCGGATATTTAATAGCGAACTCTGCCGCCAGTCTGCCCATCGCCAGCTGGCAGAACAACAAAGGCGCGCTGATACGTAAGCGGCCCCGAGGCCGGGCGACGCCGGACGAAATAGCCAGCACGGTTTCATCCAATTCCGTCAACAATGTCGCGGTGCGCTGATAAAGTGCCTCTCCCTCTTCGGTCAATACCAGCCTGCGCGCACCGCGTTCGAACAGCCGCAGCTGCAGGCTGTTCTCCAGTTCAGCTATCCGTCGGGACAGCGTGGCCTTAGGCCGCCCACTCTGCCGGGCGGCACGGCCAAAGCCACCATGCTTGGCAACCAGGTTGAAATCGGCAATAGCGGCTAAGTCCACAAAGTGTTCCATATGTAAGACAGTAAGTCCAACTTTAGCACCTATCGGCGCGAATATGAAACACCTAGAATGTGAATCGTCAGCAGACAATAACCTAACTGAATCGGAGTGAACTATGACTATTCTTGTAACTGGCGCGACCGGCCGGGTTGGCCAACACCTTGTAACACAACTGGTTAAACGCGATGCTAAAGTACGCGTTCTGACACGAACCCCGGCAAAAGTTAACTTTGATAACGCAGTAGAGATAGCGCAAGGCGACCTGTTGGATATCGACTCGCTGCGGCAGGCATTCAAAGGGGTACGCAGCTTATTTTTGCTAAACGCAGTAACCGGCGACGAATTTACCCAAGCGCTTATCACGCTGAATATTGCCCGCGAAGCGGGTGTCGAACGGGTAGTTTATCTGTCGGTATTTGATGCCGATCAGGCGGTTAATGTGCCGCACTTTGCCGTCAAATATGGTGCAGAACGTATGCTGGAGCAGATGGGCTTTAGCGCCACTATCCTGCGCCCGGCGTACTTTATCGACAATGAGCTGATGATTAAAGACGTGATCTTAAACCACCACATTTACCCGATGCCGGTTGGCAGCAAAGGTATTGCAATGGTGGACGTGCGGGATATCGCTGAAGTCGCCGCTATTGAGTTACTGCGTCGCGATAACGCGCCAGATAAATTGCCGGTTGAAACCATTAATTTAGTCGGGCCCGACAACCTGACAGGTGAAGAAATTGCGGCAATCTGGTCAGAAACACTGGGCCATACCGTTACCTATGGTGGTGATGATCCCAGTGGTTTTGAACAGAATATGGCGTCATTTATGCCCAAATGGACAGCTTACGAGATGCGCCTGATGGCTGAACGCTATGTCAGCCACGGCATGATCGCTAAAACCGGTGATGTGACGCGGCTAACCCAAATCCTGGGCCGCCCACTGCACAGCTATCGCGAATTTGCACGTACTTTGCGTGCACAAACACTCTGAGGACAAAGCACTTCGACCACACCGCAGGATGTTGCATGTCAGTTAAGCAACACCCTGCCGTTTTGCTGGTGCCGATTAGTCTTTATTCGCCACCATAATCAGCTTCACATTAACAAACTCGCGTAGGCCAAAGCCGCCATGTTCGCGGCCGTAGCCACTGTCTTTTACACCACCAAACGGCAGGTTAGGCTGTGCCAGCCCATAGCCATTTATGTTTACCATACCGGTATCAAAATGCTGCTTTGCCAGTGCAATGGCATGCTCAACATTGGCAGAAAAGATACCGCCACCCAAACCATAGCGTGAGTCATTGGCTATCTGCATTGCCTGAGCATCGTCTTTTGCCCGGATCAGGGAGGCCACCGGGCCGAACAGTTCATCATCATAGGCCGGCATCTGCGGGCTGACATTTTCCAGAATCGACGGTGGATAGAAAAAACCTCTCTGATCAGGAATTTCACAACCACATACCACAGTCGCGCCAGCCTCTATTGATTCTGTCACTTGCTGATGCAGTTTATCGCGCAAGTCAGCTCTTGCCAGCGGACCAATATCAGTATCTTCAGCATTAGGGTCACCCATTTTTAAATGCGCCATCGCCGTGGCAAAAGCATGTTTAAAATCGGCGTAGTTTTTCTCTGTCACAATAAAGCGTTTTGCCGCCACACAGGTTTCGCCGTTATTCACCATACGGCCTTCAACACAAGTTTTCACCGCTAATTCAATATCGGCGTCGTCCAGGATTAAGTAGGCATCGTTGCTACCCAGTTCCAGTACAGTTTTCTTCGCCAGCTTCGCGGCCGCTGCGGCAACCGACTTACCGACTTCGTCACTGCCGGTAAAGCTAACGCCGCGCACCTTAGGGTGACTGATTAAGCCGGTAGCGGTATCGCCATCAATCAGCAAGGACTGATAACAATGCGTCGGAAAACCGGCTTCAAGAAACATTGCGGCAATTTTTTCTGCCATGCCAAACACGTTGGACGCATGTTTTAACACTGTGGTATTGCCGGCCACCAGGTTAACAATGCTGTAGCGGATCACCTGATACAACGGAAAATTCCACGGCTGTATGCCCAGAATCACGCCTATTGGTTGGTAGCTAATGATGGCACGGCCGTTTTCAGTGTCGCGCTGCTCGTCCGCCAATACCTCTGCCGCTTGCTTAGCGGTGTAACGACAAATTTCGGCGCAAAGCTGCACTTCCTGTAGCCCCTGCGCTTTAACCTTGCCCATTTCATCAGTCATTAACTGCGCCAGCTGCTGTTGCTGGCTTTCCAGCACCTTAGCCAGGTTCAGCGCTAACGCTGCCCGCTCTTTAATACTGACAAGCTTCCAGCTCTGGAAGCATTTATCGGCGTTGTCCACCGCCTGCTGAGCGGCTTTTTCATCCAGTAGGCGATACTCTTTAATCGGATGTTCGGTGTAAGGGTTAATAGTAGTAACAGTGTCAGCCATGGTGCTGCCCCCTCCGTTTATGCAAATGAAACTAAAAGGGTGCAAAGGCGGCGCCAAGTCTGGCGTTATGGCAGATATAATTCTAACAAGATGATTATACTGGTTTTTAATGCAGCATCACTTTGCCGCGGTCAGCATTTCAGCAAAGCTGTATGAAAGATTTGCACTCAGCGGCCCCTGTTTTACAAGGCCGCTGGTATGGCTTGGCTGCTATATGGCCGCCACTGCAGGGCATTAACCGCCGTCTTTAATATCTTTAACCACGTCCCTGGTGGCGTGCCCTATTTCTTTGGCTGCATCGCGCGAGGCGTGTCCCACTGCTTTGGTCACGTCTCTGGTGGTGTGGCCAACGGTGCGGCCAGCCTCTTTGATACTGGCGCAAGACGTTAACACTAATACGAAAGCGACTAACGCCACTTTGGCGCTGAATAACTTCATGACTAACTACCTGCGAGGATACTGTTTAGCAGTAGATTACACCCAAACGTCATTTTCTGCTGTAAGCTCACCACCCGAGTCACCTGTATTGACAACACCTTTAGGCTCTACAAGCATAATTTTGCATTCACTGGCGGCAACAGGCTTGTGCTCTACCCCTTTGGGTATCACAAACATTTCACCGGAATTCAGGCTAACAACACCGTGCCGAAATTCAATATTTAGCGTGCCTTCAATAACAATAAACACTTCATCGGTATCCGGGTGATCATGCCAAACAAATTCGCCCTCGACTTTTACCAGCTTAAATTGATAGTCGTTCATTTCTGCGATAACACGAGGAGACCAGTAATCAGAAAATTTAGAAAACTTATCTTTAAAATTTATAGGGTTAAACTTCATTTTTTTAATCCGTACATTCATGTATAGCGTACGCCCAGCCAGAAGGACGATGCTGGCCAGTGCTAAAGGTCACCTTTCACAGACTCATACATTTCATTTTTCAGCTTTTCTAAAGCCTCGTCAGTTAAACCGTACTTAACTGCAGCAGATTTAGAAATCGGATTCAAAATGTCTTCAACTGAATTAAATAACTCAATAACGTCTTCAAGTTCATTTATCATCTTGTTTCTGCCTGCTTCGTTTACAAAGTCTAAAGCACGATCAACGAAATAGGCATGAGCTAACCAGTTTCTTTTTTGCAACGCTAGTGAGAGTGTATTTTCAATATCGCTATCGAGCATACCAATTTCTCTCATTGCACCCAGTAGCCGGCCCATAGTTTTCTTCGACAATGCGTCATCAAATCGGTCGAAATCTGCTTCCCATTTCTCACGACTTTCAAACTTAGGCACGTTCTTCTTAAAAAAATCATAGAAAATAAGTAACTGAATTATCGATTGCTCAACACATTGCGCTCGATACATTGCGAGGCCAAAGTATGCGTAGACTTCTTTGCAGTGTTCAGACGTATCCATCCTAACCTTTAACATTTAATTATTGTGCATACTCGTTTTCTAATTTCCCAAAAAGGAAACAACATCTAGCATTCCTTTTTGTAGTAACAACAATTTTCAGCGCTGAAATTTCCGATTCCGGAAAAACGAGCATGCGTTATAATTCCAAAGCTGTGCGCTATATCCCTTATATCCAACGTACGTAAGTACCTAACTTATAGCATGTAAACAAAAGTCGCAATTAGCTTATGCACAATGTTAATAGGATGTCTGACCTTGACTGTCTAAAAACCCAAACAGTACTGTATATAAACACACATCTCGAGCTTCAACCATGTCAAAAAGCTGCATCTTAGGGACCGATCGGGAGAATATTCGTTTACGTGGTTACAGCCTGCATACGGAGCAAACTCATTTGCATTGGATATATCACTTTGTTCAATTTAACAGTAGAAAGCAGCCTAACGGTCTGCATGCTGCTGATATAAAAAGCCTTCAAGCTGGCTAGCTAATCAGTGTAATGCTGCCAATGACATAAAAAATAATTGACAAATAATAAACCAAAGGTTAGAAAACGGTGACTAAATCAAAAAATGGGGACAAAAATGAGAATATTGTTAATTGCATCAGCCTTTTTTTCTACTTTTAGTTATGCGAATTCTATTTATGATGATTGGGAGAAGAAAATTGTAAATGTTACAGAAGCAGTCCAACATTTTGGGGGCTCGTATACTTGTAAATACGATCAGTTTAGATATGGCTATGATATAAATAACCCCGGCTATTACGGCTACTACACTGCAGAGAAACACTTAACAAGAATAGTTTCCGACAGTATTACTCCACGCCCAGTGCTAATTGTTCAGGATTTGGCAGAATATAGCCAAAATGGATTTCCAATGAATGTTCCTAATTACAATTATCAATGTACTGGCGTCGCAGATTTAGCTCCAACTTTTATAGAGAATAAAGTTGTAGGTACACGCGTGGAATACCATCCGATTCAACCCTTCCCAACGTTTGCTTCATATGAATATGCAAACTGTGGCTTTCAGGGTGACATAGGTATAAGAACTGGACATCTTCATGTCGGCGGAATATCTAATGGCTCGTCGGTGGTCGTCAAAGATGTAACTGGAAATTCAAATTCTGTTCTATATTCTGGTCCGGTTAACTCTTGGATTTCAGTCAATTTCAGCAGCTTTGGCGTTAAAACAATCTCAATAAAAATCGACAGCGGCTCAACTTATCGCCTTACTGTCAATGTGCCGGTATGTAGTGGTGGTGGAGACGACCCTGTGCCAGTTTAGTTTTGTGCGTTAAAAATGATAAGTCCTACCAATATGTATATCGAGTAATATAAAAACACCTCAGCGCAGTGAAATGCTGAGGTGTTTTTATTAGCGGTCAGCCTGTTAAAGTTAAGCTGATATGCGGTTTAGCCCAACCAAGGCTGACTGGCTTTGCGGCTTCGCTCGTAATCGGCAATTTGCGGGTTTAGCAGCTCGCTTGAGCCGATAAAATCCAAGCCCGATAACAGGCGTTGTTTAATATCAGCGTCGATATTAAAGCCCATAGCGGCGTTGTTACCGAACAGTATTTCCTGGCTTTGTAAGTCGATTTGCCACTGCTGCGGGCCTTGCGCGCAGCGGTTAAACAGCAGCTCGATATTGGTTTTACTTAGCTGAATTAACAACATGCCGTTATTGACGCTGTTGTTAAAGAAAATATCGGCGAAGCTTTCTGCGATAATGACATTAAAACCGTATTGCTTAATAGCCCAGGGCGCGTGCTCGCGGCTGGAGCCGCAGCCAAAGTTGGCGCGGGTTAATAAAATGCTTGCGCTCTGATACTCCGGTTTGTTTACAACAAAGTCGGGGTTAGGCGTACCGTCAGCTAAATAACGCCAGTCGTAAAACATCGCCTGCGCAAAACCATCCCGGCTGACGCTGGTTAAAAATTGCTTCGGGATGATCTGATCAGTATCAACGTTGTTTTTATCCAGCGGGCAGACTAAGCCCTGTGCAAAAATCTGGCTCATGCCCGGTCTCCTTTTTCATTCACTGCGGCAATGTTAACAAACTTACCGGCGATAGCGGCAGCAGCGGCCATGGCCGGGCTAACCAGGTGGGTGCGTGCACCTCGGCCTTGGCGGCCTTCAAAATTACGGTTACTGGTAGAAGCACAGCGCTGGCCGGCGTCTACTCTGTCGTCGTTCATGCCCAGGCACATACTGCAGCCTGGCTCACGCCACTCAAAACCGGCGTCTTTAAAAATACCGGCTAAACCTTCGGCTTCGGCCTGGCGTTTTACCACGCCCGAGCCCGGCACCACCAGGGCGCGCACACCTGCTGCGACTTTTTTGCCCTGCACAACACTTGCTGCGGCGCGTAAGTCTTCAATCCGGCTGTTGGTGCAGCTGCCTATAAACACCACATCAACTTTACAGTCGGTCAGCTTTTGCCCCGGCTGCAGCCCCATATAAGCCAGCGCCCGCTCGGCGGCGTCGCGCTTAGTTGCATCACTGAAACTGTCTGGTGCCGGCACCGCCTGATCTACTGCAATAACCTGCTCCGGGTTGGTACCCCAGGTAATTTGCGGCGTAATGCTGGCAGCATCAATTTCTACCACCTTGTCAAACACCGCATCAGCATCTGAGTAAAGGCTTTGCCAGTACTGCACTGCAGCATCCCAATGCTCTGCCGCCGGCGCATGCGCTTTACCTTTGATGTAATCAAAGGTGATTTGGTCTGGTGCAATCAGGCCGGCTTTGGCGCCCATTTCAATGCTCATGTTGCACAGTGTCATGCGCCCTTCCATGCTCATCGCACGAATGGCACTACCACAAAATTCGGCCACATAGCCATTACCACCGGCGGTACCTAACTTGCCAATTACGGCCAAAATCACGTCTTTTGGCGTGACATGAGCACTCAGCTCGCCATTGATCTCAACTTTTAACGTTTTCGCCTGCTGCTGCGGCAGCGTTTGTGTGGCCAGTACATGCTCCACCTCTGAAGTACCGATACCAAAGGCCAGCGCACCAAAGGCGCCGTGGGTAGAGGTATGCGAGTCACCACACACGATAATCATACCCGGCTGGGTTAAGCCCTGCTCCGGGCCGATAACGTGCACTATGCCCTGATCCGGGTGGGTTAAATCCAGCAGTGGAATGCGGTTTTCGGCACAGTTTGCCGCTAACGCTTCTAACTGCTTGCGCGATGTCTCGCCGGCAGCGTCCAGGCTGCGGCGCTGGGTAGACACGTTGTGATCCATCGTCGCGAAGGTTAAATCTGGCCGGCGTACCTTGCGGTTGGCCAGTTTTAAACCAGAGAATGCCTGCGGCGAGGTTACTTCGTGAATTAAATGCCGGTCGACATACAACAGATCGGTGCTGGGGTTTAATTTACCCACCACATGGCTGGCATAAATTTTCTGAAATAAGGTTTGTGAAGTAGCCTGGCTCATTAATGAGTCTCCTGCCGCAAAGTGGCAACAATAGCAGCGCCAACCGCTGCCGTGCCGTAAGTCGATTTGGGGTTAATGTCGCGTGTAACAATGTGCTGCTCTAAGCAGTGCTGTACTGCCCGCTCAATGGCGCAGGCGGCCTGTTCTTCGCCAAAGCTGTAGCGCAGCATCAGCGCTGCACTTAAAATTTGTGCTATCGGGTTGGCAATGCCCTGACCTGCGATATCCGGTGCACTGCCACCGGCTGGCTCATACAGGCCAAAACCGCTGCCATTTAAACTGGCTGACGGCAGCAGACCCAAGCTACCGGCAATGGCAGCGATTTCGTCCGATAAAATATCGCCAAACAGGTTGTCACACAGCAGCACATCAAACTGCTGCGGACTGCGGATCAGCTGCATCGCGGCGTTATCTATATACATATGCTCCAGCGCCACATCAGGGTAGTCTTTTGCTACCTGCTCAACCGTCTGCCGCCACAAGATACTGGTTTGCAACACATTGGCTTTATCGATAGAGGTGACTTTCTTGCCGCGCTTTTGCGCTGCTTCAAACGCCACCCTGGCAATACGGGTCACCTCTGGCACGCTGTAGCGCTGAGTATCAAAAGCGTCGTTGTCGTTACGGCCTTTTTCACCAAAATAAATACCGCCGGTCAGCTCGCGCACACACAATACGTCCATACCCAGGCTGCTGACACGCGGATGTAGCGGCGATAAATCGGCAAAGGCCGGGTAGATCTGACCCGGGCGCAGGTTGCAGAATAAATCGAAGGTTTTTCTAAGCGGCAGTAACGAGCCGCGTTCGGGCTGTTTATCCGGTGGCAAGCCGGTCCATTTGGGCCCACCGACCGAGCCGAATAAAATAGCATCGCTTTTTTTACACAGCTCTAAGGTGCTGGCGGGCAACGGCTCGCCGGTGGCATCCAACGCCGCACCGCCAACTAAAGCCGGAGTTAATGTCAGGCCAAAACCGAACTTATCGGCCACAACCTGCAGCACTTTTTCCGCCTCGGCCATCACTTCCGGGCCGATACCATCGCCGGCCAGTACTGCTACCTTATACTGCTTTATCATTGCTGTTCACCTGCTGCTATTTTTGTTGTGGTTTGCCGTGCGTGTTTATGGGCGTCAATGGTTTGCGCGCGTTGGATCATATTCAGCACATGCACATAGGCCAGTACTGAGCTGCGCACTATGTCGGTGGCCAAACCGGCACCATGGAAACGGCGGCCTTCATGCTCGGCAATAATATCGACCTGGCCCAGCGCATCTTCGCCGCTACCTTTGGCCTGTAAGTTAAAATCGACCATCTTGATATCCAGCTTGCTGATGCGGGCAATGGCACTGAATGCCGCTTCAACCGGACCATTGCCGGTAGCGGCTTCGGTAAAGACCTTATCGCCGCAGCGCAGGCCAACAGTGGCACTTGCTACATGGCCGGTATGGGTAGATGAGCTTAAAAACTCCAGTGCGTAATAATCGTTTTGCTCCTGCATGTTTTCAAAAAACACCAGAGCTTCTAAGTCATAATCAAACACGCGGCCTTTTTGGTCAGCCAGCGCAACGAAGCTTTTGTATACCGCTTCTAAGTCATAGTCACCGTTGGTGTAACCCAGCTCGGCTAAGCGGTGCTGAATAACATGCCGGCCCGAGCGCGAGGTCAAGTTCAGTTCATTCTGCCGGATGCCGACTTGCTCCGGCGCCATAATTTCGTAAGTGTTTTGCGCTTTTAATACTCCGTCCTGATGAATGCCGGAGCTATGCGCAAAGGCGTTTTCACCGACAATGGCTTTGTTCGGTTGGATCGGCATATTGCAGATTTGGCTAACCAAGTGAGAGCTACGGTAGATCTCGGTGGTTTTGATATCGCTATATAGCGGCGCTAATACATCTTTGCGGGTGTTGATAATCATCGCCACCTCTTCCAGCGAGCAGTTACCGGCACGCTCACCTATACCGTTGACGGTACATTCAATTTGCCGGGCACCGGCCTGTATCGCGCTGATGCTATTGGCGACCGCTAACCCCAAATCGTTATGGCAGTGCACGCTTAAGCGGGCTTTATCGATATTCGGCACCTTGTTGCGTAAGGTGCTGATAATGGCCGCAAACTCGTTCGGAATGGTATAACCGACAGTGTCCGGAATATTAATGGTGGTGGCACCGGCGGCAATGGCGCGCTCGACAATCCAGCATAAATCATCAATTGGTGTGCGGCCGGCATCTTCACAGGAAAACTCGATGTCGTCGGTATAGCGGCTGGCCAGTTTAATGGCGGCAACGGCCTGCTCACTGGCCTGCGCCAGCGTTTTACGCAGTTTGTATTGTAAGTGCAGCGGTGAAGTGGCAATAAAGGTATGAATACGGCGGCGCTCTGCGTCTTTTAACGCTTCGCCACAGGCTTCGATATCGGCGCTGACAGCGCGGGCCAGGCCGCAGATAATAGGGCCTTTTACCTCACGCGCGATACGCTGCACTGAGTCAAAATCGCCGGGGCTGGATACCGGAAAGCCGACTTCCATCACATCGACATTCAGCCGCGCTATCGCATGCGCCAGCTGAATTTTTTGTTTCTGGCTTAAGCTAGCACGCAGTGCCTGCTCGCCGTCGCGTAAGGTGGTGTCGAAGATCCAGATTTTATTATCACCGCTCATTTTGTGTTTCCTGTTCCGTTGTTCGGTTTAGGTGGCAACTTTTGGCGGGGCGTAAAATGCAAAAAACCCCGGCCAGTGGCACGGGGTTTTAGCGTTATCGGTTCGTTACGTTTTTACCAATAAGCAGCACCCCGCGCGCCGGTGAGGAGCACGAGGAGGCTAATTGTAGAAACGCGACGGTTAAAATTCATTGATTGCTCGGTTTGGTTACTTGGTTAGCAAAACGCCAATAGTAATAGCATGGTTATTTTTTATCTGCAACAGTATAGATGGCTAAATGGCAAAAAACTTTTGCTGACTTCACAAATGCTTCAGCCGGTTTACCCACACCCACACGCCGTAAATACATCCCTGTAGGCTCGTTTCCGCCCATCCAGGGCTTCAACGGTGGGCTTAGGGTAAACCGGCTTACGTGTTCCAAATAGTTAGAAATGCGCTTTTACCAATAAGTTTACGTTTGACTCATCGGTGCGAAACGCTGGGCTGTCGGCTATGCCATATTTGTTGCGCCAGTACACATACTCTACGCCGACATAGAGTTTGCTTTTCATATTCAGCAGCGGATGCAGCGCCCATTTTAACTGCGAGGTCATATTCATACTGGCACTTTGATCTGCAGTGGCACTGCTCCAGTCCAGAAAGCCATCATACAAAAACTGCAGTTCGCCCAGGCTGAACGGGATGGCCCAGGTGGTGGTCAGCTGCCAGTTGTCGGCAACGCCGTCGTTATTACGCCGGTAGAAGTTAAGGTTAAAGTAATTAAACCCCGGCACGCTTAAGTCGGTCGCCACACCATAGAGAAAATTGGTTTGCAGCGATGACATCTCTATCGTGCTGGTAAACAGCACATCTTTAACGATGCCATATTTCAGTTCAGTATTACTTAGCTTACCCAGGCTAAGCCTTGGCGACCACTCGGCATAATTGCTGCGCCCGCCATTATCAGCGCGCAGGTGATCGAAGAAGAAAAAGCTATCTCCCCAGCTGGTACCTGCCGCATGCTCAAATGTCAGCACCTGTTTATCCGGCCCGTCTACCCGGTAGTTGCTACCATTTAAATACGTGACGCTGACATCCTGCCACAGCACTTCGGCCTGCAGTGGCAGGCTGCATCCGGCGCACAGGCCAGCTAAAATCAATGCTTTCATCTTTTACACCTTAAACTGGGTAACCAGTGCCCGTAGTTGCTCGGCGCGCTGCTGCAATAAACTGATCGCTTTAAGCTGCTGTTCGGCATTGTGGTGAATGCTGGCGGCACTGTCGGAAATTAAATGCGCCGACTCATTAATATGCTCGACCACTGTGCCCTGCTCTTCTGTTGCCGCAGCAACCTGATGGTTACCACTGCTTATCGCTTCAAACTTCTGCTTAATATTGATAAGGGCGGCAACAGAGTGCTCGGTGTTCTCTGCCACCTGTTGGCTGCTTACTGTACCTTCGCGAATCGCCGCAGTAGATTGCTGCGCCGTTTGTTGCAACTGGGCTATCTGATCACGTATTTCCAGTGTGGACTCCTGCGTGCGTTTGGCCAGATTACGCACTTCATCGGCGACAACCGCGAACCCCCGGCCCTGCTCACCGGCACGGGCCGCCTCAATAGCAGCATTCAGCGCCAGTAGGTTGGTTTGTTCAGAAATCGCGTTAATCACTTCCACTACCGAGTTAATTTGCGACGCCTGCTGAGCAAAATCGACAATGGTTTTTTCAATATCGCCCATTACACTATTGAGCTGCTGCATGGTACGTGACGTCAGGGCCATATTGTCGTTGGTTTTATGCGTGTCCTGCACCGCGGCTTCGGTGTCTTGCGCGGTATGGTGGGCTATGCCGGATACCTCCGAGATCGTCTGGCCCATTTCGGTTATTGCTGTAGCAACCTGGTCGGTTTGCGCGCGTTGCAATTCAGTCGAGTGAAAGGTGTCGTTTGCCAGTTGCGCTAACTGCTCGATACCGGTTTTCATCGCGGTTTCGGTTTGCTGAATTTCGGCTACCAGTTCACGGATTTTACCAATAATGGCATTAAAGCCTTTTGCCAGATGCCCCAGCTCATTGTCATAGCTGTCATCAAGCCGCTTGGTTAAGTCACCGCCATCGCCCGACATTTGCAGCAAATTTTCGCCAACCTGGCGGATAGAGTTACTCAGTGAATTGGCAAACAGCACTGTCAGCGCAATAAACACGGCAGCCAATACGATACTGGCAATGACCGAGAACGAGATCACGCTGTTAATGGCGCTGCTGATTTCAGCTGAGGGTAACACTGCCACCAGTTTCAGCCCGGTATCACGGATATCCTGCACGCCGACATAAACCTGCTCGTCATATAATTGCACCTGTTGCAGGCTAAAACCGGTGTTGTGCTGCGTAATTTGTTGCGCCACGGCCTGGTACTGCGGTAGTTGCTGAATGTTTTTCCGCGCCAGTGACAAATCGCGGTGCACCACTATCATGCCATTGGCATCAACCAGAAACAGAAAGCCATTCTGCCCCAGCTTATAGCCCGACACCAGGCTGGCAATAGCCGACACATCATAACCCAGCCCGGCAACGCCAGCGCGCTTGCCATCAACAGTCACCGCCGCATTAACAAACAGCGTCAGCTTACCGCTGCGCTCATCTGCATCTATCGCCAGCTCGCGCTTTGCATTGCTGTTAAGAAAGGTAAAAAACCAGCTGTCGCGTGGTTCAGCTGCCGAAATGGTTTTAAATACCCCTGCTTCGGTGTAGTAGGTTTTACTGAAATCCGACACCCAGAATAAGGTTGAGGCACCGGCGTTCTGCTGCTGTTTTTTAAAATATGCCAGCACCTGTTCATGATTAGGCGCTGCCGTTTCGCCGGCTCGCATCCAATCGTGCAGCAAGCTGTTCGCTGCCAGATTTTCTGACAAGGTAATAGGGTACATCAGCTCAGACCGCACCTGCTCACTGATACGGCCTACAGTATTGGGCAGATATTCGCTTTCTGTCTGGCCATAATACAAACCGGAAAACTGATTAATATTAATCAGCGTGGCGACCAGCGTTAGCAGTGCCAGCGCCAGTGCGACAAAAGCGATAAATACAGTGCGCAGTTTAAATCTTTGCATATTGTCTCCGTGATATGCGTGCTGAGATACAAGCCGGAACAGTAAAGCGACGTTATTCAGTAAACACTTAAATACGGTGTGCAAAAATAAGCATAGCAGCGCAGTTCAATAAAGCTTTGAAATATAAGTAACAAAAATGGTGTGATTTTGGTTAACAGTGCTACCGAAAGCAGAAAATAGCTTGCATAAAGTTGCAGGGTTACTTAAGATGCGCGCCGTCTTACCAAGCGCGTTCGCGCCAACGACTCTGCCCGGGTGGTGAAATCGGTAGACACAAGGGATTTAAAATCCCTCGGGGGAAACCCCGTGCCGGTTCAAGTCCGGCCCCGGGCACCATTTTACCTGTCTGATTTATTTTCCGTAATGCCTGGCTATAACCTGATTCTGGCAATATCACGTGCTGGCGGGCTGCCAAACATGCGCGCATATTCGCGGCTGAATTGCGACGGGCTTTCGTAGCCAACCTCATATGCTGTGCTGGCCGCATCCAGATGCTGCGCAATCATCAAACTACGCGCTTCGACCAACCGCACTGACTTCTGAAACTGCAACGGGCTCATATTGGTTACCGCTTTAAAATGGGCATGAAAAGACGACACGCTCATTCCGGCCATCGCCGCCAGTTCCTCTATGGTAACGGTTTGATCGTAGTCACGGCGTAATTTCTGAATAGCAACCGAGATGCGCTGAGTTGGCGTGCCTTTTAATGAGATCTGTGCGATTTCTTTGCCGTAGTTGCTACGCAGCATACGATAGTGCATCTCGCGGACCAGGCTTTCGCCCAGTACCGGAATATCGTCTGGCACTTGCATTAATGTTAATAAACGCATCAGGCTATCGCCCATTTGTGGGTCAACCTGGCCGATAAACAAACCACTTTCAGCTTTACGGTTTGCCACGGCCAAATGTTCCATCTGCAGCAGTAATTCTGACAGTAGCCTGACATCAATATTAATCTGGATAACATAATACGGCTGCGGCTCTGATGCCTCTACCACGGTACCAAGAATAGGTAAGTCGACCGAGGCCACCAGAAACTCCAGTTCGCCGTAACTTAGCATATCGGCGCCAAGCAATACGTTTTTGCGGCCCTGCACAATAATACACAGACAAGGCTCATACACTGCCGGCATCGTGATCTGGGTGCGGCTAACCTTATAGCAAAATACGTTGGGGATGGCGGTGATGTTTAAGCCTTCATTAACAGCCACCTGCTGCACCAGCTGCAACAATTGCTGTTTCAATAAACCTTCATTCATCTGGCTTACCACTCAAGTTGGATAATCAGGCAATCATAGCGTATCTTTGGGTATCCATAACAGTCCTTCATCCTTTTAACATAACAGGCATCGGGTTAGCCCGTATTAAAGCAGCAGTATTTCCTGTATCTACGAAGGAGTTTTGTTATGACCATGACTAAATCTAAAGTTGTTCTGATCACCGGCGCCAGCAGCGGTATTGGCGAGACCACTGCCGAAGTGCTGGCTAAAGCCGGGCACACTGTACTGGTGGCGGCACGACGCACCGACCGGCTTGAAACATTAACCCAGAGAATTAAGCAATCTGGTGGTAAAGCGAAAGCCTATACGCTTGATGTCACATCACGCGAAAACTTTAAGGCGGTAGTAGCGGCTGCCAGCGAAGAGTTCGGCCCGGTGGATGTTTTGGTGAACAACGCCGGCTTGATGCCGCTGTCACCGATGGCGGCGCTGAAAGCCGATGAGTGGGACCGGATGATAGACGTCAACATTAAAGGTGTTCTGAACGGCATTGAATCTGTGCTCAGCGTGATGGAGCAACGTGGCGGCCATATAATCAATACTGCCTCTATAGTTGCACACACTGTATTTCCGACCGCTGCAGTGTACTGCGGTACCAAGTTCGCAGTGCGTGCAATTTCTAATGGCCTGCGTATGGAGACAAAGAAGGTAAGGGTTACCACTATTTCGCCGGGCGTAGTAGAAAGCGAGTTGGCGCATACCACTACCGACAGCGCAACCAAGGCCTGGCTGGAAGATTTTCGTCAGGTAGCGCTGAAGCCTGACGCGATAGCAAATGCCATTGCCTACGCGATAGCACAACCGGACGATGTAAATGTCGATGAAATGATTATCCAGCCTACACAATCGGCCTATTAAGAGCGCCGTTTAAGCCAGATTAAAACCCCGGCCGCGTCATGCGCACCGGGGTTTTCGTCACGAGTTGCTGTAGTAGTTTTACAGCGCCAGCTCCAGTATCTGCCTTGCTTTAGCTAAATCGATATCACCGTGTTCACCTAACGCCGTCATACCATTACGCTCCAGGTTAGCGATAAGTTTATCGATATCGGCTGCGCCCAAGTTGTAATCTGACAGCCGGGTTTTCACACCCATATGCTCGAAAAAGTCCTGCGTGGCTTTAATGGTTTTATCGATCACATCGTCGGCGTTGCCACTGTTTATGGCAAAAACACGCTGGCCAAACTGTAGCAGCTTCTGTCGTTTTTGCTCACGCTGCGCATACATCAGCGCTGGTAACACTATTGCCAGTGTCTGCGCATGATCCAGACCAAACAGTGCTGTCAGCTCGTGGCCAATCATATGGGTGGCCCAGTCCTGCGGTACGCCTTTGCCAATTAACCCGTTAAGTGCCATGGTAGCGGCCCACATCACATTGGCGCGTACATCATAGTCTTGCGGCGTAGCAAGCGCTTTTGGCCCTTCGCTAATCAGGGTTTGCAAAATACCTTCAGCAAAGCGGTCTTGCAGTGGTGCGTTTACCGGATAGGTCAGGTACTGCTCAATCACATGCACAAATGCATCCACTACGCCGTTGCCGACCTGCTTTACTGGCAGCGAGTAAGTGTATACCGGGTCCAGTACCGCAAATACCGGTTGCACCAGGTCGGAACCAAAGGCGCGTTTTTGCGCGGTTGCTTTGTTGGTCACCACAGAGTTGCCATTGCTTTCAGAACCGGTAGCCGGCAACGTCAGTACTGCACCTATTGGCAGCGCCGAAGTAAAAGCAGCGCCTTTAGCCAGAATATCCCACGGTTCGCCATCAAAGTTTGCCGCTGCAGCAATAAACTTGGCACCATCAATCACGCTACCACCACCCACAGCCAGAATAAAATTCAGCTGTTTACTGCGCACCAGCTCTACTGCCTGCATCAGGGTTTCCAGTGTTGGGTTAGGTTCTACGCCGGAAAACTCTTCGTACTGGATGCCATTTAACAGCGTCAGCACATCATCGTACACGCCGTTACGTTTAATCGAACCGCCGCCGTACAACAGTAATACCTGGGCGTCTTGCGGTAAACGGCTTTTGGCCTCTTTAATCTGGCCTTTACCAAACAGAATTTCGGTTTGGTTTTTAAAGGTAAAGTTCAGCATAACAACTCCTATCGTATCGGTTCACAGCATTATTCGGTGGCAGTTGCCAGTTTATCTAACATCGCAGCAGCCAGGGCTTTATCGGAGAACGGGTTTTGCCCGGTAATCAGTTCACGATCTACCACCACATTCGGTGTCCAGGCTTCACTGTATTGCATATTGCCACCGGCCTGTTGCATGGCTTTGCCAGGGTAATACTGCAACTTGTCACCCTTTAACGATGTCTCAAATACCGTTTCTTCTACATCTGAGAAAATGGTCATTTTGTAGCCTTGGTAAATCCACTTGCTGGCCACAGGTGTTTTTTGCTGTACCAGTGCCTGCTGGTATTGCTGCGGATTCTGCTGGGCAGACAGCAGCGCTATCGGGCCATGGCAAATCGCCGCCGTGGGTTTAGCCTGTGCATTAAAATGCGTCAGTATAGTACCAACCTGCGGGTTATTGGCTAAATCAATCAGCGGCGCATGGCCACCGGGGATAAATACCGCTTCATATTGTGCCAGGCCACCGTCGATCACCTCCTGCAATGACAAAGTGTCGTCGATACCAGGAAGCTCCGCTATCACCTGCTGAATACGTTGCATTTCTGCTTCACTGCCACCGAAATACTGCGCTGTGACAGATTTCTCATCCACTGCAGGCGCATTACCTTTGGGTGTGGCCAGTACCAGTTCATAACCTGCCTGCAAAAACGCATCCGCCGGCACGCCAAATTCATTCAGGTAGTAACCGGTACTTAGCGTTTTGCCGTCCTGCAGCTGCATCTGGCTTTCGCTGGATAACAGTACCAGGATCTGACCTTTACTGGTTTCGGCCTGAGCAACCTGACCCAGGCTGCTTAATACTGCCACCGCTAAAAGTGTTTGCTTAAACATCCTATCCTCACTTGTCTGTTGTTAAGCTGCCCGTTGCAGCATCAGATGACACAAGCTTAGGCGGTTTCGCTTGCGATGAGAATTCAGCGCTTTTATGATCAGCCATCATATTTCTGATGGCTTATTGTAATGTCATACTTTGTTCAGCTCCGCACTTTTGTCGAAGTTTACCGCTGCCGCACTATCACCAAAGCTGCTGCCAATTTGGGGCTATCCCAACCCGCTGCTACGGCCCATATTCAAAGTATTGAATCGCTGATAGGGGTGGAGCTGTTTGAGCGCAAGGCACGTGGTGTTGAGCCCACAGCGGCTGCGCACGATTTAGCACTGCAGGTGTCAACACATCTGGATGCGGTAGAACAAAAGCTGGCATCAGTGCGTAACCGCAGTAAAGCTGTATACGGCACATTAAACATCGCCGGGCCGGCAGAGTACATCAGCCATATTGCCGGGGCACAGTTTGCCAACTTGCTGCAGGCCGGCGAAGTGAATCTGGTGGTGCATATTGGCAACAAAGAGCGGATTTATCAGCTGCTGACCGAAGGCACTGCAGAGCTGGCTATTACTGCCTCAACACCCGATCCTGAAGCATTTGACTATCAGATTATTGATAGTGAACGGCTGATGCTGGTGGCAAACCGCTTTACCGGTACACAGCTGCAGCAGTTGCCTGTTAGCGCCGAGCAACTGGCGCTGTATCCGGTCGTCAGCTACGACAGCACGCTACCGCTTATCCGGCAATATTTTAATGCCGTGTTTAATCAAAGCTGCCAGTCACCGATCGCGGCCATCTGCCCCGACATCAGGGCGATTGCCGGTATTGTTAAAGCCGGTGTTGGCTACAGCGTATTGCCGGATTACCTGTGCCGCGATGGTATTAAAAGCGGCGAACTGGTACGTTTAGGCGCAGCCGGCCCGGAAAACGTGATTTACCTGGTCTGGCGTAAAGGGGCACTGAAACACCCCCGTGTCAGCTACGCCAAAGATATTCTGATGGCCTTTGCCAATATCAATAAATATGCCGCCGATACGGCTGGCTGAGCCTCACCACAGCGCTTTACTAACGAATCAGATGCCACTGTGTTTGCCGGCCCGCCAGATAGATCACCTGTTTGCCATCAAAGTAAGCGCTTTGCTCCAGCTTTATCTGTATCAGCTGGTTTTGCCACTCTGGCACCACCTGCTTAATATTGCCTTCAATGGCATAAGCGGTGTTGGCATATACCGGCCAGTCACCCTGCACCGCTGTCGGGCCCTGATTATCCCACATGCCTATGGTTGGCCCCGGTGCATGACCGACAAAACCCAACGCATGGGTGTAGGTGCTGTGGTTAATCTTCGCTTTCGCCGCAGCTTTATGGGTCGCAGCCAGCACCTCGTTGCCAGTGCGGCCAGCCCGGAATTCGTTGGTTAACAGATCCTGCCAGCGGTTGCCGGTGGCCAGTGCTTGTTTTAACCCTGCAGGCACATCAGACTCACCATTTTTCAATACATAGGCCATTTCCTGGGTATCAGTACAGAGTTTCAGATAACAAATTCCGACGTCGGTATGCAGCGCATCGCCACGCTGAATAATGCCACTGCTGCCGCAAAACGGGCTGTCGGCCTGACAACTTGTGCCTGCACGCTGTAAACTGACCGAGGGCGTAAACCATACCGGCAAATCCAGCTGCTCAAAGCGCTCGCGGATATACCAAACCACATCGTCAGTGGTTGTTACCCCGGGCGTGATCACCTTATTACTGAACGCTTCGGCGATTACGCCTCTGGCCAGCCCCACCACCTGCGGATATAGCTGCAACTCACTGGCAGTGCGCTGCTCGAACCAGCGGATCACTAATTTCTCGGCGCTGACCAGCCGCGGCTGATACTCAGCTGGCAATACCTTAAGCAGCTGCTGATGCAAACCTGAAGTTAAGCCATCCGCTACCGGCCAGTGCTCAGATACGTTAATACCAATTTGCTTAGGCGAGCGCTTTACAATTTCTGCTGCCAGTGCCTGCCACTGCGCCGCTAAATCGCCACCAGACCAGGCAGACTCATAGGGCGCCCCAAGCGGATAACGGTTGACCGATAACTTCTCCAGGCTGCCATCGGCTTTGCGGCTAAACAGCAACATAGTGGTGCGCCTGGCGGCAAACGTCGGCTGAGGTACCAGCGTAAAGTACACCGGATCTTCGGCGTACTCACGGTTAACCACCAGCCACATATCCAAGCCCGCTTCTGCCATCAACTGCGGCAGCAACTGCTCGAGCCGCTCAGTTAACATTTGATTTTCCGGCGCGACCCGCTGGCGGGGGCTCAGCACCTGAAACTCGCTGGCAGAAAGAAGCTGACGCCCCTGAGCAAAAGTATCGGTTTTGGCTAGCAGGTTGCTGGTCAAAAATGCACAGGCTATAGCCAGCAAGGTGGGGAAGGATTTCATTGCAGTTCCTTTAGCATTGTTGTTCTGATTATTGCTTTGTTTTAAGCCAGTTAAACCGCTTAAGCAAGCAAACAGAGGGTGAATATGACAGTAAAGCCACGAATAGCACTGAATTTGCGATACACTTAACGGCAGTGAACTGCCAAGGAGTTGTTATGCCGCGTTATTCTGCTGAATTTATCAAAGAGATGCCTAAATCCGACCTCCACTTGCATCTGGATGGCAGCTTGCGGCTCGAAAGCCTGATTGAAATGGCCAAACGTACCGGTACTAAACTGCCTGCCGATACCGTAGAAGGGCTTAAACAGCTGGTATTTAAAGATAAATACCACAATCTGGGCGAATATTTACACTGCTTTCAGTACACCTGTGCCGTACTGCGTGATATGGAGAACCTGGAGCGAGCTGCCTATGAGCTGGCCATTGATAACCAACTGGAAGGCGTAAACTACATCGAAGTGCGTTTTGCCCCGCAACTGCTTATCGACTTACCCAATGGCATCGATTTCGACCGCGTCATGCATGCCGTTAATAATGGTTTAAAACGCGCAATGCAGGAGTACAACCGCTCAGAACCTGTGCTTAGCGGCGCTAAGCCGCCTTTTGCCTATGGCATTATTAACTGCGCCATGCGCATGTTTGGCGACAAAGGCTTCTCGCCTTATTACACCAACCTGTTTCAGCTGATGCGTGATTTTGCACCGATGGATGTGATTAAACTGGCAGCGATGGAGCTGGTGCGGGCCAGTGTGCGGCTGCGCGATGACGAAGGTATGCCGATTGTCGGCCTGGATCTGGCAGGTCAGGAAAGCGGCTATCCGGCCAGCAAGTTTAAAGAGGTATACGAATACGCCCACCAGCATTTTTTACTGAAAACTTTACATGCCGGTGAAGCTTATGGTGCAGAGAGCGTATTTGAGGCCATTACCGAATGTTATGCCGACCGCATCGGCCATGGCTACTCCATGTTTATTCCGGAAATGATTAGCGACAACGACATTCACGACAAAGCGGCTTATATTCGTAATCTGGCATCCTATATTGCCGATAAACGCATTGCGATTGAAGTCTGCTTAACCAGCAACCTGCAAACCAATCCGGCGATCACCGATATTAAGCAGCACAAATTTAAAGACATGCTGGAAAGCCGCATTGCCACCGTAATTTGCACCGATAACCGCTTAGTATCGAACACCACTGTCAGCAAAGAGTATCAGCTGGCCCTGGATAACTTTGATATTCCGCTGAAACGGTTAAAAGATATGGTGGCATATGGCTTCAAGAAGAGCTTTTTTCCCGGCACTTATGTTGAAAAACGCGAGTATGCCAAGCAGTGTCTGGAATATTTTGATCGCGTAGCCAAAAAATATGAGTTTATATAATTAAATTCAACAACTTACACAATGTGTCGCCAAAAGCATACACTGTAAACTGTTGATAAATAACAATATCTAATTCCACCCAGATTAACTGTCGCCGAACTGCGACAGTTAATCTACACACCATGCCCCCACCGCCAGCACACCAACGATAAACTATTGATTTAAAACAGTATAAAAATAAATTCCAAACCTGGCACGACCCTTGTATTAGTTCTGGCAAGCGACGTTACAGGAGAATGTCGCAAGTGCAGGTTTCCAAGTGCCTTTGCCACATTCTCCTTCGAACTGACTGAACGCAGCACACTGATGTAAGGCTGCATTTAACGGAGGTTGTTATGGACTTATTTCTGATGGGTACAATGTTGTTCTTACTGGCTAATGTAGCTGTAGTGATCAGCATGCTGCGCCGTGTAAATCTGAACAACGACAGCGTGTTGGCTTGGGAACAGGCTCAAATGGCCGCTACCCCAACACAACCTGTTGCAGCACCGGCATTACCTGCTGCAACGGCTTACCAGCCATCTTACCTGGCCGAGGCGGCTTAAGCCGCCTGCGCCACTATCCCATGAGTTCAGCGGTTTCGCTGAATTTTTGTAAGGCCAGAACCCCACTGGCCTTTTTTTTTTGCCGTTAAAATAGGGTATGCTTAATGGCCCTGCGATTACGACAAACGACTATGCGCTTTTCTTTGCAAACTGCTTCTTTGCGGCAACTGGTGTTATTGAGCTTTTTTCTCGCCCTGATCCCGGTGGCGGTATTGATGTGGCAAAGCCACAGGGCACTTAATGGCGTAAGCCAAAACGCTGTCGCAGAAGCTGAATCTTCGATTGCCAGTGTGCGCCGCGCCGAGAACATGCAGAACCTGGTGGTCGATATAGAACGGGCAGTACGCCAGCATGCCGTAGTAAAAACCGAAGCGTTAGCACGGGTAGCCCAAACCCATCTGGATAATTATCAGGCCCTGCTACAACAGGTGTGTGACAATGTCGGCCAGCCGCAGTTATGCCAGCAACAGCAGTATCAGCTGCAAATCATTCTGGACAATTTCACTGCGCTTAGCAGCAGCGAACTGGAGCCGGTAATGCAGCAGTTTCGTTTACAGCAACAACAACTGACGCAGCAAATCTGGTTGCTACTGGAAAAAAACCTGCAACAACAGCAGCATTTTGTGGTTGAGAGCCAACAACAACTGGCCTGGCAAACGGTCGCGCTGGTGTTGCTGACCCTGCTGTTGGTGCTGTGGGCTTCTGGCCGCATTACGGCACCGGTGCGTAAGCTGGACAGAATGATCCGCGCTATCGGGCAGCAGCATCAGTTTCCGGAAGAAAAAATGACTGGCCCGCGTGAACTGACTGAACTGGGTGAACAGCTGCGCTGGTTAAGTTCGCGCCTGCAACAGCTGGAAGCACTCAGGCTGATTTTACTGCGCCACGCATCGCACGAGTTAAAGACGCCGCTGTCCAGCATTCGTGAAGGGTGTTCATTACTCAGTGAACAGCTGGTAGGCCCGTTAAACCCTCAGCAGCTGGAGGTAGTAGGCTTGCTAAATGGCAGCGCCGACCGGCTCAGCGTATTAACTGAACAGCTGCTGGATTACAACCGCTTGCTGCAACAGGCTAAGCCCGAACCAGACTGGCATTCGCCGCAACAACTGCTGACCGATTGCTTTAACGACCATGCGCTGTCGTTACAACAACGCGGTCAGAGTATCGACCTGAGTTGTCAGCTCAGCGCGATTTATACCGACGCTACGCTATTCCGGCGTATACTGGATAACCTGATTAACAATGCTCAGGCCTATGGCAGCCAGAACAGCCCGGTATGGGTAAAATTGTACCAGCAGGAACATCAGTTGTTTCTGGATGTCGCAAACAATGGTAATCCTATTCCTACTGCACTGCGCGAGAAGTTATTTGAACCCTTTCAGCGTGGCACTACACCAAGGTTTGATGCAGTACAAGGCTCCGGCCTGGGGTTATCTATCGTTGCCGACTGCGCGCGCCTGCTGGGCGGCCATGCCGACATTGTTGATGTTATTTATGCCGACGTCTGTATTAGGGTGCGGCTACCGCTGTTAGAGGACAAACCAGCATGAAAAGCGGATTAATCATCCTTTTTAGCCTGACTCTGGCTGGCTGCCAGATGACGCCGGCACCTGAGCCTATAGCGCCAGTGCCAGAGCCGTTGCCACAGACAGAGCCGTTAGTCGATTTCGCCGAACAACCGGAACCGGCTGCGCCCGCACTAAAGATCAGCGACGATGCCGATGCGTTACAAGCCTGGGTCAACTACCGCGCCGCTATGCTAAACCGGGTAAATGAAGAGCGCGAACTGCTTAACAGCGATACCACACAGAACGATGTCTGGATGCTCAAGCGTACTATTTTGCAACTGCATCCCGACACCCCATACCTGACGCGGCTGCGGATCCAGATGCAACTGGCCGATCAGCTGGCCAGCCTGCCACCGCAGTTGGCGGCTTTGCTGAGCTGGGATTTGACGTTTAACCAGAAGTTGCTGGAAGCCGAATCCGCAGTCAGCGCACTGACGCGTTTAAACGCGCAGCAACATGACAACATAGAACGGCTGCAAAAAACCAACCGCGAATTGCAAAAGAAAATAGATGCGCTGACCCAGATAGAGGCCCAGCTGAATCAACCTAAGGTGCAAGAGGATAATAATGGCCAGCGCTAAGCCCCGTTTATTGCTTGTTGACGATGACCCAAGCCTGCTGCGGCTGTTAACCCTGCGTTTGGAAGGCGAAGGCTATCAGGTAATCAGTGCGGACAGCGCCGAGGCAGCTTTGCCTTTACTGGCCAAAAACAGTATTGACGTCGTGCTGAGCGATTTGCGGATGCCAGGCCTTGACGGTATGAGCCTGTTTGATGAAATTGCCAAACGCTACCCGGGTTTGCCGGTGGTGCTGATGACAGCTCACGGCTCGATCCCGGAAGCCGTTGCTGCTACCCAGCGCGGCGTGTTCGGCTTTCTGACCAAACCATTGAATACCAGTGAGCTGCGCGATATTTTACAAAATGCTGTGCATCAATCAGTGCCGGAACAGGCTGAATGGCGCGAAGATATTATTACCCGCTCGCGCCTGATGGAAGATGTCCTGGAGCAAAGTTACCGTGTAGCGCAGCGCGATGTCAGCGTGTTGATCACCGGCGCCAGTGGTACAGGTAAAGAACTGCTGGCTAAAGCGATACACAAAGCCAGCCCACGTGCATCAAAAGCCTTTGTGGCGATAAACTGCGGCGCCTTGCCGGAACATCTGCTGGAATCTGAGCTGTTTGGCCATACCAAAGGCGCCTTTACCGGCGCAGTCACCGAGCATGGCGGCCTGTTCCGGGAAGCCGATGGCGGCACTTTGTTTTTGGATGAGATTGGCGACATGCCGGTTGCGCTGCAGGTTAAACTGCTGCGAGCACTGCAGGAGCGGCAGATACGCCCGGTTGGCAGCGCCAAAACGGTACCCATTAACGTCAGGGTGCTATCGGCAACACACCGCGACCTGCAGCAAGCTATGCAGGACGGCAGCTTCCGTGAAGATTTATACTACCGGCTGAATGTGGTTAACCTGCAATTGCCAAGCCTTGAGCAGCGACCCGAAGATATCCCTTTGCTGGCACGCCATGTGCTGCAGCAAAGTGTAGAACGGCATCAGGTTGATGTAACGCGTTTTTCAGATGATGCCATGCAGCTACTGGCCACCGCCAAATGGCCCGGCAATGTGCGCCAGCTGGTCAACGTGGTGGAGCAATGCGTGGCGTTAACCCATAGCCCGGTAATAGGCGCAGCTCAGGTGGAGCAGGCATTATCGCAAGACAGCAGCTACTGGCCACCACTGACAGAAGCGCGCGATCAGTTTGAGCGTCAGTACCTGATCCGCGTATTACAAATGACTGAAGGCAATGTTACCCGCGCCGCTGAACTGGCCGGCCGCAACCGCACTGACTTTTATAAATTACTGAAAAAGCACGAACTCAGCGCCGCCCAGGTAGCCGAGCAAGGCGATGAAACCGAGTAAACTGTTATGACTGCAATCACACCACCAGATGCGCATCTGATCGATGATGAACATAACCCTGAGCTAATCAAAGCCAAAATTATCAGTGAGACAGCCCGTATCAACTGGCTGGAGCTGCAAAAATTTTACGCGGCCGGTGCCGTCATTACTGTATCAGCGGCGTTGGATTTGGTTGACGTAGCGTTTGCCTTTAGCCGCGATGACAAAACCCGCGTTGCCGACTGGCTGGCGGCAGGTACTGTTGGCCGCACAAGCGAACAGCAGGCACAGCTGTGGTTTGACGAGAAAGCCGAGTTGTGGGCCGTGGTTATTTCGCCCTGGGTACTGGTGCAGCACAAACCGACTCACGGCCTGAATTAGGCCAGACACAGCAGAGCAGTGGTTCGCTATTGCTTTGCTACACTTGGCTACACCCTTGTCAGTAAATAGAAGCCGTTATGAGCGAAGAATTTAAAAAAGGCAGCAGTTCACGCGTCACCCTGTCGCAGCTAATGCTACCATCCCACTCTAATTTCAGCGGAAAAATTCATGGTGGCTATCTGCTGTCACTGATGGATCAGATAGCCTTCGCCAGCGGCTCTAAATTCAGCGGTAAATACTGCGTCACCGCCTCGGTAGACAGGGTAGACTTTTTAAACCCGATTGAAGTCGGCGAGCTGGTTACATTAAAAGCGTCGGTAATATTTGTTGGCAACAGCTCTATGGTGGTCGGCATCAGAGTAGAAGCGCAGAATATTCAAACCGGTAAGATCAAGCACTGTAACTCGTCCTATTTCACGATGATTGCTAAAGATGAGCAGGGTAACAACGTGCGGGTACCCCGGCTTATTTTAACCAGCAAAGAAGAAGTACTGCGCTTTGTTAAAACTACCCAGCGCCTGAAGCTGCGTCACAGTTACGCCGAGCTGTGTGCTGACTTTGATGGTGATATGCAACAGGCAATAGAGCAAATCACCACTCATCACCAGGTGCAGGTACAATTAAGCTGAGTATCGCTATTTAAGTTGATTCGCCAGCCACTGGTGTATGCCCTGCGCCAGCTGTGGTTTCATATCTCCAAGTATGCCTTTGGCCTGAGCGGGCAGATGTGCCGCCGGGTCGCCATTTTCAGCAAACAGGTAGTGCTTCAGCAACTGTTGCCAAGCATGTTGCTGCCCCTCTGACATATGCTTAAAGCTGAGCAGCGCATGCAGTAGCATTGGAAATGGCAATGCCGCGCCAACGTAAGTGTCACTCCACCAGTAGTTAACCAATACATTGAAATGCGATAACGACTGTACATGATGCCACCAGGGTGTAGGAATATAGATAGCATCACCCGGCTCCAGCTCAACCGACAATGCAGCAGCATAAGCTTGAGGATAATTCGGGTGAGCAACCAGATCTGGCTGCAGCATGTTAACCATACTTACCGGCTGGCCAGCAGGTGTTAAATCCAAAGGCCCGATATACAGGTTAGCGACTTGTTCTGGTGGAAACAAAGTGAAACGGCGCTTACCAGCCACAACCACGGCAATATTACTGGCCTCATCAAAATGAGCCGGCACCGTAACGTTGTTACCTAGCCAGATAAAAGCCTTGGTATCTGCTGGCAGCAGCGGGTTATCCAGCTGTAACGTATCAAAATTCTGCTGTACCGGCACACACTGCACGCAGTAGCGATCACCGGCAGCGTCGTTTTGCAGCATCTGTTCAATCGCCGCATTCATCCGCATCTGGCTGCCACCGAAATTCATGCCGGTTACGGTTTCGTTATAAAACAGCCGGCCTTTTACCTTTGCCGGCAATTTAAGCAGTACCTGTGGCAGATCTTTGCTATGTTGCTGCAAAAAACGCGCAGCGGCTATTTCTGATTGCGCCGCAGCCTGCACTAACGGCCAGTGACGGGCAAAACCGCGCAAGACAGCTGGCCGATAAATATCGGTTACCCTGGCCTTGAAGTTATCCGCGCTAACGCCCGTTATTTCTTCCGGAGCAGGAAGCTGCGTCAAATCTAATGTCAAAATTAGTAACCCGCAGCCTGGCCGTCTTTACGTGATTCAGACGCGCCCACCCAAACGCCGTTTTCGTGGTCACGCATAATAGCCTGATAACCGCCATAGCCGCCTAAGCCGTAGCGCACATCATGGCCTTTTTTCATCAGCTCACGCACTGTCTCGTACGGCACACCGGTTTCCATTTCGACATAGCCACCGTTTTCCAGATACATGTCGCTGCCATCGGTAGGCTCTGTGCTGCCAAGGTGCTGCCAGCGCGCTGCATCACCGGCTTCCTGCAGGTTCATACCATAATCGGCCATATTGACCAGAATTTGCACATGGCCTTGTGGCTGCATGGCACCGCCCATCACACCGAAGCTGATCAGGGGTTTATTATCTTTGGTAACAAAGGCCGGAATAATGGTCTGAAATGGCCGTTTTCCCGGCTGATAAGCGTTAACGTGTTTTTTATCCATCGAGAACAGCTCGCCGCGGTCCTGAAACACAAAACCCAACCCCGGCACCACCACACCTGAGCCCATTCCACGGTAGTTACTCTGAATTAATGACACCATATTGCCGTCTTTGTCGGCGGTGGTCATATAGATGGTATCGCCCTGGTACAGCGCCGGGTTACCGGCATCAACCCGCTTGGCGGCTTTGTCACCAATTAATTTGGCGCGCTCGCGGCCATATTCTTCAGAAATCAGCCCCTTAATCGGCGCTTTATTAAAGTCCTGATCAGCATAAAACTTGGCCCGGTCTTCAAATGCCAGTTTCTTCGCTTCAATCAGCAGGTGCAGGCTCTGCGGCGTATTAAAGCCGGCGGCTTTTAAATCGAAGTTTTTCAGGATCTGCAACATTTGCAGCGCGGCGATGCCCTGGCCATTGGGTGGCAACTCCCATAGTGTATAGCCTTTGTAATCGACACCGACAGGTTCTACCCAGTCAGAACGGTGGTTTACAAAGTCTGCATAGCGCAGATAGCCGCCATTGGCACGCATAAAGCGGTCAATTTCTACTGCGATATCACCTTTGTAAAACGCATCACGGCCGTCTTTTGCAACTTTTTTCAGGGTGTTAGCCAGTGCCGGGTTTTTAAACATCTGGCCTTTCGCCGGTGCTTTGCCATTAATAGTAAAGGTACCGCTAAAATCGCCCGGCTGTTTGCTCAGCACTGGCACACTGCGATCCCAGTAGTAAGCAATTAATTCGCTGACCGGAAAGCCTTTCTCGGCATAGTCGATAGCAGGCTGCAAAATTTGTTGCATCGGCAGGCTACCAAATTTTTTATGCAACTCAAACCAGCCATCGACGGCGCCTGGCACACTGATAGGCAACATGCCGTGCGGCGGCAAGCTGGTGCGATTCAGCTTTTTCAGCTCGTGCGCCAGCATTTCATAACTTAAACTCAGTGGTGAGCGACCGGACGCATTTAAGCCGTGCAGTTTCTGGCTTTTGGCGTCCCAGACGATGGCGTATAAGTCACCACCGATACCATTGCCGGTCGGTTCCATCAAACCCAGAGCAGCGTTGGCAGCAATAGCGGCGTCGATAGCATTACCACCCTGTTTCATCACATCCAGTGCAATTTGGGTGGCCAGCGGCTGACTGGTAGCGGCCATGGCTGATGGTGCTATGACTTCTGACCGGCTGGCAAAAGGTGCTCCGGTAATACGGTCGTACCCCTGTGCCGTGCCTGCCAGCACCAGACTGATGCCCACAGTAAGGCCAATAAACACGCTTTTCATAACACACTCCGGATTATTATTCTGCTTCGACGATAACCAGCCGTGCTTTACCATACCAGTGCTTTACGACCAGACCAAGGCTGACTGCGATAATTATCGCCGGACAATATTCGGCGGGTGATAATGGTTAGGCCGGTAGTGTGTGCTGCATCAATTGCTGTTTCTGCTCAGCGGTAATAGCAGTGGCTTTATTGCTGTTGTAGTCAAACTGTACCATTACCGCAGTGCCGGATACGGTTTTAACACCTTGCTGCCAGGCTTCCTGATACACATCGAATGAGCTGCCGCCGATACGGCTGATGTAAGTGCGTATTTCAACTTCCGCACCAAAGTGAGTCTGGGCATGATAATCCAGTTTGATACTGGCGATAATCAAGGGCCACTGCTGTAAGTTCAGATTTGGCGTAAAAATCTTAAACACGCCCTGGCGGGCACCTTCGAACCAGACCGCAAACACTGTATTGTTGATATGACCCAAGGCATCGGTGTCGGAAAAGCGCGGCTGAATAATTTCACTGAACATAGCATCCCCTGTAACGCTAAAGCCGGTAATTGTTAAGCGCAACATAATGCGTCAGCACTGCTATTGACACAAGTACAAGTACTGAAACAACAGTAGCGGTCAGGTTTGCGCCCATTGCCGGAGCAGGTTGTGATACACCCCTGTCAGCTGCACTATTTCCCGGCTATCCGCCAGCTGTTGCCGCAGCGACTGAATGGCCATGTCCATATCAAACAGCAGGCTACGCTTTTCATCGCTGGCCACCATGCTTTGCAGCCAGAAAAACGATGCCAGCCGCCGCCCTCGGGTTACCGGCGTGACTTTATGCAGGCTGGTCGACGGATATAGCACCATATCACCGGCGGCCAGTTTCACACTGTGTGCGCCATAGGTGTCTTCAATCACCAACTCGCCACCCTCGTATTCTTCCGGTTCCGAGAAAAACAGTGTCATAGATAAGTCGGTACGCACTTTCACCGGTGTTCCCGGTACTTGGCGGATAGCATTGTCTACATGCACACCGAAAGACTGCCCGCCCTGATAACAATTAAATAGTGGTGGGAAAATTTTTAGCGGCAGTGCCGCAGACATAAATAATTTGTTCTGTGCCAATGCCTGTAATACCAGATCACCCAACTGGCGTGCAGCAGGGCTATTTTCCGGCAACTGCAGGTTATGCTTGGCTTGTGCCGATTGATAACCTGCGGTGATATTGCCATCGGCCCAGTCTGCATCCAGCAACACCTGCTTGCAGCTGGCAACCTGCGCTTTTGTTAACAACTGTGGAATTTTTAACAGCATACCCGCTCCTGTTATCTGCTCAGAGACAGCAAAGCCCCGCTGGCATCAAGCTGGCGGGGCTTTAGTTTAACTATTACCGCTTAGAAACTGTAGCTGGCAGTAATACTGACATGGCGCCCTTCACCAGGAATAAAGTGACCACCGCCGAGTTGCTCAATGTAGCGCTTGTCCGACAGGTTAACACCGTTTAACTGTAAACCCAGTTTGTCGGTGGCCTGATAAGACAGCATGACATCGTAAGTGGTGTAACCCGGTGCCGTTTTACGATTAGCAGACGAGTTATTAAAACGTTCACCAACATACTGTGCTCCGGCACCGAAAGCCAGTTTATCGTTGTAGTCGTAGCGGCTCCAGACACTGGCTGAGTGCTCCGGCGTACCTGACAGCGGCATACCAATCTGGCTGGCATCATCGCCTTCAGCGTGGGTAATTTCGCTGTCCTGATAGGTGTAGGCGGCAATCAATGTCCAGTTAGGCTGTAAGTAGCCAACCGCACTCAATTCGATACCCTGCACTCTTTGCTGGCCGTTCAGCGTATCAAAGCTGCTCTGGCCATCGGTAAAGTCGGGGTCATCAGTGCGGGCATGCTTTTTCTCGGTACGGAACAGGGCAGCGCTGGTCAGCAAGCGGCCATCCAGTAAGTCCCATTTGGTACCAAGCTCGTAACTTAGCGTTTCTTCCGGCTCTAAATCAATCAGATTGCTGTTGCTATTGGTCGATACGGTAAGACCTTCAGCTGATGGGTTAAATGAATTACCCACGGCAAAGTAAATGCTGCCATTAGTGGCAGGTTTATACACCAGCCCGGCATTCCAGCTCAGCATAGTGTCTTTGGTATCTACTACCAGCGTTGGATCGGTGTAGCTGTACTGATAATCGGTCTCAAAGCTGTCCCAACGTGCACCCAGTGTCAGCTCCCATTGCGGGTTCAGTGTCAGAGTATCAAACACATAGAGTGCAATATTATCGCCTTCCGCCTCAATGCTGTTGCCATCACGGCCATAACGGCCGGTAAACGGTACCCGTGGATCCGGGTTATACAAATCGACCAGTGATGGCGTGCTGTCCAGATTGTCATCCACCAGATCCACCATATTCCAGCGCTTGAACGTTTCCTGTGCCCATTCAACACCCGTTACCAGGTTATGCTTGATGCTGCCGGTTTGGTACTCAGCCACCAGGTCAAGCTGCACAGCGGCCAGTGAGTTTTTCGTGTCACGGGTTTTTTCATCGCTCTGCCGTACATTTGTACTGGTTTTCTGATCGATAAAGCGCGGTGCGGTCACCACACCTTCACGCTCAACGGAGCCAACACGGGCCTGCACGCGCAGCATGGTGGTTGCACTGAGATCCTGCTCAAAGCGGCCAGTCAGCGACTGTGCTTTAATCTCTTCATAATCGCGAAAAACGTTGCCGTAAAAATTATCAAAACTTACCGGTGGCGCTTCGTTTACATAATCAGCCAGCTGCGGCACTGCAGCCGGATCAGACACCCATGGCAGGCCGTAATCAGGCATATTGTCCTGATTCTGGTACTCGGCATTCAGGCTAAAACGTTGTGCAGAACCTATTCCGGTTGCCAGCGACAGCGCCGCCGCATCTTTGCTGTTGTTAACTTCGTTACGGCCCGCCACATCGACGTCATCAGTCAGCAGGTTCAGTCGCAGTGCCGTGGTGTCACCCAGTGTGATATTGCTGTCGAGCGTGGCACGGTAATCCGACTCGCTACCCAGACGCAGGCTGACATCAGAGAACTGGTCAAGCCGGGCGGTTTTTGATTGCAGATTAATGCTGCCGCCGGTAGCTCCCCGGCCAGATACCGCCGAGCCCGGGCCTTTGGCGACTTCAATACTCTCCAGATTGTAGGTATCACGGCTGTAACCGGCGATATCACGGATGCCATCAACAAAAATATCGGTTGTTGCGCTAAAACCGCGAATTGACATGCTGTCACCGCTTGGCGCGCCACCTTCACCGGCAGCCAGCGAGATACCTGATACATTACGCAGTGCATCGCGCAGACTATCAACTGAGCGGTCTTTCATGACTGCCTGCGGAATAACCGTAATGGTTTTGGCGGTATCCAGCAGTGGCCGGGTAAATTTAATGTTAGACGACTGCTCAACTTTAACGTCGTCCTCTGTGGTGGCTTTGGCCTGTGCCACAGCAAGCTCCTGCACCTGTTCGGTCTGCATCGCAGCGGCCTGAGTACTTAATACTGTGCATGCCAGCGCCACGGCAGCGGCCAGCGGGGCTTTATTAAAATGGGTACCGCTAAGCGCGGCTCCGGCAACTTGTGTCATTTCCTGCTCCAAATTTTTATCGGGCCGGCGCTGTATCAGCACGCTTTAGGTAGCTTGCTGCACGCCGGGTTTTCAGTCAGCCGGCGGCATGCTAGCACCCGCTTAAAAAAATGTAAATGAGAAAGATTATCAGTTGTGTTTGATCTACCATTTTGACATAATGCGTTACCAGCTAACGTTGTAAATGACAGCCAGACAGCGGCAATTCATGAACAGATTGAACAAACTCTCATCGACTTCAATGTTAACTCTATGTTTAGCATTACTTTTTTTCACACCCAGCCAGGTACTGGCGCAAACTACTGCGGTTACTCAGCTTGATGCACTGGTGCAACAGTGGCTGGCGCTGGAGCAGCAGCAGCATCAGCTACAACAAGACTGGCAGCTGCGTAAGCAAAGCCTGCAGCAAGGCATCAGCTTGTTACAGGCCGAACAAAAGCAGCTGCAACAGGTACTGGAACGTAATAGCAAACAGCATGATGCAGTAGACGAAAAGCGGGCAGCACTGCTGGCCCAGCAGCAACAGCTGGAGCTACAACAACAACAGGGCGGGCGCCAGATCAGCGCCTTACTGCAACAGGTACGTGTGATGCAACCGCAACTGCCGCCACCACTGCAGCACATCTGGCAACAGGAACTGGCTAGCCTGCCAGACAATGCTGATGCCTCAGTTCAGTTGCAACGCAGCTTGTTTTTACTGACCAAACTGGCCGAGTTTCAACAGCGCCTGAGCCTGGATGAAATGACACTGGAAACGGCTGACGGTAAGCCGGTGCGGGTAAAACAACTGTATCTGGGCGCAAGCCAGGCCTGGTTTAGCAGTGCTGATGGCAGCTATAGCGGCCTGGGTTACCCCGGCAGTACTGGCTGGAGCTGGCAATTTGACAGCAGCGTTGACGGTAGCGAAGTGTTACAAGCCATTGCAATACTGGAAAAACGCGCTCAGGCAGAGCTGATTAGCCTGCCAATGCAGTTATCTGCAGAGGCTGCGCCGTCAGCCCGCAAGGAAACCACGCCATGAACAGCAGCAACGTTTTAGCACAAATCATCAGACAATCTCTGTGCGCAGCGCTGTTATCCTTTGTTGCTCTCAGTCATCCTGCCGCCGCGGCAGATATTAGCAGCTCAGTGCTGGCAGATATCAAACAAGCACAGCAAAACCTGAGTAATACCGAGCAACAAATCAGCCGTCAGCAACAACAGCTGGTAAGCCAGTACCAAACATTGCAACAGCAGGTACAGCAACTGCGTGATAAAACCGCTGTTGCGCGCCGTGCTGAAGATGAAAGTACACTGGGCCTTAACCAATTAACCGAGCGGCTGAAAAGCTGGCAGGATCAGCAACAGTACCAGCAGAATCAGCTGGCCAGCTTTATCCGGCAACAACAGTTAGTCACTGTCGATGCCTCTCTTATCAGCCAGTTGCAGGCAGCCAGTAATTTTGCCGGTGCATTACAGCAAAGCCTTTACCCGGCCTGGCACAACCACGACATCATTTTACCCAGCGGTGAGCTGGTAAACGCCAGGGTACTGCAGGTAGGGCCGGTCAGTTGGTATTGGCAGGATGAACAGCAACAGGGCGGTTTATTGCAACACAGCAGCGACAAAGCCGGCAACCTGAGTGTGGCATTGCCATTCAACGACGCCTCTGCCTTACAACAGCTGCAGCAGCAACAGCGCGCCAAGGTGTTATTTGATCCCAGCCTGAATAAAGCCCTGCTGCGTTCAAATCAGCATGAATCTGCACTGAGTCATGTTAGTAAAGGTGGCATCTGGGCATTGCCAATACTGGCTTTTGCACTGGTGGCATTGATCATTGCCCTGCACAAAGCCTGGCAACTGTGGCGTCTGCCTGCAGTACAGGTTGCTGCGCTGCCTTCAGCACAGCTACAACACAGTACAGGTTTTGCCAGACAACTGGGCGACTGTGCTAAACAATATCCGCTTGGTCAGCAACGTGACGATGCGTTATTTGCCGTGTTGCAACATAGCCGGCTGACACTGGACGCCCGCCTGGGTGCTATTGCAGTAACCGCTGCAGTAGCACCGCTGCTGGGGTTACTCGGTACCGTAAGCGGCATGATTGAAACCTTTAACATGATGACCTTATTTGGCTCCGGCGATCCGCAGGTTGTTTCCGGCGGTATAGCTCAGGCACTGATCACCACAGAGCTGGGGTTGGTCGTCGCTATTCCGGCGCTGGTGCTGCATGCGCTGTTATCACGTAAAGCGCGCAATTATTACCATCAGCTTGAAGCGCTGGCACTGCATATTTCGCAGCAGCCAGGACGTCATACTGCCACAACACAGGAGCAGGCTGCATGATAAGCATGTTAACCGATAATCTGGTGTGCTGGCTGATATTGGCTGCTGCTCTTGGCAGTTACCAATTGCTGCTGCAGGAATGGTTACTGCTGCGCAGCGGCAATTGGCAGCAGTGTGGCCAATGGCAACAATTTAACACGGTATTAATCGCCAGTATGCCGCTGTGCGGCTTGCTTGGCACTATTGTCGGTCTGCTCAGCGTATTCGCTGGCCTGGCCTCTGGTGACAGCGGCGCAGCAGAACTCAGCTCAGGTATTGGCGACGCGTTATTCACTACCCAGCTGGGTTTAAGTTGTGCTATTCCGGCCTGGCTGTTGCAGTCTCTGGTGAATGCCAAACTGGCGCGCGCCCGTGTCACCCACCAGCACACACAGGTGGCATGATGCAGCAGCGTTTAGGCCAGCGGCTGGAACAACAGCATCAGGGCATCGATATGTCGCCACTGTTAGATGTGGTGTTTATTCTGCTGATATTTTTTATTGTCACGACTGTTTTTGTGCGCGAAACCGGGGTTGAAGTAGACAAGCCGCAAGCAGTATCTGCCAGCCAGTTGCAGCAACTTGTTATACTGGTAGCCATTACCGATAACGGCGGTGTTTATTACGATGGCAGCAATATCGGTGTCGAAGGGGTAAGGCCAACATTGGAGCAACTGCTACGTGAGCGTGCCCGCCCTGTAGTGCTGCAGGTTGATAAAAATGTGCCGGCCGACTTGCTGGTGAAGGTGCTGGACGGCGCCAAACTGGCCGGTGCACCACAGGTAAGCCTGGCGACGGTAGCACAGTAACATGCAGGCCCGTATCCGCTTACTGGCGTTTGGCTTAAGTGTCACGTTGCTCAGCAGCGCATTGCTATTGATGTGGTATGCGCGGCAGTTTCAGCCCCCGTCAGAGCAAAAACTGCTGTTGCGACCACTGGATTTAGCCGCGCTGCTCACTCCGCCACCGCCACCACCGCCCAGTCCGCCGCAACCGGTTAACACGACACCGACGCTGGACTTGCAGGTAAGCAATAGCAGTGCAGTGCAGATCGCCGCACCCGATATTCAGCTGGTTAAACCCAAACTGGAACTCAGTGCGCCGCAGCCTCAACTGCAACAAGTGCAATGGCAACCATTACAGATAGAAATCAGTGCTTTCAGCCTGGATCAGCTCGATACCCTGCCGGTGCTGCAGACACCGCTGAATGCGGTGTTTCCGCGTAGTCTGAGCCGCCAGGGAATAAAAAAGGCCCTGGTGAAACTGGATATACTGATTGATGAACAAGGCCGGCTGACGCTGCTGAATGTTATAGAAAACCCATACCCGGAACTGCGGCCAGAAATAGAACGGATAGTGCGCAGCAGCCGCTTCAGTGTGCCAACCAAAGGCACAGAAGCCGTCAGTGCACGCTTTATCTGGCCAGTCGAGTTTAAACCCTGATGCAAAATGGTACAGTGATGACTTCTTTTTTAAAAACAGCTTTGGTGAGTGCAGCGCTATCGCTGCTAAGTGCAGCGGCATCCGCCAGTAACAACCCGGCTGGCACTTTGCAGGTGACGCTGGATGACCCGGTATGGCAGGTGATGCTGAATAACAACGCTATTGCGCAGCGCACCGCAGCCATTTTGCCAAACGAACAAAGTTTTGCCCGGCAGCTACAGCCATTACTGCAGCAGAAAAACTATCAGGCGATTGCCGAGCTGTTCCGTCAGCGCCCGCTTGCCGACGACAGCACCGCATTGCAGGTGCTGCGTGGTCAGGTGTTGTTGTCACTGAACCGCTATGATGAAGCCGCCAAAGCATTGCAGGCTGCACTTGGCAAACAGCCTGATCTGGCGCTGGCACATCAAGCACTGAGCTTGGTCAGGATGCAGCAACAGCAATATGCACTAGCCAGGCCTCATTTAGTCGCCGCCATTAATCTTGGCGTCGCCGACGCTCAGGTCTATGGGCAGCTGGCTTATATCAACCTGAAAACCGCGCAACCAGCCAGTGCAGTCGCCGGTTATCAGCAAGCACTGTTGCTCGAACCCGACAACAGTCAGTGGCAGCAGGGTTTGCTATATGCATTGATCCAAAGCCAGGCCTGGTCGCAGGCACAAGCAATGCTGGAGCAACTGTTGCAGCAGCAACCGGACAATAAAGCCCTGTGGCTGCAGCGCAGCCAGCTGGCGTTGAGTCAGGGTAACAGCACGCAGGCACTTAGCAGTATCGAAGTTGCACTGCGTCTTGGCGAACACGCTGCAGATAACCTGCTGCTGGCAGCGCAGCTGCACTTTAACAGTGGCAGTGCCGAACGCGGTGCCAGCCTGCTGCAACAAGCTGTTAAGGCAAAACCGGACAGTCAGCACTGGCATACCCCGCTGCTTCAGGCGGCAAGTTATCTGGCCTATCAGCAACAATGGCCAGCACTTAGAAGCCTGCTGAAGCAAGGTGCCTTGCCGACACAACAATTGCCGGTAAAGCAACAGGCACAACTGGCACTGGTCAGGGCACAATTGGCCAGTGCGGACAACCAGCCAAAACAGGCGTTGACCGAACTGCAGCAAGCCGTGGCGCTGGACCCGCTGTCAGGCGAAGCCTTACTGACATTGGCGCAGTGGTATGAAAACCGCGGCAATATCGAACTGGCCAGCATCAGTTACAGCCGGGCAGCAACGATTAAAGAGGTTCAGATCCCGGCGCTGCAGGCCCAGGCTCAGCTGGAAATTAACCGCCAACAGTATCAGAGTGCACTGCGGTTGCTACAGCAGGTGTTGCAGGTTGCACCGCAGCGGCAAGACATAGCTGACAATATCCGCAGTCTGCAGCAACTGGTCAGGCAGCAACGTTCCGGTGGGGCTTAACGGCGGGTTTTGCCCTTTTCTGCTGCTGCGCAATACAGTATGGTGTTAACCTGATTACAACATTTAGCACGCCGAAAAGTAGCTTGAACCCTATGACCGATTTTATTGAAATTTACGACAATGCATTGAGCGCAGAATTCTGCCAGCAGCTGATCAACACCTTTGATGCCAGCCCACATACTGTGCCAGGACGCACCGGTGGTGGTGTCGACCCGAGTAAGAAAATCAGTACCGATTTATACCTGTTTCAGCATGCCGAGTATCAGCCGTTGCTGCAGCAGATCTGGCAGGCGACCACTCACTATGCCTGCGAGTACTTTAAGAAATACCATTTTGCACTGATAGGCCCGGTTGGCCTGACGATTGCGCACCCGCAAACCGGCCAGCCGGTTGCCATTACCAACGACAATTATGAGCAACTTGGCAAAGCCAAAACCATGGATTTTATGCGGGTGTTGTTTCGCCTGGGTAATATACAGGCGCAGAAATACCAGGCTGGCGTGGGTAATTATGGCTATTGGCACAGTGAAGTTTATCCGCAGCAGGGCAGCACAGAGCCATTACACCGGGCGCTGCTGTTTATGTTCTATTTAAATGACGTTGCAGAAGGTGGCCAGACCGAGTTTTATTATCAGAACAAAAGCATTACGCCCAAAACCGGCAGGATGGTGATAGCACCGGCCTACTTTACCCATACCCACCGCGGCTGTATTCCGGTATCAAACGACAAATACATTTTAACCAGCTGGATCCTGTTTAACACCGCCGAGCAAATCTACGGCCCGCCTCAGCGCTAATGTTCTAGCGCTGTGTCAGCACAGCCTCACTCTGAAACTTCCACTAATTATCTGAACCGCCGTTGATTTAAGTCAGGCTTTACCCATTTTTCAATTGATCTTATTAACAAGAATAATTATCATTCGCTATTAAATTTACCTAACTTAACAGATAGCAGTTGCCCAACCGCTTTAGTTGTTCCTACAGGAGTTAATCATGTCTTTTCGTCCCACCGCTTTGGCCTGCGCCGTTGCCGCTGTGTTTGCACTGCCATCAGCCCATGCTGAAATGGCCGCTGCCACCACAGCTGCTGATTACGATATGGAAGTCATTGTTGTAACGGCATCCGGCTTTGAACAAAAACTGGTCGATGCGCCAGCCAGTGTTTCGGTGGTAACGCGGAAAGATTTGCAAAGCAAGCCCTTTACCAGCCTGGCAGATGCACTGCGCGATATCGAAGGTATAGACGTCGGCAGTGGCCAGGATAAGAACGGTAATATCAGCATTACCATGCGCGGCCTGCCATCAGACTACACTCTGGTGTTAATTGATGGTCGCCGGCAGAGTGATATCGGCGATATCGGGCCGAATAACTTTGGCAACAGCCAGTTTATGTATATGCCACCACTGGAAGCGATTGAGCGGATTGAAGTGGTGCGCGGGCCAATGTCGACGCTGTATGGGGCTGATGCAATTGGCGGTGTCATTAATATTATTACCCGTAAAGAACTCGACACCACGCATGGCAGCATTACGCTGAGCAGCAATCTGCAGCAGGACAGCCAGTACGGCGATGATAAAAAAGCCGACTTTTATCTGACCGGGCCAACCGGTGCGCGTGGACTTACCTACGCGGTGCGTGGCAGCATTTATGACCGCGATGAAAGCGAACCGACTTACAGCGAAAATCTGCCTTTGCCAGATGGGTCTACCTGGGTAGATGAAGGCAGCTTTGGTGATAAAAAAATTGTCGCCGCAAAAAACTGGAATCTGGGTGCTACATTAAATTACGCCATCAGTGAGCAGCAGTTTGTCAGCCTGGAATACGATATTGCCAAACAGCGTTACGATAATACTGAAGGCCAAACCGGTACACTGGACAGCCCGGTCAGCCTGTGGCGTGCCAGTGGCGCCGGTGTTATTCAACCCCGTGTCGGTTATACCCCGTATCAGCGTGTTGAGCGTGAACAATTCGTACTGGCACATGTTGGTCGTTTTGAAATTGGTACGCTAACCAGCAGTATCACAACAAGTCGCAGCGAAAACTTTGGCCGCTCGTTGCCACTAACAGTGCAAGAACGTAGCGAGCTGCAGCAGATCTGGGACCAGGCAGTAATCGATCAGGCCAGCAACAAACCGCAACTGACCGATGCGTTATCAGCGCAGTTGCAGGCACAGTTTTTACCGCGCCCAACCCGCACGCTGAAAATCGACAACCTGATCCTGGATACCAAGCTGGAATCGCAGTATCAGGATCATTACTTTGTCATTGGTGGTCAGTATTTAAACGCTGACATGGAAGATGGTGTATTCGGTATGTACGGTGACGGCTTTCGCGATGGCACCAGCCAGACTCACCGCCAGTGGGCAGTATTTGCCGAAGACAGCTGGGAGTTCCATCCGCAGTTTACCGCCACGGCCGGCGCCCGTTTTGATGATCACAATATTTTTGGTGGCGAGTTCAGCCCGCGCTTCTACCTGAACTACCGCCCAACAGAACAGTGGACCATTAAAGGCGGTGTTAGCACCGGTTATAAAGCACCTAAACCAAACCAGCTGTTTCCGGGTATTACCGGTTTTGGTGGCCAGGGCGTCAGCCCCTTTGTCGGTACGCCGGATTTACAACCAGAAACCAGCGTAAACTATGAAGTTGCCGCCTATTACAGCGGTGACGCCTTTAGTGGCAATATCACGCTGTTCTACAATGATTTTAAAGACAAAATTATCAATCAGGACAACCTGCCAAACTGTGAAACAACCACAGCCGGCACACCTTGTGTTGATATCGGCCCCGGCTGGGCTGAGCTAGGCTATAACAGTTTTACCCAGGCCGCCAATGTTGATAAATCAGAAACCCGTGGCGTAGAGCTGGCCGGTAAGTATGCCTTCACCGACAATATCAGCCTCAGCGCCAACTACACCTATACCGACAGTGAAGTAAAAAGCGGCCGTGATGCCGGTTTGCCGCTGGTAAGTACGCCGAAGAATATGTTTAATGCCACGCTGAACTGGCAGCTGCTGCAGCAATTAAGCCTGCAACTGATTGCTGAAGTGCGCAGTGAGCGTTTTCGCGGTACTGCTAATATCAGTGGCCCTACCGGCCCGGAAACAATCAAGCAATACTACAAAGCTTACGAACTGCTGCATCTGGGCGCCCGTTATCAGTATTCTGATCAGTTAAGCTTCAGTGCCCGGATAAACAATCTGCTGGATGAAGACTTATCCAGCCGTACCTGCCTGCTGGCAGATACTGAAGACACCTATAACTGTACCTCAGACTACAACACTACAGAAAAAGCCCGCAGCCTGTGGTTGTCACTAAGTTATAAGTTCTGACAGCTCAGACAACAGATAAAACCGGTTAGTTAACCGGTTTTATCATTTTTAAATGCGGAATATCATCTTCCAGGTAAGGCTCGCTGGCCGCTTTAAAACCTAAGTCCTGATAAAACTGCTGCAGGTAGCACTGGGCAGAAATATGAATATCGGTATCAGGCCACAGCGCGGCTGCCACTTCCAGCGTGCGCTCAACCAGCACCTGACCCAAGCCGAGCCGGCGTGCCGTTTGCGACACACATACCCGGCCAATACCCGGGTAGCCTTCAAAGCTGACACCCGGCGCCAGCACACGGGAATAGGCAATGACCTTTTCCCCTTTTTTCAGAATAATATGCCGCGTTTGCGGATGCAGATCTTTGTCATCCAGTTCCGGATATGGGCAGTTTTGCTCTACCACAAACACATCTACCCGAAGTTGCAACATGCTGTATAGCGTGTATGTGTCTAACTCATCAAAGGTTAATACCTGCCACTGCATCTAATCTGGTTCCCTGGCTACGTAAAGCACCACTATACCAGAGGTAAAAGCGTCCCGCACAGCCTGAAAAACCGGCTTCGCCATCTTAGTGTCATCACAGCATCATAAAACTGCTACACAAATGTAACGCCTCTGACATTAAGCCTGCGTTAAATACTGCAACAACTAAAACAACGCCAATACGGAGCCAAGCATAATGTCAGACAGTAAAACCGCCATCAGCATTGATAACTCGGGTATAGACCCGCAAACCAACTTTTCACTTAACCCAACCTTTGCCGCTGTTGTCGATGCGCGCATGGCACGGCGTAAGTTTTTAAAAGGCAGTGTCGGTGCAGCCGTAGCCGCCTTTATTGGCGGTAATCTGGCAGCATGCAGCAGCAGTGATGACGGCGAACCAACACCGGTAGTACCACCGGTTGCCGGCCCGGAATTGTTGGGCTTTACTGCAGTCGCCGCCAGCCGCACTGATGGTATCGTCGTGCCACAGGGTTACACTGCCCGTGCGTTTCTGCCATGGGGTACACCACTGACCGGCAGCTATCCGGCATATCTGGCTGATGCCACTAATAGTGGCGCAGATCAGGAACAACAGGTTGGTATGCACCATGACGGCATGCATTTTTTCCCAATTGATACCCGCAGCGGTGGCGACAGCTCGACAGAAGGTCTGCTGGTGTTTAACCATGAATATATCGATAACAACCTGATCCACCCGAACGGCATCGATACGGTACCTCGCATTGCTGATGAAGCGCGCAAAGAAATTGCCGCCCACGGTGTATCAGTCGCCCATATTCAGCAACAGGCTGATGGCAGTTGGGCGCTGGTGAACAACAGCCCGTTCAACCGCCGCATTACCGGCGCTACCCCGATGGAACTGGCGGGCCCGGTGCGCGGTAGCAGCAAAGTCGTAACAAAATACAGCCCGGACGGCAGCCGCACCCGTGGCACGCTGAATAACTGCGGAAATGGTTATACACCCTGGGGCACTTATTTAACCTGCGAAGAAAACTGGGCGGGGTACTTTGCCAATACCGATGCTACCAAGCCACGTGAACACAGCCGCTATGGTGTATCGGGCAGTAATGGCCGTTATTTCTGGGAAACCGCTACGCCCACTGCAGATATCTACCAACGTTTTAATGCGTCTACGCTTGCCGCTGATGCCAGCGGTGATTACCGTAACGAACCTAACACCTTTGGCTGGATAGTCGAGATTGACCCGTTTAACCCGGACAGCGTGCCGCAAAAGCGCACAGCACTTGGTCGTTTTGGCCACGAAGGCGTGATTTTTGGCAAGTTGGAAGAAGGTAAGCCAGTGGTGGTGTACTCGGGTGATGACTCCACTTTCGAATATATCTACAAATTTGTTTCCAGCGCACCTTATTACAAAAATACTGCCGGTGGTCACCTGTTAAACGACGGCACCTTATATGTTGCCCGTTTCAACGAAGATGGCAGTGGCGACTGGTTGCCGCTGGATATTAACAATGCCGACTTCATGGCCAAAGCGGCGGCTGCCGGTGTCAGTTTTGCTGATCAGGCGGATATTCTGCTAAATACCCGCCTGGCTGCCGATGTAGCGGGTGCAACCAAAATGGACCGGCCGGAGTGGGGTGCGGTGCACCCGGAAACCGGTGAAGTGTATTTTACACTGACCAATAATACCCGCCGCACAGATGCACAAATTGATGCGCCAAACCCAAGGGCAAACAACGCTACCGGCCATATTATCCGCTGGAACGAGCGTGAAGCTCAATCTGCCTTAGCTTTTGACTGGGATATCTTTCTGCTGGCCGGTGATGTGGGTACCGAAACACCTGGCACTGAGCTGACATTGACGGCAGATAATCATCTGGCCAGCCCGGATGGCCTGTGGTTTGATAAAAACGGCTTGCTGTGGATCCAAACTGACATGAGCGGCTCTCAGCAAGGCGAAGGCCCTTACGGTAATAACCAGATGCTGGTGGCCGATCCGGTTACACGCCAGATTAAGCGCTTTCTGGTTGGCCCAACCGACTGCGAAGTGACAGGTATCAGTGCTACACCGGATATGAAGACGCTGTTTGTTAATATTCAGCACCCGGGCGATCGCTCAGAACCGGGCAACTTCACCAGCAACTGGCCGGATGGCGGCAACAGCCGGCCACGTTCTGCTACTGTGATTGTGACCAAAGATGATGGCGGTGTGATCGGCAGTTAAACTGCGCTGCGTCAATCAGATAAAAATAATGCAGGTGCAGGCCTGCATTATTTTTTTAAGGGTAGCGTTGACGTGGGCAAACCGATAGTTGCTACAGCCTTAATTAGCAGTGTTTTGCTTCGGCGCACGGCCTTGAGGTGCGCGCTGGCCATCACGGTGGCCGGTTTTCGCCACTTTGGGCTTTTTCGGTTTATACGGCTTGGCATTCGGTTTCGATTCCGCCACCGCATTAACCGGCTCAAAGCCTGGCATTAACTGACGCGGGATCGCCTGCTTAATAAGCCGCTCGATACCAAACAGTTCTTTGCCTTCATCAGCACATACCAGTGAAATAGCATGACCCGCTGCGCCGGCCCGGCCGGTGCGGCCAATGCGGTGCACATAGTCTTCAGCGACATTCGGCAGTTCGAAATTCACCACCTGTGGCAGTTGGTCAATGTCCAGCCCGCGCGCAGCAATATCTGTCGCCACTAACGCGCGTACTGCGCCTGATTTAAAATCAGCCAGCGCTTTGGTACGGGCGTTCTGGCTTTTATTGCCATGGATAGGCGCAGCTTTAATGCCGGCAGCATCCAGATGCATACTGAGCTTATTTGCCATATGCTTGGTTTTAGTAAAAATAAGCACCTGTTGCCAGTTGTTGTCAGTAATAAGCTTGGTCACCAGCGCCGCTTTGCGGTTTTTATCTACCGGATAAATCAGCTGCTCAACCCGCTCAGCAGTGGTATTGGCCGGGCTGACCGACACTTCCAACGGATCGTTCACCAGCGCTTTAGCCAACTTGCGGATCTCATCCGAGAAGGTGGCGGAAAACAGCAGGTTTTGTCGTTTTTTCGGCAGCAGCGCCAGCACTTTTTTAATGTCATTAATAAAGCCCATGTCCAGCATACGGTCAGCTTCGTCCAGCACCAGTATTTCCAACTGGCCAAACTTCACTGCATTTTGCTGGTATAAATCCAGCAAACGGCCCGGTGTCGCAACCAGTACATCGACGCCGCGGCGCAGTGCCATCATTTGCGGGTTTATCTTGACCCCGCCAAACACTACCGCACTGCGCAGCGGCAAATATTTGCTGTATACCGCGACGCTTTCCGCCACCTGTGCTGCCAGCTCCCGGGTTGGTGTTAATACCAGTGCCCGGATATGATTCGACTGTACTTTGCGGCCCTGGCTCTGGCTGTCTGCCAGCAGTTGCAGCATCGGCAAGGTAAAGCCGGCTGTTTTACCGGTGCCGGTTTGGGCTGCGGCCATTAAGTCACGCCCGGCCAACACGGCTGGAATAGCTTGCTGCTGGATAGGTGAAGGCGTGGTGTAACCTTTATCGGTAATGGCTTTTAGTAATTCCGGTGAAAGTTTTAAATCAGTAAATTGCATGCGAGATCCCGCAGTTAATGCTGCGAGAATAATCTGCCGCAGCTGCAGAGGCCTCCCTGATGGAGGGGCGCAGAGCTTACAGTAAAACGGCTACTACTGCGAGCTTTGTGTGCCGCAGTGCATGCTTTATTCAACCTGCCGGATCAGGTATTGTGGAAGCTATCTTGGCGTCGGAGACTCCTGCTTGCAAACCTCAACTAAACCAGCTGACAGCAGCTTTATGCGTGAACTTAAGCGTATGCTGCACGCACTGACCTCGGTATCCGATGCCGACAGTCTGGTGAGCCTGCTTACCGACACGCACCGGTATCTGCGCTTTGCCGCCAGCACGCCTGCGGGCGATGCCCAGATTTCCCGGCCAGCTCTGATGCCACAGTTATGGTTTCTGGCAGAAAAAATTCTGCGCCTGACCGAAGGTAGTAATGCAGCAGACAGCCTGACGCGTTCAGCCCGCATGCTTGGCAGCCTGCAGCTGACCGCTCCTGAGTCACCCAGACGCTGGCGTGAGCTGCAGTTTGGCTATAAATTACTGTACCGCGCCACACTGACGCTGCGGTTGTTGGATAACGCCTTAGAGCATCAATTACTGAAAGACACAGTGTTACAGCAGCACTATCAGCAGCGCCGCTTCGCCGACGATAATTGCCCCTACCGCTTACATGTGCAGCTACCCCTGGTGGTTGCTGTGATGCTGCTCGATTGCGGCTTACTGGATGTTGATGCCGTAACGTTATTAACCGGTTATGCCGGCGAGCAGGACGCCAGTCGCAATATGGATGCAGATGAGCGCCAGCGTTATCTGGCGGTAAGTAAAGTAGCCATGCACCGGCTGCTATCCGATGCACTGCAACTGGTGTCATACCGTGGCAATAGCAAACAGGAAAAACAGCAGCACCAGCTGCAGCAGCAACAACAAATAAAGTTTATTAAACAGCTTCTTAGTTCTGCCAGCGGCGAAACGGGCGCGCTGACACCGCTGCTTAGCCTGCCACAAGTGTACAGCTCTATTGTACTGCCTGGCCGGCACCGTTATCAGTATGAAGCGCTGCCCAAAGCCAGCCTGTTATTAAAAGACAGTGTCAGCCGCGGCCAGTTTCCGGCCATCTGGGTAAAACACCTGCTGACTATTACCGGCATTTTCCCGCAAGGGTTTGGCATCGCTTTTATTCCGGCTAAGCAGGATAGCGCTTTTGCCGAAAAATATGAGCTGGCCATCGTTAATCAGCTTTATCCACCGAGTCTGGCAGAGCCGTTGTGCCGTATTGTCAGCCGCAATTTGCAATACCGCCGTGGCGGCCACAACTGCCAGGTCAGTGTTGACCACAATCTGTATTTTAAACCGGCGCGTAACCGTTTAGCCGTGATCCCGCCGCAGCGGTTGCAGGAAATTCTGACCCAACTCAGCGCCGACTGGGAGCCGGGCCAAATCCGCCGTTATATGCCACGTTGCTGGCAGCCGCAGCAGTTTTTCAGCCAAAGCGAACACCAGAACCTGTGGAATAACGCTCAGAGTAAAATTAACTAAAAGTAGCAAACAGTCTAACGTCATCAGTTTGCTCACACCAACACACTGTAAACCCATCCCTGGGAGCTCCTCTCAGCCCGTCCAGGGCTGAGACGGTTGGCTTAGCGCAAACTGATTCTGCTTCAATGAGCAGTATTAACAAATGGCTGCAATAAAAAAGCCGCAGTCAGGCTGCGGCTTTTTACGTCAAGCGCTATTACAACTTCATAATCGTCATCACCGGTGCATCCGGCACGGTCGCATCGACACTAAAGCGGTAAGTACCAGCCTCTGTCACATTCAATGACAAGTTGCCCGCGTTATACTCCAGCGCCTTGGCCTCGCCCAGTGTGAAGGCACCATTGGCAGCACCATAGTTAATCGCCGCCCAGTTAGCATCAGCAAATTTAAACTCATAAGGTATCGCATCCAGACTGATATCTATCGAGTAAATGTTGCCGCCGGCGTACATCATCGGGCTATTGTTGGACCAGCCATTCATACTGCCTTTTAAGTACACTGCAGTGTCAACACCGTAAGGTGGTAACTCTTGTACCGTTAGTAGCGGTGCATCTTTATTATTGGCATCTAATACAAACACATAAGTCGCACTGTTTACCAGATTAAGCTGCAGGTTTGCACCACTGCGGCCCAGTGTTTTTGCCTGGCCAAGTGTTACTGCCTGGCCATCAGCACCAGCACCGAAGTCGACTGTCGACCAGTCTGCCGAGGCTACTTTAAACTCGTAGTTACCTGCAGCAATATCGATTGTCGCCATGTAGATACCGTCACCCTCGTAGCTGAAGGTATCGACCTCACCCCAACCGTTCATAGCGCCGCGTACAAATACCGTTGTCGCTTCATAAGGCGGAATATCCGGTGCGCCACTGGTGGCATCTGCCGCCAGGCCTTCGCCCTGCATAGCACCCTGCGCTTTAACAAACACCGCCATAGTGTAAGCCGGCACGGTGAAGGTGCCATCACCGACACCAGCGCTGAAGCTGGCCGTGGTGACGTTAGTGTCTGCCGACGCTTGTTGTATTGGGTGTAAATCGAACCCGGCAGCAGTAGGTACCGTATGGGATTGCTGCTGCGAGGTGCCGTTAATCACCACCACTAAGGCATCGTATGCCGGGTCAAGATCGGTTAACCCTATGCCGTCATCGAGGCTCATCACGATTAAGCCCTGTGTCTGGCCTTTGCCGATATTATGAAAGCCAACACGGTCTATCACATCCTGCGCTGTGGTTAAGCGGAACAAAGGGCTGCCGGCACGGATGCTTAAAAACTCTTTAAACACCTCACTGGCAAAGCGGATATCATCTGCTGCTGGCTTAGCGTTGGGATTGGTCAGAATTTCACCGATTGCGGCCCAGTTGTCGGCATTTTTCTCTGCCAGCGGCAAGCCAACTGCAAAGTTATTACTTTGCATAGTGAAATCGACATAGTTAAACCAGTCACCGGAATCGTAACTGTCGCGGTCCATCGATTTAGATCGCAGCATATCACTGCCCATCTGCATAAACGGAATGCCTTGGCTCATTAGCGGAATGGCTATAGCAATATTTTGCGCTCTTACGCGCTCAGCTGTTGTCAGGCTGGCGTTCAAACCATATTGCAGTTTGTCCCACAGGGTTTCATTATCATGCTTGGACACATAGTTAATAATGTCAGCCGGATCAGCCGCATAACCAGCACCACCAAAGCTCGATGCCGGGCCGGCAATACCCTGATAACTTTCCAGCACATAGTCTTTTAATGTACCGGCCAGACCTATGCGGATCAGGTCCTGCTTACGCAGGTTTTCTTCACTGGCATTATCACTAAACAACACAGCATCGCGCACCGGATCACGTAGGCGGTCATTGAATGTGCCAACCTCTGTACCCGCCATATCAATTTGCTTGGCCTGCACAAATAAGCGGTTATCAGTAACCTCGCCGAAGTTCCAGCCTTCACCGTAGAAGTACACATTAGGATCGAACGCCCGCACTACATCACGTGCTGCCAGAATGCTGGCTTTGGGTGAGTGGCCCATAATGTCAAAGCGGAAGTCATTAAAACCAAAGTCACGCGCGAGGATCAGTAACGAATCCTGCATAAACTTATCAAACATACGGTGTTCAGTAGCGGTGTTTTCACAGCAGGTAGAACGTTCTATCGCACCCGTGGTTTCGTTATAGCGGTGGTAGTAACCCGGCACTATCTTGTCAAACACCGACGTGGTATTCAGGCCTGATGCACTGGTGTGGTTGTACACGACATCCAGCACGGTACGCAGGCCCAGGTCATTCAATGCCTTATTCATTGCCCGTACTTCTTTTATGCGGGCCACCCCTTCAGCGTTAGAGGCATAGCTACCCTCAGGTGCAATAAAGTGCTGTGGATCGTAGCCCCAGTTAAAGCCGTCGATGCTGCGTATCGCCTGCACCAACTCCTGTGCTTTTTCACCAAAAGGTGAGTAGCTTTCAAGCAGTGATAACAAGGTTGTGTTTGCATCGGTATTGCCGCATACCGGCGCATCGGCTTTCAGCTGGCATAACTTAGCGACAGTATCGCTAAGCGCAATACGCTTACTGGTATCTTCGTTGATATTGGCCTGATCGTTTAGCGGCAACAGGTGAAAATGGGTTAAGCCACTGTCAGCCAGCGCTTTCAGGTGCTGCACCGGCACCGAGTCAGTTTCGGTAAAGGCCAGATACTTACCGCGGTTCGCCTCGGTGACGCTCTGATCGCGAACAGAGAAGTCGCGCACATGGCCTTCGTAAATAACGATATCTTCCGGTTTAGCAACCGTTGGCACAGTGCGCTCTGCCCAGCCCTCGGGCGCTAAGTCGGCATCAGCGAGATTAACAAACTGGCTGTAACGGCCATTTAACGACACGTTCAGTGAGTAGGGATCTGTCGACTCAATAGTTTCCACTTTGCGGGTCAGAGGGTGATATACCGTCACTTCATAGCGATAGAACTGCCGGTCCAGCGCGCTGCTGCCGTTGTAACGCCAAACTCCGGTTGCGCTGTCTGCTGTCATCGCATGGGTAGCTGTCAGACTTTTAGCCGCGTTATACACCTTAAGGTTTACGCTACGCGCCGTAGGGGCCCAGACACTGGCAATAATACTGCCATCCTGATATTGAATACCCAATGTCGCTTCGTCCGCATCAGCATCACCTTTGGTGTATAAGTCATCCAGCACTTTTGCTGCCTGCACCCAGGTAGCGGCCAGTAGCTCGCCTTCAACATCACTCGCTGCCAGCACCAGCTGGTTTTTCAGCATGGCTTTGGCTTCGTCAGCAGTAAAATTAGCGCTGAATGCGGGTTTATCTGCCAGATGCGGTACCAGCGCTTTTTGCGCATCGGTCAAATCGACCGGCATAAGCTCTATACTGCTGCCGTTTAACTGGCTGTTACGGCCAATGGCCAAATCTGCCTCTGCTGAATAATGCAGTTTCACCCGGGCAGAGGGGTCAAGGCTGGCATTCCAGATAAAGGTATTCTGATCAATCCAGTGTGCGGCAGCACCCTGTACTGATACGCCAAGCGATACCACCGGATATTCAAACACACCGTTCACACCTGAGAAAATCCAGTTCATACGGGCAAATTCAGGATCCTCCTGCGACAGCGGCATCTGCATATCCGGCCCCGGGTCTTTACCAGCATCATCGGTGCCAATGTGCACTATAAAGTTGCCGCAGGCACCTGCAGTGCCGGCATAGCCTGGTTTCAAATCTAAAATCCAGTACGCACCATAGTTCTGATCAACGCCATCATGAACCAAGCCGTTATCCCACGAGGATGCCAGTGATGATGGCTGATAAGCGTCACAGGTTTCGTTATTCCAGGTATGCAGGCGGTAACCTTCATAAGCACCCGAGCGCTTGTAAAACAATATCGCCTGGTTCGGGCCAGCCATGACCGACGGCACCGGTGCATTCGGGTCTTTACCGATGATACAGCTCTCGTTAGCAGCGTCCGGTACCGTTGGTGGCGGGCAGTATATCGGTGGCGGGTCTATACACTCTGTACCGGCAGCATTGGGTATTTGCGGTACATTACAGGTCAGTAATACTTCACCGGGTTTTGTCGAGTCGCCACCGCCACAAGCCGCTAACAGATTAAGCGCCAGCAGCAACAACGCGGGCTTTAGCAGTTTTATCATTATCGTCATTATTCTTGCTCCATAATCCGCTTAAAAGGTGTAAACCGCGCCGAGATAAAACTGGCGGCCAAAGAATTGCAGCGTGCCGGTTTGCGCTTTGTCACCGAAATAACTCTTGGTGGGCTCGTCTGTCAGGTTGTTCACCTGAAACAGCACCTTAAAGTTGTCGTTAAGGTCGTATGAGGTTTGCATATCAATCACCGTTTCACTGTCGAAGTTGGTGATCTGCTCATCAATACCTACCTGCGACGACACAAAAGGCGAGCGGTAACGGGCACTGATACGGGCATCAAAGCCCTGATAGTTCCAGAACACTGTGCCGGTAAACACATCCTGTGATAAACCTTCAAAAGTGGTTTCTATCGGCTCACCACCTAAGCTGTTAATCAGGCTGACTTCACTCTCGGTGTAGGAGTAACTGCCTTGTACCCCCATGCCTGACCAAAGCTCGGGTAAGAAATCAAACACCTTGGTAAAGGCCAGCTCAGCACCTCGGATATACCCGCCTGCACCGTTATTGACAGCTGTTGAAAAAGCACCGTTAAAGGTTGCTCGCGGTATACCGTCTTCATCGATAATCTCTGCCGGTACGTCAAAACCCGCAGCAGCAAAATCAAATTGCTGGATAGTAAAATCGTTCACAAACGACTTAATATCCTTATAAAACAATGCAAAGGCGATAGCGCCAGACGGGATATAGTATTCGTACGATAAGTCATACTGTGTTGCTTCAAACGGCCGTAAAAACGGGCTGTTGGCACTGGAGCCGGTTATTTCGCCGTCGTCGCTGATGTTAATAGACGTATTGGATGCCAGCCGGTTAATCGGTGGGCGCGACATGACTTTAGCCGCGGCAAAACGGATTTGCGAATTGTCAGTAATGCCAAAATTCAGGTTCAGTTGCGGCAGTACATCGGTGTATTTTTCACCCAGCACACCCGGGGCATAACGGCCGTTTACCAAACCGGCTTCGTCAGTAAGATTCTGTGCGCCGCGTAATACATCGCCGTTGACATCTGCCAGGTTGGTAGCACTTTGGTCAGTTTGCACCACACGCACGCCAAAGTTGCCTGTCAGCGGTATGCCAAAAAGTTCCGCATCCAGGTTGGCCATAACGTAGCCAGCCAGCACATCTTCGTAGACTTCGCCGCTCTCTAACACTGACCAGGCAGTGTTAGGCCCCGTCGGGTTAAACTGCGACTCCAGAACGTCCGGGTTGCCGCTACCCCAGGTCTGTACCGGTTGTGGTACACCATCAGGAAACCAGGCCGCCAGCGCCTTATCCAAATCAATCGACAGGTAGCTCGGGTAAATGCCAAAGTCACCGCTAAAGTTCACCACTTCCACCATATCGTCGGTCAGCTTAAGCGGTGGTTGTGATGTTAAAAAGGCGCCATCGCTGCCATATTCAAACACTGAGCGGTCGTTCTTATAAGTACGCTCGGAATAACGCACACCGGCTTCCAGTGATGTCACGACCGGCATCTCCAACTGCCATTTAGCATCGAAACGGTAGGCGGTCACTTCATCTTCGTTCACATACGGATAAATGCCATATTTGCTCAGCATGACTTTATCGATATCTGAAAATGCTGCCGCCTGGTTAAAACCGACACTTGGCAAGTTAAGACCATTTAACAGATAAGATATTGATACGTTGGTATCCAATACCGGCACAGCCGCATTGGCATCTTCGGCGACCAGCGACCACAACAGGCCGTTGCGGAAATCACTCTTGGCTGAAGAGTGCGATACGTCAAACGCCAGATTTACGGTATCGGTCACATCCCAGTCAGCGTTGATGCCGAAACTGCGCACTTCGTCAAAATCGCGGTTGTCATCGTTAACAATTTCAACCCGGGTAAAACTACTGCCGGTGCGGTTGAAGGTACCGCCAATCACCGAGCTGCCATTTAATACCGGGTTACCAAGTGCAGCCGTCGGGCCGCCAAACTTCACCCGGAAGCCGCGCGCAAACGCCTCTTTATCAAACTTGGATAAAAACGCATCGGCTTTTAAGGTAAAGGCATCATGCGGCGTCCACTCCAGCGCAGCCATATAACCATCGCGCGTTTCCTCACCGCCTTTATGCTGTAGCTCAAAGCCTTCACTGATGTATTCATTAACGCCATCGTCATTGGTGTCTTTTTGGCCGTTATAGGCCAGCCCGACAAATTGAGTCGCCACACTGGGCTGATACAAACGGGCATAGCCGGCAGCAAAGCCTAAGGTATCATTCAGAAACTTACCCTGATAAGACATACTGAAACGGTGGCCAAAGTCGACGCCATCAGGCACTTCGTCTGCGCGGTCGTTGTACATACCCCGCACGTTAACGGTAAAAGTATGCTGTTTTTCGTTGCGCAGCGGGCTGGCGGTTTGCAGCTCAACAGTACCGGCCACGCCACCTTCAATCAGTGACGCTTTTGGCGATTTATATACTGCTGCAGATGTGATTAACTCTGATGGGTACTGGTCAAACTCGATATTCCGTTTGCCACTGGTGGATACCTGCTCGCGGCCATTTAAGGTAGAAAATACAAAACCACCCGACATACCACGGATATTAATCTCAGCCGCCTGGCCACCGGTACGTACCGCGGAAATACCGGGTAAGCGTGTCAGCGCATCGGCCATCGATACGTCTGGCAAGGCGCCTAAATCGTCAGCGGAAATGGTTTCTGATACGGTATCGCCAAAGCGCTTGGCATCAAGCGAGCGGAACAGGCTGCTGGCAAAGCCACGTACCTGAATTACTTCAACGCTGTCTAACGCTTGCTGGGAAGCGGCATTATCTTCTGCTGCTTGTTGATTTGCTAATTGTGGTGCCTGCTGTGCCGTTTGTGCAGCAGCAGAACACGCCAGACTACCCACCCCTGCCATAGCAAGCGTGAGCAGACTAAGCCTGAACTTATTCATGCCCTGTATCCCCGTTTGTTTTTTATTGTTGGTTGCGCGATCCATGCAACTGGCATGAACACTTGCAGCCTGCTTTATCAGTGTTCATTTATTAACCTTATTGGGGCAGGGTGCAATATGAATACGTATTCAGCCGCGCCAAAACAGCGCAGCGGGAAACAGAAATGCAATAAAGCAGTGCAGGCAAAGCCTTACACTGCTTAAGGAACGTTTCAGGGTTAGCGAAAACTATGTCAATCGCAGCCTATTGTGTGCTTACTGTGCGCAGACTTTTTGCAGGAACTCATCATGTGAAGGCAATTTGCTCAACGGTTGTTGCTTGATAGCCCTAAACTGAGCCAACATTTCTTTTAGCTTCTGCTCAGTAAAACTATTAGCGATAGGGTGATAATCTTTTGGCATTATCCCCTGGCCCATCATCACCTGTAGCCAGGAGCTTTCCAGAAACAAATCGTTTTGCTCCCTGAATAACGAACCATTAGCAGCAAATATCTGTATTTTTCGCTGTAAACTGTCAGGAACTGTCATCTGCTGCATATCACGCCAGAACTGGCTGTCTGTGCGCTGGTTTACATGATAGTGCAGAATAATAAAATCGCGGATCTGTTCAAACTCAAGTTGCGACTGCCGGTTATATTCAGCAACCTGAGACGACACTATGCCCTGATGCGGAAATAACTGCAGCAAGCGTACCACCGCAGACTGGATCAAGTGGATGCTGGTAGATTCCAGCGGCTCAAGAAAGCCACTGGATAAACCCACTGACACCACATTCCGATGCCACTGTTTACGCCGCCGACCGGTTTTAAACTGAATAAATTTAGGATCAGCCAGAGCTTTGCTATCCAAGTTGCCAAGTAATAAATCGGCTGCTTGTTGCTCTGTATAATGAGAACTGCTGTAAACCAATCCATTGCCGTTGCGATGTTGTAGCGGGATACGCCATTGCCAGCCAGCACTATGCGCAATAGCACGGGTATAAGGTAAGGTTTTATCAAACCGTTCAGAGGGTACAGCGACAGCACGATCACAAGGTAACCAATGGCTCCAGTCATCATAGCCAGCACCCAGCTTTTGTTGAATAAGCAATCCGCGAAAACCGGAACAATCAATAAACAGATCGCCGCTAACCTCGCGCCCACCATCCAATACCAGGTTTTTAATGTCACCGTTTGGATGTTGCATAACGTCATTGACGAGGCCTTCGATACGCTGCACGCCCCACTGCTCGCTCAGCTTACGTAGATACTGTGCGTACAGGCCAGCGTCAAAGTGAAACGCGTAAGGCAATTCAAGAATGGTATCTTTAGCCGTTATTGGTGCAAATTTTCCGTCACGTGCGCAAAGGTAATTTAAATCATATTCCCACAGCGAAGTGGTATCCCCAAGCTGACGAGCCCGCTTCCACAGATGATGAAACTGACAAAACGCCAGACTTTTGCCCGGTGCACCGAAAGTGTGAAAATACCCTTCACCCGGAACACGCCAGTTATCAAACTTAATAGCAAGCTTTATGGTCGCTTTGGTTTCGCGTAGAAACTCGGCTTCGTTAATGCCAAGTACGGAGTTCAGTAAACGAATTGGCGGTATAGTCGCTTCGCCTACGCCTATAGTTCCAATACTGTCAGACTCGACTAACACTATATCGATAGTAGCGCCCAACACTTTCTTCAATAACGCTGCCGCTATCCAGCCTGATGTACCACCACCTAAAATAACGACTTTACGCACAGTTTGCATCGCTGCACCTTTAACCAATAAAAAGCCCAACCAGATGACGCTTGGTTGGGCTGTTAGTAAGTAAATCTGAGCGCTTTACAGCTCAGAAGCTGCCAAGCTTAGAACTTGTAGTTTAAGCCTAACATATAGTTACGGCCATAGCTCTGATAGGTGACTATCTGGCGGTTGTCAGCACCGTTTGTGGTCACATCTTTTTCATCAGTCAAGTTTTGAGCTTGCAGCGTTACGCGTAAACCATCCAGCGCTTCTATGCCAGACTCGCTAAAATCATAGCCAATCTGTGCATCCCACAGCTCATTGCCAAGACGGGTTACCGGTGTCAAAGCTAAGCTTAAACCGCGCTCTTCGGTCTGGAACTCATCACGCTTGGTCCCTGAAATACGGAACTCAAAACCTTTGTACTCATAATATGCCGTCAGAGTGTAAATTTCTTCAGACAAACCCGGTACCCGGCCACCATCGTCTAACTTACCATCCATAAAGGTTGCGCTGGCTACTATACCGAAGCCATCCAGAGCCTCGTGAATAATGTCAAACGGTATACTGGCCTGGAACTCATAGCCACGAACAAAGCCTTGTAAGCCATCCTGACGGATATCTAAACGACCAAGGAACGTCGCTGGCGGTAAATTGCCGGTTGCATCAGACGATTGATGGAACCCGGGAATATAGTTAGATGAAAAGTCATTGATCAGGGTTATATTGCGGTGCCAGTTTTTCAAATCTTTAAAGAAGAAACTTGCAGCAAAGAAACCATTGTCGTGGAAGTAATTCTCATACGATAAATCAAACTGATCTGCTTCCAGCGGCTTAAGCTCAGTGTTACCGCCATTGCCACCCCAGGCACTATTCAGCGGGTCATCGTCCAGAATATTATTGTCGTTAAAAGCAAAGGTAACCTGAGAGTTTGGTCGCATATCGTCCATACGTGGCCGGCTCATCACTTTCGATAAACTGGTGCGAACATACTGGCGGTCAGCCACTTCAAAGCTCAGGTTCAGGCTTGGTAACACGTCAGTGTAATCGGTGCCCGCAGATACAGGTACTGCCTGCGTAAAGCCTTGGGCATTAGTCGTAGCGCTAAAGCCATCGCCTTGCTGATCTGCCCTGACAATTTGCACACCGACATTACCGGTAACAGCGATATCGCCAATCTCAGTGCTGATATCCAACATACCGTATAGCGTAGTCAGCTTTTCATCAATGCTATAAGTATCTCCATAACGACCATTTTCAAGCAGAGCGGCGTCAGTAGAAGTATAAAAACCGCTTCTGTATAAACCCAGGCTGTCATAAGCTAAAACACCGTTTATACCGATAAAGCTTAAATCTGCCACACCCAGTACATTCGGAATAGGGCTGGCATCTGGCCAATCGTTCGCGGTTAAGAATGCACCATTATTAATCTTCGTTTTGCTGCGTTTCTTATGAACCACACCGAGCTCGAGCTCATTGAAAATACCCCACTCGACATAGCCATTTGCTTGCAAACGCACGCTGTCCAGTGTTTCTTCAAAGTCTGGATTGTTTACAAAACCATCTTGCGCAGTATCCGGACCAAAACCCGGTACGTTCTGAAAGTCAGTAACAGGGTTTAGTGAGCCACCCCAAGCCTGCGGGCCAGCCAGGCGGATTAAACTTGGATCGGTTAAATCGACCGGCGCTATGGTTGGATGATCAGAATAAAAGGCACCATTTGATGTCATAACCCAAGAGCGGGCAGTGATAGGACGGTTAGGTGTGTTAGCACGGCCAACGCCAGAGTAGCTTTCAATATCAGTGATGGTTTTAGTCACTTTACCGGTAGATACGTCTAACTGACCACTCCAGTTATCGTTGATTTGATATTCCAGGTTCAGGCCAAACGTTTTAAGGTCTGCATCTTGCTCGCGCACGTCATTGCGTACTACAGAATAGAAACCATCATAATAGCCAGAAGTAACCAGGCCGTTATCAACGCCGGTAATGGTGTAAGCACCAGTACCCCATTCCGCGCCACCTTCTTCCAGACCACGACGGGCGTCCTGTTCATTAAAGTCGATGTACAATGCATCAAATGTCGCTTTTAAGCGATCGTTTACAATGTATTCCAGTACCAAGGCAATAGAATCACGTTCCAGCATTGCTGAACGGGTAAAAGAATCATGGCCACCCAGAATGACGGTTCCGTCTGGCACCGTCACGCCGTCTGCAGCGCGGTCTGGATTAGCTCCAGCATAGCCCCAGCCACGGAACTGTTGTTCCTGCCGCGGGGTTTCCAGAGATGCAACCACTAACGCAACACCTAAACGGTCATCCAGGAATTTATCAACATAGTTGAACGACAAACGGTGACCGGTGTTATCAAAGTCCGGGTTACCTGAATCCTGATCATTCTTCTCATAGCTGCCGTTAAAAGCAAGTGTGCGTTCTGCTGCTAAAGGCTTAATAGTTTGCAGGTCTACAGTACCGCCAATGCCCTGCGCCATCAGGCTAGCCTCAGGCGTTTTATAAACGATGGCTGTGGAAACAATTTCAGAAGGGTATAAATCGTACTCCACACCGCGGTTGTCACCCATACCTAACAGCTCACGGCCATTCAATGACGTACCAACATAGTTTTCGTTGAAGCCACGCACAGATAAACCGCTGGTACGACCGTTACGGCGCTCACCGGCCAGACCTGGTAATCGCGCCAGAGATTCTGCAACGCTGGTATCCGGCAGCTTACCGATATCTTCCGCTGATAACACTTCAACAATAGAGTTTTCACTCATCTTGATTGCCTGCGCCTTTTGCAGACTGCCACGATAGCCAGTAACAGCTATCACTTCGATTTGCTCATCCGCAGTGGCTTGTTCAGCTGTTTGAGCAATAGCATTGCTACCTGTGCCAGCAGCTATAGCCAGCGTCAGCATACTGAGTTTAAATTTATTCATGTCCTTCATCCCCGGTGTGTTGTTTGTGTCGTCTGTCAGCTGTAAGCGCAACTGGAGCAGTACAACCAGACTTTTGTCTTAGCGTATTTATTAAACTTATTAGGGCAACAGCTCAATATGAATACGTATTCATACTGAACAATTTGCACGAAGGTGGCGCAAAGCCTACCTGCATTGCACCAATAGTGGGCGCCTTTATTTTTATGGGGTTAGCGCCAACTTAAGCCGCGATGTTCATATTACGTACCGCAAACAAATTCAGCTCATCAGGTAACAGAATAGATTAAATTTTCTCTGCATACGTATGCAGCAGGTTTAATAAATGGCAGAGGCTGATTTATGCTTGCACCACCATATGGCAACCTGAAGCGATCTGCGGTTTTGCTTTGTTACCGCGCGGAGCAACCAATGAAAAACCAGAGTGTCACAGACAGCAGGCAAACCAGCTGTCACAGCAAACGACAGGCAGCATCACACGCCATGCTGCACAAACTTAGTCAGTTTATAATGCAGCAACTACCCAGGGTACCCCGGCTAAGTGACGCTGCAAGCGCATTGAATATGAGCTGCCGCACTTTGCAGCGTGAACTGCGCTGCACTGATAGCAGCTTTCGCCAGTTGCTCGCTGACTGCCGTCATACACTGGCGCAGCAGTATTTACAGGATGCCAGCCTGAGCTTGCAGCAGATTGCTTTCCAGCTTGGGTTTGAAGAACAAAGCAGCTTTCAGAAAGCATTTAAAAGCTGGCAGGGCTGTTCTCCGGGTATATTTCGTCAACGCAGACAGATGATGGCCGTAAGCAGATGCCATCCTTTATCCGGCTTTTCCCGGCCGGTGTTACAGGTGAATTATGGAACTAATTAAGCAACTCGCTGTTTTGGCGGGGCTGCAAGACAGCTATGTACATGCGCAAGGCCATACCGAAGTGATTGGTCTGGATAAGCAGCAGGCTATTTTACAAGCCATGGGCTATGACCTGTCCGGCGACGAAATAATACAACAACAGATTAGCCAACTCAGTGAGCAACACTGGTTTGAAGTCGTTGCACCGGTCAATGTCTGTCAACAGGATCAACCAGTTGTACTGCGCCTGCAACAGTTGCAACAGCAAGCAGTCAGTGACTGGCAATGGCAGATTATCACCGAAGAACAGCAGCAGTTCAGCGGTAGCCTGAGTATCGCTGCCAGTGATATCAGTGTGCGCCAGCCTACCAGCCGCGGTGAAGTGTTGCTGGCAGAGATGAAACTGGATGTCAGCTTGCCGCTTGGGTATCACCAATTGCAGCTGAGTAATGGCACCCAACAGTACAGCCAGCAATTAATTATCACACCACAGCGCTGTTTTCAGCTGCACGACAAAGCGGTTTTGCATAAAACTTTCGGCCCGGCTATTCAACTGTATGCTGTGCGCTCGACGCGCAATTGGGGCCTGGGGGACTTTGCCGATTTGCAGCAAATGGTAGCCCCGCTTGCTGCACAAGGTGTTGATTTTATTGGGCTGAACCCACTGCATGCGCTATACCCTGAATTGCCGCAAGATTGCAGCCCATACAGCCCTAACAGCCGGTTATGGTTAAACACCCAGTATGTTGCGCTGGAATATACCGATGAATACAAACACTGTGACGCAGCACAAAAGCTGGTCGCCAGTGAAACCTTTCAGCAGCAGTTACAACAGCTGCGCAATTGCAGCGATGTAGACTATATCGGCGTTGCAGCACTGAAAAAAAGCGTTGCAGAGCTGCTGTGGCAACAGTTCAAGCAGCAACATCTGGCAAAAAATACCACCCGGGCGCAGCAGTATCATCAGTTTGTTGCGACCAGCGGTGACAGCTTACGCCAGCTAGCCATACATCAGGTATTACAAGGCCAGATGTTTGCAAAGGACTGGAATATGGCAGCCTGGCAGAGTTTTCCGCCTGAGCTGCAGGACCCGCAAAGCGCAGCAGTGGCCGCATTTGCCCGTGAACACAGCGATGCGATTGAACTGCAGCTTTATCTGCAGTGGCAGGCGCAGCAGCAGTTGGCTGAAGTGAAACGCTTATGTCACCAACATGGTATGGCGATAGGCCTGTACTGTGATGTTGCAGTAGGTACCAGCCGCAGCAGTGCTGAAAGCTGGGGCGCACCGGAAGATTATCTGCTGGATTTAAGCGTGGGGGCACCGGCAGATATTATGGCACCCAAAGGCCAGAACTGGGGCTTGCTGGCGTATAACCCACAAACCTTGCGTCAGAAAGCCTACCAGCCTTTTATTCAGCTGATTCAGGCCAATATGCGTTATGCCGGCGCACTGCGATTAGACCATGTTATGGCGCTGCTAAGGTTATGGTGTTGTCCGCTCGGTGCCGATGCCACTGCCGGTGCTTATATCCGCTTTCCGGCCGCCGATTTATTTGCCATTCTGGCGTTAGAAAGCCAGCGTAACAGCTGTGTGGTTATCGGCGAAGATTTAGGCACAGTGCCGGTTGAGATCAGCCATCTGATGGCACAATATCAGGTACTGTCTTATCGCGTATTTATGCTGGAGCAAAAAGCCGGTAGCTACGATCACGCCGCTCTGACGTATCCAGAACTCGCCCTTGCCACAGTAAGCACGCATGACATGCCTACCATGGTCGGTTACTGGCAGGAATATGATCTGGCACTACGCCATCAGCTGGATTTGTTCCCCAACCCGCAGGTAGCACAAAGCCTGTATCAACTGCGTACAGATGAAAAACAGCTGATGCGGGACAAACTGCAGCTTGAAGAAGGTAACTTCAGCCAGCTTATCCGTGCCAGCCATTTGTTTACTGCCAGCCAGCCAGCCAGGCTGTTTGCCTTCCAGTTGGAAGATTTACTGCAAATGACAACGCCGGTTAATATCCCGGGCACCAGCAGCGAATACCCGAACTGGCGACGTAAACTCAGCGACAATATTGATGCTATTTTGCAGCAGCCTGATGTACAGCAGATGATCAGTGAAATACGCACCGCACGACAATAACATCCTAAAGCAAAAGCCGCGCTGACCGCGGCTTTTCCATTTAAGCAACATCAGTGGCGATAAGACTTGTAAAAATGTGCGCTTTTGCGCAGGATCAGCGCAGTCTTAATTTCGAAGGGCCCAGTATGTTAGATACCGCTTTGACCTCTTTAGCCGGTTTACCCGCTTTCGCAGCCTATTTCGCACTGGCTGTTATCTTACTGCTGCTGTTTATCCGAATTTACAGCTGGGTAACGCCGCACGACGAGTTTGGTTTGATCCGGGCAAATAACGCCGCAGCAGCCATTGCGTTTGGCGGCGCGCTGCTCGGTTTTGCCTGGCCACTGGCCAGTGCTATAACGCATTCTATGTCGCTGCTGGACTGCGCGATCTGGGGTGCAGTAGCACTTGTCGTGCAGCTTATTGCTTTTTTCTTTAGCTGCATTGCGCTCAAACCATTGCCGCAACGTATTCGTGACGGCGAGCTCAGCGCAGGTCTCTTTTCTGCCTGTTGTTCAGTTGCCATTGGTATGCTCAATGCTGCCGCGATGACATATTAAGGAGCCAGAAATGACAACCTTTAAACGCAGTAAAACTGCCCGCCTGATTATGATGGCGCCTGCTGCCGGCATGATACTGGCTGGTTGTGGCGAGAAACCGGTCGAAGTGCAGGTATTTAACACGCCGGATGAATGTGCGGCATACTACAACCCACCCGCCGAATGTAAAGCGGCTTTTGAACAGGCCAAAGCCCTACACCCTCAGGTAGCACCGCGTTACAGCAGCAAGACTGAATGCGAAGCCGATTTTGGTAGCGGCCAGTGCGAAACCGCTCCGGTTCTGGCGGCCAATACATCAGAGCAACCTCAGCAGCAGAGCCAGCAAAGCAGCGGCTTTTTTATGCCAATGATGATGGGCTTTATGGCCGGCCAAATGCTAAACCGCGGCGGTATGACTGCCAACCCGGCACAGCAAACAGCAAGCGCCAGCCGTAACCCGGTACCCAGCCAGCCGCTGTATAAATCACGCGATGACCGCACAACCTTCCGCACGGCCACTAATACCGCAGTAGCGACACAGCCCGGCCCTGCCAGCATACGGCCATCAGCTGTGCAGCCGAAGCCAGCAATGCTGGCCCGCCGCGGTGGCTTTGGTGCTCAGGCTGCCAGCCGCAATACCAGTAGCTATGGCGGTTAAGCAACGATGAAGCGGATCAGCAGCACACCCCGACCAGGCTGGAAAGCTTTTGCCGAGAGCGTGGGTTTTAATTTTCATACTTTCGACGGCGAGCCGTACTGGGACGAGAGCGCTTATTACCAATTCAGCCTGGAACAAATAGAGCGCGATCTGGAGGAGCCAACCGAAGAGCTACACCAGATGGCGCTGGATTTAGTCGCTGATATTGTCCGGGATGAAAAGGAATTGGCACAGTTGGCTATCCCGGAAAAGTTTTGGGATGCCGTTCGCGGTAGCTGGCAAAGCCAGCAACAGCACCTGTATGGCCGGATGGATTTCAGCTACAACGGCAGCGGCCCCGCTAAACTGCTGGAGCTGAATTACGACACACCGACGTCACTGTTCGAAACCGGTTTTTTTCAGTGGGTATGGCTGGAAGACCAACTGATGCGCGGGGCAATACCCCAGGGTGCCGACCAGTTCAACTCACTGCAGGACAAGCTGCAACAGGCCTTTAGCGAACTTAACTTGCCTAAGCCGTTTTACTTTGCCAGTGTGGCAGAAAGTATTGAAGATAAAGGCACAGTCGACTATCTGATGGATATTGCGCTACAGGCCGGACTTGACTGCCGCTACATACCGCTGGAACAACTCGGAGAAATCGACGGCCAACTGGTTGATCTGGATGGCTTTGCGGTGCAGGGTTTATTCAAGCTCTATCCGTGGGAGTTTATGCTGCAGGAAGATTTCGCCGGCACAATTTTAACCAGTCAGACCCAGTTTATCGAACCGCTATGGAAATCGGTATTATCGAACAAAGGTATTTTGCCACTGCTGTGGCAAAAGTATCAGGGCCACCCCAACCTGTTACCAGCGTTTTTTGATGATGGCGGCCCATTACAACCTGGCTGGGTACGTAAGCCTTTGTTTTCGCGTGAAGGTGCAAATATCGAACTGGTTGATATGTGTGGCAAACGCCTGACACAAAGCGGCCCTTATACAGACAGTGGCTATATCCGCCAACAATTAGCGCCGTTGCCGGAATTTGCAGGTAACTACACGCTAATTGGCAGCTGGGTTGTCGGCGACGCTGCAGCAGGTATCTGCATCCGCGAAGACAGCAGCCTGATCACCAAGGATAGTTCACGCTTTTTGCCCCACCTTATTCTCGGATAACAGCATCCGCATTATCCGATCCGACCGCTGCGGCTACCTACAAGTTGCTGCAGCATTATTTACACTTTTACCTGTTCAGGTTAATCCGGCTCTAAAATGTGTAAAACAAGCCGACAGTTTTCTGCATAATTTTACTTTCAAGTTTCAATAGCTTAACGCCAGATCATAAAAATATCATTTAAATCTTAAGACAGTTTTTTGACAACGCTGTCATTTTTGCCATAGTCAGTACCGCTTATTTTCCAAACAACAGGGAGCCGTAATGCCGGGCAGGCAAGGCGGAAATAATGCAGTAGCTGACAACGCAATTTTAGGTTGTCTGCGCTTAAAGCAATGAATAACGACTAAAAAAATATAAGCGACAAAACTGGAGGAAGTTATGTTTAAACAAAAAGTTATGCAGTACGTAGGAGTTAGTCTTCTACTTGCTGCAGGTGGCGTGAATGCCGCCACCCCAAATGCACCGGTGATCAGCTGGATGCCGACAGACTATAGCCTGCAAGATGGCAGTGCACAGGTACCGGTACGCTGGGATATGTGGTGGGGCACTAATGGTAATAAGTGGTATTTGCTACAAAATGACAGCGTTGTCTTTACTGCAGCGCTAACCCCAAATGGCCAGAATGCGCAGACAGGCAGCACCACGCTGCAGTTCACCACTGCTGGTAGTTATCAACTGCAGGTAAAGTTGTGCCAGGTTAATGGCAGCAATGAAGAATGCGCGCAAAGCAGCGTCACCACTATTAACGTTAGTGGCGGCTCTGGTGGTGATAACGGTGGCGGTGATAATGGCGGAGGTGATGGCGCCTTTGATCCCTGGACTGATTTAGATTTGACCGCCTGGCCACACCCGCTGAAGCAAAGTAATCTGCCCTATCAGAACACGACAGGCAAGAAAGTAGGTGCTTACTTTGTTGAGTGGGGTATTTATGGCCGGGCCTTCCATGCAGCTGATATTCCGGCGCAGAACCTGACACACCTGTATTACGGTTTTATTCCGGTGTGTGGCCCAAATGAAGGCCTGCGTCAGGCCAACCCGGAAGGCTATGCTGCGCTGAACAGCCAATGTGCTGGCAAACCGGATTACTCGGTGGTGGTACATGATAAATTCGCCGCGTTGGAAAAGAGCTACCCCGGTGATGTCTGGGATCAGCCAATCCGCGGTATTTTCGCCGAGTTGTACCGGCTGAAACAGACCCATCCACATATCAAAATTTTGCCTTCCATTGGCGGCTGGACACTGTCAGACCCCTTGTACGATGTGGGCACTAATCCGGCAGCGCGTGCGGTTTTTATTGATTCAGTTATCGATTTTATCCGCACTTACGATTTCTTCGATGGTATTGATATTGACTGGGAATTCCCCGGAGGCGGTGGCGCTAACCCAGTGCTGGGTTCCGCACAGGATGGCGCAGGTTTTGCCACTTTGATGCAGGAGCTTCGTGCTGCGCTGGATGCGTTAAGCACTGAAACCGGCCGCAGTTATGAGCTGGCAGCCGCGATGTCCGGTGGTGTGGAAAAACTGAGTGTCGTCGATTGGGAAGATGCCGCCCAGTATATGGACTCTATCAACCTGATGACCTACGACTATTACGGCGCCTGGAACGGAGTGCTGGGCCACCAGACTGGTCTGTATCCTTCAACTAACTCACCGACTACTGGCTTTAGCGCGCACGAAGCGGTGCAGTATCTGCTAAATCGCGATGTACCTGCCGGCAAGATATCACTCGGTGCCGCTATGTATGGCCGGGGCTGGCAAAATGTCAGCGGCGTTAGTGGCAATAATCCGTTTACCGGTACAGGTGGTGACGGCATCAGCGGAGGCTGGGAGCGCGGCATCATGGATTACAAAAAGATCCAGACCGACTATATGGGCGGGCCGGAAGCCAACGGCGTTAACGGCTTTACCGTAGGCTGGGATGACACTGCCAAGGCGAGCTATGTCTGGAACCCGGCAACCAATACGCTGATCAGTATTGATACCAAGCGTTCGGTACGCGAAAAAGGTGCCTACATTCTGCAGCATCAGCTGGGCGGTATTTTTGCCTGGGAAATAGACGCCGACAACGGCCATATTTTGAACGCGATGCACGAAGGCTTAGGCCATCCGCAGCAATAACCCATTCTGCCGCAGTCTGACCCTGTCAGGTTAGGCGAAACAGCGGGCAAGCCATTGCTGCCCGCTTAAACCACCTGACGTGCGCTGCGGCCCTTTGCAGGATACTCACAATGAAATTAATCACTACTTTGCCGCTGTTGGCACTGCTGAGCGGTGTGGCATTTGCTCAGCAAACTACTGATAACAGTTGCCGGCCTGATGGCCTGTACCAAACCCCCGGCATCAATGTTCCCTACTGCACCGTATACGATGCTACAGGGCGCGAAATTATCAGCCCTGATCACCCACGACGTATTATTGGCTACTTTACCAGTTGGCGTCATGGTAAGAATGGCCAGCCGGCGTATTTAGCGTCAGACATTCCGTGGGACAAAATTACCCATATTAATTATGCTTTTGCCCACGTTAATTCGGCTAATCAGATTTCGGTCGGCGATGTCACAGCCAGCAATAACGCTGCCACCGGCATGGAATGGCCCGGGGTTGCCGGTGCAGAGCTTGACCCTAACCTGCCTTATAGAGGCCACTTTAACCTGCTGCAAAAGTATAAGCAGCAGTACCCGCACGTAAAGACGCTGATCTCTGTTGGCGGCTGGGCTGAGACCGGCGGCTATTTTGACAGCAATGGTGATCGTGTCGCCAGCGGCGGCTTTTACAGCATGACCACCAACAGCGATCTGAGCATTAATAATCAGGGCATTAACACCTTTGCCGATTCTGCTGTCGCCTTTATCCGCCAGTATGGCTTCGACGGTGTCGATATTGATTACGAATACCCGACCAGTATGAATGATGCAGGCAACCCGGATGATTTTGCATTGGCCAACAGCCTGCGTGGTGGCTTAATGCGCTCTTATATCGAGCTGATGAAAGTGCTGCGGCAGAAACTGGATGCCGCCGGCGCGGCAGACGGCAAACACTACCTGCTGACTATTGCTTCGCCGTCTTCTGGTTATCTGCTAAGGGGCATGGAAGCATTCCAGGTTACCCAGTATCTGGATTATGTAAACATCATGAGCTACGACCTGCATGGCGCCTGGAACCAGTTTGTTGGTCACAATGCCGCTTTGTTTGATACCGGCATGGATGCAGAACTGGCAGCCTGGAATTACTACAACACCACGCAATACCAGAATATTGGCTATCTCAACACCGACTGGGCTTGCCATTACTTCCGCGGCACCATGCCGGCTGGCCGCATTAATATTGGTATCCCGTACTACAGCCGCGGCTGGAAAGATGTGCAGGGCGGCAACAACGGTTTGTGGGGCACAGCTGCTCTGCCGAACCAGAATGCCTGTCCGCCAGGCACCGGTGGCAGCACGGTTAGCAAATGTGGCAATGGTGCTGTGGGCATAGACAACCTGTGGCACGATAAAAACACCCAGGGTGGCGAAATGCCGGCCGGCTCTAACCCGCTGTGGCATACCATGAATCTGGCTGAAGGCATTGTTGGCAGCTACGCGCCGGTGTACGGCCTGGATCCGGCCAACCCGGAGCATCAACTGACCGGCACTTACAGCGAACATTACGATGCTACCGCCGTCGCCCCCTGGTTATGGAATGCGCAGAAAAAGGTGTTTCTGTCGGTAGAGACTGAACAGAGCATTGCCGCCAAAGCGCAATATGTGATTGAAAACGGCATTGGTGGTGTAATGTTCTGGGAGCTGGCTGGTGACTATGGTTGGAATGCAGCCAACGGTGAGTATTTTATCGGTGATACACTGACAACACAGTTTTACAACAGCTTCAGAAATGCCAGCCCTTATGGCGCCGTAAAAGCCAACCGCACTATGCCAACGCAAGCGGCAGATATCCGCCTGAGCATCAGTGACTTTAAACTGGGCGATCAAAACTTCCCCATCAACCCCAAACTTACACTGACCAACCACAGCGAAGGCGCTATCCCGGGCGGCGCCAGCATCAGCTTTGATGTCCCCACAGCGATACCGGATACCATCAGCGACCAGAGTGGCTTTGGTTTAACTGTGATTGAAAGTGGCCGTAACGCCAGTGGCAATAACATCGGCGGCCTGAGCAGCGATTTTCATCGTGTTCGTTTTAATCTGCCTGGTTATCTGAGTGTTGCCAGTGGCGAAAGTGTCACAGTGACACTGAACTATCACCTGCCGATGCCAATGCCGTCAAACTGGATACTGAGTGCCAATGGTGCTGACTACGCCTTCGCACAAGAGTACCCACAATTACCCGTTGTGGCGATTGGTAGCGGTGACGGTGGGCCCGGTGATGGCGATGCTAATGGTGAAAGCTGTGGCGGTGTGACAGCCACTATTTATCCCTACCCGCAGTGGCCGCAAACCGATTGGCAAGGCTTACCAAGCCATGCCGTCGGCGGTGACCACCTGTCTTATCAGGGCAGCGTGTACAAAGCCAACTGGTGGACCAATTCAGTGCCCGGTAGTGATGGCAGCTGGAGCTTTATCTGTAATTTATAGTAATCAAAAAGTGCTTGGACGGTGCATTCAACACTCACTGTCTATGCTCTGATGCTTTTCCTGCGAGAGCCGTGGGCCTTATCAGGTCGCCACAGAGTGTCTGAGTGAGCACGCTAGTGCGAACGAGTCGCTGTGGCGAGCCTGAGAAGGTTCCGGCTCGGAGCACCTTGCCTAAACAAGAGAAACGACTATGCAAAGTAAAAATCTATTCCCTATATTGCTTGCCTGTTTTGCACTGCTTAACAGCCTGCAAGCGAACAGCCATGGCTATGTTGAATACCCCAAAGCCCGTCAGCAAATCTGCAAAGACGATGGCGGCTACTGGTGGCCAGAAGATGGCAGCGGCATTCCCAATGCCGCCTGCCGTGCAGCCTATCTGCAGTCCGGTGGCTATATGCTAACCCAGCATCATGAGTTCTCGGCCAATGTTGCCGATTACCGCAATATGGCAGCGGTGCAAAGTGTTGTTGCCAACGGTAGCTTATGTGCTGCCGGTGATAGCAATAAAAGCGGTATGGATATCCCCTCTGCCGACTGGCAACGCACCGCCATTGACTTGAGCCAAAACCAGACACTGACGCTGCGTTTTCGCGCCACTACGCCACATAACCCCAGCTTCTGGCAAATTTATCTAAGCAAGCCCGGCTTTGATACCGCTGCAGCGCCGCTAAGCTGGGACCAGCTGCAGTTAATTCATCAGCAGGATGATGTACCGGCAGAGGCTGGCTATTACACCTTACAGGTGCCAATGCCTGCTGACCGAACCGGCCCGGCCGTGCTTTATACCCGCTGGCAGCGGGTAGATGTGGTCGGTGAGGGCTTTTACAACTGCTCTGATATCGAGCTGATAGGCAGTGGCGCTGAACCACCACCGCAGGCCTGGTTTGATAAAGGCGCTTTCATAAACCTGCAAACGCCAGCTGAAGTGGGTGGCTATGCCCGGCTACGGTTATTTGATGCCAATGGTCAGGAACTGGTTGATGAACGCTGGCAGATCACCGCCAGCAATATCGATAATACGCGCTGGGCAACAGAGCTGGCAGCACAGGTGAATACGCAATATGCTCATCTGCTGCAAATTGGCATATTAAGCAGTGATAATGTGGTATTTAGCAGCGATGTGGCAACCAACCGCGCTTATACCACTGATCACAGCTACTTTTATAATCTAGACTTGCGCCCGGCTGCTGATGACGGTGGTGACAATGGCGGCGGTACTCCCGGCAATTGTCCAGGCTACGATTTAACGCAGGCCAATACCTACCCCAACTGGCCACAAGCTAACTGGCAGGGCCAGCTGGATCATGCTGCCCAAGGCGACCAGCTGATATACCAGAATGCGTTGTATCAGGCCAACTGGTGGACGCAGTCCATCCCCGGCAGTGATGACAGCTGGACCCAGTTGTGTAGCTGGTAGCGCATTACCTGACATCAAAAAACACAGGCCGCTACAGCGGCCTTTCCGCTATGCCATAATCAAGGCAGCAATGCCTCTAGCACTTGTTGCTTTAATGCCTCGGCAGCATCGCGCCCGGTAATACCTTCGGCCAGGGTCAGCGTTTTGCCATCGCCGGCATCGGCTTGCAGCCGATAATATTCCGTACGTTCGCCTTCGCCGTTGGTTGACACCATAGTCTGTTTAATCTGCAGTTGCTCAGGGGTAGTCAGTGATGCTTTGCGCTGATACAGCCGGATACCGAACATAGCGCGCAGCATCCTCACTTCGCCAGGCGCTATACTGGCTTCCAGACTCCGACCAAGCCAGAATAGACCGAACCATAAAATCAGCCCGCCGATGGGCGCAAATAACAGGGCCATAAGCCAGAGCATGCCGCCCTGCTGCAGTGCCTCAACACCGAGAAAGATGCCAGCTGTGGTAAAAATGCCGCCGAATAACAGCATCGATAAAGCGGCAACAGTATGCCGGCCTGCACGGCTGGTTAAATACAGAGTATTGCCCAGCACCCTCTGCTGGATCTGACTTGCGGCGGCATCAAAGGCCGCGACCTGCCGCTGTTGCTGCTGTAACTCAAGCTCAGCAGCACTCGGCTGCCAGCCACACCGCGCGCTACCGGCGATAACCGGCAATGTCCACTGGCGGTTGAATTCCAACTGCTCACTGCCAGCGTGCAACTGGCCTTTGCTGCTTAGTTGCCACTCAATGCGGCCTTTGTAACGCTCATCTTTGCCGGTTGCCGGCAAGGTTGCGGGCACATCCATTACCAGCCAGTGTTTACCTTCTATGCTGCGGGATACACTACACTTTTCAGTCCATAAAGACTGCCGATGGGTGGTGCGGTTTTTGCCGCTGCCACTCTGATATACATGCAGACAACTAAGTTCCGCTTGCGGCATTTGCACGAACCGGCCCCGCTGCAGCATAAAGTAACCACCTATCTGGCCACCAGCAGTACCCGGAAAAGGGTCAGGGAAAAAGGGCGTTTTACCAATCTTTTGCCAATGTTTTAGTTGTTTGCGGCCGTGCCAACACAAACTGACACCTATTAGCGGAAATAGCAGCACCAGCAATACCGCATAATTGCCTTTGGGTAATTGCTCTACAACAGCCAGATAACTTACCGGCAAACCGATTAATACAAATAGCCCTCCCATGCCCAACATCAGCTGATAGCTACCCTTGTTGTTGCTAACAATGCCCTCTACAGGTTTATTGCCAAGCAACATCGCCTTTTCAGCCTGTGCTTTTTTATGACCCAGCAACAGCAGAAACATCATCAAACCGGCAATACCACAAAACATCGCCATAAAAATCAGCCCGGCACCAGGCTGACCATCGCGGAAAAAAGCCACACCACCTGCGATGCCGGCCAGCATAAATACACTTAAAAAGACCAGGCCGAACCAGGGCAAACCTGTGTCATTGAGTTCCGTGTGTCGCTGTTTGCGCATCCTGTTCTCCGTCTAAGATTCTGTTGGATTGCCTGTTTAGCAGCTGTTTTACAATAGCACTGCTGCAGAGGCAACTATTTGTTAACCGCAGCGCCAACAGAATAAATATGCTTAAAAAGTGGATACAAAACCATTAATCACATAAAATGCCGACTTTATCTGAGCAACAGTTGGCATTTTGTCATCTTGCTGCCATCTTTATGTCTTATCTGTACTTTGTCTTGTCAGAAGGAAACTCACAACCCGTGCGCACTACTGAACTTGTCTCCGGTTTTCGTCAATCTGCCCCTTACGTTAACGCCCACCGCGGTAAGACCTTTGTTGTGATGCTGGGTGGTGAGGCCATTACTCAGCCAGGCTTTCGCAGCATAATTAACGATATCGCCTTGCTGAACAGCCTGGGTATCAAAGTAGTACTGGTATACGGCGCCAGGCCACAGATTAATTCGGCACTGCAACAAGCCGGACTGGAGCCGACCTACCATAACCGTGTACGGGTAACAGACGATGATTCTTTCCGTCTTATTAAGCAGGTTGCCGGCGCATTACAGCTTGATATTACTGCCCGTTTATCGATGAGTTTAAGTAACACGCCTATGCAGGGCGCACAGATAAACGTAGTCAGTGGCAACTTTGTTATTGCCCAGCCACTGGGCGTGGATGAAGGCGTTGATTATCATCACAGCGGCAAAGTACGCCGCATTGACGTTGCCGGTATCCGTCGCCAGTTGGATAACAACGGCATAGTACTGATGGGACCAATAGCCGCCTCAGTTACCGGAGAAAGCTTTAATTTAACAGCAGAAGATATCGCCACTCAGGTTGCTGTCAAACTAAAAGCCGACAAGATGATCGGCTTTAGCGAAATTGGCGGCATCATTGGCGAAAATGGCGAGATAACAGCTGAGTTAATGCCTAATGCCGCAGAAAAAATTATGCTGCAAATGGAACAGCAGGATGAGGATGCCTGCCCGGGTACGCTGGCATTTTTGCATGCTGCGATTACCGCTTGCCGGGCTGGTGTGCCGCGCTGCCACTTAGTCAGTTACGATGAAGATGGCGCTCTGTTGCAGGAACTGTTCTCCCGTGATGGTATCGGCACGCAAATTGTTACCGAATCGGCAGAGAAACTGCGTCAGGCAACTATCTCTGATATTGGTGGTATTTTGGATCTGATCCGCCCGCTGGAGCAGCAAGGCCTGTTGGTGCGCCGCTCCCGTGAGCAGCTGGAGATGGAAATCAATCAGTTTACGCTCATTGAACGCGACGGCCTGGTCATTGGTTGTGCGGCACTATACCCGTTTCCTGAGGAAAACGTCGGTGAGTTTGCCTGTCTGGCGGTGCATCCTGATTACCGCGATGCCGACCGCGGCAGCATTCTGCTAAAAGCCGTGATCCAGCAAGCGCGTCAGCGTAAATATGCCAAACTGTTTGCGCTGACTACCCGCAGTATTCACTGGTTCCTTGAGCACGGCTTTGAGCTGCTGACGGTCGATGATTTACCTGCCCAGAAAAAGCAGCTGTATAACTATCAGCGCCGTTCAAAGATTCTGGCGATTACGTTATAAATACTCTGAATGTTAATGAATGCCAGTTAGTCATCTGACTGGCTTTTCAGCATAACCTGTTTAACCACGCTTTTTGCCAGCGCCCTTGCCGTTGTCCATTTACCCCCGGATACTGTCAGCAGTTTACCCTGCCAGTTTAGCTGGTACTCACGGCTGGCCTTACTGGCATTTGCACTGCCACTCAGTAATGGCCTGACGCCGGCGAAATCTGCCAGTACATCGTCGACGCCAAGCTGCGGTTCAAAGTAATGATTATAGGTCGCCAGTAAGTAGTCACGTTCAGCCACAGAGCAGCGGATAGGCTCTGACAGCTGCTGGCGTACCTCAGTTGTGCCGAGCAGAGTATTGCCCTGATACGGCAATACAAACACTATACGCGACTCACCCGGTACCTCCAGCATATGGCCATAAGCTCCGGTGGGCGGTAGCACCAGATGGCTGCCACGCACCAAATCCAGCGGCTGCTGCGGCAGACCGGATTGCTGTAGCAACTCTTGGCTCCAGGGGCCGGCTACATTTATTATACGGTCAAACGACTGCCAGCCGCCGGCCAGCTCAAGCTGAGCATCGCTGCGAACCTGCAATACGGGGCTCTGTTCGTGGATTTTAACGCCTGCTTTAGTACACTGCTGTGCCATCCACAGGCCCAGCTTGGCGTCATCCATCTGGCCGTCAAAAAACAGGTAAGCGCCTTTTAAGCCTTCAGCTTTCAGTAGCGGCGAGCAGCGCTTTGCCTGCTCTGCGCTCAGCCAACGGTGCCGGCCAATGCCCTTGCGCCCGGCAAAACTGTCATACAGCCATAAACCGATTTTCAATTGCCAGCGGGCACGGCGCGAGTCAGCATACAAAGGGTATAAAATCGGTAAACGCCGGGTTAAACGCGGCGCCTTTTTCAGCCACCAGCGCCGCTCCTGCAGCGCTTCGCGTACCAGCCTGAACTCACCCTGCTCCAGATAACGCAAGCCGCCATGTAGCAGTTTTGACGACGCTATACTCGTTGCCTGCATTACGCCGTCACGTTCAAACAAACTAACATCGTAACCGGCCAGTGCCAGCTGCCAGGCCGAACTTAAGCCATTTATACCACCACCGATTACCGCTATTTTCATCTGCCACCTGTTTTTATGCTAAGAGGGCAATATCGTCCCGGTGCACAACAACTTCACTGGGGCAAAAACCCAGCGTCGTTGCAATTTGCTGGCTGTGTAATCCTTTGATTAGCTGCAGCTCTGTTGCGCTGTATTGGCAAATGCCTTTAGCCAGCTGCTTGCCGGCACTGTCACATAACCAGATGGCATCGGCTTTATCAAACTGTCCTTCCACCGCGGTAATGCCTTTTGCCAGTATAGACGCGCCTTTGTGCAACAGTGCCTGCACCGCGCCGCTGTCGAGCGTAATGCTGCCCTGACTCTTCAGGCTGTGTAGCATCCAGTGTTTCTTCGCACTCAACCGGTCCTGCTGGCGTACGAACAAGGTGCCAGCGGCCTCACCGCGCAATAAAGCGTCAAAACTGGTAGTCTGTTGACCATTGATAATCAGCGTATCAACCCCTTGTCTGGTAGCCTTATCAGCCGCCTGAATTTTCGTCAGCATGCCGCCGGTTCCGATAGCATGGTGGCTACCACCGGCCATAGCGTATATGTCAGCATTTATCTGTTCTACACGCGGGATAAAACGGGCCTCTGCATTAGTGCGTGGATTAGCAGTGTAAAGGCCATCAATGTCAGAGCAGATAATCAGCGCATCAGCGTCGACCAAAATAGCCACCATAGCCGCCAGGTTATCATTATCACCCACTTTCAGCTCAGCTGTCGCGACGCTGTCATTTTCGTTGACGATAGGCAGTACCTGATTTGCCAGTAAAGTACGCAAGGTATTATCAATATTCAGATAACGACGCCGGTTGGAAAGATCATCGTGCGTCAGCAAAATCTGTGCACAGCGAAAATCGAACAGATGGCTCCAGGCCGCCATCATCTCGGTTTGGCCCACTGCGGCCATAGCTTGCTTAACGTTGATTGGTAACGGCTGATGCGTAAAAGCGATAGCATTGCGCCCGGCAGCAACACTGCCTGACGAAACAAGTACCACTTCGACACCCTGCTGACGGCATTCGTTGATAAAGCGGGCTATCGCCAACAGATAACGGGTAGAGCACCCTCTGGCATCAGGAGAGATCAGCGCACTGCCGACTTTAATGACAATGCGCCGCCAAACAGAATTCAACATAGACACACCTTTAAACTGAGCACTGCCAGCAGCTTAAAGTTTGGGCATCTATATGTCTAATTAATTCTGTGCACTGGCCATGGCTATTTCGCAATTTCCTGCGGTTAAGTGAGTAAAGCCACCGTAGGCAGCGATCACCAGTTGATCATCTGTCAGCTTTTTTACCTGCCAACTCACCTGACCGCTACCAAAAGCCGGGTGATCGATAACAAAAGAGCCAGGGGATTGCCGTATCGGGTATTTAAATGTGTCCAGTCGTTTGCCCTGGCTTATATGCTGCACCATCTGCCGTTCACTGAAAATCCAGGTTTTACGCAAAGCATTGTCTTGCTGCACAGTGCCATCAGGCACGTTGGAAGTGCCTACTTCACACCAGCTGCCAGATATCAGCTGCTCTACAGCCTGTTGTTGCTGCTCAGAAAAGCGGATATCTAACTTTACCTCATCACCCTTACGGCAAGGCTCTCCCTGAAACACCACTTCGCCCGTGGCATCAGTACATTTGTACACATCAGCCTGTGCTGGCTGCATGATGTATGTACAGCTAAGCACTAACCAAAAGCGCAATATTTTATTCATTATGTAATCCTTTCCCTGTGGCACAGCTGTGCGAGCTGGCAACGAAACCCGCCTACAATACTTAAAAAATAAGCCGAAGTGAACAAAGGCGATAAAATAAACAAAAACTCAACAAAATTGTAAATACAGCACTGATATAGTTCAGCAGCAATTCAGTTGTTTCTTACTAAGCTTTGCCCAATATGTTTTAAGGAGCTTTATTTATGCGCCGTTCTGTCTTAATTGTTTCTTTAGTCTCTGCCAGCCTTGCCATCGCAGGTTGTGCGTCAAATGAATATTCTAACACTGGTAAAGGTGCTGCCATTGGCGCTGTGGTGGGTGCCGTAGCAGGTAAAGCCACAGGTAACCATAAAGATAAGCGTTTAGTTATTGGTGCAGCTGTGGGTGCGCTAGCAGGAGCGGCTGTAGGCAGCTATATGGATAAGCAGGAAAAAGCACTGAACCAGGAGCTTAGTGGCAGCGGCGTTAAAGTGGTGCGGGACGGTGACAAATTAAGGCTGGATATCCCAGCGCAGTTAACCTTTGAAATTAACCGCTCAGACATCCGCTCAAGCCTGTATCCGGTATTCAATGATATTGCCAAAGTATTGCGTGACTATGAAAAAACCATGCTGGTCATCGCCGGACATACGGATGATACCGGCCCGTATCAATACAATATGAATCTGTCGCAAGCGCGCGCTGACAGTGTGAAACAATACCTAATCGCACAAAATGTGCAGGCTATCCGATTGGAAACTAAAGGTTATGGCCCTAACTATCCGATAGTGCCGAACACGTCTGAAGCGAACCGGGCGCAAAACCGTCGGGTAGAGATCCATATAGAACCGATTGTAGAGTAAAGAGTCCTCACCCTAAAAAACAGCGCCCGAGGGCGCTGTTTTTATTTCCACTTTTCACTGTCAGAAGCGGTAAGTCACTTTGCCATAGACGTACTGACCACGGGTGTTGTGTACTTTTGAAGCGAAGCCATAAAGATCGGCGTCACCATCACCGATAGCAAATGGCGGGTCTTCATCCAGGGCATTATTCATCCCAAGCACCAGCTGCAGCTTTTCACTGACACTGTAGCGGGCTTGAATATCCAGTAACATCTGCGAATCTACAGTGCGGGTTGTCGTTGATTCAACATCACTCGGTGCGGCATAATCTTCAAACTCGCCGATGTAACTCAGGCTGGTTATTATGCCCCAGTCACCGTAAGTCCAGTCTGCGGACGCCAACCAGCGATTTTTGGGGTAGTTGTACTCTCCAGCATAATCAATGCTGTTTTTCTCAAACTTGCTGATATAAGACCAATCAAGATTGAAGCGTATTAACCCCATGTCCTGAAGTGTTAAGCGGTATGATGTGGATAAGTCTAAACCTGTCGCTTCCTGCGAGCTGACATTCACATAGCTGTTGTACAAACGGGATAACTCACCAAGCGTCTGTCCGGGCAGCGGAGCCAGGCGAACACAGACGGTGCTGCTTTGATTACCACATTCTGCGTCATAAACATTCTCATAATCATTTTTGTCTATCTTGTTATCCTGGGTAATGCTCCAGATATCTGCGGTAATATCAAATTCTTCTGTTACTTGCCATACAGCCCCCAGATTAAAGGTTTCAGACTCTTCCGGCTGCAAACCTTCACCACCGACGAACACTATAGTGTAATCGGTAGAAGCACATGCAGGGTTTGCCGCATCAGGCGTGGGGCATCGGTAAGTATCAGTAAAAAAAATCGATTCTTGTGATGGCCCAAGACCAATCTGGGCTAAAGAAGGTGCTCTGAAACCCTGCCCGAAAGACGCACGCATAGTAAAATTATCCAGCGGCCGCCATTTCATTGTCAGTTGCGGATTCGTCGTCGAACCAAAATCACTGTAGTGGTCATAACGACCGGCTACTGTAAATTCCAGTTCATCCGCTACAGGGATCAATAATTCTACATAAGCAGCATGCTGATCACGATCTGCCTGTGCTGAAACGGACTCAGTACCATAAATCAAGCCGCGTTGAAACTGGTCATCCGGTTGATCGAGCGCGTCTTCTTCACGATATTCAACACCTGCAGCAACCGATACCATATGATCGCCTAAAGCAAATGCCTCTCCACTGATACTCGCATCATAAGATGTCAGGTGAGACTCTCCCCTACGAACCAGAGAGGTCGTTATAGCATCAATCACTTCCGGCGAGTTATAAGTGCCACCAAACGGGTTATAGTTACCAAGATTAATCTGCTCCTGCAGAAAATCCGTCCGCACCCAGCCCTGCTGTTTGCTACCTGTCTGCATGGCTTCACTGCGGCCTTTCTGGGCTGCGATATCCCAGTCCCAATTATTGATAGTGCCACGCAGACCAACAACCATCCTTAGCGTGTCAGACTCGATGTCCCATTGCCTCGGCCCGGCGTCAACAGTACGAAACCGGTTAATACCAACATCAACGCCAAAGGGGTTATTCGGATGGCTGGCCGGTACGGTCAGGCCAGCATCACGATCAAGTGGTGTTGCAGCACCTGATGCTTTGGAACTGTTGTGCTGCACTGCAAGCTCTATATAAGCCTGCATGTCATTTCCGAGATTCTGGCTAGCCTGCAGCATTGCACCTATGCGTTCTGCGGGGGGATTAGCAAAACCATACGGACCGTAGTCAAATAGGCAAGTCTGGCCAAAGACGCTGTCAGCTGGGCAGCCCGGGTCGATGGTTGGTACACCGTTGACAATAAAATTGCCCGGAAAACCGCGGGATGAACGGTTATCTCCGCCACCATAGGGTTCCTGGTTTGCTGTACCAAAACGTCCCATTTCTGCACCGGTGATAGAGGTGTTTTTAAAGTAATCCAGGATCAGTGTAACGTTAGCATCATCGGTCTGCGTTCCCCACACCATACTGGCTGCAGTCTCGTCATAAGTTGGGCCGGTTGTACTACCATGGCTTATGCTCAGCTCAGCCCCATCAAAATCTTTGCGCATGATAATGTTTACCACACCAGCCACAGCGTCAGACCCATACACTGCAGAAGCACCATCTTTCAGAATTTCGATACGTTCTATTGCCGCTACCGGAATAGAGTTGATATCGACAAAAGAGTTAGCGATATTTTCGGCAAAAGCACTGACCGCTACACGTCGGCCGTTGATAAGCACCAGAGTAGCATCTGAACCAAAGCCGCGCAGACTGATGGCTGCGCCGCCATTTGCCGTTGAGTCCTGATTATTACCCCGGGTAGAGAAGGTACCGGTACCCGCCACCGGTGTACGTTCAAGTAATTGTTGCAGGTTAGAAAAACCAGACTTGGCAATTTCGTCCCTGTTAATCACATCAATAGGGGCAGCCCCTTCCAGATCATTTCGTTTAATACGTGAACCGGTTACTTCGATCCGCTCAACCTGCTGCGCTTGCGCATCAGCTTGCTGAGCAAATGTTAATTGACTAAAACCCACAGAACTGACCGCCAGCGCACAAAGAGAGTATTTAAATGACTTATTCATAAGCATCCTTTTTTGTTATTTGTGTTGTCATTCACTGCTTAAGCAGCAATAAATGTGTAGCACAAATTCAAAAAACTAACATGCTTATTGCAAAATTATCATCTTGATAATATTGAAATTAAATTGTGATAGTAGAAACGAAAAACCCCCGCATTGCGGGGGTTTAAAAAATATCAGGCTATAATCAGTTGTTTTGTGCGTATTGCCGCTCCAGGCTCACCACTTTTGACTTCAGTGCCATCAGGTTACCCCGTTCAGCACCGATTTTTTCATCATACAACTCAGTTAAGCGATCTATTTTCTGCTGCAGTGCAGCTAATTCTTCAGATTTAGGAAAACTGCGCCGAAGCTTATATAAATCAGCTTTCAGCTCATCCAGGCGTTGCTGTTTTTCCTGCTCTAATTTACTGATCTGAAACTCAACAAAGCGGCTTTGTCGCTTTACAGCATCAACTTGCTGCTTAAACTCGCTGCGGGTACCAATCATGGCTGTGCCAAGCGGGCGCATGTCTACCTGTTCAGCTTCCTCTGCGCATGGGAACTGACTGAACTCAACTACGCCATTCTGCTCACACTTATATACCGCAGCCTGTACAGAAAATACGCTGAAAAACAGCAGATAACTATATTTCATCATTTTGGCACCCCACACATGAACAATAAATGTACAGAAAGCTTGCCAGTTAAGCAAGTATGGCTGTACATTTATTTTTCTGTTCAGTATGGGCTAAGTTATTCCGCTTCGTCAGCCAAAGCTTTTTGCATAAAGTTAGGCCAGGCTGATGCCGCTTTGTGCACAGCTACATTGTAGTATTCTGTCGAAAACGCCGCCGCAGCAGCATCTGCTTCGCGGAAGCCGTCAAAGCCAGAACCTTTGCGGGCTAAGGTACAAGTCCACCAACCTGACGGATACACCATTTGCGGGAACAATAACGTTTGCAATGCATCAAAACCAGCGTCCTGCATCGCCTGACGCATGTCTTTCAGTAATGGCATATGGATAAGCGGTGATTCACTTTGTTGCACCAAAATACCGCCCTGACGCAGCGCTTTACGACAGCTATCATAGAAAGCGCGGTTAAATAAACCTTCACCTGGGCCAATAGGGTCGGTTGAGTCAACAATGATCACATCGACTGATTCCGCTGCAGCTTCGCGCATATATTTAATGCCATCATCAAACTTCAGTGTGGCGCGCGGATCATTGTTCGACGCACACAGCTCCGGGAAGTACTTTTCTGACATCCGCGTAACCTGTTCATCAATATCGATTTGGGTCACGGCTTCTACACCCGGGTGTTTCAATACTTCACGCAGGGTGCCGCAGTCGCCGCCACCGATGATGACAACATTTTTCGGATTAGCATGCGTAAACAATACAGGATGGCTAAGCATCTCATGGTATAAGAAATTGTCCCGGCTGCTGAGCATGATAACGTCGTCAATTACCATCAGATTGCCGAAATGTGTGGTTTCGTACATCTCAATTTTTTGAAACGGCGACTGCACTTCATCAAGCTTTTTAGTAACTTGCAAACCAAAAGCACTGCCGCTTGCTGCAAAAACTTCTGTGTACCAATTGTTGTTAAAACCCGACATATCTCTTTCCCTTACTGTAACAGGGCGCGTATTGTGCCCTTTACTACGGCTACACTCAAATATTTCGTGTTTTTTGCTGCACCTGAGCAGTATTCGCCTTAAACTATGCACATCTCAATTTTAAAGGAACGACAATGGCCGACTGGGGTACTGAAAAAGCGCGCTCTATATACAATGTAGCTGTCTGGAGTGAAGGGTATTTTGACGTCAATGCTAATGGTGATCTGATCGCCTTCCCGGATCAGGATCACAGTAAAACCGGTATCAGTTTTCCAGAACTGACAGCACGCTTTAAAGAAGAAGGCTTAACCTTACCAGTACTGGTGCGTTTTACCGATATTCTGCAGCATCGGGTCGACACGCTGATTAAATCGTTTATGCGCGCTAAGGCGGAAAAAGACTATCAGGGCCAATACACCGCGGTTTATCCGATTAAAGTTAACCAGCAGTTTTCTGTGGTTAAACGCCTTATCAGCCACGACAGCGGTAAAGTCGGCTTAGAGGCCGGCAGTAAGCCCGAATTAATGGCCATTTTAGGCGTCACCGAACAACCGCTGCAAATTGTCTGTAACGGCTATAAAGACAGCGAGTTTTTGCGTTTGGCAACTATCGGCCAGATGATGGGCCACACCGTTTACGTGGTGGTGGAAAAGCTGTCAGAACTGAAAACACTGCTGCGCGAAATTGACAATCTGGGCGCGGCTCCGCGCATTGGTATTCGCATCCGTCTGAATTCTGTCGGTAAAGGTAAGTGGCAAAATACCGGCGGCGAGAAAGGCAAGTTTGGTTTAACGGCCACCCAGGTGCTGCAGGCAATTGATATATTGCGTGATGCTGGCAAGCTTGACTTACTGCAGTTGGTGCACTTTCACATCGGCTCGCAAATCGCCAATATCCGCGATATTCACAACGCCATCCGTGAATGTGCGCGCCATTATGCCGAGCTGCGCACTCTGGGCGTCCCCATCAGCACAGTTGATGTCGGCGGTGGGTTAGGCGTGGACTACGAAGGCTCAAAATCGCGTTCAGCCTGTTCGATGAACTATACCATGTACGAGTACGCCCGTAACGTCGTGAATGGCTTAAAAGAAGTCTGCGACGAGTACGACCTACCACACCCGAATATTATTACCGAGTCTGGCCGGGCGATGACAGCGCACCACGCGGTGCTGGTTACCGATGCGATTGATATTGAGCGCGCTCCGGGCCTGGTAAATCTGCCGGAGCCGGGTGAAGACTCGCCTACCGTCATTCTTGGCTTGTGGGAAGCTTATCAGAATGTCACCCCGCGCACTGCTATTGAAGCCTACCATGACGCGGTACATTACTTCACCGATGCGCACGCGCAATATGTGCATGGCCTGCTGACACTGCAGGACTGGTCTTTGCTTGAGCAAATTTACTTCGCTACTATCAACAAAGTAAAAGCAAACCTGGATATGACAGCCCGCTCACACCGTTCAATTCATGACGAACTGAACGAAAAGCTGGCAGACAAGCTGTTTGTTAACTTCTCTTTATTCCAGTCGATGCCGGATGCCTGGGGTATTGATCAATTGTTCCCGGTGATGCCGCTGGAAAGGATGAATGAACCACTGGATCACCGCGCTATTATTCAGGATATTACCTGTGATTCAGACGGCCAGCTAAAAAGCTACGCAGATGGCAATGGTATAGAACCCAGCCTGCCACTGCCGCTGTATAAAGAAGATCAGCAATACCTGCTGGGTATGTTTATGGTTGGCGCTTATCAGGAAATTCTTGGCGATTTACACAATTTGTTCGGTGATACCGACTCTGTGCATGTTGAACTGACTGACGACGGCGGCTACAAGCTGACGAACATCATCAAGGGCGATACCGTGGCCGATGTGCTGCGTTACGTGCAGTTTGATGCCAAAAAGCTGATCGCATCTTACACCAAGCAGCTGTCTAAACTGGATATGGCGGATGGGCGTAAAGACGAGTTGCTGGACGAGCTGAAAGCCGGTGTTTATGGTTACACCTACTTTGAAGATTAAGGTACACTAGCCACTGATCCGATGTGTTAACAGCAGGCTCGCCTGCTGTTATCATTTTTACCGGTACTGTTTCCGGTCATTGTTATCAGGTGCTGCTATGCTACATTTTTTACCGCGCCCGCTTACGGGTGCCTTGTCGATGCTGTTGTACGTTCTGAACACCCTATTCTGGTCTATCCCTATTATGTTGTTGGCACTGTTAAAACTGCCACCTTTGACGCGCTGGCAAAGTTGGATGACGTATCTGCTGGACGCCTGTGCTGTCTCCTGGATCAGTGTAAATAACTTCACCACCCGTTTATTTACCCGTATACGCTGGCATATCAGCGGGCTGGACAGACTGTCGCGCAAAGATTGGTATCTGGTGTTGGCCAACCACCAGTCTTGGGCCGACATCCTGGTGCTACAAAACGTATTCAACCGAAAAACTCCTTTTATTAAGTTTTTCCTGAAAAAAGAACTGATTTACGTCCCTGTTATCGGCCTTTGCTGGTGGGCGCTGGATTTCCCTTTTATGAAACGCTATAGCAAAGCGTTTTTACAGCGTAACCCGCATTTACAAGGTAAAGATATTGAGACAACGCGCAAAGCCTGTCGCAAATTTCGCTTTAAGCCAGCCGCCATCATGAATTTTGTTGAAGGCACCCGCTTTACCCGCGAAAAGCACGATAAACAGCAAGCTCCTTATCAAAACCTGCTAAAACCCAAAGCCGGCGGTGCCGCTTTTGTTCTCGGCGCCATGGGTGAGCAACTGCATAAAATTCTGGATATTACGATTCATTACCCTAAAGGTATCCCAACCTTCTGGGATTATATCTCTGGCAAAGTTCGTGATATAACAGTGCAGGTTAACGTGCTGCCAATAACACCCGATTTGCTGGGCGACTATAACGACAACCAATACCGCGAACGTTTCCAGCAATGGATTAACCAGTTATGGCAGCAAAAAGATCAGCAGCTGACTGCACTGAAACAAGGAGTTAAGCAGTAATGTTAAGTTTTCTACCCGGCTGGCTGTTACTGCCGTTCAGTTTTACCCTGTTTAGCTGTAACCTGGCCCTGTGGGGCATACTGGTAACCCCGCTTGGCTTAATCAAACTGCTATTACCATTTCCGGCCATACATCGTCTTACCGCGCTGGCAGGTAAAGGTTGCTACCGTGGCTGGACGTCAGGCAACACGGCACTGATTAATTTATTTAACCGCGCAGACTGGCAAATTACCGGTGCGCAGGCGTTGGATAAAGCCAGCTGGTATCTGCTGATATCAAACCATAAAAGCTGGCTGGATATTCCTGTAGTGAGTACCGTTGCACACAGCCGTATTCCCGAACCCAAATTCTTCTTAAAAGATGAGCTTAAATGGTTGCCGTTCTTAGGTACAGGCTGCTGGGCACTGGATATGCCCTTTATGAAACGCTACAGCGCTGCTCAGCTGGCTAAATACCCGCATTTAAAGGGGAAAGATATTGAAACTACCCGCCAGTCTTGCCAGAAATTTAAAACTGTACCGACAACTATTATTAACTTTGTTGAAGGCACCCGTTTTACTGAAAACAAAAAAGTACAAAAACGCAGCCCATTCCACTATTTACTCCCACCCAAAGCTGGCGGTATTGCCTTTACACTCGCCAGCATGGGCGAGCAGTTTAACGCGATTTTAGACTTCACCCTGATGTATCCGGATAACCCGAATAATGTCGCACTGGATATGTTAATGGGAAAGCTGAAGCGCGTCGTGGTGCAGGTAGAGGTATTGCCTGTCGACCAGCAGGTGATCGGCGACTACTTTAACGATGAGCAGTTCCGCGAGCGCTTTCAGCTTTGGCTGAACCAGCGTTGGCAACACAAGGAGCAGCTTATCGAACAGTTTTATCAGTCTGAAACCTTAAGGACATCAGCGGAGCAGTTGCCATGCTAAATGAACTGCTTACCCTGCTGGCCAACAGCATCATGCTGCCTGAGCGTTGGCACCATATCTTTATCCTTGGCTGTAACATTCTGATTGCTGTGTTTGTGGTAGCACTGTGCTTTATGTTGGTTCGGGCCTGGCTGCGGCCGATTCTGGCACGCATACTGGATAAACTGGATGGGCGCTTAACACACGAAACTGAACGCGAGCGCCGCAGCCTGGCCAGCCATCTGGCACATTTGCTTCCGGCCCTGGTGCTACAGGCGCTACTGCCGGTGTTGTTTAGTCAAAACGAACATTTGTCTGCCGTGCTCGGTGTGCTGGTTTGGCTCTACCTGTATTTGTTCCTTGGCCTGGCTGTAGCCGCAGCTATTACGCTGATCGCCAAAAGCTACGCCCACCTGGTGCCGAACCCTACCATTCCGTATCAGGGTATTTCACAACTGCTAAAACTGCTGACCTTTATTGTGTTCAGCATCCTAATTATCAGTACCACGCTGGGTAAATCGCCAACCTTACTGCTCAGCGGCTTGGGTGCGCTAACAGCAGTGTTATTGCTGGTGTTTAAAGACGCTATTCTCGGCTTTGTCGCCAGTATTCAGATCGCAGTTAATAACATGGTCAATGTCGGTGACTGGATCGAAATGCCCAAGTACGGCGCTGACGGCGATGTGACAGAAATCGCGCTGACAACGGTAAAAGTGCGGAATTGGGATAACACTATTACCACCATTCCTACCTATGCGCTGATTTCTGATTCTTTCAAAAACTGGCGTGGCATGCAGCAATCCGGCGGCCGGCGTATCAAGCGCGCAATCAATATCGATATTAATACTATCCGCTTTATTAAAAGCCCGGAGCTGGAAAAACTACAACAACGCCAACGGTTACACGATTTTTTTCAGCAACAGGATGTGCGTGATTTATTAAGCAGTGATGATGTTACCAATATCGCGCTGTTCCGTTATTACGTGCGCTGGACCTTACGTCACCACCCAAGCATCAATCAGGATATGACCCTGATGGTCAGGCAACTGCAGCCAACTGAAGTCGGGCTGCCTGTTGAGATCTATTGTTTCAGTGCAGATAAAAACTGGCTGAACTATGAAGCCATACAGGCGGATATTTTCGATAAACTGTTTGCCATCTTGCCGGTATTTGACCTGGCTGCTTTCCAGCGTATCGGCTCACGTCAGTCACTGACACAGGGCAGTTAACTTTGCTTTATCGCACTAAGTAGCAGGTTACGGGGCGTAATGTGATAGTCACACAGCTGTGTCAGGTGAACCTCGTAACCGTGCTGCTGCAGATAAAGTGCTTTATCCAGCATTAACCATAACTCCAGCGGCCGGCGGAACAGGTGGCGTACCAGCTCAATGCGCTGCACCAGCTGCAGCCGCCTGGCCCCCCGCTGCAAGTAATGTGTCCAGTCGGTATTGACCGGTAACGTAAGCTGATGCTGAGCCGCAGCCCAGTGCGCAAAACCGGCGAAATCGCCGCTGAACCAGTGCTTGCCTACCGATGCCAGCGGCCGGTATACCCTCTGGCTGCTGAGATCTGCACGCAGCTCATCATAAGCCAGCCGCCATAGCACTTCAGTACCACGCAGTTTTTCAATCCGGCCGCCCGCCGTGACCTGCCCCTGTACAACCAGCTTTAAATCATCTTTGGCCAGTTTTAGATCCTGTGCAGTACCCATAGCAGACATCGGCTGGTAGCACGGCTGTGGGATCAAATGATAACAGCAGGGTACCAGCAGTAACTGCTGACACCCTGCCTGCACTGCCTGCTGCAGCATCGAAATATGTAACTGCCCGCAGGCATGCAGCGCGACCAGTTGTTGCTGTGGTTGCAATACCTGCTGCAATGAATCGTTCAGCACATCAGCGCAAATAAACTGTTGCGCCAGCTTGTACTTACCAGCCAGCTCCTCGCCTTGCCGGCACAATGCAGCCTGCCACTCAATGCTGGTAACCGGCGCGGTAAAGCGGTGTGCCAGGATCCGGCCAAGATGCCCCTTACCGGCGCACCATTCCACTACCGGCAGCATCTGCTCTGGCCATTGTTGGCAGACAGCATCTATTTGCTGCAGTTTGCGCCCGCCGATACCGTTTTCCAGCCAGAATGGCAAAGGTGCCAATGTTCGCTCCGGTGCAGAGCGGGTAAACTGCGGCAAAGCAAACAACGCCGGGAAAAATGGCGCGAACACCTGTTGCTGCAACTCGCTGCTATTATCAATGTGTTTTAGCTGTTGCTCATCAAGCACCTGCAAACACTGTTGTAGTCGCTGTTCGGGCCACGGCAGTGCATCGCAGGCAAAAGGTAACAGTTGCCAGTATTGCCGGTACTGCTGCAATACAGCTGTTAGCTGCCCGAACTGCTGCGATAAAGAGATTTGCATAAATAGCTGCCCGCCGTTTTGCCACACTGAAGCTTGTGCTTTATAGTAAGGCTGTCACTAAATCTAAGGCCGCTATGATAATTCAACGCGTTAGCAGTACCAGCAATTTTATTACCTGGTTTGGCAGCTTGTTGCTGCTGACATTTTTTGGCTGGCTTGGCTGGCAGGACTATCAGCAGCATCAAACCACTGATGTGTTGCAAAAGTGGGCGCTGGCGTTTTTGGTCAGTGAACTGCTGCTATTGCTGTTGTTATCAGATATGCAGCGCGTCACGCGGCGGCTGATGCGTGAACTGCAGCAATCGCAGGAGCTAAAACAACAGCGTGAAACCCAGCAGAATAAACAGTATCAGCAGGCACTGAGTACACTGAACAATATTGCCGCCAGCTTCAACCCGGATTGGCGTGAACAGTTACGCCAGGCCCTGTTAGTTGCGGCTGATTATCTGCACCTGCCGATCGCCATACTGAGTAAGATAGACGGTGACGACTATCAGGTAATCGTTCACAGCGCGCCGGCTGGTTTACTGCAGGATGACTCGCATTTTGAGCTTGGCCAGACATACTGTAGTTTAACGCTGGCGGGCAACAGTGTATTTGCCGTGCATCATATGAGCGATAGTAAATACGCCAGCCATCCATGCTTCAGTGCTTTTGCGCTGGAAAGTTATATCGGCGCAGCAGTGCAGGTAGAGGGCGCCCCATTTGGCACCATCAGTTTTTCATCAGCCAAACCAAGAGTGCGGCCATTTAGTCAGCTAGAGCGCGATTTTGTCAGCCTGCTGGCACGCTGGGTGGGCAGCAATATAGAACGGCGCCGTTATCTGGAAGCACAGATTGAAGTGGCTGAGCGGTTGAAAAAAATATCCAGCCAGTTGCCGGGTATGGTGTTTCAATTCAGACAAACAGCTGATGGTAAATTCAGCTTCCCTTATTGCAGTGAAGGCATTCGTACCTTGTTCCATCTGACAGCCGAGCAGGTAAAGCAGGATGCCTCACCCTTATTTGCATTAGTTCATCCTGATGATCAGGATTTAGTACAGCAGGGCATTCATCAATCTGCAGAGACACTGTCGCTGTGGAAACAAGACCATCGTATTCAGCATAGCGACGGTGAGGTAGTGTGGTTAGCTGGCCGCGCCGTACCGGAAAGTCAGCCAGACGGCAGCATACTGTGGCATGGTTTTGTCAGCGATATTACCGAGCGTAAGAAAATCGAGCGGTTAAAAGATGAGTTTGTTTCTACCGTCAGCCATGAGTTGCGTACACCACTGACAGCAATCAGCGGCGCCATTGGTCTGCTGCATGGCCAGGTGTTTGGCCGGCTGCCGGCTCAGGCCATGCAAATGGCAGAACTGACACAGGCAAATGTGAAGAAACTGCAGTTGTTGATAAACGATTTACTGGATATGGATAAACTTATTGCCGGCAAAATGCAGTTTGATATGCAACCGCAACCGCTGCTGCCCGTAATAGAAACTGCTGTGCGTGATAACCAAAGCTATGCTCAGCAGTATCAGGTGCGATATCGGCTGCAGGCCGACGCCACCGACTTATGGGTCAATGTCGACAGCATGCGCCTGCAACAGGTGATGACTAACTTACTGTCTAACGCGGCCAAGTTTTCTCCCGCCGGTGCCGATGTCGATATACTGGTGCAATGTCAGCAACAACAGGCATTGGTGCGGGTAATAGACAAAGGTTGTGGCATAAGCGATGAATTTAAAAAAGATATTTTCAGTCACTTTTCCCAGGCTGATAGCTCTGACAGCAAGAGTAAAGGCGGCACCGGCCTGGGTCTGGCTATCAGCAAACAGCTGATGACCCGGATGCATGGTAGTATAGGTTTTCATTCTGAAGTCGGTAACGGCAGCGAGTTTTACCTGTTGCTGCCACTGGTCAGTGAAACAGAACCCAGCGAGGTTAAGTTATGACAGAATTACAACGTATTATGCATGTTGAAGACGACCCGTCGATTCAACAGGTTGCCAAAATTGCTCTGGAAGCAGTTGGCGGTTTTACCGTGCATACCTGCAGCAGCGGCCAACAGGCATTGGATGATTACCAGGCCTTTACGCCACAGCTGATCCTGATGGATGTGATGATGCCCGGCATGGACGGCCCGACAACCTTACAGCAACTGCAGCAGAAGTATGATCTGTCCGGTATACCGACTGTTTTTATGACTGCAAAAGTGCAAAGTAATGAAGTGTCGTCGTATAAAGCATTAGGTGCGGCTGATGTAGTGGTAAAACCTTTTGACCCTATGACATTATCCGAACAGATCCGACAAATCTGGCGCGATTTCCACAGTTAGTATCAGCAGCGCCTTGCTGTACGTTCTCAGTACAGCAGGCTGTATAACTTGCGCCGGTATTGACTGGCCACACTATCACCTTTTGGCAGCGCAGCCAGAATATCCAGAAATAGCTTTTTGCTGCCACCAAAATTCAAATCCTGCTGTAATACGGTGAATAACAGCGCTAATGCCTCTTCACTGCGTTGTACTGCCTGATACTGCACAGCCAGCTTTTCTTTTAGCTCATTGTTATCGGGCGCAGCAGCCAGTGCCGCTTCCAATGCCTGAATTTCCGGGGTGTCTGCTGCTTCCTTTGCCAGTTGCAACTTGGCCAGTACCGACTTATACAGCGCATCCTGTTGCGCCAGCTTTATCTCCGACAACATAGCCTCAGCCTGAGTCAACTGCCCCAGACCTATCGCCGTATCAGCCAGCCACAGTTTAATATCGCTGCGCTCAGGCGCCAACGCCAGCGCGTCTTTTAATAACGGATAAGCAGCGGCATAATCCTGTGCAGCCAGCAGCGGCTCAGCTTTTGCCAGCAAGTCATCTTCCGGTTTTGGCAAATAAGCCGCCAACTTAGTACGAATAGCCTGCTCGGTCTCTACGCCGGCAAAGCCATCCACCGGGCGGCCTTGCTTAATAAACATCACGGTAGGCAGTGACTGCACCCCAAACTGCATCGCCAGGTCCTGCTCTTTGTCGCAATCAACCCTGGCCAGTAGCAACTGCTGCGGATACTGCTGCACAATACGCTCTAACACCGGGCTCAGTTGTTTACAGCCCTCACTGCGGGCAGACCAGAACTGAAACAGCACCAGTTTCTGCATGGAAGCATCCAGTACTTCGCGGGCGTTGCTCAAAGATACGTCAACTATCGGCTGTAACATAAAACCTGAAATCCTGTGTTAGTGGTTTATATCGCTATGTTAGCTACTATGTGGGCATAACACTGGCTTTGCAAGCCTTGTAAATGCTGATAAAAGCAGCAAAATCGTCAGAAAAAGCATCGACATCGGGCTGGCTATCACGTAAATTAATCAGGCGCATAAAAGAATGACTGCAAAGCAGCAAATAACCATAGCGCCATAGTTTGAGTTAACAGCTTATCCTGTTTAACCAGTCCACGTAGCAAACAGAATAAAACAGCACAGAAGTGTTGTTTAAGCCATTCACCCGCGACTTTGCCAGCAAAGCCGTGGTGTGTTGTCGTTGCCACAGCAAACTATGAGAAATCAAGATGACCAGCCAGACCAAGTCAGCCGACTTAGCCAGAACAACCGAGATGTTGTCCGGTGCCGCCATGGTAATTCGCGCCCTTGCCGATGAAGGCGTTGAATATCTGTACGGCTACCCGGGTGGCGCTGTATTACATATCTATGACGCGCTGTTTCAGCAAAATAAAGTCAAACACGTGCTGGTACGGCATGAGCAAGCTGCCACGCACATGGCCGATGCTTATGCCCGTGCCAGTGGTAAAGCCGGTGTCGTCCTGGTGACGTCCGGCCCCGGTGCCACCAATGCCGTCACCGGCATTGCGACCGCCTACATGGACTCTATTCCAATGGTAGTGTTAACCGGCCAGGTCATGAGTCATCTGATTGGCGGCGACGCCTTTCAGGAAACAGATATGCTGGGTATTTCACGGCCTATCTGCAAACACAATATGTCGGTACGCCGGCCGGAAGACATCCCGCTGTTAATTAAAAAGGCGTTTCATATCGCCCAAAGTGGCCGCCCGGGCCCGGTAGTGCTGGACATCCCAAAAGACATGACGATGCCTGATCAGAAGTTTCCGTATCATTACCCCAGCGATGTTAGCCTGCGCTCTTATCAGCCGAAACAACAGGGCCATGCTGGCCAGATCAAAAAAGCCGTTACAGCATTACTGGCAGCGAAGAAGCCTGTGTTATACGCCGGTGGTGGTGCAATTTTAGGTAAAGCGTCAGCAGAGCTGACCGAACTGGCACAATTACTAAACCTGCCTGTCACCAATACCCTGATGGGGTTAGGTGCTTACCCGGCTGATGATAAACAATTTATTGGTATGCTGGGTATGCACGGTAGCTACGAAGCTAACCAGACCATGCACCATGCTGATCTCATCCTGGCGGTCGGCGCCCGCTTTGATGACAGGGTGACCAACAACACTAAAAAGTTCTGCCCGGATGCCACCATAATTCATATCGATATCGACCCGGCCAGTATCAGTAAAACGGTGAATGCGCATATTCCTATTGTCGGTTTGGTACAGCCAGTGCTGGCCGACATGCTGGCTTTGCTGAAACAGAAAAAGAAAAAGCTGGATGCAGCAGCCTTAACGCAGTGGTGGCAGCAAATTGAACACTGGCGTAACGTACATGGTGGCCGCTACGATACTGAAACCCCGCTGTTAAAACCACAGTATGTTATTGAGCAGGTAAGTAAAATTACCAAAGGCGAAGCCTATGTGTGCAGTGACGTTGGCCAGCATCAGATGTTCGCTGCCCAGTACTATAAATTCAATCAGCCCAACCGCTGGATTAACTCTGGCGGCCTGGGCACCATGGGCTTTGGCCTGCCTGCCGCTATGGGCGTTAAATTGAATTACCCGGACGCCGATGTCGTCTGCGTAACGGGTGAAGGCTCTATCCAGATGAATATTCAGGAGCTGTCGACCTGCAAACAGTATGGCCTGGGTGTAAAAATCATTAACCTGAACAATGGTTACCTGGGCATGGTAAAGCAATGGCAGGACATGAATTATGAAAGTCGCTATGCCAGCTCTTACATGGACTCACTACCAGACTTTGTCAAACTGGCTGAAGCTTATGGCCATGTCGGCATTCGGGTAACCAAACCGGAAGAGCTGCAACCGGCGTTAGAACGTGCTTTTGCATTGAAAGATCAACTGGTGTTTTTAGATATTCATATCGACCCGAAAGAACACGTCTACCCGATGCAGGTGCCTGGTGGTGCGATGAATGACATGTTTTTAAGCAAAACAGAGAGGACTTAACATGCGGCATATTATTTCTGTTCTGCTGGAAAACGAGTCCGGCGCTCTGGCCCGTTTGGTAGGCTTGTTTGCCCAGCGCGGCTATAACATAGACTCGCTGAACGTGGCGCCAACTGACGACGCAACTTTATCACGCCTGACACTGGTCACCCACGGTAACGATCAGGTTATCGAACAAATCAGTAAGCAGCTGCATAAGCTGATAGAGGTGGTAAAAGTATCGGACATCAGCGAAGCCGCACATATTGAACGCGAGTTGATGCTGGTCAAAGTAAAAGCCAGTGGTAATCAGCGTGAAGAAGTAAAACGCTGCGCCGATATTTTCCGCGGCCAGATTATTGACGTCACCCCCACCACTTACACCATTCAACTGGTCGGAACCAGCGACAAACTGGATGCCTTTCTTCAGGCGTTGGGCACTACCCCCATTATGGAAGTGGTGCGCAGCGGCGCTTCAGGTATCGCCCGTGGTGAAAAAACCCTGGCGCTTTAGTCGGTTATAATCGGGCATGTTAGCTTAGGCCGTCATGCCCTTTACGCCATTGAACATTAAATAAACAATTGACCTGCACCAGAAAATATACGAGATTAACAGTAATTTCACGTTATCAGGGACAGATCAATGAAAACCAGTAGCCCGTTTTACTGCCTGCTAATTTGCTGGGCTACGATGTCTGCAGCGGCTGCAGCAGACTTACCAATACTGGATACCTTTCCACGCTGCGATTATCAGTTAGTTCAGCAGTTTGATATTACACAGCAGCGCTCGACAGATGAAGCATCTGAACCAGAGGATCAGCAAAAGCTATTAGCTGACGTCTTACATTTAATACGCAGAAATTCCGCAGATGCCGGCGCCGAAGCCATTATTCTGCAATATGTGAATGGCGATAAACTGATGCTGAAAAACTCTGTGCGGCGTAAAACAGGTAGTTTTGAACTCAGGCTAAATGCCCGTGCCGACGCCATAACATTGTGTGATGAAGACCCAAAGCTGCCACTAAAAGCAACGCCGTTTAATGAGCGGGGCAATCGCAATGCAGTGCTAAGCACCCAAAGCATTAATATCCCTATAGCGTTCACGCTCACTACCAACATCGATACAGGTTCACCCGCTCAGCCGTTAAAACCTCTTGTTTCGTTGCAGCAGGGTTTTCACGGTGTGCTTCCGGGTATGACGTCAGATGAGCTTAAAGCTATCTGGGGCCAGCCTGACGCAGAATTTCAGCTGCAACAGCAAGGCTATCAAGCACTGGCTTATGGTAAGCAATACTGGCTGCTGTTATATCAGGACAAAATTGTTTCAATTGATTCCCGCCATTCGCTGCTGTCGGCAGATATCACGCGCCAGATAAATGATAATCAGGCATTTAGCCACCTGGCATGGCAACTGGACGGCCATTTTGAACAACGAACACCGCTTACAGAACTTAAAGCGCAGTACCAACAACTTAAACCGTTGGCTGACAACCTGTTTTCATTGCAGCATGGCGATAATCAGTTAAAGATGGAATTTGCCGATTATCTGGATATCCGCTCCGGGACACAGCAGACGGTACTTAGTCAACTCAGACTGCAATCGGTTAAGTTAACCCCGCCCAAGCAACTGGAATTGGCTGTCGCTTTACCGCTGGATGAGTTACAAAATGACTCGACCAATCCGTTTAGCCGACAATACTGGCAAACTACGCTGCAAGCTGTGCCGGTCCTAAACAGCGCTGTGCGGTCTGACGGCTATGCTCTAACAATTTACAATGCGTCTTTAGCGGCGGTATTCCACCTGCAACAGTTAAAAGAGATACAACTGCTACCGGTTTATCAGGGACAAGGCAGTGATCAATTGCAGCAAACGCTGAAAAACCTGAGTATGCCTAGCTCTAAAGCTGCCTTTTTACAACAATTTCCCGACGCCTTTGACGCGTTGGGAAAATTGATTTACTACGGTGATCAGATTGAAGTCAGCGCCTTGTACTCCGAGACAGGAGATAGTCAGCTTGAGAACATCACCATAAGCTTTATGTGAACCGGCGCTGCTCAATTACAGCACTTTGGCAAACCAAAGCAAAAATAATAGTGCAAAGCCAATAAGATAGGCTAAGCCCAGCCAACTCAGCAGCTTCAGCGGTTTACTGAGCACTATAGCGCCGTCGCCACGCATCAGGCTGTAGTTTAGCCAGGCGAATACCGGTGTGGTTAAAAACGCCAGTGTCATAGCAAACGTCAGCATTGGCGCCAAAGCCGCTTTAAAAAACAGGATCAATGCCATACCGGCAGCAGCCTGTGCCAATAACCAGTAATTTAGCGCCGCTTTGTGTTTGATAACCCCCAGCTGCTCAAAAGACGCATGTAAGGTGCGGGCATAGCCATCCAACACCGTAATGCTGGTACCAAACATACATAAAAAGGCAATAAAAGCCACCAGTGGCTGAGCCCAGCTACCTATAGTGCTGGCGTACATTTGCATCAACTGCTGCGCAAAAGCAGTGCCCGCCAAGGCTATTGGCTGCTCGCTGCCATACTGTACCAGCGCGCCCAGTGACAGAAACACCAGCGCCAGCGCCGCTGTCAGCCAGTAACCTAGATTAAAATCAAACAGGCCCTGAGCGCGGGTAATATGTGTTTGCCGTTGCTTCGCCTGTAACCACAGTGAGCTGATAGCAGAAATTTCAATCGGTGCAGGCATCCAGCCCATCAGCGCAACCAGAAAACCTAAACTGGCTAATGTCCACGGCGACGGGCCAACATAACCGGCCGGTGCCTGAGCACCGTTATGCCAGGCAATCACCGCTGCTATTACCGTAGTAACCGTCAGTAACGTCATGATGAGCTTCGAGACACTATCGAGCGCCTTATAATGGCCCAACAGCAAAATAAACAAACATAGTGCCAGGATAAGCCAGCACAACAGTGTCACTGAAATATTGCCAGGCAACGCGTATTGCAACAAGCTGGCGGTTAGCAACAGTACACCTGCTGTATTGACGACAGCAGCAATAACATTCAGCACAATAAAACTATAAAAATAGCCGCGGCCTTTGCGCTGGTAGCCGTGTAACAGGCTTTCTTTGCGGGTTAACGTATACTCTACGCCAAAGCGGAAGAACGGATACTTCAGCACATTGACCAGCAGAATCAGCCATGCCAGTTGCCAGCCAAATAAGGCGCCAGCCTGAGTTGATGCTACCAAATGCGAACCACCGATAGCGGCAGTTGCCATCAGAATACCCGGCCCTAATGCCTGAAAACGGCTACGCCAGCCAGTATGTTGCTGCATAGTTATTGTTCTGTATGGTAATTTTTGTTGCGTCCAGCTTAGCCAAAGCCCCGTCTAATTACTATTGGGTAGGCGGTTTTTTCTGCTGTACATTGGCAATGCTGCCGAATTCTTCCATACTGGCCGCATGCCGCTACAACACTGAGGTATTTATGAGCGAAGAACTGCTTGATCAGGCCATGTTATTTGAAGTTGTCGAGAACCAGCTGGCCGACAATTACCCGAAGCAGGTAACCGAAACCCTGATGCGCCTGCGCATGACAGGCCACAGCCGGGATGAAGCTATTGAGCTTATCGCCTGCGCCCTGGCACCGGAAATGATCGATGTGATTGAACATCAGCAAAGTTTTAATTTAGAACGTTATGCTGCCCACCTGGCACAACTGCCTGAAACGCCCTGGCTCGGAGATGACGAGTGACAACCGCAGAAGTGCAACATCAACCACAGCAGCAGCGCTTTGTATTGCACCTGGATGGTGCAGAAGCTGTACTGGACTATGTAATAACGGGCAAGGTCATCAATTTTCACCACACCTTTGTGCCGGTTGAATTTCGCGGTAAAGGCCTTGCAGAGAAGTTGGTACGCCACGGCCTGGCATGGGCCAAAGCCCAGCAATACCAGATAACTGCCAGCTGCTGGTATGTGCAGAAGTTCTTGCGCTAGGCCGTTATCGCAGCCACTGCGCGTCTTTTTCCCTGAATTGGCAAATTGTTTGCATAACCTGCCGGGCCGTTAATGGCAAAGCAGGGAGCAGTAACAGGTTATGCAGCAGTTTGTTGAACAACATAAAGAAGTGCTTAAAGCCACCATGCCTGGCGTTAAGGGCCATGAAGTAAAACTGCAGCAACTGGATGACTGGTGGGGCAAAGTCAGCCTGATCGGCAAAATCAATAGCCTGCGGCTGGGCTCCGACATTTTAACCAGTATGGATGTCACCAAACAGCGTTTTAATCTGTTGCAACATACACTGATAGACAACCTGCTGCAGGAACAAACCCGCAAAGTGCTGCTGTACGACAAAGCCTGCTGTCAGATGGCGATGGATGTGCTAACACGCAACCTGTTTGAGCGCACTGCAGATATTGGCTTTCTGGCAACCGATCAGCAAATCTGTCAGTTTATGGCGCAAGCTGATACGCAGGAGACAGAGCAAGCCGTTTTGCTGCGCCATCTGCAGCATTACGTAGCAAACTATTCGGTGTATGACGATGTTGTGCTGCTGGCTGCAGATGGCCGTATTTTACTGCGGCTTAACCAGCAGCATAGCGCAACGCACTCGAATGATCCTTTGCTGCAACTTAGCCTGACCCAGGGCAGCAGCTATACCGAAACCTGCCGCTATTCTGATTTACAGCCGGATAAAGCCTTAAGTCTGATTTACTCACAACCGGTATACGACGCACAGCAACAAGTACTGGGAGTATTATGCCTGTGCTTTAATATCGCTGATGAACTGCACACCATTTTCAGCAAACTCCTTATAGCCAATCAGCACAGTATGATGGCGCTGGTTACTGCCGATGGCAGTGTTGCCTTCAGCTCGGATCAAACAAAACTGCCTGTACTGAGTAAGGCTGAAACAGTACAGCGCCTGAAGCTGCACCGGCATGAACAGAAAAATTATTTGATTAGCGTTGCCAGCAGCCGTGGTTATCAGCAGTACTACGGCCCCGGCTGGCAGGTACAGATGTGGACGCCGCTGGATACGCTGACACAAACGTCTACCTTGCCGGTCACTGACAACACACTGGCCGAGACCGGCCTGTTCCCGGCCTTGTCAGCAATTAAACTCGAGTCGATGCAGGTTAATGACGAACTCAGCCTGATTGTACTAAACGGCGAAATAGCGGCAGCGCGCAAACATGCAATTGAATTTATTCCGGTACTGAATGCCATCAGAGGCATCGGGCAGGATATCTATCAGGTGTTCTCATCTTCTATCGATGAACTGGCTGCCACTATTATGCACAGCCAGTTGCTTGAGCTGACGACTCTGGCTGAACTGGCTGCCGATATCATGGACCGCAATTTATACGAGCGGGCCAATGATTGTCGTTGGTGGGCACAAAATGCCAGTTTCCGTCAGGCACTGGCCCAGCCTGACATTACGGATGCACAGCGCCAGGCGTTGGCGCAACAACTGGCCTACATCAATGGCCTGTATACGGTTTACCAGACGATTTATTTATATGATGCCAGGTTACAGCTTGTCGCCAGCTCAACCGGCGATGCGGGCGGCGTAATGGAAGCAGGCAGCGCTGCTGAAGCCTGTCTTAAACTGTCACAGCCGCAGCAATATGCCGTCAGCGACTTTGTGCCAAGCCAGCTGTATCAGCAGCAACCCACCTACATCTACAATGCAGCGCTATTTCACCCATCCCATAGCGAACAGGTTATTGGTGGTATTGGCCTGGTGTTTGACAGCACACCGCAGTTCAGCGCCATGCTAAGCGATATTTTGCCCAAAGATGAGCACGGCGGAATAAAAGCCGGCTACAGTGCCTGCTTTACCGATGCCAGCGGCCAGGTTATTTCCGCCGTAAACGCTAAATGGCAGGCCGGTACAGTGCTGCCACTACCGGCAGCGTTTTATCAACAGGCATTACAACAAGCACTGACGCGACAGTGCGAACTGGGCGGTCAGCGCTATCTGGTAGCCATTGCACCGACTAAAGGTTACCGCGAGTATAAAACCAGCGACGGTTATCAGAATCAGCTGTTTGCCTGCCTGTTACTGCAATATCAGATAACCGCCGGCTGCTGATAAGTACAACAGCTTTTGTATTGAGAAAATCAGCGCAACAAAGAATATTGATTACCGCCACGACTCTCAGCATGCGACATAGCGGCCGCAGCGCGTTCTATAAGCAACCCTGCCTCAAGACCATCGTGCGGATAGCGGCTGATACCAATACTGACTGAAATAGGCTGGGGTTGCGGACATAAATCTTCAAACGTTCCCAGTTTTTGCATTAACTTTTCTGCGACCAATACCGCATCATAAATTCGTTTGACATCTGTTATCAGTATAAGAAATTGACCATTGGCTCGCTGGTTTACCAGGTCACAGGCCCGAACTGCTGCTACTAATTTCGTTAGCACCAAATCACTGGTCTGCTTTGCTACTCCTGCTCCATGTTGTTGATAAATGGCGCGGAACTGATCTAATTGCACAAATAGCACCGCAAAACCCTTGCTGGTTCGTTGTGACTGTTTAATCAGCTGATGGAACTGTTGCTGAGTTTGCTGCTTGTCAGCAACATCGCTGGTATGACCCTGCTGGCTTTGTCGCAATGCCAGCATCTCACATAAGGTTCTTTCGGTAACTGCTTCAGCCAATGCTAACGCCTGCTGCAATTGGGCATAGCTGCGTCTGGGGGATGACATTATCTTCCGTGGCAACGCAGCCTCGGCATAAATTTGAACGATGCCCCCTCTGTTGTATTGCATAAATCCTCCTTGTCTACCGGAGTCAAATACGCCTGCCGCGTATTAAACGTATTACGATAACTATCAGTGCGATAACCAGTAACAAATGAATAAAACCACCCATAGTGTAGGAAGACACCAGGCCAAGTAACCATAAAACAATCAGCAGTACGACAATGGTTTCCAACATAAGGTTATGCCTGTTAACGATGTATGGAGCTTAACTATGCCGCAGTATCTACACCTTGTATGTGCGCTGGGTAACACATAAAAAGAACCCGCAGATAAGCGGGCCAGGTTATTCAGTATTTAGTACTGGTATGTTCAGAGCCCAGAATAGTAATCATCAATGCCCTTCGCCCAGGCCTGATCGGCCATATTTGGCCACTTATGCTTATCAAACCCCGGCGCTTTACTTAATCGCTCTTTTTCAATTGCCAACACAAAGCGCTTGTTTTGCGTATCCAGTTTCAGCGCATCCCAAGGCACCGCAAACAGCTTTTCTCCCATTCCCAAAAAAGTACCAAATGACAACACTGCATAGCTAACCTTGCCAGTGCCAACATTCAGCATAATTTCTTTGATATCGCCCAGGCTTTCCTCTTTGTGGTTAAAAACATCGTTACCCAATAGGGTATTCGCTCCCATAAGATGGGGACCCGGCCCATGCAAAGTACCTTTAAGAGTACCTATAGTACTGCGTTGTTCGTCTCTCATTATATTTGCTCCTGCTTAAAAGCCTGCCGGCAAACAAAGTTGTCGCAGCAGCTTTGATCTCAGTCTAATTCAATACAACCGACTGCTCTGTGCGTTGCAACACAGAACGGCAATATCTATAGGTTTTTTCTTAGCGTATTTAGCACGTGTTGCTTAACACGGCTATACGCGCAGCGTTACCTCAGCAAAAACACTCTTAAGCAGAAATAAGGCTATCATTGCTGCTATGTACGATAGCGCACAGAGTTAACCTTTAAGTTAACTATACTTAACGGCCATTTCGAAACTAAAAGGTAATTAACATGCAAGGGCACTCTCAGCCATTGCAAAACAGCACAGCGATTGTCGCCAACCACACACCAACACAAAACCAGCTATTGAATGCGTTGTCTGCGGAAGTACAGCAGAGGTTATTTCCACACCTGGAGCGGGTAGAAATGCCATTGGGCAAGGTATTATATGAGTCCGGTGATGTGATGCGTTATGTGTATTTTCCTACCGATTGTATTGTGTCTTTGCTGTATGTGATGGAAAACGGCTCCTCGGCGGAAATATCTGTCGTCGGCTTCGACGGTTTAATAGGTGTCGCCTTATTTATGGGCGGCGAAAGCACCACCAGCCGTGCCATAGTGCAAAGTGCCGGTTTTGCCTATCGCCTGCTGGGCCAGCGCCTGAAGGATGAGTTTAACCGCCATGGTGAGCTACTGCACTTGATGCTGCGTTACTCACAGGCATTAATCACCCAGATGGCGCAAACCGCGGTCTGTAACCGCCATCACAGTATTGAACAACAGCTGTCCCGTTGGCTATTGCTGTCTCTGGATCGGTTAAAAGACAACCATCTGGTGATGACCCAGGAGTTGATTGCCAATATGCTCGGTGTGCGCCGGGAAGGCGTGACCGAAGCCGCTGGTCGCTTGCACAAGCAGGGCGTTATCGACTACAGCAGAGGCCATATACTGGTAACCAACCGCGCCAAGCTGGAACAGCTGAGTTGTGAGTGTTACGCAGTAGTAAAAGCAGAAACAGACCGCTTGTTACCCATCCAGGCCAGATCCTGACCTGTCAGTGTCTGACCGCACAGACGGCAACCGAAATCAAGCGCACTATTAGCGCTCAAGGCTGCACAGCACCCGTCTTGTGCCATAGCGGCGTTGCCAGTGCTGGGAGTTTTACTATGCCCACCATGCGAACACCACTCATTACTAACCACTTACTGCAATTGTTAGCCGACACAGATCGCCATACTCTGCTACAACACTGCGATGTGGTGCAGCTTAAATTCGCTGACATTCTGTGTGAACCGCAAATACCATACCGTTATCTGTACTTTCCTCTGAGTGGTTTTATTTCGCTGGTAACGAAACTGGCAGGTCATAAGCCACTGGAGATGGGCTTGATTGGCAGCGAGGGTATGTTGGGCGTCACACTGGCACTTGGTATTAGCGAGGCGCCTATGCAAGCCGTAGTGCAGGGCCAGGGGACAGCCTGGCGTATTGAGATAACTGACTTACAGCACGTGCTATCGCACACCCCCCACTTAAGACATATTTTGCAACAATACCTGTTTGTACAATTGTCGCAGCTGTCGCAAAGTGCGGCCTGCGCTCACTTTCACCAGTTAAGCCCACGTCTGGCCCGTTGGTTGTTAATGAGCCATGACCGTGCCCATTGCAACGATTTCTTCCTGACGCATCAGTTTCTGGCTGACATGCTGGGTGTACGGCGCAGTGGCGTAACGGTAGCTGCCGGCATAATGCAGCAGCAGCAACTTATCAGCTACAGCAGAGGCATAATTAGCATTCTGGACAGAAAGGCGCTAAAGCGCCTTGCTTGCGAGTGCTATCAGTCTGCACTCGATGATTACCATTCAGTGCTGGGCGAATTGGGTGGCGGTTCAGACAGGCTGTAAGCGCAACTCTCCCCTGGAGCGTTGTTTACTCATAGGTATTGGCAATAATAACTTCTACCCGACGATTTAGCTGGCGTCCATCTGCAGTGGTATTGGCAGCGAGCGGCACAGCTTCACCTTTGCCAGATGCGCTCAGCCGGCGGTCCTCGATCCCCTGCGCCAGTAAAAAAGCTTTTACTGTGTCTGCCCGGCGCTGTGATAACAGCATATTAGCTGCGTCAGAGCCGACATCATCGGTATGCCCTTCAATTTCGGCGGTACGCTCGGGGTAGGCATTTAAAAATAATGCAAGCTTGTCCAGATAGTTACTACTACCATTTTTCAGGCTCGCTTTTCCGCTATCAAACAGTACATCCCCCAGCGTGACAACCAACCCCCGCTCTGTAGGTCTGGCATTTAACTCAACAATTTGTCCTCTTAAGTCTGCTTCAGTTTGTGCGGCCAGTTCGGCCTGATGCCGTGCTGTAGCGGCGGCTGATAAAGCTGCATTCTCTGCCTGTCGTGCGTTGCTGGCGTCGGCTCTGGCACTATTGGCCTGCGCACGGGCCAACTCCGCATCACTGCGGGCATCAACGGCATCGGCGCGGGCATTGGCAGCCTCGCGGGTGCGGGCGTTCAGCCGGACATCATCGCGTTTTTGGCTTAATGCATCGCGCTGTAGCTCCAGTTGCCGGGTTTGTGCCTGGGTACTTGCCAGCGTCACTTTGCGCTCGGCCATCGTTACCCGGTGTGCAACCAGCATAGTGTTTCTTTCCGGTTGCTCTGCCAGCCTGACGGCTTGCTCAGCATCTTTAATTGCCAGCGGTGCTAACAGCGCCAACTGTTGATCTGCCTGCAGCTGTGTCAGTTGCTGGCGCACATTAGCTGCCGCAAGCGGGCTTTTTGGCGCACTGGCACAGCCTGTCAGTAAAAAGGCAGACAAGCTAAGACCCAGCAGTGTCTTGCCAAAGGGGATGATAATGTTCATGGTTTCACTCCTGCTTGATTACGCTGCGCTTCTTGTTGCAACACCTCAATGCTTTGTTGCATATCCTGGTTTATCGCCTGCGCTTTAATAAACTCAGCTCTGGCCATAGCCTGTTCGGCACTTAACTGGGCTTGCAGTGCAAGCTGGCGCGCCCGCAGCATATCTTTCGCGGCTACAGCACTGCGGGCCGCTGTTAGCTCATTGCGGGCAATATTGAGTTCGGTACTGGTATAGCGAATAACCTGTGCCCGCTCTGCATTTGCTATAGCCTGCTCTGCAGCCATCAATTCAGCTGAGGGAGCTTTAGGAGCAGACGCGCAGGCGGCCAACAGTACGGCAGTGCTGAGTAGCAGCGCGCGCCTGGCCGGATGGTATAAAGACGTTATTCGGGCGGAAAGAGTGGCTATGTTCATTTGCAGCTCCTGCTGGTGAAGGGCAGCAGCCAAGGTGCGCCCTAAGCATACTATGACGCAGCACACCGCTGTTATCGGTGCGCTGGCGCGCATAAGGCGATATGTTTGTTATGTCTGTTGCAGATGCTTTATAGCGTGTTAACCGCCGCAGCTTGCTTTACCCGATACATAGCGGCATCCGCATAGCTGATAAGCGCCTGGGCACAGTCACCATCGGCCGGAAACCGGGCGATACCAATGCTGGCAGAGAGCTGTGCTGTACCTTGCGGCAGCTGATAGGGCTGCGCCAGTAACTGACAGAGCTTGTTCGCGAACACATTGGCATCCCGTTGGTGCTTTGTATTATTCAGCAGCAATAAAAATTCATCGCCGCCATGGCGACTAACCGCATCACTGTCACGAATTGCCGTTTTTAACCGGCAACTGACTTGCTGCAACACGGCATCTCCGGCACTGTGGCCAAATTGATCGTTTACTGGTTTAAAGTTATCTAAATCAATAAATAACAGCGCAAAAGCGGTGTGCTGTCTTTTGGCCAGACTTATGGCCTGATGAATACGGTCTTGCATGATATTGCGGTTAAGCATTTGGGTCAGCGGATCACACTGACCATCGTGCACCGACTTCTTTAGCTGGGCGCTGGTGCTGACATTAACCGCTCCGGCATAAAACAATGCCAGCAGTAATAATTGATTGTCATGCAATACTTGTTGTTGCTGCTCGCGCCATATATTTTGCTGCAGCATAAGGTCGCAGCGCATTCTTACCAATTCGGCCTGCAAATCGTTGGTATGCAACTGCAATACTGTGTTGCGCAGTTGATATGGATCACAATCCTGAGGTTCGTTCATCATAAGCTCCTTTTTACAAAGGTTCGTACACGGACGTAGCTTAGGCCCTTCACCACATGCACTAATGTGCGTTGTCACACATTAGTATGGTTAGCTGCCTGCTTAGAAAATAAGCTGCTTTGACGAGACACTTTTTACACCGCGAATGTTCTGTGCCAGTTCAATGGCTAATGCCTGTTCTGCGCCACTGTCTACTTTGCCGGCCAGAGTCACTATGCCTTTACTGGTATTTACCGAAATGTCTGTACCTGCCACATTACTGGAATACAAAAACATAGATTTCACCTTAGCGGTGATCCAGCTGTCTGAGATAACGTTACTTTTGCTGGCTCCCTGCTCTCTATCGCCGTTCACAAACGCAATTTTGTCATTTATCTGCAGCCTGTTGTCTACCGAGCGCACACCATCGGTATTTTTCGCCAGCTTTTCTGCCTGCTGTTTTGCCTGCTGAGTTGCGACATTCCCATTTAGGGTGACTTTGCCGTTATGAGTAACTACTTTGGTATCCATACCTTCAGTATGTTTACTCCACAACAGCTTGGATTTTACCGCTGCGGTAATAGTGGCATCGTCTACCATATCTCCATACCCGCGTTTGCTACTGTCATAAGGCTTTTTATAATCTGCATCTACTTTTATCTGGTTGTCGACATCTTTGATCCCATCCACCCCTGCAGCAATAGCAGCGGCCAGGTCTTTATGCACATCTTCTTCCACATTACCTTTGAGTGTCACTTTGCCATCTTCGACAGTCACAGTGATATCATTGGTTCTAAGATAAGGACTCAGCGCATAGGTGGTCCATATTTGTGCTTCCTGCCGCGCATTAACAACAGAGCCGCTTTGGTCTTTCGCCGACATTTTGTCAATAGCCAGGGCCGGATTAGTGCCAAGTACCAGAGCGACAGCGGCAGCTAATAATAGTGTTTTAGGTAACCTGTTCATCTTCTCTTCCTTCACTTATACAAGGGTGTGCCAGGTTACATTTGTCCAGAAAACTATTAACCTGCTTTTCAGCTACATCCTGGCTAATGTCATAGCGCTGTTGCACCAGGCTACTAAGCTGCTTCGGATTACCGTCACTTTTCAGGATCTCGGCTTCACTCAGCTTACCCCACTGGCTTTTGGCCGCTTTGACCTGTTGAGGCCATTTACCTTTCATGCCGGCAGCTGGGGTGACTTTTATAGTTTTTGTAGTAGCTGGCGTCGCTTCCATTTTATCTGCCATCTCAGCTTTGTTGGCTTTGTCTGCTTTATCCATCCGGTTTGACTTTTCAATACGATTTTGTTCACTGAACTTGTTCATATAAACCTCGTTGTAACACCACCAATACAAAGCTGTACTGGCTGAAAATCTAATCTAACCTGATATTGCGCAACTGTCGGTGCGCCAACGCGCATAGCAAAAATTAATGACGATGTTATTCAGGCATTGGCGCTTTAAGATAAGTACCCGGCAACACCCTTTATTGAGCAGTCAAATCACATAAATTCATCTACAAACCATTAACCTTAAGCTATAGTACGGCGCAGTATTCGCACCAACAGGAGTAAGGTGTTGCAAACCAACCAGTTACTGATCCAGTTAATGCTTTATGTGTTTCTGCCTCTTTGGGGTATCGCCGGTTTTATTGACTGGTGCTGCCACCGCGCCACCCGCATTGAACATACCTCCGGCTTAAAAGAATCGCTGGTGCACTCGTTAATGGGTATTCAGATGGCGATACCTATTTTGCTGTGCCTGCTGTTTCAGGTAAATGTACTGATTATGCTGATCTGTATAGCCGCCTGGCTGGCGCATGAGGCCGTGGCGCATTACGACGTACACTATGCCGCACCGAAACGGCATATCAGTATCTGGGAAATGCATGCCCACAATTATCTGGCCACTTTGCCGCTTTATATGCTGCTGCTGATCATCGTGATTAATTATCCGGTGTTTATTAAGTTAATCAGCTTTGACTGGCAGGGCGAGTTTTACTTTGCCCGCATGCCATACGCCCACGGCGGTGACACTTACCTGCCGTATTACCTTGGCTTTATGGCGCTGGTATGTGTACTGCCTTACATGGAAGAAAACCTGCGCTGCCTGCTGGCAGCATTAAAACAGCGGCAGGTAAAAGTATGAGTGTTTATATTACCGCCAGCGGCCACTTCTTACCCGGACCGGCCATCAGTAATGACGAAATGGAACCGTTGCTGGGCTATGTACATGGCAAACCCAGCCGGCTGAAACGGCGTATTTTGCAGTCAAACGGTATTAAATTCCGCCACTACGCCATAGATGCCAACCACAACACGACCATTTCGAATGCCGCTATGGCAGCTAAAGCCGCTGAGCATTGCCTGAGTCAGAGTTTTATCGGCAAACGTCAGGTAAAAATGCTCAGCGCAGCCACCAGCCAGGGCGATATTGTGCTGCCTGGCTTTGGTTCTATGCTGCAGGCCGAGCTTGGGCTTAACGATATAGAGCTGCACAGCAGCCACGGTATTTGCTCCAGCAGTATGATGGCGCTAAAAGCCGCTTTTACTAACCTGAAAGCCGGTGAGCAGCAAAATGCGCTGGTAGTGGCAAGTGAACTGACTTCGCGCCTGTTTAAAGCCAGCCGCTATGAGGCGGCGGGCAGCACACCGGATTTTAACGCCGAGTTTCTGCGCTGGATGCTGTCAGACGGCGCCGGCGCCCTGCTGCTGGAAAACCAGCCACGGAATAAGTGCTTTCGCATTGATTGGATCCGCAGTTTTTCCCATGCCGATGCTTACCCGGTATGCATGAGCGTTGGTTACCCGACAGACAACAGTATCAACCGCAGCTGGCAGGATTACCCAACCTATGCCGCCGCCGAAGCTGATGGCGCCCTGCTGATACGGCAAGATGTCAGGTTGCTGGAGAATATTGTCAAGCTGGGGGTTGATGGTTATTTGCGCCTGATCGCCGAAGGCCGGGTGCAGGCGGATAAAATCGACCATGTGTTATGCCATTACTCGTCACATTATTTTCGTGGCAAAATTTTCGACATGATGCAGCGCGCCGGTGTCGGCGTAGCCGAACATAAGTGGTACAGCAACCTGTATAGCCGCGGCAACACCGGTTGCGCCTCCATTTTTATTATGCTGGACGAGTTTCGCCGCACTCAATCATACAGTGTTGGCGATACTATCTTATGTATGGTGCCCGAAAGCGGCCGTTTTAATAATGCTTATATGCAACTGACAGTGGTGGAAGCATGACCGAGCAGCTGTTAAGCCCGCAAGGGCAACAATGTTTACAAGCCCTGATGCGGGTGTGGTTTGAATTTGAACGGCAGCTTGGCCGGGTACCTTTGCTGCAACGGCTTGAACGCGGCCAGTTCAGCAAAGCCGATTATTGTCAGCTGCTGCTAAACTGGCGCCAGCAGGTTATTGAAGGCTCGCGCTGGATCAGCCGCTGTGCCTCAAGTTTTGACCGCGATTACAGCGATGTGCGCTCGGTAATCATCGGTCATGCCCGCGAAGAGCACCGCGACTACGAAATGCTGGAGCAGGATTATCTGGCTGCAGGTGGCAGCTTAAGCGATATTCAGGGTGCAGCGCGTAATGTTGGCACTGAGGCATTACATGGTTTTTTAATGTACCGTGCAAGCCAGCCTAACCCGGTCGATTTAATTGGCGCTATGTGGATAATCGAAGGCCTGGGGCAAAAAATGGCCAGCGGCTGGGCCGGCCAGATAGACAACTGCACCAGCGGCGACGGCAGCTATACCCGTTTTATGCGCTACCACGGCGCCAACGACGACGACCATATGCAAAAGCTGTATCAGCTGATTGACCGTTTATGCCAAAGCCCTCAGCAGCTAAGCGCTATAGTGCGTACCGCCCGTGTCACCGCGAGACTGTACTGCTTGCAGCTGGAGGAAACCGATAATGAGTATTAAGCCAAATCGCGGCCCCAGCGCCTATATAAAAGCTATCGCCAATGACAATTCGTTGCCAATTGAACAAGCTGCACTGGATTTATGGCAAAAAGACCTACAGAACCCGCTGCGCTGGAGTATCCGCCCGCTGCTGCAGTTTATTTTCGCCATTTTGCTGCATCTTACCTGGCTGTTTAAGCGCCTGCCGCTACCACAATTCAGTGCCCACACCACGCTGCAGCGGCTGATTTGCTGGTTTTGTACACATTTTGTCAGCAAAGAAGCGAACTTACTGATTTTACGTCACTACGCCACAGAATCGAATATCCTGAATTTTCTGGCGGCCAACGGCGGGGCAGACAGCGCAACACCGGTACAACTCTACCCCAAATGCATTGCCGATATGCAGCATGCCAGCTTTGTGCAGCACGATCAGGAGTTGTTTCGCCTGTTTGCTGAACTTGGCCGCCATCAAAAACCAGCCATGCCACTCAGTAATGCAGGCCTTAACTGGCAACACTGGCAACCGCTTGATATGGCGCAGTTTCAGCTGCAGGAAAAACGCACACAAAAGCTGGATTTTGAAACCTCGCATGCGTTGTTTATGTGCTTATTTTGTTTGCTGCTAACGCGTGAAGAATACCGCGATGCGATTAATGGCTTTAACCTCGATCAGTCTATTGCCATCCGTATTGGCCACTTAGTTGGCGATAACACTCTGACTGAAATGGCCTATAACAAATATCCGCATTATCTGGTCGGGCCCTGGAACCTGGGCCAGCGTTTTTTAATGCACGGTTTTTTTACCGAGCACTTGTATGCCTACCTGCAGCAGCGCTATAGCACAGAGAAAACTGACGTATGAAGCAGGTTGCACTGGTAACGATACACGGTATGGGCGAAACTGAACCCGACTACGCGGCAATGTTATTCCAGACGGTGCAACAGGGCTTGGTGCAGCCTGCGCAGCTGTATTGCGGCACAGTGTATTATCAGGATTTACTGCAATATAACGAACAGCGGGTGTGGCAAGCCACGGGGTTCAGGCTGCGCTGGAGTAAGCTGCGCCGCTTTATGTTATTCGGTTTTGCCGACGCTGCCGCCCTGGAACATCGCAAAGAACAGCCGCACAGCCTGTACCATTACAGCCAATTGAAAATAGCCCGCGCCTTGTATCTGGCCAAACAGCAACTGACCGCAGATGGCAAACTGGTATTACTGGCACACTCGCTGGGCTGTCATGTGTTGTCATGCTATTTATGGGATGCGCAACAAGCCAAAGCCGGCGTTAAACCTGCCGCCGGTATTTGGCGGGATATAAAACGTTATCAGGCGGGTATCAGCGGCGATACACCATTAACCGATGATGATATTTCTTTTTTACGTGGCGATCGGCTAACAGCCTTGATTACAACCGGCTGTAATATCCCGATTTTTGTTGCCGCCCACGCCATTGAACAAATTGTGCCCTTTACCAACCCCCGCCACGACTTTATCTGGCATAACTACTACGATAAAGACGATGTGTTAGGCTGGCCGTTGGCCGACTTGTCTGACAGCTATGCAGCACTGGTTACGGATATCGACGTAAATGCCGCAGGTGGCTTTTTCGGCTGGCTGGCCGCCAGCTGGAACCCGTTGTCGCATAACCAGTACTGGCGTGAACACACCGTTATTGCCGCACTGCAACTTCAACTGAACATCGCCCTGCAGACACCACCAGTTAAACCTTAACTTTGTAGCCGGTATGGAAAATCCAGCAGATCACACCGATACACAGTGCCATAAACAATAAAATCATCGCCAGGCTCAGGCCTACGTTAACATCGGCCACGCCATAAAAGCTCCAGCGAAAGCCGCTAATCAGGTATACCACAGGGTTAAACAGCGTTATTTGCTGCCACAGTGGCGGCAGCATGCTGATCGAGTAAAAACTGCCGCCTAAAAATGTCAGCGGTGTAATCACCATCAGCGGTACTATCTGCAGTTGCTCAAAGCTGTTTGCCAGCACACCGATAATAAAGCCGAATAAACTAAAACTAATGGCGGTTAACACCAGAAATGCCAGCATCCATAGTGGATGTTCAATACTGAAGTCGACGAAAAATCTTGCTGTCAGCAGAATAATTAATCCAAGCAAAATAGCTTTGCTGGCAGCTGCCCCGACATAACCAAGGATAATTTCGATGGCTGAAATCGGCGCCGACAAAATCTCATAGATAGTGCCGGAGAATTTTGGCATATAAATGCCAAAAGAAGCATTAGAGGTGCTCTCCGTCAGTACGGTCAACATGATAAGGCCGGGTACAATAAAGGCACCATAGCTGATACCGTCAATAGCGACCATTCTCGAACCAATCGCTGAGCCAAACACGATAAAGTACAACGATGTAGACAATACCGGCGAGGCAATGCTCTGCATCAGAGTACGCCAGGTACGCGCCAGCTCGAACAGGTAAATAGCTTTAATAGCGTAAAAGTTCATGCAGCATCTCCTATCAGGCCAATAAAGATATCTTCCAGTGAGCTTTCCTGCGTATTCAAATCGCTGAACTCTACACCTAAGCCATTGAGCTGACGCAATAAGGTAGTAATGGTGGCCTGCTCTTGCTGTGCGTCATAGGTGTAGATGAGTTGCCTGTTGTCGGCAGACAGTTGCAACTGGTACGCTGCCAGCGCAGGCGGAATTTCAGGTAGCGGTTCAACCAACTGCAGCAACAGTTGCTTTTTACCCAGCTTTTGCATCAGGCTGCTTTTGTCATCGACCAGCACCAGCTTACCGGCCCGGATGACGCCGATGCGATCAGCCATGTCCTCTGCTTCTTCAATGTAATGCGTGGTCAGAATAATAGTCACGCCACTGTCACGCAGCCGGCGGATCATTTGCCACATATCCCGGCGCAGTTCAACATCGACACCCGCAGTAGGCTCGTCCAGAAACAGGATCTGCGGCTGATGCGCCAATGCCTTGGCAATTAACACCCGCCGTTTCATGCCCCCAGACAACGCCATAATTTTGCTGTCTTTTTTATCCCACAGCGACAAGTCCTTTAGCAGTTGCTGTAAATAGGCCGGGTCGGCCGGTTTACCAAATAACCCACGGCTGAAACTAACTGTATCCCAGACCGTTTCAAAAATGCTGACCGACAACTCCTGCGGTACCAGCCCGATACGCTGCCGGGCCTGCCGGTATTGTTTAACAATATCCAGACCATCAACCAACACAGAGCCTGTGCCCGGATTTACAATACCGCAGATGATGCTGATTAACGTGGTTTTTCCGGCGCCGTTTGGCCCCAATAGCGCGAAAATTTCGCCGCGCCGGATCTCTAACTGCACATTCTGCAGCGCCTGAAAACCTGACGGATAGGTCTTACTTAATTGATTAACCTGAATAACAGACTGCACCTGACCTCCTGTGAGCTTAAATAAACTTTACCAGATTAGATTAGCCACTATCAAAAACCGTCAACAACGAAGTCGTAATGTTGAATACTCAGCTTGAATCTTAAATAGTATAAGACTTTCGGCGTGGTCTGACTGAAACTACCTGGTTTCACAAGTTTGCTACAAACAACAGTGTCACGCTTTATCTATATACCTTGGTATAGTGGTATCTTGTCGGAGTTTTGCAGATAGTAGCGGTTCCGTACAGGCCATTTAATATTTAAGATACTCTGCAAAGTAGAGGGTAAAAAAATCGAATGCTGGTCAATCATCGTTCCGCCAGTGCCTTGATGTACGTTATTGCTGTTGTTATCACCACGGTTATTTTTATCGCAGATACCCTTACATCCTTACAAATAGCGGTTGCGGTGCTTTATGTCATCGTCGTGCTGATGGCTGTTGAACTGCTTTCAAAACAGGGGGTGATAGCGGTCAGTGTATTGTGTATGGCACTGACCCTCACCGCGTTTTTTATGTCGCATGGCGCTGTACTGGAAAGTGCGGCTTTTGCCCGTTGCCTGGTCAGTTTGGCGGCTATCGCCATAACAACAGTACTGGCTCTGAAAAGCCAAACAGCAAAAGCCCAGTTACAACAACAAGTGTATTTATTGGCGCAAACTCACGATGCCATTTTAACCTGTAATATGCACGCCGTTATAACCAGTTGGAATCAGGGGGCCTGTAAGCTGTACGGCTGGAGCAGACAGCAAGCCGTAGGCCAGTCTCTGTATCAGTTAATTGCGACACCTGAGTGCGCTATGCAACAGTTGTTGGCAACCGGTCATTTTGAAGGCGAGCTTACCGAACAGCATCAGTCAGGGCGACAAGTAATAGTGGCCAGCCGTTGGTCTGTCGCACGGGATGCCAAAGGGAAGGCTCGCTCAATACTAATCAGCAACAATGATCTGACAGAAAGCCGTCAGTCCGACGACAAGTTACGGGTATTGCAGACAGCTCTGGAACAAGCAAACCGCCTCAGTACCTTAGGTCAGATGTCAGCGTCACTGGCACATGAAATTAATCAGCCACTGGCGTCTATCAGTATGAGTGCTGAAGCATCATTACGCTGGCTGAACCGGCCTGAACCGGACCAGGTTGAAATTAATTCCTGCATCAGTGCTATTGTCAAAGAAGCACACAGAGCCGCTGAAGTGGTAAAACGGATCCGCACACTGTCAAAGAAAGGCACTATCACTTTAACTCAACTGGATTTACGCGAGGTCATTTCCGAGTCGGTATTGTTGCTTGACAAAGAATTGCATCGACATCATATTCAAAGCCATCTGACGCTGCCTCAAGAACCAGCCTGGATTGCCGGAGATAAAATTCAGCTGCAGCAAATCCTGATTAATTTGCTGGTCAATGCCATACAGGCGATGGAGCACAGCGCTTTAACACAGCGACAATTAAGCATTAGCTTAACTGCGGTGCTAAAAAGCTGGCAGGTAACAGTAACCGACTCAGGCACTGGTATTACACCGGCCGACCATCCATTATTATTCGATGCATTTTACAGCACCAAAGCAGAGGGAATGGGCATGGGTTTATCCATTTGCCGCAGCATAGCAGAGGCACATCATGGTAGCTTGTGGGCAGAACAGCGGGCAGAACCCGGTGCAGCATTCTGCTTACAGTTGCCGCAACTAACAGAGATAGTGCTGTGATTAAGTCAATGCCTGGCGTTAAACAACCCATTGTCTATATATTGGATGATGACCCGGCCGTGCGGGACTCGCTAAGCAGCTTACTACGTTCTGTTGGTTTACAGGCGAGCGTGTTCGCCAGTGTTACGGAGTTTCAACAAACCAGCCTGGCCGCAGTACCCAGTTGTCTGATCCTCGATGTACGTCTGCAATTTGCCAATGGTCTGGACTTTCATCGTCAACTAGTGGCAGAAGGCATTGATCTGCCGGTCATTTTTATTACCGGCCATGGTGATATTCCGATGACGGTAAAAGCGATGAAGTCTGGTGCTGTAGATTTTCTCGCCAAACCTTTTCGTGAACAGGATTTACTCGACGCTATTGCGCTAGCATTACAAAAAGCCGAGCAACGTTTAGCGGCCAGTTCTGTCTCTGATGCATTACGTAACTGCTTCGCTTCGCTAACCAACAGAGAACAACAAGTCATGCGGATGGCCGTGTCCGGGCTGCTCAATAAGCAGATTGCCGATCAGCTGAATTTAAGCCTGATCACAGTAAAAATTCATCGTGGCAATATGATGAAAAAAATGCAGGCGCGAAATTTTGCTGAATTGGTTCGGATGGCTGAGCAGCTGAGCCTGAATAAAGCCTAATACCCCGGTATAATGTCCCTCTTTTGTTTAGTCAGTTACACTGCCCGTCAGTCAAAATATAAAACCCTGTATAGCTTAGTTACCGGGTTTGGAGCGTGCAGTGAAACCGCCTTTGATCTATGTGCTTGATGACGACGATTCAGTACGTATCGCTTTGGACAGTTATATTCGCTGCCTTGGCTTTAACGTTGAAACCTTTTCCAGCGGCCGGCAATTACTGGCCTCTGCGCATTTAGTTGAAGTCAGTTGTGTTATCTCAGACGTGCAGATGCCCGCGATGAATGGCTTTGACGTGCTGGCTGCGTTACAACAGATGCAGCCGCCTGTGCCGGTTATTCTGCTTACCGCATTTTTTGAAGATTGTTTGAAGCGCAAAGCGCTTGCGCTCGGTGCTACTGCCTTTCTCAGCAAACCTTTCAGTTCGGCTGAAATGCTCAAAGCACTGGAGGCAGTGCTGTAACGTCATGTCGACGGCCTTATTCCGGCCGTCATCTATACCAAGGTTTTAATTGCTAACACCATTTCCCTAGTTTTCCTTACCCCTGGTAGAAGTGTTTCGCCTCCCCTCTTACCCTAACATTAACTCAAAGTCACAAGGCTCACTATGCCGGCCCACCATTCACCATAAGCGATGACGGCACTGGTACCAGGAGTGTAATGTTATGAAGGAGTTTTCTATGCTACTAAGAAAAATAACTATCGGTAAAAGAGCTGCCAGTAGTTTTGCCTTACTCACCGCTGTAATGCTGTTTTTAGGCTGTTTCAGCTTGTCGCAGCTGGAAAAGCTGAATCAGGCTACCAAAGAGATTGACCAGCACTGGCTAGCTGGTATCACCACCTTGCTGGAGCTGAATAATAGAATTGGCACTGTAAGGCTGGAAGGACAACGCTTCAGAGCCAGCAGAGACACTAATGTAAGAGCAAAAAGCAAAGCTCTGATTAATCAGGCGACAGCAGACATTCTGCAACTTGAACAACAATATCACCAGCGACATCTGAGCGACGCTGAACAAGCAATGCTAACAGCGTTGGAACGCAGACTGACATTATACTTCGACGATTTAAACCAACTCATTAGCCTGGCTGAGCAACACAATCTGACGGATGCAGAGGCAGAGTCATTAAGCTTGCAGCTTAGTCAGGGCGGAGCCAGTATCAGCCAGCATCTACAACAACTGATCGCTTTTAACAAAGCAGGTTCTGCTCAGGCCGCTGCCGATAATGAGCAAAGCTATCAGCAATCGACGCAGCTGGTGCAGTTCACCTTGTTTCTGGCCATGTTGATGACAATAGTTCTGGCTATTATTTTAACCCGCAGTATTGTTTTACCTGTTCGCAAAGCACTATTTGCAGCAGAAACGATTGCCAGCGGCAATTTAAGCCAGAACATAGATTGCACTGGCAAAGACGAGCCGGCATTACTGCTACACGCGATGAATGTGATGCGAAAAAACCTGAAAGATGTGATTGAGAATATTCGGGATTCTGCAGTGCAACTGGCATCAGCGACCGAAGAAATGAATACCGTGATCTGGGCCAGTACCAATGATTTACAACAGCAAAGTAATGAAATTGAGCTGACAGCAACTGCTATGTCGCAAATGACCTCAGCAGTAAATGAAGTTGCTGGCAATGCCGTTTCGACATCAGAGTTATCGCAATTGTCTGACCGTGAAGCCAAAGATGGTAATCAGCGGGTAGCGCAATCTATCAGTCTGATTGCAGACTTAGTTACCAATGTCATGTCGGTTTCACACAAAGCCGAAAGTCTGGCCACTGATACTCAAAATATCAGCAAAGTATTGGAAGTGATTCGCACTATAGCTGATCAGACTAATCTGCTGGCGTTAAATGCCGCTATTGAAGCTGCCAGAGCGGGCGAAAGTGGCCGCGGTTTTGCTGTTGTCGCAGATGAAGTACGTTCCCTGGCGCAACGTACTCAGCAGTCAACACTGGAAATTGAAAACATGATTAACACTGTACAGCAGCAAACTGCTGATACAGTGCATTCATTGCAGTTCAGCGCACAGCAAGCCGAAACCACATTGCAACAGGCTAAAGCTGCCGATCAGGCGCTACAGCAAATTACCCGGGCAATATCGCAGATTAATGAACGTAATCTGACAATAGCCGGGGCAACGGAACAACAGGCGCTGGTAGCCAGAGAAGTAGACCTGAGCCTGCTGAAAATTCGCGATCTATCAACTCAAACGGCTGCCGGCGCCAGCCAGACATCACAAGCCAGCCAGGAGTTGTCCAAACTCGCGGTCAACCTAGCGGGGTTAGTTGACCGCTTTGCATTTTAACTTCAGAACCGGATCGGCAGACTTGCTTTGCAGCAAGCGTCTGCACCAGCTCAGCAGGACATTGCTATGAACAGTATTCACTTTCCCGTGACATTAGACGCCGGCCCACAGCTAAGGCAGTTGGCAGACCAGCAACCTGACATCCGCCCCCCCAGCAAAGCAGTGCTTTGGCCGGTATTATGCCTGAGTATTGCAGTGTTACTGGCGGGCTTTTTGCTAATCTCCTATATGCAGACCGAGCGTCAGGCCAAAACAGATTTACACAATTTAAATCTGACGCTGGAATCCCGGCTAAATGCCGGGTTGCTCCAGCCACTACAGATGCAGCTTAACAGCGTGGCACAAATGCTGGACCCGGCCTTACTGGATAAAAGTCAGCTGCAGCAGGAGCAACTGCGTCAGCAGTTACAAAATCTGGCGAGCCGATTTCCCGAATTACCGCCATTAATACTACTGAGTAAATATGGTTCGGCGCTGTTCAGCACTGCAGCAGGCAATCAGGCCCTATACTTTTCGCAAATTCCATTGCAGATCCAGCAACACAACCTCCCGGGCTTGCTGTTTGAGCAAACTGCAGATAATCAACTGGCTCTGGCAGTGCCTGTGATTAATCACCAGCGTGAGCTGACCGGCTGGATTGCCACATCGGTGCCACTGGACACCGTGCAGCAATTATTTGCTCAGGTAGAACTAGGTAAGGCTGGCGTGTTGACGCTGCGTCGTATAGACCCACCAACCACAGTGGTGCGTCAGCCACAATTACCCGGCACCCAAACACCAAGCTATGCCGCAGATTTGATCGATCAGCAGCTGGCTCAAGGCCACAATGAAGGCGCGCTTTTTATGCAGTCCAGGGTAGATGCGGTAAAGCGGCTATATAGCTACAAAAGAGTCGGTGCCTACCCTTTTATACTGGTAACAGGCTATGCCACTGCAGATTATTTGGCAGAATGGTACTTAAGCTCAGCCCTGGCGGTAATATTGTCGTTATTGATTTGTGCCTTAAGTGCGATATTCAGCCGCCGGCTACAAAAAACCAGACATAAGGAACAGCGCTCTGCCAGAGAATTAAAAGCCAAAGAAGAGTATATCCGTTTGCTGCTGCATTCCGTCGGACATCCGATTTTTGGTTTGAATTTTCAGGGGGTTTGCACTTTCAGCAACCAGAGTTGTGTACGGCTGTTTGGTTATACCGCAGATACAGATTTATCCTCCACCGCGCTGGATAAGCATTTTGTTGATCCACAAGGTAAACATACAGATTTGATAACCCGCTTGCTTAATCAAGTCCATCAGGGCGAAGAATTTTACTGCGATGATCACCGTTTTATTGACGCGCGCCAGCAGCAAATCCAAATAGAGATCAGGGCCTATCCGAATGTGAAAAATCAGCAACTAATAGGTGCTGTGGTGACATTACAGGATATTTCTGAACGGAAAGATCAAGAACAACGCATCAGTTACATGGCGTATCACGATGCGCTAACCGGTCTGCCAAACCGCTGGTTTCTAAAAGACAGGTTTGAACAGCTAATGGCAGACACTGAAAGAAAAAACGGCCATATCGCGTTGTTATACCTGGATTTGGACAATTTCAAAAACATTAACGATTCGCTGGGGCATTACGCCGGTGATGCTGTGCTACATGCTGTAGCCAAACGCTTACTAAGCTTTAAAAAGCGTATTGACACTGTTGCGCGACTAGGTGGCGACGAATATTTGCTATTGGTACCGATGGCACAGCAACATGAGCAATTAACACAGCTGTTACAGGACATCATCACCGAAATTCAGCAACCGCTGCAACTGGAAGCACAGCAGGTTGCGGTGACACCGTCAATAGGCGTGGCGGTTCACGTACTGCACGGTACTGACTTTGAGTCGTTACTTAAAGCAGCTGATATGGCGCTATATAAAGCGAAAGAAGATGGCCGCAATACCTACCGGTTTTATCACAATACTATGGGGGAGCAGGGCTTACGTCGTCTGACACTGCAAACAGAGCTACGCCAGGCGTTGGTTAAACAACAACTTTTTATTCAGTATCAACCCCAGTTGGATTTGCGTACCGGTCGTGTAGTAGGTGCCGAAGCCTTATTACGCTGGCGGCATCCGACAGAGGGGCTAATCTCTCCGGCGGAATTCATTCCGGCAGCCGAAGCCAACGGCATGATTATTCCCATCAGCAACTGGTTATTACGGACCGTATGTCAGCAAGCTATGGCATGGCGTAAACAGGGGATGGCACCGCTGGTGGTGGCGGTAAATTGTTCTGCACTGCAATTTCGCCAGGGCGATTTAGTGGCAGAAGTGACACAGGCGCTGGCCGACTCTGGTTTGCCCGCTCACTTGTTGGAGCTGGAGCTGACAGAGTCGATGTTATTGCAGGACTCAGAACGGGTAATGCAAATTATCAGCCGGTTAAAAGCGTTGGGCGTTAAATTATCCATCGACGATTTCGGCACCGGCTATTCCAATATGGCGTATCTGAAACGTTTTGCCGTTGACAAGCTGAAAATTGATCAGTCTTTTGTAAAAGGCATAGCCCGTAACGCTGACGACGAAGCCATAGTGCAATCTATTATCACGCTGGCGCACAGCTTTAATCTCAAAGCCATTGCAGAAGGCGTCGAAGACTACGCCACTGCAGATATTCTGCTGGCACGAAGCTGCGACGAAGTACAGGGTTACTGTTATGCCAAGGCTCTGGATCCTGATGCCTTTCTTGACTTTTCCCTTTCAAATCAGAAGACAACCTCACAGGTTGTGCAGTTGAAATCCGGACAAAGCTGAATAGCCTGCATAGAGGAGAAAACCAGATGACACGCGGGTTTAGCTTAACACCTGACACTGAGCACCATGAGTTTAGCGGCGTGGCTTACGGCTTGCTGGGTTCTTGTATCTGGGGTGCCTGCATGGCGGTATCCAGTGAGGGTATAGCCGATGGCTTCAGCGCAGAAGATCTGGTATTTCTGCGCTATCTGACGTCTGGGTTGTTGTTGCTGCCGTTGCTGGCGCTCAGTAATCTTTTCCGTCAGGTGGGTTGGACCCGCGCACTATTGCTCACCTTACTGGCCGGCCCAGTGTTTGCTGTACTTGCAGCGCATGGCTTTTTATATGCGCCACTCGTTCATGGCACTGTGGTGCAAGCCGCAACGCTGATTTTGTCTGGCTTGCTGCTAATATGGTGGCGCAGCAAATCTGAGCCACGGTTTAGTTATCTGGCGGCATTGCTGGTACTGCTTGTCGGCCTGGCGGCAGTGGCAGGACCGTTACAACCATTGCAGCAAGAAATCAGCGCGGTCTGGAAAGGCGACCTGCTATTTATGCTGGCCGGAGTGATGTGGGCGCTGTTTATGGCACTGCTCTGGTATTGGCGGGTCGATGCATTGGCTGCCACTGTCGTCGTGGCCGTGTTATCCGCCTTGCTCTATTGCCCGATGTACCTGATGCTGCACAGCCCTTTATACCTTTCAATGCTGGACTTTGATCAGGTAGTTGAGCAAGTGCTGTTTCAGGGCGTGTTATCTGGAGTATTCGCCCTGCATGCCTTTAACAAGGCGGTACAGTATCTGGGGCTTCGCAAAGCCGTGTTATTTCCGGCCTTTGCTCCGGCGATCACTATGTTGCTGGGTATGTTGTTATTTCACCGGGTACCGGCTCTCAGCCAGTGGCTTGGTTTCATTATAGTTGCGGCGGGATTATTGCTGGGTTTCTACCATGACACCGACCAACCCACAGAAAAAAAGCATGAATAACCATTTTGGTGCGACGAATTTTTTTCATGCCAGCCAGCACCATTTTGCGCCAGCAAGTACCTAATTCACGACCAAATGCAATTGCTGTAGTAATAAAACAAAAAACCAGCTATAAAAATATAAAAAAGTTGATCTGTTTCAATAACTTACGATACTCTTTTCTGTAAATTTCAAACGAAAATCGTACTTGTGAATATTGATCGAGATCTACGGTTTCGGGAACTATGTTGATTGGAGCAGGGAAGTACTATGCCACACAACAGATTTGCCGGTGAGAACAGCCAGAGCATGTTGGTTGAGGGGGTTTATTATGGCTTTATTGTGGCGCTGTTATGGGGTGGCTGGTTAGCGATGTCATTTCATGGTATCGCTGCGGGAATGTCGGCCTGGGATATCGCTTTTATCCGCTACAGTACTTCTGGCTTACTGCTGAGCCCGCTGCTGGTTATACACAAACCTGCCGTGCGTGTTGGCTGGCAAAAGCGCCTGGTTTTGTCTGTGCTGGCCGGGCCGCTGCTGTTATGGTTTGCACTGGGTGGTTACCATTATTCTCCTCTGGTACACGGCGCCTTTATTCAGTTAGTCACGCTGATTGTGTGCAGTATTATATTATCGGTACTTATTTTAAAAGAATGGTTTAGCTGGCAATGGGGGCTGGGCGTGGGCATTTTAATCGCTGGCCTGATGCTGGTGGTCGAACCCCGCTCTGACACTTTGGCGCACCAAGTAAACTCAGATCTGATGTTTGCCACGTCGGGCGCCATGCTGGCCGTATTTATTTTACTGCTGCGACTGTGGCGTATCAGCGCACTGACAGCACTTATTCTGGTGTCGGTATACTCCGCACTGTTTTATATACCGCTTTATTTATTCTTTAAAGGCCCATGGGCCTTAATGATGCTGGACTCTACCCTATTATGGCAACAAGTACTGGTACAGGGTGTGTTGTCTGGTGTAGTTGCCATCTTTGCCTTTTCTAAAGCAGCTCAGTACCTGGGCACCCGTCGTGCAGCGATGTTTCCGGCGCTGTCACCCACCATAGCGCTAGGCGTCGGTCTGCCGTTTAACAGCCAGCTGCCAGGCCTGACGCAATACCTGGGTGTCGCGATATCACTGTTGGGGTTTACTGTCGCCTTGCTCAATACACACAAAGTAAAACGGCAGACCGTCGACACAAACCCGCTTTCGTATAAAAACAATGACACATGAGGGATATATGATGATACGCCAGATAGGAATTCGTAACCGTTTGCTAAGTGGGTTTGCTCTGACAACTGTGCTGGTATTGATACTGGGGCTGTTTTCACTAAACAGTATGTCTTCAATGCGGCAGGTCGCCGGTGTGATTGAGGGCAATGTCATTCCCAGCCTGAATACCCTGTCGAACCTTAACCTGAACATGATGCGGATACGGGTATTTACCCTGCGTTTACTGGCAGCAGAGGATGCCCGGGCAGAAACGGACACGCTGGCCCGGTTAGAGCAGGTTAAACAAGACGTTAACCGCTACCAGCATGAATATGAGCAACTGATAAGCTCAGACCAGGAACAGCAGATATATAATGCATTTTTGCGAGCCAAAGCCAATTATGAAGGCGGCCAGCAGCAGGTAGTCAACTTCCTGCTACTGTCCGACAAACCCAGCGCTTTGCAGCAACTGGACAGCCTGAACAGCTTCTCCAACGAAATGACCCAAGAACTGGTTAGTCTGGCCGAACTTAATCAGAAAATATCCGCAGATATCAGCGGGCGATCTTTTTCTACCTACCAAAGTGGTAAAGTGTGGGTGGTCGCTGTAATTGTTATTGTCGCTGCAACAAGTATCGGCATTGCTATGCTGCTTACAACCAGTATTACTGTGCCTATATCTGAGGCCGTTGCGCTGGCTGAAACGGTTGCCGGTGGCGATCTGACCCGCACTGTCAGCGTAACGGGTGCCGATGAAGCTGCGCGTTTATCCTCGGCTTTACTTAAGATGCAGCAAAGCCTGCGCGATGCGCTGAGTCATATCGCTAACTCTTCAACCCAGCTGGCGTCTGCCGCAGAAGAGTTAAACTCAGTCACGGAAGATGCATCACGGGGCATTCAGCGACAGAATGATGAAATTCAGCAAGCCGCCACCGCAATAACAGAAATGAGCTCTGCAGTAGATGAAGTTGCTCATACGGCTTCATCAACCTCAGAGGCCTCTGCAGAATCAGCCAGAGTGACCCATGAAGGCAGACGCCAGGTTGAGAATACCGTAAGCTCTATTCACCGCATGAATGAACAGATAGCCACCACATCAGAGCTGGTGCAAAACCTGGCCAGCCAATCACAGCAAATTGGTACTGTACTGGATGTGATTCGCGCCATCGCTGAACAAACCAACCTGTTGGCATTAAATGCTGCTATTGAAGCTGCCAGAGCCGGCGAAGCCGGCAGAGGTTTTGCTGTCGTCGCCGACGAAGTAAGAGCGCTGGCACATCGCACTCAACTTTCCACCCGGGAAATTGAGCAAATCATTACACAGATACGCACCGAGACAGGGAATGCCGTTGATGCGATGCACCAAAGCACTATGACAGCAGAGGAAGCCCTAAAAGTCTCGACGGCGGCAGGTCAGGCACTGGCGACGATAAGCGATCAGATTAACCGCATCAGCGACAGTAATTTGGTTGTCGCCAGTGCGGCAGAGCAACAAGCAAAAGTAGCACGCGATATAGACCGCAACATAGTCAATATCAGCGATTTAGCAACGCAATCAGCTGCCGGCGCCAACCAAACCAGCGCCTCAGCACACGAATTGTCCAGACTGGCAGTTGATCTAAACGAGCTATTGACCCGCTTTAAACTGTAACCTGCAAAAATAAACAAAAAGCCGGCATGCTGCCGGCTCTGCAAACTAAAACAGATATCTACTTCGTTTTTGGCTGTGCCACTTTTAAGATTTCCGTTAAACCGGCTACCGCACCGCCGATATTGGCCAGCTCTGCCGGCACTATCATGGTGTTATTGGTTTTTGCCAGGTTACCGAACTCTTTTACGTATTGCTCTGCAACCCGCAGGCTTACCGCCTCAGAGCCACCGGGTTGATTAATGGCCTCAGCAATTTTGCGTATGCCTTCTGCCGTGGCAATCGCGATAAGTTCAATCTCTCGGGCGCGGCCTTCGGCTTCGTTGATTTGACGCATCTTGTCACCTTCAGACAGGTTAATCACTTCCTGCTTCTGGCCTTCGGACACGTTAATCATCGACTGGCGCTCACCTTCTGATTTGGCGATAGCAGCACGGCGCTCACGTTCAGCCCGCATTTGTTGCTCTAACGCATCTTTAATGCTGATAGGCAGTTCAATGTCGGCAATCTCGTAGCGCAGTACTTTCACGCCCCAGGGGGCTGCGGCTTCATCTAATGCTTTTACCACTTCTTCATTAATTTTGGCGCGTTCTTCAAAGGTTTTATCCAGATCAGTCTGGCCAATCACAGAACGCATCGTTGTTTGAGCCAACTGGGCGGAAGCGTAACGGTAGTCGTTAATGCCGTAGCTGGCTTTATGGGGATCGATCACCTGCAGATATAAAATGCCATCTATTCCTACCTGGATATTGTCCCGGGTTACACAGGTCTGGCGCTGCACGTCGATGACTTCTTCTTTTAAGCTATGTACATAGGCTACTTTGTCGATAAAAGGGATCAGAATATGAAAGCCCGAATCCAGCGTGCGCGAATATTTACCCAGCCGCTCTATTACATAATTACTTTTCTGCGGTACCACCCGGGCGGTTTTAACAATGGTAATGACGACCGCCAGTGCAAAGCCGGCCATTAAAATAGTATTAATATCAATTGGACCCATCAGATTTACTCCTTAAACAGATGGCAGGTTGGATAAAATTAGTCAGGCTTAACCGCTGATACCACCAGCTTAATGCCATGGTTGGCCACTACCCAGGCAACATCGCCGGCATGCAGATTATCAGCCGACTCTGCATCCCATTGCACGCCGTTTAGTACGACGCGACCTGCGCCCTGGTTAAAATCGGTATGCACAGTGACTCGGCGGCCGATGTCATCAGCAAAACGGGAGGGTTGCTCATTGCTGTCGGCGGTGTAACCGACAAACCAGCGTTTAAAATGGCCGCGCACGGTAAACAGCAGCAGCAATGACAAAACGCCAAACAATAAGAACTGCATGCTGTAGCTGTCAATCAGGCCAAAATTCAGCAATAACCCCACGGCTATCGCTGCAATACCAAAAAATACAGCCACTATACTGGTCGCCATTAACTCTGTCAGGATCAATACAATACCGGCAATGATCCACAGGGTAGCAATATTCACTTAATTTGCTCCTTAACAATTGTTATGCTGCACATTAACTTAAGGCATACAAAGTGGTCAATCTGAACCGGTAAATGGCTTTGTAACAAGCTATGTTAGGCAGCAGCTTGTCGATTGAGGTGTAAATGAAACTGTTATTGCGTGTGCTGTTTTATACCGTATTGGTGTACGCCAGTTATCAGCTGCTGGCGGGGTTGATGCAGAAAAAGCCGCAGCTGCCGAAGGTGTTGCAGGACTACGCCGACAATGCGATGCAGCAGTATCTGTGTAAAGCCCCGGTAAGCTGGCGTATAGGCCAGCTGGACCCGGCATTTGATTTAACGCTGGAGCAGGCAGAACAAGCCGCTCACAGTGCCGCTATGCAATGGAACCAGGCCTTTGGTGTTGAGCTGTTTCGTTACGACAGCCTTGATGGTTTTGCGATAAATTTTGCCTACGATGAGCGTCAGCAACAGGTACTGCAACAAGCGTTGCTGCAGCGCAATCTAGACAGGTACGACACCAACATTAACCAGCGCGTAGCCGGTTTGCAGCAGCAAAGCGCACGGCTGCAACAGCAACAGCAGCAATTTGAGGCACAAAACCAGCAATTTGCCGCCGACGTCGCCGCCTTTGAACGCAAAGTGCAGCAAGCCTCACTCGATCGCAGCGCCTTGCAACGCGAGCAGCAGCAGCTGAACCAGCGTCAGCAACAATTGCAGCAGCAGGCCGACAACCTTAATACTGAACAACAAAGATTACAGCGTGAACAGCAATACATTAACGACACTGTGGCGGACCGCAATGCCCTGCTACCGCAGCAAACTACTGAAGTTGCCAAAACAGAAGTCGGCCTGATGGAAATACGCGGCAAGCAGCGTGTGATGACCATTTTCGCTTATAAAACACTGACCGATTTACAACTGACCATCGCGCACGAATTTGGCCATGCGCTGGGTGTCGGCCATACCGACAACCCGGCGTCAGTAATGCACGCTGCGCTTAATACCCAACAAAGCCGGCTGACCGCTGACGATATTCAGGCACTTAAAGCACAGTGCGGCCTTTAAACGCTGCTGAACAGTTTCTGCTCTAAGGTTTTACCTTTAGTCAGGTTGCGGTAACGCCAGCCATTGGCAGCCAGACACTGCAATACCGCCAGATCGAAATCAGCGTTTTGCTGGGCCTGATAGCAGAGTAACAGTGTTTTTTGCTGCACCGCTTCGATGCTAATCACGCCGGGCAATGCGCTCAGTGCCTGAGTCACAGCGGCACTGTCGTCTTGCTCCAGCTGCAGTGTCAGGTATTGCTGCTGACTGTCGGCATTACTGTTCGTTTCTGTCTTTAATCGCCCCTGCTCCAGATACAGCACTTTGTTGCACAGTTGCTCCAGCTCGAAAATATTGTGCGAGCTGATAACAAAACTGACTTCAGCACTTAAACGGCTGATAAGCTGGCGGATTTGCAACGCATTTACCGGGTCGAGCCCGGCGGTAGGTTCATCGAGTAAAATCAGCTGCGGTGCGCCAATAAATGCCTGGGCTATAGCGGCCCTTTTACGCATACCATGGCTCAGTGCGCCGGCTTTATGCTGGCGCTGTTCACTCAGTCCAACCAGTGCCAGCACCCGCTCGGTTTCTGCCCTGGCAGCTTTGCTACTCAGCCCTTGCAAGCGGCCATAAAAGTCCAGCTGCTCGCCTATACTAAATGCCGGATCGAACTGGGCATCCTGTGGCAGCGCGGCAACCTTACCAAACAGCGCGGCGCTGCCAGGCTTATGGCCGAACAACAGCACATTGCCACTATCTGGCTTTAAGTAACCACACAGAATACTGAATAGAGTGGTTTTGCCTGCACCATTGGGGCCTATCAATGCTGCCACTTCACCTTGCTGCAGCGTAAAATCAAGTTGCTGCAATACCTTTTTACTACCAAAAGCCTGGCTGACACCCTGACACTGAATAATAGTGTTCATAACATTCTCCGTTTCAGCAGTAAGGTTGCTGCCGTTAGCAGTACGGCGGTTTGCGCCAGCGGTAACAGTGCATGTTGCAAGGTGATCCACCCCTGCAGCTGGATTAACTGCAGCACCTGGGTACCGGGCAGATAGCCCATGACAAACAGGTAGTCAGGGAAGTAAAAAATAAACCAGCTAAGCAGCGCAAAAACTAAACCCAGGCTAACAATAGCCAGACTGACTGCCAGCCTGGCTGAGCGCACCATGGCAGAAAAACAGCTCATCAGCGCAGTAAAGGGCAGTAACACCAGCAGCAGGTTGACCGCAATAACGATAGCAGCAGTAAGCATCGCCAGGCTGATACCACCTTCACGCCAGGCAGCCAGCGATAAGGTGGCCGCCAGGGTTAGCAAAATTAAGCTGCCCTGTACCAGCATTTGTCCGCAAAAACGCCCCAGCACGATACCGGCGCGGCTGGAACGTAAAGCCAGAAAGCGCAAAGTGCCGCGCTCTAAATCACTACATAGCTGATTGGCAGTAAAGAATAAGCAAAATGTCGGCAGAATAAGCAAACTCAGCACCCAATACACCGCCAGCTCTGGTGCCGGCCAGGAAAATAACTGCGTCAGCCCACCGCTGCCAAACACATCACGGAAAAACTGCTGAAAACCGTCAGCGCTTATAAGATCGCTGGCAGGCGCTATGGCATAACGCAGCAGAAAAAACCAGATAACAGCGGTAGCGGCCAGGGTCATCAGGCCACGGCGGGTAAGCCATAAACGTTGTAGTTCAAAGCCGGCATATAACCGGCATTGTTGTATGGTAGAAAGCGGATTTGCCATCGCATCGTCCTGTGCAGTCGTTATTGTTGGTATAAGCAAGGCTCATAAAGCAGTATTAATGCCAACTTTATAATCTTTTAAAATCATAATGTTATTTTTACGCTACCCATTTTTTCATTAAGAAAACCGCATTAATAAGCGCTTTTCACTATTTATTGGTGTGCCCGCCACCGGTAGTTGGCTGCAGAGCCAGCGCCGGGCACCCGGCTAAATTAACTAAAAGCGTGTAACAGATGCTGCAACTGCGGATGCACCAGTTCCCGCTGAGTCGTAATAATATAAAAGTTTTCATGCACCTCAGGCAGCGTTAAATATTGTTGCAAGCGGCCGCTATTTAACTCGTCTTTTACCACTACCGCAGGCATAACAGTTAGGGCGCCGCTATCACGCGCCAGCAGACGTAACATCGCCATATCGTCTGCTTCAGCTATTACCTCCGGTTGCAACTGATACTGAGCCGCTAGCGCATCAAACGCCGTGCGAACCGGGCTTTGCACCGGCGGCAATACCCAGCGCTGCTGCTGATAGGCCGGCAATGCACTGCCGGCGGCTTTATTTGGTGGCCCTATTACCGCTACGGGCTGCCGCGCCAGCAGCCGACACTGCCAAAGCTGGCTATCATTGCCCTGCACAGCAATATTACTCAACACCAGATCCAGTTGGTGCGCAGCCAACGCATTTAACAGTGCAGTCTGTGTCATCGAAAATAAACTGTACCGGCTGGCCGGGTTACCCAAAAGCGGGGCGATAAAACTTTCAATAAAGTTACGTGACATCGTCGCCAGGGTACCAATGCGCAGCGGGCTGTGCTGCGATTGCATGCCATTTAGCAGTAATTGCTCCAGCTCCTGGCCGCGGCTGAAAATGTCTTCAGCGTATTTCAGTGTCTGATAGCCGCTGTCGGTCAGCACTAAACGCCGCCCCTGCCGCTGAAACAGCTGCACCTGCATACTCTGCTCCAGCTGTTTGATTTGTGCAGATAACGCCGACTGGGAAACATGCAGCCGTTGCGCCGTTTCAGTCAGGTTTGCGCCCCGGGCGACCTGCCAGAAATAATACAGATGATGATAGTTTAACCGGCCCATAGTTCTCTTTTAGTGAACGATATCTGATTTATTATGTATTTTACTTATATTAAGTCACTACGCACAATAGCACCACTTCAATCTGGCGGGGTGGCAAATGCAGGCTTTACTTCATATTTCAGCTGTTAAAGTAATATTACTGGCGCTGGTAACGCTGTTGGCAGTAGTGATTTGGCGCTACAGCGCCGTTGCACTGGCAGGTGAAACTGACAAACCACGTTTTATGCGCGCATTAGCCGCCACTATTGCCGCAGTAGTCGTTACATTGCTGGCTAATCATTTGGTGTTGTTCTGGTTGGGTTGGATAGCAATAAGCTTAAGCTTACAGCAGTTATTGCTGTTTTATCCCGACCGGCCAAGGGCTCAGCTGGCGGCACATAAAAAGGCGCTCAGCGCCCGCTTGGGTGAAGCACTGCTGGCGGTCGCTTTTACACTGCTGTACCTGCAATTTGATAGCGCCAATATTCAGCACATCATCCAGCACCTTGCTGGCACCACCACAGCATCACCCTTAGTGCATGGTGCGGCGGTCTTACTGGCCTTAGTGGCACTGCTCAAATGCGCTCAGCTGCCTCTGCATGGCTGGCTGATCCAGGTGGTCGAGGCACCGACGCCGGTTTCAGCGTTGCTGCACGCCGGTATTATTAATCTTGGAGGCATACTGCTGTTGCTTTTTGCACCCTTGATGGCAATAAGCGGCATTGCCAGTGCATTGCTGTTAGTTGCAGCGCTGTTCAGTACAGTACTGGCCGCACTGATAATGACAACCCGTGTCAGCATTAAAGTCCGGCTGGCATGGTCAACGGTTGCACAAATGGGCTTGATGCTGGTTGAAATTGCGCTTGGCCTGTATACGCTGGCTCTGCTGCACCTGCTGGCACACTCTTGCTACAAAGCATATGCCTTCCTGCACAGCGGCAACGCTGTTAACCATTATCTGGCTGCGCAACTGGCCGAACCGACAGAGCCAACGGTTTCGCACTGGAGTGCTGCGGCTTTACTGGCAGCAGTATTGGTTGGCTCAACTCATCTGCTACTGCCTTTTACCAGTCTGGCCAGCAGTATGTTGTTAATGATGGCCGTCACTGTGGTGCTACTGCCTTCTGTAGGCCGCAACGATAACCTGCGCTGGCTGCGCGTGATGCTGGCTCTACTGTATGCTGCAGGTCTGCTGGCACTCTACCTCGCCGGCAAAACGCTGCTGGTAAAGGTGATACCAGACACCGGAAGCCTGTCATTCACAGCAGATCTGTTCGCCAGCGCTATGTTCGCCACCTTATTTATTGTGGCCGTGTTATTGCGTTATCACGCCAGCAAACCGCTGCTAAACCGGGTATTTATCTGGCTGAATGCGGGGGGATACCTAGATGAATGGGCTACCCGCATCACGCTAAAAATCTGGCCGTACAACCCACCGGCAGCCAAAACCATTGCCACCTTAGCCAAGCAGGAGACGCAAGCATGAGCGCACTGAGTGCAGACACCTCGCTGTCAATGGCTGACACCTGTCAGCTGTTGCAGGCAGCAGCAAGCCAGATAGCACCACAGTGGCCACTGGATCAGATGATTGCAGTAAACCCCTGGTGGCCAAAACGCAGCCGTCCGTTTGCAGAAATTGCCGCAGAGCAACAACTACTCGCCGGTACTGACTGCCTGATGAGTGCGCGCTGGTATCTGTCACAATGGCAAACACAGATTATGCCAGCACAGCTAGAACAGGCATTAACAGAAGCAGAATTACCGCTCAGCACAGAGCAGGCAGTAGCGGGCCTTGAGCAACAAGTGGTGTTACGTAGCTGGAACAGCCTGACGCAGTTGCTGGCGGAACAGAACAGCCAGCACGACACATTGCCCTGGCCACAATTGGTGTTACAGCAACTTAGCCAATTTTTTGCACTGTATTATCAGTATCCGGAACGCTTCAGTGCGGATGCAGGCAGTGATGACCATGCCTATCACTGCTGGTTAACTGTCGTACGTCAGGATAAGGGCTTGCAGGTGTTAGCCAGTACCAATCTGAACACCTTGTTTAGCACCTTACCCGACTCACCCCAGACGTTAATTGCACACATGCTGCCCTGGCTCGATAGCTGGTGCCCCAAACCGGCCCAACGTCAGGCATATTTTGAAAATCTGCTGCAAAGCATTTCCGGCTGGGCCGGTTGGCAAGCCTGGTTGGACTGGCAGCAATCACTGCAGGGGCACAGCACTCATCAGGCAGTCTGCCAGTTGCTGTATATGCTGCTCGGCTGGGATTGGGTGTTATGGCAGCATACAAAACGCCATAACAACCAACATACCGGGATACTGGCCACCTTACAGCAACAAGCCAGTAGCTACGACGCGACACTGGTACACACTCAGGCAGCGCTCAGTTTGCGCCAGGTATGGCAAAGGGCGCTGGAGCTTAGTGTACAGCAGCCGCTACTACGTAAGCTGCAGCAATGCTGCACTCAATCAGCAGCGACTCTCCGGCCGGTGTTACAGGCAGCATTTTGCATCGATGTGCGCTCAGAACCAATGCGCCGTGCTTTAGAGCGGCAACATGATCATATTCAGACCCTCGGATTTGCCGGCTTTTTCGGCTTGCCTATTGCTTACCAGGCACCTCACAGCAAAGTCAGCCGGCCACAGTTGCCCGGCTTGCTGGCACCGGTGTTACAGGTACAACAGATCCGGCCGGAACAGGGTACCTTTAGCCGCCAGCCTGGCTTAGGCTGGAAACAGAGCTTTGACCTGGCATCATCCAGCCTAGGTATGGTAGAGGCTGCAGGTACAACTAAATTGATTAGCTTAATAAAACGCGCTTTTCTGCGTCCGCAAGCCCGCCATGCGCTAAATAAACATATTGACTCACAGCCCTGGCAACTTAGCCGCGATAACCAACCACTGACAGACAGCGAGCAGGCGCAACTGGCAGCGGCTACCCTCCGGGCAATGGGGCTGAAAACCCAGCTGGCTCCGGTTGTACTTTTGTTTGGCCATGGCAGCAAAAGCTGTAACAACCCACATGCTGCCGGCTTAGATTGCGGTGCCTGTGGCGGCCAAACCGGTGAGGTTAATGTCAAAGTACTGGCTCAGATACTGAACAACAGCGCAGTGCGACAACTGTTAGCGGACGATCATCAGATAGTCGTACCCACCGACACACAATTTTTTGCCGCCATGCACCACACGACAACGGATGAACTTGAAGTGTACCAACCGCCAAGGCAGGCTGACTGGCTAAACTGGTTAACTGCAGCGGCTTGCGATGCACGGCAGCAACGTGCAGGCCAGTTTGCACAGAAGAACATGTCAGATAAGGCACTGGTGCGCTTTTTCCGCCGGCGCAGCACCGACTGGGCTCAGCTGCGACCGGAGTGGGGCTTGGCCAATAACGCGGCCTTTATTGTTGCACCAAGACAACTTACCAAAGCGCTGGATTTACAGGGGCGTTGTTTTCTGCACGATTATGACACGCAAAATGACGATGATTTCAGCCAGCTATACAGCATTATGACTGCGCCGATGATCGTCACAAACTGGATTAACCTGCAGTATTACGCATCGGTTGTGGCACCGCAGAAGTACGGCAGTGGCAACAAACTATTGCATAACGTAGTCGCGGGCCATGTTGGCGTATTTGAAGGTAATGGTGGTGATTTACGCACCGGTCTGGCCTGGCAGTCAGTGCACGATGGCAGCAGGTTAATGCATCAACCTGTGCGTTTGAGCGTCATTATCGCGGCGCCGCGTCAGGCAATCACCAATATTATCAACCGCGCCCCTGATGTCGCAGCGCTGGCAAATAACCACTGGCTTTGGCTTTATCAGCTCGACAGTGACGGTAGCGTACATTGCTGGCAGCAGCAACATTGGCAACAAGTCAAACTATGATGCGCCGCGTCGCCGTGCTGACACGCCACAACAAAGGCCGCCTTATCAGCCAGGCGTTGCTTGAACTTGGCTGGCAGCTGACTGAGCTAGACAGCTTTGACACCGATAGCCTCGGCAGCTTTGCCGGTGAACGGCCACGTTTTATGTCGCCTGATGAGTGCGCATTACGCAAAGCTGCAATAGCGGCGGAGTTAAGTGGCTATGATACCGGCATCGGCAGCGAGGGCAGTTTTGCGCCAGGCCCCTATGGTATAGGTACCTTTAATCTCGAGCTCATTTGCTGTGTCAATATCAGTGCCGGTTGGGCTGTCACTGGCCGTTTTTATGGCCCAACCAACGTGCAGCAATGGACTATCAGTAACAATGAAGCACTGGATCAAGCGTTGGCTAGCGTGCCTGAAGGTCAAAAACTGCTGGTGCAACAACATCGCTACATTCGCAAAGGGCTGAGTCCCGCAGAAGCACGGCAGCAGGCAGGCAGTCTGCTGATAAATGGAGGCGAGTTCATATTGGGCTTTGACTTGCGCGCCCACTGTTGCCCGGAGCGACAGCAACATATTCGCCTGGCTGCTGCCGATCTGGTGCAGCGGATAAAACATCAGTGTGCAAGGTGCAGCACGCCCGGCTTTTGGCCGGATAAACCAATTAGCGGGCTACCCTGCGAAGAATGCGGCACGCCCAGCACCTTGACTCAGGCGCGCCAGGCATGTTGTCAGCGCTGCGGTTATACAGAAACATATGGTTCAGAGCAGCGTTACGCCGCTGCCCTATATTGTCAGGTATGTAACCCATGAACACCTTGATACTCGATGCGCAACACAGCAACGACATTACACTTGCCGGGCAGCTTCTGCGCCGGGGCAAACTGGTCGCGGTCCCCACTGAAACCGTATACGGCCTGGCCGCAGATGCATCTCAGCCTGACGCCGTCAGCGCCATTTTTGCGGCTAAAGGCCGGCCGGCGGATCACCCGCTGATTGTGCATCTACACAGTACGAAAGCTATGACAGATTGGGCCTGTGATATCCCCGACAGTGCCTGGCAACTGGCCCGGGCATTCTGGCCCGGCCCGCTGACACTATTGCTCAAGAAGGCCAATCATGTCAGTAACATTATTACCGGAGGCCTGGATAGTATCGGGCTGCGCATGCCAGCGCATCCGGCCTTGCTTAGTTTGCTCAGACAGCATCAGCTGGCAGTGGCCGCACCTTCTGCCAACCGTTACAAAAAACTCAGCCCAACCAGTTGTGAACAAGTGCTTGCCAGCTTACAAGGCCGCATAGCTGCAGTGCTGGACGGTGGTTTTTGTCAGCATGGTGTAGAATCAACTATTGTTGATTTGACCGGCGATACGCCGACAATTGTTCGCGCCGGACCTGTTAAGGCATCGCAACTGGCTGCAATACTGCAGCGGGAGATCGCTCAGCCAGCACAGCATCAGGTGAAAGTTGCCGGGAATGTAGAGGCGCATTATCAGCCTGAGGCGCCTCTTATTTGCCTGGATAGTAAGCAATTGGCAGAGAGCATTGGCAACGCCACAGCTGATATTGCCGTGCTGCATTACAGCCCGTTGCCGCAAGCTTGCAAGGTACAGAGTATGCCAATGGCACAGAACGCAGCAGACTATGCCAGTGCACTGTATCGCAGTTTGTATCTGGCCGACAAAGCCGGAGTTAGTCAGATATGGTGTGAACTACCGCCACAAAGCGAAGACTGGTTAGCCGTGCACGACAGGTTGCGCCGCGCCGGCTTTAATGCCAACAGTTAGTTACTGGGCTGCGACGATTTTAATCTCAACTTTCCAGGCCGGGTCAGCCAATTTTGCTTCAACGGTAGCACGTGCCGGGGCACAGCCCGGCGCAACCCAGTTATCCCAGGCCAGGTTCATCGCCGCGTAGTCGGCCATGTCAGCCAGATAAATAGTCGCATCAACCAGCCGGGTTTTGGCACTACCACATTGCGCCAGCAAAGCATCAATCTGCTTTAGCACATCTTCGGTTTGCAGCGTGGCGTCAACGCTGCTGTTTTCCGGCACCATGCCGGCACAAAAAATCAGTCCGTTAACAATAACCGCTTCAGAGTAGCGGGCAGCAGGTAAAATACGTTGCATGGTCATACATCATGTCCTGAATAGCTAAAAAGCCACAGGCTACCCTGAACCACTGCAGATAACCAGCCAGCCGGGCAACAACTCATGTCAGAAAACGCATAAAAAAAGACGCGCTGTCAGGATGAGATCAGCGCGCCAAAGTCGTGGTTGGGATAGTACACGAATAGGGTTAAAATTTAGTTGTACAGATAAAACGCCGTAGTGTTGTCACTGCTGACTTCAATCAGGTCATACTTTTGCATTTGCGGAATGGCCTGCTGGATTTGCGACTCCAGTACATCCAGTTGTTGCAGGTTAGCGCACATACTTTCGCCACGTTGCTCCAAAGCCTGGCTTTGAACATCCATACGTGCCTCCAGATCTTCACCGAAACGCTCCATACGTTCGCCAAAGGCTTCCATGCGCTGTTCAAAATTGCCTTCGCCACTGCTGATAGCCTGGCCGACCAACATCAGAATGCTGCCCATCGAGCTGGTAACAGCTTCTTCAATCGCCTGTTCAAATTCTTCACCAAACGCATCATCCATGCTGTCGAAGCGGCTGCCGTACAACTCTATAGTGTCGCCATTGCGCACAACAACACGCTCTGAACCGGTTTTGATTTTATCCATTGCGTTTTGCAATGCCGGATGACTGTCCAGCGAGTCGCCGGTCAACTCAGTCAACACAGAATTTACCGCATCAGCAGCCAGCACCAGCGCATCTTCTACCAGCGCTACCGTTTCCAGTGTTTGGGTACGGACACCGGCCTGATAGTCGCGCAGCAAAGCGCGGGTATTGCTGTCAGTGCTGATAACTTTACCGTCCAGCCACAGCTGCCCGTCATTATTGATGCGCCACAACTCAGTACCGGCATCTTTCATGCTGACTAACTCGCTGTTGATCACTAAATCTTTATCGAAGTTTATATTGCAGCTTTGGCCTTCGTGCGCCATTACTGCGCTGCTGATGCTGGTTAATGCAAAACCGGTCGCGATAAGTAGAGTTTTCATTTTGCTATCCTTTGGGCAATGGCCTGTGTTCATGACACCAGTAGCGTTACAAACTTAATGCCAATATTTAAGTTGCTGTTATTTATTAAAAAGTTTGAATGGCAATAAAATATAATTTTCGCCGATTAGTGTTTTTGACCACTTATTAGCTTTTTTATTAGGTTTTTGAGTGCAGCCAGGCTGATACCAAAGGGTGTTTTTAATTACTTATTGGAATAAAGAAGAGAGATCCATTCTTTTACCGATATACATATAGATGGCTAAAATGGCTGAAATCTTAGTGTGCAGGATCTTTTATGCTTTTATCGTCATTAGTTGCGCAGGCCAGCCCTTTGTCCGAGCAGCAAGTTAGCCAGTTGCAGGGGCTGATCAGCCAGTTAAACCCTATTCAGCAAGCCTGGGTGAGTGGCTATCTGGCAGCAAGTGCGCAGCTGGCAGCCCAAGGTAGCGTGGTTCCTGCACAAGCAGCCGCTGCAGCCAGCCTGACTATTTTGTTCGGTTCACAAACTGGCAATGCCCGTCATGTCGCAGAAGCCCTGGCTAAGCAGGCTCAGGGGAAAGGTATTACAGCCAAAGTGGTTGATATGGCGGAGTACAAAACCAGCCAACTGAAAAACGAGCAGTATCTGGTGATTGTTACCTCAACCTACGGTGAAGGTGAACCACCGGAAAATGCCATTGGCCTGCATAACTTTTTATTCAGTAAAAAAGCACCAAAACTGACGGGCTTAAAATATGCTGTGCTGGGGCTGGGAGACACCAGCTATGAGTTTTTCTGTAAAACTGCACAGGATTTTGATAGCCGCCTTACCGAGCTTGGCGCCGTATCAGTGCAAGCACGCGCCGATTTAGACGTTGATTATCAGGCGCAGGCAGACAGCTGGAGTACCGAGGTTATTACTAAACTGGAGCCGGAGCTAAAAGCATCCGCCGCCCCTTCGGCCCAGGTTATTGCCTGGCCGGGCAGTGATACTACGGCAGGCAGTGTCAGCCAGTACAATAAGCAAAACCCGTTTGCCGCAGAGCTGTACACCAATCAAAAAATTACCGGCCGCGACTCGACTAAAGATGTACGTCATATCGAAATTTCACTGGCGGGATCAGGCTTAAGCTATCAGCCGGGTGATGCACTGGGCGTATATTTCTCTAATGATGCAGCTTTGGTGCGTGAACTGTTGTTACTGACGGCGATTGCCCGCGACACACCGGTTGCGGTTGGCAGCGCTACGCTCACCATTGAACAGGCACTGACCGAGCAGCTGGAACTGACGCAGTCTTACCCGGCCTTTGCCGAGAAATATGCCGCTGCTACCGGCAACACTGCCTTAGCCGACCTGGCTGCTGATAAAACCGCGCTACGGGCTTATTTAAACGAGCGGCAGATTATTGATATTGTTCGCGATCACCCCGGCCTGCTAAGCGCCCAGCAACTGGCGGATGCACTGCGCAAGCAGCAACCACGGCTGTATTCTATAGCGTCATCACAGGCGGAAGTAGAAGACGAAGTGCACTTAACAGTGGCGGTGGTACGTTACGACGCCTACGGCCAGCCACATTTGGGCGGCGCGTCTGGCTTTTTGGCCGAGCGTTTAGCCGAAGGTGAAAAGGTTAAAGTCTTTGTTGAGCACAACAATAACTTCCGCCTGCCACAGAGTGACGACACGCCGGTTATTATGATTGGCCCGGGCACCGGCATAGCACCGTTCCGTGCCTTTTTGCAGGAGCGTGATGCCCGCGGTGCCAGCGGTAAAAACTGGCTATTCTTCGGCAACCCACATTTCACCCAGGACTTTTTATACCAGCTGGAACTGCAGAGCTATTTAAAACGTGGCGTGCTAAGCAAGCTGGATGTGGCTTTCAGCCGCGATCAGGCGGCAAAGGTATATGTGCAGGATAAGCTGCGTAAACACGGTGCCGAGGTATGGCAGTGGTTGCAGGAAGGTGCACACCTGTATATCTGTGGTGATGCCAACCGTATGGCCAAAGATGTACAGCAGGCGCTGATTGATATCGTACAGCAGTACGGTGGCAAAACCGCCGATGAAGCACAACACTATTTAGATGAATTACGCGTCGCAAAACGTTATCAGAAGGATGTCTATTAATGAGCCAGTATCCAATTAATCCAGATTTAGTGGCACCGGGTGCCCTGTCTGATAACGAGCGCTTAAAGGCTGAGAGTGATCATCTGCGCGGCACCATTGCCAACGATCTTAAAGATGAAATTACCGGCGGCTTTAACGGCGATAACTTTATGCTGATCCGCTTTCACGGCATGTATCAGCAGGACGACCGTGATATCCGCGCCGAGCGCACCGCGCAAAAACTGGAACCACTGCACAATGTAATGCTGCGCGCGCGGATGCCGGGCGGCATTATTACCCCGCAGCAGTGGCTGGCGATTGATAAATTTGCCGCCGACAGCACCTTGTATGGCAGTATCCGCTTAACCACACGCCAGACCTTTCAGTTTCATGGCGTGTTAAAGCCCAATATTAAGCCGATGCACCAGTTTTTAAACCAGATCGGTATCGATTCTATCGCCACCGCCGGTGACGTTAACCGTAACGTGTTGTGTACCTCTAACCCGGTAGAGTCTGAGCTGCACCAGCAGGCCTATCAGTGGGCAGCAAAGATCAGTGAGCATTTACTGCCAAAAACCCGCGCTTATGCTGAAATCTGGCTGGACGAAGAAAAAGTTGAAACCACCGAAACCGAACCGGTATTAGGCGACAGCTACCTGCCGCGCAAATTTAAAACGGCTGTGGTTATTCCGCCACATAACGATATTGATGTACACGCCAACGATTTAAGCTTTGTTGCCGTGGCCGAAAACGGTCAGTTGGTGGGCTTTAACGTCCTGGTGGGTGCCGGCCTGGCAATGACCTGGGGCGATACCGCCACTTATCCGCGTATGGCAGACGACCTGGGGTATATACCGCTTGAGCATGTGCTGAAAGTGGCCGAACATGTGGTGACTGTGCAACGTGATTACGGTAACCGCTCGAACCGCAAAAATGCCAAGACTAAATACACCATCGACCGTATCGGTATTGATGCCTTTCGCGCGGAAGTTGAAGCCCGCACCGGCGTCGCATTTGAACCGGTAAAACCTTACAGCTTCAGCAGCCGTGGCGACCGTATTGGCTGGGTTGATGGCATCGACGGCAAACAGCACTTAACACTGTTTATTGAAAATGGCCGGGTGCTCGACTTCCCCGGTAAGCCGCTGAAAACCGGCCTGGCCAAAATCGCTGCCATACACCAGGGCGACTTGCGCATGACGGCAAACCAGAACCTGATCATTGCCGGTGTACCGGCCGAGCAAAAAGCGGAAATAGACGCCATTGCCCGCGCTCACGGCCTGATTGACGACAGCCACAGCGAACAGCGCAAAAACTCAATGGCCTGTGTATCGTTCCCGACCTGCCCGCTGGCGATGGCCGAAGCTGAACGTTACCTGCCCGAGCTGGTTACTAAAGTAGAAGGCTTATTGGGCAAGCACGATGTTGCTGATGAACATATAGTGCTGCGCGTTACCGGTTGCCCTAACGGCTGTGGCCGCGCCATGCTGGCGGAAGTGGGTTTAGTTGGCCGCGGGCCTGGCAAGTATAACCTGTACCTGGGTGGCAACCGTGAAGGCACCCGTATTCCACGCCTGCTGCTGGATAACGTTGGTGAAAGCGAGATCCTCTCCACACTGGATGGCTTAATTGGCCGCTGGGCCAGTGAGCGTAGCGACAGCAGCGAAGGTTTTGGTGATTTTGTGATAAGGGCCGGTGTTGTTGCACCGGTAGTGGTACCAAAAGATGACTTCCACAGCTAAGCAAACCCTTAACCCGGCCGCAGACAGTAAGTATCAAACGATTCTGCAGCAGGACAATGCCACGCAACAGGCGTGGCTGGCTGAAGCCAATGCGCTGCTGGCGCCACTGTCAGCAAGTGAACGTGTGCGCTGGGCACTGCAGCATCTGCCGTTAAATCCAATGCTAAGTTCCAGCTTTGGTATTCAGGCGGCGGTGATGCTGCATCTGGTCACGCAGCAACAGCCGGATATCCCGGTGGTGTTAACGGATACCGGTTATTTATTCCCGGAAACCTATCAGTTTATCGATACGCTGACTGAGCAGTTGAAGCTCAACCTGAAAGTATACAGCTCGCCGTTAAGCCCGGCCTGGCAGGAAGCACGTTTTGGTAAATTGTGGCAAACCGCAGAGGGTATTAAGCAATATAACCAGCTGAATAAAGTTGAGCCGATGCAACGCGCACTCAAAGAGCTGAATGTGGGCACTTGGTTTACCGGCTTGCGCCGCAGCCAAAGCAGCACCCGTGCCGACAAAGCCATTGTCGAGATCAGCCGTGGTGTAGTGAAAATCCAGCCGATTATCGACTGGAGCAACAAAGACGTGTTTTATTACTTAAAAGAACATGGCTTAAGCTATCATCCGCTGTGGGAACAAGGCTATGTCTCTGTCGGCGATACCCATTCCACCCGCAAACTGGAGCTGGGCATGAGCGAAGAAGACACCCGCTTTAACGGCTTCGGCCGCGAATGCGGCCTGCATATGGACGGTGACGGTATTTAACCGCCCGAAGACAGAATAAACACGGGTTTATTCTGTCTTAACCAATTTCTGCTCTACCACCATATCAAGGATCCAGCGTTTTGCCGGCGCATCGGCTGGCGGGTTGGCTACCGGCAACTCTTTAATCCGCACCCGGTATTCAATACCCGGCTCAGGCGTAAAACCTTCAATTTCGCCATAATGCAGCTGCCAATCGTCGCTAGCGCTGTCGCGCACCTGCAGACACTGCATTTTACCAACACCGGTGCATGCCTTGCGTTCGGGCGCGACATAAATCAACCGGGTGCTGGCATTACTCAGATCCGGTAGCAGGCTAAACTGATACACGGTGTCATCTTTACTTAATGTCAGTATTTTACCGTCGACACTGACCCGGGGGCGCTGTTGTAGTAGCTGACTGAACTGCTGCTCGCGCTGCATAATTTCAGGCGAACACGCCATCATGGTGCTGGCCAGTTGAGAAACCACCAGCTCGCCCCTATCTAGGCTGTAGTTGCCCATGGCATTATTACAGCCGGTAAAGCCAGACAGGCGGCCGTCTTCCAGTTTTAGCCGCAGTGGTTTTTGTGCGGTTGCAGTAGTGAGCTGTGTGTATTCACCCTGCACAGACACCGGCTGCTGACAGGCAACCAGCAAAGGTAATAAACATAAGGGTATAAGGGATTTAGTCGGCATTTCAGCACTCCAAAGCGGTAACAATGCCCGGCAGCGTGACACAGAGCACCCTAATGCCCGCTGAATAACAGTTAAACAACGCAATAATCAATTAAAGCGATTAAACCGATTTGTTTTATTCGTTTTGACAATTGAAGTGAGCGCGGTAACATAGCCGCAGTTGAAACATGACGTGTGAACTAACCTAAAGGAGTAAGACTATGTCTTCTATTATCAATACCAAAATCAAGCCGTTCAAAGCTACTGCATTTCATCAGGGTAAATTCGTACCAGTTTCTGACCAGGATTTAGCAGGTAAATGGTCTGTTGTTGTGTTCTACCCAGCTGACTTCACTTTCGTATGTCCAACTGAGCTGGGCGACCTGGCTGATTTCTATGCTAAGTTCCAGGAAATCGGTGTAGAAGTGTATTCAGTATCAACTGACACACACTTCACGCACAAAGCGTGGCACGATGCGTCTGAAACTATCAAGAAAATCAACTACCCGATGATCGGCGACCCAACAGGCACTATCACCCGTAACTTCGGTGTGATGATTGAAGAAGAAGGTCTGGCTCTGCGCGGTACTTTCGTAATCAACCCTGAAGGCGAAATCAAAGTTGCTGAAATTCACGACTTAGGTATCGGCCGCAGTGCAGCTGAACTGTTCCGTAAAGTACAGGCAGCTCAGTACGTTGCTAACCACGACGGCGAAGTATGCCCAGCTAAATGGACTCCGGGTGAAGCGACTTTAGCGCCTTCACTGGACCTGGTTGGTAAAATCTAAGCAGTGCTTTGCTCTGCAGTTTACTGCAGCGGAACCTGATTACAGCCCTCATATAAGAAGCTGTAACTCAGCTTCCCTCAGCCAAACAAGCTAGTTTGGTCACCGGGCAGGCATGTGCCTGTCCGGTATATCCAAAATGTAATTTTGAACAGTCTGACACCACAGGCTGCGGCTTTTTGACGCCCGAACTTTCTTATCGGATTAAGCATCGTCTTACGTTATATGGAGTTTTTATGTTAGATACTAACCTGAAGCAAACACTTAAAACTTATTTGCAGAACCTGAAAACACAAGTTGAGCTGGTGGTATCTTTAGACGATAGCGCCAAAGCCAATGAAGTAAATACGCTGGCAAACGAGATTGCCGAATTATCTGATTTAGTGTCATTGCGCCGCGATGACAATGCCATGGCACGTAAACCGGCTATGCTGGTGCGCTCTGTCGCCAATGACACCAATATTACTTTTGCCGGTGTACCGCTGGGCCACGAGTTCACCTCTCTGGTTTTAGCGCTGTTGCACTCTGGTGGCCACCCAATCAAGGTTGAGGCCGACACCATTGAGCAAATCCGCCAGTTACCTGGCAAGTTTGAATTTGAAACCTATGTTTCATTAAGCTGCCAGACCTGCCCTGAAGTAGTCCAGGCGCTGAATATTATGTCCGCGATAAACCCGAACATTACCAACGTGATGATCGATGGCGCTATGTTCCAGGATGAAGTGGCAGCGAAAAACATTATGGCAGTACCGAGTGTGTACCTGAATGGCGAGCTGTTCTCGCAAGGTGCTATTACGCTTGAGAAAATTATCCAGAAAATTGACGTTAACGCCGAAAAACGCCAGGCCGAAGCGCTGAAAAGCAAAGCAGACTTTGACGTATTAGTCGTAGGCGGCGGCCCGGCCGGTGCAGCAGCATCAATCTATGCAGCCCGTAAAGGTTTGAACACCGGTATAGTCGCTGAGCGCTTTGGCGGCCAGGTGGCTGACACTGTTGGTATTGAGAACTTTATCTCTGTGCAGTACACCGAAGGGCCAAAACTGGTAAACAGCTTAGAGGCACATGTCCGCGAATATAACGTTGATATTATGAATAACCAGCGCGCGGTGAAGTTGAGCAAAGCGGATAAAATCCAGCTTGAATTGCAAAACGGTGCTGTTCTGAAAAGTAAAACCCTGATCTTAAGCCCGGGTGCGCGCTGGCGTGAAATGAACGTACCGGGCGAGCAGGAATACCGTGGTAAAGGCGTAGCATACTGCCCGCACTGCGACGGTCCACTGTTTAAAGGTAAAAAAGTTGCCGTTATTGGTGGTGGTAACTCGGGTATCGAGGCCGCAATCGACCTGGCCGGTATTGTCGAACACGTTACCGTACTGGAGTTCGCTGCCGAGCTGCGCGCCGATGCAGTACTGGTGAAAAAAGCCAACTCTATGGTCAATATCACCATTATTACTGAAGCACAAAGCACTGAAGTAACAGGCGACGGTACCCGTGTAACCGGTATTAACTATACCGACCGTAAAACCGGCGACGCGCACCATATTGAACTGGCAGGTATCTTTGTCCAAATCGGCCTGGTACCAAATACGGAATGGTTACGCGGCGCAGTGGAATTATCGCCACGCGGTGAAATCATTGTTGATGAACGTGGCCAGACGTCAGTGCCGGGTGTATTTGCCGCTGGCGATGCGACAACAGCACCGTACAAGCAAATCATTATTGCGATGGGGTCTGGTGCTAACGCGGCCCTTGGCGCCTTTGACTATATGATCCGCCATTAACAGCCAGGCTGTTTAATTTTAGTTTTCATTCTCCTCTCTGAGCTTTTACGGCAACTTCGGTTGCCGTTTTTTTATGCTCCGGCAATAGCCGGGCCAGACCGCCTTATTCCAATCTAACCGTTAATTCCTTTTAGTTATATCTGAGCGTAATTAACTATTTTATAAAAGCCATACAGACGGCTATTCTGCGCACTGAACAATAAGCTTAATTGCCAGCGACCCGACAGCAGGAGCCAGCGTGCAGTATTTACCTCTTTTCGTGAAGTTAACCGATAAACCGGTGCTGATTATCGGCGGCGGTTCGGTGGCACTGCGTAAAGCGGGCACCTTGCTTGGTGCCGGTGCCAGGCTAACCGTTGTCGCCAAACAATTCACCAATGATTTTGTGCAGTGGCAACAGCAAGGCAAAGCCACGCTGATCCACGGCAGTTTTGACCCGGTGCAGCTAGACGGTATGTTACTGGTGATAGCGGCAACCGATGATGACCAGCTAAACGATACCGTGTACCAGGCCGCAACGGCGCGCAATATGCTCGTAAATACCGTTGATGACCAACCCAAGTGCAGCTTTATTTTCCCATCGATTATCGACCGTAGCCCTATTCTTATCGCGATTTCCAGCTTTGGTACAGCCCCCGTGCTGGCGAGGCGTTTACGTGAGAAACTGGAAGCTTTGCTGCCGCAGCATTTAGGCCCGCTGGCGCAGCTGGTTGGCCGCTTTCGCAGCAAGGTAAAAGCCAAAATCAGTGGTTTTGCCGCCCGCCGTCAGTTCTGGGAGCAGGTGTTCGACTCAGACGTAGTACGTGACGTCCAGGCAAACCAGCTGCAACAGGCAGAGCAGCGGCTGGAACAACTTTTAGCCCAGCCGCAGCAACAAGCAGGTGAAGTGTACGTAGTTGGCGCTGGCCCTGGCGACCCGGAATTGCTGACGCTAAAAGCACTGCAGCTGATGCAGCAGGCCGATGTGGTGGTGTATGACTACCTGGTATCAGATGAGATTATGCAGCTGGTGCGCCGCGACGCCGAGCGGATTTGCGTGGGTAAACGTGCTGGCGACCATTCCGTGCCACAGCAGGATACGAATCAGCTATTAATTGCGCTGGCATTGGCAGGTAAAAAAGTCTGCCGTTTAAAAGGTGGCGACCCTTTTATCTTCGGCCGCGGCGGCGAAGAGATCCAGGCGCTGCTGCCACATAACATTGCGTTTCAGGTGGTACCTGGCGTTACGGCTGCCGCAGGTTGTGCCGCCTATGCCGGTATACCACTGACACACCGTGACTATGCACAAAGCGTGCAGTTTGTTACCGGCCATTGCCGGCCCGATGGTACCGAGCCCGACTGGCATAGCATGAGCAAAAGCAATCAGACCCTGGTGATCTATATGGGCTTGATGAAAGCCGCACATATTCAGCAACAACTTACCATTGCCGGTCGCAGTGGTAAGACACCAGTCGCCATTATTGAGAACGGCACCCGGCGTGAGCAGCGTATTGTCACCGGCCAGCTGGATAACCTGGCAGCATTGGTGCAACAGCATCAGGTAAGCTCGCCAGCGCTTTTGGTGATAGGTGAAGTAGTAAGTTTACAGCAAGATTTACATTGGTTTGGCCAGAAACCGCAGAGCGCGGTATTCGGCCAGGCTCTGACCCGGATGGAGTGAGGATTAACAGATGTCTGAATTAGCCAGTGCGTTATCGCACTTACAGCAACTGGAAGCAGAAAGTATTCATATCTTTCGCGAAGTAGCGGCCGAATTTAAAAAGCCGGTGATGCTGTATTCCATCGGTAAGGATTCTTCGGTACTGCTGCATCTGGCGCGTAAAGCCTTTGCGCCGGGTAAAATCCCGTTTCCGCTGTTGCATGTTGATACCAATTGGAAGTTTCGCGAGATGATTGAATTTCGCGATCGCTTGGCCAAAGAGTACAACTTTGAGCTGCTGGTACATAAGAACCCGGAAGGCCTGGCGATGAATATCAACCCTTTCGTACACGGCAGCGCCAAGCATACCGATATTATGAAAACCCAGGGCTTAAAGCAGGCACTGAACAAGTATGGTTTTGATGCCGCCTTTGGTGGCGCACGCCGCGATGAGGAAAAATCGCGCGCCAAAGAGCGGGTATATTCATTCCGTGATAAACACCACCGTTGGGATCCGAAAAACCAGCGGCCAGAGCTGTGGAACCTGTACAACGGTGCCATTAACGAAGGCGAAAGTATCCGCGTGTTCCCACTATCGAACTGGACTGAGCTGGATATCTGGCTGTACATCCTGCAGGAAAATATCGACATAGTCCCGCTGTATTTGGCCAAACCGCGGCCGGTGGTAGAGCGCAGCGGCACCCTGATCATGGTCGATGATGATCGGATGCCACTGGAAAGCGGTGAAGTGCCGCAAATGAAGTCGGTACGCTTCAGAACACTGGGTTGCTACCCGCTGACCGGGGCGATTGAGTCCACCGCCGATACGCTTGAGGGCATAGTAGAAGAGATGTTACGCGCCCGCACTTCTGAGCGTCAGGGCCGGGTTATCGATCAGGATCAGTCCGGTATGGAACTGAAAAAACGCGAGGGTTATTTCTAATGTCAGCTGCAAATGTTACCTCGTTAAACGAGCAATTAAACACCCTTGGTATTCGCGGTTACCTGCAACAGCATCAGGACAAAGGCCTGCTGCGCGTACTGACCTGCGGCAGTGTCGATGATGGTAAAAGCACCTTAATCGGCCGCTTACTGCACGACAGCCAGCAGCTGTATGATGATCAGCTGGATGCGTTAAAACGCGACCACAAAGGCCGTAACAGTGAAGGCGAGCTGGAATTGGCTATGTTGGTCGACGGCTTGCAGGCTGAGCGCGAGCAAGGCATTACCATTGATGTCGCCTACCGTTATTTCTCGACCACAGAGCGTAAATTTATTCTGGCCGATACGCCGGGCCACGAGCAATATACCCGCAATATGGCCACCGGTGCGTCTACCTCTGATGTTGCCATACTGCTGATTGACGCGCGTTATGGTGTGCAAACCCAAACCCGCCGCCACAGCTTTATCTGCTCGCTGTTGGGTATTAGGCATTTAATTGTAGCGGTGAATAAAATGGATATCGTCAGCTACAGCGAGCAAACATATCAGGCGATCAAGCAAGATGTGCAGGCGCTGATGGCACAGCTGCAGGTGCCTACTGTCGATGTCGTGCCCATCAGCGCACTGAAAGGCGAAAATATTCTGACGTTATCGGCCAATATGCCGTGGTACACCGGTACCGCACTGCTGCCATTACTGGAAACCTTACCTATTCCGCAACGCGGTGGCGCGGCGACCCGCTTTCCGGTGCAGTATGTTAACCGGCCGGATCTGAACTTCCGTGGTTTTGCCGGCACCCTGGTCAGCGGCCGTTTAGCAGTAGGCCAGGCCGTTACGGCTTACCCGTCAGGTAAAAAAAGTACCATTAAGCAACTGGTTAGCTTTGAAGGTGAGCACGCCTCAGCCATTGCCGGCCAGGCGATTACAGTGACACTGAATGACGAAATTGATATCAGCCGTGGCGATTGGCTGGTGCCGTCAGATGAAAACGTCACGCTGACCAACCGTGCACTGGCCTATGTGGTCTGGTTTAACGATCAGCCATTAGAAGCAGGCCGTTTGTACGATTTAAAGCTGGCGACACGTAAAACCAGTGTCAGCATTAACCGCCTGAACCATAAAGTGAACGTAAACACGCTGGCGCAGGAAGCTGCCGAGCAGGTAGCGATGAACGACATTGCGCTGGTCGAGCTGGAGCTGACTGAAACTCTGCCGCTGGATACTTTTAAAAATCAGCCCGGTACCGGCAACTTTATTCTGATTGACCGCTTAACCAACGCGACCGTTGCGGCCGGTTTAATTCAGAACGTGCTGGCCGAGGAAAAAGCGACAACAAACATCAGCGCTTTTGAGCTGGAGCTGAATGCACTGATCCGCAAACATTTCCCGCACTGGGGTGCGCGCGATGTGCGTGAACTGTTTAATACACAACCGCCGAAGGCAGAGCAGTAATGGCCTATCAGCAGTATGGTGTGATAGCGCTGCTGCTGGCGCTGGTAGCGGCGCTGATTTTCAGTAAACGCTCACCGGCGCTGTGGTTTGGCGGCGCCCTGCTGCTGAGTTATCTGGTAGGCTGGTTGCCACTGGAAAAGGCGCTGCAAAACTTCGCTAACCCGTCTCTGGTGACGCTGCTGCTGTTACTGTTGGTGTCTATCGCTATTGAAAAATCGCAGCTGGTCAGCTGGTTAAGCCGTGGTTTTGCCGGTAAACGTTTAGGCAGCGTTATAGCCCGTTTAAGCTTATCAACTGCTTTTATGTCGGCCTTTATCAACAATACCGCTGTGGTATCAACGCTGATGTCGTCGCTTAGGCACCATAACCACTTTGCGCCGTCCAAGCTGCTGTTGCCGCTGTCTTACAGTGCCATTCTCGGTGGCATGCTGACGTTGATCGGCACCTCAACCAACCTTATCGTCAACGGCTTTGTTGAGCAAACCGGTGAGCCGGTACTGGGCTTTTTCGACTTTACCTTGTTAGGCGCGCTGGTGCTGACGGCCGGCATTATTGTGCTGGTGATTGGCAGCCGCTGGCTGCCGGATAACCGCGAACAGGATACCGATGCCACACCGTATTACCTAACTGCCCATGTGCGTGATGACAGCCAGTTAATTGGCAAAAGCGTCGAACAAAACCAGCTGCGTGAACTGCAGGCGTTGTTTCTGGCTGAAATTCAGCGCGGCCCTGAACGTATTTGCCCGGTAACGCCGGAAACGGTGATCGAAGCAGGCGATGAACTGCGCTTTGTTGGCGATATCGCTGCCGTATCACGTTTACAGCAGTTCCCCGGGTTAGAGTTATTACGCCAGGATCAGCAACAAGGCGAGCTGCTGGAAGCGGTAATCAGCTACAGCTCGCGTCTGGTCGGCAAGAGCCTGAAACAACTGCGTTTCCGGCACGAGTATGATGCTGTGGTTATCGCAGTGCGTCGTGGCCACGAGCGTCTGCAGGGTGGCCTCGGCGATTTGATTTTGCATGCCGGCGATGTACTGATTCTGTCGGTCGGCAAACACTTTCCCGGCCAGCACCAACTAAGCCAGGAATTTATTTATGTAAATGGTCTGTCTATCGCCACCCCCCTGGCGAAACAAGCCAGCAACTGGGTATTACTGGGTTTTGTTGCCGCACTGGCATTATCGGTGTTTAACCTGGTGCCTTTGGTCAAAAGCCTGCCGGTGCTGCTGCTGGCGTATGTTGCAATGGGTGCGGTGACGATAAAAGAGCTAAAAAACCGCTTTCCGCTTGAGCTGTGGTTAATTGTCGGCTCAGCCATCGGCCTGGCGCAGCTGATGATCCAAACCGGCGTTGCCGGCACCGTAGCCGATGCTTTAATCGCATTGGTTGACGGCTCGGGGGCTTATGGTGCACTTGTCGCCGTGTTTGTCGCCACCTGGCTGTTTACTGAACTGGTGACCAACAATGCTGCCGCGGCACTGACATTTCCAATTGCCTACGCTATTGCACAAAACCTTGGCGCTGATCCGGTACCGTTTTTTATGGCGGTGGCCTTTGGCGCCTCAGCCAGTTTTATCTCACCCTTTGGTTATCAGACTAATTTAATGGTGTATTCGGCCGGTAATTATCAGTTGCGCGACTATATCCGCCTTGGCGTACCTATGGCGCTGGCGTACAGTGCGGTAGTATTGATTTTTTTACCGCTGATTTATCCGTTTTAAGTGATTAAGAGCAATGACACATAACGATATTAAATGGCAGCAACATACCACTGACGCCGCCCAGCGTGAAGCCTTGTTCGGCCACAAAAGTGCGGTGATTTGGTTTACCGGTTTGTCGGGTTCAGGCAAATCAACGGTGGCCAATGCACTGGAGCAGGCGCTGGTCGAGCAGGGTAAACATACCTACCTGCTCGATGGCGACAATGTGCGCCACGGCCTGTGCGCGGACCTGGGCTTTAGCGCCGAGGACAGAACCGAAAACCTGCGCCGCGTAGGCGCGGTGGCGGGCCTGATGGTCGACGCTGGCCTGTTGGTGTTAAGTGCCTTTATTTCACCTTACCGTAACCAGCGCGAGCTGGTGAAGAGCTTTATCCCGGCAGACCGTTTTATTGAAATACATATCTCGACACCATTAGAGGTATGCGAGCAGCGTGACGTTAAGGGCCTGTACAAAAAAGCCCGTGCCGGTGAAATAAGTAATTTTACCGGTATTTCCGACCCATACGAAGCACCGGAGCACGCTGATTTAGTGCTGGACACCTCTGTCACATCGCTGGAAGACAGCGTGAAACAGCTATTACAACTGCTGACGTTAAAAGGGATTATCAGTTAAATGATATTGCTAAACGCCGTAATTAGCATTGCCGAACAGGCCGGCGCTGCCATTTTTGATATTTATCAACAAGATAGTGCTGCTTTTAATGTTACTGATAAGGCCGATAACTCACCGCTGACCGCCGCCGATCTGGCCTCACATCAACTGATTGTCAGCGCATTGCAGGCGCTCACGCCGGAGCTGCCGATCCTGTCAGAGGAAGCCGCTGATATCAGCTGGGATATCCGTAAAACCTGGCAACGCTACTGGCTGGTTGATCCGTTAGATGGCACCAAAGAGTTTATTAAGCGTAATGGCGAATTCACCGTTAATATCGCGCTTATCGAAGATGGTGAACCGGTGCTGGGCGTAATATATGCCCCCGTGCTGAACAAAACCTATTTTGCCGCTAAGAGTGAAGGCGCCTTTGTAAAAACCGCTGATACCACTAAGCCGATACAGGTTGCTAAGCCCGGCTCTAGCGTGCGGGTAGTTGGCAGCCGCAGCCACCCCAGCCCCGAGTTAGCCGGTTATCTGGCGCAATTTGTTAAGCATGATATGGTGCCGGTCGGCAGTTCACTAAAGTTCTGTTTAGTGGCAGAAGGCAGTGCCGATGTATACCCGCGCTTTGGCCCGACCATGCAATGGGACACCGGTGCCGGCCACATTATTGCACAGGAAGCCGGCGCCACTGTCAGCTTTGACGGTATTAGCCGCCAGGTGTATCAGCGCGAAAACCTTCTTAACCCTAACTTTATCGTTTCTGCACTGCCAGATTGAGCTAGCGACTAAACCGGCAAAATTCGTTACACTAAAGCGCATAACTACAGGTGATGAAAGACTTATGCGTTTAGACAAATTTATATGCGACTGCACCGGCCTGACCCGAAGCCAGGCTGGCAAAGTGATCCGCCAGGGCCTGGTGACGTTAAACGGTGACAAAGTAAAACAAGCCGCGCTGCAGGTAAAGGACAGCGATACCGTCTGCCTGGACGACGAAGAGTTGCAGCTGATAGGCCTGCGCTATTTCATCATGCACAAGCCTGATGGTTATGTTTGCTCAACCGACGATCCCGATCACCCTACCGTATTCACACTGATGGATGAACCTTTGGTCGAGCGCCTGCATACCGTTGGCAGATTGGATTTGGACACCACAGGCCTGGTGCTGATAACTGACGACGGTCAGTGGTCACACCGCATCAGCAGCCCGAAACATCACGTTGCGAAAACCTACCGCGTCTGGACGGCTGATCCTATACCGGCGTCAGCAATCACGCAGTTTGCCGAAGGCGTGATGCTGCGTAACGAGAAAACCGCCACCCTGCCCGCCGAGCTGGAAATTGTGGCCGACAACGAAGCCTTATTGACCATCCACGAAGGCCGCTACCATCAGGTAAAACGCATGTTTGCTGCTATCGGCAATAAAGTAGTGCAGTTGCACCGGGAGAAAATCGGCGAACTGCAACTGCCCGAAGACTTAGCAGAAGGTGAATATCGCGAGTTGGAGCCGGCTGAGCTGGCGATGCTGAAGGTATAACCGGTGCGTGCCCTACTGTGGTCTGTTTTACTCTGCTTTGTTGTCGTGGCCCAAGCCGCTGACTGGCAAGAGTACAAAACTGACGGCGTTACCACGGTGGAGTATCGCCATAGTGAAAGCGGCCTGTTGCAACTGCGGGCTACCACAAAAGTACCGTCACTGACCGGCGCATTTTTGCATTTGCTGGAGGATACGGAGAGTATCAGTAGCTGGGCGCAGAACACTGAAAAAGCCTTGTTACTCGCCCAACCGGATAGTCAAACCCATGTTGTACACACTTATTTCACTGCGATTTGGCCGGTATCTAAACGCGATATGATTACACAATCGAGCTGGCAGCAAGACCCAACAACAGGTGTGCTGACGATGACGGTGTCTGATATGGGCCAGCACTTCCCGCCTGAACAGGGCTATGTGCGGATGCAGCAGGTACAGGGCAGCTGGACACTCACACCTCTCGAAAATGGTTTACTGCAGATCCAATATCAGGGCCAGGCAGACCCCGCCGGCAAATTACCGCGATTTATTGCCGACAAAGTCGCGCTGAAAGCGCTGTTCAAAACCTTTACCGGGTTGGAGAAAGTATTGCCGCAGTATCAGCAGCCTTACGCCACTGTGCTGGAACAATAGACTTCGCCGAAACACCTGAAAAACAATAATTTTATCCATTTTCTACAGCTTGAAACAATATTGTTATTCAAGTACATTTCTACAGCGCTTGCCGCATAGCGGATACAACTTGTTAAAGCAAGGATTGCTGAGCTTATGCCTTTCTTCTAACTACCTGCTACGTATCAGCAGGACAGTATCTGTATGAACTATAAAAACAAGGACATCAAGTTGAATAAAATATACCTGTCAGCAGTTTTACTTACATTAAGCCTGGTAACCGGCTGTACAATTAAACACCCGGTAGCCAAAGACTATTCCCAATATCTGGCAAATAATAAAGGCGAGTTTGTTTTACCAAAAACAACTATTGAAGCAGACTACGAGATTGCCAGTGCGACAGAAACTCATAAATATGAATTTCGCGCAGCTACAGTAGGTTATGCTCATTTATGGATAGTTGAATTTGGCGATATGCTCGATGCGACATTAAAGTCAGATGATGTACAGGCAGCATTTGGCAAGTTAAGTAAGTCAAATGGCTCTCAACAAAATCCGGGGCTTCTGCGCTTTAACCTGGAAAACTACGAGTTTAAAGATCATATGGCTCATGTTTCATTGAACATCAGTCTGGAGCAAAATGGTAAAACAGTGTTAAACAAAACATACCACGCCAAAGGAAAGTCTCAGGGTGGAAAGATGTTTTTTGGTGGCCCTTTTGCAATGAAAAATGCTACGCAACAATCAACAAAGTTTGCGATTGATGAAATTCTGCGCGACTTTATAAATGATAGTAAAGCTGCCACTGTGGCAGCTATGTAACTCCAGATAAGAAGTTATAAGAAAGGCGCCTTAACGGCGCCTTTTTCAGAACTTAACTAAATCACCTTTCAAGGCCACACCGGCCATGATGGCGCCGGCGCCACACTGAAATTCAGTTGCGCTGGTAAATTCTTTATTCTGATAGTTTGAACGGATATTCACTACCGCATCGTAACCACGCTGTTGTGCTGCTTCCTGCAACACTTTTAATGCCGACAACAATACCCACTGGCAAGCTTCTTCGTCTGACTTACCAAAAGCATTGGTTTTCCGGCTGGTTGATACTTCGCCCCAGTTTTTGCTGATGGCCGGGTGGTTCTGACCAGCGAAGTACACTGGTACTTCGTGCAACGCCTGTTTTGCTTTCTCAGTGCCAATAATGCTGTCCAGCGGTAATGTCAGTACATCGTTACGAGCCTGGGCTGCACCACTTATCACAGCTGCAGATAACGCCAGTATCGTCATAACTTTATTCATAGTAATGTCCTTGTTGTTTAAATATCCATGCCAGCGCTACACCAAAACTGACATTGTGTTCACGTTGCAGCAGTGGGCTGTGCTCGAAGCTGGCCCCCTGCAAATTATCGTAACGAATAAAAGCGCCCAGCCACCAACGCTTGCGCTGCCAGGTTACGCCATTTGACCAGCGCCAGCCGGCATAACCGGAGCTGGCATCGTATTGCGGTCGTTCAGCAGTCGCATAAACTGGTGCCACGCCATACAGATACTGGTGGTAGCGCTTGTTACTCCAGTTTATCGCGAATTGGCTGGTCCAGTGCACATTGCTCACTAAGTTCTGCTGCCAGCGCAGTTGCGGCTCAACGCGCCAGCCGGCATCTTGCCAGTGCTGAATATCGGTCGCAATTGCTTTGCGCACAGGCAACCTCAACTGCAACCGGCTGGTGTCGCTTTGAAATAGCTGATAATCGGCTGTGGGCCCAATTTCCGTCAACCACAGCAGATCTGGCATATCTTGCCGGGCAGCATTGTCGTCACTATTCACTGGTAATGCCGCAGCCAGGCTGAGGTTCAACGTAAAATTGCCATTGGCAAAAAGCTGACCTAAGGCTTCTGAACGGTTAAGCGTAATTTTGTCACTACGGTAGGTAAAGTACGGAAAGGGCAGCAAATAATGTTGCCGCTGTGAGGCGCCCGGGTAATCAGGTAGCTGGCTGTATGCCACTCCGGCCCCCAGCTGCCACGAAACGTCCTCTGCTAATACCGGGATTGCCAATCCAAGGCACAAAAGCATTACTGCCGCAATCAACCGCATTTAACCAAGCCACCGTTTAAAAATCAGTGAGGTATTGATGCCGCCAAATGCGAAGTTATTGCTCATCACATAGTCAGCCCGCAGCTCTCGCCCATGCTGCATAATATAATCCAGCTCGCCACAGGCCATATCAGGTTGCGTCAGGTTTAATGTCGGCGCATACCAGTCGTCCTGCATCATGTGGATGCTGGCCCAGCTTTCAATTGCACCACAGGCACCCAGGGTATGACCCAGATAGCTTTTTAATGAACTGATAGGCGTGTTACTGCCAAATATCCGCGCTGTAGCCTGACTCTCAGCAACATCCCCTCTGTCGGTGGCTGTGCCATGAGCATTGATGTAGCCGATATCTGCCGCAGTCACGGCTGCATCGTCCAGTGCCAGACGCATCGCAGTTTCCATCGTGCTGTCTGTCGGCTGGGTAACATGCACCCCATCAGAGTTAGTGCCAAAACCTACTACTTCGGCGTAAATAGTGGCGCCACGCGCCAGCGCATGCTCCAGTTCTTCCAGGATCAGTGTGCCGGCGCCTTCGCCGATTACCAGACCATCACGGGCCTGATCAAAAGGCCGGGGGGTTAAATCCGGCGTGTCATTTTTAGTACTGGTAGCATACAAAGTGTCAAAAACAGCGGCTTCGGTGGCACACAACTCTTCGGCGCCACCGGCGACCATCAGGGTTTGCTTGCCGTATTTTATGGCTTCATAGGCATAGCCAATACCTTGCGAGCCGGATGTACAGGCCGAACTGGTGGTATAGACCCGGCCTTTTATACCAAAAAATACCCCTACGTTTACCGCTGTAGTATGCGCCATCATCTGAATATAACTGGTTGCCGTGACACCGGTCATATCACCGGTATCCATCATGCGGCCAAAGGCAAGAATAGGGTCGGTACTGCCGGTGGATGAGCCATAAGCTATACCGCAGCGGCCATCGCTGAGCGCCGGATGGCCGAGCAAACCTGCCGCCTCCAGTGCCAGCTCAGTGGTGCGCGTTGCCATCAGAGATACCCGGCCCATTGAACGCACCATTTTACGCGAGTAATGCTCTGGCCGCTGAAAATGCTGAACAGGCGCGGCAAGCCGGGTGCTCATGCTGCTGAATTTATCCCACTGCGGCATAACACGAACGGCATTTTTCCCCTGACACAACTGCTGCTTAAAATCAGCCCAGGAATCTCCCAGTGCGGTAATAACCGACATGCCTGTGACAACCACCCGCTTCATTACACCATCCCGCCGTTTACAGAGATAACCTGCCGGGTAATGTAGGCCGCCGGTTCAGAAAATAAGAATGCCACTGTTGCTGCAACCTCATCTGCCGTGCCGGCACGTCGCAGTGGGATCATTTTCATCAGCTCTTCAGTGGCGATATCCTGCACCATGTCGGTATCAATAAGGCCCGGCGCCACGCAGTTAACCGTGATTTTACGCTTTGCCAGTTCCAGCGCTAACGCCTTGGTAGCACCGATTAAACCTGCTTTTGACGCGCTGTAATTAACCTGACCACGGTTACCGGCAACACCTGATACTGAGGCAATAGTGACAATGCGGCCACCACTGCGTAGCTGGATCATCGGCATAACCGCCGGGTGCAACACATTATAAAAGCCGTCAAGGTTGGTATGGATCACCTGATCCCAGTCCTGCTCAGTCAGCGCAGGAAAAGCGCCGTCACGGGTAATGCCAGCGTTGCATACCACACCGTAATAAGCACCATGCTGCGCAATATCCTGCTCCAGCGCCGCTTTTGCACCACTGCGGTCGGCGACATCAAACTGCAGTAAACTGGCCTGACGGCCAAGTGCAGTGATGGCGGCAACAACCGCATCTGCGCTGGCGCGGTCTGAACGGCAATGTACGGCGATATCAAAACCCTGTGCCGCCAGTTGCAGTGCAATGGCTTTTCCGATACCACGGCCAGAACCTGTGACCAATACTCTTTTCATTACTACTCCGTTAGCCATGCCTGATGATTGTCAGGTTGAAACACATTTAATCTGGCGCTGACTAATAACTGTTGTTGCTGCATGATACTGCAGTCAAACACGCTTAAACCATTATCTTCGGTTACCAGCTCCGTCGCGGTAATAGTCAGCTCGGTACCAAGCGTAAAAGCGGTTACTTCTGGCTGATACTTACGACAACCAAGCAAAAAGCCAATTTTAACCGCGCCGCCTTTGGCCAGATTACTTGCACCAGCATAGGCGGCAATCGTTTGTGCCATATATTCAATACCAACGTAAGCGGGTACCGTTTGACTAGCGGCATCATAAAACTGGCTGTGCTCTGAGATCGTTACTTTGCAAACAGCGTAATCTGCACCCGCTTCAATAAAATTATCCAGCAGAATCATCGGTGACCTGTGTGGCAATACCTGCTCGATGCTGTAACCCGTGATCATAGCGTTTTACCTAATATTAATGCCACGTTATTACCGCCAAACGCAAACGAGTTAGACAGGCAGTGCGTTACCTTATGCCTCTGTTTGGGTTGCACCAGTTGCAACGCAGGTAAATCGGGGTCTTGCTGTTCATCCCAGCAATGTGGGATCAAATGGTTGTCGCTATTATAAGGCGACAATGTAAGCCAGCAAAGCGCCGCTTCTATTGCCCCGGCGGCGCCAAGTGTATGGCCGGTCATTGCTTTGCTGGAACTGGCGGCAACCTGCGTTAAGGCCAGCTGCACCAGCGCCTGACTTTCCATGCTGTCATTTAAAGGTGTTGCTGTACCATGCAGGTTTATGTAATCGAGCTGGGCCGGTTTTATAGCAGCGTCTTCGCATGCCCGTAAAATAGCGTCCACCGCGCCGCGGCCCTGCGGATGAGGTGCAGACATATGATGCGCATCAGAAGAGGCTGCAGCGCCCAACAACGCAATGCCAGGCTGGTGTTTCTGCATGACAAACAGTGCTGCACCTTCACCGATATTAATGCCGTCACGGTTGACACTAAAAGGCTGGCAAAAGCCGGCAGATACGGACTCCAGCGCTTTAAAGCCATTTAGCGTTAAGCGGCACAGCGAGTCGACACCGCCCACAATAACAGCGTCTGCCATATCAGCTAGTATTAAGTTACGCGCGCTCATCAGCGCTCTGGCGCTGGAAGAGCACGCGGTTGAAATGGCATAGCAAGGCCCGCTGACATTAGCCAGCTGCGCAATAAACTCCGCCGGCGCTATCATCTCCTGCATCTGATAGTGAAAACCTGCCGGAAAGCGCTGCTGCTGCACATAATGCTGCATCGCCTGCTCACCCTCAGCAATACCTGACGTACTGCTGCCGATAATCACCGCTATCCTGTCACTGCCCATCTGCTGGCGCAGTGCTGCAACCTCGGCAGCAATTTGCTGATACGCCAGCGCCGCCAGCTGATTATTGCGGCTTTGAAACTGCGCCGGCCAGGCCGACAGATCCGGCAGCTGGCCAGCAACTTGTCCTACCACTATAGCCTCGCCAGACTGCAACAAGTCGCTACGCCACTGCATACCGGCGCGACTGGCACTGATAGCATTCTGCCAGACCTGCTGTTTCGATTGCCCCAGGGCACAACAAATACCCAGTGCCGTTAGCGTGGTCGGGGTCATGGTAAAAAGTCCTGCTGTAAGGTGGTGATTTTCAGGCTGTAAGCCGTCGCTGTAATGGTTATAGTCTGGCCAGGGCCAAGCTGCTGTGGCTGTGCTATCTGCAGTACAGTATTGCCCTTATCATCCAGCACAACCCGGCTGCTGCTGTCTTGTTCAAGCTTCAGCGCATGCAGTCTGCCGCTCAGCTGCGCGCTATCTAATACAGCCAGTTGCATTTGCGCCAGTAACAACCTGGCAAACTGCGGCTGATTAAAAGGTGCTATACCGGAAACCGACAATTGGTGGCCGCGCTTGTACTGCACGCGCCACAGCTCTTGCCCCATTGGTGACAGCGCCACCAGCAATGTCACATCAGAGCGCAGTAAAGCGCTGATGGTAAATTGATGTTGCTCAGTACCATCACTCCAGCTTGCCTGCTGTAATAATTGCTGTGCGGGGCCGGGCCAGCTATCGCTTAGCTGGTAGTAGCCCGTACCCAATGGTACCTGACTATCGGGTTTAACGCTCAGTAACTGGCAGCCTGTCAGCAGTAAAATAAAAATCAGACTGAATCGAGACATACTTCCCTTAACACGTTAAGACGCCGCTCTGTTTCTGCTACATAGGGGTTTTTCTCATCCCATGCGTACCCTGCCAGTATGGCGCTAATCATCGCCGTAATAGTGCTATTGCGGGATTTGCTGAAAATAATGTCCTGAAACCGGCCATCGTACCAGGCTTCGACAAAGCGGCGGAAGGTGGTAATACCCTTACGCAGCGGCACACTGTACTGCTGCTGCCAGTCTGGTTGTTCGCCGTTTAGCTGCTGTAATACCAACGGCACAGCAGTAGCGGCTGAGCGCAGCGCTATAGTGACACCGGACGAAAACACCGGGTCGAGAAACTCACCGGCGTTACCCAGCAACGCAAAGTTGTCGCCATACAGCTGACGTACATTGGCAGAATAGCCTACCAGGCTTTGTGCGGTATTTATCGGTTCTGCCTCTGCCAGCAACGCTGCCAGCTCGCCGGTTTGCTTTACATGCTGCCATAAGTTGTCTGCAGCACTGATGCCGTCATTAAAACGGCTGGTTTTGCCCACCACACCCAGGCTGGCGGTACCATCACTAAACGGGATCAACCAGAACCAGACATCCGGGTATTCATCATGTACAGTGATCAAAATTTTATTGCGGTCAAAACTCTGCGCGCGAATACCGTCACGGATATGACAGAAACAGGCCTGACGCACCGGAAAATCAGACGGCACCTCCAAATCCAGTAAGCGCGGTAATACCCGACCAAAACCGCTGGCATCAAGTACAAAGCCAGCACTGATCTGACTGCTTTGCTGCTGCTCATCCTGCACCGTCAGTATTGCTGTTGCCGGATCAGTATTATCAAAGGCTGTTACGCTAATACCATAATGGATCCGCAAGCCCTGTTTTTGTGCTTCATCGGCCAGTAGCTTGTCAAACGACGCCCGTCTTACCTGAAAGGTTGTGCCGGGGCCGGGGCTAAATTTATCAGTGAAATCAAACTGACTGTGCACACCATTTTTTAAAAAAGCAGCGCCATTTTTAAACTGATACCCCAATGTTTCAGCCTGTTGCCGCAGAGCATTTTCCAAACCGGCCTGCGCCAGAAACTCCATACAATGCGGCAATAAACTTTCGCCAATACTAAAGCGGGGGAAATGCTGTTTTTCAATACACAGCACCTGCTTACCGGCTTTGGCCAGCATAGCGCCGGCACAGCTACCCGCCGGACCGGCACCAATAATTACCACATCAAAGTGCTGCACGCTTTTCACTCTCCCTGACCACCATCACACTTAGCAGCGGCGCCAAGGTACAAGATAGCGCCACCCCCAAAAACACCGTTAAACCAAAACTGGCAATCGCCGGCGTACTGCTAAAACTCAGCAGACCAAACGCCAGGCTGCTGGTCGTTGCCGATAGCAACACCGCCTGCACCACATCCTGATGCTGCAATCTGGCTGTAAAGAAAATGCCGTAATCAAGCGCCAATGCTAACACCAGCAGCGCCGCGACCAGATTAAAAATATTCAACTGCTGCTGCAACAGAAGGCTGATCAGCAAAGCACTGCCAATCGCCAGTAGTAATAATAAAACGATAGCCGCTGCCGGCCTTATGCCAAGACGCCAGCCAAGTAATACCACGGCAGAACACAACGCCAGCACCAGCCACAAGCTGAGCTGACTACGCAAATGCTGCAAGCTGGTATTGGTATCAGCAATAGGGTCAAACCAATACGTGTCCTGATACTGCTGCAATAACGCTATGTCATCTGCATTCAAGGCCACATCTTTTAGTAAGGTGACAGAGACAAACTGTGCCTGCGCATCCTGCAATGGTTGAATTTGCTGCAGCATATCAGCCGGTAATCGCTCTGGCGTCAGCCATTGCTGCGTCGTTGGCGGCGGGCTAAGTTGCAATTGGGTCAGATACTGCTGCACAGCGTCACTGCGATAAGCCTGTTGCAGTAACTGCTGCAACTCTGTCTGTTGTTGCAAAGGCGGCACAGATTGTACCGTGGACTGCCATGTTGTCAGTTTTGCCTGTTGCTGCCAGCGCTGCAGCTGCGGCTGTAGTTGCTGCTCGCGCTGCAATAATTGCTGGTAACTGTCACCCAATACCACGATAAAACGGCTATCCCAGTTTTGCCCGCCAACGCTTCGCACCTGCCGCTCCTGTGCGATCAGAGCCTGCGGGCTTTGATTAAATAACCGCACGTCGTCGTTAAACTGCATCAAATAAACCAGGCTACCACCAATAGCCAGAAGCGCTGGTAATGCAACCAGCAATACTGCTTTGGCCGGCACCCTGGTGTAACCGCGGCTGATTGCAGCGCAGCAGCGCAAAAATGCAGGACTAACCTGCATACTATTAGCCGGTAACCAACGCGGGAAAACGATGTAAACAGTGATAAAAGCGGCCAGCAAGCCGGCACAGATAAACACTGCGACCTGGTTTAACACCGGCAATGGCAAAAGTACCAGCGCCAGATAGCCCAATACCGTTGTCAGCAAGCCGAGCAGCAGCGACGGCAACATACGCCGGAATGCTGTCTGCCCCTGATTAGCTGCCAGCATGCCATGAAACGAGTAATCAATTGCGATACCAATCAACGTAGTGGCAAACACCAGCCCCAGGATATGCGGCTGCTTAAAAACCAGTAACACCGCGGCTAAACCAAAGGCAGAAGCACAACCCAAGGTGGTCAGCGCCAGCAATAATGGCCGCCAGCTACGGAAACTAAACCACAACAACAGCAATATCGCCGCCAGCGACATGCCTCCATAAAACTGCATTTCAAAACTGGCACGCTCTGCAGCAACAACAGCATGAAACAACACGCCGCTGCGGGCTACTGTTAGCATTGGCCACTGCTGCTGTAGCTGCTGCAGTTGTTGCTCCAATGCGGTGGCAATAGCACTGGCATTGCCGCGGTCAAAAGGGTCTGTCTCCAGTGCAGCCATCAGCAACAGTGCGCTCTGGCCCTGCTGCTTTAGTTCAAACCAATGCTGGCGCAGTTGTAAACCGCTCTGACTGCGGTATTGCTCAAGCTTTTGCTGTGTTAGCAGCAGTGGGTCTTGTTGCAATGCACCGGGAAGTAGGGGCGCCGGGCTGTATAAACGCTGTAAAGCTGCATCAACCAGTGGTTGATATTCGCCATTACGTAATAATGTCAGCTGTTGCGGGCTCGCCAGCAATGCCTGATGCTGCTGATAAACCGTCTGTAATTGCAGCATCGTAACGCCGGGTTCGACCCAGTGTAACTGGCTGATCTGGTGCTGTTGCAACTGTGCAGCGGCCTGGCGCAGCTCAGCTATCGTTTGCCCACTCAGTAACAGGCTGATATGTCTGCTGCTGTTATTTTGCTTCAGTAATTGCTGCTGCCAGCCCGTTACACTGCCGGGCATAGCCGCGCTGATATTGGTGTTCCAATGTGCGGTTGGCGCGCTCAGCAGCAGGTACAACACTGTGGCCAGTACTGCCAGCAACCACCCATAAAATGTCAGCTTCCTTGCCTGCTGATTCACTGTGCCTCGGCCTCGGGTTGCAGCGTTATTTGTGTAGTATTGCCGTTTGTTTCCTGCAATGTCAGGCTGCTAAGCTGGGTTTCACCACACAGCTCAATCTGGCTGAAAAACTGGTTCAGTGGCGCCTCAACCGGCCGCAACAGGGAGCAGTGATTGTCAGCTTGCTGTATGCCGAACTGTTGCGTAATAAAGTCTATATCTTGCTGCAATACCGCCAGCATTAGCTGACCGACAAACTCACTGCCTGCTACAGCAACAAACTGCTGTTGCTGCCACTGACTAACCCCTGCCGCGGTGATCAATAACTTGCTATCTACCGGCGTAGTGGTATGCCAGAGCATTTCATTATCTGTCAGTTCAATGGTGCCACTGCTGCGCAGCGGCACCGGCAGCCCCTGCAGCTGCTTTAGCTGGGTAAAAACAAAGCGTCCCTGCACCGGCTGCCAGGGTAATAACGTATTGTCAGCAGCGGCCTGCAGCGGCAAAACAGCGGCAACAAGCATTACACTTAACAACCGTATTAAACGCTTCATGGTTTGGCATACCCCAGCTTTTCAAACAAAACAGCTGGCGATTCAAAGCACATCTGTCTGGTTTTCATATCGATTGCCACCTGTGTCGTACTGGCTTTGGTCAGTTTTTTACCGGAAGCGACGTCGGTGATCAGATAATCAATACGCAGCCGGTTTTCCCACTCTTTCAAGGTGGCTGTTACCTTAATTTTGTGCGCAAACAGCGCAGAACCGACATATTTCAGCGACATATCAACGATAGGCCACATGTAGCCTGATTCCGACATCTCGTTGTAGTCATAGTGAAAACTGCGCAGCAGCTCGCAGCGCGCCACTTCCAGATATTTTACATAGTGGCCATGCCAGACCACCTGCATCGCATCAACGTCAAAAAACGGCACATCAATGATCACTTCGGCACTTTTCGGTGCATTATTTGGCATCGGTATGCTCCTGATACAGCGGCCAGTGTTGTTGCTGAATTTGCGCAATTAACTGGCGCAAGCTGGTCTCCAGCGGCCTGTCTTCCTGCAATAACGGATAATCCTGCTGCAGGCTGGTTAACATCTGCTGAATATCATTGCTCAGGCTTGAAGCGGTCAATTCACCCTGGGCGATACGAAGTTGCACCCCCTGCTGTACCGCCAGCAATGACGCCGCCACTACCTGTTCGGTCAGTTGCAGCACGCGCAAACAATCGCGCGCGGCTATAGTGCCCATACTGACTTTGTCCTGATTGTGGCACTCTGTGGAACGCGAAAATACACTGGCAGGCATCGTTAGCTTCAGTGCTTCAGCTGTCCAGGCACTGCAACCAATCTGCACCGCTTTAAAACCATGGTTAATGTAACGCCGCTCTGGCGCAGCGCCAGATAAATTAGACGGTAAGCCGTTGTTATATTTAGTGTCCATCAACAACGCCATTTGCCTGTCATGTAAATCAGCCAGGTTTGCCACAGCGGCTTTCATGCTGTCCATTACCATCGCAATGTGGCCGCCGTAAAAATGGCCGCCGTGTAATACGTGCTCACCAATACCATCGATAATAGGGTTATCGTTAGCGCTGTTTAACTCATTTTCGATAGTTTGCTTAAACCATGGCAAAGCATCCCGCAGCACACCAATAATATGCGGTGCACAGCGAATCGAATATCGGTCCTGCAGCCGGTCTGAATTACGCGGATGTTCATGATGATTTAAATCATGCCTGATCCAGCCAGCCACCTCGTTTTGCCCCGGGTGCGGTTTCACGCTGAACAAGATGTCATCAAAGTGGTTGCTGTTGCCTTTCAGTGCCAAACTCGCCAGTGCCGTAATGCGGCTGGATAAGCGGGTAAGATATTCTGCGCGTTGATACGCCAAACATGCCAGCGCCGTCATGACGGCAGTGCCGTTCATAATCGCCAGACCTTCTTTTGGCCGCAGCCGGATGGGCGTCAGGCCATGTTCAGGCAGTACATCAGCAACCTGGCGAATATCACCTTTGTGATACACATCACGCTCACCAATTAAACTGGCAGCCACATAAGATAACGGCGTTAAATCGCCGCTGGCGCCGACACTGCCTTCCTGCGGGATACGTGGCACTATGTCATGGTTTAAATATGCGGCTAACTGGCGCAGCAAAGGCCAACTGACACCGGAGTAACCCTGCGTCAAAGAACACAACCTGGTTGCCAGAATAGCGCGACCCTGCTCGGGGCTGAAATACTCACCCAGGCCACAGCCGTGAAACCGGGTTAAATGAATGGGCAATTCATGCACCTGAGACAGCGGCACCTTAACGGTACAGCTGTCGCCATAGCCGGTGGTGACACCGTAAATCACACCGTCTTCCTGCAGTAATTTATCCAGAAAAGCTACGCCAGCGTCTATCTGCTGCTGAAACTGAGGGTTGTCGCTTAACACAACCTGTAACTGCTGCTGTGCAATAGCGTTGATTTGCTCAATACTGATCCAGCCGCAGCCAAAGGCAACAGGGCCTGACAAAGTAGACTTAACCGGCTCAGTTACTGCTGTGTTCACCACGGTGTTCCTTTTGTTGTGTCGTTAGGGGCAATTGCCAGAAATCGTAAAAATTAAACCATTGTAGCGGGTATTGGCAGGCTACTCGCTCAAGCTCAGCGGCGTAACGCTGCACCACTTGTGTTAATACCTGTTGCCGCTGTTTACGCGGTAAACGCAGTTGCTCAGCGAAGGGTTCAAACATCAGGTTATAACCACCGGTTTGCTTCATGCAAAACATCAGGTAAACCGGGCATTGCAGCAAGCTGGCCAGTATCCAGGGCCCGACTGCAAAGGGCGCAGGCTTGCCGAGAAACTCAGCCCAGACCGCGCGCTCAGGCGCTTGTGCCGAAATACGATCGCCAACAATCACCACCAGTTCATTGCGTTCAATACACTCACTCAGCATCACACTTACCGCGGGTGTCAGCTCTGTTACTTCAATCAGGTTCAGATCAACTGCACTGTTACTCTCTTTCAAAATACGGTTAAAAGCTGCCGTATGCTTGGTGTGCGCCAGAATGTTTATCCTTACCGGGTATTTGGTTTGCACCAACGCCCGGCAAACTTCAATATTTCCCAAATGGCTGCCAATCAGTATGGCGCCTTTACCCGATTGCCTGATCTGTTCAAATGTTGCACTGCCGCCATACACCACACTGTCCTGCGCAATGCGGCCAAGCCAGCTGTCTATTTTCGCCAGTGCAGCCAACGCAAAATGCCAGAAATGCTGATAGCTCAGCCAGTAACCGGGCTTCTGTTTAAAAGGGCTCTGCTCAGCTTTAAAGCGGTGCAACTGTTGCAAAAACTGCAGTGAAGCACGACGGGCACTACCGTCTTTAACAAAAAAATAGGCCAGCACAGGCGCAAGGCTTATCATAATCAGCCATTTGCCGCCAAAGCGGTATAACAGTAGTAACAGCCGGATAGCATGATAGCTGCCGTTTTCCTGCTTGGTTGCCCAGTGTCCGCTATCAGTTTTCATACTTTACTTGCCAATGACGTTTCAACAATCCGGGCAACCGCCATAACATGCCAAAAAACAACCGGGTATGCATTTTGCTGATCAGCCAGTTGTCTTTCAGCATATTAAAATGCGAGCGGCCGCCCACAGGATAAATCACCTTGGTCGGCAGAAACTGCACCGGCACACCATGCCAGAACAGCCGCACCATAATTTCGATATCAAAATCCATCCTCTGGCCAATGCGGTGCGTTTGAATAATATCAACACAGCTTTGCAGTGGGTAAACCCGAAACCCCAGCATGGAGTCTTTGATTTGTAATGATAGCGTTTCAATCCGTACCCAGAAATGGGTGATCTCGCGGCCAATCTTCCGCCCCAGCGGCATAGAACTGTCATATACCGGCGCACCGCTGATAAGCGCTGCAGGACACTTCGCTGCTGCCTGCCAGAACTTAGGGACATCGGCAACATCGTGCTGCCCATCAGCATCTATCTGCAAACCGTGGCTAAACCCCAGCTGATGCGCCCTTAACATAGCAGCGCACATAGCTGCGCCTTTGCCGCCGTTTTGTGGCAGGGTAATAATCTCTACCTGTGCGTATCTTTGCGCCAACTCAGCCAGCACAGCTTTTGTTGCCGCATCTGAGCCATCATCGGCAATAATAACGGCAAAGCCAAACGGCAGCAGTTGCTGCACCGTAGCAGCAATGGTTTCATGGTGGTTATATATCGGGATCAGAAAACAGCAGTTCATACTACGCCAGCGTCCATTTCAGCCGACCAGACGCGACTTTGCTACCCTCACGGCTATAACTAAACAGCACTGTTGCATCAGCCGTGCGCTCCAGCAACAAAGTTAAGCTGTCGTTTGGCCGGATCATCAACTGAAACTTCAGCACTTCAACGCTGCTAACAGCTGCCAGTTGCGGAAAATACTGTTTACAGTACTGCACCACCCAATGCAGCTGAGTCACACCCGCCAATACCGGCGCATTCGGGAAATGACCTTCGAAGTAGGCGATGTCGGCCCGGATATCCAGCTGTAACTCAACTTTGTTATCGCAGTGCTGCAATAGCTGCACTGCAGGAAATAAATTAGTCATGCTCAAAAAGTGCTTCCAATTCTGACCTGGGTAACTTGCCTTGTTGATTGTATGGCAGGCTGGCCACATAACGAAACTTTCTCGGTAGCAACACCCGCTCAAAACGCTGCAATAAATGCTGCTTTATTTGCTGATTCAGCACCAGTTTACCGTGCAGTTTTAATAGCTGTTCGCCCTGATTACTCAGCACTATTGCCAGCGCCAGCTGGGGCTTTGTTGTTGTCAGCACCACGGCAGCTACCTGGCTTACCAATACGCTGTTAAGGCAGTATTGTTCCAGCTCAGGTAGCGACAAGCGTTTCTCTTCAATCTTCACAATGCGGTCCAGCCGGCCGATTAACCTGAATGAGCGCTCTGTCACAAGCGCTACCTGATCTGACGTGGTAAACCAACCCGCGCTATCAAGATAAGCCGAGCTCACCTGCAATGCCTGCTCTGGCCCCTGGCTTACCGACACACCATCAAATACCTGCCAGCCAACATCTGCTGTATTACGCTGACGATAGGCAATGCCGCCGGTTTCAGTGCTACCAAATACTTCAGTGGGGGCTTGTTGTAACGCCGCAACATAGCGCGGCGGTACAACATCATTTAGCGGGCCGCCCGAGCTGAATATACGCTGACACCGGCTGGTATAAGGTGCCAGAATCGCCACATCATCAAACCTGGCAAGATGCGCCGGGCTGGCAACCAGCACCACATCATACTGCTGCAGCAGCGCCTGCCACTGCTCCAGATAACTCAGCTGTGTGCGATGCTGTGTGAAGCCATAACATAGTGGCCACAACATACGAAACAGCAAACCATAGATATGCTGAAACGACACTGTTGCAGCAAACAGAGTTTGCCCGCTTAATGCCACACCAAATTGCTGCTGCAAGGTTTGTACTTCGAGCAGTAATTGTGACAAGCGTTTAGTGACCAATTTGGGCAGGCCAGTGGAGCCAGAAGTAAAGAAACTGACCCGACAACTGTTTTGCAGCAACAGCCGCGGCTGATAAGCAACAGTGTCGGCCCTGACAGCGGCTTGGGGCGCCTGCCAGTCGCACTGCGCGCCAGCAAGTTGCAGCGTATCAGGCTGCCCGTCTGGTGCCAGTACGATATGTTTGCCAAGCTGACTCAAGGCGATAAACCAGACAGAAAATAGTATCGGGTCGGCCTGATACAGCAACACCGTATCGCCGGGTTGCATAGCGATAAAACGTTTAACGGCCTGCAGTTGCTGTTGCCACTGCTGAGCAGTCACTACGGCGACACCATCGGTAAATACAGGCCGGCTGGCATCCGGCCACGCCAGTTGCCAGCTATCGCTTTGCTGCTTTAACAACTCGCCGCACCTGCCATTCAATAAACATCAGCAAACCCATCAGAATGTACGAAATCAGCCCGTTGTACAGCACCCAGATATCCCAGTCTCCCCACCAGGCCGTGGCAAAGGCGACAGCACCATTAAACAGAAAAAACAGACACCATACCTGGGTTACCTTGCGGGTGTAGGCCACAGCATGGTGATCCAGTTCACCTTCCATCAGCCGCGCCAGCCGTTCAATCACCGTTGGCGGAAACCAAAGCGACGCGGCAAAAAGCAACAACATACCGGCGTTCATCCAAACTGGATAGTACAACATGGCGTGTTCTGCCCGTCCAAATCCCATTGCCAGCAATAAGCCGGCACAAGTCAGCAGAAAAAAGCCCCGGCTTGCAGCTCCGGTACCACTGATAAAAGATTTAATTAGCGCTATACCGGCAACCGGCAGCAACGCCGCCGCCGGATGCCAATGGTGCATTGCCCACCAGACATACAGCGGGTAAAGCACCAGGGCACATTTCAGGCTGATCTCAAGTGCAGATCTGAAATGCATCAGGCTTCGATTAATACATACACAGCATTGACGACATCATTGACCGTGCGCACAGACTTAAAGGCTTCCGGCTCGATTTTCTTACCGGTGATTTCACGCAGTTTTACCACCAGATCAACTGCATCAATGCTATCCAGGTCCAAATCTTCGTATAAGTTGGCATCGGGTGTAATTTGGCTGGCATCGAGTTCAAACTCTTTGACCATTAATTGCTGCAGAAGATTAAATACGTCTTGCTGGGTTTTCATTGTTAGCTCCGCTTACTGCTGTTGCTGCTTAACATACTGCGCCAGAGTATTCAGGCTGGCAAAATGTTGCTTATTCTTTTCCGAGTCAGCGTCAGGCTTAATATTGTACTGTTTCTTTAGTGCCTGCCCTAACTCAAGTGCGTCTATTGAATCCAGGCCCAGGCCATCGACAAACAACGGCGCATCGTCATCGATATCGTCCGGTGTAATATCTTCCAGCTCAAGAGTACTGATAATCAACTGTTTAAGTTCAAGTTTCAAAGAGTCCATGTTGGTCCACTGCCTTTTGATAAAAATGTTGTAGCTCCCTGGTCAGCTGCCGGGCAGCAAGAGCAGGAGATTGACTCTGCTGCAGCTCATCCGTCAGCTGAATGTCCCGCAGGTAGCGGATAGCCAAAGTCGGTTTGCTGTTTGGTACCTGATACCATTGCTCCTGCTTGGTCAGAGTACTGGGCTGACATTGAATATACAATGCCAGATAACCCCGGTTAGCCCTGAGCGCTATATTGGCTGCGCCGCGCTGAAATGCCAGTGGTTCACCCGGGGTACTACGGGTGCCCTCCGGGAAAATAATCAGGTTATTGCCTTTGTGCAAGGATGCAGCGCAATCATCCAAAAGCTTATCGGGATCAGAATTACTGATATAACCGGTACTGTTAATTACACCGCGGATAAAGGGGTTGCGGAACAACTGTGCTTTAACAACACAATCTGCTTGTGGTGTCATCGCTATCAAGGCGACCACATCGATTAAACTGGGGTGATTAGCAATAATGATTCTGCCGCGCGCGTTTTTCAGAACTGAGGCTGCAGCGAAGTCGAAATTAAACACCCGAACAAAGTGCATCAGGCTAATAAAAAAGCGAAATGTCTGATGGACAATATAACGCGCTCTTTGTTTACGCCGCTCTGGATCAGAAATAACTAAGCGCTGCAACGGCAATACCGTTGCAGACAGCAGCACAGCACCGATACCAAACACAACAAAACACAGGCCGGTCGCCAGAATACGGTACAGGTGATTCAGCTTTTGCATCTGTTATACCCGCTGCCACTGCCAGCGTCGTTTGTTTCCGCTAAGTGTCAGCTGTTGGCTTTGCTGCTGCAAAAATGGCAACAATTTTATTGCCTGGTCCGGCTCTGCTTCTGAATCGTTGTCAGCACACAGGGTAAAGTGCACGGGTTGTCCCTGCGTACGGTGCAATAACAGCGCTAACGCAACCGACGTTGAAGGATCCTGACAAAATGCCTGATAAGGCTCAGGTATTGCTTCATCGGCATAAACAATCAGTTGCTGACTTAGTTTGGGCTCAGCGCGAAAACGTGCAGCTGCATCAAGCACGGCATAGTGCAAGCTGTCGGCACCGGCTGCGATCGCATTACTGTCGGCCTGATTCTGGCTGTAGATACTAAACTGACCGCTGATCGCGTTGTGTACAGACAGAGCAAACTGCGATGGGGATAATTCTTCACCATTACCCAGCTGCTGCAATAACATCAATGTTTTGTGTAAATCACCGTGACGTGACGCAAAGATAGTGGGTAAGGGTTCATCGCACTGCTGTTCAGCAGCCTGCAGCGCCACATCAAAAGCCAGCTTGGTCAGTTTGCTCAGACGACGCCGGGTTATTGCCGGTACTTGTTTCAACTCGGGAAAGAGCGAGGTATCATCGTTGTGTTTCGGCGGCATCCACATTGCCCAGGATTTTATAAACAGTTCCATGCAGTCATTACCTTCACCGAAAACAACGGTAGCGAAAGCGCGGTATCATATATAAAGTTAGCGTCAAAAGTAAATTAAAATGCCGGAGTTTGGCATGGCAAAAATTCTAAGCAAATGATTTGGCTTAATTATCGCCTGAAAATGTTATCACCACTGCATTGCCAAAGCTGGCTGACAGATACCGAATGGCAATATGCGCAGACATTAAGTGAAAAAAGAGCCAGACAATTTTGTAATGGCAGGGCATTAGTAAGAAAAATGCTGCAACACATTCAAGCAACAGGTACTAATGATATTGCCATATCATTGCCATCAGACAAGGCTCCAACATTAATAGTCGGCGTGAAGCACTGGTATTTGTCTCTCTCTCATTCAAAAGAAGCTATTGCCGCAGCAATCAGTGTTAATGAAAAAATCGGTCTGGATATCGAGCAAATAAAACCAAGACAGTTTAAGCAATTGCAGCAAGGCCACACTGCCTTACAACATGCACCGGACCTGAATACTTTCTACCAACAGTGGACACTAGCCGAAGCATATAGCAAGTATAGTGGCAACGCCTTGCTTGGAGTATTACGCCATGGCATATCTGGCAAGATCCGGCATAAACATTTTCCTCTGCCAGGCTACATGCTGTGTCTTGTTCATCAGAACAACGATACAGAAATTACATTGTGCGAGGACGACGGAATACCGCCTTGTAGCATTCGTAACAATATTAAAGCGCCAGGCTGAAATATTTATTCACATCGCCCTGTCCTGTAAAGCGACGCGTAGCACCTTTACGCCAACCGACAGGACACTCTTATGCACAAGCTCTCTGGTTATTTTCTGGCAACGGCTGTCAGCTTTGCCGCTTTACCTCTGGCCGCCGACACTAAACCGGCGCAACCAAATGACTTTATCGAAGTGTTTGCCAAGTTATTTGGCGAGCATAAAGGTATCCGCAAAGGCCATGCCAAAGGCGTGTGCGCTGTAGGTGATTTTACCGCCAGCGCTGAAGCAACAGCACGCTTTGATGCGGCGCTTTTTTCCGGCGCTACGCTGCCCGTTACTTACCGGTTTTCGATGGCCGGCGGTAACCCGAACGTGCCAGACTATGCCCGCGCTCCCCGAGGTTTAGCAGCTCAGTTTAATTTGCCAGATGGTTCTAAACACAACATTGCCACCTTAACCACTCCGGTCTTCGGTGCCAAAGACCCTGAGAACTTTTTAGGCCTGCTTCAAGCCTCTGTACCGGGCGCAGATGGCAAGCCGGATATGGCGAAAGTACAGGCGTTTCGTACTGCACACCCTGACACCCAACCACAGGCGCAGTGGCTGGCCGTTAACCCACCACCATGGAGCTATACTACGGCGGAATATTTTGGCATTCACACCTTTTATCTGGCAGATAAAAGTGGCGAAAATATAAAAATACGCTGGCATTTGCAGCCAAAAGACGGCATCAAAGGATTAACAGACGCTGAAGTAGTTCAGCAGAATGCAAACTTCCTCAACGACAGACTGAACCAACGTTTAAAAGACGGAATGGTCGAGTTTGACTGGATAATCAGTTTGGGCGAGGCCAGCGATAGCGAAAATGACCCATCGGTACAATGGCCGGCAAGGCCAACATTAAATGCCGGCACCTTGCGTATTAAGGCCAGTGGCGATGCCAGCTGCAACAATATCAACTTTGACCCTAATGTACTAAGCCGTGGCTTTACTGCCAGTGATGATCCGGTGCTGCGGATGCGCTCACCAGCTTATGCTATTTCGTTTGGTAAAAGGCTAAGTGGGCAGTGAACGTCTTAATGGCAGGGCGCTGATCGTTACAACGCCCGCTCTGTCTCGCCACAGCAACTTGCCCTATAGCCTTCGGCAGGGCTCAGACACTCTGTGGCGACCAGCTCGGGGTTCTAACGCGCTGATAGATTGTCTTAAAACAAATCCAGTGACTCGCCACTTTGTGGGGCGTCATGGTCTTTTTTGGTTTTAGCATTGAGCCGTGCCCGGCGCTGCGCCAGCAGCTTCAGAATGCGGGCGCGCTCTTCTACCGGTTTTTGGTGCCAGTTAAAACGTTCATCCCGCGAACGCAAACAACCCATACAGTAACCACGGCTGTTGCTTTGGCAAACACCGATGCAGGGATTGGGTAAGTCGAACAGCTCTAACTGATCCACAAGCCACCACGCAAGTTAACGAATAACCTAAGTGTACGTTGTGACAAACGTTAGGTGCAAATGGCTGTAGCCTTAAGAATCGTCTTGCTCTCAAAACTGATTATTTTTTAACTAAGCCAAAAAACCTGTTGACTTCGGACTGATAGACGGCTATTTCTAATAGCAATTCGATCTGCCTGACAGATCAACATAACTAAAACGAATTTTAACCAAGTAAATAAGTAAGACACACATTATGCGTTTAGCTGCTGTTCTGAACATTATTGTCCTCGTGGTCGTGGTGATTATTAATCTCCGCGGGGGCGGTGTTTTGGAAAAAAAGTAGCTTAGCAAGCGAATTCCAACAAAACCCCCGCTCCGAAAGGACCGGGGGTTTTGTCGTTTCCGGGCCTCGAAAAAAGCGGCATAGCATACAGAGGATAGAAAATGAAAGGCGCAGAATTGGTACTTAAAGTGCTGCAACAACACGGGGTAGATACCGTTTTCGGTTACCCTGGCGGTGCTATTATGCCGATTTACGATGCGTTGTATCAAAGCAGCATCAAGCACTACCTGTGCCGGCATGAACAGGGTGGCGCCTTCTCCGCCATCGGCTATGCCCGTGCTTCAGGCAAAGTTGGTGTCTGTATGGCCACCTCTGGCCCAGGTGCAACCAATTTAATCACCTCACTGGCCGATGCGATGCTGGATTCAGTGCCAGTGGTAGCCATTACCGGTCAGGTGTCGCAAGCCGTGATGGGCAGCGATGCGTTTCAGGAAGTCGACGTTTTGGGCTTAAGCCTGGCAGTAACCAAGCACAGCTTTATGGTTCGCAGTGTGGATGAACTGGCAGCAACGCTAAACGAAGCTTTTACTATTGCCCAGGCTGGCCGCCCAGGGCCGGTGCTGGTCGATATTCCCAAAGATGTGCAACTGGCTGACATTGATGCCGAGCTACAAGCTATCAGCAAAAGTAACAGCAATATTCAAACCTCTTTAGCCAATGCAGCTGCGGCACGCAAGTTAATTGCCGCAGCGAAAAAACCTGTCGCCTATATCGGTGGCGGCGTGCATATGGCGGATGCTATGAACCAGCTGCAACAGTTTTTAGCCAGCAACCCTATGCCGTCGGTTACCACCTTAAAAGGCATGGGCTCTGTTGCGAAAGATAATGAACATTATCTGGGCATGCTTGGCATGCATGGTACTCAGGCCGCTAACTTAGCAGTGCAGCAGTGTGATTTGCTGATTTGTTTAGGCGCCCGTTTTGATGACCGGGTTACCGGCAATCTGCAAAAATTCGCGCCATTGGCCAAAGTGATCCATGTTGATATCGACCCGGCTGAAATCAATAAAGTGCGCTTTGCCCAGGTCGCACTGCTGGGCGATATGAAGCAAATACTGCCGGCCATCAGCACGCAAAATAACTGCAGTGATTGGCTGACACATTGTGCCCAGTTAAAACAACAGTACGGCTGGCGTTATGACCACCCGGGCGAGCGCATATACGCGCCCTTATTGTTAAAACAGTTAAGTGAACGTATGCCGGATAACAGCGTGGTGGCGTGCGACGTTGGCCAGCACCAGATGTGGGTGGCGCAGCATATGCGTTTCAGCAGCCCGCGCAATCATTTATCCAGCGGCGGTTTGGGTACCATGGGCTTTGGCTTGCCAGCAGCCATCGGTGCTAAATTAGCCCGGCCGCAGGATACGGTGATCACAGTCACTGGTGACGGCTCTTTTATGATGAACGTGCAGGAGCTGGCCACGATAAAACGTTTTCGCCTGCCGGTAAAAATTGTCGTGATCGACAATCAGCGCCTGGGCATGGTGAAACAGTGGCAACAACTGTTTTTTAACGAGCGTTATAGCGAAACCGATTTATCCGACAACCCGGATTTTGTTGCACTGGCCGCTGCCTTTGCTATTCCAGGCCACTGCATAACCCGCAAAGATGAAGTAACAGATGCGCTGGAAGCCATGTTCACCTGGCCAGGCCCCTATTTGCTGCATGTTTGCATTGATGATAAAGACAACGTCTGGCCGTTAGTACCGCCGGGTGCTGCCAATGAAGAGATGATCACGGAGGCTAAAGCATGAACCATGTACTGAATATCACGGCAAATAATACCCCGGCCGTTGTTGAGCGTTTATTACAGGTAACCCGCTATCGCGGTTATCAGCTGACCGGCTTAGAGATGAAACCACGCTCAGATCGCAGCGTCGCCATTACCCTGTCGGTAAGTGGCGATAAGCCTATTCATTTGCTGACCAGTCAACTGCATAAGTTGTATGACGTAGTGCAGCTGGAGCTGGCGGGCAGCGAACTCGCCGTGCTGAGCGCCTGACTGTTATTTAACCCTATACTGTTTATTTACCGATTTCACGGAGTAGTACCATGCCAAAGTTAAGATCCGCCACTGTTACCGAAGGCCGCAATATGGCGGGTGCCCGCGCACTGTGGCGTGCCACCGGTGTTAAAGATACCGATTTTGGCAAGCCCATCGTCGCGGTGGTGAACTCTTTTGTGGAGTTTGTGCCAGGCCACGTGCACCTGCGCGATCTGGGTAAGTTGGTAGCAAACAGCATCAATGAAGCAGGCGGCATTGCCAAAGAATTTAATACCATCGCAGTTGATGATGGTATTGCCATGGGCCACGGCGGCATGTTGTACAGTCTTCCGTCGCGCGAGCTGATTGCTGACTCAGTGGAATATATGATTAATGCGCACTGCGCCGATGCGATGGTGTGCATCTCCAACTGCGACAAAATTACCCCCGGCATGTTGATGGCAGCAATGCGGCTGAATATACCGGTGATCTTTGTCTCCGGTGGCCCGATGGAAGCCGGTAAAACCAAATTGTCTGAGCAAATTATCAAGCTGGATCTGGTCGATGCCATGGTATCAGCAGCCGACCCCAAAGTGACTGATGCGCAAAGTGAACAAATCGAGCGCAGCGCCTGCCCAACGTGCGGCAGCTGCTCAGGCATGTTTACCGCTAACTCGATGAACTGCTTAGTCGAAGCGCTGGGCCTGGGCCAACCAGGTAACGGCTCCTTGCTGGCGACGCATGCCGACAGGAAAGAGCTATTTGTGCAGGCGGGCTTTAGGATCATGCAGCTGTGCAATCGCTGGTATCAGCAAAACGACGAAACTGCATTACCGCGCAGCATCGCCAATAAAACCGCTTTTGAAAATGCCATGATGCTGGATATCGCCATGGGCGGCTCAACTAACACCGTATTGCACCTGCTGGCCGCGGCGCAGGAGGCCGAAATTGATTTTGGTATGGCCGATATCGACCGTTTATCGCGCATAGTGCCGCATTTATGCAAAGTTGCGCCGTCAACGCAAAAGTATCATATGGAAGATGTACACCGCGCCGGTGGCGTTATCGGTATTTTGGCTGAGCTAAACCGCGCCGGTTTATTAAACCCGAATGTGCCACATGTGGCCGGTAGCAGCTTAGCTGCGGTGCTGGAACAGTGGGACATTAAAACCAGCAGTAATGAAGACGCCAAACAAATGTATCTGGCCGGCCCGGCTGGCATTCGCACGACTCAGGCGTTTTCACAGAATTGTCGTTACCCGACACTGGATGACGACCGGGAACAAGGCTGCATCCGCAGTAAAGAAAACGCCTACTCTCAGGATGGTGGTTTGGCCGTGCTGTTTGGCAACCTGGCACCAAATGGCTGTATCGTAAAAACCGCCGGAGTTGATGAAGAATGTTTAGTGTTTAATGGCCGGGCGCGTATTTTCGAAAGCCAGGATGATGCAGTCGATGCCATCTTAAAAGGCAAAGTGGTCGCAGGCGATGCGGTGATTATTCGCTACGAAGGCCCTAAAGGCGGGCCTGGCATGCAGGAAATGCTGTACCCGACCAGTTATTTAAAATCGATGGGCTTAGGCAAAAGCTGCGCTTTAATCACTGATGGCCGCTTCTCTGGTGGTACCTCGGGTTTATCTATCGGCCATGTGTCGCCGGAAGCCGCCAGCGGCGGCGCTATCGCGCTGGTTGAAGAAGGCGATCGCATCGAGATTGATATACCGAATCGCAAAATTGGCATTGCCGTTAGCGATGACGAGTTAGCAGCAAGGCGCGCAGCGATGGATGCCAAAGGTAAGCAAGGCTGGAAACCGTTGGACCGTCAGCGCGTGGTAAGTGCGGCGCTGAAAGCCTACGCCTTATTAGCGAGTAGTGCCGATAAGGGCGCAGTGCGGGATTTGTCGAAACTTGAAGAGTAAGTATTGGAAATGTCTAGAGTGAGCTTCGACCACAAACCGCACACAAGGACGCCGTAAATACATCCCTGTAGGCTCCTCTCCGGCTTCCCTGCCGGAGACGCCTTGTTTAGCAGTTTCTGGTCTTCGCTAGCAAATTAAGCGATAAAGATGGCGTAAATAAAGCACGCGGCGATAGGCAAGATGTGCTCTTGCAGCAGCGGCAGGGATGCCGCGGAGGCTGAGACAGCACAGGGACGTGCTGTCGAAGGCGGCGAAAAGAGCATTTCCTTGCCGTGAGCTTGAGCCTGCGCTTTAGTCTTCGCCTGTAATTAAGCAACAAACCTAAATAACCGGAGCAGTAATGAACAACCTGGCCACAGTAACCACAGCGCAAACAGATACCGATGTCATGCAGCAGTATCTGCGCGATATTTTGCTGTCGCCGGTATACCAGGCTGCGGTCGAAACCCCGCTGGATGCGATGCCAAAACTCAGCCAGCGACTGGGGCATAATGTACTGTTAAAACGTGAAGACAAGCAGCCGGTGTATTCGTTTAAATTACGCGGCGCTTTTAACAAACTGCATAAAGTACAGCAGCAAAACCCCACTGCCAGTGTGGTGTGTGCTTCCGCCGGTAATCATGCCCAAGGGGTGGCACTTTCAGCCAGTAAACTGGGGCTGAAAGCCACTATCGTGATGCCGATAACCACGCCGGAAATTAAAGTCGCGGCGGTAAAAGCGCTGGGCGGTAATGTCGTGCTGCATGGCACTGCCTTTGATGAAGCTAACAGCTACGCTATAAATCTGGCCAATACCGAAGGTGCTATTTATATTCCACCGTTTGACGACAGTGATGTCATCGCTGGCCAGGGCACCGTCGCCAAAGAGCTGCTCAGCCAGCATAACCAGCTTAACACGGTGTTTATTCCGGTCGGTGGCGGTGGTTTGCTGGCCGGTATGGCGGTGTATATCAAGGCCATACAGCCGCATGTACGTGTCGTTGGCGTAGAACCGGAAGACGCGGCCTGCTTAAAAGCCGCACTCGATGCCGGGCAGCCAGTCACGCTGGATCGTGTCGGCTTATTCGCCGATGGTGTGGCAGTAAAACGTATCGGCAACGAAACCTTTAATCTGGCGAAACGCTTTTGTGATGAGGTGATCACTGTCTCCAGCGATGAAATTTGCGCGGCGATTAAAGATATCTTTGACGATTTACGTGCTGTAGCTGAACCTGCCGGCGCGCTGGCGTTGGCAGGCTTAAAGAAATACAGCCAGCAGCTGAAAAACAGCACCCTGAGTAAACCCCAGCAACTGGCTGCAGTGCTGAGCGGCGCGAACTTAAACTTCGATACACTGCGTTATGTGTCTGAACGCTGTGAGCTGGGAGAGAAAAAAGAAGCCGTGTTTGCCGTTACCATACCGGAAGAAAAAGGCAGCTTCCGCCGTTTTTGCCAGACATTGGGCGGACGGGCTATTACCGAGTTTAACTATCGCTATGCCAGTGATAATAAAGCGCATATTTTTGTCGGTATTAAACTGCGCCATGGTCAGCAGGAGCTGAACACCGTAACCGATTTACTAACCAAAGCCGGCTATGATTTTCAGGACTTATCCGATGACGAACTGGCCAAACTGCATGTACGGCACATGGTGGGCGGTATGCCGCCGCGTCAGCTGCAAGAGCAGGTGTACCAGTTTAACTTTCCGGAATACCCGGGCGCATTGATGAATTTTCTCAACACGCTTGGCGAGCACTGGAATATTACCCTGTTTCACTACCGCAACCACGGTGCTGCGACCGGCGATGTGCTGGCCGGGTTTGAAGCGGCCAGCCATGACGATATTGCGCAGTATCTGGATAAATTGGGTTATCAGTATCAACTGGTAAGCAATAATCGCAGCTATCAAACGTTTTTGACTGCTGGCTAACGCACTAACATCCAGATGCCGGCGGCCAGCATAATCAGGTTTTCACTCAGTGAAACAAAACCCAGTGGTACTTTACTGTCGCCGCCGACACAGGCGCAGGTCAATTCACGCTTATCGATATACACCGCTTTAAATACCGATACTGCACCGACAGTACCAATGAAAATAGCGACCGGAGCCACCAGCACTGCCGGTAAACCGGCGATCATGCCAGCGCCAGCGTAAGCTTCGAGAAAAGGATACACGTAGGCGTAAGGAATGAACTTCATTGCCAGCAAATCATAGGTAATAAAGGAGTTGGAAAAGGTATACAGATCACGCAGTTTTTGTATCGCCAGCATGATCATTGTAAAGGCGACAAATAACTCTGCCAGCTTAATAATACCGCCGCTTTGGCCGTTTCCATAAACCAGAGCCAACGCACTGACAAAAGCCATCGCAAAGATAGTGATCACCGGCGTATAGCTGGTGCCGTGTTGCCCGGCAGGCGGTTTGTCGAAGTAACGGCGCAGGTCGTCGTAACCGCCAACGCGTTTACCATTGATAAAGGTTTGCGGTGTGGTTTTTACCTCATGTTGCTGCTTGAATTCATCGGTTTGTGCTCGTGATGTCAATAGATGATCTGACACCTCAAACCCCTGTTGCTTTAGCAGATGTTTTGATTTCAGCCCGAACGGGCAGATATGTTCGTCGGTTTTCATCCGGTACAACGTGGCTTGCTTAGTCATTTGCTCCTCCGTTAGTAAGGTTAAAAGACTGTTGCTATAACGACAGTATAGACAGTCACTTTTCCTAACCATTCAGATAAACCAGCCGGGACTGATTGCCGTTGCCCTGGTCAAAGCGGGGCGTTACACTGTGCACGTTTTTTAACCAGGAGTAAGAAAGATGAGTAAAACAGCGGCAACTGAGCATGGTCGCGGTGAAATCCGCGATAATGCAGTAAAAGCTTTAGTCACCAGTAAACTGTTTCAAACCAGAGTGGTAAAGGCGAAGAAGGGCAAAGGCTCATATAACCGAAAAGGGCGTAATTCCAAAGATTACGCCCTTCTTGTTTTGGTGTACCACTAACCTTTTAAGCGCTCATTTTGTGGAAACATCGCTTTGCGGGCGTCATCATCCATCTCGGTTTTAAACTGATGCTGTGTTTTCAGTGCTTCAGCGCGCTGCGCCGCCGGGCGGGCATTAATGGTATCCAGCAACCGTTTTACATTCGGCAATTTTGCAAAAGCGTTTTCACCCAGCGCAAAGGGTAAAACCCGCGCCCAGCCCCACACCGCCATATCAACCAGGCTATAATGCTCACCCAGCATATAGGGCTGTTTGGCCAGCTGCTGCTCAATAATATTCCAGTGCCGCCAGGCTTCAAACTCATAGCGGTTAACAGCATAGGCTTTGGGATCAGGCGCAAAATGATTAAAGTGCACATACTGGCCGGTGTAAGGGCCAATACCGGTGGCGATAAACATTAACCACGACAGCATTTCCCCGCGGCGCTGTGGCGTATTATCTGCCAGAAACTGACCGCTTTTCTCCGCCAGATACAACAAGATCGCATTGCTATCAAACACAGTAGTGTCGCCATCCACAATTGCCGGTGTCTTGCCATTAGGGTTAACGGCGAGAAACTCTGCCGTGTGCTGCTCACCTTTACGGGTATCGACCGGCACCATCTTATAGGCCAAGCCGGTTTCTTCCAGTAACAGCGCCACTTTTGCCGGATTAGGTGACGGGTGGTAATAGAACGTAATCATAGCTGCTCCTAAGTATCGGCTAATAGCCGGTTATCGCTCATTCGTTGGGATTGGCACACTGAAACACAAGACCGCACAGACTACATATTACTTACAGTTTAGTTGTAGTTTATGGCTTGACCTTACCCCAGTGGCAAGCTTTAAGCTTGCAGCGCCCTGTTAACAGTAATCAGGATTTATAGTATGAGCCATACACAACAGTTACATATCAGAGGTATGAGCTGTGCCTCTTGCGCTGGACGAATTGAAAAGGCACTGCGCCAGGTTGAAGGCGTCACCGACGCCAGTGTTAATCTTGCCAGTGAAACAGCGTCAGTAAGCGGTGACGCAACTGCTAAAGCACTGGCTAAGGCTGTAACGGATGCAGGTTACCATTTGAGCCTGCAACCACAGCAATACGTTGTAACCGGTATGAGCTGTGCTTCCTGCGCCGGTCGGGTGGAAAAAGCACTGGCAGCGGTACCGGGTGTGCTAAGCGCTGATGTTAACCTGGCGACAGAACAAGTCAGCCTGCAGCTGATGACAGATATCGACTTTCACACTTTGCAACAGGCACTAGCCAATTCCCACTACCGCCTGGTTGAGCCCGAACCTGAAACAGCCAACGATGCAAACGCCGCCAGCGCCAAACCTTTTTACCGGCAGGATTGGTGGCCGGTACTGGGCTCAGCCCTGCTGACATTACCACTGGTGCTACCGATGTTGGGTATGCTGTTTGCTGCTGACTGGATGCTACCGGCATTCTGGCAATGGCTGTTGGCCACCCCGGTGCAGTTTTACTTTGGCGCCCGCTTTTACAAAGCCGGCTGGGGTGCTGTTAAGGCCGGCACCGGCAACATGGACTTACTGGTCGCGCTTGGCACCAGCGCCGCTTATGGCTTGTCACTGTACCTGTGGCTTAGTGCAAACGCCCACCACGGCGCACTGCATTTGTATTTTGAAAGCAGCGCCGCGGTACTGACATTGGTGTTGCTGGGTAAATGGCTGGAGCAACGTGCCAAAAGGCGCACTACCAATGCGCTGCGGGCGTTGGAGAATCTGAAACCAAGCAAAGCGCGTGTACAACAGGATGGCGGCTGGCAATGGGTTAGCGCCGCGCAGGTAAAAACCGGCGACATAGTGCAGATAAAACCCGGCGAGCGCATCGCCGTTGATGGCGAGGTGGTTGAAGGCGACAGCCATGTCGATGAAGCGCTGATCAGCGGCGAAAGCACGCCTTTACATAAAAGTATCGGTGACAAAGTGATTGGCGGCGCGGTCAATCTTGATGGCGTGCTAGAGGTGCGGGCAACCAATGTAGGGGCGGAGTCGGTTCTGGCCAGTATTGTCCGGCTGGTTGAGCAGGCGCAGGGCGCTAAAGCACCGGTGCAGGCACTGGTTGATAAAGTCAGCGCCGTGTTTGTGCCTGTAGTACTGGTTATCGCACTGCTCACCTTACTAAGCTGGGGGCTGGCAAGCGGTAACTGGCAACAGGCTATTTTAAACGCTGTGGCGGTATTGGTAATAGCCTGCCCTTGTGCACTTGGTCTGGCAACACCAGCAGCAATTATGGCAGGCACCGGCACCGCTGCCCGCCATGGCATTCTGATAAAAGATGCTATTGCGCTGGAGCAGGCAACAAAAATTGACTACGTGATCTTTGATAAAACCGGTACCTTAACCGAAGGCAAACCCGAGCTGGTGCAAATCACCGCCGTCAGTGGCAGCGAGCAACACCTGCTGCAGCTGGCCGCTGCGCTGCAGCAACATAGTGAGCATCCGCTGGCCAAAGCGGTAATGAGCAAAGCGAAGCAGGAAAACATCGGCCTGCCCGAGATCAGTAACTTTACTGTTGTTGCCGGTAAAGGCGTGCAGGCACAGCAAGGCGATACCCGCCTGTTGCTGGGCAGCAGCCATTGGATGCAGCAACTAGGGCTGACATTACCGACAGCGTTAATCCGGGTTGAAGGCGCATCGGTATCCTGGCTGGCAAAACAGCAGGACGGGCATAGCGAATTGTTGGGCTTACTGTGCTTTAGCGACAGCATTAAAGCCAGCGCTCAGGCAGCTGTATCAGCACTGCAGCAGCAAGGCATTAAGGTGGCGCTGTTAACCGGTGACAGCCAGGCCAGTGCTGAAGCGGTCGCCGCTGTGCTGAAACCCGATCAGCTGCAGGCAGAAGTGCTGCCGGCCGATAAAGCCAGCTTTGTACAACAGTGCCAGCAACAAGGCTACAAAGTGGCTATGGTGGGTGACGGTATTAATGATGCACCAGCATTGGCGCAGGCTGATTTGGGTATAGCCATGGCCAGCGGCACCGATGTCGCGGTTAGCGCCGCTGCCATAACGCTAATGCGCAGCGAGCCAGCGCTGGTTAGCACTGCATTAAGGCTGGCCAGTGATACCTACAGCAAAATCCGGCAGAACCTGTTCTGGGCCTTTATTTTTAACGTTACCGGTATTCCGCTGGCCGCATTGGGCTTTCTTAACCCGGTCATCGCCGGTGCTGCTATGGCCTGCAGCAGCTTAGTTGTTGTCAGCAATGCCTTGTTGCTGCAACGCAGGCACTACCTAACCGACAATAAGGAGGCAGCATGAGCACACTGTTAACCATTGGCGAAGCAGCCCGGCACAGTGGTTTGTCGGCGAAGATGATCCGTCATTACGAGCAAAGTGGTTTACTGGGGAAAGCGCCACGCACTGATGCCGGTTACCGGCTGTATAACAGCCAGCAATTACAGCAACTGGGCTTTATTGCCCGCGCCCGTAAGCTGGGGTTTTCGCTGGCAGAAATTCAGTCACTACTGCAATTATGGCAGGACCCGACGCGGGAAAGCCGCAGCGTTAAGCAGCTGGCAGAGCAACATCTGGCCGATATTGATGCCAAAATCAGCGAACTGCAGCAAATGCGCGAGACTTTAGCAGCGCTGGCTGACAGTTGCGCTGGCGACAGCAAACCGCACTGCAGTATATTACAGCAGCTAGCACCCTAAGCCGCGTCTGCCGGTACTATCTGTTTCGCCGCCAGCTTATAACGCAATTTACTGATCAACACATACACCGCGGGTGTGGTGTAAAGCGTTAGCAACTGGCTTACCAGCAAGCCACCGACGATGGTAATACCCAATGGCTGGCGCAGCTCTGAACCTTCGCCTACGCCCAGTAATAGCGGCAAAGCGCCAAGCACAGCGGCAAAGTTAGTCATCAGAATTGGCCTTAAGCGCTGCTGAGCAGCCAGTGCAACAGCCTCACGGGCTGACAACCCCTGCTGCCGCTCGGCGGCCAGCGCGAAGTCGACCAGCAAAATAGCATTTTTCATCACTATACCGATTAACAGGAACAGCCCCAGCAAGGCGATCAGGTTAAAATCACCGCCGGTAAGATACAGCGCCAGCAAAGCACCCAGGGCCGCGCAAGGCAGTGTCGATAAGATGGTCAGCGGTTGCAGTAAGCTTTCATACAGCACACCCAGCAGTAAGTACACCGCCACGATGACACCAATGATCAACCAGGTTTGATCGCCTGTGCTGAACATGGCATTACGCTGGTTCTCACCGCTTATCGCATGAATAGCACCCGGCACCATCAGCTCTGCCAACGCCTGATCAATCGCCGCCGATGCTTGCTGCACCGTGACGCCCTCAGCCAACGCATAACCGATATTTACCGAGGCAAACTGGCCATCATGCTGTACCCGGTCGGTCGCCAGGCCATACCGATAACTGGCAATCGCCGCCAGCGGAATTTGCTGGCCGTCTGCGGTCACAATCTGCAGTTGCTGCAGCACTTCTGGCTGGGCCGTGTAACCTGGCAGTAACTCCATCACGACGCGGTACTGGTTCTGCTGATCATACAACGTAGCCACCTGCCGCTGCGAAAAAGCATTGTTAAGCAAGGTTGCCACGGTGCGCATATCGACACCGAGGCGCTGCGCGGCTTCGCGGTCTATCTTCAACTCTATTTGCTGCGCATCTTCGCCGCCCGGCGTGTTTACATCAACCAGCTCTGGCACTTCCTGCAGTTTCTCACCGACCTTTTTACCCCACTGCCGAAGCAACGGTAAATCATCCGACAGCAGTTGTACTTCATAGTCGCTGCGACTGAACGGTGACGATAAACGGATATCCTGATCGACATTCATAAACAGAATACCACCCGGCACTTTCGGTGCATTGTTGCGTAGCCGGTCTACTACCTCTCGGGCAGAGATTTGCCGCTCGGCCAGCGGTTTTAACCGCACCCGCATCCAGGAGTTACTGACACCGGTATTACCACCAGCGGAGCCGGTCAGATCAGCTACTGCTGGGTCTTGCAGCACATACTGGCGAAAGGCTTCTATCTTCGGCTGCATCATCTGGTATGACGCACCATCATCGCCGCGGACAAAACCATTCAGCTGGCCGGTATCCTGCTCGGGCAATAATCCCGCCGGTACCTGGCTAAACAGCCAGCCGGTGGCTGCGAACAGCAGCACCAGCAATACCAGCAGTGCGCGGTAATGCTGAAGCCCCCAGTCGATACTGCGCCGGTAGCCTGCACTGAGCCGGCTGAACACGCTTTTGCTGTGCTGCGCCGGGCCGCTTTTTAGCAGCAGTGCCGACAAACTCGGTGTCAGTGTCAGTGAGATCAGCAGTGAAATCGCCATTGCCGCCACCAGCGTGATGGAAAACTCGCGGAACAGCCGCTCGACCAGCCCGCCCATAAACAGAATGGACAGGAAGATCACTATCAGTGCCAGGTTCATTGCCAGCAAGGTAAAGCCCACTTCGGCCACGCCTTGCCTTGCTGCCTGTAGCACGGGCAAACCACGCTCCAGATGGCGGCGGATATTTTCAACCACCACTATGGCATCATCCACTACCAGACCAGCCGCAACAATCAGTGCCATTACCGATAAATTATTCAGTGAAAAGTCGCACAGATACATCACGGTAAAAGCACCGACCAACGACACTGGTATGGCCAGGCTGGGAATAAGCGCACTGCGCAAATTGCCTAAAAATGCCCACACCACCAATACCACCAGCGCCACGGCAATCAGCAGGCTAAGCTGCGCTTCGGCCAGCGTCGCGCGAATAACCGGGCTGCGATCCATCACTACGGTTAAATCGGCACCGGCCGGGCTTAATGCCTGCAGCAGCGGTAATTGCTGGTAAATGGCGTCGATGGTTTCAACAATATTGGCACCGCTGCGGCGGCTAATCAGCAGAATAACGGCGTCTTTGTCGTTGTGAAAACCCGAGCTATAACGGTTTTCGGTAGAATCGGTCACCAGCGCCACGTCTGATAAACGTATGGCAGCGCCATCGACATACTTCACCACCAAATCCTGATAGTCAGACGCCCGGCGCAACGTTTCACTGGTGGCCAGCTGCCAGCGCAGGTTATCGTTTTCCAGCACCCCCAGCGGTACCGAGGCATTGACGGCACTGATGGCACTGCGTACTTCATCCAGCGCCACACCATAGTGAGTCAGCATACCGGGGTTCAGCTGCACCCGCACGGCCGGCAGTGACGAGCCGGACACCTCAACCTCACCGACACCGCTGATCCGGGCCAGCTTCTGCGCCAGCACGGTAGAAGCGTTGTCGTACAGTACACTGCCGGCCAGATGCGAAGAGCTGAGCGCCAGCGCCATAATCGGTGCCTGTGACGGGTTAAACTTACGGTACACCGGGTTACCCGGCATGCCTGATGGCAACTGACTACGGGCGGCATTAATGGCCGCCTGTACTTCACGCGCGGCGTCGTCTACGTTGCGGTCCAGCTCAAACTCCAGCCGTACCTGGGTAGACCCCTGATTACTGGACGAGCTGATACGGCGGATACCGGAAATACTACCCAGTGCCCGCTCAAGCGGTGTAGCGACAGTGGCCGCCATACTTTCCGGGCTGGCACCGGGCAAGCTGGCGGTCACCACGATCATCGGAAAATCAATCGCCGGCAACGGTGATACCGGCAGCAAACGCCAGCTCAGTAGCCCTAGTAGCATAATAGCAGTGGCAATTAAGCCACTGGCGACCGGCCGCTGAATAAAAGGTTGCGCCAGGTTCATGCTGTTACAGCCCGGGTATCGCGCTGGCGTACCAGACGGTCAAACCATAAGTACACCACCGGCGTGGTAAACAGTGTCAGTACCTGGCTGACCAGTAAACCACCGACCATCACCAGGCCCAGCGGCTGGCGCAGTTCAGCCCCCGAGCCGGACGCCAACATCAGTGGTATAGCACCAAACAGGGCCGCCAGGGTGGTCATCAGAATAGGCCGAAACCGCATCAGTGCCGCCTGATAGATCGCTTCACGCGACGCCATGCCCTGATTACGCTGCGCATCCAGTGCAAAGTCGACCATCATAATGCCGTTTTTCTTCACCAGACCAATCAGCAGTACTATGCCGATAACGGCGATCAGATCCAGCGGCTGACCGGTTAATAATAGTGCAGCCAACGCACCGACCGTGGCTGAAGGCAGTGTCGATAAAATCGTCACCGGATGAATAAGGCTTTCGTACAAAATACCCAGCACAATATACATAGTGATAATCGCCGCCAGCACCAACCATAAGGTGTTACTGAGCGAGGCGCGGAACGCTTCGGCGGCGCCCTGAAAACTCAGCTCAACTTCAGCTGGCAATTGCAATTGCTGCTGCACCTGCTCAATGGCCGCCACGGCCTCGCCCAGTGAATAACCGCTTGCCAGGTTAAAAGATAACGTTACCGCCGGGAACTGGCCCTGCTGGTTAATCAGCAGCCGCGCCGGACGCTGGCTAACGGTGGCGACAGACGATAAAGGCACAGTGGCACCACTGCTGCTGGTTAAATACAGTTTGTCCAGCGCATCCAGCCCCTGTACCTGTGCCGGGTCAACTTCCAGCACCACCCGGTACTGATTCGACTGGGTAAATAAGGTCGAGATCTGGCGCTGACTGTAAGCACTTTGCAGCGCCGAACTGATTTGCGACACGCTCAGCCCCAACCGTGCTGCTGCAGTGCGGTCAATATCAATATATGCCTGCAAGCCTTCATATTGCAGGTCATGCGCTACCTCAGACAGCTCAGGCCTTTGCTGCAATGCAGCTAACAGCTCAGGTAGCCACTGGCTTAATACCTCGTGCTCGGGCGTACTTAACGTAAATTGGTACTGAGTGCGGCTGACGCGGTCTTCAATACTCAGCTCCTGTACAGCCTGAAACCAGCCTTTAATGCCTGTAACGGCCTGAACCTGCTGCTCCAGCTCGCTGATGATCTCGGTAGCCGATTGTGAGCGCTCGCCATGCGGTTTGAGGTTAAGCAGAATACGGCCGCTGTTTATACTGCTGTTACTGCCATCGACACCGATAAAAGACGACAAACTGCTGACCGCCGGATGGGTCAGCATATTGCTTGCCAGCTCTTGCTGACGCTGCGCCATAGCTGCAAACGAAATATCCTGCGGCGCTTCGGTAATGACCTGAATAACGCCGCTGTCCTGCACCGGAAAAAAGCCTTTTGGTACTGCCACATAAAGCGCCGCAGTTAAGGCTACCGTGCCCAGCATCGCGGCCATCGCCAGCGTTTGATGGCGCAGTACCCACTGCAACGCCCGGCCATAGCTGGCAATAATCCGCGCCATCAGGCCTTCCTGCTGCTGATGCGCTGGCAGAGTGGTCAGCAAGCGCGCACACAGCATCGGCGTTAAGGTCAGCGAGACCAGCAGCGAGATCAAAATAGCCACCGCCAGCGTAACGGCAAATTCAAAGAACAAGCGGCCAACCACATCGGCCATAAACAGCAGCGGAATGAGTACTGCAATCAGCGAAAATGTCAGTGAAATCAGCGTGAAACCAATCTCTTTCGCACCTTTAAAGGCGGCCTCTAACGGCGATGCCCCTTGTTCACGGTGGCGGGCAATGTTTTCCAGCATCACGATGGCATCATCAACGACGAAGCCGGTGGCAATAGTCAGTGCCATTAAGGTTAGGTTGTTGACCGAGAAATCCAGCAGCAACATCACAGCAAAGGTGCCTACCAGTGACAGCGGTACCGCCAGGCTCGGAATAATAGTGGCCGGAATGGTGCGTAAAAAGGCGAACGTCACCAGAATAACCAGGCTAATCGCGAACACCAGCTCTTTTTGCACATCGCGTACCGAGGCGCGAATGCTGTGCGTGCGGTCGGTCAGCACTGCAACATCCACCGCTGCCGGCATAGTGGCAGTCAATTGCGGTAGCAGTGCCTGCACCCGGTCAGCCACTTCAATCACATTGGCACCGGGCTGACGCTGAATGTTCAGCAGTACCGCCGGCTGCTTGTCGGCCCAGGCCGCCAGAAAACGGTCTTCAGCACCTTGCTCAACACTGGCTACATCACGCAGCCGCACCGGTGCATTATCGCGCCAGGCAATAATCAGGTTCTGGTACTCGGCAACATCACGGATTTGATCATTGGCATCGAGCATGGTGGAGCGAAACGGGCCGTCAAAACTGCCTTTTGGCTGGTTTGTGTTGGCCGATGCGATGGCCGAGCGCAGGTTTTCCAGGCTCAGGTTCATATTGGCCAGCGCCGCCGGGTTGGCTTTTACCCGAATGGCCGGGCGCTGCCCGCCTGCCAGGCTAACCATACCCACACCCGGTAACTGCGCCAGCTTTTGTGCCATCCGGGTATCGACCAAATCGTACACTTTAGGCAGTGCCAGTGTGTCTGATGTGATCGCCAGTGTCAGAATAGGCGCATCGGCCGGGTTAACTTTACGGTACACCGGCGGCGCCGGTAAGTCTGATGGCAGTAACGATGATGCGGTATTAATGGCGGCCTGTACTTCCTGCTCGGCCACGCCCATGTCTACTTCCAGCGCAAACTGCAGCGTAATCACCGACGCGCCGGCCGAGCTGGCTGACGACATTTGCTTTAAACCGGGAATTTGCCCCAGCCGCCGTTCCAGCGGTGCGGTAACGGTACGCGCCATAATATCCGGGCTGGCACCGGGGTTAAAACTAAACACCTGAATAATTGGGTAATCTACCTGTGGCAGCGCCGCGACAGGCAGTAACCGCCAGCTGAGAATTCCGGCAATCAGAATGGCGAACATCAGTAACGATGTCGCCACCGGGCGCAGAATAAACGGGCGCGACAGGTTCATTATTCAGACCTCTTTGGCCGGCGCGCCGGCCTTTCCTGCGCGGCTTCTGGTTTTGCAGCCGCTGCTGAGCCGGCTTGTTCGGTAATGACTTCTACTGCCCGGCCAGGCCGCAGCCTGTCAAGACCTTCCAGCACCACCTGGGTGCCTTGTTCCAGCCCTTTGATGACAGCAATATTGCCATTATCAGCTGCACCGAGCTCTACCTGACGGATTTGCGCTTTGTTCTGTTCAATGACATAAACATAGGTACCGGCAGAGCCGTACTGCACCGCATCCTGCGGTATGGCGATAACCCCCTCGCGCACAGCAATGTTCAGCCGCACATTCACAAACTGGTTTGGGAACAGTTCTTCCTGCTGGTTGGCAAATTCGGCTTTAATTTTCAAGGTGCCGGTCGCGGTATCAATCTGATTATCCAGCGTGGTCAGCACGCCGGTACTGAGCAGCTGTTGCTCATTTCTGTCCCAGGCCTCTACCGTCAGCGTTTCTCCCCGACTCACCGCACTGCGCACGGCAGTCAGCTGGCTCTCCGGGATAGCAAACACCACATTAATTGGCGAGCTTTGGGTAATGGTCACCAGGCCTGCACTATCATTAGCCTGAACAAGGTTACCGGCATCAACGCGGCGTAAGCCTAAGCGGCCGCTTATCGGTGCCTGAATGCGGGTGTAAGACAGCTGCAGCCTGGCTGCATCAATCTGCGCTTCATTGCTTTTAATCGTACCCTCAAGCTGGCCCACTAATGCCTGCTGCTGATTGTACTGCTGCGCGGAAATAGAGCTTTGCTCGCGCAGCTTGGCATACAAGGCTAAATCCTGCCTGGCGTTTTTCAGCTGCGCCTGATTCTGTTCCAGCTGGCCCTGAGCCTGGGCCAGCTGCACCTGATAATCGGCAGGGTCAATCTGCGCCAGCAGCTGACCCTGTTCCACTTTATCGCCCTCTTTAAACAGCAATTGCTGTAAAGGCCCGGATACCCTGCTTTGCACCACTACGGTATTTAACGGCGTAACGGTACCAATGGTTTTTACCTGCACACGTAAGTCTGCAGGTTGCGCTGTTACCACCCTTACCGGTACCGGCATAGCCCAGGGATTCATTGGCCTGCCGGCTGGCGCAGTAGCCTGCTCGGTTGCTGGCCAGAACCAAAAAGTGGCGATTGCAGCAGCAACAACCACTGCTGTTATCAGTAAAGGTTTATTTAACGACGCCATCTGTGATCCCTGTAGCCCAAACATAAGTCGCCCACACTATAAAGGCGGCTTGGTAAGGGCTCAACACAGCAAACGTCAAGATTAAGTAAAGATTACGCCACTCTCGGCAGATGGCTGCATATCAGCGGCGAATGCCGGTTGCGAGTGTTTTATCAAATTGCTGCTGTAGCTTTTGCGTCAGAAAATCCCGCAGCGCCATTACTACAGGTGTCAGCTGCTGACGACCGGGTACCAGCAAGCTTAACGGAGCGGATTCACCCTGCCAGTCGGCACACAGTACCCGCAACTTTCCCGACAGCAGATCTTCACTCACATCAAGCAAAGATTTAAATGCTATGCCCCGGCCTGCAACAGCCCAGCGTCTGACAACGTCGCCGTCATCAGAAATATAGTCACCTTTAATATCAATGCTGAGCGGATTACCAGCCTGGCGGAATTGCCAACGGGTGTGGGTACTATCTCTTAACATGAAACATAAACACCGATGCTCAGCCAGCTGCAGCGGATGGGTTAGTTCGCCGCACTGCGCAATATAGTCCGGCGCTGCGCATAACACTCTGTAGTTCTCAGCACACAGGGGTAACGCGACCATGGATGAATCGGCGAGATGACCATAACGGATAGCAACATCTACCGGATGTTTATATAAATCAGTCAGCCTGTCGCTGATATATAAGCGTAAATGCAGATCAGGGTGTAGCAAACCAAACTCGTCCAGCCAGTTTAATAACAGGTTTCTGCCCAAATCGGACGGTACAGACAGTTGCAACTGGCCACTGAACGACTGCCGCTGTTGCTGCAACTGACGGATACCCTCGTCAATCTGATCAACGCCTTGCTGGCAATATGCCAAAAAAGTGTCACCCGCTTTGGTCAGCCGCAATGAACGGGTAGAGCGCACAAACAACTCTGCACCTACTTGTTGTTCTAGGCGTTTTATCGCTGCGCTGGTGGCAGCAGGAGTCAGGTTCAACTGATGTGCTACCTGTGTCAGGTTTTGTAATCTGGCCACCGCTATAAAGATTTTCAAGTCATGCATAATTCGCATTGTTCTGCCTGCCGGAGCTAATTAATGTAAACAGTGTCGTATTGTGCCTTTACCTGCTGCACAAACACTTTTGGCGACTGACCATAAACACGAATAAATGCGCGGCGCATCCGCTCCTCGTCACCAAACCCCGTCAGGTTAGCAATATGGCTAACCGAGGTATGTCCCTGCTCTATTAGCTCGCGAGCTTCTTCAATACGAAGCTTTTCTATCGCTTTGGCTGGCGCCATGCCGGTTTGATTCTGAAATACCCGGCTGAAATGACGTGGGCTCCAGTGCACATGTTCTGCTAACGTCTCTACACTGAGGTCGGTATGCAAATTCGCTTTGGCAAACTGCAGCGCTTGTCTTATACGGTCGGATCCAGGTTCTAACTCGGTCATCGCCGAAAACTGTGATTGTCCGCCACTGCGCCGATGATAAACCACCATCAGACGGGCAATTTTCTTACTGATCTCTGTCCCCAGATCGGCCTCTACCAGCGCTAATGACAGATCAATACAAGCAGTAACCCCTGCTGATGACCAAATGGCGCCATCTTTCACAAAGATTTTATCCTCATCTACCTTTACGTCCGGGTACAGCTGCTGCAACTGACGCCCCCAGGCCCAATGTGTAGTGGCTTTTTTACCCTGTAGCAAGCCTGCATTTGCCAAAATAAAAGCACCGGAGCATATGCTACCAATACGACGGGTTACCTTGCTGGCTTCCAGCAATATGTTTTCCAGCTCAGGTGAAGCTGGGGGAATATCTAAAGCCCCGGCTACCAATAAAGTGTCATAAGCGCCGAAACCTATTGGCTGCGTTTCGATGAGAATGCCAGTTGAGCTTCGTACCGGCCCACCTGCTACAGACACAGCCGTAAACTGATAATTGGTGGTAGTCTGTAAGGTGTTAGCAAACTCAAACACCGTCAATGCTGCCAGGTCGAGCACCTGAAAGCCATCAAAGACGATTAAACCAATTCGCTTTATCACAAAATATCCTTAAAGTTAAAAAAACCTATAAATAAGACATTAGCGTATATCTGTGTAAAGGTAAATATCAGGCATAATTCAATAATAACACCCCAAACAAACGTCCTATTTTGCGTGTTTTGTGTCATTTAACACTTTTTTATTTACTTGCATTATGTTGCTCAGGGCAAGACAGCAATTTGCCCACATACAACACCCTGCTGACCTGACAGGTATTGCGACAGGGAAAAACTAACGTATTGCAACAGGAATTAACCATGAACATGACAGACAACACCATTTTTATTACCGGCGGTACTTCGGGTATTGGCCGTGCTATGGCTGAAGCTTTCCATGCTTTGGGCAATAAAGTGATTATCAGTGGCCGGCGTAAAGCATTACTGGATGACGTAACAAAAGCCAATCCTGGCATGACAGGCATAGAGCTGGATATTCAGGATCCTGAACAAATTAAAGCGGTCGCCAACCGTTTAGTTCACGAGCATCCGACGTTAAATGTGTTGTTTAACAATGCGGGTATTATGCCGTTCGACGATGCCGCTGGTGATGTCGACGATGAGAGCGCTCTGGCTACCATTAATACCAATTTGTTGGGCCCGGTCAGAATGACAGCAGCGTTGTTGCCACATCTGAAACAGCAACACAATGCGGTTGTTATTCATAACTCCTCAGTACTGGCCTTTGTACCATTGGCGACAAACGCCTTGTATTCCGCAACGAAGGCTGCCATTCACTCTTACGCTATGTCTCAGCGCTTTGCATTGAGAAATCAGGGGGTAAAAGTTGTAGAAATATCCCCTCCCTGGGTTGATACCGACTTAATTTACAAAAGTGGCGATCCACGGGCTATGCCACTGAAGACCTTTATTAACGAGACCATGCGGATACTGGCGACCGGCGCAGATGAAGTCTATGTCGCAGATATCAAACCGCTGCGTGATAACCCTGGCTCCACTGAGCATGATTTTTTTAATGCGTTCAATCAATCAATTGAAGATAACCCAATTCCGGTTGCTCATTAAGCTACAAACCCCGGCTATTTGCCTGCCGGGGCCAGCAAAGCCTTATTACTAAACACTGAATAAACGGAGAACCATTATGTCACGCAATACTGCACTTATTACCGGCGCTTCATCAGGAATTGGCGCGGTTTACGCCGACCGCCTGGCGCGTCGCGGTTATGATCTGGTACTGGTAGCTCGTAATACTGATCGATTAAAACAGGTAGCACAGAGGATTAGCCAAGAGCACGACGTCAATATTCAAATTGTACCTGCCGATCTGGCAACCCCGGCGGGATCTGCCATTGTGGAGGACATACTGAAAACAGGGCAGGTTAGTTTTCTGGTTAACAATGCCGGTTTTGGTGCTGTATCTACACTGTTACAAACAAATGTTGATGACATGGTCAACATGATTGATATCAATGTTACTGCGCTAACACGCCTGACCTATGCTGCGGTACCGGCTTTTGTTAGAAGAGGCGGGGGCACCATCATTAACATTGCCTCTATCGTTGCAGTAGGGCCTGAGATACTTAATGGGGTATATGGCGCGACCAAAGCATATGTGTTGGCATTAACACAGTCTCTGCAACACGAGCTTGCCGACTCCGGCATTCAGGTGCAAGCCGTCTTACCCGGCGCTACAGCAACCGATTTCTGGCAGGTAGCCGGCTTGTCCCACCAGCAGCTGCCGGATGAAATTGTTATGAGCACAACGGATATGGTTGATGCCGCCCTCGCGGGGCTTGATGCCGGAGAAGTCGTAACAATTCCGCCGTTACAGGATGGCTCAGACTGGCTGAACTACGAAGCTCAGCGTCGTCAGCTTAGCCAGAAGTTTGGCAATGCCAACCCAGGCGCCCGCTATCTTAAGAAGTAAAAGTGTTTTTGCCGCAAATACAACCCGCTACAGAGGCATCGCAGCAGAGTAGCGGGTCTGTTCTGTTAACGCCGAACCGCCTCATCCCCCGTCCAAACCCGCATAATGCGGTAAGGGGGCACTGCAGTTTCAGCCTTGCCATTAAATGCTTTGGCTTTATGTAGTTGATTAACCGAAATATAAAGCCAGCCGGTTTCGCCAAATTGCACGCTGTCCGGCCAATCCAGCAAAGGGGATTGCACCAACGTAGTCAGTTTGCCGCTAGTGTCCAGCACATCAATAGCGTTGTTATTGAGATTGGTGAAGTAGTGAATGCCCTGCTTTGACGTTGTGGCACCATCTGATACCGGCTTTTCGCCAACCAGAGATACTGTTGCCGCAATCTGTTCCGTATCCCCACTTTGTAAAGCTGTAGTAGATAGCTGATACCAGTTGCGGCCATTCATCGCGCCATAAAACAGCGTTTTACCATCTGCTGACAATGCCAATGGATTAACGGCAACACTGGCAATCTCACCATTAAACAACGTAGGTTTGCCGTCCACTTGCATAACGGCGTCAGGTTCAGCCTGTAAGGAGGGATGATGTGAAAACCTTACGGTAAAACCATCTGTTATCCGAACTGCCAGCAAGCCCGGGTTGGCGATATCGGCCAGATATATCCAACCTGCCGCTGAATCGGTAACCAGATCCTGAATAAAACTACCGCGTGGCGCCAGCTCCTGAGATAGTGTGATTTTCCTGTACAGGCTGCCGTCTGCAACGGAAAAACCCCAGATCCGGGTTTGGCCAAGCTCCAACCCCATGTCCACTACCCATAGGTGCTTATCACCGTCCTGCGTAATGCCTAGTAAAGTATCGAATTGTGCATCATTGGCGCTGCCTGTTTTCTGAAGTTGTTCAGATGGCCAGGCGGTGAACTGACCTGTACTACGATTAATCTCAATCAATTGCAAGCCAGATGGCGTATCCAATGGGTGAACAGTGGCAAAGACTCTGCCATCACGGGTCACGCTAACATTGCCCGGCCGGATCGGAAGTTCAGCCACAGTTTCCAAACTGCCTTTCGTTTGTGCAGCAATCACCCAACTGGTGGGTGTGAGCAGCAACACAGCTGCGGATAAAATTAGTGCTTTCATTAATGGTCTCCGGTTTTAGTTCAGGCGCGACAGGTATCTGATTTTTACCTGCTGCAGCAGATTAGATTGTGTTGCAGCGGCATTGAATTCGGCAAAATGAACTGAGGCCATATGCTTGTCTAATGCCGCTTGGTCAAGCCACTCTTCAAACATCAGAAAATGCGTTTCAGATTCCTGATACAGCTCATAACTGATACAGCCATATTCTTTGCGTGTCAGGCCAACAAGCTGCTCTAACAGGGGCTTCAACTGTTTCGCCACACCGGGCTCGGCAACGATTTCGGCAACTAACGTCAACACTTTAAAACCCCTCCAGCACAATCTTGCCGCGGGCTTTTTGCGATTCCAGCAGTTGATGGGCGCGGTAGAGATTCTCAGCATTGATACGGCCAAAATGACTGCCTACAGTGGTAACCAGAATGCCGTCGTCAATCAGCCTGGCAATCTCATTGAGTAAACGATGTTGCGCTATCATGTCGTCTGTCTGGTATAAAGATCGGGTAAACATTAGCTCCCAGTGCAATGACAAACTCTTGCGTTTAAGCTTGGTGGCATCAAGCGACTCTGGATCATCGATCAGGCCAAATTTACCCTGTGGTTGCAGGCTTTCAATAATTTCTGCGTAATGTTCGCTGCTATTGTTGAGGCTGATCACATGGCTGACTTGTCCGATACCCAATTGCTTTAATTGCTGGCTAAGAGACTGGCTATGATCAATGACATGATGAGCACCTAGCTGTGTCAGCCAGGTTTGTGTTTCCGGGCGCGATGCAGTACCGATCACGGTTGCCGCCGTCAATTTACGGGCGAGCTGCACTAAAATGGAACCAACACCGCCGGCTGCACCTATGATTAGCACGCTTTGCCCGCTATGCTGCTTACCCGGTTGGATCTGCAGGCGGTCAAACAACATTTCCCATGCGGTAATTGCCGTTAAGGGTAAGGCAGCAGCTTCTGCATCGGTCAGGCTATCAGGAGCAAAACCAACAATGCGCTCATCAACCAGTTGCAACTCGGCATTGCTGCCTGACCGGGATATGTCTCCGGCATACCAGACCCTGTCACCAGGCTGAAATAAGGATACTTTGTCGCCGACAGCTTTCACAACTGCCACAGCGTCCCAGCCCAGCACTTTGTAGCCGTTATCTGCTGCGCTGACGTTGTTGCGTATTTTGGTATCGACCGGATTAACTGAAATCGCTTTTACTTCAACCAGTAAATCGTGGCCGCTTGCTACAGGTGCCGGTAATTCGATATCGACTAATTTATTCTCACTAATCGCATGAGCATGTTTGTAACCTATGGCTTTCATAAAAGCCCTCCACTGTAAGTTGTTAACTTGTATCAGCACCGCATCAACGTGCTGTAATTAGCGTAAACTCACAGTGGCTTAGAAAAAAGCTATAAAATCACGAATTACTTTCAAATAAAATTTGATAATTCCATTATCAATTTATAAGCTCTGCCGCTAACCGGTAGCTATGCTGCCGTGCCGCCGGGTCATGCATCATGCTGGTTAGCATCAGTTCGTCCGGCTGATAGCGGGCAATAAAGTCAGTAATACCTTGTTTCACGGCTTGCGCATCACCGACCACAGAGCAGGACAGTGCGTTTTGTACATAGGCTTTTTCATGTGGCTGCCAGATGCTGTCGATGCTGTCCACCGGTGCTGGCAGTAAGCCGGGCGTGCCGCGCGCCAGATTAACAAACTGCTGCTGCACAGAGGTAAATAAGCGCTTGGCTTCTGCAGTAGTGTCAGCCGCAAACACATTCAGCCCCAGCATCAGATACGGCTTGTCCAGCTGCGCCGAAGGTTTAAATTCACGCCGGTACAGCTCTGCTGCCTGCTGCATCATGCCCGGCGCAAAATGCGAGGCAAACGCATAGGGTAAGCCCAGCTGCGCGGCCAATTGCGCACCATATAAACTTGACCCCAGGATCCACAATGGCACATGCAGCCCCTGGCCGGGCACCGCCTGCACCGGCTGACCAGGTTGTGCCTCAGCAAAATACTGCAGCAGCTGGGCGATATCGGCCGGAAACTGGGCTTCCGTTTCAACCTGATTACGCCGCAGTGCCCGGGCCGTCACCTGATCACTGCCCGGCGCTCTGCCCAAACCCAAATCGATACGGTCCGGGTATAAGGTTGCCAGGGTGCCAAACTGCTCGGCAATCACCAGCGGCGAATGATTCGGCAGCATAATACCACCGGCTCCCAAGCGGATACGTGATGTAGCGGCGGCTAAGTGGCTGATCAGCAAAGACGTTGCTGCACTGGCAATGCCTGGCATATTGTGGTGCTCGGCCAGCCAGTAACGATGGTAACCCAGCGTTTCAGCCAGTTGCGCCAGTGCTTTGCTGGCGGCAAAGCTGTCGGCCACAGTACTGCCCGCTGATACAGGCGCCAGGTCCAGAATAGATAAAGGGATCATGAATTCTCCACATTGCTGTACACAGCTTAATTACATACCATATGGTATAAAACTATAAAGGCAATGGGGTCCAGCCTGGGCAGTTTCAAGATTGACAGATGCGGAAATAAAAAAGACCTGTAAAAACAGGTCTCTGCAGATAATGCGTTTAGAACTGTAATTCTAGAACGGAATATCGTCATCAAAGTCGATTGGCGGTTCCATCGGCGCGCGTTGCTGCGGCTGTGCCGGCTGCTGGTAACCACCTTGCGGCTGGGCCGGACGTTGCTGGTAACCACCGCTTTGTTGCTGTGGTGCCGCTTGCTGATAACCACCTTGTGCCGGTGCCTGGTAAGCCTGCTGTGGTGCCGCTTGCTGGTAGCCACCTTGTGGCGCAGCAGGTTTCTGGTAACCACCTTGCTGGCCGCCACCCATACCACCGCCTTGTTGCTGGCCTTCACCACGGCCATCTAACATTTGCAGCTCGTTAGCAATAATTTCCGTGGTGTAACGCTCAACGCCGTCTTTATCCTGCCATTTGCGGGTTTTCAGTTTACCTTCAATATAAACTTTGCTGCCTTTACGCAGGTACTCACCGGCAATTTCGGCCAAACGCTGATAAATCACCACGCGGTGCCATTCAGTTTGTTCTTTACGTTCGTTAGTCGCTTTATCTGTCCAGCTTTCTGATGTCGCCACCGTTAAGTTAGCCACAGCACCACCTTGCGGCATATAGCGTACTTCCGGGTCCGTGCCCAGATTACCAATCAGAATGACTTTATTAATGCCACGCGCCATGCGAATTCTCCTAAAAAATAATTAAGCCCCGGCAGCGGCGATCACCGCCTGCGCCTGCGCTGTGTCAAATTGTGCTGAGCTGACTTTCAGATAACAGCGTTGTTCTGCCAGTAGCAATGTCACTTCCTGCACCCCGGCTAACGCCGTTAGTTGCGCAGCTAACTGATTAGCCTGATGTTCCGTCTGTACCGATACCGCCAAAGATAAGCGCTGCGCGCGTGGCGGAATAGAAAGGGTGCTGGCCACTGCCAGCCATATTAAACCAATAACCGCCAGTACAGCAAACAGAGCTTGGTAGCCAAAATGTTGCACGACGGCACCGCCGGCTGCGCCGCCTAAAAAAGCGCCGAAAAACTGGCTGCTGGAATAAATGCCCATAGCGCTGCCACGCTGCCCGGCCGGCGCTATGCGCGATACCAACGCCGGCAAACTGGCTTCCAGAAAGTTAAAACCGATAAAAAATAACACTACTGCTAAGGTCAGCGTGATAAAGCCCGGCAACAACAAAACTATCAACATAGCCGTTATCAGCAAGGCTACCGCCAGCAGGAAAAAGCCTTTTTCCTGTGACTTGCGCATAGCAATAATCATCATCGGGATCATCAGCACAAAAGAGCCAAGCAGCACCGGCAGATAAAACTGCCAATGCTTGACCGGCTGCATGCCGTAGTTCTGCAGCAGTGACGGCAGCACAACAAACATTGCGGTCAGCATTAAATGCAGCAGCATGACGCCCATGTCCAGTTGCAGCAGCTGGCGGTGTTTTAGCATCGCCCCCAGGCTTTGTGGCAATGCCAGCGTTTCTGCCATCGGCGCTTTACTGACACTTTTCGGCACCACAAAAGCCACCAGTAACATAGCCGCACAGGCCAGCACGGCGGTCGCCCAGAACACGCCGCTTAAACCAGTCCATTTCGCCAGCAGCGGCCCCAGTACCATCGCTAAGGCAAAGCTTAAGCCAATACTGGCACCGATAATCGCCATCACTTTAGGCCGCTGTTCATCGCGGGTAAGATCTGCCGCCAATGCCAGCACGGCACCGGCTATAGCACCTGCGCCCTGCAGCACCCGGCCCAACGTCACCATGTACACCGAGTCAGCCAGTGCCGCTACCACTGACCCCAGTGCGAACAACGCCAGGCCACCCAGCATCACTTTGTGCCGGCCTATGCGATCAGATAACCAGCCAAGCGGAATTTGCAGTATTGCCTGAGTAAGGCCATAAGCACCAATGGCCAGGCCAATCCATAAGGGTGAAAAACCGGTGAGCTCGCGGCCATACAACGCAAACACCGGTAGCAACATAAACAGCCCCAGCATGCGGCTGGAAAACACCAGCGCCAGCGCAACCGCAGAGCGTTTTTCTAACGAATTCAAATGATGCATCAGATAAGAATTAACCACTGAAATAAGCGCGCCAGTGTAGCACAGAACACACTGGCTTTAAGCGTATTTCCATCCTATTTAACGGCTATCAGACCGTGACGAGCTTGCTCTGACGATGAAATAAACCAACCGACAACAACAATAAACTGAGTGGTAACAGGCATAAATAAAACGCGGTCTGGCCGTTAAAGTTGGCAAAGGTATAACCGGTAACCATTGAGCCGGTGGTGCCGCCAAGCGCGGAAAACACCACGATAAGGCCGGTCATCGCGGCATGCTGCGCCTTGGGCAGTGCGCTTAAGATCACTGAGTTAATCACCGGGTACACCGGCGCCATAAATAACCCGATCAGCGGGAACAGATAGGCAGCCAGCGGCGCGCTGAGCAGACTGACATCGGCATCAACGTGAATATCGTGCGTCAGCGGCAATGTCAGTATGATCAATAATGCCATTGCCAGCAGGCAGCCATTTAACAGGCTGTACCAAGATATTTTCTTTAGCACTACGCCGGCCAGGATCCTGCCAAGCGCCAGGCTGGCGGCAAAAATGCTGGTTAGCTGTACACTCAACTGATTGGGCAGCGCCAGCACTTCATTGTTAAAGGTTGGCAGCCAACTGCCAATACCCTGTTCAATCAACACATACAAGAACGCCGACAACACAAACACAAACACCAGCGGTTTATATACCAGCTGCAGCATGGCGATAAAATCCTGCCGAAACGGCTGCACTGCAGGTAACTCCGGCGTTGGAAAGGAGGTACTGCTTAGCAATACCAAATTAGCCACGCACAGCAAGGCCAGCAGCCAATATACCTGCAGCCAACCGCTGGATTGCGGCGCAGCAGGGTCCATAAAAGCCGAAAACAGCCAGTAGCCGGATAATACTCCCAGCATAAAGCCGCCTTCGATAAAGTTCAGCAGCGATGCATGTTCGGCCTTACTACGGGTTACTACGCCAATGCTGGCGTATACCGACACTTTAACCAGCGCAAAACTGGCGCCAACAGTAAAGAACAGCAGTTTGGTGGTCCAGAATGCCGGCACCAGCGGCATCAGCACACAGGCTGCTGTCACCAAAGTCAGAGCCAGCTGTAGCGCCCGCTTGTAACCCAGGCGGGGCAGATAAGCGGCAATCAGAAAGGACACCACAGCAATGGGAATATCTTTAAAACCTTCCAGCACGCTGGCGGCAGATTTACTGATCTGATAAGTGTGGATCACCTGCAATACCACAGTACCAACACTGTTTAGCAAAATAGCAAACACAAAGTAGGTCAGTAGCAGCGACAAGCGGATACGCAAAGTGGCCATAGTCTGGTTCTCATTTTTATGCCGTTTATACAGCTATTGTTGTTTTACCCTGTTGTCAGACTGTTTGCTGACATTTTGCACTATACAACGGTTTTACCGCATATTGCAATCGATTGCAAAAGCTGTATATTAAGCATATTTACTGCAATTTATCAGGTACGCTTTATGTCGTTACATCCTGCCGCTACGGTACGGCCTCTGACCGTCGCTCCCTGGACGCTGACCGACAGCCATTATCAGCCACAACATCTTTTACTGCAGGAAACCCTGCTTAGCCTGGCAAATGGCTATATCGGCAGCCGTGGCACGCTGGAAGAAGGCGCACCCAAGGGCGTCGCCAGCTGTGAAGGCACTTATTTAAACGGTGTCTTCAGCAGCGAGCCAATTCACTATGGTGAGTCAGCGTACGGTTTTGCCCGCAATAACCATAAAATGCTGCAGGTCGCTAACGGTAAAGTGCTGCAACTGCAGCTGGATGGTGAAACTGTCAGCGTTGCCACAGCAAGCTCACATCAGCGCACGCTGGATATGCAGCAGGGTGTGCTGCAGCGTGACATGCACTGGAGCAGTAAAAGCGGCAAACAGCTGCGCATAACAAGCCGCCGTTTCGTGTCGCAAGCCAATACGCACTTGATGGCAATTGAACTGACCATTACCGCCCTGAATTTTTCCGGCGATATTACCCTGACCAGTCAGCTGGACGCCGCTTACCCGGGCTTTTATAAAAAAGATGACCCGCGCGTGGGTGAAATGTCGATTGCCGACAGTTTAACGCTGCTAAGCCAGCAGTTTCAGCAGCAACATGGCCTGATGTTACACAGTGCTAAAGGCGCCGATTTTCTTGTTGCGGCGGCAACAACACACTTGTTGCCCGCCGGTGCTACGTTAATCGGTCAGGATCAGCAACAGGCCAATACACTGACACAGCAATTTAGCTTGTCACTTCAGCAAAACGTTGCCCAAAGTGTGCATAAGCTGGTGATTTACTGCCACAGTGCCGGCACTGATGAAAACGCGTTAAGCCAGCAGGCGCTGACTTTACTGGATGCGGCAAAGCAGCAGGGCTTTGCCGCTTTATTAACCACCCACCAAAACTGGTGGCAGCAGTTCTGGCAACAGGCCGATGTACAGATCAGCGGTGACATCGCGCTGCAGCAGGCCATTCGTTTTAATCTGTTTAGCCTGGCGCAATCGGCTGGCCGTAACGGCAGCAGCAATATCGGCGCCAAAGGCTTAACCGGGCCGGGATACGATGGCCATTATTTCTGGGACACTGAAATTTACGTCGTGCCGGTGATGAGCCTGACTCGGCCCGACATTGCCAGGCAGTTACTAACACAGCGCTACAGCCAGCTGGATGCGGCCCGCGAGCGGGCACAGCAAATGTCGCACAGTAAGGGCGCACTGTACCCGTGGCGCACCATTGGCGGTGAAGAATGCTCGGCCTATTTCCCGGCTGGCACCGCGCAGTACCATATCAACGCCGCCATAGCCTACGCGATACGCAGTTACTACCTGGCGACAGACGATTGGGCTTTTATGCAGCAGATGGGCGCCGAAATGCTGATCGAAACAGCCCGTTTATGGCTGCAGCTCGGCTTTTTCTCTGCCAGCAGCGGTAAGTTTGAAATTCATATGGTGACCGGGCCGGATGAATATTCGGCACTGGTGAATAACAACTTCTACACCAATGCGATGGTACAGTTGCAGCTACGTTTTACGCTGCAAGTTATGCAGCAGTTGCAACAGGAAAACAGCCCATTGCTGGCACAGCTTGGCGTAACCACGTCAGAGCTGCAGCAATGGCAACAAGCCGCAGATAACATGCATCTGCCATTTGACGACAAATTGCAGGTGCATCCGCAGGACGACAACTTTCTGCACCGTAAGCCCTGGGATTTCGCTAATACCCCGGCCGACAAATATCCGCTACTGCTGCACTACCACCCACTGGTGATCTATCGTCATCAGGTATTAAAACAAGCCGACGTGGTACTGGCGCTACTGCTACTGGATGACGCTATCCCCACGGCGCAAAAGCAACGTGATTTGGCTTACTATGAACCGCTGACCACGCATGACTCCAGCTTATCCAGCTGTATTCACAGCATTATGTTCGCCGAAACCGGAGATACTGGCCGGGCGCATGAGTTTTTTGGCGACAGCGCACGGATGGATCTGGATAACCACCACGCCAACACCGAATTTGGCGTACACATTGCCTGTATGGCTGGTAGCTGGATGTCGTTGGTAATGGGCTTTGCCGGTGTACGCTCACGGCCGTCAGGTTTGTATTTCAAACCGCAGCTACCGCCACAGCTACCTGGCCTCAGCTTTCGCTTATGTTACCGCGGCCGGGTGCTGCAATTCAGCGCCGACAGCCGTCAGGCCAGCTATCAGCTACTCAGTGGCGAGCCGTTAACGCTGCACCACGGCGCAGAAGCCATTACGCTTAACCAGGGCGATAGTATCAGCCGCGTAATAGGAGCATCCACATGAGCTGCCGGGCCGTTATTTTTGATTTGGACGGCGTGCTGACCGACACCGCCATTTACCATTTTTACGCCTGGAAGGCCTTAGCCGACAAGTTAGGCATTGCCTTTGACGAGCATGACAACGAGCAGTTAAAAGGCGTTGACCGCTTAGGCTCACTGCGCTGGATCCTGCAAAAAGGCGGCGTAAGCCTGAGCAGCGCCGATGAAAGCCGGCTAATGCAGCAAAAGAACGCGCATTATCTTCAGCTGATTGACCATATTACGCCGGACAACCTGTACCCGGGCGTACAGCCATTGTTTACCGCATTACGGCAAAGCGGTATTAAAATTGGCCTCGCCTCAGCCAGTAAGAATGCGGCCTTTGTCGTTGAGCGTTTAGGTATAGCGGCACAGTTTGACTATATTGCCGACGCCAATAAGGTCATAAACAGCAAACCCGACCCCGAGGTGTTTTTACTGGCAGCGAAAGGGCTGGGTGTCGCGCCACCGCATTGTATTGGTGTCGAAGATGCCCAGGCGGGCATAGAAGCCATTAACCGCGCCGGTATGAAAGCCATAGCTATTGGTGATGCCGCAGTATTAAACGGGGCATTAAAGATTTACCCGGACGTAGCTGCAATTACACTGACAGATTTGCTGAATGTTTAGTGTGCTCCTAAGCAGTGGCGGTTAGCATTGCTGACGGGGCGACACAGAGTGTCTGACTGAGTGCGTCAGCGCGAAGGAGTTGCTGTGGCGAGCCCGACGGCAATGGTAACGCAAGCCACGACAAAGTTTAGCTCTTCATCTGGTTTCATAACCTGTAAGAAAAGCTAACTTTTCCGCAAGCTGGACTGGCGCTGTATCAACTTCACCGGCAACAATTGCGATGCCGCCTTACCGCCATTGATCCGCTGCAGCAGCTGCGCCACCAGCAATTTGCCGCCGGCATGGGTATCCTGTTTTACCGTACTCAGCGACGGTGTGCAGTACGCCGACATCGCAATATCATCAAAACCGGCAATCGCCACTTGCTGTGGCACCTTAATACCGTGCTCCAGTAAGGCTTTCATCGCCCCCATTGCAATAGCGTCACTGGCGGCAAAAATGCCATCCAGGCTACCAAGCTCTTTAAACAGCGCCTGCTGTGTCTGTAAATAACCGTCCTGCGCGGTAAAATCGGTATTCAGTTGCAGTGCTGGCTCGGGTTTAATACCGGCCGCTGCAAGCGCATCCTGATAGCCCAGGTAACGCATTTCAATTTCGCTGTGGCGTATATCACCCAGAAAAGCAATCCGCTTACAACCCTGCGCCAGCAGATGCGCAACGGCCAGCTGCGCGCCCTGACGGTTATCGCTGCCAATAACCGGGAAAGGTTCGGCACCGGTTGCAGCACCCCAAACCACAAAAGGCACACCTGCGGCACTTAATTGCTCGACCCGCTCATCATGCTCGCCCTGACCAATCACAATCAGGCCATCAGCGCGTTTAGAATCAAAATAGTAACTGCGCCAATCTTTGTCGGTGGTTTTGCTGGTGCTGAGCAGCATATCATAGCCCTGATGTGTCAGCTCATCAGCAATCACGCCAAGGATATCGAGTAAAAACGGGTCAGTTATTGCCTGTTGGGTTTTAGCATCAAACAAAATAATAACGGCGATGGTATAGCTTTTTTGCGTACGTAAGCTTCGGGCCGTGGCATTAACTTTGAACTGATGCTCAGCCGCTATCTGCTGCACTTTTTGCCGGGTCTGGGCATTGATCACCGGGTTGTCACGCAGTGCGCGTGATGCTGTCGATTCAGATACGCCAGCCAGACGGGCGATATCGGATAATGTCATAGTTTTTGCTGGTGTAATGGCCACAATACCTGCTTTTTTAACGCTGATTCATTGTCGGCCCTTAATAATGCCCGAACAGACTGCGCCCGGCAACGTTAAGCGGCGCTTTAACTTTCCAGCAGGATAAACTTACTTTGCAATCGTATGCAAAAACATCAACCACACTATTGCAATCGATTGCAATATCACCTATGTTTAGTTTCGCACGGTATCAGGCACGCCAGACAGAGCATTAAAATGCCCGGCAAATAACAACAGACCGTGCCATCATCGACAGGATAGCAGGAGAACAATAAATGAACGCCCGACTCAATAAGATCAGTGCCGCGCTGGCATTGCTCTGTAGCATGCCGCTTATTGCCCAGACCAGTACCGAACAAGCCAGCGACACCCAACCGCAGGGTGATATTGAACAGATCGTTGTGACCGGTAAAGCCAGCGGTATGTCTGGCTTTAAGGTAGATACCAGTTACGCCATTACTAATGTGTCGGCCGAAAACATCGGCCGGCTGGCACCGAAAAGCACAGCAGAGCTGTTTACAGTGGTGCCCGGCGTCTGGGCTGAAAGCTCGGGCGGTATTGCCGGTGCTAACGTCTTTGTGCGTGGTTTTCCCAGTACCGGTGACGCACCATTCTTAACCATACAATTAAACGGCGCCCCTATATTTCCGCCGCCAACCTTATCGTTTTTAGAAAACTCATCTATTTTCCGGCTGGATGAAACCGTGCATTTTATGGAAGCCCTGCGCGGCGGCTCTACGCCGGTGCTGTCCAACGGTCAGCCCGGTCTAACCACCAACTTCCTGTTAAAAGAAGGCAGTGAAGTAACCGAAGGCCTGGTGAAATTCTCTACCTCCAGCTACGGCCTGCGCCGGGTAGACGGCGTAGTTAGCGGCGAAATTGCCGACCGGCTATATGTGATGGCAGGCGGCTATATCAGCCGTTCTGAGGGGCCACGCGAAACCGGCTTTAACTCGGAAAAAGGCCACCAGTTTACCGTTAACGTTACCAAAGAGCTGGATAACGGCAGCATTAATGTGTACACCCGCCAGACCGACGACCACGGTGTCTGGCATTTACCGGTTGCGCTGAACGTGGCCGGGGTTGATAACAGCTACAGCCAGATTGGCCCGAATAACCGCTTGGGTGAGATAGCCTTTGGCCCGGATAACGAGCGGCAAAGCTATGACTTTGGTGACGGCCGCGGCTGGAAAGGCGGCATTACCGGCGGCACTGTCGATTTGGACCTAACCGACAGCTGGCGCTTACTGTACCGCTTCAGCCATATTGATGGCGAAGCCAATACACTGGGGCTGGTGCCGGAAGGCGGCGCCACCACACTGGCTAACGTGGCAGGTATTAATGGCCCGGTAACCGGTGTCACCACCGGCACACTGTACGATGACGATACAGTGGTACAACAAATTGGCCGCTGGGTAGTCTTAAAAGATATCGATGCCTTTACCAATGATCTGTCAGTCAGTAAAACCACTGACAACGCCGTCTTTACCCTCGGTTATTACGCCACCAATTTCTCAGTGCAGGACTGGTGGTCTATCGGTAACCAATCCTGGTTTGTCGTAGAGAAAGGCGGCGAAGCGCTAAGCGGCATCGACTGTAACGACAGCCTGGAAAGCTGCAGCTGGAACTACGACATTGACGCCACCGGCGATGGTGACACCAGTGCAGTGTATGCCGCGGTAGAGTATCAGCTGAACGAGCAATGGCGGGTAGACGTTGGCGCCCGGCGCGAAAACCACAAAATAACCTATGTGGTAGACGAAGGCTTAACCGGCGATATCAGCAAAGCTGTTGACTACGATGAAAGCAAAACCGCCTGGACTGCCGGTGTAAACTGGATGTGGCAGCGTAATATGGGCGTATTCGCGCGCGTTAACAAAGGCAATAAAATGCCGTTTTTTGACGATTTCCGCGACAATTTCGGCGCCTTTGAAAGCGGTGACAAGTTAATTAAAGAAGTCACCCAGTATGAGTTCGGCTACAAATGGGCCGAGCAAAACTACAGCATGTACCTGACCGCGTTTTACAACGAAGTCGACGGTGAGCTGTTTGTCACCCGCCCGGGTGCGCCGGCAGAAGTGTTAACCACCGAAGCTATGGGTATCGAGTTTGATGCCAACTACCGTGCCGATAACGGCTTTGCGGTAAACCTGAACGCTACCGTGCAGGACACTGAAATCACCAACCACCCGGATCCGTTGGTGGTGGGTAATCAGGCGATACGCCAGCCGGACTGGATGCTACGGGTAACACCAAGCTACGGTTTTGATGTCGGCGATATGTTTGCCACGCTATATGGCACAGTGTCAGCAGTAGGCGACCGCTATGGCGATAACGCTAACAGCGTCACGCTGGATGGTTACAGTAAAATTGACCTGGGCGTACAGCTGGATATTACCGAGCAATTAAAAGCCCAGTTATCTGTGGCTAACCTGACCGATAAAGATGGCATTACTGAAGGCGATCCGCGCAGTGCCGGTAGCCCGAACGGCCGTTACATTATGCCGCGTAGTATCGAGTTCAGTATCAGTTATACCTTTTAAACCTTACTCCCTCTCTTCACCCATATTGCCTCCGACCCGTTCGGAGGCTTTTTTTCGCTAAAAATAAATGTTAGCCGCCAATCAGAACCCGTACGGGTGGTTTTTTATTAACCTTATGTAGTGTATATTTGTACAGCCTCAAAGCCTTCGTTGTCATAACCGGAAATCACAATGGATAAAATCGATATTCGCGGTGCCCGCACCCACAACCTGAAAAACATCTCGCTGACGATACCGCGTGATAAGTTGATTGTGATCACCGGTTTATCCGGCTCGGGTAAATCGTCGCTGGCATTTGATACGCTGTATGCAGAAGGTCAGCGCCGTTATGTCGAATCGCTTTCGGCCTACGCGCGGCAGTTTTTAAGCCTGATGGAAAAGCCCGATGTCGATCATATCGAAGGCTTATCACCGGCGATTTCAATCGAGCAGAAATCCACTTCGCATAACCCGCGCTCAACCGTCGGTACCATTACCGAAATTTACGATTACCTGCGTCTGCTGTTTGCCCGCGTTGGCGAGCCGCGCTGCCCGACACACGATTTACCACTGGCGGCGCAAACTATCAGTGAAATGGTTGATAAGGTTACTGCCTTCCCCGAAGGCACCAAACTGATGGTGCTGGCACCGGTGGTGCAAGAGCGCAAAGGCGAGCACGTTAAAACGCTGGAAACCTTAGCCGCACAGGGTTATATCCGCGCCCGCATCGATGGCGAAGTGTGTGACTTATCTGACCCGCCAAAGCTGGACTTACATAAAAAACACACCATTGAAGTGGTGATCGACCGCATTAAAGTACGCGACGATATTAAAACCCGGCTGGCAGAATCGTTTGAAACGGCGCTCGGTTTATCCGGCGGCGTGGCGCGGGTGGCGCTGATGGACGAGCCAAACGCTGAAGAGTTGGTATTCTCAGCTAACTTTGCCTGCCCCAGCTGCGGTTATTCGATGGTCGAGCTGGAACCGCGGCTGTTCTCGTTTAACAACCCGGCCGGTGCCTGCCCCAGCTGTGACGGTTTAGGCGTAAAACAATATTTTGACCCGAATAAAGTCATTGTCAGCGACGAGCTAAGCCTGGCCGGTGGTGCCATTCGCGGTTGGGATAAGCGCAATTTTTATTATTTTCAGATGCTAAAATCGTTGGCCGATCACTACGGTTTTGCGCTGGATGTCCCCTTTAACAGCCTGAGCAAAAAGCAGCAGGACGCCATTTTGCGCGGCAGCGGCAACACGGTAATTGACTTCAAGTACTTAAACGACCGTGGCGACATCGTGCAGCGCAGCCACCCGTTTGAAGGTATTTTGCCGAATATGGAGCGGCGCTACCGTGAAACCGAATCGAATGCGGTACGCGAAGAGCTGAGCAAATATCTGGCGCATCAGGCCTGCCCGAGCTGCCACGGCACGCGCTTACGTGAAGAAGCGCGGCATGTGTTTATCGGCAAAACGAACCTGCCGGAAGTGGTCGAGCTGTCTATTGGCGATTGTATGGCATTTTTCCAACAGCTTTCGCTTACTGGCCAAAAAGCGCAAATCGCCGAGAAGGTATTAAAAGAAATTCAGGACCGTTTAAGCTTTCTGGTTAACGTTGGCCTGAACTATCTGAATCTGTCGCGCAGTGCCGAAACCCTATCCGGCGGTGAGGCGCAGCGCATCCGCCTGGCCAGCCAGATTGGCGCAGGCTTAGTGGGCGTGATGTACGTGCTGGATGAGCCCTCTATTGGCCTGCACCAGCGCGATAACGACCGTTTACTGGGCACCTTAACCCATCTGCGCGATCTGGGTAACACCGTGATCGTGGTCGAACACGACGAAGATGCGGTACGTCTCGCCGACCATATTATCGACATTGGCCCGGGCGCTGGCGTGCATGGCGGTAATGTGGTGGCACAGGGTACACTGCAGCAGGTTATGGCCGAACCGGACTCTCTTACCGGCCAGTACTTATCTGGCACGCGTAAAATTGAGGTACCGCAAAAACGGCATAAACCCGGCAAAAAGTGGCTGGAGGTATTAGGCGCCAGCGGTAATAACTTAAAAGATGTCGATATCGCTATTCCGTTTGGCCTGATGACTTGCATCACCGGGGTATCCGGCTCAGGTAAATCCACGTTGATTAACGACACCCTGTTTCGGGTGGCACACCGGGTACTGAACAAAGGCGAGGGTGATGACCCGGCACCGCACCGCGAAATTAAAGGCCTGGATCATTTCGATAAAGTGATTGATATCGATCAGAGCCCGATTGGCCGTACACCGCGTTCGAACGCCGCCACTTACACCGGTATTTTTACTGCGGTGCGCGAACTGTTTGCCGGTACGCAGGAAGCCCGTTCGCGCGGGTATCAGGTCGGCCGTTTTAGCTTTAACGTTAAAGGCGGACGCTGCGAAGCCTGCCAGGGTGACGGCGTCATCAAAGTAGAAATGCATTTTTTACCCGATGTGTATGTACCGTGCGATGTGTGTAAAGGCAAACGCTACAACCGCGAAACGCTGGAGATAAAGTACAAAGGTAAAAACATTCACGAAGTGCTGGATATGACGGTAGAAGATGCGCTCGACTTCTTCGAAGCCATACCCGCCATTAAGCGTAAGGTACAAACGCTGATGGACGTCGGCCTGACGTACATTAAACTTGGCCAGTCGGCTACCACGCTTTCCGGCGGTGAAGCACAGCGGGTGAAACTGGCGCGCGAGTTAAGTAAACGCGATACCGGTAAAACGCTGTACATACTGGATGAGCCTACTACCGGCCTGCATTTTTACGATATTCAGCAGCTGCTGAACGTACTGCACCGCCTGCGTGACCACGGCAATACGATAGTGGTCATAGAACACAACCTGGATGTGATTAAAACCGGCGACTGGATTATTGATCTCGGCCCGGAAGGCGGCAGCGGCGGCGGGGAAATTCTGATCGCCGGCACACCAGAGCAGGTAGCAGATTGTGAAAAATCGCATACCGGCAAATACTTAAAACCGTTGTTGGGTAAGTAATATTTCAGGTGCGGCGCTTATAACCAGCGCCGCACTCTTTCGCAGTAAGCCTGATAGTCAGCGCCAAACTTTTGCAGTAAAAAGCGCTCTTCCGGCGCTATCTGAAACCGGTTCATATACAGCACAAACAGCGGCAGCAGTGCAATAGCAGCCACATTCATCAAATAACAAGCTAACGCCAACAACAGCAATAAAAAACCTAAATACATAGGGTTGCGGCTATAGCGGTAAATACCGCGGATCACCAGGCTGGAGCTTTGCTGCGGCACGCGTGGGTCTACCGTGGTATTAGCGCGGCGAAACGCCAATACACCTGACAGCGCAATAACGATACCGGTAACAGTAAAGATACCAGCCAATACCTGCCGCCATAACAGTGGTACTGCCAAAGACGGCGTTAGCTGTGCCAGCAGCCACATAGCCAACGCAAATAACACTGCAAGAGCCACTGGTGGGATTTTAAGTTCAAGTGCCTTCATTGCCGTTATCCATTAATTCTTCATAGTGGCATCATACTGCTTAGCTAACTTTCATCGGCTAAAATGTTGTTGTGATTGCGCTTCTAAGTGCATATTAAAGTGTCAAGCAGGCGTCCAGCTTACTGAAAAATATGCTCACGGTGAAACGCCAGGAACTGTGCTGCTGGATAAAATTTCTCAGGCAATGTTATAGGTTTGCCATGAAAGCTGGCGATTGCGGCAGTATAAAACTGGTCGCTTTTATCGGTATTTTGGCTGGACACGACTACTCGATAATCTTCATCAACAGTAATCAGACCCAAATCAAAAGCCTTATCATGCAAAGCCGATAACGCTAAGCCGTTATGTGGATTTAACCTATTTTGCTCATCTGTTTTCCAAGGCACTATATGGCTGGCCACCAGCAGTTTTGGATTAGCCAAGCCACTAATACAACAGCGCTGGTTGTAGGCACTTATTACAGCACTGCGGAAAAACTGCTGACCAATACGTACTTTCACTGCTGCCAATTTAGTTGTCTCTGCATTGCTCGCGGTATTCACACAATCAGTAAAATTATCTACACCTAACTCTTGTTCAGCTTGAGCCATAGCGACAGAAAAAGCTGCCCAGTCTTGCTGCATTTCTTGCCACATGACTTTGTCCGCACTGGAAGCCCCAGTTAAACCAGAGCGGCCACTTTGAGTTATAGCAGGGTCAAGACTTGCGATATTAGACAGTTTCATCGCAACAGCTGAAGGAGTCCGACTAACCAAATTAGCATATTGAATAACGTCAGGATTGCGGGAATGAAACCGACCAAAAGGTAAACGGAAATAAAGACTAAACACTATTAAGCTTTGTTGTCTCGTCCAGCGTACTGTTGCCATATTATATTTACATATCTCAGCCTTCCTATATAACCAACATAATGTCATTGAAATTAAAAATAAAAAAGGGCAACAATTGTTGCCCTAAAACGCTAGTGTAACTCCTTGTTAAACTTAGAACTGGCCAGTAACGCTTAATCCATCAGTTTCGTTTTTGAATCATTAATTTTGTGTTGTTGGGTTAAACATCTGCTCGCAGTTGTCGCAGGCGAAGTAACGATACTCACCGGCACATTGAACATAACCCGTCGCACCGGCGCGTACCTGCCAGTTGCAGCTTTGTTGCTGATACGTCAGCGTGCCTTCAATGGCACAGGGCGCGTAGTTGTAATGATCATGCAGCGTTTTATGTTCAACCTCGGCTGCCTGCTGAAAAAACTGCTTTACCTGAATATTGCTAAGGTCAACGTCTGACGGTTTACATTGTTGCGGCGCGTCTGAAACAAAATCGGCGATATACACGTTGTTGATGTCGGCCGCTTTAAATAGCTGTGGCTGACTGCCGCAGGCCTGCAAGATAATACAGACACTGGCTAGAATAATACTGCGCATTACCAACTGGCTCCTTTAGCTTCACCCGGGTTTTTATACGATACCTCGGGATGGCGGTAAATATCAGCTTTGGTTAGTGAAAAGTGGCTGTATAACTCACCAAGCAGCCATTGCAATGACGTATTTTGTGCCGGGGTTACTGCTTCATACTGAGTGTCATCCAGGTGCTTACCGACAATTTCGATACCCAGCGCATCGGAGTTTACCGGGTAACGAGCCGGGTAAGCTTTTTGCCGTTCGTGTGCATCCAGTGCTTTTATCTGGTTGCTCCAGGACTTGGCCAGAATAACGGCCATTTCAGCACTGTCGCAACTGTTCTTGTCCAGTGTCAGGCACTTGGATTTAATCAGCCGCCCGACATGATAACAGCGCTTTTGTGTGCTGGCGGTCTGGTAGATATCACCATTCTTCGCGATCAAAAAATGTGCACCATTGCCTCCGGCATTATAGCCATTGAAGGTATGCTGGGCCGTTGGTGCATCGGTCTGATGCACCACCACAGCTTTTACCGTGGATAAATTGCCGTGCTCTATACTGGTGTAACGCTTTAGTGTGATTTTGGCATCGATCAGCATGCCGTCTTTATCTACTGTAGACATTGCGCTTTCCAAACCTGTTAAGCTAAATACGGTATCAGGTATAGCGTAAAACACTTAAAAGGTAAACTTTATGTTTATTTTTTGTATATTAAAGATGCAGATGGCTGCTTCCAGGAGAAATGCTATGTTGAAAACCTTTTATGCTTTGCTGGCAACCAGCCTGCTGCTATCAGCACAAGCGGCGACGTTGTTTGGTGAAACGGTAGACAAAACGGCGGTGATGCCGGTAAGCCAGCTGCTACAGCAGCCCGCTAGCTATCTCGATAAAACAGTAACCATTAGCGGTACTGTTGATTCTGTTTGCAGCAAGCAGGGCTGCTGGATGAAGTTCAGCACTGAGGATGCGACACTGCCATTTCGGATAAAAGTACGGGATGGCGATATGGTATTTCCACTCAGCGCAAAAGGTAAAACCGCTTATGCCACCGGTACTGTGCGGTTATGGCCGCAAGGTGAAGATGAACCAGATGCTTACCAGTTGTATCCCACTGCAGTAGAAATAGCTGAATAAAGTTGTGACCGAATAACAGCAGCTGCATAGCTGCTGTTTTACTTCCCCCAAAGAAACACAATAGTTAATAAAGAGTGTGGAACAGTATTTTTCTAACAAAAGCCGTTCTTTTGCCATATCATTATTGAGATTCGTTATCATTCGCGTTATTGTTTGCGTAGTTAAAATGAATACATGGAGCTGTAATGTTGTTCGCATCCCGTTTCAGGCTGTCTGCCGTCGCTGTTGCTTTAAGTTGTTTACCCGCATTTGCGCAAACTGCTGCCGATATCAGCGCAGAGCGGCAGATTGAAACTATTACCGTCAGGGGTGAGAAAACTGACCGCTCGATACAGGACACCACCAGCAGTGTGGCGGTTACCACTGCACTTAAAATTGAGCAGGAAAACCTGCAAAGCCTGGACGACATTCTAAACCGCACCGCTAATGTGTCGGCCATGTATGGCAGCCGTGGTTTTACTATCCGCGGTATTGCCGATGAAGCCGGCGCTTCTAACCCGCTGGCGACTATTTACTTAGACGGTGCCGCGCTGCCAAGCCAGATTGCTGACGCCGGCCCGACTGACTTATGGGACATAGCCCAGGTAGAAGTGATGCGCGGCCCGCAGTCGACTATTCAGGGCGAAAACGCGCTGGCCGGCGCCATAGTGATGCGCTCAGCCGAGCCGACAATGGATTGGGCGGCCAAAGCAAGAGTACAGTTTTCCGACCCGTCTGATCGCCGTATCGCCTTTGCCGGTGGCGGCCCGCTGATTGAAAACGAACTGGCATTTCGTGTTGCGCTGGAAAAGCGCGATTTTGACGGTTACGTACACAACATTACCCGTAACGAGCCAGAAGATGCCGTAGATGCCTTATCGGCACGGATAAAACTGCTGTGGACACCCAAAGCTCTGCCCGGTTTCAGCGCCAGGCTAACCCACCTGCGCGACGATTCTGAAGGGCCTTATATGTATGTATACAGCGCCATTGATCAGGATGATTACTACAACAACCGTATTAACCGCTCAGATGCAGAGAGTAAAACCGATATTGTTACCGATGTCACCACGCTGGAGCTGAACTACCAGTTGAATGATGTATGGTCTGTTTCGGCGACTACCGCCAAAACGCGCTCTGATGCATTTCGTAGCTACGATAATGACCAGACCGAGCAAAACCTGGCCTACGGCCTGACCGACGGTGTTTTCGATACCCTGTCGCAGGAGTTGCGGCTGCACTACAGTGGCGACAACTTGCGGGCGCTGGCAGGCCTTTACTGGTCACGCCGCGAAATGGACAGCATGACATCTACCCTAACTAACGTTGTCACGCCTTTATCCACTATTGCCGCCGTGCTGCAGGGCAACGGGCTGGATGCGGCCACAGCGCAGCAACTGGCCGCCTTATACGGACAAGCCCTACCGGTGATCCCGGTCGACTACAACAATGTCAGCCCAACGCAATCAGAAAACCTGGCGGCATTTTTTGACCTGGAATATCAGCTGTCAGCACAGTGGACTTTACTGGCAGGCGCCCGTTTTGATACCGAGCAATACGATTACCAGTCAGACACCACCGCAGAGTTTGCCGGTACCCTGCCAGACCCGGCCAATTTTGGCGCACCGGGAACGGCACTGTACGCCGCCTTTAGCGGTATCAATAACGCCGTACTTGGCATGGTTAACGATGCGGCCAGCAGCGTACCGGCCAGCAGCCGCGATTTTAATGCCTTTTTACCCAAACTGGGCGCGCGCTGGCAGTACAGTGCAGAGCAATCACTGGCATTTACCGTGCAGCGTGGCTACCGATCGGGTGGCAGTTCGTACAACATTGCCCGCGGCGAAGTGTTTGGCTATGAGCCGGAATTTACCACCAACTACGAGCTGGCATGGCGCAGTAACTGGCTGGATCAAAACCTGACCGTTAACAGCAACCTGTACTACATCGACTGGACCGACAAACAGGTTATCGCCAACTTTGGTATCAACAGCTTTGACTCGCATACCGTTAATGCCGGTAAATCGCATTTGTATGGCGCCGAGTTTGAAGTACGTCAGCGCATCAATAATCAGCTCGACTGGTATGGCTCTTATGCCTATTCCAAAACCCAGTATGACGAATTTGACGCTATTGCCGGTGCGATGATCAGCAACTTTTCCGGCCAGCCATTTGCCTATGCGCCACGCCATACTGCTGCACTGGGTGCGAACTGGTATCCGGCAGACAACTGGGCACTGAACGTTAACAGTAACTTCAGAAGTAAAGTTAGTACCGGCCCGCGTGACAGCACACTGTGGTTATCGTCCCGTGCGCTGTTTAATGCCCGGCTAAGTTACGACAGCACTAACTGGTCAGCGTATTTGTTCGTTAACAACCTGTTCGATAAAGGCTATACGCAGTATCACTGGGCCGGTGAACAGGTGGCTATTTTCGGTGCACCACGGGTGGTTGGCGCCGGTTTACAGTGGCAATGGTAACCGGCTTATGATGCTATTTCTGGCCGCTATCAGCCTGGTTATCTGTGCGCTTGCGGTGTACTTGCTGGCACCACAGCAACAACTGCTGCAAAAGAAACTGCCTGGCACAGCGCTGCTGATTGTCGCAATAACCGCATTGCTGATAGCGCTATGGTTGCTGGCACCGGGCTACGGCTTCTGGCCCGCATTTTACCTCGCGCTGACATTGCTGATGCTGTACTGGGTATTGCTGCCGTTTCTGATCCGGCGTAAAGGAGTGCGACATGGCCGCTAAACACTGGGCTGCCGTGCTATTTGGCCTGCCGCTTACCATTGCACTTATTGGCATACTGGCGCTGCTGTTTCCGGGTGAAGCACAGCGCTCTGTGCTGCCGTGGTTGCTGTTCACCTTTCCAGTATGGGTGCTGATAATGGCGCTGATGTACTTAAGCCGCAGTAACAAAAAACTATGGTTGTTACTCACCGTGTTAACCGTGTTTAGCTACAGCCTGTTATGGCTGATCAAAACTTATGTCGTGGCGGGATAAATGAAAGTCAGTACCCAGAAAAGCTTCCGTAATCTGCATACCTGGACCGGCTTACTTACCGGCCTGCTGCTGTTTATTGCCTTTTATGCCGGAGCTATCTCGGTGTTTGTGCATGAATTACAGCAATGGCATGGCGCCGTGCAGCAACGCAGTGCACCGCCATCGTTGGCTCAGGCGCAGCCGCTGATCGATCAGGTATTGCAGCAGCATCCACAGGCTGCACACGGCTTTAACCTGCTGCTGCCCGGCGCGCACGGCCCTGATCTGGCTGTACTGTGGTACGACGCAGAAAGTGGCAAGCAGTATAAATTTGCCGCCGATGAGAAGCCTGCAGCCACACCACAGCTTGCCCGGCAAGACTTTATCAATCTGATTTACGACCTGCACTTTACTGCCGGCTTACCAAGGCAAACCGGTTTGTACCTGTTTGGCATAGCCTGCATTTTATATGGCCTGGCGCTGCTAAGCGGCATAGTGATTTATGCGCCGGTGTTTCTTAAAGACTTATTTGCCTTCCGCTCTGATCAGGGTACCAAACGCAAATGGCTGGATATGCACAATGTCGTCGGCGTATTGTCATTGCCGTTTCACGTTATTTTCGCCTGGAGCGGCGCAGTACTCACCATTGGTTTTTTAATGTTAGCGCCATTTCAGTTTCTGGTGTTTGACGGCAAGCTGCTGGAGATTTTAGAGCCGGATTTTGATGTGGTTGCGCATGTTGAACCATCAGGCGTGCAGGCAAAAATGTTACCGCCAGAGCAATTATTGGCGCTAGCCGCTGAACATATGCCAGCCATGCAGCCGGAAATGCTGTATTACCACGATGCAGACGATACCAACGGCACCGTAACTATTTATGGCCATCTGCCATCAGCTACCTTAACGCAAAATGCCGCCGTGGTGCTTAACAGTGCCAGTGGTGAACTGGCCGGTATGTTAAGCCCGGACCAGTTCCGCCCGGGCACCACTTTTTTGCGTGGGTTGCAAAACCTGCACTACGGTGACTTTGCCGGTTATGCGTCAAAATGGCTGTACTTTGTACTGGGGCTGGCTGGCGCGTTATTGTTTTACAGCGGCAACCTGTTGTGGCTGGAAGTACGGCGACGCAACAGCAGCGCGCAACCAGCCAAATTACGTGTCATGGCGTCGCTCACACTGGGAGTGTGTTTGGGCTCCGTCGCGGGGGTTTCTGCACTCTTTATTGCAGGCTCACTGCTGACTGAAGCCTGGCACAGCACAGTGTATTTCAGCGTGTTCTTTGCCGCTTTAGTCTGGGCCTTTATCCGCCAGCCAGCCAAAGCCGGTGCTGAGCTGCTGTATATTTGCGCGCTATTAACAATGCTGGTACCTGTTGCGGCCTGGTATGGCAGCGGTGCGTTTTTTCTAACCCCGCTGCTGCAAGGCGCTCTGCTGCGGCCCGCGGTGGAAGGCACGGCGGTGTTGCTGGCGGTTTTATTCTGCTTACTGGCCCGTGCCAGCCAGCGCCGGGCCAATCGGCTGGACAACAGCATCTGGGCAAAAACAGCCTGAAGCCGCTAGCTGTTATTCAGGCTTTGCAGCGTTAACTCCAGCAGGTAACGCTTTAACTGTGCCACCCGCTGTGGCCGGTTAAACAACTGATACAGTTGCAGCCAGTCTGCAGGTGGCATCCAGCAGATCTGGTTTTGCCAATGGCATTGCCTGGGCTTAAATGTCCAGTGCACAAGCTCATCGTGCTGTTTCACCGCAATACCGGCCATCAGTTCAATATCCGGCCAGCCTTTTTGGCTGAAACGACAAAAATGTACCGACATATACTGCGGGTGAGGCGCTGCATTTTGTGCCATAAAGTCATCCGCCTTAAGAGTGTCGCAGATAGCGGCAAAATCTGCTTCTGTACAGACCATATCAATATCATTGGGTGAAGCTTCCAGCCCCAGGTGCCACAGCAGACAACTGCCACCAATGCCAAACTGAAAACTCTGCAACTTAGTACACAGCTGTTGCAGCTGCGTTTGTAACTCAGGGTGTTTCATCTAAATCCTTTATCAGCTGCGCCAGAAACAGCAGCTTTTCATTGTTAAGCTGACGATAGTCAAAGTAAGGGCATACTAACAACCGGTGATAGCTATCGACCGCGAACTCGTTATTCAACCAGTTCAGCTGAGCGCTCAGGCCCGCATCCAGCAAAGCTTTAGCATAAGTGCGGCCAGCAATAATATGAATTTGCTGGCTATCGCCATTCAGCCACGGTGCGCTAAACCACAGTGCAGTATTGCTTTGCGCCTGCAGTAAATACTGGTCGCGAAACAGCTGCCAGCTTTTTGCCTGCGTAGTAAATGAAAACTGCTTAGCATCCAGTGCAAACAACAGTTTAGCGTAAACATTAAACACCTTACGCCAGCCATTACCGCAAGCGCGGTTAATCAGCTCGATTTCACCGCTCTGTAACGGCTCAACTGCCGCTAAATCGGCGTATTCAGCCATTGACGGCCTGTTGGCGATATAAACATTTAGCTGCGCATCAGTATCACCAAAGCCAGCGCCATATTGTGAAAGAGATATCATTGCACGCGAATCCGGATATGCGCTCAGCCTTAATTCAGCTGGCTACTGTAGCATAAGCAGTTGCTCTGTATCTGATTGCAAGGTAATTTTGACCGCTACTTTGCCAGGGAATGCCTATGTCATCTGTTGCTATCGCTGCTGTTAACCGGCTTGATAACTGGTTAATGCAGGTCACCCCGCCTGCAAATACTGAAGGTTTTCGCCGCTTTTGCTGGGAATTCTGGTTTTTCGGCCTGAAGCAGGCCAGGGCCTGTTTGTTCGTGGCGTTGTTTTTTGCATCCGTATTGCTAGTGCCACGCAGCGGTATTCTGGCGATTCCGCGCTATGACGTGCTGCTTATACTGGCGCTATTGATCCAATTCTGGATGGTATGGAGCAAACTGGAAACCTTAGATGAGCTTAAAGCTATCTGCCTGTTTCATCTGGTGGGTTTTGCGCTGGAGGTGTTTAAAACCTCAGGCAGTATTCAGTCGTGGAGTTACCCGGATTTTGCCTACAGCAAAGTATTCGGCGTGCCGCTATTTGCCGGTTTTATGTATGCCGCAGTGGGCAGTTATATTATTCAAAGCTGGCGTCTGATGCAGCAGCGGGTCGTACATCACCCGCCATACTGGATGGCAGTGCTGGTGGCGCTGCTTATTTATGCTAACTTTTTTACTCACCATTATATCGGCGACTACCGCTGGTATATCGCCGCCGCGACACTGGGGTTATATGCCCGTACCGTGGTGTATTTTACGCCGCTGGATCGCGAACGCAGTATGCCGCTATTACTCGGTTTTGTGCTGGTCGGCTTTTTTATCTGGCTGGCGGAAAACATCAGCACCTTTATGGGGCTGTGGAGTTACCCGAATCAGCTCGGCGCCTGGTCGGTGGTGCATTTGGGTAAGTGGAGTTCGTGGTCGCTGCTGGTGATTATGACCTTTACCATAGTGGCGCAGCTAAAGTACGTAAAACAGCGTATTGATGTGCCGCGCTAGCCATAAAAAAGGCTACCCACAGGTAGCCTTTTTCGTAACGATAACTTTATGCATCTTTGTCCAGTAGAAAGGTAATTAACTGCTGCAGCTCGGCTTCCATATTTTTGGTGCTCAGCGCCGCATTATTAATTTTGTACTTACCGTTCACAATAAGCATCGGCACACCTGTCAGTACCCGGCGGTTAGACAAATCATCCTGCTCTTTCTTCATCTGATTTGCCGCACCACGAATAGAAAAGCTCTTCATCGCTTTATCATAGGTGTCGCCGTCGATGTCATGCAACAGTACCAGGCTGCGAATGTCATTTTCGTTAGCAAAAGGCGCACGGTTACGGTGAATCTGATTAAAAAATGCACTGGCCACCGCATCACCTTTACCCAACCCTTTCGCGACCAGATAGGCCCGGGCCAGCGCATTTTGCAGCTCGGGCGACGCGGCACGGATAAAGTCGACATGCGATTTTTTGAACTCAACACCGGCAGGTAACTTCTTTGCCACGCTTTGAGCTATGGGTTCAAATGCATTACAACCACCACAGTAGAATGAAAAATACTCTTTCACCTCAGGTTTGGCGGTACCTTGCTCCGCAATAACGTCGTAATGCTTGCCTTCTTCAAATTGTGCGGCTTGCGCCACAGGCAACAACAGTGTCAGTGCCAATAATGCAAATAGCTTCTTCATCAGTAACGTGCCCTTAAGCGTCTTTTGCCAGCAGGAAAGCGATCAAGTTCTGCAGATCCTGCTCAACATTTTTTCTGTCCAGTTCTGCCAGGTTGATCCGGTATTTACCATTGACCAACAGCATAGGTACGCCAGTTAAAATACGACGGTCACTGAGCTCTGTCTGCTCTTTTTTCATCTGCTTCACAGCAGAGTTTACCGAAAAGCTTTTCAGCGCTTTGTCGTAAGTGGCAGCATCGAAATCGTTAATCAGCATCAACTGGCGGATATCGTCAGCGTTGGCAAAACCGGCACGGTCACGGTGGATACGGTTGAAAAACGCCATCGCGATTTTATCACCCTGATGCTGAAAATCGGCTACCACATAAGCCCGTGTCAGCGCTTCCTGCAATTCAGGTGATGCAGCACGTAAAAAATCGACATGCATTTTTTTAAAACTGGTACCTTCAGGCAGCTTATGCTCCACGCTCTGCATTATCGGTTCAAACTGGTAGCAATGCGGACAGTAAAACGAGAAAAACTCTTTCACTTCCGGTTTGCTGGTAGCGACATCAGCCACCACATCGTATTGCTTGCCTTGCTCATACTTCGCTTCGGCGCAGGCCGTCAGCGGCAGCAGTAAAGCCATTGCTAACACAAACAGTTTTTTCATGCTCAGTAATATCCTCTGATGCGGTAAGTTGGACACAGCTTAACAAAAACTCAGTAGTCTGGCACTAATGAAAGCGGCGGCTGCTGTAACAGAAATAATTGCTCTTTTAATGCCAGCACCTGTTGTTCCCAGTATTTGTCTGTACCGAACCATGGAAAGTTCATCGGGAAAGCCGGATCCTGCCAACGTCTGGCCAACCAGGCCATGTAATGTATCATTCGCATTGCCCGTAAAGGCTCGATCAGCTTAAGCTCGGCCGGGTCAAACTCACAGTACTGCTCGTACTCTTCCAGCATCATTTCCAGTGTATCGCGCTGCTGCTGGCGGTCACCGGATAACATCATCCATAAATCCTGAATTGCCGGGCCCGAGCGGCAGTCATCCAAATCAACAAAAAAAGGTCCCTGCTCGATGTAGAACAGGTTGCCGGCGTGGCAATCACCGTGCAGTCGGATCATATTAGTGGGTTGGTATTGTTCTGCGCACAATGCAATGACCTGATCCAATACACTATCAAATGCCGGACGCAGGTAGCCGGGGATAAGCGACAGTTCAGCCAGCAGTTGCCGGCTTTGGAGTAAATGACTATCGATACTGAATGCCGGACGATGCACAAAAGCGGTTGCTTTACCGACCTGATGTAAACGGCCGAGAAAACGCCCCAGCATGGCCAGTTGCTCGTCATTGTCGATCTCGAGCGTGCGGCCACCACGGCTTGGAAATAATGCAAAAGAGTAACCGGCAAACTGTAGCAGGCTGTTACCCTTTACTGCTAAAGGCGCAACAACCGGCACATCGGCCGCTGCCAGCTCTGCTGCGAACTGATGCTCTTCCAGCAATTGCGCTTGTGTCCAGCGCTGTGGCCGGTAAAACTTGGCGACAAACTTCTGCGGCCTGTCATTGCCGGCCTGATACGCGCTGAACTGGTAAACGCGGTTTTCATAACTGTTCAATGCCAGCAGGCCTGAACATACGTCCAGGCCTTGCTCGGTCAGCGCATCCAGGATCAGATCCGGCTGCAGTGTACTGTAGTCAAATGTGGTCATCGGTTGCCCAGGAAAAACTTCGTCGCCTGCTGCAGCTGGACTTCAGCGTTATCCTGCTGCTGAACGGTAAACGTAATTTCCAGTGAGCGCTCTTTCGTGCTGTAGGGATCCAGTGCCAGGCTGATTGGCACACTACCAGTTTCACCACCATTTAAACTGACCTGATGCGGGCCTATCCAATTAAAGCTGGCATCTGCCGACACGCTTAAATCAAACACCACTGTATGCTGGGATTTATTGGAAATACTCAGCGTGTACGTATTTTCGACCAGGCCATCATTGTTGGTGCGGAACAACGCACCACGGTCACGGATAATATTCATCTCCAGCGGCACCCGGCTGTATAACGTCCAGGCGAAAGCAGTGCATACCGCCAGCAATACCAGCAGATAACCCAACAACTTAGGCCGTAACACCCGGGTAGGCTTGCCATTTAAGCTGTGCTCGGTGGTGTAACTGATAAGCCCCGGCGGATAGCCCATTTTACTCATGGTATCGTCACAGGCATCAATACAGGCGCCGCAGTTAATACACTCATATTGCAGGCCGTTACGAATATCAATGCCGGTAGGGCACACATGTACACACAAATTGCAATCAATGCAGTCACCTAAGCCTTTTTCTTTGTAGTCTTTATCTTTGCGGCTACGCGGGCCGCGGTTTTCACCGCGTTTCTCATCATAGGTGACGGTGAAAGTATCTTTATCAAACATGGCTGACTGAAAACGGGCGTACGGACAAATATGCGTACACATGATTTCCCGCATCCAGCCGGCATTACCGTAGGTGCACAGCGTAAAAAACAACACCGATGTCACTGCCCAGAAACTGGCTTCCAGCGTAAAAAACTGCATGAACAAATCGGCCACAGGTGTGAAATAACCAACAAAAATCAGCGACGTCAGTAGTGAAAATGCCAACCAGCAAAAATGTGTGGCGGCTTTTTTAAAGAATTTAACGCCCGACCAGGGCTCGGCATCCAGCTTCATACGCTGGTTGCGCGTACCCTGAATTTTTTCTTCAAACCAGATAAAAATAAAGGTCCACACTGTTTGTGGGCAAAGATAGCCACACCAGACCCGGCCATAAAAGGCGGTAATAAAAAACAGTGCATAAGCGGCAATAATAAAAATCCACGCCAGAATGGTGAAGTCCTGTGGCCATAATGTCAGCGCGAAAATATTGAATTTCTGCTCGGTGATATCAAGCAAAATGGCCTGATGCCCTTCGTACTGTAACCAGGGCAACAGCATAAACAAGCCCATGAATACAAAACCCATATAACGGCGAACCGCCTGATGTAGCCCTTTTACCGCCCGCACATAAATGCGGTTACGCGGTGCATACTCTGGTGCCTTGTTTGCGCTGGGTGTATGCACTTCAACATGCACCGGAATATTTTTAATATCTATCTTTTGCTGATCCACTACCGACCCCGATACTGCTGTCTGCACTTGCCGCTGATTATAACAGCTTACACGCTGAATTCTTTGACCTGTGACAAAGCAAATTCTGTGCCTGTTGCTGACACCTTGCCAAATCGCGCTTTATAGCAAAAACCGACAACGTGGTTTACAGTTACGGCTGAATATTGTCATTCAGGTTTACGATTTTCAGATATCAGCACAGTGCCGATGCATGCGCCGCTGCAATCCGATACAATAGCGGCGTGTATTACCGGAGTTCAGACGTAATGAAAAAGTTTTTCTGGTTAGTGGTGATAGTGCTGTTAGTGATTACCTTTTCGGATCACGAAAAGATTAAGCCGTATAAAGAGCAATTGTTTGAAGCGATTTTAGATAAGGCCGCGATAGCTGGTGACAGCAAAGAAGGCGCCCTGCGTAAAACCCGCAAGCAATTACTTGAGTTGTCAGAACAATGGGGCGAAAGCCAGCGCGCTCAGCTGGAAAAAGCGACCAGCAGCATTGATAGTCTGAAACGTTTTCGTCTTAATTACTGCGTAAATAAAGACTTCAGCCCCATCTTGTATGGTGAGCCGTTACAGCAGACCTGTACAGTCATTGAAAATAACTATCATAATTTAACCCAACCTTAAGCAGAGGGCTGTGCTATGCGTACTTGTGGAATCGAGATCAAAGGTAGTGAAGCCATCGTCTGCCTGATGACGTTAAAACATGGCTTGTTCGAACTGGCTGACTGCCGGCAGAACCGCTTTGCACTCAGTAAAGATGCCGACCAGCAACAGATGCGTCAGTTTCAGTTTACGTTTGCCAAATTTATTGAGGATTACCAGATAAGTCAGCTGGTGATCAAAGAAAGGCCGCAGAAAGGCAAATTTGCCGGCGGCGCAGTAGGGTTTAAAATAGAAGCCGCGTTACAGCTTATTGCCGGCTGTAACTGTACCATTATCAGCGCCACGGAATTAAAAGAAAAACTAAAGCGCCACCCGTTACCAATCGACTTTAAAGATACCGGTTTAAAAGTGTTTCAGGAAACGGCGTTCCTGGCCGGCTATGCCTTTTTGATGAAATAGCCGGTTTCACCCACTATTTTTTCTTTCTGGCCAGCTGCCGTTTTACCGGCTTGCTGGCCTGTAAAATCAATTTGCGGATTAACTTGGATTTGGCTTCGCCGGTTGCCTGGCTCAGCTCGTTTAACGCATCTATCGCTTCCTGGCTTAACGTGAAGGTCGCATGGCGCATCGGCAGCCGGGTCGTGTCATCAGTATCATCCGCATCCGGCAGCCGTAAACTAACGATACGCGGCATGCCCATCGCATAATTATTAGCATCATCAATAAATTCGTCTGCCGTAAAACCGGATTTACCGTGCGGCTGCGACTTTTTCTTCAGATCGGTCAGCGCCATCTTCTTGTATCGCCTTCATTGCCAGTAACTCGGTCACTATATCACGGATCTCCTGCGCGGCTTTACCGTCAGGCTCTACATCCATTACAGACAAACCTTTTTCTTCGCTGTCATCATAAGCATTGCGATTGTAAGTAATAGCATCCAGCACCCGGATGTTAAACGACTTACACACTTCTTTTGCATCCAGAATGCGGTTCGCCTGATTTGGCAGCGACGGGCACTGCGTAATGACGCAACCAACAATCATGTCGGGATTTACCACGTTGCAGGCACTGACCAAATCTTCGAGATGCTCCAGCGTTTTCAGGTCGCGCCGCTTAGGCCGTAATGGAAACAGCACATGAGATGCCACCACCATCGCGGAGCGCAGTGCGACGCTGTCCTGGCCACCACAATCGACGATGACCACATCGTAATGCATTTCAAGGCTTTTCAATTCATAACGGATTTTGCCATACATTTGCACGCAGTTTATCCAGGGTAAAGCAGCATCGAGGTGCCGCTCCTGCACCCAATCGGACGAGGTGCGTTGCGGGTCGCAATCAACCAGCATGACATTGGCCTTCTTCTCACGGGAAAAGTACACCGCAATATTCTGTGCCAGACAGCTTTTTCCGCTGCCACCTTTTTCTCCACCCACTAACAAGATCATCAGGCTACCCTCACTTACACCAATTAGCTGTCATAATTTCAGACAGGGCTGTGGCATAAGTGTAGATGACATCACTGACTTGACCAGCGACACAGTAGAAAGATTTCTGCTAAGCGGATGCTTTAAAACATAATAGTGCCCGGTTAAAACAAAAAGCGGAGCTGTTGCTCCGCTTTTATACTGTGATTTTTCGGTCTTTAACTGCGGCGACGTCGCAGCGCCAATAAACTTAGTGGTAACAGCAACCAACCAAAGCTGCCGCCACTGCTGCCACTGTCACCACCTGAACCACCGGTATTGGTGGTAGGAACCAGCGTCAGGCCAGAAACGGTATTAGTGCGGTTATCCACAACCACCATAGATTCAATAGTAATCAGGTTGTCAGCCACCAGCGGCTTATTATCATCATAGTCTGAATCCGAGTAGTTGAGCAGCGGAAGATCAGCTGGCTCTGGCGGACCAAATACGAAGAATTTATATTGCGGTATCGCGGCAATAGCGTCTATCACTGCCATATCGGTACTGCTAATCTGGCCAAATACGGTATAACCATTATTCTGAAAATCCAGATTAGACGCATTATTCACTAAGTTAATAAACCACTGGTTTGTCGCACTGTTCGGCTTGTTGGGTTGTTTGGCCATAGCGATGGTGGCGCGTACATTAGACCATTTTGGTTCGTTAATAATCGGGGAATTTGTTGCAGCGGCTTTAAGTGGCAGTTCTTGATCAAACACATAACCACCGCCCTGAACCACAAACCCTGGTATAGAACGGTGAATAAGAGTGCCATCATAGCGGCCCGAACTCACATAATTTAAAAAGTTCTGCACTGTTACCGGCGTACTTTCATCGTACAGGTTAATTTCAAACTTACCCACATTGGTAGTCACCTCAACGATAGTGGCCTGCGCCAGGCCACTGCAGCCTAGTACTGCGGTCGCTAATAAGGCTTTAAAGCGTTTTGTTGCTGTCATTATTGTTCTCCGTAATTTGTGCTGCAGCTTAAATCAGGCTACAAAACAAAATCCAGCAGGATAACAATTAATTACGTTTAGCTTTTGCCACTGCCGCGCCAGTGGTCTTACGCCGATAGCGGCGGTTTGCCTGAGCGCCTTTTACCGCAGCGTTTTTGCTACCGCGCCAGCGTTGCGTGGGCTGCGTTGGCAAACCAACAGGAGTTGCATTGGCCGCTCCCTGAATTAACAGCTGTAGCTGCTGCAACAGCGGTTGCATAAAAGCCTGATAACTTTGCTGACGCTGGCAGATAGCATTGAGGGCGGCTTCCCAGCGCGCTGTCATATCCGGCGTCACCGCTTCAGCAGGCAGCGCGTTAATCAATGCAACACCTGTTGCAGTGGCATGGATTTGTTTGCCGCTGCGCTGCAGAAAACCACGTTTAAACAGCAATTCAATAATGCCGGCCCGCGTTGCTTCAGTACCAAGCCCATCGGTATCGCGCAGGATTTTGCGTACTTCATCATTGGTCACATAACGGCTAATCCCCGTCATTGCCGCTAAAAGTGTGGCGTCAGTAAATGGCTGCGGTGGGCTGGTATTTTTGTCCAGCACCTTTGCCGCAATACATAACAAAGGTTGACCAACCACCAGAGCGGGTAAAGTAGTCTGTAACTGGCTTTGCTCGGCTTCATCAGCGGTAAGCGCTACTTTATCGCCGCTATTATGCAGTCTGAACAGCTTCTTCCAGCCTGCACTGCGCTCCACTCGTGCTTTGGCAACAAAACAGCCGCCGGCAATAGTGACTTCTGCCAGCGTATCGCGGTAGCAAAATGGTGGATAAAACTGCGCCAGATACTGGCGGGCTATCATCTGATATAAACGCTGCTCAGCAACACTGAGCCGCCCGGCTGGCATGCGTTTTTCAGTCGGAATAATGGCATGATGCGCATCTACCTTGCCATCATTCCACGCTCTGCTGATTAAAGCAGTATCTGCTTGCTGCACGGCCAGCGCTAACTCAGGTTCATTCACTGCAACAGCCTGAGATACCGCTTTAACCTGCTTCAAATGTTCTTTTGGCAGATAACGGCAGTCAGAGCGGGGGTAAGTAATAAGCTTGTGCTTTTCATACAACTGCTGGCAACTATCCAATACCTGCTGTGCCGTCATACCATAACGCTTCGCCGCCTCTATTTGCAGAGTTGACAGGTTGTAAGGTAACGGCGGTGCCTGCTTAGCCTCTTTGTGTTCAAGCTTACTGACCACAGCCGCTTGCTGACAGATTTTCTGCTGCACTTTCTCAGCAAGTGCCTTTACCAACACCCGGCCTTCGTCATCCTGCCAGGGTGCGCAAGCACTGCTCGGTTGCCATAGCGCAGTAAAGCGCTCCTGTTGCTCTGTTTCCAACTCAGCCAGTACCTGATAAAAAGGTTTGGCAACAAAGTTTGCAATGTCCTGATCGCGTTTTACCACTAAACCTAATAGCGGCGTTTGCACCCTGCCCACTGATAACACGCCCTGATAGCCGGCTTTCTGCCCCTGCAGGGTATAGGCTCTGGTCATATTTAGCCCATACAACCAATCTGCCCGGCTACGTGCCAGAGCTGACGTCGACATCGGGACAAAATCACGGTTTGGCTTTAACTGGGTAAGCGATCGCTTTACCGCAGCCGGATTCAAATCACTGATTAACAGCCGCTGTGTGCCCGCCAACTTGCTTTCACTGACACCACAATACGCCAGCACCTCATCTACCAACAACTGGCCTTCACGATCCGGATCACCAGCATGAACCAGACTGTCGGCCTGTTTTAACAATTTCTTAATCACGTTAAGCTGCTGTTCAGCTGACTTTCGTACTTTTAACAGCCATTTGTCCGGTACTATCGGCAATTGTGCTGCCTGCCAACGTTTGTAGTCAGGGTTGTAATCCTGTGGTTCAGCTTGTTGCAATAGGTGCCCGATGCACCAACTGACCACATCACCGTTGGCCAGACGAATAAAGCCTTTGTCTTTGTACTGAGGTTTGGGTAACACCGCAGCAATAGCCCGGGCGAGACTGGGTTTTTCAGCAATATACAGGATCATAGCGGCACCAAACTGTTTTTATATACAGTATATTAGGCGGCAAGATAGCGGGTTGCAAAGAAAATGTAATTAAAATTTGGTTTTAATAAAAAAGTGCTTAGAATGAGGGCGTAGTAGTACTCTGTATTTGACAGTCATTCCACCCGGTCAGTTGGATAAATAGCAATGCAATATAGTGAAGTTAAGAAGATCTGTGATGAATTGCACAAAACAGGCAAACCTGTTTCATTAGATTATTTAATTTCTAAAGTGCCCGGTGCACAGGCCAGCCTGGTCGTGCATTATCAAAAATGGCGTAACGAACAAGCAAACAGAGCTCCTGCCCCCGCCAGTACAGACAGTTTTTTTAGTGAAGACTTTGTCACTGCCTTTCAGCGTGAATCTGAGCAACATGCGAAAAAGCTAACAGATCAGCTAAATCAGCAGCTGCAACAAGCGATGCAGGCTGAAGTGCTGGCAGCAGAACATAACCGAGAGCTGCAACTGGAGCTGGAGCAACTGCAACAGCGCAAAGCCGAGCTGGAAACCAGTTTACAGCAGCAACAACAACAGCTTTCAACGCAGGCAGAGAAATATGCCAGCCTGGTCAGCGAGCGGGATCAGGTTCAGACGCAAAACCGCGACCAGCAAGCCAAGCTTGAGACCTATACTACCGAACTTGAGCAGTTAAAGTCTGAACTGGCATTGGCTGACCAGGAAGTCACTGACAGTAAAACCAAACTGACCCAACTGGAAAAAGCACTGGAAACAGCCACTCAGCAGGCCACAGATGCCAAGAACCAGCTGAATGAAGCGAAAGCTGAAGCCGAGCAACTCCAGCTGAAACTGATTGCAGCGCAACAAGCACAGGATGAGCTGGAAGAACAGTTGCAGAACGAACAGCAGCTGAATCAACAAAAACTGCAGCAGCTACAGGCTGAACTTGCTGCGGCAGAGCAGGAATTAGAACCTCTGCAGCAAAAAGCAAAGTTAGCTGAGCAGGCTGAGCAACAAATACAGGCATTACAGCAAGCTGAAGCCAGCATTAAAGCGGAACTCGACAAAGCGCGTCAGGAAAGCAAAAAGGCTCAGCAGGACTTACAAACCCGTGACCACGATGTTACTGAGCTTGAAGCCATGCTGAGTGAATTTGAGTCTAAGCTGCAACAGGCCACCAAAACTGAAACACAGGCAGTAGCACTGAATAAACGCTTACAAGCCCAGTTGGAACAGGCGCAAAAAGCCCAGTCAGGCGGCGAACCGGTTACCGTTGTTGATCAGCAGGCAATCGCTGAAGTAGAAGCCAGGCTGACGGCTGAAATCGACGCCGTGCAACAGCAACTGGAACAAACAAAACAGTTAACTGAAGAACTGACAGCAGAGCGGGATGATGCGCTGGCAAAGCTTGAGCAAGCCTTGCAGCAGCAGAATGAAGTAGCAGAGCAGGTACCTGCTGAACAAAATGCATTGAATCAGCAAGCGGAAGAAACCATTTCGCGGCAGGAAAAAGAGCTGGAAGCGCTTAGCAAACAACTGAGCGAACTGAATAAAGAGCTGGATCACAGCCGGCGTGAAGCCGATGTGCAGCGTGATAATGCATTTAAAGCGCAGGAACAGCTTGATGCAATGGAAAAAGCGCAACACACCGCCGATATCGACGATTCACAGGATATACAGGCAACGCTCGAACAGCTCAAAGCCAATAACGCTATGCTGAAAGAGCAAAGTGCCATCACCGCTAATCATCAGGCGGAGCAACGTGAAGTTATCCGTCAGCTGCGGGAAGAATTGCAGCAGCAACGCGATCTGGTTGCCGATCTGCAGCTGGAGAAAGATAAATTCCAGAAACAAAAAGCTCAACTTGAACAGCAGGTTAGCTTTGTTAAAGATAACGCTGCAGCCACCATTGAGCGCTTAACCCGCTACCGTGAGCAGGCCCAGGAAAAAATTGAGAAACTGGAGAAGAAGCTAAGCAAAGCCTCTGACTAGCCCTCGCCGTTAGTTACCTGACGCTACGTTTTAAATGTTATTCTGAAGCAACAGCCGGGCGCTGCGCCCGGCACATACTGCAGCTGCGCATCCTGAGCCTGCAGCAAAGCCCGCGACAAACTTAAGCCAATACCTGACCCCTGTGTTTTAGTGGTAAAAAACGGAATAAATATCTGTTTGGCAACCTGCTCACTGATCCCCGGCCCATTATCGCAAATATCCAGTTGCCAGCCATGTTGGCGGTGTTGCCGTAATGAGATGTCTAATTGCCTGTCGGTGGTTTGCTGCAGCGCATCCAGCGCGTTTTGCAGCAGGTTGATAAGGACCTGCTCGGTTAATGCTTCATCCAGCCACAGCTTAGCCTGGTCGGGCAGTGCAAGCTTCAGCTGAATATTGTGCCGGGCAAGCGCGGACCGCTGTAACGCTAAGCAGTTGTTGATGATGGTAACCAGATCCGTTAACTGTAAGCTGGCTTTCACCGGTTGACTAAGCTGTTTAAATGACAGAATAAAGGTGGAAAGATGCTGACCTCTGCGGTCTATCGTCGCCATAGCTTCTGCTAAATCGGCATGTTCATCCGTGCTCAGTACATGACCAGCCTGCGGCAGAATATGCAGACAACTTTGCGCCAGCGACGCCATCGGTGTCACTGAGTTGGCAATTTCGTGTGTCAGCACCCGTGTCATTTGCTGGTATGCCTGCACTTCTTGCTGTAACAATGCCTGATTAATACTTTGCAATGTAACCAGTTTACGAACCTGGCCCTGCAACCTGGTGCACACTATGCTAACGGCCAGCCGGTCAGTGTAGCCAGGCTGCGTCCATTGTAGCTGGCCCTGATAATGTCCTGTTGTCGCTTGCAACCTGCTGATAAGCGCCTGCAAATCTGTACTGTTGACCCGGCCTTGCTGCAGTTCAGTATATTGCTGCCCCGACAACAACCGCGCAGCAGCCGGGTTAGCTTGTAACAGGCAATTATCCGAACTGAACTCCAATACTGCAACATCCAGCTGGCTAAGCAGCGTTTGCAGATATTGAGCCCGCGCCTCAGCCTGCTGCCGGCTGCGGCTAAGCTGCTGTTGGGCATCAGCCAGCAGAGCGCTGAGCTGCGGCTGCCCTACTAATGTCAGCGAGGTATCCTGATTGATCAGAGCCTTCAGCACCAACGCTGCGTGGCGTTGCTGTACCCGACCCAACTGCCAGATCATTACAGCAGCAAGCGATGCAGCAAGCGTTATTGTGACTGCCAGGGCAGACGGCCCTTGTTGCCATTGCAGGCAAGCCAGCACCAGCAGCACAGTGAAGCTCAGCAGTAAAAGTGGCAAACGCAGATTAGAGACCATATTTTTCCAACCGCCTGTATAGCGCTCCGCGGGTCAGCCCCAGAGCTTTGGCTGCCTGACTGACGTTACCCTGATAGTATTGCAGCGCCTGACGGATGGTTTTCTCTTCAACAAACTCCAGCATAAAATCAGCCGCTGTATCAGCTGCATCAGTTGGCCCCGATGTCGTAGCAGTTGCAGATAAGGCGCTGTCTGACTGGCTGAAATCCAGCGTATTGTTATCTGCCAGCACTACAGCACGCTCTACCGTATGCGCCAGTTGCCGGACATTCCCCGGCCAGTCGTAGTGCTGCAGATAACGTAAATCTGCCAGGCTGATTTTCAGTCCCTCACGCTGATAATGTTCGCTGAATTTGTGCAAATACCAGTTCAGCAGCAACGGTATGTCCTGCTGACGCTCCCGCAGCGGCGGCAACACAATTTCTACCGTATTGATCCGGTACAGCAAGTCTTGCCGGAATCGTCCCTGCGTCACCGCCTGGTGCAGGTTGTCGTTGGTAGCACAAATCAGCCGGATATCTATGGCAATACTCTGGCTGCCACCTACCGGCACCACAGTGCGCTGCTGCAGTGCGGTGAGCAGTTTCGCTTGCTGCGGCAAACCAAGGTTCGCCAGCTCATCGAGAAACAGGGTGCCACCACTGGCCTGGACAAAACGGCCATTGTAATCGGCTTTGGCATCGGTAAAAGCGCCTTTTTTGTGACCAAACAATTCACTCTCAAGCAGGCTGTCACTGAGACTGCCCATATCAACCGTCACCAAAGGCGCACCAGCACGGGCAGATGCCTGATGTATCGCCTGTGCAACCAAGGCTTTACCGGTACCACTTTCCCCCAACAGCAGCACATTGGCTTGTGTCGGCGCCACCTTCTCAATGGTGCGCAGCACCTGCTGCATTGCCGGACTATCTCCGAGTAAGGGTGTGCTGTCTGAGTCTGGCGCAGCGCGGACCGGCGCCTGCGTAGCAGGCCTGTGCTGTGATGCCTGACACAGCGTGTCAAGCAGTTGCTCATTTTGCCAGGGTTTGGCAAGAAAGCTCGCCGCGCCCAGTTGCATCGCTCTCACAGCCAGGGGCAGCGCAGCATAGGCTGTCATCATCACGACTTTCAGCGTGGGCTGCGCTGCCAGTGCCTGCTTTAAATAAAACAGCCCTTCTTCACCGCTTTGCGTATCACGGCTGAAATTCATATCGAGCAACAGCAGATCAAATGTCTGACTGGCCAGAGTGCTGATTAACAATGCCGGTTCATGCAAAGTCACGACACTGGCAAAATGCTGTTTCAGGAAAATACGGCTGGCGGTGAGGATATCCTGGTTGTCATCCAGTACCAGCACGCTAAGTGGCTGCTTCATGCTTTAATCCCCGCGTGTATTGCAGCACCCTACCGAAAACCACGCGACGAGGCAACAAGCTTTTAAATCCAACAAGTTACCGGCTTTTAACACTGTCCGTTAATGGACACCCTGTTGTACCGCCAGCGGACACCTCCCGGCCTCGACAAAATATAAATATTTGAATTTAAACAAATAAAAATCCGGCACGCTGATTGCGTTAGTTGCAGATATGACTATTGCAGGAGCTCACAATATGGATAAGAAAATTGCCCCCTCTGCCAGGCATCGCCTGACCAAACCCGCGGTACTGCTCGTTACGGTAGCAATCATTGCCTGGCTTGGCATGAACTGGCAGGCCAGTGCCCGTACCTCTGTATTATTGCCGCTTAGTTCGGTCAGTACCGCCATAGTACAGCAACAGAACCTGCAGGAAAGCATTGCACTTCGCGCCAACATCCTGCCGCAGCAGACGGTGTTTCTCGACGTGATTGAAGGCGGCCGGGTAGAGGAAAAGCTGGCAGAGCAAGGTCAGTTTGTCACGCAGGGCCAACCCCTGGTGAAACTAAGCAATACCGCGCTGCAGCTGGATTTAATCAGCCGCGAAGCTCAGGTAACCGAACAAATGAACTTTCTGCGCAACACCCAGATGACAATAGAAACCAACCGGCTGAACCTGAAACGGGACGTGCTGGATATCGAGCATCAAATTGCAACGCTCAGCCGCAATCTGGCACAAAGTGAGCCACTGGTAAAAACGGGTGTACTGGCCAAAGAGCATTTACTGAACCTGCAGCAGGATCTGCAGTATCAACAGCAGCGCCTACTGCTGACACAGCAGCAGCAACAGCAGGAAGAAGCGATTCGCCAGCAGCAACTAAGCCAGCTCGGCGACAGCGTAGCTATGCTGACAAAGAACCTGGAGTTTGCAAGGCAGAACGTGCAGAACCTGCTGGTTAAAGCGCCGGTTAGCGGCTATTTGAGCGAGTTTAACGTCGAAGCCGGTGAGTCCCGCGCGCCGGGTAGCCGTATGGGCCAAATCGATATCCCCGGGCAATACAAGCTGGTAGCCAGTGTTGATGAATTTTATTTAAGCCGGGTCGCTATTGGCATGCAAGCCACTGCACAGCTGAATCAGCAGCCGCTTGACCTTGTTGTCAGCCGCATTGATAGCCGGGTAGTCAACAACCAGTTCCAGCTTGAGTTTACCCTGCCGGGCGAGCATAACGTGACCCGGGGCCAATCCGTAAACCTGACACTGAAACTGGATGCACAGCAACAAGACGCGCTGGTGTTGCCACGTGGGGCATATCTGGCCGATAGCGCGGGCCAGTATGTGTATGTGCTGGACAGCAATACCGCTGTGGCTCACAAGCAAACCGTGACGCTTGGCAGGCAAAGTGCCAATCAGGTTGAGATTATCAGCGGCTTGCAAGCCGGTGATCAGGTGATCATTTCCGGCTATCGCGATTTCGCCGAAGCCGATACTATTCAATTACAACAATAAGGACTGCAATATGATCCGTTTACAACAATTAAACCGGGTGTTTCGCACCGCTGAACTGGAAACTACAGCGCTTAATCAGATAGATTTGCATATTGAACAGGGCGATTTCGTTGCCATTATGGGACCTTCCGGCTGCGGCAAGTCTACCTTGCTCAGTATCCTGGGCATGCTGGACAGCCCCACCTCAGGCGCCTATCTGTTCGAGGGCACGGATATTGCCAACTACAGTGAAAAACAACTGGCGCAGCTGCGTAAAACCAAACTTGGCTTTGTGTTTCAGAGCTTTAACCTAATCGACGAACTGACAGTATTTCAGAATGTTGAGCTGCCGCTGCAATATCAGGGGGTAGCCGCCGGCGAGCGTAGACAACGGGTCGAAGCGATTTTACAACGCATGCAGATCGACCATCGCGCTGATCACTTACCACTGCAGTTATCCGGCGGTCAGCAACAGCGGGTGGCTGTCGCCAGGGCTCTGGTAATTAACCCGGCACTGATATTAGCAGACGAACCTACCGGTAATCTCGATTCGAAGAACAGTGAAGAAGTAATGCAGATGCTGCGCCAGTTAAACCGCGAAGGCACCACGGTAGTCATGGTGACGCATTCCGAGCATGAGTCGCGCTACGCCAGCCGCATTGTACGGATGCTGGATGGTCAGATCATTACCGAGCGTGCACTGGAGGCAAAATATGCGTAACTCACTGACCATGTTGGGTAATTATCTTACTACCGGTGCGCGCGCAGTGCTCAGGCATAAAACCCATTTAGCACTGAATTTAATGGGCTTAACGGCTGGCCTGGCTTCGGCGCTGCTGATTTTGTTGTATGCCAGCTATGAGCTGGGTTTTGATAAAATGCACCCCGATGCAACCCATACTTATCGCTTGGAACAGCATTTTGCTTCAATGAATCAGCGCTTTCCGGTATCAAGCCCGGCAATGAAAGCCGTGCTGCAAAATTATGATGATCGTATTCAGGTGACACGTTTCAGCACAGGAGCACCACCTCTGCGGCTGGCAGAAAACAGCCAGCAACTGTCGCTGGAATGGCCACTCTCAGTTGACAGTAACATCACAGAATTTTTTACCATTGAGGTGCTACAAGGCGATCTTGCTGCAACTTTGGCACAGCCAAACCAGATTGCGCTGGCTGAGCATGAAGCGCAACGCTTGTTTGGCGGTACTGATATTATCAACCGGCAGTTTCAGTTGGGCGATCAGCGCTATACCGTAACAGCCGTATTCCGCTTACCGCAGCAAAGCCATCTTCAGGCAGGTTCGTTACGCCGTATCAGTGACAGCGCAGCCGCCGCCAGCATAAGGATGAACAACGTATACAGCTATATTCATCTGCCGGATGATATTGATAAAACTACTCTGCTTAACCAACTTACATCCACACTGAACCAGCAAGCATATGACGGTCAGCAAATGAGTAGACTGGAACTGCGAGCCCTCACCGACATTCATCTGCATTCGGCATTAGCTTATGAGTTCAAGGTGAATGGTTCAGCCAGTACGGTACGTATTTGCCTGCTGCTGGCGGCATTATTACTGCTGATTGCTGCCATCAACTTTATTAATATGAGTACAGCACGCGCTGGTATGCGGGCAAAGGAAGTCGGTGTTCGTAAAGCCTTAGGCGCCAGTCGCAGCCAGTTATTTTTGCAGTTTATGCTGGAATCGCTGCTGATAGCTGTTTGCGCCGGCTTACTGGCGGCCGTTGCCGTAGAGCTGGCTTTACCTCAGTTTAATCAGCTGGTTAACCGTCCACTTGAGCTACACTATGCTGGCAACTTTGGTGTAATTTTAGTTAGTAGTGTATTGGTGGTTGGCTGTCTGGCTGGCACCTACCCGGCTGTGTTTATTTCTGCTTTTGATGCCAAAAAAGTATTAAGTGGCGATTTTCAGCGCGGTAATACAGCTATCTGGCTACGCAAAGGCTTGCTGGTATTGCAGGGCGCTATTACCGTCGGACTATTGGTGGCCAGTATAGTGTTGCAGCAACAACTGCAACTGCTACAAAATCAGCCTACCGGTTATCTTCGCGACAGTCGGTTATTAATTAAAGGCATAAATAATCAGCATTTATTCTGGGCCGGTAACCAGGATTTACTGCAAAGCCTGGCCAAGCTGGACGGTGTCAATGCGGTGTCTATGCTGGATATGCAGCTTACTGAAACGGTGTCCCAGGCGATGGATATCCAGCTACCTGGTCAGACGCAGGACAATACCTTGCCGCCGGTATCACAGATAGGTGTCGGTTTTAATGTTGCTGAAGCAGCAGGCCTAACTGTGTTAGCTGGCCGTGATTTCAGCGAGAACTATCAAAGTGATTGGTATCAGACGCATGACGACCATGCTACCGCCTCAGTCATCATCACGGCTTCATTAGCAAAAAAAGCCGGCGTAACTAACCTGAACGATGTGATAGGTCAGCAATGGTTGCTGCCCGGTGATGAACCTGTACTGCGTATGACAGTTGTCGGCGTGGTAGCCGATATTCAGGTCGGCTCAGCTTTGAAACAGGCCGAGCCGCTGATACTGATTTGTGGTCGCTCGCCTATGACCTACAGCAACATTATACTGGACTTACAGCCTGAATTTGCCGTTGGCACTCAAAGCAAAGTGCAGCAGTTGCTGGCAGATCGGCTACAACGGCAGGATCTGAGGCTGAGCTGGTTAAACGATGATTACAACGCCATGTACCATAACCAGAGACGTCAGAGCAAAGTGATCGCTATTTTTGCCAGCCTGGCCATTGCACTAACCTGTATCGGCTTATTTGGCCTGGCAGCCTTCAGCGCAGAGCAACGTTCACGTGAAGTTGCCATGCGTAAAGTACTGGGCGCAGGCCGCTTCAACCTGGTTAATCTGCTGGCCAGTGAATATCTGCAGCTGATGGCAATCAGCAGCATGCTGGCCATTCCTGCAACATACTGGATATTAAACAACTGGCTCAGCGCGTTTAGTGTCCGTATCAGTCAAAACCCGCTCTGGTACCTGCTGGCCGCGGCGGCTGCCTTTGCCATCTGTTGGTGCACTGTCGCCGCGCTGGCCTGGCAGGTTGCAGGGCGTAAGCCTGCCATGGTATTAAGACAGCAGTAAAAGCATAAGCAGATGATGAATAAAGGAATATTAATGAAATTGTCGTGTATTTCAGCCGCAGTGCTACTTGGCAGTGCCCTGATACTGAGCGCCTGTTCTGTGCCTAATACGGTGCAGCGCCAGGTTGGTGCCAACGCGGTGATAGAGCAGATCACCGAGGGTGACGAACAGGGCCGCTACCGTAACCTGTACCGCGGCGAGCGCCAGTACCCCACAACCTGCGAAGCCAACTGTTACCCGGCACACCCGCAGGTGAGCTGTCAAAGCCCGGCGCAGAATTGCCGCTATACCGGCCCTCAGCCAGTACCGGCGCTCAACACCGGCTTTAGTGTGCAGTGGCTGGGCCATGCCAGTTTTATTATCCATACGCCGGATCAGCAGCAATTGCTGCTCGATCCGGTGCTGGGTCAGTTTGACTGGCCGGTTAGCTGGGCACAGCACTTTGCCGGTATTATCAAACGGCCTTATCTGCCAGAGGCTAGTGCAGAACAGCTGGCGCAAACCGACGCAGTGCTGTATTCCCATTTGCATTACGACCATTTCAGCCATGCCACTATGGCCAAAATTGGTACGACGCCGACCTACTATATGCCGCTTGATATGGCTAGCTATATGCCCAGCGCTGGGTATAAGGTGGTGGAGCAAGCCTGGTACAGCCAGAGTAAACTTGGCGAGCTGACGCTGCATATGGTGCCAGCGCACCACTTTAACAGCCGTAAACTGTTTGATGACTTTAATCGCGCACTCTGGGGCGCCTGGTTGATAGAACATAACGGTAAAAAGCTGTTTTTTGCCGGAGACACCGGCTATTCAGCACACTTTAGCGACATTCAACAAAGATATGGCGACATAGATATTTGTCTGCTGCCCATCGCCTCGTACTATCATGAAACCGACGGTGCCTGGTATCGCTACGTGCATACCACGCCGGAAGACGCCCTCACCGCAGCGGAGGAGTTAAACTGCAAAGTAATGATCCCCTGGGGCTACGGCAATGGCAGCTGGCAGATGGGCGATCACAGCTCGCACTCGCCGCTGCTACGTTTACTGCATATGCAGCAGCAACTGCAAACCACAGTGCCGCTGCTGATTTTAAATGAAGGTGATAGCGTCACGCTGTAACACCCTCGTCGGCTAAACGACCGGCTTCAACCGGGCTTTAGCGGCCAGTTTGTTGCTGAGTTTGCCGGTAACCGCCCACACCAGTAAGGCTACCCAGGCAATCCAGGAAAAGCCGGCCGGGATGTTCAACAGGGCAATTTTACCGGCATGCTGGCGGTTAAATGCCAGCGCCAGCAGGCTGGGTAAAAACCATACCGCTAAAAACAGCAGGCCAAAGCCCAGCAAAAACAACAGATCGGCTTGTTGCCAGGCTTCAGTAAACGCGACGATAAATTGATTGATAGTGTCCATATTTTAGTCCTCCTTGGTGGCTTTTTTAATCGCAGCTTCAATCACCACAGCAATCAGCCACATGGCCGCAAAGAAGATGCCAAAAGAGACGAGCTGGTAGCTATCAGCCTGGTGCCAGGCAGTCGTAAAAGGTGTTATCAGGTGTTGTAAAGTTTCCATGGTTATTTCCTCGCTATGTTTAAACTTAGTTTTCAGTCAGATTTACAGTTCAATGTCGCTTAGGTTGGCCAACTCAGCTTTAAGGGCATCTACGCGGTGGGTTTTACCTTGTTGCACCACCGTATGCACCGACTTAAGTGCGTTTAGATCCGTTAGCGGGTTGGCAGATAGCACAATAAAGTCGGCGACAAAACCTGCTGCCAACTGGCCGGTATCAGTTAAATCCAGATGGCGGGCACCGCCCACAGTGGCCAGTTGCAGTACCTGCCAGTTGCTTAAACCGGCAGCTTTGGTCAGTTGAAGTTCGCGCAGGTAAAACGGGCCGCTGGCACTGAGGTCGGTACCTATTGCTAATGGCACACCAGCATCATACAAACGCTTAAACAACTGCAGCACCTTCGGCATTTGCTGCTGCGCCGTCGCAAAATCCTGCGCAGTCCAGTCATAGCTCGGCGCAGCCATCAGTGACCGCCAGCGTTTACGTGTTTGCGGATGAAACACCCACATCTCGTCTTCCGGGTACATCACCTCTAACTCACGGGCATAGTAAAATAATTCGTTAACCACCAATGTCAGGTCAACGCGGGTCTGCTGCTGTACCAAAGTGCGGATTAATTGCTGCACCGGTTCACTGTCGTAGTCGACATGCTGAAACCAGCTGTAAATAAAACGCTGATTAAACGGATTTTTACGTTCGGCCAAATACTCCGCTTTAGCTTTACCGCTGAGTAATTCCGCACTGGTTGGCAGAGCATGGGTTAGAGCATCAATTCCAAGATCTGCCGCATACTGCCAGCTGACACTATCCAGATGAGCGATAGTTTTCAGCCCGGCCGCTTTGGCAAGACGGATAGCTAAAGCGATCTCATCTTGTGTCAGACCTTGATAAAGCTTGATGTAGCTTGCGCCAGCGGCTTTCTGGCGGGCAATTTCGGCCTGCCAGCCGGCCTCACCCTTGGGATGCACAGACCCAGCGATGATTGGTGTCGGCTCAAACGCAAAGCCGGCATAACTGAGTTTTGGCCCCGGCCAGTTGCCCGCTTGTTGTTGGCGTACATATTCGGCATTGGCTTCAGGTTCACCGGCAGGGCTAAAAGCTGTCGTCACGCCCGTGGCGAGCGTACTCATTGCATGATAACGGGTCAGTTCACTATGCCCTTTCATCGTCAATACCGGCTTACCGTCCAGCATCTCAACCCGGTGAGGCCCGGCGGTCAGGTGCAGATGCACATCAATCAGGCCTGGCATAACAAAACTGTCTTTCAGATCAACTTGCTGCAGCGCTACTGGCATTGGCTGCCCGTCCGACAGCTGACCAATCTGCACAATTCGTCCTTGCTGTACCAACAGCCAGCCATCATTCAGCTGTTGCTCAGTTGCAGGGTTTATCAGCGTTGCGTTGTGGTACAGCACGGTATCAGCATTATTGCTGTCAGTGGCGGCACCGACGGTTAGGCTAAACAGCGTGGCGATAACAGATAACGACAAAATATTTTTCATGGTGTTGCTCCGGTTTATCAGGTTGTTGCAATCTAAGTCGTTGATTTTTTGTTAGGTGTTACAGATTATTTTTTTATTTTTTTGTGTAACACTTGGCAGCGAAAGTCAGACTTAACAGGTGAGCGCGATATAAAAAGCAGAGCCACCCGAACCATCACTTAACAGCAGGGCAGCATCGTTTGAGCACAGGAGTTAACGGCGCACAGAGCGCTATCGATTTTGTATTGCAGCTATGGCAGCAGCACCAGGGCGCTATCAGCCGTACTTTGTTAGCCAGTGAAGCCGATCCGGCGGCACGGCAGGATTTAAAACAGGATGTTTTTCTCGCACTGCATCAGGCGGCAGAGCGATTACAGGCCGCAGAGTTACCGCGGGCTTACCTGTTTCGCATCGTACATAATGTGACAGTGGATCATATTGCCCGGGCTCAGCGCCATAAATGGCAGCCGCTGGATGAAGACACACAGCAACAACTGCTGGAAGACTGCCCGTCAGAGCAGTTGGGGGAACAACAGCAAAGCCAGCAATTGATGCGGGCAGTACGGCGTTTGTCGCCGGCTAACCGTCAGGTCATTTTGCTGGCGATGGAAGATTTACCGGCACCGGAGATTGCAGACATTCTGCAGATCAGCCACGGTGCTGTCAGAGTGCGGCTTAACCGCGCGAAAACCGAATTAATGGAGTTAATGCAAGATGGCCGATAATTTTGATTTTGCCGCGCTGGCCAAAAGCTGGCAACAACAGCCAGTTACGGAAGAAACGCCGCCCGGCGCTGACGATTTGGCACAAGCCAGCCAGCGCCAACGTGAGCAAAAGTGGCTGATGTACAGCGAGTGGCTGGGCGCGGTGATTATGGCAGGCTCAGCACTGTGGTTGCTGTTTAATCTACCCGGCTGGCTGGGCGGGTTGTCGGCACTGTTTCTGGCGTTCGGAGCATTAGGCGCAGCTTATGTCAGTTGGCATATCCACCGGCCAATACTGGCGTATGGCAACTGGAGCAGTAGTGGTTTAGTCAAATTTCGCCGTCAGGCATGTCAGCTTAGCCTGCGCTACTATCGTTATACCCAGTTAAGCTGTGTGGCACTGGTGCTGTTCACGCTGATCCTATGGTTGCTGCAGTTAACCCAACTGGACAACATCCCGCTGGTTATGCGTTGGTTTTATAGCCTGATGGTTTCGCCACTGTGCCTGTTTGCCAGTTACCGCTTACAGCTTAAAATCCGGCAGAAAACCGCTGAGCTAGCGCAGCTGGATAACCTGGCGCAGGATTTTCAGCACGCCGAATAAACCGCAGACCAGCGCTTACAGCAGCAACCAGCCAAGCAGCAGACTGAGCACAAACATTGGCAGTGACCAACAGTGAAATTCACGCCATAACCCCTGTTGCTGGCTAAGCCGCAGCGCAATTAAGTTTGCCAGTGAGCCGATGGCTAAACCAAAACCGCCAACGCTGACACCAAAGCTCAGGGCGCGCCAGTCAGTGGTAAAATTTTGCAGAAAAATGGCTGCCGGCACATTCGATATCAGCTGTGACAGCAGTGCGCCGCCAACGTAACTGCCATCCGGTATTGCCATTATTTGTATCGCTAGCGGCTGTAACAGAGGCATCTGGGCCAGCAAACCTAAATTGATAAACATCAATATAAACACCAGCAGCAATAACCAGTCGATCGCCTTTACCACACTGCGTTTCAGTATAAAGTAGGTGGCCAGTAAGCCAACTGCAGCATAGGGCGCCAGCTGATATTCCATCGCCAGGATAAACAACGGATAACCGGCCAGTGACCAGCCAAATAAACGGCGGTTATCACTATTGTTGTTATGCGGCACCTTGATGGTTAAGCGGGTCGCGGCAAAAGCGATGCAACTTAACAGCAGGATCATTAGCAGTAAACTGAGCGCTAACGGTGCCATCATCAGCGTAAATTGCCAGAAGCTGTAACCTGACGCCTGCCATAACAGCAAGTTTTGCGGATTCCCTATCGGCGTTAAACTGGAGCCGGCATTCACTGCCAGCGCCAGAAAGATAACCAGTCTGCCCACAGCCATACCACTTAAACGGCCGATACTGAGCGCGATAGGCAGCAGAATAAACAGCGCCACATCATTGGTCACAATCGCCGACAGCAAAGCTGCAAACAGCAACAACAGTTGCGCCAGGCGCCGCTCCGTGTGACACCACCCCAGCAGAACACTGGCAAAACGGGCCAGATAACCGCTAGCTTCCAGTGCTTTGCTCAGCAGCATCAAGCCAGCCAGTGCCGCAACGGTATGCCAGTCTACCAGCGCTACCAAACCAGATGGCGCAGCCGGCTGCAGCCAAAGCAGGATTGGTAGCAGTAATAGCAACGCCAACAGCAAATAGTCTTCCGTTACACGGGACAATACTGAGCGTAGCAAGATTGGTTACTGCAAAAAGCGTTGGCTATCGTCGATGCGGCACTGATCAACAGGCTGCGGCTGGTTTTCACGATCGACCAGCCAGCACTCTTCGTAGATAGAGCAGTAGCATAACTCTATGCCTATCAGATCATCATGAGCGTAGTGTTTACTGAAGAAAGCGGCGTTATTGATTTCTACCGGATTAATTTGCTTTTGTGCCGGTAACACCGTAGTGCCGATATGCGATTGCGCCATACCTTCGTTTGCTAAGCCATACTTAGTGAACAAGGTTTGCCAGTTTGGGATGGCTTCACCGTCATAGGTTACCCTGGCATACTGAATAAGCGCAGGGCCGGTGCCGTTATTAGATACGATATAGCGAAATTTACTCTTCGTATCATGGCCCCGGGCAAGTTCTATCCGCGGCCACACAGATGAGCGGGCATAAGCTCTGTCAATAAAAGCTGAATAAATACTGACAAAGGCCGTAATTAAGCTGACGATCAGTGCCGAGGCGGCGATGATCATTTCCGGGTTCTTAAAACTGTAACGTGTTGTCATAGGGTAACGTTGTTATTGCGTCCTTGTGCGCGCCACTGTACCGCAGGAAAGCTGGCAGCAACAAGTGCCCACCATAAAAACGGCTACCAGCATACGACACGAAAAAGGGCGGGTATTATTACTACTTATCTCTCAAAATGCTCTTTGTAATTATAAATTCATGAAATTAAACTGAATTCTCTCTCACCTGATATAGGCAGGCATACAAGACAGGGATAACGCCAAGCGTTAGCAGGGTAGAAAACGCCAGACCCGCCATAATGGTGATCGCCATCGGCTCCCACATGGCTCCGCCGCCCAAATAAAGTGGGATGAGTCCTAAAACAGTGGTGGCTGTCGTTAAAAGGATCGGTCTGGCCCGGGTTTGTGCAGCGTTGCAGATAGCCTGATAGTGTTCAGTGCCGCCGTCCAGCTCCATTTTAATGCTTTCTAACAGCACTATGGCGTTATTAATCACTATGCCAGCTAAGGACACTATCCCCAGTATCGTCATAAAACCTATGTAAGAGTTCGCCAACAATAAGCCTGAAACCACCCCGATTAATGCAAGAGGTATGGTAAACAGCACAATTAACGATTTACGGATACTATTGAACTGGCCGATCAGCAGAATAACGATGATCATGCCGGCGATGGCTAAGTTGTCAGCAATTGATTGATTGGCCCTGGCTGAGCTCTCGTATTCACCGCCGAACTGATAACTCACCTCGTTATGCCAATCGCTGTGTTGTTGACTGAGCCAGGATTCAAGATTAGCGAAGATTTGCGCCGCATTGGCATCTCCTACCAATTGCGCGCCCAGCGTTACAGTGCGTAAGCCGTTTCGTCGTTGAATTTTGGCCAGGTCCCAGCTAAGTTCCACATCGGCTACCTGCGACAGCGGCACTGAATTCCCGGTGACCTGAGAATACACCGCCAGCGACCTGACCTTACTCAGTGTATTCCTTGCCGTTTCCTCGGTGCGCAGCAGTACCGGAATACTGTCTTCCCGTTCCCGGTATTCCGTCAGCTCAAGGCCGCTTAAGCTCGATTGCAGTGAAATAGCAATATCCTGACTGGTGACACCGGCCCTTTGCGCCCGCACCTGATCAATGGCAACATTGAGCTTTTTGATACGCTGCCCCCAGTCATCAGTGACATTTTGCAGCTCCGGCATTGTACTAAGGTGTGCACGCACCTGTTCAGTCACGCTGGCCAGTACGTCTGGATCCCAGGCAGATAAACGCACTTCTACCGGATTATCCACTGCAGGCCCATTGCCTATCAGACTAAGAGTAAGCGTCAAATCAGGGTGCTGGCTTTGTGCGTAACGCTGAATTTGTGCCATATAGTCGTTTATATATTGCTCGTCTGTAACATTGACTATCATCAAGGCGTAGTTATTGCTGGACGGTTTTGGGTTGTGCGACAAGATAAAGCGCGGCCCACCGTTGCCAATATAGGCAACCCAGTTTGTGATGCCGTGTTGTCGTCCATCTATGAGCAATAGCTGCTCTGTCATATAAGCTTCAATATCGGCAACCACAGTTTGCGTACTTTGAATGGAATAACTGGTTGGTAACTCAAGTTCCATTTTGAAGTAGGCACGTTCAGATGGCGGAAAGAAGATTTTCGGTAGCAATGCACTGCCAGTCAGCGCCGCTATCAGCACCAAGACTGTTAAACCTAAAGTTGCAAGCCGGTTGCGCAGCATAGTGTTTAACACCCGGCGATAGAGCCGGTCAGCAAAGCCTTGGTTGTTCGCTTCTTTCGGCGTAACCTTCAGAAACGTTATGCATAGCAGCGGCATGATGGTTACGGTAATCAGCCAGGAACATAGCAAGGTAATAGTGACAACTTTAAACAAGGAGGCGGTAAACTCTCCTACATTCGATTTGGCTAAATAAATGGGCAGAAAAGCGGCAGCGGTCGTTAAGGATGCCGTCATAAGTGGAAAACCCAGCTCTTTTGCTGAGGCAAGCACTGAGTAAAGCGCACTCTTGCCCTTCTGCATCTTGGCCATGATGCTTTCAGACATGACAATACCGTTGTCTACTAACATACCCAGCGCAATAATCAGTGCCGCCAGAGAAATTTGATCCAGGCCAATGTGAAACAGATCCATCACAATCATCGACAGCAAAATAGAGGTCGGAATAAGCATGGCAACCAGCAAACCGGTACGCATACCAAGCGTGAGCAGCATAACAAAAGTGACCACCAGCATGGCTTGCATCAGGTTGGACATAAAATCTTTTACTTTGCCATCGACCTCTTTTGGTGAAAAGTTGATAAGTTGAAACTCAACCCCGTGTGGATACTGAGTTTCAAATGCAGCAATGGCCTTGCGCACTTGCTTACCAAGTTCAATATTATTGCCGCCTTCGCGCATAGACAGCGCAATAGACAGCGCTCTTTTACCCGAGCTATGCACCAAAGATTTGGCAGGGTCGATGTAAGCCCGTTTAATTGTTGCTATATCGCGCAACATAATTAAGCGATTGTTTTTCGGTGAACTTATCAGCGTTTTGCCTATATCTTCAATAGATTCATAGTTGCCGCTGGGTTCAAGTACAATACGCTCCGGGCCAAGATTAAATTCACCGCCGGATATAACGATATTGCGGGCTGACAGTATCTGTGACAGTTGATAAGGTGAAATGCCCAGCTCCGACAATCTGGCATTGTCGTATTCTACAAATACTTGTTCTTCTTGCTCGCCGTAAATCTCAACTTTGGCCACATCGGGAATGTTTTGCAAAACAGCCTGCACTTTGTCCGCTACGTTTTGCAGCTGTGCATCACTCAGGCCTTCCCCGGTCACCGTCATCACTACGCCAAATACATCACCAAATTCATCATTAACAAAGGGGCCAACCACATCGTCTGGCAAGTCTGGCACAATGCCCTCAATTTTGCGGCGCAAATTGTCCCAAATAGGCCGCATGTCTTTATAACGCTCTTTAATATTGACACGTACTATAGAGACACCGGTACGGGATTCACTTTTGACAAAGTCCAGCTCAGGTATTTCTTTTGCCACTTCTTCGATCTTCGACGACACCAACTCTTCCACCCTTTGCGGGCTGGCACCGGGAAAGTAAGTCAGCACTTGGGCTGTTCGCACAATAAAACCCGGATCGTATGCTCTGGGCATGTTGATAAAGGTTTGCCAGCCAGCAATAAAGATGAAGAGTAGCGCGACAATAGTGATGCGGTTGTGATCAATGGCAAGTTGAGTGATTTTCACGGCTGCTCTCCCCGGGCCAGCCTTACCTGCAAACCGTCCGACATTTTGCTCATGCCTGCGCTAACGATGGTTTCTCCTGCACTGAGCCCACTGAGAATGGTTATGCCTTGTTCATTAATGTGTCCGGTGGATACCAGCCGCATGTTGACTGTGCCTGTGCCGTCGCCGTTATTTTGCACAACATAGACAAAGCGGCCTTGGCTATTTTCAGCCACCGTATGAGTTGGTATCACTATGCTGTTGTCCTGTAGCTGCTGCGTGCCACGAACAGTTAGTGACATACCCGGCAGTATATTGGTACCTGCACTGGCAGCCATGTTGAACGTTACTGAGTAGGTATGGGAAACAGGGTCAGCTTCAGTGGAAACGGCATGCAAAGTCAGTGGGAAACGTTGCTCAGGTAATGCATCAAAAGCGGCATAAACCTTTAACTGACGGTCTTGTTTCAGGCGAATCATCACAGTTTCAGGTATATCGACTTTGATCCGCAGTGTAGATAAGTCCTGGATACTTAAGATCGACTGTTGCGCTGAGACATCTTCAAAATTATCAACATAGCGACGGGCAACAATACCGTTAAAGGGCGCTTTAATAATGGTGTACTGCACATTCTGCTGCGCCGCTTCAAGTGACGCCCGGGCCGCTACGTACTGCGCTTGCATTTTGTCGTAATCGGTTTGGGAAATCAGCTGTTTAGCCAACAGCGCCCCGGCCCTGGCAAATTCTGCACTGGCCCGCGCATATTCGGCCTGGGCGCTGTTCAGTTGAATTTGATAATCCGCATCTTCCAGCGTGGCAAGCACCTGACCTTGTTCGACCTTATCGCCCTCGTCCAGCACAATACTTGCCAGCTTACCGGCCAGGCGAAAGCTGAGATCGGCCTGCTGTCCGGCTTGTACTGTGCCCGGGAATTCACGCCAGTTCTGCGTTGCGCTGGGTTCAACGAGCTGGGTTAGCACCAATCTAAGCGCTGGCGATGTCTCCGTTTCCGCGGCTTTCTGACAGCCATAGCTACATAAGATCAGGCTGAAGAAAATAACAGCCGATATGGCTTTAATGGGTGTGTTTACTGCGTGCATTTTTACTCACCATATACTTGGTTCATGGTACAAGGAACATCTTGTGTCGCGTTGAAATGAGAGATATCCCGCTTAGGGAAATCATTCAGAAGCTCAGCGGCGGCGTCAACGCCTGCCAACTTTGCGTGTTGTAATAACCGTCGGACTGCCCGCCTGGCGAGCAACAATAGGTTTTGCCAACTGCGTATTGCGCTGGCGCATCCCCTGCTAAAGCGTCGGCGAAGTATTGGCTGCGAATAATTCCACTATGCGTCGCCCTGGCGCCTTCGGTGGCAATGCCGATGCAGCCGCTCAGTAAAACACTGGCACTGACCGCAGTCAGCATCATTACAGCACTTCTCACATTAAGCTCCGGCCAGCCAACCAATGTTGTTATTTCGCATCTTGATGACAGGCAATTTCAGAAAACTATTTAAAAACGGCGGCAAGTTTATCCAACTGAACGTTGATAAATGGCGGGAAATGCAAAGTTTTGTAAAATATGGCAGGGCGGGGTGTAAAGAAAGCCATCTGCATTGGCTAAGGTTGTTCCGGCAACCCCATAAATTTAACTGATTGTATTTGGTAAAGTTACAATAACCTTTAAGCCTCCCTCGTCTCTGTTTTCTGCTTTTATTGTCCCGCCATGTAACTGCACTGCGCGTTGCGCGATGGCCAGTCCAATACCACCACCGCCCATACTGTGAGTGCGCGCTGCTTCAACCCGAAAAAACGGTTCGAATAGTGACGTTAAATCTTGCTCCGGTACGCCCGGGCCACTGTCACAAATTTCAACTTCTATCGTTGTCTCAAGATTGGATACACGAACTACGACGTTTGTATTGATTTCTGTGTAGCGCAGTGCATTACGAATAATGTTTTCAAAGGCACTTTGTATCAAAGCGCTATCCAGTTTTAATATGCACTTCTCCAGCCCCATAACTAAAACGTCTTTATTTTGGGCAAAGCCCTCGATAGAGGCGTCTTCCGCTATAACATTCAGTAAGTCTATTAAATCAGTGGTATGCCGGTTAATTTCATTAAAGGATTCCAGACGGGTAAAAACGAGAATGCGCTCAATTAGTAAATTTAATCTTTCACTTTCCACCTCCATTCGATCAATGTAGTCAATGTCCAGTTTGCCATCCTGTTGATCGAGCTTTTGCCGGGAGAGTGAGAACAGCGCTTGCAATCTGGCCAGTGGCGAGCGTAATTCGTGCGAGACATCACGCATCAGGCGCTTTTGCCGCTCTAATAACTGGTAGATTTTTTCCGTCATCAGGTCAAAGTCTTTTGCCAGCATGGCAATATCGTCACGGCGCCCGGCGACGTGATGAGCAACGCTGATGCTTAAATCGCCGCTGGCTACTTTTTGACCGGCTTCCCGAATAAGCCGGATCGGCTGAACGATAAAACGTGACAAGGCCAGCGACACGATAATACTGACGAGCAGCGCCGTAACCGCTAAGGTAAGCCGGGCCCAGGGCGTAATTAATAACTTTGCAATGGGGAAATAATTCCTGACGCCAATTACCGTGTAGCCGCCTAACCCCTGACGTATTACGGCAAGTCCATCTTCGTCCTGTATGGAAGATAAATCCGGCCCAAAGTTATGCTCGCGGCCCAGCAGTTCTTTTCCATCAGGGGCAATAACGTAAATCTGAATAACATTTTCAGCGTCAAGGATATATTCACGCTCTAAACTCTGAGCGTCAATGGTTTGCTGTTGCTGCAGTTTTATACCTATGCCAATAGCAACATTTTCTGCCATGCGTTGGTAAAAAGGTGGCGACGTTTTTGTCGCACCTTCCGGTAACCACTGCGCCACTACACTGGTTAGCAGGGCCGTGGTAATAATGATGATCCAAACAGACAGGAAAATTCTTTGAAAAAAACGGTACATCGGCTGCTACTCCCCTCATAAACTTACATAAAGGTAACCCCGACCCCGAACGGTTTTAATTCGCTGTTGCCCATCTGGCATGGGGCCCAGCTTTTTTCTTAAGCTGACAATATGTGCATCAACACTACGATCAAAGGCTGAAATACGCCGGCCAAGTGCATGTCTGGAAATGTCATCTTTTGACACAACTGCGCCGGCCATACTGGTGAGCTTTTCAAGGATCATAAATTCGGCGCTCGTCATCAATATGGGTACGCCATTTTTTTCTACCGTGAGTGAGCCGGATCTAAGTTTTAAATCGCCAACCGTAATAAAATAGCCTTCAACCTCCGCGGCGCCACTTTTAACGGACACCCTGCGCATAATCGCTCTTACTCTGGCAACTAACTCTCTCAGGTTGCAGGGTTTCGGTACATAGTCATCAGCACCTATTTCAAGCCCCAGTATGCGATCAAGATCATCACCACGTGCGGTTAACATGATCACGGGAGTGTCTTTCTTCCGTCGGATGTATTTTAACGTCTCGAATCCGTTCATCTTTGGCATCGTTACATCCAGAATAATGACGTCATAATCCTCAGATATGGCTGACTCAGCACCGGATTCACCGTCATTTTTCGATGTAAAGCTAAAGCCACCTTCAGACAGAAAGTAAGCTTTCACTGAGTCAGTTAATACCTCGTCATCGTCTACCATAAGCACTTTGATCACAGCATCGGTAGTCATTTTACTGCCTCTCTCTATCTTAATATTGGGTTACTCTGCAACTTAGACTATTTATACTTCGCAGCATGCAGAATGCAAATGCAGCCTCCGGAAGAAAAGCTGAGATAAAAAATACTTCAGGAGATGAGGAAACCATATGACATAGAAGCAAGCCAAACGACAATGGCACTTTTGTATTTGCATAAAGCTCGCTAACAAACTAACGAAGCCGCCAACTCAGGCGGCTATGGCAAAGTTAGTAATATTTGGCATGCGGCGACGCTTTTATAACGAAAAGCCTCTGCGTATTTCTGCTCTGTTTTCTTCTTGAATGCTATCCCATTCCTTTAATTGCGATTCTGTCAAAATGTCAGAAAACTGCTTTCTGGTATTGTCGCTTAATACCAGCATTTCCTTTCTGAAAGACCTTAGGTTGCGCATAGAGATGCTGGCTCCTTCCTTGTCGAGCCCATACTTGCTAAAAAGCGCATCCCTGGCTTTTACGTGCTGCTGCAATAGCGGTGAAAATTGAGCTTCCTGCTCTGGCGAGATGCTCAACCTTGTTTTTACCTCGACAATATTTATTTGTGGATGATGACTTTGAGAACCGGCATCTTCTTCATTTGCCAGTGCCAGCTGAGGTAACAAAAAGATCATTGCGCTAAGTAAAATGAACAAAAACTTCATCAAAATTCGTCCTGTGTTAATTCAGTTTATCGAAAAGGGTTTTGCTGCATGCAAGCTTGCAGCAAAGCGGGTTAATAAATGTATTATTCGGGCATGATTTTACCGACTGCGATGTACGATAGTGTTTGGCAATGCAAAGAAGTGTAAAGTTTTACGCTGGTGACTACTGCAATAATTTGGGTACAAAATAGTACAAACATTCATGGCAGTTTGCGGTTGGTGTTTTTGGCGATTAATCAGATAACCACATGCCATGAATGCTGTATTTTTGATCATCTTTTTGTTTTAAAAGACGATTTTATATGGATGCCTCAGTTACAAGCCGCAGTAGGGGGCTAAGCCTTTATCCGGCACCTGATCAATATGCCGCTGTTCTGATGCACGCAGCGCTGCAACTTTAGCTTCAACCTCTGAGGTGGTCAGCTCAGCATTTTCCACATGCAGCACCCAGTCGATATCCTGTTGATACTGACGCGACTCGTTTGAATCTATCGGCCCAACCGAGCCGTCAGCGCCTTTTGGCATAAACCACAGGTTAAAATTCATCGACATCGGCACTTCCGGCGCCACGGCGTTCGTGTGGTCGCCAACTAAGTTACCATCGACATAATAGCGTACTGCATCGGCGCTTACATTCATTACCAGCGTATGCCAGCCGCTATAATCGCCAGGCACGCGGCTGAACTCGTTCACCTTGGTCCAGGGCTCAAGCTGAAAGGTTTCCCAGGTGGTAGTCCACATCGCACTGTCGCTGTTCTCACCCCAGCCGCCGTTTGGCAGATATTCAAAATCGACTTCGCTGTAATCCGGGTCGAGTGGTGCGGCCAGCGGGCTGATGGCGTAAAACGTCTGGATCACTTCATCGCCGTCCGGGCCATAGCTAGGTTCATTGCGGAAGAACACCCGCGCGGCATAGGTGCCATACAGGTATTTACGCGCATGGCAAATTTGCGTATGGAGCGTGCCGTCACCGGTGCCATCTGTCACAGAGCTCATGCGGGCAATGCCGAATTGAGCACCATCTTGTGCTTCGAGGGTACTAATACCCTCTGCCGACCAGGCTGCACCGGCAATACCCGGATGGCCGGTTTCGGTACGGGCAGTCCAGCCATTAGCAAACAGAGCCTCGGCACTGGCATAAGTAAAGTCATCAAACATCAGAGCTGGTTCGGCAGCGTCTGTCGTTGTCTGCGACGGCACCTCTGTTGTCGTGGCCTGTTCGCAGCCGGTTAGTAATAGCAGTAAAGCTAAAGATGAATAGCGCATAGTTCCCCCGTTTTATTGTTTAAAAAACAGCCTACCGGCAAAATGACAGCGCTGTCAATTAATAACTTATGGCTTTTTTAAACAGTGCATAGCAAATTAGTCAACGGAGAAATGGATATTATGCTGGCTATCCAGCGTCACAATATAATCGGCAAGCTGCGGCAGCTGTTGCCAGCTGGCCAGCGTTAAGCGCTGAAATGGCAGCATAAAGCGGGATAACTGCTGATCAGACATGCCCGTGCCGCGCTTTTGCCACAATTGTTGCTCCTGCTGCGCCCGCCAGCGGCAAACGCTATCCCAATCAGGCGCTTTGAGCCAGATAAGTGGCTGCAGTAACTGCCAGTATTCGGCATAAGGGCCGGCCAGCTGACTATTGACGAAATGCCGCCAACGGCCATCTTTATCTTCGCGTTGTTCCAAATAGTTAACCGGCTCTGTCAGCTCCGCTGCAGGTTGCGGCGCCACACCTAAACACCAACCTTCGACGATTAACAAATCCAGCCGCTGTGCAGCCAATGCTGCAGCAGGTTCATCCAACGCTTTATCAAACTGCGGCAAGGCGACGTTAAACCCGGCCAATACTGCTTTAGCGTCAGCAATGGCGCGGCTAATATCGTGTGTGCCCGGTACACCACGTTGCACCAGCAGCGGATGCACCTGCCCGGCCAGAGTCTGGCGCTGCGCTTTACTCAGGTAATAATCATCCAGCGATACCGCGGCAGCCTGAATACCATGGAGTTTCAGCTGTGCAACTAATTCGGCGGCTAAAGTGCTTTTACCGCTGCCCTGGGCGCCACTAATGCCGACAACAGCCGGTAAACTAAGGTCGGATTGCAGTTTTTCTGCTAACTGGGCTAAGGTTGTCTGATACTGCGCACTGGCAAGAAAATCTGTCATGTTGCCTTCCTTAAAACAATAACAATGAGTCTACTATGCTAAACGCTGCTGCCAAACCCTTAGTTAAACTGGTAGAACGCTATCTGCCGGATCCTTATGTTTTTGTGCTGCTACTGAGCGTAGTGGTGTTCTGCGCAGCTATGCTGTTCGAACAACAAAGCCCATTGCAGGTATTGCAATACTGGGGCGACGGTTTCTGGGGGCTGCTGAGCTTTTCGATGCAAATGCTGCTGGTGCTGGTTACCGGTTTTATGCTGGCCAACACTCCGCTGGTGCGGGGGATACTCGACCGGCTGGCAAAACTGGCCAACAGTGCCAGCCAGGCAATAGTGTTAGTCAGCTTGATTTCGCTTATCGCCAGCTGGCTAAACTGGGGCTTTGGGTTGGTGGTCGGTGCGCTGTTTGCCAAAGCACTGGCGAAAAAAGTAAAAGTGGATTACCGCCTACTGGTGGCAAGCGCCTACTCCGGCTTTGTTGTCTGGCACGGCGGCCTGGCTGGCTCTGTACCATTAACCATTGCCACGCCCAACCATTTCTCCGCCGGCCAGATTGGTGTTATTCCCACCAGCGACACTATCTTTGCCGGCTTTAATCTTCTGTTGGTAGCTATATTGTTTGTCGCCGTGCCGCTGGTCAATTACCTGATGCAGCCCAAAACAGACGAAAGTGTTTATGTCGACCCGGCCAAACTGCGTGATGATGCCCATACAAAAAGCCCGGGTAACCGCCCGGCAGATAAACTGGAAAACAGCATCGTGCTGGGGCTGCTGGTGGGCTTTGCCGGTCTGGCGTACTTGGTGCAGTATTTTGTCAAAGGTGGCAGCTTAAACCTTAATATTGTGAACTACCTATTTTTGTTTCTTGCCATAGTACTGCACGGCACGCCAAGCCGGCTGTTACACAGCCTGCAACAGGCGATTAAAGGCGGTGCCGGTATTGTCATTCAGTTCCCGTTTTACGCAGGCATTATGGCGATCATGGTGCAATCAGGCCTGGCCCAGAGCATGTCACAGTGGTTTGTCAGCTTTGCCAGTGCAGAAACACTGGCGTTCTGGACCTTTATCAGTGCCGGTATTGTCAATATCTTCGTCCCCTCCGGCGGTGGTCAGTGGGCTGTGCAGGCACCGGTCATGATACCCGCTGCACTGGAGCTGGGTGCTGATATCAACCGTATCGCTATGGCAGTAGCTTGGGGCGATGCCTGGACCAATCTAATACAACCTTTCTGGGCCCTGCCGGTACTGGCGATAGCCGGCTTAAAAGCCAAAGACATCATGGGCTACTGCCTGCTGCAGTTAGCGGTAACCGGCGTCATTATCAGCCTGGTGCTTAGCTTTGGCTGAAATCCCGCAGATGCCAGCTCACCCGGCGATATTGCCAGCGTCGGGTGATGCAAGCAAAAAGCTGCATTTATCAGCTAAATGTCACGTCTGCGTTTAATTTTCTTTATCTAACCGCGTTAAGCCTGATTTTACTTAGCTGATGCTACTAATAGTATTGATAATGGTTATCATTAATGTATGATCATCGGAACTTTTTTGGAGGTGAGCATGCAGTTAACCATGAACAAATTAAAACTGGCTTTGGCAGTGCAACTGGCCTGCTTGCCAGCCGCCGCTATTGCGGCTGATACACAGAATAAAGATGAAAAAGCGGTAGAAACCATTACCGTGCGTGGCCAGTATACGGTTAATGAAACCATCGATACCGCCACTGGCCTTGGCTTAACACTGCTGGAAACACCGCAGTCAGTCAGCGTAATGACCGCGCAGCGCATTCAGGATTTGGATATCAGCTCTATTGCGGATGCGGTAACCCAAACACCAGGCCTAACCTCTAAGGCGTTTGACAGTACCCGCAACACCTTCAGTGCCCGTGGTTTTGATATTGATAAGTTTCAGCTCGATGGCGTGCCTATGGCCTGGAGCCTGGCTGGCGACTCAGGTGAAACCATCACCGATGTAGCTATTTATGAACGTATTGAAGTGGTGCGCGGCGCTACCGGCTTACTCACCGGTGTCGGCGAACCGTCTGCATCTATTAATTTGGTGCGCAAACATGCCAACGCCCGCGAACTGACCGGCTATGTTAATGGCGGTGTTGGTAGCTGGAACAGACGCTACCTGACCGCCGATGCCACCACGCCATTGACAGCTGATGGTAATGTACGTGCGCGTATAGTGGCAAAAAAAGAGCTGAGCGACAGCTTCCGTGATCTGGCGGAAGAAGACAAAACCGTATTGTATGGCGTGCTGGACGCGGATCTGAGCGACAGCATGACACTGAGCTTAGGCAGTAGTTATCAGGACAACAACCCTACGGCATCTACCTGGGGCGCATTGCCACCGGTATTTAGTGATGACACCCCAACCAACTGGGACAGAAGCACTACCACGGCCGCGAACTGGACACGCTGGGACTCAACCAGCAAAAACCATTTCGTCAGTTTGACGCAGCAATTCAATAATGGCTGGCAGCTGAAGGTTAACCTGAACCACAATAAGAACACCGCCGATACCCGCTTGTTGTATATCTACGGCGCGGCTGATAAAGACACGGGCGAGGGCTTAATTGCCTGGCCTTATAACAGTGAAGGTTTTAGCAAACAAACCAGCGTGGACATCCAGTTGCAAGGCAGCTACAGCCTGCTGGGCCGTGAACACGAGTTTGTCGTTGGCGCGCTGGACAGCCGTCAGCAATCTGAAGTGAAAACCTATGCTGCTTTGGTATGGCCAGGTACCGGTAACTTTTATCAGTGGAACGGTAGCGTCGCTGAGCCAGCCTGGGCGGCAACGCCGGACCAGGCGGTTAATCTGGATACAGATCAGCTGGGTATTTATCTGGCAACACGCTTTGCAGTAACCGAGCAGGTAAAGCTGATTGCCGGTGGGCGCTATACAGAATGGCAACGTCAGGGCCTGAACTATGGCGCTGAGTTGGATTTTGGCGATGACGAATTTGTGCCCTATGTTGGCCTGACATATCAGGTAGCTGAAAACCATATGCTGTATGTCAGCCATACAGAAATTTTTACACCGCAGGACGCGTACGACCGCAATGGTAATTCCCTTGACCCTATCATCGGCAGCAACCAGGAAATTGGTGTAAAAAGCAGTTACCTCGATGGTGCGCTGCAAACAGCCTTCGCGTTGTTCCGCATTGAGCAAGATAACCTGGCGCAGGCTGACAACGATTACAATGATCCTGCCAATAATTTCTTCCCCTCTTTTGCCGCTAAAGGCGCTGAAAGCAAAGGCTTTGAAGTTGAAGTTATCGGTAGGGTAAATGAAAGCTGGAATATCAGCGCAGGTTATTCGCAGTTTACAGCCGAAGACCGTAACGGCGTAGATATCAATGCCAACCATCCGCGTAAAAAACTTAACCTGTTTTCTACCTACGAGTTTGCCGACATGCTGGCCGGCCTGACGGTAGGTGGCGGTTTAAGCTGGGAGAGTGAGTCTTACAGTGATGTGATGACGTTACCGGTTTCTGGTCTTTCCTATCGTGTAGAGCAGGACAGCTATGTACTGACCAATCTGATGGCCCGTTATGAAGTGAACAAACAGCTGTCACTGCAGCTGAACGTGCATAACCTGTTCGACAAAACCTACTACAGTGGTTTGACGCAACAATACAATTACGGTTCACCACGTAATTTCAGCCTGGGTGCAACCTGGTCGTTCTAAGCTAAATGCTGACAATGAAAAAGGCCGCAATTGCGGCCTTTTTTTATTATCCAATTACTTAGAAGTTATACCGCAAATTAGCGCTGACAGCACGGCGCTGGCCGTAGAAGCAATCACCCCGCGCCAGGCAGGACGTAATTACCGTTTTATCAGTAATGTTCTGCGCCTGCAGGCTGAGCTGGTATTTACCAAAATTATAGCCAACCATGGCATCAAACAAGGTGTAACTTGCCGTGGTCAACGGTTCATTCAGCACTACACCGGCCTGCTCAACATAAGCTGTGCCGTCTGAGGTTTCCCCCACATAACGCGCACCGGCGCCAAATTGCCAGTTTTCCAGCGTTGCCGGGCGCCAGGTGGCCCAGATTGACGCCAGATGCTCTGGCTGTGCCGATAACGTCGCGCCCTGCTCACCTAACGTATTGCTCTGGCTGACATAGGCATCGATATAGGCATAGCTGGCGTAGATATCCAATTCTTCCCAGGCCAGCTGAGCTTCCAGCTCAACGCCTTTGGACGTTACTTCGCCATCCTGGATCTGGCCATTCGGATTAACGATAGCCGGATCTGCTGCCTGTTCGGCTGACAAGCTGGTAGTGCGGTTTTGCTCTTTTACCTGATAGACGGCAGCGGTTAGTAAATGCTCAGTGCCTGCCGGCTGGTATTTAACCCCTGCTTCCCATTGCTCACCTTTTTTCGGCACAAAGGCTTTGCCGTAAGCATCATTGCCCAGCAAAGGCTCAAACGATTCACTGAAACTGATATAGGGTGAAATACCATTATCAAACAAATACATAAACCCGAGCCGGCCTGTAGTGGCATATTGGCTGGCCGCGTCAGCCTGCTCAGGGTTGGTTGTCGCTTTATCACGCCTTATCGCCGCCGATACCAGCAATTTCCCGGCAATTTTCATATTGTCCTGTAAATACAGGCCGCGTTGATAATTCATCGTTGCGGGTAGGTCGGCAACATCGGCTTTGCCGGGCTGCGCCGGGGCCTGACCGTATACCGGGTTGTACAAATCCAGCAAACCGCCATCGCCATAGACGTAGTCGTTGTCAGTATATGCATGCTGATAATCAAAACCGGCCACCAGTTTATGTTCAATAATGCCGGTTTGCAGATTGCCGTGCAGTTGTAAATCGCTGGTCAGGCTGCGCGAGTCAGCGGAACTAACATAAGACAAGCGCTTTATAGTGCGGTTATCGTCCTGAAACACCGGCGGCCAGCCGTACATTGTATGGTAATCCGCATGGCTGTCGCTGTAACGACTGGCTAAGCGCAGCTGCCAGTCAGCGGATAAATCGTGTTCAACTATCGCCGTCACAGACGTTTGCTCGGTATCGTACTTATCAAACCCCGGCTCGGAGACAAAGCGGTTGCTCGGGATCTGACCAAATTCGTTTGGCAAAATAGTGCCCAGATGCGGAAAAAACTGCGTGCTGGAGCCGGCTTCGTTTTGCTGATGATTAACCAGTAGCGTCAGCTTGGTCGCATCACTTGCCTGCCAGCTTAGCGACGGCGCCAATACAACGCTGTTGTCTGGCACAAAATCAGTCTGGGTATCACTGTCACGCCACAATGCGACCATCCGGCCCTGCAGTGAGGCGTCGTTATTCAGCGCGCCGGTAATATCACCGGCCAACTGTTTACGCGAATAATTACCCAGCTGTGCCCACAACTGACCACTGGTAACCGGCTCAGGCTTTTTACTGACCAGGTTAACAATACCGCCAGTGGACCCCTGACCATACAACACTGAGCTGGGGCCTTTTAAAATTTCAATTTGTTGCAGTGCATAAGGCGCAATCCGCACGTTATTGTAATAGCCAAACAGCGACTTTAAGCCATCCAGATACTGTACCGGTGACACACCACGAATTTGCGACCAGTCACCCCGCGTATCCAGGCCATAAGGGCCATTGTACAAACCAGCAACATAACCCAGTGCGTCCTGTACCGTCAGAGCACCCAGATCAGCTATTCGCTCTTCAGTCAGCACAGACACCGACAGCGGCGTTTCGATAATGGGAGTGTCTGATTTTGCGCCCGAGGCACTAACGTAGGAAATTAAGCCGCGTGAACTTTTAACGGTAATAACTTCAACGGCCTCTTCATTATTGGTGGTGGTTTGTTGTTGCGCACTAAGCGGAAATGTCAGCGCTGTGGCAACACCGGCGGCAAGTATCGAATACTTCATATATACCCATTCCTGTGGCTGTCTTTAAAATGAGTCCAATATTCTAATTGAGAATCAATATCAATTACAACACAGGTTGATAATTATTCTTATTAACATTAATATGGCGGCATGAATTAAGGTACATCGTTTTCTTCACAGGCAGCAGCGTCATGGCAAAACTCAGCAATCGTTTTTGGTTTCAGCTACATGGCTGGTTTTCATTGCCAATATGGCTGATTTTTTGTTTTGTCTGTTTAACCGGCACCATCGCCGTATTCAGCCATGAACTGACCTGGCTGACCAACCCGGCATCACGTGCGGCCAACCCGGATAATCTGCCCGCGAAACCGGCGGCAGAACTGGTGGCAACGGTGCAGCAAGCCTACCCGACAGCCGACGTTAGTATGGTGATGGCGTTTGAACCTTATCTGGTCAATGCGGTGGCGTTCACTGATCATGACAAGCCTTATGCACTGGCTTATATCAATCAATACACCGGTGACATTCAGCAGATAAATGAAGGCATTACCTTTATCGGCTTTATGCGCAGCCTGCATGGCTGGCTGTTATTTCCGTGGCCCGGCAGTTACAGCGTGGGCTATTACCTGGTATCGGCAATGGCGCTGGTGATGCTGGGAGCTTTAGTGACCGGCCTCATTATCTATAAAAACTTCTGGCGCAGCTTTACCCAGCCTAAGGTTCGCTTACATCAGGGCAAGAAAACCATACTGACCGACTTACACCGCCTGGCGGGTGTCTGGTCGATCTGGTTTTTAATCGTCATGAGTGCCACCGGTTTATGGTATCTGGTGCAGGCCGTGATGTGGCATGCCGATATTGATATTGAACCACATGCGCCGCTGGTCAGTGCCGAACAATTATCAGCAACAACACAAATGCCACCGTTCAGCTTCGCTGATGCCATGCAAAAAACCTTACAGCGCTACCCGGATTTCAGGCCAAGCTACCTGATGCTGCCTGAGCATAACCGCGGTATGTATACCTTAATGGGTGGCGGCGACCATATTTTTTATGACGAACAAGCCTACACGCTGAGCATTAACCCCTGGACCGGCGATATTGCCCACGAAAAAACCCCGGCTACGATGACTGCGCTGCAAACGGTGATGCATATTGCCGATCCATTGCACTACGGCACTATTGGCGGTATCTGGACTAAAGCCATCTGGTTCCTGTTCGGGCTGATGTTATCCGGCATGTCGATTACCGGTTTTATGATTTGGGGCAGCCGCACCGTGAAAGCAGTGCGGGAAAGCCGCAAAGCTGCCACCCTGACGGAGGTGAACCATGGCGCGCAGTAACACCTTCTGGCAACGTCACAAGTACAAACTGAATGGCTTGGTGCTGGTGCTGCCATTCTGGTTTTTGTATCAGTCGCTGACACCTGAGTTCCCGCCCGCCTGGCCTGCACAGCAAGTGGGCGACTTTGAAATTGCGCCTATGCCGCTGAACCTGAAACCACCCTACGCGCATCATGATGAGTACGTAAAAGACTTTATGCTGATGTTCAGTAAGGGCGATATCGGAGCCATTCGTCAGGGCTATCTGAATATTGGCCCCCAAGCATTGCCGCTGGCACAGCTGCAGCAGGGTGAGGAAGGTATACTGCATGGTAGCCGCCATGGCCAGCATGTGCATGCCATTGCACCGAAAACGCTGACCGCTGCTGACAAAGTCTGGTTAACCCTGCAAACCTGGCAGGGTGATACACTTACCACCAGTTGGGAGCTACCGGCCGAGCTGTTACCTCAACACTGATTTTTATCTGATCGCCCCACCCACACTATGCGTACCCTGTTCAAAGCAACACATAAAGAGGACAGGGCGTGACAATTGCAATTATCGGTGCCGGTATCGCAGGCGCAGCCTGTGCTGCCGTACTGACAGAGCAGGGCCAGCAGGTTGTAGTGTTTGATAAAGGCCGCCGTGCCGGTGGCCGAATGAGCAGCAAACGCACCGAGCATGGCTATCTTGATTTAGGCGCACAGTACTTTACTGCCCGTGATCCCGCTTTCAAAACCCAGTGCCAGCAATGGTTAAGTAGTGGCATCGTAACGCACTGGTACGGCCGCCTGGCACAAGTTACTGCAGAAGGCCCGCAGGCATCACCGGATGACACGCTACGCTATATCGGTATGCCCTCGATGCAGGCGCCCGTTACCCGGTTGCTGGGTAATGTTGACGTTAGCTTAGGTTGCCAGATTGACCATATTCAGTTTGATGGCCAGCACTGGCTGCTACACAGTAACGGCGCTTTTATCGGCCGCTTTAGCAAGCTGATCCTGGCCATCCCCCAGCAGCAAGCCGCTGCGCTGCTAAACCCTGTATTGCCATCTAACCAGACACTGAGCAAACTTTTCGAGTTGCCAGCGCTATTGCCTTGCTGGGCAGTCAATATACAAGTAGATCAGCCACTGTGGCCATTTGACGGTATTTTTTTCAAGCAAGACAGCCAGCTTAGCTGGGCAGCAAGACAAGGCTCCAAACCCGGGCGTTGTAACGCCGGGCACTGGTTGTTGCATTTCACTGCCGAGTTTTCACAGCAACACCTTGAAGCTGACGGCGACACCATAGCCCAACATGCGATGCAGGCATTAAAGCGTCTGACAGACAAAACCGTGACCGGCCAGGTAAGCCACTATCACCGCTGGCGTTTTGCCCAGCAAAACCCGGATTACCCGATACAGGGCGCCGTGCATCTGCCCGAATTGGCACTTGGCATGGCAGGCGACTGGTTAAACGGTGGCCGGGTAGAAAACGCCTGGCTCAGCGGCAGGCAACTGGCTCAGAGCATACTGGCATGACAGCATCAGTACTGATCATCGGCGGCAGCAGCGGCATAGGAGACGCTTTAGCGAAGCACTACCTTGCCAGCGGCACACAGGTTAGTGTGATCAGCCGCCAGCCTGCGCCTTCGCAGCCACAGCTAATATGGTTACAGGATACGCTAGACAGCGAGCAGCGCAGTGCCAGTGTGATAGCTGAAGCGCTGACTCACCAGCCAGAGATTATTTTTATCTGTAACGGTGTACTGCACGACAAGCACGCCATGCCGGAAAAAACCATCCGCCAGCTCGATATCGACGTGTTAACTGCACGCTTTTCCAGCAATGTGCAGATACCGGCATTGTATCTAAAGTTACTATTTAGTTATTTGTGCAAACAGCCAGCGGTAAAACTGCTGACGCTGAGCGCCAAGGTTGGCAGTATCGGCGATAACGCCCTTGGCGGCTGGTACAGCTACCGCATCAGCAAAGCGGCGCTGAATATGCTGATTAAAAACCTCAGCATTGAAGTAGGCCGGTTAAATAAAACCGCCGCTATTGTAAGTGTTCATCCCGGTACCACCGACACTGCGTTATCGGCGCCCTTTCAAGCCAACCTACCCGAAGGCCAACTACAAACCCCGGCTGCCACCGCCGAACGTTTAGCCAAAGTGGCGCAAGAGCTAACAGCAAAGCAAAGCGGCAATTTGCTAAATTGGGATGGCAGCGTATTGCCGTGGTAAGTCATCGCTAAGCTGACATTTAAACCTTCGGCTGTGCTCTTGCCATTAACGCCACGCAATCAATATCGGCAGGCAACGTGCCGTAATTACTGCAAATGCCCGGTATCAGCCGGGCGCGGATAAAAGCTTCAGCCACCATAGGCTCGCCGTATTGCAATAACACACTGGCCTGTAATAGCAGCGCCAGCTTATCGGCTATGCTGCGGGCGCGGTATTCCTGCGTTGAAGTATCCTGCAAAGCTGTTTGCAGCCGGGCAAAGGCGGCATCGTAATCGTCGTTGCGGCCGGTTACTGCTTGCAGCTCGTTCAGGCAAGCCTGCAAGGCTGCCGGTTCTTTTTGCATGGCACGCAGCACATCGAGGCACTGAATATTGCCAGAGCCTTCCCAGATAGCATTAACCGGCGCTTCACGGTATAGCCGTGGCAGAATGTTTTCTTCAACGTAGCCAACGCCACCCAGACATTCCATGGCTTCATAACAAAACTGTGGTGCACGCTTGCAAATCCAGTATTTGCCTATAGCCGTTGCCAGGCGGACAAAGTGCTGTTCGCTGACCACGCTTTGGTTATCGAGCGCGTAAGCTCAGCGCCAGTGCGGCTTCGCTATCCAGCGTCAAATCGGCCAGCACATTTTGCATCAACACTTGTTGCTGCAGCGGCTTACCAAAGGCGCAGCGCCCGGCAGTGTGATGTAACGCCTGTGCTAACGCCGCACGCATTAAACCGGCAGAGCCGAGCATGCAGTCAAAGCGGGTTAACGCCACCATATCAATAATGGTGCGCACGCCCCGGCCCTCGTCACCAATACGCCAGGCAAAAGCACCGCGAAATTCTACCTCTGATGACGCATTAGAGCAGTTGCCCAGTTTGTCTTTTAAGCGCTGAATATAAAACTGGTTTTTGCTGCCATCAGGGCGCCAGCGCGGCAATAAAAAGCAGCTTAAACCGGGGTCGGTTTGTGCAAGGGTTAAAAAGCCATCGCACATCGGCGCCGAACAGAACCACTTATGCCCAACCAGTTCATACTCGTCAGCCGTGAGCGGGTAGGCGCGGGTGGTATTGGCACGCACATCCGAGCCGCCTTGTTTTTCGGTCATCGCCATGCCAATAGTCAGGCCAGCCTTGGCAAAATAGGGTTTATTAGCCGGGTCATACCCGGGGGTTAATACCTTGCCCAGCCAGTCTGCTGCACCTGGCGGGGCCTGCTGTAGCACCGGCACGGAAGCATACGTCATTGTTAGCGGGCAACCTGAACCGGCATCGGCCTGCATATGCTGATACACCAGTGCTGCACGGGCAACCTGAGCGCCAGCACAGGGTTTTAGCCAGGGCGCTGCAGGCAGGCCATAGGTGATCGCTGTTTGCATCAGTTGGTGATAGGCCGGGTGAAAGCACACCTCGTCAATGCGGTTGCCAAAGCGGTCGTGGCTGTGAAATTCGGGCTTGTATTTATTAGCTAAAAAACCCGCCTCGGCCAGAGTGCCACCACATAAGCCGCCATAGCTGGCCAGATCGGCGCTGTTCGTCACACCGAAGCGCTGGCTCCAGTACTGCAAAGTGCCGTCGCTGTGCCAGGTATTAAACGGCAGCAAAGACGCCGGTTGGTTTAATACCTGATGCGTCTCCGCCTGAGCACTGTATGGCGTTGCTGCTGGGGTTTTCTCTGACATTGGGCGCCTCCTGCTGCTGTAACAGCAGTGAAGCATGGCACCGGGCAGAACTCAAGTACGGGGCATTGCTATAACATTTTTACGCATAAGCCTAACCGCAAATAACTGTGTTAAATTGCTAAGGCCGCAGCAATGTATTAGCCTGATGGCCGATTCGACTTCGTATTAGGACTGCGGCATGGGCATTACTGCCATCATTTTTGCATTGGATGTGCTGTTAACCGCCGGCTGTATTTATCTGGCCAGCCGCCTGGCCTGGGTAAAAGCCGGCTTAAACGTGCTGCTGCCGATTGTGTTTCTGGTATCGCTTATCTCACTTATCCCCACTTACGGCTGGCTGCTGGGTATAGTGGCGTATATTTACCTGTTAGTACGGGCGACCAGCGCCGATTTTAAAGATGCTGTCTGCATTGTCATTTTTACCAAATTGCTGTCAGCGCTGGTGCTGCTGTTTTTATCTCAGGCGGGTGTTCTGACTATCACGGTTTAATCTGCCAGCCTACAAACTCTACAACCCCCATCTGTTTAATTTTTAACCAGCACTGAGCTATACTTACTTTTTCTCACCGGCGTTGTCGGTACCCATGCCAGGCCGGCTCTTTGTGAACAGGAGCATAGTTATGGCTGCGGCAAAACGCATTATTATTTGTTGTGACGGAACCTGGAACGAACCGGACGAGATTCCTACCAATATCACCAAGCTGGTCAGGGCGATATCCCCGCAAAGCCCGGATGGCGTGCATCAGGTGGTGTTTTACGATCAGGGTGTCGGCACCGGCGGCAGTATCGATAGATTTATCGGCGGCGCTTTTGGCAGCGGGCTGGAAAAAAATGTACTCGATTGCTACCGCTTTCTGATCCATAACTATCAGTTAGGTGACGAAATATACACCTTTGGTTTCAGCCGTGGTGCCTATACCGCCCGGGCTTTTATCGGCCTAATCCACGCCGTTGGCCTGCTGGAAAAAAGCACGCTGGACAAGCTGAAACAAGCCTACAAATTCTACCGTACTGAACCAGACAAAAGGCCGGAAGGCCATTATGTAGACAACTACCGGCCGGAGATCCGTATGGTCGGCGTGTTTGACACCGTAGGCGCACTGGGCGCACCCACTCCGCTGCTGGGCAAATTCACCCGTAACTGGGTTGGCTTTTTTAACACCCGCATCTGTGCCCAGGTTAAATATGCTTACCATGCACTGGCGCTGGACGAGCGCCGGGCACCGTTTCAGCCCGACCTGTGGACCGGTTCGCTGCAGGATGACCAGTACATGGAGCAATGCTGGTTTGCCGGTGCGCATTCTGACATTGGCGGCGGTTATGCCGAATGTGGTTTATCTGATATCGCTTTGCAATGGATGGTCGATAAAGCCATGGCGCTGGGGCTGGAATTTAATCAGCGCTACCTCGATATCCTTTACCAACCCGATTTACATATGCAGCCGCATGACTCCTATTCTTACGGCTACAAGTTGCTGGAAAAAGTCGGCTCAGGCGAATCCGTGCGGCGTATTTACGGCGACCCGGCCGACCCGCCAATTAATGTCAGCATTCACGACAGCGTGTATCAACGCGTAGCGGCGGGCAAGTACCGGCCACAAAACCCGGATTTCCCACCGGCCGATAAATGGACAGACCGTCGCAGTAAAATCCGCTCGTTGGCCACCGACAGTCCGCTGGCCCAGCTGACACTGAAGGAGTTCGCGGCGCAGTGCCAGTTGCTGGATTTCAGTGCCGGCAGCGGCGCCCGCATTCAGTACAACGGGGAGCTGAATGCCGGCGATAATATCAGTATCGAATGCGAGCGGATTGGCAAAAACACCGCGCTCTGTGTCTGGAAAAAAGGCAACCAGTACGGGTTACTGTTTAATAACCAAATGCTTGATAGCTGATTACGTCGCTATCTGCGCCGGAACAGCCTGGCGCAGATAGTCGCCAGCACTGCAGTAAGCAGCGCCAATACCCCCAGATGAGCCAATACACTGTTACCCTGATCCTGGGCTATTACTTTCAACCCCAGTTGTGACAGATGAAAACTGGGCCACAGCCAGGCCAGTTGTTGCAGCCAGCCCGGAAACAAAAACAGCGGTAGCCACAAACCGGATAGAAACGCCATTGGCAGGTAAATCAGGTTAACCACACCGGGTGCGGCTTTATCAGACAAACTCAGCCCCAATAGCAGCCCCAGCAAAGCAAAAGGGAGGGAGCCTGCCAACATCACAACCGCAAGCAACAGCCATTGCGTGCTATGCAGCCTGACATCACCGAACATCGTAGCAGCGCTGAACAACAAGATCAGAATACAAACTGAAAACACCAGGCTGGTGCTGAGTTTAGCCAGCAAATAGGCACTAAACGGCATCGGCGACAGCTGTTTCAGCGTTAGCCAGCCATGAGCACGGTCGCTGGCAATGCCAGCGGCAAAATTAAACATCGCCGGCCCCATAATGCCAAAGCAGCTGTAGGTTACCAGTAGGTAGTCGGCACCGGCTCCGGCGCGAAAAAATACACCAAAAAACAGATAGAACATTAATGGAAATGCCAACGCCGGCAGCACAAAACCCGGCGTGCGCATAATACTGAGTAAATCGTAGCGGGCTTCTTTGTAGTACAAATTCATGCTGCTCATGCGGCCTCCTTCTTCGCCGTTAGCTGTAAAAATGCCTGCTCCAGCGCTACCGCTTTCACTTCTAACGCGCTGACGCTGGCATCGGCCTGTAATAACGCCAGCACAGTTTGTTCTGCGGCTTGGCTTACCAGGCAAACCTGTTGTTGCCGCCGTTCCAGCTGCAACACGGCTGGCAGCGCCCTAAGTTGCTGATCGGTCAGCGCCGTGGTGCAGCAAATGCGTTTGCCGCTAATTTGTGCAGTAAGCTCAGCCGGGCTGCCCAGCGCAATAATCCGGCCCTGCTGCAACACTGCAATACGATCGGCCAGTTGCTCAGCCTCCTCCAGATAATGCGTGGTCAGCACTATGCTGACACCACTGGCTTTTAGCTGGCGGATTTGCTGCCATAAGGCCCGCCGTGCCTGCACATCCATGCCCAGTGTTGGCTCATCCAGAAACAGCAAGTCTGGCTTACCGGCCAGTGCCAGCGCAAACAGCAGCCGTTGTTTCTGGCCGCCGGACAAACTGCTGAAGCGGCTATTAGCCTGGCTGCCGAGCCCGGCGATATCCAGCAGCTCAGCCACGGTTCTGCGGTTGCGGTAATAACTACTGAATAAATCGCACTGCTCGCGCACGGTCAGGTTTGCGCTGGCGGCACCTATCTGCATCATCACGCCAAGTCGCTGGCGCAGCGCGGTACTGCGCTTCGTGCCACGCTGCAACTGGCCAAACAAGTTAATTTCGCCGCTATCAGTAGCGATAAGGCCCAGAATGGCCGATATCAGGGTGGTTTTACCGGCGCCGTTTGGCCCCAGTATCGCCAGCACTTCTCCCGCTGCCATCTGCAGGGTAGCCCCCTGCAAGGCTGCTTGATTGCGGTAGCTTTTGTGCAAATTGCTAATCTGCAGCACAGCCTGGGGTTGTGATTGCATCATGCTCTCCTTACCCTTGCTGCTTAGCCAGAAACTGCTGAATTTGCTGGTTTAGCCAATCCGGCGCATCGGCCATAATAAAATGCTTAGCGTCACGGGCAAACGCAAAGCTATGGTATTGTGTTGGTGCGTTGGCCAGCTGGCTTTCATAACCGGCTTGCACCTGTTCCGGCGTGGTGTACGGTGCGCCATGCTGCAATGCGCCAAGCGTTAGTACCGGCACGCGGATATTGCTGAGCTTTGGCCGCAAATCAGCCCGCATCAGTTCGCCCATGACCCGGCCGCTGGTCATGCCATCAGAGCGGTACATATCGGCAACAATACGCTGCTGCCAGTTTTCGTCGCTGGCCATGCTTTTGGCCATAGCCATAGGGTCGAAACCACTCTGCGGCTGACTATTATTGCCGCTACTCTGGCTGCTACCACTGGCGGCAAACAAGGCTCCCAGTGCCGGTAAACCATCCACATTAATGGCTGCGCCAATTTGCTCCGGGGCATTGGCGGCCAGTGCCAATGCTAAGTACCCGCCTAGTGAGTGGCCAATCACCACCGGCTTATTCAGCTGTTGCTCGCTGATGTAGCGCAGAATGGCTTGCTGTTGTGTGGCCAGATAGCCCTCACCCCAGCTTTGCATCGGTAGCGGCTTCACTCCGGCAAAACCGGCCAGCGTAAAAATATGCAGCTGATAATCCGCTTTTAACGCGTCTACCGTGCTTTGCCAAACCTCGCCGGACGATGCCACGCCCGGAATTAACAACACCGCCGGGCCCTGGCCAACCACGGTAACGTCGAAGCAGGCGCAGGCCTGTTGTGGCGCCGGTGCTGTTACTTCGGCTTGTGCGGCAACGCTGTTCAGGCTAACTAAGGTACTGCTTAAACCCAACGCCAGTACCAAAGTGCGTAAAGTGCTGTTTAACTGTGTCATATGTAATTCCCCGTTGATTGTGTGTGCTGTTGATGGGGCCAGTTTAGGCCGACGGGGCTGACAGCACAGCTCACGCTTGTCACCTGTTTGCCATGACAAATGCCATGACAAAACATGACCTTTGTCACTGGCACTGCACTGTTGCTTTTTACTACACTGAGCACCTGCCCAAAGCGGGCAAGCAGCAGGATAACGCGATGGCACCCTTGACGAAGCTGGACAGTAAACTCAGCTGGGTTTATCTGATAAACCTTATTTTCTATATTATTCCGCTATTTACCGTACGGTTTGCCCTATGGCAGTACATCAGTATGGCGGCGGCCTTACTGCTGTTTCTGCTGTGTTATTTCCAGGCTTATCGCTGCAATCGCCGCGACATACACTGGCCGATAGCCGGCATAGTACTGGTAGCCGCGCTGATCACGCCGGTAAACCCCGGCTCTGTGTCTATGTTTGCCTATGCCGGTTTCTTTATCGGTTTTGCTTACGCTCTGCGGCGTTATCTAGTGTTAATGACGCTGCTGCTGGCGTTACTGGTGCTGTTAAAGCTGACACTGACTATTCACTGGAACCTGTTTTTAGTCATGGGTCTGCCAATAGTGTTGGCAGTCAGTTTTCTGGGCCGCGCCGAGCAGGCGAAACTGCGCCACCGCATGGCAGAGCAACAAAGTGAAGATGAAATTAAACAGCTTGCCACCATGGTAGAGCGCGAGCGTATTGCACGCGATATGCACGATATTCTTGGTCATACGCTGTCCAGCATTATTTTAAAGGCTGATTTAACTGAAAAACTGCTGGCTCGCCAGCACACACAAGCAGCACAGCAGCAACTGACTGAGTTAAGCCAGATAGCCCGCGACGCGTTAAGCCAGGTGCGGCAAAGTGTGTCGGGTTACAAACACCAGGGGCTGGCAGCAGAGGTTGCCAGATTGCTCAGCCGCTTGCGCGATGCCGGTTTTCACGCTGTGTTGCAAGGAGACATGCCGCAGTTAGATGCCCGGCGGGAAACAGCGCTGATCCTGGCACTGACCGAATTAGTGACTAATGTGATCCGTCACAGTAAAGGCGACAGCTGCAGCCTGAGCTTTTTGCAGCAGGGCGATGAATTTACAGTTTATCTGAGCGATAACGGCCAAACCAGTGACATTAAAGAAGGCAACGGCATCAGTGGCCTGCGTGAGCGTATAGCCGCCATTGGTGGCACACTGGCGATGCAACAACACGATGGCGTAACGGCCCGTATCCAATTTCCGCTACAGGAGCACGCATGAATATTTTACTGGCAGAAGATCAGGCGATGATCCGTACAGCCCTGGCCAGCTTGCTGCAACTGGAGGCTGGTTTTACGGTGACTGAAGCAGCTGATGGCACAGCGGCACTGCAACTGTTAAAACAACAACGCTTTGACCTACTGCTAAGCGATATTGAAATGCCCGGCCACAGCGGCATTGAACTGGCACAGTATATTCAGCAACACAAATTGACGACCAAAGTGGTGATTATTACTACCTTTGGCCGCGCAGGCTATGTGAAACGGGCAATGGATGCAGGCGTGGGTGGTTTTTTACTAAAAGATGCACCGGTAGATCAGCTGGTACAGGCGATACATCAGGTCATGGCCGGTAAGCGCGTGGTCGACAGTGAACTGCTGTTAAATTCGCTGGGCGAGCAAGACCCGCTCAGTGACAAAGAGCGTCAGGCACTGCGGCTGGCTGCCGACGGCCAGAGTACCAGCGAGATTGCTGCTGCGCTTTATATTGCCGAAGGTACAGCGCGTAACTATCTGTCAGAAGCCATTAGCAAACTAAGCGCTGCCAACCGCATCGATGCCGCCCGTATCGCCCGGCAAAAAGGCTGGTTGTAATCTTACGCCTCCCTTGTGAACTAAACGGCTTACCCTAAACCAACCGTTGGAGCCCTGGACGGGCGGACAAATGTGTCTGGAACACATTTGTCCGCAGGGTGAATTGCTGGAAGCAATTCATAAACGAGCCCCCAAGGATGGGTTTACGGCGTGTTGGTGTGGGTAAACCGGTTAGTGCTACAGCGAATACTTTACAGCCGCTTAGTTTTTCAGCCACACTAAACCGCTTACTGCCACTTCGGATGTTGGAATGGATTTTCGCAATAAGATCAAAGCTGACCGCGCGCTGCAAAGCAGCCGTACGGACTTACAAAGTGCGCTGGAAAGCGACCGCGGTCGCATCATTAACTCTGCTGCAGTGCGCCGCTTACAGCAAAAAACCCAGGTCTTTCCGCTGGAGCGCAATGCCGCTGTGCGCAGCCGCCTGACCCACTCACTGGAAGTGCAGCAAACCGGCCGTTTTATCGTGCAGTCGGTGTTTCGAGCCCTCAGCCCAGAAAAGCTGGAGCAATATGGCCTTACTGAGCTGGAACGGCCGGCAGAGTCACTGGTAGAAATGGCTTGCCTGCTGCACGACGTCGGTAACCCGCCGTTTGGCCACAGTGGCGAAGCCGCCATTAACGACTGGTTTAGCCGCGAGCTGTCGTTACTGAGTAAACACCATAACTTAGAAGACAATAGCCACTGGCAAACACTCTGTAAGGAACTGGCGCAATTTGAAGGCAATGCCCAGGCCATCCGGTTGGTATACAGCCTGCAACGGATGAACCTGACCTACTCGCAGCTGGCCTGCATTTTAAAATACACCCGGCTGGCCAGCGCTGCGAAGCCAGATAAAACCGACCCACTGAGCTACCTGCAAAAGAAACCCGGCTACTATGCAACTGAGCAGGCAGTGGTAGAAAAACTGTGGCAGGAGCTGGGTACCGAGCCGGGTTGCCGCCACCCGCTGACCTACATTATGGAAGCGGCAGATGATATCTCTTACTGCCTGGCCGATATTGAAGATGCCGTGGAAAAGGGCTTGCTCAGCCTGAGCCAACTGGCTGATGAGCTAAACAAAGCCTTTACGGCACTGGAACCGCAGCAGCGGCTGATTGCTACCCATAACGGGGCCAGCGCCAGCTTTTCGGTGCTGATAAAAGCCGCGCTGGATAAAGCGCAAGAAGAGCCGATTAACAAAACCTCAGCGTTCTTTATTAAACTGCGCGTCGATATGATCCACCCACTGGTGCGCCATGCCGCACAGCAGTTTATCGATAATATAGCAGCGGTATACAGTGGCCGCTTAAACCGCGCCCTGCTTGAAGATAATAGCCAGTACCATGCCATTACCAGCGCCTTTAAACAGGTTGCCCGGCAATTTGTGTTTAACCAGAGCGAAGTAGAAACACTGGAGCTGCAGGGTTTTCGTATTATTGCCGGCCTGTTTGACAGCTACCGGCCACTGCTGTATTTATCGCAGGCCGATTTTACCGCACTGTTGCGCAATGAAGGTTATCACTGGCCGCAACAGCAACGGCTGGTGCACAGGCTACCTAACAAGCATCTGGCGGCTTACCGGCTGGCGGTGGCGCAACTGACCACTGACGATGGCGCGCAGGAGCTGTATTATCGTTGCCGTCTGCTGCAGGACTTTATCAGCGGCATGACCGACCATTTTGCCTTTGATGAGTATCAAACGCTGGTACAATGCCAGCAGTAATACATTTAATTTCAGGATCTTATATGACAGCCAAACACAACCCGCTCAGCAATTACGTGACGCACAACAGTCCCCTGATATTTGGCTGTATGACGCTTGGTGGTGGCTGGAACCAAAACCCGATCAGTGCCGATGATATTGCCCATTGCCATCAGGCGATTGATGCAGCGCTTGAGGCCGGCATTTGTGTGTTTGATCATGCTGATATTTATGCCCGCGGCAAAGCCGAGCAGGTGTTTGGCAAGGTGCTGCAGCAGCGGCCTGAACTGCGCAGTTTAATCACGCTGCAGTCTAAGTGCGGCATCCGCTTTGCTACAGATACCGAGCCGCAGCGCTATGACTTTTCCGCGCAGTGGATAGCACAGTCTGTCGACGGCATTTTAGCGCGGCTGCAGATTGAACAGCTGGATGTGCTGATGCTGCACCGGCCCGATCCGCTGATGCAGCCGGAAGAAGTTGCCGCCACGTTCAGCACTTTACAGCAAGCCGGTAAAGTAAAGCATTTTGGCGTGTCGAATATGCAGCAGCACCAGATGGCGCTGCTGCAGGACGCACTGACTACGCCACTGGTAGTTAACCAGCTGGAACTGAGTTTAAGCCATCTGGCCTGGCTGGATGAAGGCACCACAGCTGGTTGCAGTGGCGAGACACTGGTGAATTTCGGTAGTGGTACTATCGAATACTGCCGCCGTAATAAAGTGCAGCTGCAAGCCTGGGGCAGTTTAAGCCAGGGCTTGTTCAGCGGCAAAGATGTCAGCAGTGAAGCAACGCATATTGCTGAAACAGCAGAGCTGGTTGCCCGCCTGGCGGCAGAATATCAGGTCAGCCGCGAAGCAATAGTGCTGGGCTTTCTGATGCGCCACCCGGCAAAGATCCAGCCGGTAATAGGCACGACTAATATTGAACGCATCAAAGCCTGTGCCCAGGCGACGCAGGTAGAGCTGAGCCGCGAGCACTGGTATGCACTGTATTTATCCGCCCGTGGCAAAGCTTTGCCGTAATTCAGCGTAAAGCCCCCAACCACAGCCTGTTAATGGCCTGTGTCAGCTCGGTGGCAAAATCACGCTGCAGGCTTTGCAGCTCTGGTTCCTGTTGCAGTAACACCTGCACCGCAGGCGGATACTGCAGCGTTTGCCACAAGCCCAGGGTCAGCCCATAGCTGTGCAGTAATAAATCGGCCGCCTGCTCTGCTGATATCACTTTTATCTTAGCCGCCAGCTGCTGACCAAGCTGCGTTAGGGCACCCGCCAGCATCTGCTTAAACTGCTTCAACACCGGCAATGCCAACTTATGTTCCAGTACAGCGTTAAGCATGGCTGCCAGCGGCAGCAGCGCCGGTAATTGCTGCAGCTGTTGGCAGTAAGCGGAAGCAAAGCCGGCAGCAGCTTTGGCCGGCGCAGCAGGTAAAGCAGAAATAATGTCGCTAAGTGCATCGAATAAGGTGGCGAACTCAGCCTGCAACAGCGCAATAAAGATTTCCTCTTTGCTGCGAAAATAGCGGTACACTGTGCCTTTGGCCAAACCGGTATCAGCGGCGATATCCGCCACGGCGGGCAGGCGCTGCTGCTGTAAAAACAGCCGGTGAGCAGTAATAATAAAGTCCTGACGCCGCTGCAGTTTTGCGGCATCTGTCATCGCATTCTGTTTCATCATCAGCCTTTTAAGCGGATCAGCCAATCGGTCATCTTATGCGCCAGCTTGCCGTAAGGCGGCAACAACATACTGACGCTGTTATAAGCGCCCTGCACAAACACCGGCCGTAGTTTGCTGAAGGTTAAAAAGCCCTCATAACCATGATAATGCCCCATGCCGCTTTCACCGATACCGCCAAAGGGCAAGTCATGCTGGCCGACATGCAAAATGGCATGGTTGATGGTGACACCACCCGACATCACCTGGGTTAAATAACGCTGCTGTAACGCTTTGTCATGGGTAAAGGGATAAAACGCCAGCGGCCGTGGCCGGGCGTTAATATACTGCACCACCTCGCTGGTATCGGTATAGGTTTTTACCGGCAGCAAAGGGCCAAAAATCTCGCGCTGCATCACCAGCATATCGTCGCTTACGTTAAACAGCAGCGTCAGTGGGAATTTTCTCGTGCCAGGCACTGCATTTTGCCCCGGCATCAGGTTTACTGCGGTCGCGCCTTTGGCCACTGCGTCTTCCAACGTCGCCTTAAGGCGCTGATACGCGCGTTCATCGATAATAGCGGTGTAATCGTTGCTGTTGATATCCGGATAGCGTTTTGCTACCAGTTTTAGCGCCAACTCAGTAAATGACTGCTCGCTACCGGCTGGCAGAAACAGGTAATCGACATTGGTACAGATTTGGCCGGCATTAAAGGCTTTCGCCCATAAAATACGATCTGCGGCTTTATCCAGGCTAAAGTCCGGCGCCACTACCGCCGGTGATTTGCCGCCCAACTCCAGTGTGACCGGGGTCAGATTCTTTGCTGCATTAGCCATTACGGCACGGCCGGTTTGGGCCGAGCCGGTAAAAAACAGATGATCAAACGGCTGCTGTGAAAACACCGGTCCGCTACCGTTGTCGTCGGCGAAAAACTGCAGTTTGTCAGACGGCAAGTACTGCGGTGCCAGCTTGATCAACAGCTGTGCCAGCTGCTCTGAGTTTTCTGACATTTTGACCATGGCACGGTTGCCGGCGGCAAAAATGGCCACCAGTGGGGCCAGTGACAACATGATGGGGAAATTCCACGGCACGATCACACCAACAACGCCCAACGGCTGCGGCAGTACTTTGCAGGATGAAGTAGGAAACAATAAGCGGTCGATATGGCGTTTTTGCGGTTTCAGCCATTTCTTTAACTGCTTTTGGGTGCGGCTGATGTCTTCCAGCACCATCAGAATTTCAGAAAAGCGGGTTTCAAAGCGGCAGCGGCTGCCGTAATCGGCATTCACCGCATCGACCAGAGCTTGCTCATTATCGCGGATCAACGCTTTTAGCGCCTCAAGATCGGCCAGCCGTTGTTGTAATGCAGGCACCGGATCAGCTTGCTGAGCCAAACGCTGTTGCGCCAAACAATCGGCGAAGCGGCTAAAGGCCGCGTTATGGTCAGCCGTATTGCTGTTGCCGGTTGTACTATCAGTTACTGAGTTCGCTGCGTGCATTGTTCACCCTGAACTGACCAAGAGTCATTTTCACAACAGACTAATGACCAGCGGTCATTTTGTCAATAAAACGCTTGGACTTAAGACCTTCTGCCAGTAACACTGGCCTTGCAGAACCTGATATGCTTTACACCTTACTACCAGGTACCGGAGCCGTTATGTCATCACGGGTGCAATCTGCGTTTTATATTATGCTCGGAGGTTCTGTCGTGCTGACGATAGCGCTGGGTATTCGTCACGGTTTTGGCCTGTTTTTAACGCCGATGAGCAACGAGTTTGGCTGGGGCCGGGAAACCTTTGCGCTGGCCATAGCGCTGCAAAACCTGATTTGGGGCCTGACGCAACCCCTGACCGGCGCGCTGGCTGATCGTATCGGCGCGAAAAAAGTGGTGCTGGCGGGCGGCCTCTGTTATGCATCGGGCCTGATAACGATGGCGATGGCCAGCAGCGGCATTACGCTGGCACTAAGTGCTGGCTTACTGATTGGTCTGGCGCTGTCCGGCACCTCTTTTACCATTATTCTGGGCGCGATTGGCCGCGCCGTGCCGGTGGAAAAACGCAGTATGGCGATGGGCATAGCCAGTGCCGCCGGCTCTTTTGGCCAGTTTATTATGCTGCCTGGCACACTGGCACTGATCACCCAGCTGGGCTGGGCTGCGGCATTGACCACACTGGGTATGCTGGCGCTGCTGATACTGCCACTGGCGCTGATGCTGCGCACGCCGGATACGGGGTCCCACAGCGGGCCGGAGCAAAGTATTGAACAGGCGCTGCGACAAGCGTTGGCACACAAAGGTTTCTGGCTGTTGTCACTGGGCTTTTTTGTCTGCGGTTCTCAGGTGGTATTTATCGGTATTCACCTGCCGGCCTATCTGGTGGATCAGCAGTTGGCGCCTGCGGTTGGCACTACTGTGCTGGCGCTTATCGGCCTGTTTAACATCTTTGGTACCTACACCGCCGGCGCTTTGGGCGCGCGTTTATCCAAGCCACTGTTGCTAAGTGCCTTGTATGCGCTGCGGGCAGTGGTGATTGTCGCGTTTTTACTGTTACCACTGACGAACTGGAGTGCTTACCTGTTTGGTATGGCCATGGGTTTACTCTGGCTCTCGACCGTGCCACTGACCAACGGTACTGTCGCCAGTATTTTTGGCGTTCGTTATTTATCGATGCTGGGCGGTATAGTGTTTTTGTTTCACCAGTTAGGCGCCTTTCTGGGCGGCTGGTTTGGCGGCTATGTGTATGACAAAACCGGTAACTATGATTTAGTGTGGCAGATAGCGATAGGCTTAAGCATCATAGCCGCTTTGCTGAATCTGCCGGTAAAAGAGCAAAGCGCAACGTTGAAAACGGCAACAGCATGAAAAAACATCTGATAAAACTGCTGTATTTACTACTGGCCCTGATGCTGGCTGCTGTCTGGTGGGGCTGGCAGGCCGGCGGCGTGCAGTTATTAATGCCGGGTACGGCCTGGTGCTGAGGTTATAAGCTACAGGCCGAGTCGCGGCAGACCAAAGCCGGTTCAAACACATTTTTCAACTGCAGAGCCTGCTGCTGATAGATGTTTTTCAGCACCCAGCGTGCAGCCATACGGCCCATTTCGCCGATAGGATAGTCAATAGTGGTCAGTTTAGGATAAATGTAACGCGCCAGGATCAGGTTATCAAAACCCACTATCGATAAGTCCTGCGGTACCTGCAGCCCCTGTTCGCGTGCCACTTCCATTGCGCCGGCGGCCATTTCATCGTTCGCGCAGACTAGGGCAGTAAAAGGCAGCTTGGTGGCCAGCAGCCGCTGCATACAGGCGCTGCCGCCGCTATCGCGAAAATCCCCCTCAGCCAACAGGGCCGGGTTAAATGTCAGGCCATGCTCAGCCATAGCACGCAAGTGCCCGGCATAACGGTCTTTCGCATCACTTTTCCACATTGGCCCGGCAATATAGGCCAGCTGGGTATGGCCCTGCTGTAATAGCTGTTGGGTTGCCAGATAGCCGCCCAGTTCGTTATCCAGGCTGATACAGTTATCGGCCAGTTTGGCGATGTAGCGGTTGATCAGCACTATCGGTAGTTTACCGCCTGCCAGTTTGATCAGGTAATCATCCGATACCGCTTCAACATGCAGGATCAGCGCATCGCAGTTACGGCTGATCAAAAACTCAATGCCGTCTTTTTCGCTTTCAGCTTCACTGTGGCCAGCGGCAATAATAACGTGCTTGCCAGCCGCGCGACATTCGTTCTCAATGCCGCTCAACATTTCACCATAAAACGGGCCGTGCAGCTCGGATACCAGAATGCCGACGCTGTTTGAGCGGTTTGACGCCAGTGACTGCGCAATAGAGTTGGGCCGGTAGCCCAGTTGAGCCATAGCATCCAGCACTTTGTTGCGGGTGGCTTCGCTGACGCGGGCGTTGTTATTCATCACCCGCGACACTGTGGCTAACGATACGCCTGCCAGCTCTGAAACTTGGTAAATGGTTGCCATTGCCTGCCTGTCTTAATAGATTCAGGCATTTACTCTAGCATGCTCCGGCGCCGTTTCACCAGCACGCTGCTGCAACTGCTGATGAATATCCAGCACGGTATTGCTGCGCAGCCGGTAACGGCTCATCACCAGCGCAACCAGCACCGAACCGATAGCGGGTAGCACCGTGAAGCTGAGTAAAATGCCCTGTTGCGTTGCTGCAGTTTGTACACTGTCGGCCTGATACTGATAAAACGCCAGTAACCAGCCCGCCAGCGCACCACCGAGTGCCAGCCCCAGTTTGATAAAGAACACGATAGACGAATACACCAGACCGGTAATACGGATACCGGTTTTATAGTGGCCATAGTCAACAGTGTCGGCCATTTTAGCCCACAGTAGCGGCGTGGCCATTTGTAAAAAGAAGCCCCACAGAAAATACAGCGCAAACGCCAGTTCCAGTTGCGCAGCGCCAACAAAGAAACTGAGCGCACTGATAAGCGCAGCAATCAGCTGCAGGCCGATATACGCATTTACTTTATCGACATAACGGCTCAGCCACTGCGCAGCCGCACAACCGGCAATATTGCCCACCATACCGAGCGTAACAAACACCGTGATCAGATCTTCTCGTCCCAAAAAATACTTTACGTAATAAATAGCCAGCGTCGTGCGCAGCACCATGCCGGTTAGCAGAAAAAACGCCGCCACACACAATACCCGCCACTGATCGTTTTGCCACAGCGACGCAAAACTGCGTTTTAATGTAAGCTGTTGATCCACCGGTGCATTCACCCGCTCACGGGTACCGGCAAAACACAGTAAAAACAACACCAGTCCCAATGCGCTCATGGCAACTATCGTCAGCTGGTAGCCCTTGGCATTGTCACCGTTGCCAAAAAAGGTAACCAGCGGCAGGGTGCAGGCAGTCACCAGCAAGCCGCCCAGCATGCCGAACACAAAACGGTATGACTGCACCGACACCCGCTCGGTCGGATCAGCGGTTAATACGCCACCCAACGCCGAGTAAGGAATATTGATCGCGGTATACGCCAGCATCAGCAGAGTGTAAGTGGCAAAGGCATAAATAACTTTGCCATTGGCCGATAAATCCGGCGTGGTAAACGCCAGCACACTGCACAGCGCAAAAGGTAGCGCCAGCCACAGCAGATAAGGCCGGTATTTACCATGCCGGCTTTGGGTTTTGTCGGCCAGTGCGCCCATTAACGGGTCTGTTACCGCATCAATAATCCGTACCAGCAAAAACATCGTGCCCACCACCGCCGGCGGAATACCGAAGATATCGGTGTAAAAGAAGGTTAAAAACAGCATTACCGTCTGAAACACGATATTGCTGGCGGTATCGCCCAGGCCGTAGGCCACTTTCTCCCGCTTTGTTAGCATGCTATCCCCGTAATATTCTGTTTATTATTATTTTTTTACTGTTGCTACTTAGCGCGCCGAGTAGCAAATAAATCGCGCAGTGCTATGGCGCTGGCTTTCAATGTGCGCTGCTGCGTGACGTAATCGACATACACTATGCCAAAACGTTTGGCATAGCCTTCCGCCCATTCGAAGTTATCCATCAGGCTCCAGGCAAAATAACCGTCGATCCGCATACCGGCGGTAATCGCATCGGCGGTGGCCTGTAAATGCTGTTCAAAGTAAGCAGCGCGCCGTAGATCTGCCACCTGATTATGCTGCAGAGAGTCTGGCATAGCTGCACCATTTTCGGTGATATACACCGGAGGCAGGTTATAACGCCGGTGCATTGCCAGCAACACTTCAGTCAGACCCTGTGGGTAAATTTCCCAGCCCATATCGGTCAGTGGTGGCGTTGTTGGCGGTACATCGCTGAACCAGCCTTTTGTATTGGCGCGGTACACGGTGCGGGTGTAGTAATTTACGCCGAGAAAATCCAGCGGCTGGGCAATAATAGCCATATCACCCTCAGCAATCACCGGTTGCTCTGATGCCGGTAATTGCTGCAACAGCTCAGGGTAACGCGCTTCCATCAAGGGTTGGATATACCATTGGTTATGGTACTGGTCAGCCATGTCAGCTGCACGGATATCGGCTTCACTATCGCTGGCCGGATGGCAGGGGCTGAAGTTCAGCACTATGCCATTTAATGCTGCCGGGGCATTTTTCTGCAGTACCGGCATTGCTAAACCATGCGCCAGCAATAAATGATGCGCAACCTGACGGCCATGCTGGCGGTTTTGCACGCCGGGGGCATGAATACCGGCTTCATAGCTTAAGTAGGCACTGCAGAACGGTTCGTTCAGCGTGGCATAGGAATGCACCCGGTCACCGAATGCCCGGGATACGATGTCAGCATACTCGGCAAATTTATACGCGGTAGCACGGTTCAGCCAGCCGCCTTCATCCTGCAAATACTGTGGTAAATCCCAGTGATACAGCGTGACAAAGGCTTTAATATTGCGCGCTTTCAGTGCGTCGAGCAGCTGAATGTAGAAATCCAGCCCGGCCTGATTAATGCTGCCATCGGCCCGGATAACCCGACCCCAGGCCACCGAAAAGCGGTAAGCATCGACACCCAGCGCGGCAATCAGCTCCACATCTTCGCGCCAGCGTGCCACATGATCACAGGCTGTCAGACCGTCTGAACCATCTTTAATCCGGCCCGGCTGTGCACAAAAAGTATCCCAGATACAGGGTTCCCGGCTGTCGGCCGCGCCTTCAATCTGAAACGACGCTGTGGCCACGCCAAATACAAATTCAGGGTTAAGCAAAGGAGAGCTGTCGGCTAAGGTAATTTTCATTGGCTGTACTATCTTCTGGTCAGGCTGTTATGGGCTGCTGAGCGATAAAATGATTGCCAACAGCGTGATATATGCTATAAATGAAAGCGCTTACATAATACTAGACGGCACAATTGCAGCCGTCAATGAAAAACATTTATCGCCGGGGGGCAAGATGGCAGCAACACCAATAATCAGCGACGCCGCACCAGAGGCCGCAGCATCTCAGAGTAACTACCGCTTTGCTCTGACATCTCTGACCACACTGTTTTTTATGTGGGGCTTTATCACCTGTCTGAACGACATTCTGGTGCCTTACCTTAAAGGCCTGTTTGATCTGAACTATACCCAGGCGCTGCTGATCCAGTTTTGCTTTTTCAGTGCCTACTTTGTGGTGTCAGTACCGGCAGGTATGCTGGTCAGCCGCATTGGTTACCAATCCGGTATTGTCACCGGCCTGCTGATTGCCGGCGCCGGTTGTTTACTGTTTTATCCGGCTGCCGCAGCACACTACTACCCGCTGTTCTTGCTGGCATTATTTGTCCTTGCTTCCGGTATAACCATACTGCAGGTTGCTGCTAACCCTTATGTCAGCGTACTGGGCAAGCCGGAAACAGCATCCAGCCGCTTGACCATGACGCAAGCCTTTAACTCACTGGGTACCACAGTGGCACCGTTTTTCGGCGCCTGGCTGATTTTCGGCGGTATGCAGGCGCCGACACCCGGTGAAGTGACCGAGTCGACCGTACAATTGCCGTATTTACTGCTGGCAGCAGCGCTTATTGTGATGGCTATGATTTTTGCCTTTTTACGCCTGCCTAAACTGGGCAAAAAAGACGCCAGCATCACCGTTACCGGTGCCGCCTGGCAGTACCGCCATCTGGTACTGGGGGCGCTGGGTATTTTTGTTTATGTGGGGGCCGAAGTGGGCATCGGCAGCTTTTTGATCAGTTTTATTACCCAACCTGATATCGGCGCGCTGGAAGCTCAAACGGCGTCACACTATATTGCCTGGTATTTTGGCGGCGCTATGGCCGGGCGCTTTATCGGTGCTGTGGTAATGCAACACCTGGCACCGGGTAAAGTGCTGGCATTTAACGCTGTCTGTGCGGTGATTTTACTTGCCATTACTATTGCTACCGGCGGCAGTCTGGCCATGTTTGCCATCTTGCTGGTGGGTCTGTGTAATTCCATTATGTTCCCGACTATTTTCAGCCTGGCCATTCACGGCCTGAAACAGCATACCAGCCAGGGTTCAGGTATTTTGTGTCTGGCCATTGTTGGCGGCGCAGTATTACCGCTGGCACAAGCCGCACTGGCAGATGCTGTCAGCGTGCAACTGGCCTTTATTATTCCGCTACTTTGTTATGTCTATATTGCCTGGTATGGCGCTGTCGGCAGCAAACCCCGCAACGTCGCTTAAGGAGAACCGGATGACATTTCGCCTGCAACTTTCTGCATTAAGTATCAGCTGCGCGCTGGTATTAAACGCCTGTGCCAAAGCACCGACGGAGCAGACTGAACCCTCTGGCAAAGCAGCTGCTGTCTGGCCAGAGCTGACATTGCCGGTAGCACAGGATCCGGCTATGGAGCAGCGTATCAGCGATATGCTGGCCGATATGACTCTGGCACAAAAAATAGCCCAGATGATCCAGCCGGAAATCCGCGATATTACCGTTGAAGACATGCGTAAATATGGTTTTGGCTCCTACCTCAATGGCGGTGGAGCTTTTCCGGACAACAACAAACATGCCACCCCGGCAGACTGGATAGCACTGGCCGAGGCCATGTATCAGGCATCAATTGACGACAGCCTCGACGGCAGCCGCATTCCAACCATGTGGGGTACCGATGCGGTACACGGCCACAATAATGTGATCGGCGCGACCTTGTTTCCACACAATATTGGCCTGGGTGCAGCGAATAACCCGGCGTTAATTGAGCAGATTGCAGCAGTGACTGCGCGTGAAGTGATGGTAACCGGTATTGACTGGGTATTCGCACCTACGGTAGCAGTGGTGCGCGATGACCGCTGGGGCCGAACCTATGAAGGTTATTCGGAAGATCCAGACATCGTGCGCGACTACGCCGCGGCTATTGTTACCGGTTTACAGGGCGCCGCCGATAAAGATTTTCTCGGCGAGCAGCGCGTCATCAGTACCGTTAAGCACTTCCTCGGCGATGGCGGCACTGAAGGCGGTGACGATCAGGGTGATAATATCGCCAGCGAGCAAGACTTATTCCGCATCCATGCGCAGGGTTATGTCGGCGGCTTACAAGCCGGTGCACAAAGCGTAATGGCATCGTTTAACAGCTGGCATGGCGAAAAAATTCACGGCAGTAAGTATTTACTCACCGACGTATTAAAAGATCGTATGGGCTTCGATGGCTTTGTTGTCGGCGACTGGAATGGCCACGGCCAGATCCCGGGCTGCAGCAACGACAACTGTGCCCAGGCAGCACTGGCCGGGCTTGATGTGTATATGGTGCCAACACCCGCCTGGAAACCGCTGTATGAAAACCTGCTGGCCCAGACCGAAAGCGGCCAGATACCACTAAGCCGGATTGATGATGCTGTACGGCGCATTTTACGGGTAAAACTGCGCGCTGGCTTATTTGATAAACCCAGCCCGGCTAAGCGGCCATTATCGGGCAAAACCGAATTGATTGGCTCAAGCGAACACCGGGCTGTAGCGCGCCAGGCCGTGCAGCAGTCACTGGTGCTGCTGAAAAATAACGACGCAACCTTGCCACTTAATCCCAAGCAGCACATTCTGGTGACCGGTATCGGTGCTGATAATATCGGTATGCAATCCGGCGGCTGGACCATCAGCTGGCAGGGCACCGGCAACAGCAACAGCGACTTCCCCGGTGGCAGTTCAATCTATGCCGGTATTGCCAAAGCCGTTGCCGCAGCAGGTGGCAGCACTGAGCTGAGCGCGGATGGCAGTTACAACAGCAAGCCTGATGTTGCCGTTGTGGTATTTGGTGAACAGCCCTATGCCGAAGGCAATGGTGATCTGGATAACCTTGAATATCAGCGCGGCAATAAAACCGATTTGGCCTTGCTTAAAAAGCTCAAAGCAGACGGCGTTAAAGTGGTTTCGCTGTTTATCAGCGGCCGGACAATGTGGGTTAACCCGGAGCTTAATGCTTCGGATGCCTTTGTCGCTATCTGGCTACCAGGCAGTGAAGGTGCGGCTATAGCGGATGTGATCGTCGCCAACACAGATGGCAGCGTGAATAAAGACTTCCATGGCAAATTATCGTTCAGCTGGCCTGCCACGCCACAGCAAATCGTTAACCGGGGCGATGCCAGCTACCAGCCACTGCTGCCATATGGCTTTGGCCTGCGCTACGGTGATACCAGTACGCTGAGTAATGCACTACCAGAGCAGGTAGAAACCAGCCAGAACCTGCAGGACCTGGTGCTGTTTGAACGCGCAGTGAAACCACCTTATCAGCTGATGCTGCACAGCGATGGCAGCAGTAAAGCTATGAACAGCAGCGTCGAACAGCTGGGCAATATTGCCGTACGCACCTTCGACAAAGCCGTGCAGGAAGATGCCCGCCGCCTCAGTTTTAGCGGCCCGGCGAAGGTAAGCCTGAGCAGTGCCTTCCCGGCCGATTTACGCTCTTATCAGGAGGCCTCCGCCGCACTGGTACTGCAGCTGAAACGCACGGGTAAGGTGCCGGATAACGTTGTGCTGGGCATGGATTGCGCCCAAAGCTGTGACAGCGCGTTAAACATTGCGCCGCAACTGCAGGCGATGGCTGATGATAGCTGGCAAACACTGAGTGTAGATTTAGCCTGCTTTGGCCGCGCCGGAGCGGATTTCAGCCAAATATTCACACCCGTGTCGTTGACCAGTGCCGCCCCGTTAGTGTTAAGCTTGGCCGATATCCGGCTGGTGCCTGCATCTGCAGAAACTGCCAATATGTCCTGTAGCGGAGACTAACCTATGCGCCGTCAGCTTCTGTCGTTGTTTACCTGTACTGTTCTGGCCGGCTGTCAGCTGGCACCACCGGCTACAGAACAGCCAAGCGAACAACCCGCACCGGCAGAGCAAGCAACTGAGCCGGGCTGGCAACTGGTATGGCAGGACGAATTTGACGGCAACAGCATAGATTCAACCAAATGGGGTTTTGAGCAAAACTGTCAGGGTGGCGGTAACAATGAGCTGCAGTGCTACACCAACCGGCGTGAAAATGCCTATGTTGAAAACGGTATCCTGCATATTGTTGCCCGCAAGGAAACTTACACCGGCGCTGCACTGAACGAAGACGACCCGGCGCATAGCCCGCATCAGCGCAAAACCCAGCCGTATACCTCGGCCAGGCTGCGCAGTAAAGGCAAGGGCGACTGGCTGTATGGCCGCTTTGAAATCCGCGCCAAATTGCCACACGGGCAGGGCAGCTGGCCGGCGATCTGGATGCTACCAACTGACTGGCATTACGGCAGCTGGCCGTTGTCAGGCGAAATCGACATTATGGAAGCTGTGAACCTGGGCACCGTATCTGACGAGCCCAGTGCGCTGGCCGACGAGCGCGAGCGCCGCGTGCACGGTACCCTGCATTACGGCAAACTGCCGCCGGATAACGTTTACAGCGGCAAAAGCTATAAGCTGCGCGATGACAAAAGCCCCTCAGATGCGTTTTATACTTATGCTATTGAATGGGAAGCCGGCGAAATCCGCTGGTATGTTGACGATGTGTTATATGCCACCCAACGCAGCAGCGACTGGTATACTGCCGCCAGTTACAGCCGCGATGACGTAGGGCCGCATGCGCCTTTTGATCAGCGCTTTCATCTGCTGCTGAATTTAGCCGTTGGCGGCAACTGGGCCGGTAATGTGAATGAAAAAGGCGTTGATGCCAGCGCCTACCCGCAAAGCCTGCAAATAGACTATGTGCGGGTTTATCAGCGCTAACGGTTTAGCCGGTTAAGCAGCATTGCCCGAAGCTTGCGGGCCGTATGCTCCAGCATCGGCGCCAGCACACCGCGTTTTTCTGCCGGCAAGTGAGCACTGGTCTGGTCGTTGGCGTTAAACACATAATGCTCAAATTGTTGCTGCCAGATTTGCCGCTGCGACGGCGGCAAGTCGCGGATACTCAGCATTGCATGCAGCAAGGCATCTGTTGGCAAACCGCAGTACGACGGCGTTTGGCGCCACCAGTAATTAACCAGCACATTCAGCTCACTTAACCCTTCTACCTGATGCCACCACATAGACGGAATATAAATAGCATCTCCGGCTTCCAACTCGGCGACCAGCGCATGTTGCTGCGCGTCACGGTATTTCGGATAGCGCGCAAAATCGGGTTGGCGTGCATCTACCATACTGACCGGCTGCCCGGCCGGGGTAAAATCGAGTGGCCCCGGGTACAGGTTAGCCAGCTGCTGTGGCGCAAACAGTGTAAAACGCCGCTTACCGGCGCCAACGCAGGCAATATTATCTGGCACGTCGTAATGCGCTACCACATGGCTGCGATTACCCAGCCATAAACTTATCAGAGGCGTTACTCCATCCAGTTGCAGCGGGTTCTGTGCGGTCAGGCCAGGCGTGCAATAGTCAGCGGTGGTCGAACCCATGTAAAATACCGGTGCATCGCTACAGCCGCTATGCTGCAAAATACCATCGAGCACCGCATCTAACCGGGTTTGACGCTGGCTGAAGTTAAAGCCGCTCATATCAGCGTTGTAAAAAAACCGGCCGCCAGCTTCGGGCTCAGCAAAAAACGCCTGCACCGGCACGCCCGGGTACAGGCTGCGCAGATAATCAGCGACAGCCTGATCAGACCGCAGCGCCTGTTGTACCAACGGCCAGTGCTTTACCAGATTACGCAGCACCAATGGCGTAGTACGGCCACTCAGTTGGGTGCTCAGTGCAAAGTTGCTGTCGCAATCTATCTGTTCAATGCTCTGCATCGTCAATCCGTCTCTGTCGCCCGCGTTGTCTCAGCCGGGCTGGTTTTCCATCTTACTCAGTAGCTTGGCAATATTACCGGTCGATGCCTGCATCAGATACAGTGCCTGCAAATAGCCCTGGTGCTGCAGCAACTGCAGTTGTTCTGCCGTTAACTTATTCAGTTTGTCAGTCGCCACGCTGTGCAGCCCGGTCAGCTTATGCACAGCGCCGTGGTAACTCAGCTCCAGCGTGGTACTTTGCAGTAACTCCAGCTCTGCCAGGGTCTGGCAGAATGCCTGGTTTTGCTGATGACCATGCTGAATTTGCTGCAGTACCGCAGTGGCCTGCTGCAACAGCGGACTACTGCCACCATCCGGCAGAAACACCGGTTCGCCCTGTGTCTGGCTAACACGAGGGTGATCCAAATCGATACACACTACCGGTACCTGCTGCGGTACGCCGTTTTCAACCTGTTGCTGAAAACCGATTAAAAACGGTTGCCGCTGCATACTCAGGGGCACATAACCGGCCTGCCAGCCTTGCGGCTGCAAAAATAGATTTTGCCCCGGTTTTAACCCCAGCAAAGCAACCGGCTCATAACTGTTGTTGTCACTCTTATGGCGGAAAAACAGCGGATACCAGCTTTGCAGCTGCATAAATTCGCTGATAAAGGCGGTAGTCAGGCTGACATTGTCGCCAAAATCAGCGCCACGCTGGCTGATAATTCTAATGTCTTTATGGCTGATGTTGTCCAGTACGGCATGCTGTGCCATAGCAACTCCTGTCAATGTAATAACGCGCCCGGCTAACAAAAAGCCGCTGGTGTCAGCGGCTTTTTAGCGTAGCAAACTGCGCCAATGCTTAGAAGGTGTAACGTACGCCTAAATTGTAACGGGCGCCATACTGGTAACCACGCAGGAACTGCTCTTTAAAGCGAACATAAGTACGCTGCGTTTCTTCAGTAATGTTCAGGCCTTCAACAAATACTGTCAGGTTGTCGGTGACCGCGTAATTTACGTTAAAGTCCCACTGGCCGTAAGCTTCAGTAAATACCGGTGCCGAGTGCTGGTCAAAGCCTGACAGGAACTCATCACGCCAGTTGTATGAAATACGCATAGACAAGCCGTAGTTTTCATAAATCAGCGACATATTGGCAGAGTCACTCAGGCCTGGCAGGGCAAACTGGTAACCAATAGCGTTTACGTCAGCCTCAACGTCACCGTATACCAGCGTGGCGTTAGCCTGCACACCAAAGCCGGTTTCACCGAACATATGCTGTGCAGCCAGCTCCCAACCCCACAGGTTAGCGGTTTCTACGTTTGTATCACGCGATACCGAGAATACCGTCAGCGGGTCATTCTCATCACCGGTGATAGGCGTGCCCTGTGGCGTACCCTGATTAGCATTGATCTGGTCATGAATCGCCTGGTCGGTTGGCTGTAAACCCGCCGCGACTAAATCAGCAATGGCCTGCTCTGCACGCGGGCCGATAAACGGATCGCGGATACCGGCCAGATTTTCTTCCGATGTGGTTTTCACCAGGAAGTTTTCTACCTGCTTACGGTAGTAGCCGGCAGAAACATAACTACCTGGCTGGTAGTAATATTCCAGCGACAGGTCGATGTTATCCGCCGTATAAGGCTTCAGTGCCGGGTTACCAACGGTAACCTTACGCTGGCCTACTTTCGGGTTACCATCAAATGACGTGGTTGAACGCAGCGCACCCACAGGTGGGCGGGTCAGCGAACGGCTGTATGAGAAACGGCCAATCAAATCGTCTTTGATTTCGATATTCATATCGACGTTAGGTAAAAACTCGCGGGTTTTACCTTCGCCGTCAGAGAATGAACGGTCTGTCGCATAGGTATAAGCCCATTCGTTACCGTTAACCCACTGCATGCTGACCGCCGGGCGCTCTAAGCTGTTGGCCGTAACATCAGTCTGCTCATAGCGTAAGCCGGTGGTGATGTTAATTGGCATGCCGTTAAACTCAGACTCAAAGCGGGCCTGGGTATAAAACGACAGCGTTTCTTCACTTACCCGGTGATCATCGTCAATAGGGCCGGCACCAAATACGCCACCCAGCTCAGCCGGCCAGCTACAGGCACCAATACCGGCGTCTACATTGTCACAGTCGATACTTTCGGCAATATCGACCACGTCGTAGAAGTCGGCCATGTAGAAGTAATTAATTTTCTTATCGCTGCCACCACCTGAGAACTGATCCAGCAGGCTGCTGGTGTCTACACGGTAGAACATATCATCCGGATACCAGTCGGCAGACCATAACCACCAACCGGCAGCCAGCTGACCTGAGTAAGCGTTGGTCGAACGGAAAGACGTATCAGTGTATGCGGCACCGAAATCGATCGCGACCAGCGCAGAGTTGCTGCTGTTCAGCCATTGGCCTTTGAGCTGCACCTGATCCATTTCGTTTTTGTCTTCATTCTTACTGACACCACCAAACAGCGAGCCCATATCTTGCGGCAGCAATTCCGCCTGGCCATTGGTCAGTGTGAAGTCGATAACCGGAATACCGCCGGCAGTAAATGCAGCTGATTTCGTTTCTAAATTTGCCGTCGCGTTAGGATGGTCTGCATTACCGCCCCATGAAGTGTTACCAATTATCATATAGGCATCGTGGCCCAGGCCCGTACCCATGCTAACAGCTTCCGAACTGTGCGCGTCCAGCTCCAGGTGCAGGGCATCGTTTACCTGCCATTCCAGGTTCAGGCCTAGTGATTTATTTTCACTGGCGCTGCCGTTGCGGTTCAGGTTAGTTGCGAAGTCACCATTGACTTCGGTCATGTCAACGTAGGTACCGTTTTCATTGATGGTGGCGCTTTTTACGTTACCACCATTGTTAAACCAGATACCAAAACCAACGCGTTCAACGTCCAGTTCTGTTTTGGAATAGGTGTAATCGAGCGTCGCTTTAAAGGCGTCACTTGGTGCAAACTGCAGCACAACCTGGCCGTTAGTGCGCTTGCGGTCATTGTCGAGCATCTCGTAACCAGCATTTTGCGGATACCAGGTGTTGCCATCGGCCCGTTGGTTGTTATCGGTCAGTTGCAGATCCGGTGAAATGGACAAATCCACATTCGGGATCCAGTTATCAACTGCCATGCCCTCAGCACGGTTATTACGCTCCTGAACTGAACCTGATACCAGAATACCAAACGTATCGTCAGCAAAGGTGTTACTGAAAATCGCAGATACTTCCGGTGTTAAATCATCACCCACTTCATTTGAGGTATCATGCACGGCCTTAACACCCACCGAGGCTTTAAGACCCGGGTTGGCCAGTGGCCGCGCAGTAGAGATATTTACCGTGGCACCAATACCACCACTTGGTACGTCAGCACGGGCTGTTTTATGTACCTGCACACCGCTGACACCTTCAGTCGCGATGTTACCAAAATCAAATGAACGGCCACCGCCGGTCGTCGGCATCTGCCGGCCATTCAGTGTAACCAGGTTAAATTCAGGGCCAAAACCCCGTACGGTAATTTTACTGCCTTCGTTGTTACTGCGGTCAATTGATACGCCGGTAATACGCTGCAATGACTCAGCAAGGTTGGTATCAGGGAACTTACCGATATCTTCTGCCGTGATGGCATCTACCACGCCGGTTGATTCACGTTTAATGTCCATCGACTTGGCCAGACTGCCGCGAATACCGGTCACCTGGATCACTTCAACGTCAGTGGTTGCTGCCACATCGTCATTAGCAGAAACCGGCGCCAGTGCACCCGCTCCCGTAATCAGTGACAAACTGAGCGCCAAGCGCGACAGTTTGAAACGTGTCTGGTTCATACCCTCTCTCCCGTGTTTGCTGAGTATTTAGTGTTTTTGTTGTTTGGTAGCGCTTACATATCTCCGTAAGCGGCGGAAAGCTGAAATGTAAGCGCTTACAAAGCGTAGATGATTAAAAATCGCCCGTCAATAGTGCCGCCATAAAAAGCCGTACCAAATTGGGGCAAAACGTGAAGCCATGATTACTTTTACATTAAGATTCAAAGATTAAGATTGCACCAAATAAAAACCAGCAACAGCGAACCGCCCTGAATTAGTGCAACAGACAGATGCGATATATATATGTTTTTCAGCATCTTTTTGCAGATGCTTTATACTGCCGCAAGCTGAAACAACCACATTCATTATTATGAACGCAGAAGTAAAAATTGAAGACTTGATTGAAGGCAGCGGTAAAGCCGCAAAACGCGGCGCGTTAGTCACCGCGCATTATAGGGGCTGGTTAGAAGATGGCACCGAGTTTGATTCCTCCTACAAGCGCGGCGAGCCGTTTCAGATAGTGCTGAGTAATAATCGGGTAATTCAGGGCTGGATTTTAGGCTTAAAAGGCATGAAAACCGGCGGCAAACGCAAGCTCTGGGTACCGGCGGAGCTAGCCTACGGCGAGCGGCAGATTGGCACTATGATCCCACCGAACAGTAACCTGATTTTTGAGATTGAACTGCTGGAAGTGCTGACCCGGGATGATTAGCAACTCTGCAGTAATAAAAGACGCCATAGCTTTCTTTCTGTTCAGCCTGCTTTTATTTGCAGGCTGCTGGACGCTATTGCACGAAGTACAAACGCAATGTGCCGAGCTAATCAGCGCAAAGCCACTTATCGTATTAAGCAGCTTTCATGGTTACTTGCCGGGTGCACTACTGGCGCTGGTATTTATGACAGGCTATGCCGCTAACCGGCTTTGGCGGGGTCTGCGCCAGCAAACGTTATCTGCAAATAACGGTAAGCTGACAGCAATCGGTGTGCTAACCGGTTTAGCTTTGGTGGTTATCGGTAACTTTGTCATTAACGCTTATTGGCAGAATAAAGCCGAGTATGCCGGCTACAAGCCTTGCCCGACACTGACATTGCTAACAAACCGCATAACGATGCAGGCCTGGAGTAAAAACGAGGCATTGTGTTTTGATACTGATGTAAGACGGATTATCGTCCGCGGCACACCAGATGAAACACGCCAATTAGCTGCGCACCTTAACGCCCGAGCAAAACAACAACAGGCTAAACAGCAGTTTTTGCAGCAAGAAGCACAAAGAAAACCCGATAACTCAAAAGGTTAAATAACACAAAGCATTCCACTTGTGTTGATCAGCCGCTAAGATAGCAGCCTGTTTGCTATGGATAGCCCGTTATGACCAAACCACATTACTTTTACGCCACGCTGTTCATTGCACTGCTGATTTTTATAGCCTGCCTGATGATGAATGGCCCGATGCGTCCCGGCTTACCGGTCGGCGACGATTTAGCCACCCGGCTAAGTTATATCAATAGCAACCTGACGTTATGGCAATGGGGCTGGCTTAGCTGGATGCTGGCCGCGCTGAGTTTGCTGGCGTTTGCGGTAATGCTGTCCACCGAACTGAAACCGGGCGCCGCCCGCCAGTATGGCGTGTTGTTGGTGGCGCTGGGTATGGCGCCCGATCTGATGGCTGAAACCCTGTACGCCTTTGTCATGCCGCATATCGCTATTGAGCAACTGGCCTTGCTGCAATTTATAGATGTACTGGCCATGCACCTGACCGGCTTTTTGGGGAATGGCTTATACAATATTAGCGGTTTGCTGCTGACACTGGCGCTGCTAAAGCAGCAACCGGCATTAAAACTGTGGTTATATCCGGGCCTTGTTGCCTGGCTGCTCGGTTTAGGCTTATCGGTGGCCATTGCGCTACAGCAGTTAAAACTGGCGGAATATTTTACAGCCGCCAGTATGGTGTTAAGTACCGGCTGGTTTGTGCTAATCGCATGGAAATTATGGGGCACACCGCATGCACGCCGCACTTAAGGTTATTCATCTTGGCTCGCTGGTAATGTGGTTAGGCCCGGCGTTCGGCTCCTGGCTGGTACTGCGTTATATGCAGCAGCAAGATGGCGAGCTATCGCGCGCTACCGCCAAAGTGTACCGGGTGTTTTTCTGGACGCTTACACTGGAACATATCGCCTTAGTTACCCTGCTGATAAGCGGCGCCACTATGGCTTTTATGTATGGCTTTATCAGCATGCCGTGGTTGCAGCAAAAGCTCTGGCTGGTGCTTTTAATCATTGTGCAGCTGGAAATTGTCGATATCTGGCTGGGTAACTGGAAGGTAAAACAGCTCATCGCTAAGCGCAGCGCAGGTAGCGCCTTAACACCACGCCAGCAGGCGCTAGTGCAGTTTTACCATAAAGCGTTTACCAATCTGGCGCTTATTACGCTACCCGCTACCGTGTTGGTAATAATGTGGCTGGCGGTGTCAAAACAAGCACTGTGGTGAGGTTGGAGTAACCAGCTTTACCGTAATTCGAACCTGAAAAATTTCATTATTCTGACATGTATTCAAAGTGCGGGAGGCTGTAAACATGTATAAATTTTGTCCTCATTGTAAAACACACAGGCTTTCTATCTGGCGTAATATTTTTCTTCACCCAACACTTCCATCTGAGTGCCCTAACTGCAAACAACAGTATGTACTATCCAAGCTAGGATTCTTATATCGGAGTCTGTTCTTTATACTTTTTGTCGGCCTGACAAGTTACTTGCTTGCAGATATTTATAACCACAGACACGTTATCTTTTGGAGCACCCCAATCGGTTTGCTACTGGGCTCTTTTATATCAAATCCAGTGCCACACAGAGGTGATAAACCAGCTGCTCGTTAAGCTATAAGGGTCATATTAAGCCCTAATATCAGACTTTTCGATTACGCCAGAAGCCTGGCCTGAGGCTTTGGTGCATTACGGCAACTACATATAGCTCGTTATTAAATGGAAAGTACACTACAGCGAAAGGAAAACGATGCAGAAGAAAACGGCGTGCCTTTTTACCGAACTTTGGCCAGCTTTGCGGCATTTGGCTTATTAAGCTGTAGGCGGACTCCAGTTCGTTGATAAAGTCATCACCCAGCCCATCTAACTGCAATTGATACCAATTGTAAGCATCGGCAATGTCATGATAGACCGCGGGGTGAAACTTAAGCGGTGTCATTTAGCCTGGTCTTTACCCAACTGCTTTTTTATATCCTGCCATGACACAGCGGCTACATAACCGGCTTCAATTTCGCCTACACGCTGTTCAGTTGTTGCCAGCCACTGCTGTTCGGCATCATCATTCTGTTGCTGATCGAGGCTGGCGATCAGCGCATGTGCCAGCTTAGCCCGTTCATCTGCAGTCAGGCGTTTACTGGACGCCAGTACTTGTTCAAATAAGGTAGTCATGTTTGCTGCCTTAACGCTGTGGAATTTTGATTGTAGCAGTTTGGTTTACTGAGCCAAGCCGGGGAAACAGCAATAAAAAAGGCCATCACAGTAAACTTTTGATGGCCTTATTATTTTTCAACGTAAATTATTCTACTGTCACACTCTTCGCCAGGTTGCGTGGCTGGTCTACGTCGGTGCCTTTGATAATGGCAACGTAGTAGCTCAGCAACTGCAGTGGCAGGGTGTAGACGATAGGTGCCAGGATGTCGGCGACGTGTGGCACGTTGATTACGCGCATGGTGTCGTCAGACTGGAATTTAGCATCGGCGTCGGCGAATACGTACAGAATACCGCCACGGGCGCGCACTTCTTCGACGTTTGATTTCAGCTTTTCCAATAAGTCGTTGTTTGGCGCCACCACGATAATTGGCATTTGTGCGTCGATCAGCGCCAGTGGGCCGTGTTTTAACTCGCCGGCTGCATAGGCTTCGGCGTGAATGTAGGAAATCTCTTTTAACTTTAACGCGCCTTCCATTGCGATTGGGTACTGATCGCCACGGCCTAAGAATAGCGAGTGGTGCTTGTCGGCAAACTCTTCTGCCAGGGCTTCAATTTGTGGCGCTAAGGTTAAGGTTTGCTCCAGTTTTGCTGGCAGGCTCTTTAAGGCGTCGGTCAGTTCGCGCTGCTGCGCGCCGGTTAAGCCGTTGTACTTACCAATGGCCATGGTCAGCATGGCCAGGCCAACTAACTGCGTAGTAAAGGCTTTGGTTGAAGCGACACCGATTTCAGCGCCGGCGCGGGTCATAAAGGCTAAGTCTGATTCGCGCACCAGGGATGAACCGGCTACGTTACAAATCGTTAAGCTGCCTAAGTAACCGGCTTCTTTTGCCAGACGCAGCGCGGCTAGCGTGTCGGCGGTTTCGCCTGATTGCGAAATGCTGACCAGCAGGCTGTTTGGCTGTACGAACGATTTGCGGTAACGGAACTCAGAGGCGATTTCAACGTTACAGGAAATGCCGCCTAACGACTCTAACCAGTAGCGCGCCACCATACCTGAATGGTAACTGGTACCACAGGCGACGATTTGAACATGTTTTACTTTTTTGAACAGTTCAGCCGCGCCGTTACCGAAGGTTTCATCCAGTACAGAATCGGCACTTAAGCGGCCTTCCAGCGTGTTATTGATCGCATGGGGCTGCTCGTAGATTTCTTTTAGCATAAAGTGGCGGTACTGGCCTTTGTCGCCGGCGTCGTAGCTGACGTTTGACTCGTGTACTTCACGCTCTACCGGCTTGCCGTCTTTATCGAAAATACTGATGCTGTGGCGGGTGATTTCGGCTACGTCACCTTCTTCTAAGAAGATAAAACGGCGGGTTACCGGCAACAGCGCCAGCTGATCCGAGGCGATAAAGTTCTCACCTATACCTAAACCAATTACCAGCGGGCTGCCTGAGCGGGCCACGACTACACGGCTGCTGTCGGTTTTATCCAGTAATACCGTGCCGTAAGCACCGTGCAGCTGCTTAACAGATTTTTGTACTGCGGCCAGCAATGAACCAGCGCTTTTCAGCTCTTCTTCGACTAAATGGGCGATAACTTCAGTATCGGTATCCGAGGTAAACACATAGCCTTTGGCTTTTAGTGCTTCACGCAGTGGCGCGTGGTTTTCAATAATACCGTTATGCACCACGGTAATGTTGCTCGACACATGCGGGTGCGCATTGCGCTCGCTTGGCTCGCCATGGGTAGCCCAGCGGGTATGAGCAATACCGGTGCCGCCGGCGACTGGCTTTTCTGCCACCGCATCTGACAGTTCTTTTACTTTACCCAAGCGGCGCAGGCGGGTGAGTTCGCCGCTTTCAGTAACCACAGCCACACCGGCTGAGTCATAACCACGGTATTCCAACCGGCGCAGGCCTTCAACCAGAATGTCTACCACATCACGTTGCGCTACGGCGCCAACTATTCCACACATGCGAGCTCTCCATAAATTTCTGATACTTTAACGTTACGGCGTACAGCTGACTCAGGCCTGAACCCGGATCACCTTAACGCCCTGTTGTTCAATCTGTGCTGCATCCGCTGCAGCTAAACCTTCATCGGTAATAAGTACTTTCACCATTGACCAGGGTAATTCCAGGTTATGAATTTTGCGCCCCAGCTTGTCCGACTCCAGCATCACAATCACTTCACGTGCTACTTCGGCCATCACCCGGCTTAAACTGTACAATTCATTATAGGTGGTGGTACCGCGGCCGAGGTCGATGCCATCAGCGCCGATAAACAGCTGATCAAAGTCGTAATTGCGCAGCATTTGCTCGGCCAGCTGGCCCTGAAACGCTTCTGATTGCGGGTCCCAGGTGCCACCGGTCATCAATAAGGTGGGTTCGTTTTCCAGCTCACGCAGCGTATTGGCTATCGCCAGCGAATTGGTCATTACCACCAGGCCGCGCTTGCAGGCAAGCTCTGGTAACAGGGCAGCAGTGGTGCGGCCACTGTCGATAATAATGCGGTAATGATCTTTAATCAGGCTGGCAGCCGCTTTAGCGATGGCTAACTTTCGGTTTGAAACTTTTTCTAAGCTACTGTCACTGACAAAATCCTGCGGTACCGGCACGGCACCGCCGTAACGACGCAGCAGCAAACCGGCTTGTTCCAGCACTGTCAGGTCTTTACGAATCGTCACTTCAGAGGTATTAAACTGCTCGGCCAGTTGCTCTACCGACAGTTCGCCCTGCTGCTGCAGTTGGCTGACAATTAAATGTCGCCGCTGTTGAGTATTTCGCTTGTTCATATCTTTCGATTAAGTTTCAAAACGAAAGAAAAATAACAGAAATTACCGAACTTTCAAGCAAAACTTACGCTTAAATAGAAAATTACTGGCCGGGTGGTAGCAGCACGGTGTTGGCAAAAGGCAGATAACGTAGGGAAAATGCGATATCGGCATGACATGGTTTAATAGCTTGCTGCGCTGATACGAGCTCACTGTTGGTTGCACGTCTGGCTTGAAAAGGCGTAGCTGTTGCGTCTGTTTGGCGAAAGCGTTCACTGATTAATGCAAAATGGCAAGGCAGCTTACTAAGTAATGCCTGACGCTGTGAGTACGTAAGCAGGCCAGCACCGGCCCCATCCTGCAACCATAGCTGTATACCGCTGTCAGATAAGCTGTGCATAGCGTTAATGTAATCGGCAGCGGGCAAGCCACCATTACTGAACAAGCTGATTGCAACGGGCTGCGCCACACTATGCTTAAACAACTTAAGTTCTTGTGTCAGCCAGGTTAGTTGCTCAGCAGTCATGAAATCGGTGTCATTTAGCTCTGCCGGCAGATACCAGCCTGCAAAATGTGCTGCATTTACCGGCATATCTGTTGTCAGCCGGCGAAGCTGCAGCAGGCCCTTTGCCAGTTGCTGCCTGAAATACAGTTGGCGCAGTGCCAACGGTTGTTGCATCTGTTGAAAATATTGACTATCCGCATTCAGACCAAGCCAGATGCGAAAGTTAGCCTGCTGTGCTGCCTGCAGGACGTTGCGAAGATGCGTCTGCTGAGCAACAAAGTCGGTATCGTCGTGACGCGTCCATTGCACAACCAGCGTAGTGTAGCCATCTTTGGCCGCTGCTTGCAGTAACTGCTGCCACTGAGCAATGTCAACCTGTTTGTCCTGGTTTAACGGCTGGTAAAATACCGCTTTACCCGTGGTGCCGACAGAGGATTGACAAGCTACCAGGCTGCATAAAACTGCAACAACAGCGCATGTTGTCGCTGATTTAAGTCGCCGGTAAGTTGATACTGCCATTCCAGATTTACCTCGAAACGCTGCCGCTGTAACCGTGCTGGTGTCTGTCCCAGCCAGAAACGCCACTGCACACCCATGCCCGAGGTTAACTGCTTTCCACTGTCAGTCAAGCCGGAATCATTTTGCTGGCGCCGAAAGTCAAACTGCGCCAAACCATACCACTTCATGGTTTGCGCTAAATTGCTATCAAGTTTCCACACAGCACCCTGATCAAAACGCAGTTGCAGCAATTGGTTATCTGCTTCGGGCCACCACACTGCGTCTATATATAATTTGCGTTCCCACCAGCGCTGCTGCACCGGCCGCCATTCCGCCTGCCATGGTGTTTGGTTTAATATATCGGCAGTAAGGCGCAGTAAGCTCTGCCAGTCCCCCTCGGCCAGCGGGTATTGCTGTATACCAGCACTAAGCCACAGATTATGCTGATGCCATGGTTTATAGCTTATACCTAGCTGGTGCCCACCGTTTTGCCAGGGCGAGTCATTGCCGCTACCGGCGAGCAAAGCATACAGCGACAGATCGCGTTGTAGCGGGTTGATAAAATACTCTGCTTTAACTGCAATACCGTGTTTAGCCAGTTCTGTGCTGTCAGCAACCAGACGCTCCCCGGTAACTGCTCCACTGGTGAAGGTTGCACTGCTGCTAAACTGCCAATGAGATTGTAACTGCTGTTGTAACCGCACCAGGCTAAACTGCGCCACCAGTTCAGCATCGGTAAGATCTGTCTGCTGTGGGTACAGCAACAATGCGCGGTTTGTCCAGTATGAGGTAGCATTCTGCAACAACAGGCGTTGGTTTAAATACGCCAGCTGTGCCGCTTCAGTGGCACTGAACTGATACCCGCTACTTTGTAACTGCTGCATTATTTCTAACGCTTTCCGGGGGGTCGTCTCAGCAAGCGCATAGGCATAACCCAGCTGATAAGCAGAACGCTGTGGTTGCAGTTGCGCTGCCTGCCGCCAACTCTGCAGCGCTGGCTCGGCTTGGTGTAAAGCACCATATAAAGTCGCGCGGATAGCATATGACCTGGCCAGTCCACTTTGCCCGTCCGGCTTAGCCTGATTTAAATAGCGGGCCGCAATATCTGTGTCACCCTGCTGTATCGCCAGTTCAGCCATTGTCAAAAGATCTGCTGGTAGTAAATCACTGGCTGGCAACTGCTGAAATTGTGCCAGAGCAGCTGCAGACTCATTCATCGCCTGATGCTGGTAAGCAATTTGTTTTAAATAGCTGCTTTGCTGCTGTAACTGATACGCTTGCCGCCAAAACTGAATAGCGGTCGCAGGCTGCCAGTTATTGGCACAAAGCGCCAGGGTTTGCCAACCCGCTGCAGTGCTGGGTGCAGGAGCCAATAAATGCTGTGCTTTGTCGCAATTACCAGCTAAACGCCACAGCTCTGCCCGGCTGCTATGAAACTGCGTCCAGTGGTCCAGCTGTTGAAGTATTGCAGGAGTTTGCATATTTGGGCGCTGCAACAACAGATTAAGTAAGCGCTCCGGTAAGCTTTTCTCTGCCAGAGCGGCAGCAGAAAACGGCAAGGCGTGAAGCAACAGGCTCAGGGCTTCGTCGTGCTGCCCCTGTGTAAGATATAAGTAACTTAACTTATCCAGCAAATAGTCGTCTGGCATCGCCTGATACAAACGGGAAAAATAATGTAGTTGTGCAATGGGGTCAGGCAACTCGCTAATACTGGCAACCAGCATGGCATAGTCTTGCTGCTGTAGAGGCTGGGAGAATTTCTGCTGCAACAAGGCCTGGTAATTCTTAGCCGCAATACGCTTTTGTGTCAGCATACTGACCTGCTGACTGGCCAGGGTGGCATTCGTCAATTTAACAGCCGCCAATTCATCAGCAGATAACCAACGCTCTGCATAACCTAACCAGGTTGATGATGACTGCACCGGGCAAAGTGCAAACTGCGCACCGGCCTTTGACACTGCATCAGCTTGCAAATACATTTCGACTTTTTTCAGACAACTGACATCCAACTGACTAATCAGTTTTGCCGCCAACGTCAACTGCTGGTTGTGAATCGCCGTGTGATAACGCTGCAGTTGCTGCTGGCTGCTGAGCATCGAGTGCTGTGATAACCAGATAAAGCTGCTCTCAGCCCCCAACCAGTCTTTATCAGCCAGTTGCATTTGTAACCATTGCTGGTAAAACCAAACGGCCCATTCACTGCCAGCATGACTATCTGCCAAACGCGCCGCTTTTTCAGCCAGCTGCTGCTGCAATAACGCAGACAGATAGCGCCGCCAGTCCTGCGGAGCAAGACTGCTGATTGATACTGCTTCAGTGTCGCTAATAACCTGTTTTGGCAAGGATAACAAACTGGCTAGCTCAGCACGTTGCAACAGTAAAGCATCGCTTAGCACCGGTTGCGCCAGCAACCAATCTAACGCTTGCTGTAACTGTTGCTGCGCTATCAGATGTTGGGCAACTAGTTGAGATAACTGCCAACGCTCAGCAACCGTAAGGTTATCCAGCAAGGCGGCAAATTGCGTTAATGCTAGCGGTTGCTGCAAGTCGAGTTGAGTTTGCGCCAGACGCAATAAATTGCCCTGCCGCTGGGAGGCAGGTATTAGTTGATAGGTGCGCAGTGCTGCCGAGGTATCAGGTATCGCCAACTGATAATCAAACAGCATGAGCAGGAGCGGAGCATGTTGAGGGACTACCCGCAGAGCCTTTTCCAGTTCAATTGCTGCTGCGGCAAACTGCTGCTGGCTTTGCAGCGAAAAAGCTTTGTTAACGTACGGATAAGCGCGAAACTGTTGCAGTTCTGTTAGCCCATCTTGCCAGGGTTGTGCCTGCAACCACAAACTGCAAAGCAACAAAGGTAACGCCAAGGCTAGACGTGTCATCATGCCAGCATAGCTCCGCTGAGCCGGGCTTTATACTCATTGAACAGCTGTTGCAATGATTTTTGTTGTGCTTGCTGCAACGCCAGTGTTTGCTGCAATACCTGTTCAGAAATCAGTTTTTCCTGCACCAGATAGGTACCCAGCCTCAGGTTGCTGTCGTATTCGAAACCTATCAACACCTGATTAATTACTGCGGGCTCTAAATTAGACGCCTGAAGCAGTGCATCCCCCAGCATTAACTGACTGGCAAAGTACTGCTGACGAATGGCTTCTGCACCCGCAGCTGAGAGCTCACCAGTGTCACACCACTGTGACAGTTGCTGCTGTGGATTACACGCCAAATCGAATTTATACCAATAGCGCAGGCCCAGAGTAACCGCACCTACCTGGCAAATAACATAACGCACTTTGCGCTGCAGTGCCCGCTCAATCGCGCCCTGAGCTACCGGCGATAAAGCACTTTCCTTGGCCAGCACCAGAAGATTGTCTTCTATTCCCAGCGGCAGAACAGCGTATTTAAAAGCCAGCTTTTCCGGAAACTGAATAATAGGTTTTGCTTCAAGGACAAAGGGGTCGATTAGCCTGCATTCCACAGAAGCCTGTTGTGCCAAAGCTGCCGCTAGTTGCTGTGGTGAAATAAGCTTTAGCCGTAACATCGCCTGACCAATACGTTCGCCTCTTGTCCGCTGCTCTAACGCCTGATTAAGCTGCTCATCACTTATAATATGCTGCTGACGCAATATATACCCCAGAGAAGACCCCAGACTACGTTCGCTTACCGTTGGATATTGATGCTGGGTTTTGTCCCAGGCCACACGGCGGGGGTCGCCATGAGCGAGCACCTGCCGAATTGCACGGATATTGGCAAAGAAATTTATAATGTTGCCCCACAACTGGCGTGGTACAGACAGTAATGCCTGCGCTATGCCATAGTAACGGCGAACAAAAATCATACGCTGCAACATACGATTGAGGAAAAACAATAGGTTACAGCTTAGCAATGTCACAATTAGTGGGTCTGTGGAAAACACACTGATAAAGTTGTAAGGGTCTGCTGCCAAGGACTGATACAACCACAGTATTGTCAGCTGCAAAAAAACAATATTGGCCAGAAAACTGACAAAATAACTGATAACACCTTTGCGATCGCGCCAGAGAAAATAGTTCAGCTTCCAGTCGCTGCTCCATTTATGAACTTTCATGCCCTGAAACACGATACCAATGATCCAGCGACTTTTTTGCCGGACAGCAGTGCTGAAAGTTTCCGGAAAGTATTCCCGGACACAAACCACATTGCCGTCAGTTTTGCTGCGGCTACGATTGCGCTCAGCAAAGGCAGCCAGCTTATTATTGGTTACAGAAAAGCGGACGAAAATTTCCTCCATGCCCCACTGTTTTAGCCGGAAACCAATATCATAGTCTTCTGTTAATGACTGCACATCAAACGGCAAGCCGTCACCTTCTTCTGACAACTTCAAGATGGCACGTCGGCTAAAACACGTTCCGACACCTGCACTGGGTACCTGGCCAACCATAGCTTCACGCACTACGACGTCTTTACCATGCATCTCGGAAAATTCGTCCAGATAATGCCCGGAGGTAAAATTGAGTGGCCCGGTAGCAAAAGGATATACTGGTAACTGGATAAGGTCTTTGCGCGGCAGTAGATAATTAAACAGCCGCAACTCCATTGCAGAGATTACGTCTTCAGCGTCGTGCAGCACAAAGCCAGCAAATTTAACTTTAGACCGCCGCTCAAACTCCAGAATAGACGTGATTACGTTGTTTAAACAGTCCGCCTTGCTGGTAGGGCCGGGCCGGGCACAGATGACTTTGTGGATATTGGGAAAACGCTGACAAACAGCGTCGACATCAGCCTGAGTACCAGGATCATTCGGATAAGTGCCGACAAAAATCTGATAGTTCTCATAATCCAGCTCCGACGCAGCCAGTTCAGCCATTTTGCCGACGACCCCCACTTCCTGCCAAGCAGGAATCATAATGGCTAACGGCTTTTCTTTGCAGAAGTACAGTTGTTGTTCATCGAATACAGCGCGCTTACGGTAGATCGTCAAACCACGCCATAAGCGTCGCAACCAGTAGTAGCCATCAATAAAGACATCATCTAATGCAAAAGCCAATAACATAACCAACAGCACTACCGAGACATACTTCAGCAGAAACAGGTATAGCGCAACAAAATCGATGACATTCATACTAACTTTAACACCATACAACTACAGCAAACGACATTGTTTTGTTACCTGTACCCAGCTTTACCGCAGGTTTTACTTCAAAGCACGACGACGACCCAGCAGGGAAATTACAGCCAACGTCATTAACCACAGCGATGCCGGGGCTGGTACTACAACAGCGCTATCAGGGGTAGGTACTTTATCTCTGACCAACAACGGTGCTACGTTAATGTCTGCCATGTTCAACACGTTACTTGCCAGCCATAAAGGTGAATTAGCGTCGGTAAAATAACCGCTACCGCACAGCATTGAATATTCGGCACAGCTAATCCCTGGCAAGTTTGTGGCGAAGTCTGCCATCCAGACATAGTGCATGTCGCCATCAATCTGCGTACCAAACTGCCAGTATGTATAACCTTCAAAATCATAACCTGCTTGCGCAGCAAACGCTGGGCCCACACCATTCAGTGAGAAAAACAATGAAGAACCGGCATTTTGGGCTTGCGACCAACCATCCGCGTCAGCATCGGTATCAAAAAACTGATGCAGCAATGCAAACTCTGTTAATGTTGCCCAGCGCCAGCCGGCTGTCGTGTTAGCAACAAACAAATCGATATCACTTAGCTCTGCCTGTTTTGGCAGCCCAAGCGTGTCAGCCCAAGATAGGCGCATAATATCCAGGTCAAATGCCGACCAATATACGGGATTGTCAGCATCGCTATAATAACTGTCAAAATCTATTACAGATGCTGTTGCACGGCCAACCAAACCGAACGCAGCAAATACTACAACTAACAACATACCTCTCATTAACACAACTCCATTTGGCATTAACAATTAAATTACCATTAAATTTCAAATACTTATGACAGAGTATTGTACATTGTAGCTGCTCAAAAATACATCATTTGTCTGAAGAAATAACTTTCTCTCCAGCGGCAAATGAAAATCATTTGCATTTAATATTTAGTCGTATTATAGTCTGCTTAGTCGATGGATTGGCTGCTGTACCGGGCCCCGGATGGCTTCTCTGGTCGTTGTTTTACTTGTCTTGCACGTTAAGGGGTGGGTTTTGCCACCCCTGCTTTTTCTCTGGTGCCTTATGTTACAACGCTGGCAATCTTTGCTGGAAAAATATCACCTGCTGGCGCTGCTGCTGTTACCTCTGCACTATGCCTATTTTTCTGCTTACCAACAGCTATACCAAACTATTGGTTTATACCTGTTATACCTTGCGCTGGTGGCGGCTTCGGTTTGGCTGAAACCCCGTACGGCGGCAGTAACGCCTGTCCGTGGTTTTGCCCGGCTGGAACAATACATGCTGCTGACGCTGCTACTGACCTTACTGTGGCTATTCTATCTGCCACAATCACCATTTTCGGCGAAGGCTTCGCAATGGGTTTGGCTAAACAGCCAACTGGCGGTAATGGGCCTACTACTAAGAATTTACTGGGCCAAACAGACAACAATAACTAACACAGCCACCCATAAGCCAACAGATCACTGGCTGATTGGCTATGCCAGTCAGTCCGGCATGGCACTGCAGCTGGCTAAGCGCAGCGCCAGCCAACTGCAAAGTGCCGGTTTCAGCGTACAGCTGGCCGAACTTAACCAGTTAACGCAGCAGCAGTTGCACCAAAGCAGCAAGGCGCTGTTTGTGGTCAGTACCTACGGAGAAGGCGAGCCACCGGATAATGCCAGCCAGTTTTATCAATTGGCACAGCAATGGCAGCAATCATTTAACCAGTTACAGTTTGCCGTGCTGGCGCTTGGCGATCGCAGCTATCAGCAGTTTTGTGCCTTTGGCCACTGGTTGCACGGTTGGCTGCACAGCCGTGATGCCAAAGCGATAAGGCCGCTGCTGGAGCTGGACAGCGCAGATAGCAAAAGCCCGGCGCTGACACAATGGCAGCAGCTACTGACGATGTTAGGTGCTGATACTGAAACCGCTGCGGAACAACCGGTTAACGATAACTGGCTGCTGGCCGGTTTACACAGCCGCTATATCGCTAACCCCGCCAGCAGCGGCTTGCCTTGCTATGTAGTGAAACTGCAGTTGCCGGCAGGTAGCCACTGGCAAGCCGGAGATTTGCTGGATGTTCAGCCGGAAAACAGCAAATGTGCAGTCGCGCTGTGGCTTACCCGGCATGGAATTAATGGCTGTCAGGCGGTACATTATCAGGGCCGGCATGTACCGTTGTGCTGGGCACTGGCCGAGCTGGAGCTGGATAAAGTGCAACCACCGGCCTCTGGCAGCCCCTTGGCTGACTGGTTAAAGCTGCAGCCGCGGCTGCAGCTGCGCAGCTATTCCATAGCGTCGATCCCCGATGAAGGCTACCTGCAATTGCTGGTACGCCAGGTGCAGCACGACAGCGGTGCCCTCGGCATTGGTTCCGGCTGGCTAACCGCCTGGGCGATGGAGCAACAACCAGTGCAACTGCGCTTGCGCCAGCATACACAATTTCATTTGCCGGATGATGCGCGGCCAATAATCTTTATTGCCAATGGCACCGGCATTGCCGGTATCCGGGCGCTACTGGCCGAGCGGGTAAAACGTGGTCAGCGTGATAACTGGCTGTTATTTGGCGAGCGCCGCCTGGACAGCGACTTTTTCTTTGCCCGCGATATCCAGTTATGGCAACAACAAGGCTTTATCCGCCACTGTGATTTGGCATTCTCGCAACAGCAAGCGGAAAAATACTATGTACAGCATGCATTAGCCGCGCAGCGGGCGCGACTGCTGGACTGGCTGGCGCAGGGTGCAGCGATTTATGTTTGTGGCAGCTTGGAGGGTATGGGGCAGGCTGTACATCAAACCCTGCTTGATACTATTGGTAGCGACGCACTGGCGCAACTGACGCAGCAAGGCCGCTACCGGCGCGATTTATACTAGTTTTTACCCGGCATAAAGCTGATACGGCCTTGTTGTACAGCCATATTTACCGGAACTGAGGTTAACAGTTTAACGGTGGGGTTTGCGGTATCTAACCGGTATACCGGGTTATTGGCCAGATAGCCGTTGACCAGTTGCAGTAGCTCGTTGGTTACCGGTTTGAGGCTACCGCGATAGCCTGAAGCTTCGATACTGGAGTCCAGCAGTTTTACCGAGCGCAGGTAAATGGCCTTTTCGGTGCCGTCGTAGTAGGGCACACCTTCAACCTGCAGCTGCATTGTGGCGGGGTAACTTAAGCCAAATAATGACAGTGCCGCACTGGCAGCAGTATTTACTCTTACCACATCAGAGTTATCCGGGCCGATTTGCACTTTCATGCTATCGACATTCAGTTTCAGCGGAATGCCGGCCACTGTTGCCTGCCGGGTCAGCTCGGGTACTTTTTGCTGTAGTAACTGCTCCAGATCGGCTTCTGTAACATTGTAAGAAGACATTTGCTGCAACTGGCTACAAGCGCTCAGCAGCATGAAACCCAGCATAACTAAAACTTTTTTCATCGGATGTGCCTTTTGTTCTTTCGCTATTTTGTCGGTTAAGCATCAAGTGTTAACCATGGCAGCTTCGTTTAGCGCGGCGATAATAACATGCCTTAGCTGAGTTGCCGCTGAATTGCTAATGCTCCACGTGAAACACAACCGACCAGCAAAGCACAGTATGGCTGACAAACTTATGATATGCTCAGCGGCGACCATCCAGGCTACGATAATCTAAGCAACACTATAACGAGAAACACTATGGCGCTAATACTAAAACTAATAGCAGGTATCATACTGGGCATGATCTGTGGCCTGTATGCACCACACGAACTGACGCGACTGTTAATCACCTTTAAGGGCTTATTTGGCGAGTTATTGTTTTTTACCGTACCTCTGCTGATTTTATTCTTTATTACCAGCGGCATTGCGGCTTTACCACGTAACTCTGGCAAGCTGTTAAGCCGCACCGTCGGTTTTGCCTATTTATCTACCGTAACGGCGGGTACCTTAGCGTATCTGGTGGCCAGTGTGGTGGTACCGATGCTAACAGCAGCCAATAGTGCTGCGGCGCCAACAGATGCGGCTCATTTAACCGCCTTTATTGAAATGGATATCCCACCGGCCATCAGTGTGATGACAGCCTTGGTGCTGGCATTTATTTTTGGCCTCGGCATAGCCGCCACCGGCGCGCCCCAGCTAAAACAGCTATCCGATCAGGGCCGCGATGTGATTCAGTTGCTGCTGGAAAAAGTCATCATTCCGTTGTTACCTCTGTATATCGCCGGTGAGTTCGCCCAGATGGCCGCTGCCGGTACCGTATTCAGCACGCTGAAAACCTTTGGTATCGTATTGCTGCTGGCGGTAGTTATGCACTGGTGCTGGATCATCACGCTGTACACTATTGCCGGTATCAAGGCCGGTAAATCACCCTTTGCCCTGATAAAAAATATGCTGCCAGCCTATTTTACTGCGCTTGGCACCATGTCGAGCGCTGCCACTATTCCGGTATCGCTGCAAGCCACCAAAAACAATGGCATCAAATTTGATGTGGCTAACTTTACTGTGCCGCTGTGCGCAACCATCCATTTATCAGGTTCAACCATTACTATTGTTACCTGTGCCATGGCGGTGGTAACCATGCAAAATGGCCTGGACATGCCATCATTGCTGACTGTACTGCCATTTATTTTTATGCTGGGCGTGGTGATGCTGGCCGCCCCGGGTGTGCCTGGTGGCGCTGTGATGTCGGCAGTAGGCTTGCTCGGTTCTATGCTGGGCTTTGGCGATGCTGCTATCGCGCTGATGATTGCACTGTATATGGCGCAGGACAGCTTCGGTACCGCCTGTAATGTGACCGGCGACGGTGCTATTGCCGTGTTGGTTGATAAGGCGGATTAATCAGTATTAATTTTGCCGGTTGAAACTCCTGTTCCGGCTCACCACAGCAAGTAGCGTGGGCATCCTGCCCACGCCCTTTCAGGCCAGCAGAGCTGTTCAAATTCGTTCCGGACGAATTTGTCGTCCTTTGCCTGCGGCAGGACTCAGACACTCTGTGGTGACCGATCCGGGATTTCAACCTATAATCGCGATTCCGATACTGATAAAAAAGCCCGCATTTTGCGGGCTTCGTTTTTTTAACCGGCTATTACTTTTTAATTTTCGCCGGCCGTTGCCAGTCTGTTATATGGCGTTGTTTCGCCCGCGCTACCACCAGTTCACCATCCGCCGCATCACGGGTTAACACCGAACCTGCGCCAACGGTGGCGTTTACGCCAACCGTTACCGGCGCCACTAACGCACTGTTAGAACCGATAAAAGCGCCGTCTTTAATGGTCGTGACAAACTTATTCGCGCCATCGTAGTTACAGGTAATAGTACCGGCACCCACGTTTACTTTGCTGCCAATAATCGCATCGCCCAGATAGGTCAAATGGTTAGCTTTTGAGCCCTTACCCAGCGTAGTTTTTTTCATTTCGACGAAGTTACCAACATGGCTGTCGTCCAGCATCACGCTATCCGGCCGCAGGCGGGCATACGGGCCTACCGAGCAGTCTGCGCCAACACTTGCCTTTTCAATCATCGAATTAGGCTTTATTTCAGTGTTATCGCCAATCACGCAATCTTTCAGGATACAGTTAGCACCAATGGTCACGCCTTTGCCCAGCACAACCTTGCCTTCGAAAATAACGTTGATATCAATCATCACATCGTTACCAACCTCAACCGTACCGCGCACATCGATACGCGCAGGATCGCGCAGGTTGGCACCGGCCAACATTAACTCTTCCGCTTTACGCTGCTGGTATGCACGCTCTAATGCGGCTAATTGCACACGGTTGTTGGCGCCTTCTACTTCCATCGGGTTTTGCGGCTGGGCAGTGGCAATTTCTACACCTTCGCTGTGCGCCATCGCAATAACATCGGTTAAATAGTACTCCCCCTGTGCATTACTGTTCGATAAACGGCCCAGCCAGTTCTTCAGTTGCTTACCCGGCAACGCCATTATACCGCTATTTACCTCACTGATTTTCAGCTGCTCAGCGTTGGCATCCTTTTGTTCAACAATACCGACCACTTTGCCGTTTTCGCGCACAATGCGGCCGTAACCGGTCGGGTTTGCCAGGTTTACCGTTAAAATGGCAAGGCCATTGGCAGGCTTCGCCGCCAATAACTGCTGTAGGGTTTCAATACGGGTTAATGGCACATCACCGTACAGCACCAGCACCGTATCGTCGTCAGAAATGTTAGGTATGGCTTGCGCTACCGCATGGCCGGTACCCAGTTGCTCAGCCTGCAATATCCAGTGCAGCGGCTGTTCGCCCATGGCAGTTTGTAACGCCTCAGCGCCATAGCCGTACACCAGTTGCGGTTTCTGTGCGCCTAAAGCGCGGGCAGTATCTATCACATGCTGCACCATTGGCCGCTCAGCCACTTTATGCAACACCTTGGGTAAATCGGATTTCATCCTTGTGCCTTTACCGGCCGCCAGAATCACTACATTTAATGCCATAAAAGAATCCCTGTAATCGCGCTTTCATTCGACAGACGCGGTTATTCTAATAGATAACGCCGCAGATTACAGGGCCAGGGTGAAGTTTTGCTGAATAAGCTTATAGCGTGCCGGATAATGCAATGTCCGTGACCTGATACTCATCTGCGACAGCAGTGATCTCTTTATTATCAGGCAGTCTGAAGCCTAACTTCATTGAGCCCGGCTTCAACGATGCATAAGTGATGGAAAACAGCGCCAGTTGCACAGTTTGCTGACCTGACTGCAAACAATATTGCTTACCAACCTGAAAAAAGCCTTTATGCCGCTTTCCAGTCCAAAAATACAATATGTTGTCGTCCTGATGCGCCTGGCGATGCTCGCTGTCCAGCGTGATATACACTGGCACCCAATAACGTTGGTAACACATAAAGCTTACAGCCAGAATAAATACAACTATGGCTAACTTTTTCATAAAACGCTCCGTTACAATCTGCCACGCAGACTCAGGATCGGTTCAAACAGCCAGTTCAGCAGGCTACGTTGCTCAAGTACGATATCTGCGCTAAGCAACATACCTGACTGCAGGGGCACTTCCGCGCCATAAGCTTTTACCGCCTGAGAGTCCAGCCTGACATGCACCTGATACACAGGTTCATTCACGGGTACCGGTGTGCTGACCTCATTTGGCAGCAACACTGAGGTGGAATACTGCGTTACTTCGCCTTTATACAGGCCAAAGCGTTGATAAGGAAAGGCGTCATAACGCATGCGGGTTTCCTGGCCAGGGCGGATAAAACCAAAAGCGCGGGTTGGCACCAGCAACACAGCATATAAGCTGCTATCTTCGGGCACTATGGTCAGAATCGGCTTGCCTGCCACAGCCATACTACCCAGCTCAGCCACCAGGTTTGTCACTCTTCCGGAGACAGGCGCAGTCAACAACACTTCGCTTCTGGCTGACATTTCAGTCTGCTGTTGTGACAACTGCGCCAGCTCTGTTGAAATCTGAGCTTTCTGTTGCTCAAACTCTCTTGGCAGAGCCTCAAACTGGGCCTCAAGCTGAATAAGCTGGCCATGTTGGCTCTGATAGTTAATCTGCAGGTCTTTTTGCTGTTGCTGCATACTCAGCACTAAATCCCGCTGATTGTTCAGCTCAGTGGTGGAAATATGCCCAAGCTTACGCAAATGTTTGAAATCTTCCAGCCGTTGCTCATTCAGTTTAAGCCTTTCGGTCATCACAACTTGTTGCGACTGAATTTCATGCAATTGCGCTTTGATATTTTCAACTCTGTCGGCCAGGGATTGCTTTTGTTGGCGAAAACTCAGTTCATATTCATCCAGCCGAAACAATAGGTTGGTGCGTTGCTGCTCCAGCGCATTCAATAACTGTGAGCTGAGATTAAAACCTTGTTGTAAATACTCGTCAGATGATACCAACGCCAACTTCTGACCGGCAGTTACAACCTGACCGTCGTTAACAAACAGCGAGACAACAGTGCCATTACGCTGTGGCGCTATCCTCGCGACACCTAAGTCTGGTTTCAGATAACCACTAACGGTTTCTTTACGGTTAAACGAGGCCTGGCTTAGAAACAACAGCGCCAGCGCAACGGTAACGAGTAATGCTGCGACTAATACCCATGCTTTAATCGGCTGGGCGATGATGACATCGCCATCTAACTTTACACCTTGTTGTTTAACGGCTTCAGGCCGGAATAAGCTGTCAGAGCTCATGACAAAATCCCTCAGAGACTATTTAGTATCAGTGTAAGCAGGCCCGGATTATTGACCAGCTGTTACAAATGACAGGGTGAAATATTGACAGGCCGTAAATCGGGCTATATCTTTATGGTCACATAATCTAAATCTCCATTAAGATTGTGACCGCCGGGCTCTGCAGCAACAGACCCGGCATTTTAATAACTACGGCTTAGAACGTGGCAGGGAAATCGCCACCCTCTTCACCTACAGCCATAGTTGTCTGAACCGGGCCATTGCCATCTTCACCAACGGCTGCAGTGAAAGCACCGCCTTCGCTACGCAGATCGCTGATACCATCTTCAGGAATTCTCAACGTGACTTGCTTGATTTCGCCTTTCAGGTAACCACCGCTAACCTGTTCAACGTCTGTAGAAGCCAGCTGAGCAAAAGGGTGAGCTGTTAATTTAGTTGTGTTCATAATAATCTCCATTGATTGTTTTCAGGCTTTGCCTGGTTGTTTACGCTTTGGTTAAAAACACCGTTTTCGTGGTGTATCTGTTGTTCGCGCAGCAACACGAAGCAACAAATTCTGTCATCAGGCTGCCAGCAACTGCGCAAGATGCTGGGCAACAGGCAGCCCGGTATAGCGTTCAAAATTGGCAAACATTGGGCTGGGGTTTGCTTCCAGAAAGTAATATTGCCCCTGTTCATCGCGCCGCCAGTCTATGCCGCTCCAGGCCAGGCCTAAGGCAGTTTTAATCTGTAAAGCCTGCTCTTTGACGTGCTCTGGTAACTCAATAACAGTTAAGGCGATATCGCCATCCGTTCTGAAGTCGGTATGCTCCGAACGTATTTCTGCACTGAATACCGCGTCGCCTATCACGTAACTGCGGATGTTAGTACCTTTGATATAGCGCTGCAGCGTCACCGGTGACTGACTTAAGCTGTGCGCAAGGTGCTGCCCGCTCAAGTGTTCTGCCGTTAACAAACGCGCATAATCGCCGCCGGTAACAGGTTTAAAAATGACTTCTGAGTGCTGCTGGCAGAAAGCGGATACAGCATCAGCATTGTTTCCTACATAAGTAGGTGGAATTTGCACACCTAATTTGGCTACTACAGCCAGCTGGCGTGGCTTTTCCTGATGAAACTGCACGGCAACAGTGCTGTTTTTGGCTTTGTCTCCAAGCTCGTTCAGGGCAGAAATCAGCAAGCTGGCAGAGTCTTTAGCAGCAATAGCATTTTTCGCCGGATTAGCAGGTTGCCGGTAATTGCGCCAATACAAAGCGGAAATTTCAGACAGCATCACAGTTTTGCCATCAATGCATAAACCAAACTCGTTAGCCTGGGGAAAATAACTAATACTGTCTCTTACCGGAAACAGAGCGCCGTCCAGTATTGCGTACTCGCGCTGCATCTTGCTTAACTGTGCCGCTACACAGATGATCTGCTCATCTGTTTGCTCGCCCATCAGAATAATCATGGTATTTTCCTCAATGCGTTTCGATAACTTCATCTTAGAAAAGACCGGGCTAAAAATTAAGCTGTAAGAAATAGCAGGCATTGGTATAAGTCATTACTGAACACAGCCTGCAGAAAATAATAAAGCAACCGTCCAAGGTTGCTTTATTACAATACGCCGTTGATGTAATAGCAGGGCTAGCTGGCTATTGCGATACCCTGTTTTATCGCCTCACGCTTAGCGGGATCAAACCATGGCGAGTCGGCCTGTTTGACTATACCGCTTTCAACGTACTGCAGCATCAGCATACCTCTCTCCAGCATAAGGCTTTTCTGCAGATCAGGTTCTTCCGCCAACCACTCAGCTGGAAACTGTGTTTGGGCAATACTAAAGTGTGCCGGGTCCGTCGGGTCAAATGGCTTAATCTGCTCCTCAACCAGTTCAAACACACCATGGTCAAATGGCTGGCCGGCAGCGGGCGTTTTCAGGTAAAAACGCTCCATCTTGCCCAGCACGGCTTTCTTCAATGCCCGGTGATGGCAATAAGGGTTATTACCGCGCCGACCAAAAAAGACATGAGCTGTCCAACTGCAGCCAGCGCGGCAGACCTTGGCGTATTCACAACTTGCGCAATCGCCCCACATATGGGCCGTGACATCTTCAGGCTTATTGATATCGTTAAATCGTAGCTCTTTACTGTTTTCATAAATATCGCGCAAGCTACGCTCACGGATATTACCGCCAGTGTATTGCTCGGAAGGTAAAGAAGGGCAACCTTTTACTTTACCGTCCGCTTCTATGCCTATGGTATTTATGCCCGCACCACAGCCGCGGAAAAACGCAAAGTCGCGGTGACGGGAAATCGGCTCCCGCAACAGGCGCTCGTAAGGACCAAAGTAACCGATGTTATTACCCGGCTGCACCATAAGTTTATCCTTACGGCCGCGTTTAGACAGATACGCCAGCACCGGATATAACTCCAGTAGCTCGTAAGGCTGCAGCAACATAGCGTTATGCTCTACCGCATTGCCCATTGGTACGGTAAGCTGTATCTGCCAGGCCGACACGCCATGCTGGACTAATTGCTGATACAACATGGGCAACTCGGTAGCGGAGTGCTTATTGATCTGCGTATTGCAGCCAACATTGATCCCCACGGCGCGTAAATGTTCTATCGTCTTAAAACATTGCTGCCAGGCACCCAGCTTACCACGTAGCTTATCGTGCGTAGCCTCAAGGCCATCTACCGATACCGAAACGTTACTGATACCCGCTTCTTTCATCCGTTTTGCCGTACCGCGTGATATCCCGTAGCCCCCGGTCGTCATGTTGGCATTCATGCCAAGACGGGTAATTTCTGCAGCAATAATTAACCAGTCTGGTCGCAAAAATGCCTCACCGCCGATCAGAGAAACATCCTCGATACCAAGCTCAGCCATTTGCTGCACCAGATCCAGCGCCTCGCTGGTACTCAGCTCGTTTACACGTGAATCGCCTGCCCTCGAACCACAATGGCTGCAAGCCAGATTGCATTTTAGGGTGATTTCCCATACAGCATAGGTTTGGCGGTGTCGGAGTTTAATGCCGGAGTTTGCAAGCGATGTCATGATGATATTCCCTGAACAGATGATTTACAGTGGGTAAGAAGGAAATGTGACGCCCTGTCAGGCGTCACATTCTCGTTTAAGGCAACATATCGAAACGATGAGGATCAATTACGCTGCCGTACAGCGCTACACCACAAACGAAAAAGTCACAGTGGGTAAAAACCGAGGAGTCGATACGCTGACCGGTAGCGTTAATCCCGCCTTCAACTTTGTTTAGTAGCTCTACAGCCTCAACAACATGGTTTGTATCAAGTTTTACGTTTTTCATTAGTATTCTCCATTAAGTATGTGGTATCAGGCACCAGCAAGTCCCTGATGTATCCATGCTACTTTTTGCTTTAAAAAAACACAGCTGCCAGTTCTGACAGGTAAATTTGCTATAAAAAAAGCCGCACATATGGCGGCTGAAAGGGAACGAGAGGGTTAGATAATTATGTCATGCGCACCTTGCACCGGCGGCGTTACGATACTTTTCGGTTACATCCGTTATTTTGCCCTGGTACAACTGCACAATTCTGTCGGCACTGAGTATGGTTTCCGGACGATGAGCAATAATGATACGGGTCATATTCAGTTGCTTGATCGCATCATTAACATGGTGTTCCAGTTGCACATCAAGATTACTGGTGGCTTCATCCAGAAACAGAATTTTAGGTCGCCGGTACAACGCCCGTGCCAGTAATATGCGCTGGCGCTGGCCACCTGACAAAGAACTACCCATATCCCCAATCAGGGCGTTGTAACCCATCGGCATAGCGGCCACGTCCTGATGAATGCCTGCCAACTGGGCACAAACGATCACCCGGTCCATATCCATTTGGGTATCAAAGAAGGCGATATTTTCTGCCAGAGAACCTGACATCAACTGATCATCCTGCATAACTGCGGCGATTTGCTGCCGGTACTGACGTAACCCCAGATGGCGGATATCAGTACCATCGACTTCAACCTTGCCGTTCTCAGCAGATAACAAGCCGAGCATCAGCTTAGCCAGTGTGGTTTTGCCGGCGCCGGAAGGGCCAATAATGGCAATACTTTCTCCGGCTTTTGCTTCAAAATCCAGTTCATTAAACAGCAGTGGGTCTGTTGCCGAATAACGGTAAGACAAGCCTGTTACTTTAACTGCGCCCGTTATTTCGCGCTGCTGACCAACACCGCCTTCATCTTCTTTTTCTGTTAATGCAATATCCGCCAGACGGTTCAGATGTAACCTGGTCATATACAACTGGACGATTTTTTCGATTAGTGCCGCCATGCGTTCAGTAAACTGAGACTTATACGTCATAAATGCGAATAACATACCGACACTGATCACGCCATCCATAACGGCATAGGCTGCCAGATAGACCACCAGCGTATTTTCAACGCCAAACAATAGCTGGTTAATTGTCTGATAAGAAATTTGCCACTTACCCAGGCGGAAGTCTTCATTTACGGAGTCGGCAAAACGGTTTTGCCACAGATTCAGCCGCTGACTTTGCTGACCGAAAAGCTTAATACTCTGCATACCGCGCACAGTTTCCATAAAATTAGATTGCTCTTTCGCACTGGCAATAATGCTGGCTTCCGTGCGCTCGCGTAGCGGTTTATATAACGCCCAGCGCAGCAACGCATACAACACCACTGCACCAATAACCACTAATGCTAACTGCGGGCTGTAAATAAACATCATCACTAATACAGTGACCGCCATAATGCCATCTATAACCCCTTCAACCAGGCTGGTGGTCATCAGCTCGCGCACCTGCGCCAGCGAGCCAAAGCGGGACACTATGTCGCCTATATGGCGCTTCTCGAAAAAACCCAGTGGCAAATGCAGCAAGTGGCGGAATAAGTTTGTCGCCATCTGCAAGTTCATAACTGACCCCAGATGCAAAATAACCCAACCCCTAAGCGCCTGAGTGACCACTTTGAGCAACATCATAAAACCAAAGCCTAATGCCAGCACCGTTAACAAAGGCTGGTCCATGCTTACCAGCACATCATCCACTACCAGCTGCATATAATAAGGAGAGGCCAGCAAAAACAGCTGCAACAACAAAGATAAAGCAAAGATTTTAAACAAAGAAGGTAGCAGACCTTCTACCCTGGTCCAAAAGGCTGTCAGGCCAAGCTGCACACGCTCATCAACTTTCTTAAATTCCTGAGTCGGCTTGAGTTCAAGTGCAACTCCACTAAAAGCGCCGGATACTTCTTCCATACCCACTTTACGCTCGCCTGAACCAGGATCAAGAATAACAATATGCTTCGCGGTTACCTTCTTCAGCACCACAAAATGATTCATATTCCAATGCAAAATGCAGGGCAATTGCAACTGACTAAGATGCTCCAGCTCAAGCCGTAATGCGCGCCCTGCCAGGCCCAATTGATCGCCAAGCTGCATAAGATGTTGCAGATTGGCGCCTTTTAACGACACTGCATATCTGTTGCGCAAAGTGCTTAGATCTAATTTGTGGCCATGATGATTGGCTATCATAGCCATGCAAGCTAATCCGCATTCTGCGGCTTCTGATTGATATATAAGTTGCACGTGATATCCCTCAAGTAAATTACGCCTGCTGATAGAACAGGAGCCAGAACCTTGAAGAACATTCTGCGGTATAACAGGCAGCGAAATAAGCTGGTATATCTGACAGGCAAAAAAAACCGCAGCAAGCTGCGGTTTTTATCTCAGCGGAATAAATATCCACCGTTGTAGTATTCCAGCCACTCCTGATAATCCAGGCCAGGAGTGTAGGCCAGAAAAGCACCACCAAATACATAGGTTAACTGACTTTTATTAAGCTCTTGCATATTGCACCGCCATTAAAAAATCGTTTTAACACCTATTTTGATCGGGTTAGGAATACAGCCTTCGCCATTTTCACCTTCCCAAACGCCGGCGGCTACCGACTTAAGCATGTCTAAACTGATATCTACCATCTCAGACTCCTTAGAATTTCCAGGTTACTTTGACTTCTACTTTCCAACCGTCATTAGAAGCTGAGCCGGATACTGAGATTTCACCAGAAGCACCACTTACCGCTTTAATTTCATATGCATTTAAACTTTTCATTTCGAATTCCTTAATTAAAATTTCCAGGTAAATTTAGCTTCAACTTTCCAGCCAGTGTTTGAGGCAGAGCCTGAAACAGAGAACTCACCAGAAGCACCGCTTACCGCTTTAATTTCATATAAGTTTAAACTTTTCATTTATCAAATCTCCAATATTCAAATAGTTATGCCTTTGAGTGAAGCCAGCAAGCTGCATCTCAAGACAAATTGATATTAATACATAAACACGTTGCACGAGCACTGTAAAATATGACAGCTATTCGAATAAAATATTACAGAGAATACGAATTTATTTTATAAATAAAAAAGCCTATTCATTTTTGAATAGGCTTTTTACAAAATCATTTAAATTATAATGGAATACCCATGCCAATCTCTGTGCAACCACGACCACTATCATCACCTATGATACTTGAAACGCCTGTACCACCTGAAACAGCTTCAAATCTAATAAGTTTAATTTCTTTCATATACATTACTCCTTTATTCATTACACCGGAAAAATTATCAGGTATCTCTGAAACTGACTCAGAACTAGAATCAGAGAAAACTGAGCAATATAGATCGTTAAAAATAACAGCTAACATAATAAGCCCCGTACTATTTACTAAGCTATATACGCTGAGTGGCCCTTTCCTTATCGGTGGCAACATTAACGTGCATGTCTGCATCAGAGTAGCCACCATGAATAGATACTAAGTCTACATAATTAATAGTAATCATTGATATCACCTAACTTCTGTACAGGTTCTAATAGTTACTTCACCAGTTACTGGGTCTATTGTAACCTCCGGGCTGCGTCCACCGCTGATAACTGTGCTTTCAGAATATTTAATCTCTCTCATTTCGCGCTCCAATGACATTTATTCGGATCAATATTAATCCGATAACTAAAATGCACTATAAAGAATTAAATGTGAACTGAGATATTTTACAGGTTTTTAGATTAGACTTAGCTATGATAGAAGAATGAAAATCCTTATCTATATAGAAATTCATTTAAACAATATATGGGATATATAGAAATTCATTTCAGCAATGGAATTTAATTTTTACTGGAATTTATTCAAGTTAAAAATCAAAACCTCGGTCATAAATAATTAAATACACAACCGAGGTGTTACGGGTATACAATCGCGTGTAGCATCTAGTACACATAGTCATTTACAATCATGACTCCCGTTAAAAATCCTTCATTTGCAGCTCCGACTAGGGTAGAGAACCTTGTCCTAGAATCACCTATTATAAAAACATTGCGTAAATCAGTTCTGCCGAATGAGTCTGTTTTATATATTTCTTTGTTAAGCTGAGGATTGAAAACAGTAGAACTATAAACTTTATTTATTAAATTATTAGATTTTGTATTTATATCTGATATAAACACAGCATCTGACTTCAATTTAACCCCACCTACCATAACAATTTCAGATATATTTCCCGCATTATGCTCTAAACGCAGTATTTTATCTTTATATATAACTGGATTCTCAATGTTGTGTCTTATAGATTTTTCGATCTGAGGATAATTTTCGGATTGAATAAATATTGTTATATCCGATGACCACCGTGATACGAGCTTAATGAAATTAACATCTGACTCATTTTGAGCAATTATTGATATCTTTTTGCCCTTAAGTTCGTAGCCATGGCAGTAAGGGCAAGAGAAGGCGCTTACACCCCATGACTCTCTCAAACCATCGATACCTAAATCAGAGAAATCGAATAAGTTGCCCATCGCGAAAACTATTTTTTTGGCTTCAAACTTTAGTCCACTTTGGGTGGTAACCAGATAACCATCCAGAGTAAGAGCAATATCTTCTACAGGATTATTGTGATATTCAATATTCGGATATTTCTTTAAGTCGTTTAAACCTTTTTCAAATATGCTTTGTTTAGTCTGTCCGTCGTTCGTAATAAAGTTGTGAGTGTCAAAATCACCATGCAATTTCTGCTCATCGTTTAGAATTGCTACCTTTAGTAAGCCTCTGCCGGTGACTAATGCGCAGCTCAGGCCCGATAATCCTGCGCCGATGATTACCAAATCAACTACCTTATTCATGAAATAGCCTCCATAATCCAAGCAATAAACTGGCCCGTTTTTACCCCAGCAAAGAGGATAAAAACACCCACTACAAAGCAGATAAGTACAATTTCTGCGTCACTTCTGTTTTTCAAGAACTCGATCAGCATATAGTCCTCCCAGATTAAAAAACTAGAGAGCATAAGCTCTCTAGTTTCTGTGGATCAGTTAAGTGCTTTGCCGATAGCTTGACCGATGGCAACACCTGCAGCCATCAGACCTGCGCCAGCCGCAAAAGCGCCCAGTACGCATAAACCACCACAAATAAGACCACCATTTACCTGTTCAATGTCATTTTGAGTTAATACAATCATGTCAATTCCTTAAATTTATTTTAAAAGCCAATATGCAACTGCAGAACCTACTGCTGCACCTGCAACAATTGCACCGGCAACGCACAGACCGCCGCATACAAAACCACCACTTACCTGCATTACTTCATTGTTTGTTAGATCTTTCATGTTAAATGCTCCTGTTTATCGTTCACTCATGATGCCGATTGTTACGCCTGCACCAAAAAGTGCTCCAGCAGCAAAGGCAGCACCTGCGATGCATAAGCCACCGCAAATAAATCCGCCACTTACTTCTTCCACTTGATTGAGTGTTAGTTCTTTCATATCTCTTCTCCATTAAGTTTATTGTTTATCGGAGCCAGCAAGCTACCGACGAGTAAAATTTAGCCAGAGATCTTAATTAAAGTAAGCTGATATTAATGACAGGTGTAAAGCAGCAACATGATGATGTATAGCGATGTGATTAGAATCAGCCTAAACAAGGCTGAATGACCCGGCAGCGGCTGCGGCCGGGTTGTAGGAAACTACAGAGTAAATTCCTTTTGGGGTACAAATTCATACTCCTTAACCTGCTTACTGAGCAACATTCGGCTCGTTACCGCATGCTCAACTTCTGCTGTCAGGAGGTATAACGACAACACTTCGATATTATTATTCAAGTCGCTATCTTTACTTTGACTTATGTACATAATCATCTCCGTAATTCTGATGCAAAGTTAAAATCGTGTATTATCACTCAAATGTGAATGTGACCACCGGCAACACATTTACTGATAGCTTGTTGCCTGTTACTGCTATTTGTTTTACGAATGCAGTTACCTAAATGGAAGTTAACAGTACGCTCAGATATCGACAAAATCTGGCTGATTTCCCAGGATGTCTTACCTTTTGCCGCCCAGTTCAGGCAAGCTTGCTCACGACAAGTCAGGCTGAAAGCGTCCTCGATACTGTTTCTTGATGTGAAACGGTGTATAGCTTCAAATAAGTAGTTCGCAACTATCGACCAGTACCAGGCAATTTGCTGAGCCATAGTCAGCTGTTCTGGCTGCAAGCCTATTATCAGAGCAGCAACTTCTACACCATGTCCACGTAATGGAACCACCAGGGCATCTGGTATCGGTACTACTTCCTGCATAAGTTCTGTACAAAGAGCTGGGGTATAGCGTTTCTGACAAAACTGTCTCAATGCAACATGGCTAATTGCAGATTCAAACTCATCGGATGTTTTAGTGCTGATAACATCTTTTCTGCTGTCTGCGCGCCACAACACCAAACTACAGTACTCATAATTATATTGCTGTTGAATGTTCATGAAAAAGTCCGGCAACTCGTCTAAAGAGGTCATTGCCCGCAACTCGTTAACCAGAGGTTCAAGTTGGCTCATTTTCACGTCCTCTATTAAGTGTTAACGAAGTGACTTCGATTCCTCAGGCATACCAGGATCCTTTGGCGGTATACAGCCCATCCAAATACACATTGGCGAAGGAATATTGATAATTTCTTTCACTGATCTTTTTTCTGCCGCCGCAGCAGGTGCAGAAAATAAGATAGATATAACTAAAGCGATGAACAGAGCAGTCATATTTTTAAACATTGGTATCTCCAGATTTAGTTGTGTTTTCGAACACATTCAGCTTGATCCAAACTGCAGAAAAAACCGACAACCTTGGTGATACTATTTGCTAATTTTTTGTCACTTAGTTATAACCAAAGTTATAACCAATCCTAACCAATTGATTTTCCTCTTTTTTCATTGTTATAAATATTATTTTTTTGCCTGATGGATCAATAGAAAAATTCTTACTGAAATCTTGTTGGGGTAAGCGTTTTTGCCACAACTCAGACGTTTTTATATTTACAGACGATAAAACCCAATCGTTAACCCTGCTTCGATACACAATAATCAACTGACCGGCTTGAACCGACAACTGATAATTAAGATCATACAGCACTCCCTGATACAGCAAACGTTCCCTGTTGAGTTCGTCATTAAGCAGCCAAACATTACCGTCTGCATCTGCCGCGACAAAACCTCTCTCAAACTCCGCAAAATAACGATATCCTGCGATAATATGAGACTGTGTTTTATTTGCAATATCGTACTTTTTGATAATTTTTTGCGCTTTTATCCCCTCAACAAAATAGACGTACTGGCCAGAATTACTGAAATTTCCGGTGTAAACATCCTGAGTAGCTATCGAAATGATGACTGTATCCCCAGTATTGATATCTAACAATTCAAGCCGGTCATCACGTTTTAGCAGAAGCATAGACCCATCGCTATTTTGGTCTTGAATCGATAGCGGTTTAGTTGACTCCATAACCAGCTGTCGCTTATTTTCTGCATAAAAGTACTTATACAGTTTCGATGTATCGTTTACAGTTTCAAGCAACCACAAGTAAGTTTTATCGCGGCTAAATACCAGTTCCGTTACGCTATCGTCGAGCTCAAAACGTTTGTTGAAGTCACCATCAAAAGGCCATTCAGCCTGATAGATCCCACGGGAAGAAACCTTGTAGTTCAATGCAAACAATTCACGTTTGTCTGAAAATCTGAATTCATACATTGGGCCGGGCTCGGCAAGAACGTCAAAGCGCTTTCCATCATTAATTTGAATTAACTCGTGTTTTGCACTTGTTCTGGCCAGCAGGTTAGCATCATCAACCCAACCTAATCTGAAGTCCTTTAGATCATTCTGAAACGGATATTCTGCAACAAGCTCTTTATCAGCTAATCTGTAGATATGTAGCTTTACATTTTTTTCGTTTAAATTTGCCCGCCCTAACGCCAGTAGTGACTGATCAGGCGACACAACCGCAAATGCGTCCTGCACTATGTCTTTACCGCTGTAGGTAAACTGCTCAAAAGTATGCTGTACCAAATCGTACTTATAATAATGGATATTGTCAGACAAGCTGTTTCCGGCAGCTAGCAACAGCTTATTGTCCGGCAGCTCCACTGGGCCAAAGAGGAAACTAAAATCTTCTGTGGGGTGTAAAACAGCAGGTTCAGTAAAGTTAGTCGCAGACTGGGTATATAATTTTGCCTTAGCATCTTCATAGCCGATATATACAAGCTTGGTATCGTTATCAATAAAATTGACATATCTGAGGTGTTTTGTCGGCGTTTCAACTTTTCTCAGTTGCCCGGCTCGAGTGTCATAAATAAATAACTCCCAATCTCTTTCAGCACTGACTTTGCCAATAAATGCCTGTATCGACCCGTCTTTTGTTATAGCCAGGCTGGTCTTCTGACCAGATACGGACAGAAGTGCTTCAGCTTCATTAAGCTTATAGCTCTGTTTACTGACAACACTATAACCACAGAACAACAATACGAGTAATAAGCCGGATATCGCCATATAGCCGCTTTTTCGTATATTAAAAGTTTTATTTGTGGATGCGGTGGGCACGATGGCAGCAGCACTATGATTGGATTGTGTAGAAGGGCAAACGAGTTGATAGCCGCGCTTCATCTGGGATTTTATATATCTGGCGTTATCTGTATCAGTGTCTTCAAGCAGTATGCGTAATTTACTTATTGTTCTTCTTACTGCTGTATCAGTAACAACCCGGCCGACCCAGACGCAGTCATGTAATTCGCTCAGACTAACGAATCTTTCACGGTGTTCAATCAGATAACACAATACTTCAATAACTTTAGGCTCTGCAGCCAGCTCAGTTTCCGCTTTGAAAATCCGACGTTCTGCAAGGTCGACGGTAAACTCGCCAATACTTACTAAGTTCATAAGCAGTTTTACCCAATAAACAAACATTGTTATTATTTTGTCAACTTTTATTATACATATATCATCTGTTTATAAAACAACAAAGCGTCATACTAATTAAGACGCTATTAGTTTGATTTAGAGTTATTGGTTATAAAACAATTACCAAATAGAATGAGAACAGTTTGAAAAACAAATTGGCAATAAAAAAGCCACCCTAAGGTGGCTTTTTATATTTCGGAACCCGAACTTATTTTTTACGCATTTTCTGAATAATGCGCAGCTGAGCAATGGCTTCGGCCAGTTGCGCGGCAGCTTCAGCATAGTTGAAGTCTGCGCCAGCATGCTGCATCGCTTCTTCGGCACGTTTTTGTGCGTCTAAAGCGGCTTGCTCGTCTAAGTCTTCGCCGCGTACCGCAACGTCGGCCAGTACAGTGATAGTATCGGGTTGTACTTCAAGTACGCCACCGGCTACGTAAATCACGTGTTCTTCGCCAAACTGTTTCACGATACGGACCATGCCAGGTTTCAGGGTGGTCAGTAACGGGGCGTGGAAAGGTAAAATACCCAGCTCGCCCTCACTGCCTGTGACCTGCACGGATTCGACAAGGCCGGAGAAAATTTTCTCTTCGGCACTTACTACATCCAGTTGCACTGTCATCGCCATCTCCGCTCTCCTAAAGCCTGAACTTACAGTTTCTTCGCTTTTTCGATCGCTTCGTCGATTGAACCAACCATGTAGAACGCCTGCTCTGGCATGTGGTCGAACTCGCCGTCCAGAATGCCTTTAAAGCCACGGATAGTTTCTTTCAGCGGTACGTACTTACCTGGTGAACCGGTAAATACTTCAGCTACGAAGAATGGCTGAGACAGGAAGCGCTGAATCTTACGCGCGCGGTATACGGTAGTACGGTCTTCATCAGACAGTTCGTCCATACCCAGGATCGCGATGATGTCTTTCAGCTCTTTGTAACGCTGCAGTACAGATTGTACGCCACGTGCTACTTCATAGTGCTCTTTACCGATTACCAGTGGATCTAACTGACGTGAAGTTGAATCCAGCGGGTCAATAGCCGGGTAAATACCCAGAGACGCGATGTTACGGCTCAGTACTACGGTCGCATCTAAGTGCGAGAACGTGGTTGCTGGTGACGGGTCAGTTAAGTCATCCGCAGGTACATATACGGCCTGGATTGACGTGATAGAACCAGTCTTAGTTGAGGTAATACGCTCTTGCAGCGCACCCATCTCTTCTGCCAGCGTTGGCTGATAACCTACTGCTGATGGCATACGGCCTAAAAGTGCAGACACTTCAGTACCGGCCAGCGTGTAACGGTAGATGTTATCAACGAAGAACAGTACGTCACGGCCTTCATCACGGAATTTTTCCGCCATGGTTAAGCCGGTTAACGCTACGCGTAAACGGTTGCCTGGTGGCTCGTTCATCTGACCGTATACTAACGATACTTTATCCAGTACGTTAGAGTCTTTCATCTCGTGGTAGAAATCGTTACCTTCACGGGTACGCTCACCCACACCGGCGAATACTGAGTAACCGCTGTGCTCGATTGCGATGTTACGGATCAGTTCCATCATGTTTACGGTTTTACCTACACCGGCACCACCGAACAGACCAACTTTACCACCTTTCGCGAACGGACATACCAGGTCGATAACCTTGATACCGGTTTCCAGCAGGGCGTTAGACGCCGCTTGCTCTTCGTATGAAGGCGCAGCGCGGTGGATTGACCAACGCTCTTCTTCACCGATTGGGCCCGCTTCGTCGATTGGCTCGCCTAATACGTTCATAATACGGCCCAGCGTGGCTTTACCCACCGGAACCTGAATTGCTTTACCGGTATTCGCTACAGCTGCGCCGCGACGTAAACCGTCAGTTGTACCTAATGCGATAGTACGTACAGTACCGCCACCCAGCTGCTGCTGAACTTCCAGCACCAGACCAGCCAGATCACCGTCGGTCACGTTTAACGCGTCATAGATACCAGGTACCGCATCTTGTGGAAAATCGATATCCACAACGGCGCCAATGATTTGGACGACCTTACCTTGACTCATGATGTTTCCTCAAATTTCTCAAAACTGTTTACCTTAGCCTACAGCTGCCGCACCGGCGACGATCTCGCTAAGCTCCTGGGTAATCGCGGCCTGACGTGCTTTGTTGTACACCAGCTTCAGGTCGTCCATCAGGTTACCGGCGTTGTCGGTTGCAGCTTTCATCGCTACCATCCGCGCCGCGTGTTCACTGGCAGAGTTCTCTACCACGCCCTGATAAACCTGCGATTCGACGAAACGGTCCATCAACATATCGATGATAGGTTGTGGGTCCGGCTCGTACAGGTAATCCCAGTTGTGCTCTTTCTGTGCTATGTCTGCTTTTGGCAAAGGTAAGAGTTGATCGATCACTGGCTCCTGCTTCATGGTGTTAACAAATTTGTTGTACACCAGGAATAAGCGGTCAATCCGGCCTTCGTTAAATGCTTGCAGCATCACTTTTACCGAACCGATCACATCAGCCAAACGTGGTACGTCACCTGAACCCGCCTGTTGCGCGACGACCTTACCACCGAAACGCTTGAAGAAGGCCGTCGCTTTGTTACCGATAACGGCAAACTGGGCGTCAACTCCTTTTTCCTTCCAGCTTTTCAGCTCAAGGGCAACTTTCTTAAACTCGTTGGTATTCAGGCCACCGCAAAGACCACGATCAGTAGAAATGACAATGTAACCAACCCGTTTTACCTCACGCTCCGCTAAATACGGATGGCGGTATTCCAGGCTGCCATTGGCAACGTTACCAATCACTTTGCGCATACCTTCAGCGTATGGGCGAGTTGCAGCTACGCGGTCCTGCGCTTTGCGCATTTTGCTGACCGCAACCTTTTCCATAGCACTGGTGATCTTGCGAGTATTGTTAATACTCCCGATCTTACTTTTTATCTCTTTACCACCGGCCATGACTGTATCTCCGATTCATTCAACGAATGGGGTGGCAAGCCACCCGCATTGATTACCAGGTCTGCGTTGCCTTGAATTTATCAATGGCAGCTTTGAACGTAGACTCGATTTGGTCGTTGTAGTTACCGGTTTTATCGATATCAGCCATCAGCTCAGCGTGTTCAGCTTTCATGAAAGCGATTAAGCCGGCTTCAAAATCCAGGATTTTGGCAACGTCGACATCTTTCATAAAGCCTTTTTCGATAGCGAAAATAGATACACCCATTTCAGCAACAGACATCGGGCTGTACTGTAACTGTTTCATCAGTTCAGTAACCTTTTGGCCGTGCTCTAACTGAGCGCGGGTCGCTTCGTCTAAGTCAGAGGCAAACTGCGCGAACGCTGCCAGCTCTGAGTATTGGGCTAATGCCAGACGAATACCACCACCTAATTTCTTGATGATCTTAGTTTGTGCTGCACCACCAACCCGAGATACTGAAATACCCGCGTTCACCGCAGGACGGATACCGGCGTTGAACAAGTCAGTTTCTAAGAAGATCTGACCGTCAGTAATCGAAATTACGTTAGTTGGTACGAACGCAGAAACGTCACCGGCCTGAGTTTCGATAATTGGCAGCGCGGTTAATGAACCGGTTTTACCTTTTACTTCACCCTTGGTGTAACGCTCAACATAGTCAGCATTGACGCGTGATGCACGCTCCAGCAGACGTGAGTGCAAATAGAAAACGTCACCCGGGTAAGCTTCACGGCCTGGTGGACGGCGTAACAGTAACGAGATCTGACGGTAAGCAACAGCTTGCTTAGACAGGTCATCGTATACGATCAGCGCGTCTTCACCGCGGTCACGGAAGTATTCGCCCATGGTACAGCCAGAGTAAGGTGCCAGGAACTGCAGTGCAGCCGCTTCTGACGCAGACGCAACCACCACGATAGTGTGGGCCAATGCGCCGTGCTCTTCCAGCTTACGTACTACGTTAGCGATAGTAGAAGCCTTTTGGCCTACTGCTACGTAAATACATTTAACGCCAGTGCCTTTCTGGTTGATGATGGCGTCGATTGCCAGCGCGGTTTTACCGGTTTGACGGTCACCGATTAACAATTCACGCTGACCACGACCGATAGGGATCATCGCATCAACAGACTTATAACCCGTTTGCATTGGCTGGTCTACTGATTGACGGTCGATAACGCCCGGCGCAATTTTTTCTACCGGTTCAAATCCAGCAGCGTCAATCGGGCCTTTACCGTCGATAGGTGCACCTAAGGTGTTAACCACACGGCCTAACAGCTGTGGGCCAACCGGTACTTCTAAAATACGGCCAGTGCTTTTTACTTTAGTGCCTTCAGTTAAGTCCGCATACGGACCCATCACTACGGCACCAACTGAGTTACGCTCTAAGTTCAGTGCGATAGCATAGCGGTTGCCAGGAAGCTCAATCATTTCACCTTGCATACAATCTGCAAGGCCGTTGATACGGATAATACCGTCAGTTACCTGAACGATAGTACCTTCGTTACGAGCTTCACTGACCACTTCGAACTGAGCAATACGACTTTTGATCAGTTCTGATATTTCAGTGGAATTCAGTTGCATTCTCTGTTCCCCAATTAAGACTGCAGCGCAGTTGCTAAACGATCCAGCTTGCCGCGGACCGAGCCATCAATAACCATGTCACCTGCTTTAATCAGCATACCGCCGACTACTGCAGGATCTTCGCTACAGTTCAATTTAACTTTGCGTGCCAAACGTTGCGATAATGCCGTGGCTAACTTGTCCTGTTGTGCTTTAGAAAGCTTGGTAGCAGAAACCACAGTAACGTCGATTTCTTTTTCATATTCAGCTTTCAGTGCAACAAAGGCAGTTAACACTTCAGGCAACGCCAACAAGCGATGATTTTCTGCCATCACTTTAATAAAGTTCTGGCCGTGCTCATTGAGTTGCTCACCACATACCTGAATAAACAGACCGGCCTGCTTATCCGCAGCGCCATTGGCACTTAAATAAGCACCAACCTGGTCATTCTTCGCCACTTCCGCAGCAAAGGCCAACATCTGCAGCCAGGCATCTAACGCGTTTTGCTCTACAGCAAAGTCGAAAGCTGCCTTGGCGTAAGGACGAGCAATATTAGTCAAATCAGACATAGCTCATCCTCATTACAGTTCTTGAACCAGTTTTTCCAGAATGTCGCTGTGAGCAGCTTCATCAATAGACCGTTGCAGAATTTTCTCTGCGCCGGCTACTGCCAGAGCAGCAACCTGCTTGCGCAGCTCTTCGCGTAAACGGTTACGTTCCGCTTCAAGTTCTGCCCGACCAATCGCCAGAATGTTTTCACGTTCAGCATTGGCTTTATGCACGGCTTCATCAATCATCTTGGCTTCGCGTTTTTTCGCTTGCTCAATAATTTCTGCCGCTTGTGCTTTAGCTTCTTTTAACTGATCTTTGGCTTTATCCTGGGCTAAAGCCAGGTCTTTTTCCGCACGATCAGAAGCTGCTAAACCGTCAGCAATTTTTTTCTGGCGCGCTTCGATCGCGTTGATCAGCGGCGGCCAAACAAACTTCATACAGAACAGCACGAACACCGCAAATGCGATTAATTCGCCGATCAGAGTGGCGTTTAAATTCACGACCGCTCCTCCTTAGTTAACAGTTGTTCGGATTAACACAAACCTTCAATTACAGTGCGAACAACATGTACATGGCGATACCCACACCGATCATCGCAACGGCGTCGATCAGACCTGCCAGGATGAACATTTTAACTTGCAGTGAAGGGGCCAGTTCTGGTTGACGTGCACAGGCTTCTAAGAACTTACCGCCCATGTTACCGAAACCCAGTGCAGTACCGATAGCACCGAAACCGATTAACAGAGCAACTGCGATTAATTTCAGACCTAATACTAGTTCCATTTTTTTCTCCGATATTTCAATAGTTAAAGTTAAAGTTTAAAAAAATTAGTGATTGTCTGAACTGGCCATACTTAAGTAAACGATGGTCAGCATCATAAATACGAACGCTTGTAACACAATGACCAGAATATGGAATGCCGCCCAGATAAAGTGCAGTGGTAACTGCGCTAAACCGATGGCACCAATCAGAATAAAGATCATCTCGCCAGCATACAGGTTACCGAATAACCGCAGGGCCAGTGAAAACGGCTTAGCGACTAAGGCTATGGTTTCCAGGATCAGGTTAGCCGGGATAAGTATAATCTGCAGTGGCACGCTTTTACTGCTGAACGGATGCAGCGTTAGCTCTTTAATAAAGCCCAGCACGCCTTTAATCCGGATTGAATACCCGATCATCAGAATAAATACACCGATGGCCAGAGCAGCAGTCAGGTTCACGTCAGTCGTGGGTACAATTTTCATGTACACATCGTGTGAATCCATGCCAAAACCGGTCGCGCCAACCCAACCGGCAAAAGCAGGCAGGAAATCGACAGGGATTAAGTCCATCAGGTTCATCAGAAACACCCAGACAAAGATGGTCAGTGCCAGTGGTGCGATGAGCTTACTTTTACCGTGATAAGTGTCTTTAACGTTGGTGGCAACCATCTCGACGACCATTTCGATAAAACACTGAAACTTTCCGGGTACACCGGTTGTTGCTTTTTTTGCTGCGCTGCGGAAAATCCACAGAAACAACAAACCCAGCCCGATAGACCACGCTAATGTATCGACATGCCATGTCCAGAACCCGGCCTCGCTACACGCTTTGTTAAATGCAACACTGCCATCGACAGTACACATTTTGGCGTTAGTAAGGTGGTGCTGAATATGGCTAGAGAGAGTTAACTCTTCACCTGCAGCCATGTTTCATCCCATTGTTAATGTTTAAAAAAAAACGGTGCTGACCATTGTGCTAGCAGAGTGAGCAGAAAACCGGTTAAAAACACTTCAGGTACCAGTTGCTGCTGTGAAAAAACTACGGCTAGTAACACAGCGGTTAAAATTAGTTTTAGTGACTGCCCCCGCATAAAGGCGGCCACTACAATATTTGCGTTATCTAATGCACTGAAACGAAACGCGAAAAACGCAAATACACAATTTGGTATCACGGCAACTAAACCACCTTTAATGGCAGATTTGGCCGCGGCTGCGTCGGCAGCTAAAAAAAAAGCCAGTGCGATAACCCCGGCTACTACCAGCTGGCACAACACCAGCTTATAGGCTGATTTTCGTTGCTCAGCCACACTTTTATCTGTCACTTTTTAGCCCCCTGAAATCGCCCTTGTAGGGGGTTATGAAAACTTGCGAAAGTATACTTATTTGCCTTTAATTTGCAACAAAAAGCGGCGGCGGCACTACGATAGTACAGAATTCTGGTACATTTTGGTGCATTAATGCTCAGTTACATTCAACTTGCTAATAATGCCATCTAACTCATCCAGGCTACTGTAGGCAATCTCCAGTTTACCCTTACCTTTGCTGTTGTAGCTGATTTGCACCGGTGCGGCAAAACGTTCGCTTAAACGCTGCTCCAGTGAGATGACGTCCGGATCACGAGGTTTCTCGGCAACGGCAGGTTTAGGTTCCAGTATGCGTCGTACTAAATTTTCGGTTTCCCGCACGGTAAGCTGTTTTGCGGCCACCAGGCGTGCTGCATCAGACTGTTCAGTCTCTTTTAATGCCAATAAAGCCCTGGCATGGCCCATTTCAATATCGCCATGCTCTAGCAATAATTTAACATCTTCATTTAACTGGTTCAGACGCAGCAGATTTGTTATCGAGGCACGGGATTTACCTACAGCATCAGCCACTTGTTGGTGAGTAAGCGCAAATTCGTTCAGTAAGCGCTCCAGTGCTACCGCTTCTTCCATCGCATTCAGATCTTCGCGCTGAATGTTTTCTATCAGCGCTATAGCAACAGCCGCTTCGTCCGGCACATCTTTAACAATACAGGGTACTTCAGACAACTGCGCCAGCTGACTGGCACGCCAGCGTCGCTCGCCGGCAATAATTTCGAATTTGTTTTTAGCAAGCGGGCGCACAACGATTGGTTGGATCACGCCCTGGGCACGAATAGAACTGGCTAAATCTTCCAAGGCTTCCTGTGACATATCTTTACGCGGCTGATATTTGCCAGGGCTGAGAAATTCAACCGGCAACTGCTGCAGTTCGCTGCTGATCACAGTGGCAGTATCGCTGTTGCTGGTTCTGTTGGATGTAAGTAAGGCATCCAGACCCCGGCCCAAGCCGCGTTTCTTTACCGACATGCTAAATTGCTTCCCTAAAAAATTAACGCTCAGACAGCGGCGGGGCTGTTAACCGTTTTTTTATCGGCCCGGCGTAACATTTCGCCAGCCAGCGCCAGATAGGCTTTAGCCCCGGTTGAGCTCTTGTCATAATACATTACCGGCGCACCAAAACTGGGTGCTTCGGCAAGGCGCACATTGCGTGGAATAACGGCGCGGTAGACCTTGTCACCAAAATGTTGTTTTAACTGCTCTGATACGTCGTTGGCCAAACGATTACGCGGATCGTACATCGTTCTTAATATACCTTCGATCTTTAACTCTGAATTAACAGCCGCAGCCAGCTGATTAATAGTTTCAACCAAAGCGGTTAAACCTTCCAGAGCAAAATACTCGCACTGCATTGGTACCAGTACAGTATCTGCAGCAGCCATGGCATTGACCGTAAGCATATTGAGTGAAGGCGGGCAGTCGATAAAAATAAAATCGTAACTGTTGCGGTAATCTTTCAGTGCATTGCGCAAACGCAGTTCACGGGCAAAAACATTCATTAAACGCACTTCAGCAGCGGTGAGATCGGCATTAGCGCCAACCAGATGATAACCACCACTGGTTTCTTTGACCAATACATCAACTAACGGTTTGTCATCTACCAGCAATTCATAGGCAGTCGCTGGCAGCTCATATTTATCGACCCCGCTGCCCATAGTAGCATTGCCCTGAGGATCCAAATCGATCAGAAGTACCTTGCGCTTGGTCGCAGCCAGCGAGGCAGCCAGATTCACTGCCGTAGTGGTTTTACCTACACCACCTTTCTGGTTAGCTATTGCGATCACTTTCGCCACAAGATGTCCTCGTTATCAGTTAGCAGGGGTCCAGTATTACCAAATGCCGTTGCGCTTGCAACTGTGGTACCAGCAATGGCTGAACGGACGCTACTTTAACAAAATCAGGCAAAGCTGCAATTTCTTCTTGTACAGCTGCACCTTTCATGGCGAAAAAGCGCCCAGTTGGCGCAGGTAAATGCCTGCACCAGTTCAGCATATCGTTCATAGAAGCAAAAGCGCGGCTGATCACGCCATCATAGCCATGTTCTGGCTGATGGTCTTCTACCCGGCTTTGTAAGGGGAAAACATTGCTCAACTTCAGCTGCAATTTCACCTGATTGAGAAAACGAACACGTTTACCCAGACTGTCGAGCAGAGTAAATTGTTTATCCGGATAGTAGATCGCGAGTAATACACCCGGTAAACCCGGTCCGGTGCCAACATCAATAAAGCGATCTCCGCTCAGGTGTGGCGCCACCACCAGACTATCCATCACATGTTTGATCAACATTTCTTGTGGATCGCGCACAGATGTCAGGTTGTAGGCACTGTTCCATTTATCCAGCAGCTTTACATATTCAACAGATTGCTGCAGTTGCTGATCTGTCAGCGATAAGTCGGTTTGCGCAACCAGCGAGCGTAATTGTTCTAGCATCAATAACCTTGTCTGAGTTAAGCCGTTTTACGCAACAAGCCCTGCTTTTTCAGGTACACCAGTAACAGTGAAATGGCTGCAGGTGTAATACCGGAAATACGCGATGCCTGGCCAACGGTTTGTGGCTGAGTCTGGTTCAGCTTAACAATAACTTCGTTTGACAAGCCTTTAACGGCTTTATAATCAAATTGCTGCGGCAATAACGTTTGTTCGTTACGTTGCTGTTTAGCAATTTCGTCTTGTTGACGATGAATATACCCTTCGTATTTGATCTGAATTTCAACCTGTTCAGCTGCGGCAGGATCTGTCAGCGCCGGGCCAAGGTCACCGATTTGCATCAGATCGATATAATTGACTTCTGGCCGGCGTACCAGCTCTTCTAAACTGGCTTCTTTGCTCAAAGGTGTCTTTACCAGGGCATTTACCTGCCCCAGTGCAGCGTGTTGTGGATGGATCCAGCTTTGCTTTAAGCGTTGACGCTCCAGCGCAATTTGTTCCATCTTTTCATTAAACGCAGCCCAGCGCACATCATCTACCAGGCCTAATTCACGGCCTTTCTCGGTTAAACGGGCATCAGCGTTATCTTCACGCAGCATCAGGCGATATTCAGCCCGGCTGGTGAACATACGATATGGCTCTTTAGTACCAAGTGTTGTCAGATCATCAACCAGCACGCCTAAATAAGCTTGATCGCGGCTAGGTGACCAGCCTTGCTTGTCCTGGCTGAATAAGGCGGCATTTAAGCCAGCCAGTAAACCCTGTGCACCGGCTTCTTCGTAACCCGTTGTGCCATTAATCTGGCCAGCAAAAAACAGACCACTGATAAACTTGGTTTCCAGTGTGCTTTTCAGATCGCGCGGATCAAAGAAATCATACTCAATGGCATAACCAGGACGGGTTATATGAGCATTTTCCATACCCTTAATTGAACGGACTATGCTCAGCTGCACATCAAATGGCAGGCTGGTTGATATACCGTTCGGATAAAGTTCGTGAGTAGTCAGGCCTTCTGGCTCGATAAAGATCTGATGTTTGTCTTTATCGGCAAAACGCATGATTTTATCTTCAATAGATGGGCAATAACGCGGACCTATACCTTCAATTACGCCGGTATACATAGGGGAGCGGTCAAGGTTATTGCGAATAACATCATGGGTTTTTTCGTTGGTATAAGTGATGTAACACGGTATTTGTGCAGGATGATCGGCTTGTTTGCCTAGAAATGAAAATACCGGTGTTGGGTTGTCACCCGGCTGAGCTTGCATTACCGAAAAATCAACTGTCCGTGCATCAATGCGCGGTGGTGTACCGGTTTTTAATCTGTCGACCCTAAAAGGCAATTCACGTAGACGTTTTGCCAGCGCGATAGACGGCGGATCACCGGCACGGCCGCCTGAGTGGCTTTGCAAGCCGATATGTATTTGGCCACCCAGAAAAGTACCAACAGTCAGTACAACAGCATTTGCCTTAAATTTCAGGCCCATTTGGGTAACAACGCCGGTAACTTTGTCATTTTCAACAATTAAGTCATCACATGCCTGTTGGAAGATACTTAAATTAGGTTGGTTTTCCAGCATATGCCGGATAGCTGCGCGATACAATTGACGATCAGCCTGGGCCCTGGTAGCTCGAACTGCCGGGCCTTTGGAACTGTTAAGCGTACGGAACTGAATACCACCTTTGTCAGCAGCGATAGCCATGGCGCCGCCCAGGGCATCAATTTCCTTTACCAGATGACCTTTACCAATGCCACCTATGGCCGGGTTGCATGACATCTGTCCCAGTGTTTCAACATTATGGGTAAGCAATAGGGTATTACGACCCATACGCGCTGCTGCCAATGCAGCTTCAGTGCCTGCATGGCCGCCGCCTACAACGATAACGTCGAATGTCTGCTGGTACAGCATAATTGCCTCAGTATCTGGATTAATAAGATCACGTTTTCAAAGAGGCGTATTGTAGCCTGATCTGAGGTTAAGTGGAATGCTACAGAGGGCAGAGGATCTTCTAAATTAAATAAGATCTTTTTAGAGATCTTTTTATTATTTTTACTATTAGAGACCGCCTGATAGGTGCATAAGTAGATCTTCACGAAAAGGATCAGCAAGTTAGATTGGATCAGATCCTGTGATCAAACTAGGATCTGCTGACGTTGAACCGGTGATCAACTTGGGGTGTTATCCACATATCAAAAAAATATTTTTTTTATAACTAGGATAAATACAGCTTAATCACCACTTTTATCGTTAGTTATGCACAGATGATCTGATAAATTTTAAAGTCTGTATATAACTTGGGGGTAAACCGATCTTAGCTGATCTGTCACTTATCATGGCTTTATCATGCTGATATCAGGACAAAGCAACTGCTGCGCTGTACTGTGGCGTCAAGTTGGTTTTATTGCTGAGGCCAACCCGGGAGAAACTAACGTTATCCTGTTCTTCCTGAGAGATACTTGTGTTTGCGGGTGTTTTGCACCCGCTTTTTTTATCGCAGATTTTTTATTAGCTGGGGTAGCCAGAGCAGGGCAGTATCTTCGGGTAATTGCGGATCCTGAGCATCAATTTCTAATGCTGTAATTAAACGGCGAGCCCTTCTTTTCTGTAGTAAATGGTCTATTTTTCGCCCAGCTTCGCAAAAAGTATCGTAGCCTGAGTCACCTAAAGTGATCACGGCATAAGAAAGTGTGGTAAGATCACGCCGATCTTGTGCTAATTGATCCGCAAAGGGTTGAATATTATCAGGCAGATCTCCTGCGCCATAGGTGGATGTGATTACTAACCAGACGTGATTTTGGTTGAGGTGATCCAGTTCGGGTTTCAGATGTAGTTTAACGTCATAGCCCGCTTGTACCAGTGTTTCAGCAACTTGTTCTGCCACATATTCCGCTGCGCCCATTTGGCTGCCAACGAGGATGTCTATCATGATAGGCCTCTTGTCATAAGAATGTTTGGCTATACTACTGGAATAAAATCGGTCAATGCTATGTTTTTGGCCTGATTTACGTGTTTTTACTGCTTTGCAGGCTAAGTAAAAACAACAATAGCACTACCACTACGCCTGCGTGTTATTGAGGTTTAAACAACGTATGTCTGACACTGTGTCATTTTCCCAGCTTATGCTGCCTGAAGCTATTGTTCGTGCTGTAACTGAACTTGGCTATGAATCACCTTCGCCTATTCAGGCGGCGGCTATCCCCAAGTTATTAGCTGGTGAAAACGTGCTTGGCCAGGCGCAAACAGGTACCGGTAAAACAGGTGCTTTTGCTTTGCCATTACTGGCGCGTCTGGATCCTTCACAGAATGATCCGCAAATTCTGGTGCTAGCACCTACCCGCGAACTGGCTATTCAGGTTGCGGAAGCGTTTCAGGCGTATGCCCGCTACATGCCTGCGTTTCATGTCTTACCTTTATACGGTGGGCAAAGTTATACCAATCAGCTGAAATCGTTAAAGCGCGGTTCTCAGGTGATAGTCGGTACGCCGGGTCGTATTCTGGATCACTTAGACCGCGGCACCTTAAAATTGGATAAGCTGCGCGCTATCGTGCTGGATGAAGCTGATGAAATGTTACGCATGGGCTTTATCGATGACGTGCAGACCATTATGGACGCCACGCCGGCAGGTCGTCAGGTCGCAATGTTCTCTGCGACGATGCCTGCACCGATCCGGGCTATTGCACAGAAACATTTAAAAGATGCCGAAGAAATTAAGATTGCGTCAAAAACCAGTACGGTTGAGCGCATTAAGCAAAGCTATGTGATGCTTGACGGCAATCAGAAGCTGGATGCCTTAACCCGTGTACTTGAAGGCGAAGAGTATGATGCTTCTATCGTTTTCGTACGTACTAAAAGTGCGACTGAAGAAATTGCAGAGAAGCTGGGCGCCCGCGGTTATGCTGTTGCCTGCCTGAACGGTGATATGAACCAGGCGCACCGAGAGCTGACGATCCGCAAAATGAAAGCTAACCAGCTGGACATTATTGTTGCAACCGACGTTGCAGCCCGCGGTCTGGATGTCGAGCGCATCAGTCTGGTGGTTAACTACGATATACCGTACGACAGCGAAGCTTATGTCCACCGTATTGGCCGCACCGGCCGTGCTGGTCGTGAAGGCAAGGCTATTTTGTTTGTTTCACCACGTGAGCGCCGTTTGTTGCGTACCATTGAGCATGCTACCAAACAGCCAATCGATAAGATGTCGCTGCCGTCAGGGCAAATTATTGAACAACGTCGTATCGAGTCGTTCCGCGAGCAACTGGCACAAACTGTTGAAACGCAGAACCTGAGCTTTTTCCAGGATTTGATCAACGACTGGCGCGAAAAAATAGAAGCGACTGATGCCGAACTAGCCGCCGCTTTACTGTATTTGGCACAAAAAGATCAGCCGCTGAATGTGGCCAGTCAGTTCCCGGAAATCCGTGAACCGCATGCCCGTGGCGAGCGTGAAGACCGCCCACGCCGCGAACGCAGTGATCGCCCTGAACGGGGTGATCGGCCGGATCGTGGTCCGCGTGTTAAGCGTGAAATGAAAGGCGATTACCAGACCTATCGGATTGAGGTCGGTAAAGAGCACGGTGTACGTGCCGGTGATATCGTTGGTGCTATTGCTAACGAAGCTAACATAGACAGCCAGTTTATCGGTAACATCAAGCTGTTTGATCATTTCAGTACCGTAGAGCTGCCTGCGGCTATTCCGAACGAAATATTTCAGCACCTGAAGAAAGTCTATGTGCGTAAGCAGAAACTGAATATCACCGTAGACACTGGCGCAGCGCCATCGGGTGACCGTCGTCCGTCTAACGGGCCAGGCCCACGGCCGGGTGCCGCACCCCGTGCGCCACGTAAGCCAAGAGACTAACCAAATAGCGTTAATTCAAAGCCCTGCGATAGCGGGGCTTTTTTATTGGCGACAGATTAACCGGATAACGTGTTAAAGCCCCCTTGTCTGACCTGCCGAAGTTTCTTATTGTAGCCAGCGAAAAATATATTCTAATAACCAGAGAGCGCTGCTAATGGCCACCACTTTTTCCAGATATTCGATATTTAGCATGGCGGGCTTGCTGCTGTGCAGTCAGTTGGCCGGTGCTGATGCCATCCGCCAGACTAAAGGTGATTTTGAAGATAAGTTTCGTCAGCTTGATGAAGTACTGCCTACACCTAATGTGTATCGTAATGCTGCGGGCGAGCCGGCAGAAAAATACTGGCAGCAGCAAGTTGACTATAAAATATCAGCCAGTCTGAATGAAACCCAGCGCCAGCTCAGTGCCAGCCAGAGCGTGCATTATCAGAACAATTCACCTTACACACTGAAGTATCTGTGGTTACAGCTGGATCAAAACATTTTTAAAAATGATTCTATGGCTGAGATGTCGACCAGTTTTGGTGGCATTGGCCGGCGTGGGCCTGAGACCAAACTGGCCAGCGGCAATGAACCAGCGAAATTAAGTCTGGACGAGCTGCGTCGTCAGCAGTTTATGGCCGATAATGAACTTGGTTATTCCATCACTAATATTAAAACCAGCAATGGCAAAGCATTAAAAGCAACGCTGGTGGGTACGTTAATGCGTATCGACCTGGAAAAGCCGTTAAAAGCCGGTCAGGCAGTAGACTTTAGCCTGGATTTTTCTTTTAACATTGTTGAAGAAGACGCCGTATCTGCGCGCTCCGGCTATGAGCATTTCCCTAAAGACGAGCGCGAAGGCGGTAACGATATCTTTTTGCTGGCGCAATGGTTCCCGCGTCTGGTGGCTTACACTGATTACGAAGCCTGGACCAACAAAGAGTTTCTTGGCCGTGGTGAGTTTACGCTGGAGTTTGGGGACTATGATGTCAGCCTGACGGTACCGGCTGATCATGTCGTCTCTGCCACCGGCGTGTTGCAAAATAGCAGTAAAGTACTAACCAAAGCACAGCAGCAACGGCTGGAGCAGGCAAAAACGGCTAAGCGCCCTGTGTTTATTGTTACTGAACAGGAAGCACTGGAAAACGAGAAAGCCGGCACGGACAAAACTAAAACCTGGCATTTTAAAGCTGACAATGTGCGCGATTTTGCCTGGGCATCGTCACGTAAATTTATTTGGGATGCCAAAGGTTATCAGCAAGGTGGTGCCGAGCAACCTTTCGTGATGGCAATGTCGTTCTACCCGAAAGAAGGCGGTGAACTTTGGCAGAAATACTCTACTGAAGCCGTTGTTCACACGCTGGAAGTGTATTCGCGGTTCTCATTTGATTACCCTTACCCGGTCGCGCAATCGGTTAACGGCCCGGTGGGCGGTATGGAATATCCGATGATTTCTTTTAATGGTCCGCGTACCAAATTACAGGATGATGGCAGCCGCACCTATTCTCAGGCTGAGAAACGTTTTCTGATTGGCGTAGTGATCCATGAAGTGGGGCACAATTATTTCCCGATGATTGTGAACTCCGATGAACGGCAATGGACCTGGATGGATGAAGGGTTAAATAGCTTTCTTGACGGTATCGCCGGCCGCGAGTGGGACCCGACTATTCCATGGGGCGTGGAAGCGCGTGATGTCGTGGATTATATGAAATCCAGTACACAGGTGCCGACGATGACACAATCGGACAGCGTGCTGCGTTTAGGGCCAAATGCCTATACTAAACCTGCCGTGGCGCTGAATATTTTGCGTGAAGTGATTTTAGGCCGCGAATTATTCGATTTTGCCTTTAAAGAATACTCGCAGCGCTGGAAGTTTAAACGCCCGACACCATCAGATTTTTTCCGTACTATGGAAGAAGCCTCAGGAGTTGACCTGGACTGGTTCTGGCGTGGCTGGTTCTACAGCACAGATCATGTCGATATTTCACTTGATCGGGTATACAAATTACAACTGGATACTAAAAATCCGGATATTGATTTTGCCCGCCTGCGCCAGATAGAAGCAGATAAACCAGCTTCAGTCTTTGTTGAACGGAACAAAGCGGAAGGCAAAACCTTATGGGTTGAGCGCAATAAAGATGTGACTGATTTTTATGATGAGCATGATCAGTTCACCGTAACGAACAAAGAACGGAATGCCTATAACAAGTTCCTGAAAGAGTTAGAGCCATGGGAACGTCAGGTATTTGAGCGTGCGGTTAAAGAAGACAAAAATTACTACGTGCTCGATTTTAGCAACCTGGGTGGCCTGGTAATGCCGATACTGCTGCAGCTGAATTATGCTGACGGTAGCTCTGAAGAGCGCTACCTTCCGGCAGAAATCTGGCGCCGCAGCCCGTTCAATGTCAGCAAACTTATTGTTACTGACAAAGAAAAAGTGTTGCAGAGCGTTGAAGTGGACCCGAAATGGCTGACGGCAGATGTGGATGTGGAAAATAACTATTATCCACGCCGTATTATTCCGTCACGCATCGAAGCGTACAAAGCCGAGAAGAGTAAAGCCAAGGTCAGCCGCGATATTATGCACGACATTAAAACCAAGCTGAAAGACCCTGCAGCGAAAGATGCAGCAGATAAAGACGGTAACAAGGACGATTAATGCGTCTGTTGCCGGCAATTGTAATGATGTTGTCAGTGCTGGCCGGTAATGGCCAGGCACTGGCACATGAAATGAAAACTGCGCTGACCCGGGTGCTGTTTAACACCCGCAGTGGCAATCTTGAGGTAATGCACCGTTTTTACGTGCATGATGCCGAACATGGCGTAAAAGAGCTGTTCGATAAGTCGGCTGATTTATTAAACAGCGAGCAAACACAACAGACTTTCAGTCAGTATGTCAGCGAGCACTTCGCGCTGCAGACACTTGGGGGCGAAGTGTTACCGTTAACCTTGCTTGGCGGTCAGCTGGACGGGCGTTTTTTCTGGGTATATCAGGAAATGCCGTTACCTGATGAGCTGCAGGGGCTGCGCATTAAACAGGATGCGCTACAGGCAATCTGGCCCAGTCAGATTAATGTCGTCAATGTAGAAGGGCGCGGCAGAATCAAAAGCCTGACTTTTGATAACCAGACAACCTGGCAACAACTGCAATTTTAACCCTCCCTTTAAAATTGCAGCGCCAGACGCTATATAGTCTGCATATCACTGTGTCTGGGGAATTTTCATGATTATTGCCTGTCCTCATTGTGCGGCGCTGAACCGCGTGCCGGCCGAACGTCTGCAGCAGCAACCGGTTTGTGGTAAATGCAAAACGGCGTTATTCCGTGGCAAACCGGTCGAATTGACTCCGGCAAACTTTGCCGCCCATGCGCAAAAAGCTGAACTGCCATTGGTAGTCGATTTTTGGGCCAGCTGGTGCGGGCCATGTCAGAGTTTTGCCCCTGTTTTCAGCCAGGCTGCCAGCGAGCTGGAGCCGCAATTCCGTTTTGGCAAAATTGATACCGAACAGCAACAACAACTGGCGGCGCAGTTTAATATTCGCTCTATACCCACGCTGATGATATTTAAGCAAGGTAACGTGGTGGCGCAGCAGTCGGGTGCATTGCCAAAGCAAGCCTTTTATCAATGGTTATCTCAGTTTAAGTAAGTATTCACTCACCTTTTGGAGGCATGATGACAACGCAACGTTTTACTTTAAGTAGCCCGGACATTCAGGAAGGCCACTTTATGGCAAAGGTACACGAGTTTGATGGCTGGGGCTGCAGTGGTGGAAATGTTTCGCCTGAACTGAACTGGCAGCATGCACCTGCGGGCACCAAAAGTTTTGCCGTTACTGTGTTTGACCCAGATGCCCCAACGGGTTCTGGTTTCTGGCACTGGCTGGTAGCCGATATTCCGGCTGATGCAACGGGCCTGGCGCGGGGCGCCGGTAAAGGCAGCTTGCCTACCGGTAGTCGTAGCTTTGGCAATGACTATGGTAGCAAAGACTTTGGCGGCGCCTGCCCGCCAGAAGGCCATGGTATGCATCGCTATCAGTTTACCGTATGGGCCTTACCGGAAGAAGCCTTGCCGGTGCCGGATGGTGCCAGTGCCGCCGCTGTTGGCTTTAATTTAAATGCAATGGCTTTGGGTAAAGCCACCCTGACGGCGACTTACGCCCGTTAAACCTGTATATCTGGTTATCAGACTAAGGCCGCATATCGCGGCCTTTTTTCTTACGCTAAGCTGCTTTTTTAGCCAGCGGACGCCTTTACATGCATCTGTCTTCACAGCGATTTTACGTGCTATTTGCCGGCTTTTTCAGTCAGCTGTTTTGTTTGGGTATAGCCCGCTTTGCCTATACGCCTTTGCTACCAATAATGCAGCAGCAAACCCTGCTTAATGATGCCACCGGCGGCTACCTGGCGGCGGTAAATTATGCCGGCTACATGAGCGGCGCTTTACTGGCTGCAACAGTCAGTAGTTTACAAATTAAAGACACCTTGTATCGCCTGGGTTTGGTTTTGGCTTTACTGAGCACCCTGGGGATGGCGCTGAGCGAAAATCTTTACTTGTGGGCTTTCTGGCGCTTTGTCGCGGGTTTAAGCAGTGCAGGCTCCATGCTGCTGGCGTCGGCGCTGATCCTGCACTGGCTGGTGCGTAATGGCCAGCGTGCCGAGCTCGGATTACATTTTGCCGGCTTAGGTTTGGGCATCGCGCTCAGTGCAATACTGGTTGAGGTTATGTTGGTGTTGGATTTGGCCTGGCGCACTCAGTGGCTGTATCTGGCTGTATTTTCTTTAGCTCTGATGCTGCCAGCCTGGCGTTGGTTGCCTAAACCTGCGATTGCTCAGGTCACGTCTCAGACAGCGCCTGAAATTGTGAAACCACTTAGCCCGAAGCTATTCTATCTGCTGTTGGCCAGCTATTTCTGCGCTGGGTACGGTTATGTTATCAGCGCCACCTTTATTGTCACCATTGTGGAGCGGATGCCCGGGTTGGCGGGTAGCGGAAATCTCAGTTTTATCGTGCTGGGGCTGGCTGGCGCGCCTGCGGTGTTATTGTGGGATCTGCTGGCAAGACGCACGGGTTATCTTAAAGCGATACTGCTGGCACTGCTGCTGCAGCTGATATCTATACTGCTACCGTTGTGGTTTAACAATGTCTTTGCTGTGCTGTTAAGTGCGGCCCTCTTTGGTGCCACCTTTATTGGCGTTGTCAGCCTGGTACTCACCATGGCCGGGCGCTTGTACCCTGGCAAGCCGGCAATGCTAATGGGTAAAATGACGCTGGCGTACGGCAGTGCGCAGGTACTGGCGCCTGCTCTGACCGGATATCTGGCGGCCCGTAGTGGTAATTATGACATCGGATTATACTTGGCTGCTGCTTTTGTCGGGTTGGGTGCGCTGCTGATAGCGGTAGCCGCATATGGCCGGTCTGCCATTCAGTTCGACAGGTTGAGTTAATTCAGTTTGCCTGGTGAAGACTGCGCTGATGTTTCATCCTGCACCGTTAACGGGATACGGATAATAAAGCAGGTACCTTGATCCGGTGTGCTGGACATTACTATAGAGCCTTGCAGTACTTGTGTTACGCAGGAATACACTATATGTAGACCAAGACCGCTGCCACCTTGCTGGCGATTGGTGGTAAAAAACGGCTCAAATACTTTGCTATGGTATTCATTGGGTATACCAGCGCCATCGTCTTCATATAGCCATTCCAGCCAATTAGCCGGTTGCTCCAGCGGGCTGATGGTTATCCCGATCCTACCGGTCTGTTCTTCGCTGAATGCATGTCTAAGCGAGTTTAAAACCAGGTTGGTAAGGACCTGCGCCACCGTGCCAGGATAACTGTCCAGCGTAATACCTTCCGGGCAGTTTATGTTGATTGATACCGGTCGGTTTTTAAAACTCGGTTTTAAGCTTTGTACCACTTCGTTCAGGTAGCTTGCCATATCAAACTGCCGCCTGACGGCGCCGGCCTGATCAACTGCAACCTGTTTAAAACTCTGAATAAGCTCCGCCGCCCGGTTACAGCAGTTGCAGATAAGATCTGAGCTTTCCAGTGTGGTTTGCAAGTAAGCTGATAGTTGCTTTGCACCGAGTTTTTCCCGCTGAAGTTTCTGCGTAATGGTGACAGACTCGCATTGTAAGTGTGACGCCGCTGTTAGCATTATGCCCACCGGGGTATTAATTTCATGCGCTACACCGGCAACCAGCTTACCTAGCGCGGCCATTTTTTCGGCCTGCACCAGTTCATCCTGCATGGCTTTTTGGCGCTGCAAGTTCTGTTCAGCCAGCTCTTTTGCTGCTATCAGAGCGGCACGCATCTGCAGTTGCTCCGTAATATCACGCAGTGTCAGTGTGGTCACGGTATCATTTCGGGTAGCTGTTTTTGCCAGTGTTATTTCAACGCTGCGCTGTTCATCATTAACGGATGTTGTGCTGATAATCCGCTCGCCTTTGTTTTGTTTGGCGGTCAGCCACTGAATATATCCGCTGTAGCTTGCTGGCTGCTGACATGAAAGGTCAGCAGGAACCCATTGCATCACTGGCTGACCCAGCAGAGCATCACAGCTCTGCTGAAAAAAGCTTGCCGCCTGCTGATTTACCCGCACTATCTGGCCGTCAGAGCCTATAGTCAGCATCGGATCCGGCGCAGTCGACAGCAGGTTATCCAGATCTTGTCTGGTGGCTATGACTTCATCAGTGATTAGCACGATACGTTTTAGCAAACTGATGATAAAGCCGACTGCAATAAACAGCAGTGGTAAGAGTAATAGAGCACCATACAACATAAATTGCCGCGCTTGCTCGTTGCGCTGGCGGGCGTCATCAATCAGCGCACGGGTTTGCTTTCTGATTAGGTTATCCAAAGTTGCAAGCGCCTGTAATGCTGGTTCGTCGTCTACTTTAACCTGGGCATCAATACTGTCGCTACTCGCTTGTTGTAGCATACGCAGCGCCAGATAGTACTTACTTTGATACTCCGTGACTGTGTGCTGAAGCTGTAACAGCGCCTGAATACTGGTTGGGTCATCCAGCAGTTTGTGCAACCTGGCTAAATCATCCTGTACTGCGAGAATATCGCGCTCTATCCGTGGTTGATAACGTTGAACATCTTGTCTTAACACTAAATTCTTAAAGTTGTGAATAAAACCACCATAGCCCAGGTGATGACGGATGCTGGCGAGCTCTGCTGTTATCTGATTGGATTTTTTAACATGAGCTATCCAGTAAGACTCTATTTGCTTCATGTCAATTAAGCTTTTACTGACCAGGCTAATGCCTGCCACAATGATAATAAAAACTATGGATAGAACAGTTTTGGCATGCCGTTGATACGCGAGTCCTACTACCATCAATACTCCTTTGCCAGGCTTAAAAGCCTGAAGTTCGCAATTTGGTTAATCTAATGCGTCACAGAAGAAACTTTGAAGTGGTATTAACGTTAATTTAGTGAAAGTGTAGCGGCAGATTAAATAAGTACCAAATAGCTGGACGAAAAACCTCTGACGGATGCCAGAGGCTTGTCGTGTAAGAAGATTTTATTTTCCGATACAAAACGAGCTGAATATTCGTCCCAGCAAATCATCCGAGCTGAATTCACCTGTGATTTCATTTAAGTGCTGCTGGGTTAAACGCAGCTCTTCTGCCAGGATCTCACCGGCGATAAAACTGTGCAGCTGCTCCTGACCAATAGCTAAATGCTCGGCTGCGCGATCTAAAGCATCTAAATGACGGCGGCGGGCGAGGAAGCTGCCTTCAACGCTGGCATCAAAACCAATACATTGTTTTAAATGCTCGCGTAGCGCATCTATACCGGCGCCGGTTTTAGCTGATAAACGATAAACCGGTGCTTTAGCTGTCAAATCAGCCTTCATTGGCTCGCCGGTTAAATCGGCTTTGTTGCGGATAACGGTAACGCCTAAGTTGGCTGGCAAGCGGTCGATAAAATCAGGCCAGATATCATGTGGATCAGTCGCATCGGTGGTGGTGCCATCAACCATAAACAGCACCCGGTCGGCTTGCTCTATTTCTTTCCAGGCCCGTTCAATACCTATTTGCTCGACCTGATCGGTTGCTTCGCGAAGACCGGCAGTGTCGATAATATGCAGCGGCATACCGTCGATATGAATATGTTCACGCAATACATCGCGCGTGGTACCTGCGATGTCGGTAACAATAGCGGCTTCACGGCCGGCTAAGGCATTTAATAAGCTCGATTTACCGGCATTGGGCCGGCCGGCAATCACCACTTTCATACCTTCACGCAGAATACTGCCTTGCGTTGCTTGCTTCTTCACATTAGCCAGATAATCTATTATCTCCGCCAGATCGCCAGCGACTTTACCATCAGATAAAAAGTCGATTTCTTCATCCGGAAAGTCTATTGCGGCTTCAACGTACATACGCAGGTATATGACTTTTTCCACCAGCTCATGAATATGACGCGAGAACTCGCCCTGCAGCGATTGCATGGCACTGCGCGCGGCTTGCTCGCTGCTGGCATCAATTAAATCGGCAATCGCTTCGGCCTGGGCTAAATCCAGCTTGTCGTTTAAAAAGGCGCGCTCGGAGAATTCGCCCGGGCGTGCGATACGTACATTTGGCAGCGCCAATACCTGCTTTAACAGCATATCGAGTAACACCGGGCCGCCGTGGCCTTGTAGTTCCAGTACATCTTCGCCGGTAAAGGAGTTTGGCCCGGGGAAATACAGTGCTATGCCCTGATCCAGTACCTGCTTGTTGCTGTCAAAAAACGGCAGATATTCGGCATAACGTGGCTTAGGAAGGCGGTGCAGTATCGCTTGCGCCACCGCCTTGGTATCCGGGCCGGAGATACGGATAATACCAACACCGGCGCGGCCGGGGGCTGTAGCTAAAGCGGCGATGGTGTCGGTAGTAAACATGAGTGTTGCCTCTTAATAGAAAAAGCCTGTCAGCATAGTGCGACAGGCTATTGATATTGCTCAGAGTATGAACCGGGAAATTCCTGCTTCGCCGTCTTCGACAGTACATCCCTGTATTGTCTCAGCCTGCGCGGCATCCCTGCCGCTGCTATACAGGAACACCCGGGATGGTATCGCGTCAGGCCTTTTTAGTATGTAAGCCTTTCTTTTCCATACCTTTGTAGATGTATAACATCTGCGCCAGAGAAATCAGGTTACTGACAAACCAGTACAATACCAGGCCACTTGGGAACCACAGGAAGAATACTGAGAACGCTACCGGCATCCACATCATAATCTTCTGCTGCATTGGGTCAGTCACCTGCATTGGCGTCAGCTTTTGCATTAAGAACATGCTCAGACCAAACAACACAGGTAACACATAGTATGGGTCCTGAGCTGACAGATCATTAATCCATAGTATAAACGGGGCGTGGCGCAACTCAACGCTTTCAACGAATACCCAGTACAGTGCCAGGAAAATCGGCATCTGGATCAGCATCGGCAAACAGCCACCCATAGGGTTAACTTTCTCTTTGCGATACAGCTCCATCATTGCCGGGCCCATTTTCTGCCGGTCATCTTTGTAGCGAGCCTGCAGCTCGTCAATTTTTGGCTTCAGGTTACGCATTTTTGCCATAGACTCGTACTGCACTTTGGTCAGTGGGTACATGGCGCCTTTAACAATCAGCGTAATACAGATAATGGCTAAGCCCCAGTTTACGACAAAACCCTGTATGGTAGTCAGTAACCAGAACAGAGGTTGTGAGATAAACCATAAGAAGCCGTAATCAACGGTTAAATCCAGGCCATTGGCGATATTTGCCAGATGATCCTGATCTTTTGGTCCGGCATAAAAGGTACTGCCTAAAGTCGCTTGAGCTCCGGGTTCGATATTAACAGCTGGGCCCTTGGCACCGATTGCGCCCTGGCCATTGCGCACTAAACTGTACAGCTGGTTTTCTGTTTGCTGATCCGGTACCCAGGCAGAAACGAAGTAGTGTTCCAGCATTGCAACCCAGCCACCGGTCGTGGCTTCTAACAGATTCTTTTCCTGCATATCATCAAACGCGTACTTATTGTAACGTTCTGACGATGTGCCAAAGGCTGCACCTCGGTAAATTGGCATCATCATGCTGCTCTTTTTACCGCTATCGATGGTTTGCACCAAATGTTGGTAGGGTTGTACAGTTTTAACTTCGCCACTTTGGTTGTGAAGCAGATATTCTACCCGGACATCATATTGGCCCGCTTTGAAAATAAAGCGTTTTTCTACCGTTAAACCATTGCGGTTAAACGTTAAAGGTACTATCAGTTCTTCCGCGCCATCAGTCAGGGTGTAGCTGCTTTGTGTCGCGGTATATACCGGCCGGCTGTTACGGCTGTCGTCCGGGCCGTCGCGGCCAATTAAACCGCTTTGAGCAACGTATTCAAAGCCAGGCAGCTTACGCATCAGTGGATACGCATCGCCTTCACCTTTATGCAGCTCGAAGGCTGGCAATTGCAATGCAACAATGTCGCCACCGCGGGTGTCGATTTTAAGCTGCAGCACATCGGTGCTGATAGCAATAGTGCGGGCTGCTTCTACGGTATTGGTTGCCGGTTGCTCTGCATCTGCAGTGGTCAGCTGCAAATCGGCTGAGCCGCCAGTAGCGTTGCTGTCTTGTTGGGTTGCCGGTGTGACAGGCTTAGGCGCCGTGTCAATATTCCACTGTTGCCACAGTAAAAAACTGACCAGTGCCAGACCAATAACTAATAAACTACGTTGTGATTCCATGGCTTAGCTTTTCTCATTGTGCTTTTCAGGAACAGGATCATCACCGCCTGCATGCAGGGGATGACATTTTAATAACCGCTTCGTGGTTAACCAACTGCCTTTAATCACACCAAAGCGCTCTATTGCCGTAATGGCATAGTGCGAGCAAGTGGGGTGAAAGCGGCAGCTTGGCCCAAGCAGAGGGCTGATAAGTCTCTGGTAACCGCGTAACAGCAGCAAGGCTAAGCTGACAGCGAAGCGGTGTATTGGCGTTCGATCTTGCGCCATAACTTTTCCAGTTGCCTCTGTAACTCGTCATTAGCCGTATTGCTAATATCACCCTTTACCATCAGTACCAAATCGACACCTGGCAACTCATGCTGGTGCAAACGAAAGCTGTTACGCACGCAGCGCTTAATGCGGTTACGGTGCACGGCTAATTTAACACGTTTTTTTGCGATAGTAAGGCCTAATCGGGGATGAGGCAGGTGATTGGCTTTTGCCAGGATGGTAAACAGCGGAGAAGATACCCGGAAAGGGAGTTGGAAGACGTTATCAAATTGACCGGGAGTTAACAGGCGTAACTCCCTGCCGAATTTTAAGCTGACCACTCAGCGGCTAACCGCTGATTAAGCTGTTAAACGCTTACGGCCTTTAGCACGACGACGCGCTAATACCTGACGACCATTTTTAGTGGCCATACGGGCACGGAAACCGTGGTTACGCTTGCGCTTTAATACGCTTGGTTGAAAAGTTCTTTTACTCATAATTCACCCGTTCGGTCGAAATATTTACTAAAGGTTTCTGTGTTTTAGTAAATATACCAAAACGCAGCTGACAAAAATGAGCGCGAATTTTAAGTAGTCTCAGGGGCAAAGTCAATCTGATCCTGCGTTTTATTACTGCGCGATCCTGTCCGATCCTGTTTTTATTTAAGTTTTCCACAGATACGCTGTTGTCGGCTGAATAAAGTGTGGGTTACTTCGCGGTTAGTTCAAATTTGTTCCAGCGAAACCGGCGGTATTATTAATCGATATAAGAGAAATTTATTCAAACAAAACAAAGTGTTGATTTTAATTGTTGGCGCAGGCTGCTAATTTGAAAAAGTCAATATTGAACTTGTGGATAAGATAGTACCATAATGTGCGCTTCGATAACTTACGCCAGCCTTTTTAACCATTATAACTAAGGCTTCAGGAGATATGGTGTATCAGTCCGTTTGGCAAAATTGCCTGCAAGCGCTGCAAGCTGAATTACCCGCGCAGCATTTCAGTATGTGGATCCGTCCATTGCAAGCTGACAGTTCTGACACAGGGTTAACGTTATACGCACCTAATCGGTTTGTACTGGATTGGGTACGTGAGAAGTATCTGAACCGGATTATGGAGCTGATCCAGGATTACTGTGGTGATGATGCACCACGGCTGAAATTTGACGTCGGCAGCAGCTCTGTAGGAAAAGGGCGATCCGTAGCACCGGCGCCGGCCGCTATTGCTGCAGTGGCGCATACAGCAGAACCGGTCGCAAAAGACGCACCTGAACCGGCCCCTAAAACCATTGTCACCAGTAACGTTCGGGCTAACTACACCTTTACCAACTTTGTTGAAGGTAAATCTAACCAACTGGCGCGGGCAGCCGCCAGCCAGGTCGCAGACAACCCCGGTACAGCTTACAACCCGTTGTTTATCTACGGTGGAACCGGTTTGGGTAAAACCCACTTATTGCATGCGGTTGGCAATGGCATTTTGGCAAAAAAGCCCGACGCTAAAGTCATCTATATGCACTCTGAACGCTTTGTACAGGATATGGTTAAAGCCTTACAAAACAATGCGATAGAAGAGTTTAAACGTTATTATCGTTCAGTGGATGCACTGCTTATTGATGATATCCAGTTCTTTGCTAATAAAGAGCGCTCGCAGGAAGAGTTTTTTCATACCTTTAATGCGCTGCTCGAAGGTAACCAACAGATCATCCTGACCAGTGATCGTTATCCAAAAGAAATTGATGGTGTAGAAGACCGGCTGAAATCCCGCTTTGGCTGGGGTTTGACGATAGCGATCGAGCCACCGGAGCTTGAAACCCGGGTTGCGATCCTGATGCGTAAAGCTCATGAGAACCAGATCCGTTTGCCGGAAGAAGTGGCATTTTTTATTGCTAAGCGCTTACGCTCAAACGTACGCGAACTCGAGGGTGCGTTAAACCGGGTTATCGCCAACGCCAACTTTACCGGCCGGCCTATAACCATCGATTTTGTCCGCGAAGCGCTGCGGGATCTGCTGGCGCTGCAAGATAAACTGGTTACCATTGAAAACATTCAGAAAACCGTCGCTGAATACTACAAAATCCGCGTCGCAGATTTGCTATCAAAACGCCGTTCTCGCTCTGTAGCGCGGCCGCGACAGATGGCGATGGCACTGTCAAAAGAGCTAACTAATCATAGCTTGCCTGAAATCGGCGATGCTTTCGGTGGTCGCGATCATACGACGGTGCTGCATGCCTGCCGTAAAATAGAATCACTGAAAGAAGAAACACACGAAATCAAAGAAGACTTCCAGAATTTAATCCGTACTTTGTCATCGTAAAGGGACTTGGTCATGCAATTTACTATCAACCGAGACGCTTTGTTAAAACCATTACAAATGGTTTCCGGAGCGATAGAGCGTCGCCATACACTGCCGATTTTATCCAATGTATTGTTAGAGGTGAGCGAAGAGCGCTTATCGCTGACCGGTACCGATTTAGAGGTAGAGCTGGTAGCAACCACTGATGCGCTGACAATACAAAGCCCTGGCCGCATTACGGTGCCGGCAAAAAAGTTACTGGATATCTGCCGCAGTTTACCTGAGGCCTCTGATATAAAAGTGCAGCTGCAGGCTGATAGCTGCATTCTTACCTGCGGTAAGACCAAGTTCACTTTGTCGACGCTGAGCGCGTCTGAGTATCCCAACCTGGAGAGCTGGCAGGGTGAGGTCGACATTCAGTTGTCGCGGCAACAATTGCGCAAGCTGTTAGACGATACCGCCTTTTCAATGGCGAATCAGGACGTGCGGTACTATTTAAATGGTCTGTTATTTGAAGTAGATAACGGTGCCGTTAAAGCAGTAGCAACCGATGGTCACCGACTGGCACTAAGCTCGCTGGAGTTGGCGGGGCTGGTCGCGCAACAAAAACAAATTATTATTCCACGTAAAGGCGTGCTGGAAATTATGCGGTTGCTGGCCAGCGACGAGCAGCTTATTACATTGAGTCTGGGCCAGAACCACATTCGGCTGACTGACAGTAATTACGTGTTCAGCAGTAAATTGATTGATGGGCGTTTCCCGGATTACCGCCGCGTACTGCCACGTAACAGCACTAAGCTGGTGACTGCGCATCGCAGCGTATTGAAAGATGCCTGCACCCGAGCGTCCATCTTATCGAACGAAAAATACCGGGGCGTACGTTTTACCCTCAGTAGCGGTGAAATGCAGATAGTGGCAAATAACCCTGAGCATGAACAGGCCGAAGAAATTATTGAAGTGGAGTATCAGGGCGATAATCTTGAAATCGGCTTTAACGTTGGCTATCTGCTGGATGTATTAAATACGCTGGGCACCGATCTGGTCATCCTGCATTTGAGCGACGCCAATTCCAGCGCGCTGGTCGAGGGCGTTGGTAATGTCGGAGCCTCGTACGTCGTTATGCCAATGCGCCTCTAACTTATGTCACTGCTGTCGTTGACTGCCCGTCAGTTTCGTAACCTGACGGCAGTGTCATTAAATGCTAATGCCCGGTTTAACTTAATTGTTGGCATGAATGGCAGCGGGAAGACCAGCCTGCTTGAGGCTATTTATTATTTGGCGCATGGCCGGTCGTTTCGTACCAGCAGGCCGCAACGGCTGGTGCAGCACGATAACGATGCCTTTATGCTGCACGCTAAGGTAGCGACAGCACAGCAAACGCATAGTTTGGGTTTGCAGCGTGACAAGCAGGGCGAGTTAATGCTGCGGCTGAATGGCGCCAATGTAAACCGATTAGCGGAATTTGCCAGCTTGCTGCCAGTGCAGCTGCTTACTCCAGACAGCTTCAGGTTGTTTTTTGGCGGGCCGAAAGAGCGGCGGCAGTTTTTCGATATGGGATTGTTCCACGTGGAACCAGCGTTTTTTGACAGCTGGTTGCGCTTTAGCAAGGTGCTGAAACAGCGCAATGCCTTACTGAAAACCAGTCGACAGTATGATAGCCAATTTCAGTTCTGGGATGAGCAGTTTTCGCAGTTGGCATTTGAGTTACAGGGTTTTCGGCAAGCTTATATCGATCAGCTGGAGGCGGCTTTCAGAGCGTTGACGCAGCAGGAGCCCATACTGCAGCAACTTGGTTTTCAGCTGCAACGCGGCTGGCCGGAAAAAATAGCTGAGCCAGCCGAGTTAATGCAGCTGCTACAGCAAAGCTTTATGCAGGATCACCGGATGGGATTTACCCAGTACGGGCCACAAAAAGCCGATTTAAAATTAAGGTTGGATCAGGGGGCAGCAGAAGAAGTGTTATCCCGTGGCCAGCTAAAAGTGTTATTATTTGCGCTTAAAATTGCGCAGAACAATGTCATTCGTGACAGTGGGCAGAAACAGCCTTTGCTATTGATTGACGATTTGGCGTCGGAGTTAGACCAACAGTCTACCCGGCAGATATTTAGCTACTTACGCGATATTAACTCACAGGTTTTTATTACTGCAATTAACGCTGAACAGGTTTCACCTTTTATTGATGCCGGGCAACTGGCAATGTTTCACGTGGAACAAGGGCAGCTAACAGCACGGACAGATGACGATGGCCGAACAACATAATTACGATTCCTCGAGCATAAAAGTATTAAAAGGACTGGATGCAGTTCGTAAAAGACCAGGTATGTACATTGGCGATACAGACGATGGCACTGGCTTGCACCATATGGTATTTGAAGTTGTAGATAACTCTATCGATGAAACGCTGGCAGGTCATTGTTCTGATATCTGGGTAACCATCCACAGCGACGGCTCAGTGTCAGTGCGTGATAACGGTCGTGGTATTCCAACCGACATGCACGAAGAAGGGGTGTCTGCTGCTGAAGTTATTATGACAGTACTGCACGCCGGCGGTAAATTCGATGATAACTCTTATAAAGTATCCGGCGGTTTGCACGGTGTGGGTGTATCAGTAGTAAACGCCTTGTCAGACAAACTGGAGCTGACCATTCGTCGTAAAGGCCAGGTGCATCAGCAAATTTACAGTCTGGGCGTGCCACAGGCGCCACTGTCAGTAATAGGTGAAACCGAAGATAAAGGCACCTCGATTCGCTTCTGGCCAAGCCCGACTATTTTCAGCGACATCAATTTCCATTACGACATTCTGGCCAAACGTCTGCGCGAACTGTCTTTTCTGAACTCTGGCGTCAGCATTATCCTGACAGACGAGCGTAACGATAAGAAAGATCATTTCAAATACGAAGGTGGTATTGAAGCTTTCGTGCAGTACTTAAACCGCACCAAGACCAGTGTACACCCTAAAGCATTTTACTTTACGGATGAGCGCGACGACGGCATCTCAGTAGAAGTGGCCATGCAGTGGAATGACAGTTATCAGGAAAATGTATTCTGTTTCACTAACAATATTCCACAGCGTGATGGTGGTACCCACTTAGCCGGTTTCCGCGGCGCGTTAACGCGGGTACTGAATACCTATATCGAGCAGGAAGGCTACGCCAAAAAGATGAAAGTGCAGGCCTCGGGCGACGATGCACGCGAAGGCTTAACCGCCGTTATCAGCGTAAAAGTGCCGGACCCGAAATTCAGCTCGCAAACCAAAGATAAGTTGGTGTCGTCAGAGGTACGTTCAGCGGTAGAGAGCGTTATGGCCGAGAAGCTAAATGAATACCTGCTGGAAAACCCGGGCGATGCCAAAATTATCGTCGGTAAGATTGTCGATGCCGCCCGTGCCCGTGATGCAGCGCGTAAAGCGCGTGAAATGACACGGCGAAAAGGTGCGCTGGATATTGCCGGTTTACCCGGTAAGCTGGCAGATTGTCAGGAAAAAGACCCGGCATTATCTGAACTGTATATTGTGGAGGGTGACTCTGCGGGTGGTTCTGCTAAACAGGGCCGTAACCGCAAAAATCAGGCAATATTGCCACTAAAAGGTAAGATCCTGAACGTTGAGAAAGCCCGTTTTGATAAAATGCTGTCTTCACAGGAAGTAGGTACGCTAATCACTGCGCTGGGTTGCGGCATCGGCCGTGAAGAATATAACCCGGATAAAACCCGTTACCACAGTATCATCCTGATGACGGATGCCGACGTCGACGGTTCGCATATTCGTACGCTGCTGTTAACGTTCTTCTACCGTCAGATGCCAGAGCTGATTGAACGCGGCTATATCTATATTGCTCAGCCACCACTTTACAAAGTGAAGAAGGGTAAGAACGAGCAATATATCAAAGATGAAGCCGCATTAACGGAATACCTGACCACGCTGGCATTAGATGAAGCCTCGCTGCATGTTAATGCTGATGCCCCGGGTATTGGTGGTGAAGCGCTGGAGAAGCTGGTACGCCAGTATCACAAGGTGTCTGCAACCATTGACCGTTTAACGCGTAAAATCCCGTACAACCTGTTAAACGAACTGATCTATGTGCCGGCGCTGGATGTTGCTCAGGCCAAAACAGCCGCTTACAGTGAACAGTGGGCTAAAACGCTGGTACAGCGGCTGGATGACAAAGAGGGTGATGGTTCCAGCTATCGTTATGAAATTCACGAAGACCGCGAACGTCAGTTATTCCTGCCGAAAGTGATTATCCGCCAGCACGGTATCGACAACGAATACCTGCTGCACCATGATTTTGTCACCTCACGCGATTATCTGAGCATAGCGGCATTGGGCGATGAAATTCGCGAGCTGATCGAAGAGGGTGGTTATGTCCGCCGTGGCGAGAAAATCAAGCCGGTAGAAACCTTCCTTGAAGCGTTAGAATGGTTGATGAGCGAATCGAAACGCGGCCTGTATATTCAGCGTTATAAAGGGTTGGGTGAGATGAACCCGGAACAGCTGTGGGAAACCACAATGGACCCGAATACCCGCCGTATGCTGCAGGTAACCATTGAAGATGCGATTGGCGCTGACCAGCTGTTCGCTACGCTGATGGGTGATCATGTAGAGCCACGCCGCGCCTTTATTGAAGAAAACGCGCTTTACGTTGCCAACCTGGATGTGTAACAAGTTTGTGTAGCCGCTGCTACTCAGATAGCTATTAAAAAACGGGCCTGTAGGCCCGTTTTATTTTTGTAGTGTGTACGGCTCTGGTTCGGCATAGTAATAGCCCACGCCGTATAAGGTATGAATAAAGCGTAAATCCGGATACAGCTGCCGGTGCTTACTACGCAGCTTGCGAATATGGCAATCTATAGTGCGCTCGGAGATATCAGTAAAGTCGGCGTAAGCGTTATCTATCAGCTGGCTACGGCTGAAGATATGCTTAGGGCGCTTTGCCAGTGTCGCATGCAAGCGAAATTCCAGCCGGGTTAGCTTTACCGCTTGCTGAGGCGAGCACAGCGTAAAGTTATGCTCGTGCAACTGTAGCAATGGTGGTGGCGTCGTCACCTCGGTGTCGGCTGGCTTAGGCGAAAGCTGCTTAATATGCTGGCGCAAATCTCCCAATACAGTATTCAATTCACCGATCTGGGCACTCAGCCGATGGTAAAGTTCGGCTGGAATGTCTGATTTCTGTACTTGCTGCTCCAGCAATGACACCAGCAAATAGGCCTTTTGCGACAGTTGCGCACCGGCATGACTATCGGTTTCATCAGTCGACATCATTGATAAACCTCCGGAAAACGTTACTATGACGCAAATAAAATCAAAGTGAAGCGCGTTTTACTTTTCTTAACGCTTTTCCTTAATTTCCTCCACAATTTTTCCATAATGCTGCTTTAACCTGATATTGGCTGACTATGGCTCAAACAATATTAAGGTGATAACAGCGATGCGCAAGTATTTTAATGTCGTCCTGATAGCAGCAGCTGTGCAGTTAAGCGGTTGCTCGTCTTTTGGTGACCCTGCCGCGCCTCCTGCGGGGCTGGAAGACAGAGTAAAGCCCGATGCAGGCCTGCCACTAGCTCGCATGGAAACGCCTGACCCAGACGATCCGTACTACGCCGCGTTGGAACCGCAGCCAGAGGCTCTGCCACTACAGAACACCGGCTCATTATTTAATCCCAACCGTTTGCACAGCCTTTATATAGAGCGTTCACATTTTAAAGCCGGTGATATTGTCTCCGTACAGTTGTCCGAATCTACCAAGGCAACAAAAAAGGGCCAGACACAGTTAAAGAAAAGTTCGGAATACAACCTGGACCCGATACAAATTCCGGGTGGAAACCTGCAGATCGCTGGCAGAGACGTTAACCTGGGGCTGAGCCAGGATCAGCAGTTTAAGGGCGATGGCAGCGCCAGCCAGAGTAACGATTTTGAAGGTGAACTCACAGTTACCGTAATGCGGGTGCTGAGCAACGACAACCTGCTGGTGCGGGGTGATAAATGGATGTTGATCAATAACGGCCGCGAGTTTATCCGTTTAACCGGTATTATCCGTGCCAAGGACATTGACAAAGATAACAAAATTAAGTCGACCAAAATTGCCAATGCCCGCATCGAATACTCGGGTACCGGTGCCTTGGCGGACAGTCAGCGGCTTGGCTGGCTAACTGAAAAACTGAATAATCCTGAACTATGGCCGTTCTAAAGCTTCATCTGCAAGTAGTGCTGCTCAGTGTGCTCTTGAGTGGCTGTGCCTTTGAGCGCACCATCCGCTATCAGCTGGAGGCACCGGAGGCGAGCGTAATACTGCACGCCACCGGGTACGCTGTCGTAGCGTCACAACCCGGTGAACACTACGAAGACAAACTGTTGCTGGCGATGGCAGCATCGAGACAACAGGCGTACCGTCGCCTGGCCGAGCAGCTATACGGCCAGAAACTTCATGCCAGCAGTGGCACAGAACAATCAGTACTGACAGAGGATAATGTAAAAAGCCAGGTGCAGGGCGTGATTAAAGGTGCAGAGCTGGTGGAAGAGTCGTTACAGGGCAAGCTTTACGTCACCAGACTGCGGCTCGATACCGCTAATTTACTGACAATGCCGGTTGCTGAGATTAAACCTGCCAGCAGCCGCACGAAATGGTGGTTCTGATGCGGATATTCAGTGTGTTGTTGTTTTCGCTGTACTGTAGCGCGCTGTCGGCGGAGTGGTTCAGTGCCAGCGGTACGGCTGTTATCTTTGATGACAATCGCCAACTGGCACGGCAGCAGGCCGCACGCCAGGCGTTGAGAGATATCCTGTTACAAGCGGATATATCACTGGCCGCACTTAGTGTGATTAACACCGAGCCGTTGGGTGAGGAGCTGTTTAGCTTAACGGCAGGCTTACCGGTACTGCAAATTGTCGTGCTGGAAGAAGATGAACGCGATAACAGGCTGTCTATTACGTTGAAAGCAGACGTTTGGCCGCAAGCCAGTTTATGCCCGGACCGCACCCTGAGCAAAGCTGTGCTATTAACGTCGTTTAATCTGGCTGAAGGCGCTACTCAGGTCGCACAGAGTAATACAGGGCTGGCGGCCGAGGTGAGCCGCCGCTTCGCTGCAACTTTGCAGCGTGCCAACGCTGATTTTCTGCTAAAGCAGGGCGCGTCTTACAGTTTGCCTGGTGCTGATAAATTACAAAGCGCAGCGGCAGCGCAGCAACTGCAGAAAATAGCGCAGGCGGCACAGGCCCAGTTTGTTGTCTCGGGCCAGCTGAGAAATCTGTCGTTTGGTGTACTACCCGGCAATTTACTCAGTAAGAAAAGCTGGACCCGCCAGTTCGCGCTCGATATCAGCGTCACAGACGGCATTAGCGGCGCACTTATCCAGAATAACACTTACCAAACCCGGACCTTGTGGCCGGTACCCCTGACAACACCGATTGACAGTGGCAGCGATCAGTTATGGCGTTCTGACTATGGCCTTGAAGTGCAGCGGCTGCTGCGTGATGCCGTTGATGATATAGCGCAAACGCTAGCCTGCACGCCGGTTAAAGCCCAGGTGGTGCGCATCGTGCCGCAAGGTGTAGCGATAAGTGCCGGCAGCCGGCAGGGCGTTAAAAGTGGTGATATTTTCCGGCTATTTTACAGCGACAGTTTTACTGACAGTTGGGGTAATCAGTACCGTCAGTTGACGCAAGACAATATCGAGCTGGAGGTAACACAGGTGTATCCCGATCATGCGCTGACCCGGGCGCTGACACAATCTAACGTGTTGCCGGTACAGGTACGTGATCTGGTGCAAATTGCTGGTTTAAAGGAGAGAAAGTATGCAAATTAAAGACAGCAGCCTGACCGGCGTATCCGACTGGTTATTCGCCGGACAGCAACAAAGCGCAGGCAGTAATGACTTTACCCAGACATTGTCGGCGGCACTGGGTACAGAACAGGATAGCGCAAACTCTGCGGCTGAACTGGTGACACTGTTAAGCGGCAGTGAAGAGAACAACGGCATAGCGCTTAGCCGCTCTGACGCTATGTTCTCAGTGTTGACACAGAGTTTGATGCAGAGCCTGGTGCAATCGGCGCTGCAAACTGAGAAAACCCCAGAGCAATTGGCGCAAGAGCAGCAACCAACCGCTTTTGCTGATGGCACCACGCCCGGTATGGCCGACGTTGTCGATATGATAAACCCGCTACAGCACATTCCGCTGGTAAGCCAGTATTATCGCGAGTGGACCGGCGATGATATGGGCTATGTGTCCCAGGTAGCCGGCGGGGCGCTATGGGGCGGTGGTGTCGGTGTAGCGACATCATTTTTAAACCTGGGGCTGACCAGCATTATGGGGAAAAGTCCGTCAGATTATATTCATCAGTTTCTAACTGCTGACGAAGCGGGTGCAACCGCTACTGCCGCAGTACCGAAAACGGTAGCGCCTGCCAAAGCTGTTACCAGCTGAGCGGTATGGGGTTACAAGCTGGCGGTGGCGTAAGCTGCGCCAGCCTGTTCCAACAGCTGAAAATATTGCGCCAGCGGCGAACAAATTTGGTAAAACACCACTTAGCCCCTACAGATCAGCGACACAACTCGGTATACTTTCCAGTCATTTTGTCAGTGAGTCTGTCGCATGCATAAGTACGATATAAAAACCTTCCAGGGCCTGATCTTAGCCCTGCAGGATTATTGGGCGCGCCAGGGCTGTGTCATAGTGCAGCCGCTGGATTTAGAAGTGGGCGCCGGCACCTTTCACCCTATGACGTTTTTGCGCTCACTGGGCCCGGAACCAACGAATGTGGCTTATGTGCAGCCATGCCGCCGGCCAACTGATGGCCGCTATGGCGAAAACCCAAACCGGCTGCAGCACTACTATCAGTTTCAGGTTATTTTAAAGCCATCACCGGACAATATTCAGGAGCTGTATTTAGGTTCTCTGCGTGAATTGGATATTGATACGCTGGTACATGATATCCGTTTTGTTGAAGACAACTGGGAATCACCAACGCTGGGTGCCTGGGGCCTGGGTTGGGAAGTGTGGTTAAACGGTATGGAAGTCACCCAGTTTACGTATTTCCAGCAGGTTGGTGGCTTAGAATGCCGCCCGGTTACCGGCGAAATTACCTACGGTTTAGAGCGTCTGGCGATGTATATTCAGGGCGTTGATTCGATTTATGATCTGGTCTGGACCGACGGCCCCTTAGGCCGTGTTACCTATGGTGATGTATTCCACCAAAACGAAGTAGAGCAAAGTACCTATAACTTTGAGCACGCCGATGTGCCGGCGCTGTTTGCTTACTTTGATCAGTGCGAAAAAGAAAGCCAATACTTAATCGAGCAAGGCTTAGCCTTACCTGCCTATGAAAAAGTGATGAAAGCCTCGCATGCTTTTAACCTGCTGGATGCGCGCCACGCTATCTCGGTCACCGAGCGTCAGCGTTATATTCTGCGGGTACGCACCCTGGCGAAAGCCTGTGCCGAGGCGTACTACGCCACCCGTGAAAAGCTGGGTTTCCCGCTGTGTAAGAACAATAATAGTGCGAAGCAGGAGGCATAATGGCAGCGCAAGATTTTTTTGTTGAAATTGGCACTGAAGAGCTGCCACCAAAAGCGCTGAAAACGCTGGCGACCGCCTTTGCCGATAACCTGTGTGCTGAGCTGGCCAAACTTGAACTTAGCCACAGCGATGTGCAGTGGTATGCGGCACCGCGCCGTTTAGCCGTGCGTATTAATGCCTTATCAGCCCAGCAGGCGGATAAGGTGGTAGAAAAGCGCGGCCCGGCTATCGCGTCTGCTTTTGATGCAGACGGTAAGCCAACCAAAGCCGCCCAGGGCTGGGCCGCCGGTTGTGGTATTGCGGTAGAACAGGCGGAAAAGCTGGAAACCGATAAAGGCGCCTGGCTGCTGCACAAAGCCAAAGTAGTCGGCGCTACGACCGTGTCGTTACTGCCTGAGGTAGTGCAACAGGCTCTGGCCAAGCTGCCGGTTGCCAAGCCAATGCGTTGGGGTAACTCTACGGCGGAATTTATCCGTCCGGTGCATACCATTATTATGCTGTTTGGCCGCGACGTGGTGCCGGCGACAATTCTGGGTCGCAACAGTGGTAATCAAACGCATGGCCATCGTTTTCACGCGCCCGAAAAAGTTAGCATTGCCCATGCAGATGACTACCTGGCGACGATGCGTAGCGCCTATGTTGTGGCCGATTTTGCCGAGCGTAAAGCCTTTATCGCTGGCGAAGTTGCTAAAACAGCGGCCAGCTTAAACGGTCAGGCGCAAATGGATGATGCGCTGCTGGAAGAAGTGACTTCCTTGGTCGAGTGGCCGGTGGTGCTGGTAGGCAGCTTTGAAGAAAGCTTCCTGCAGGTGCCGGCAGAGCCGTTGATTTCTACCATGAAAGACAACCAGAAGTATTTTCCGCTGCTGGATAACAACGGCAAGCTGCAGAACAAGTTTATCTTTGTCGCCAACATTGCCAGCAAAGATCCGCAGCAGATTATCAGCGGTAACGAGAAAGTGGTGCGTCCGCGTTTATCTGATGCGCAGTTCTTCTTTAATACCGACCGCAAGCAAAAGCTAGCCGATAGGCTGGATAGCTTAAAAACCGTGTTGTTTCAGCAGCAGCTGGGCACGCTGGCTGAAAAGTCAGAGCGTATCGCCAAAGTGGCGGCTTTTGTTGCTGCTAAGATTGGCGCTGATGCCGCCGCCGCTGAGCGGGCCGGTTTGTTATCAAAAACTGACCTGATGACCAATATGGTTGGCGAGTTCCCGGAAGTTCAGGGCATTATGGGCATGCACTACGCCCGCCTCGATGGCGAAAGCGAAGCGGTAGCACTGGCACTGAACGAGCAGTACATGCCGCGTTTTGCCGGTGATGAGCTGCCAAGCCGGCTTGAAGGCGCCGCGGTAGCTATAGCCGATAAACTGGATACGCTGGTCGGTATTTTCGGTATCGGTCAGGCGCCAAAAGGTGATAAAGACCCGTTTGCACTGCGCCGTGCTGCCATAGGTGCACTGCGTATTATGGTCGACAAACAACTGCCGCTGGATTTGGTGGACGTTATTGCCTTTAGCCAGCAAACCTTTGGCAGCAAGCTCAGCAATGCCAAAGTGGCCGAAGAAGTACTGGAGTTTATGCTGGGACGTTTCCGCGCCTGGTATGAAGCTGAGGGCTACGGTGTAGACGTAATACAGGCAGTGTTAGCTCGCCGGCCAACCAACCCAAGCGATTTTGACCGCCGGGTTAAAGCGGTAGCGGAGTTCCGCAAGCTGGACGCTGCTGAAGCCTTAGCGGCCGCTAACAAGCGGGTAGCGAATATTCTGGCGAAAGTAGAAGGCGATATTGCCAATACCGTTAACGCCGCTTTATTGCAGGAAGAGGCCGAGCAGGCACTGCACAGTGCCATAGTGGCCGAGCAAGCCTATCAGGCAGGCCAGCACAGCTATGCTGAAGGCCTGGCGCACTTAGCTGCTATGCGTGACGTTATTGATAACTTCTTTGATAAAGTGATGGTAAACGCCGATGACGCAGCGGTACGGGCTAACCGTCAGGCGCTGTTAAAACAGCTGCGGGAGTTGTTCCTGCAGGTAGCTGATATTTCAGTGCTGCAGTAAGGCATTGAAATAAATTAAAAAAGCCAGCGTTAAGCTGGCTTTTTGTTTTACTGTTCAAGTAAGCGGTATAGCAACTGCTTGACTGCGTCAGGCTCGAAGGGTTTATCGCACAGCGCATTAACGCCGCTTTGGGCAATATTCGCCAGATGGGTATCGTTGGCTTCGCTGGTGACCATCAGCACCGGAATGTGCGACAAAGTGCTGTGCTCGCGGATGTATTCGGTCAGCTCCTGACCGTTAACTTCCGGCATGTTGTAATCGGTAACGACCAGATCAAACATTTGCTGCTGTAAAATGCTGATTGCCTGTTGGCCATCTTCGGCTTCAATAATATGCTGCATACCCAAATTACCCAGCACACGCTTAATATGGTTTCGCGCCAGCTTACTGTCATCAACCACCAATACCCGCACATCGTGCACATCAAACAGCGTTAGCTCAAGCTCAGCCGGGCTTAACAAGTCTACCGCTGCGTTTAATGCTTTACCCAGCTGCATCGCATCAAATGGCTTGGGCAAAATAGCCACCACACCGGACTGTTTAAAGGCTTCCAGCTGGGCTTTGCGGCTTTCGCTGGACACCAGCATAAAAGGAATGTCAGCGGTGGCCGCATCGGCTTTTAACTGTTTAAGGAGTTGCTCGCCGGTACCGTCGGCAAAGTGCAGGGCACAGGCAATGGCATCGGGTTTATGCTGCGCAATATGCTGCATCGCCTGTTGCATGCTGGCTGCTTCTACCACTTGGTTAACGTTTTCTTCCGCCAGTTTCTTGCGGATGATTTTGCGCTGAACATCAGACGGCTCAACCAGCAATATATGTAAATCGGCAGGGGACAGTTGCATAACGGCTCCGCAACAAGCTAAAAACGGCATTTTGCCATAGTTTTTAATAGGTGATGTACAGTTAATTTCAAAGCAATATTCGAGAATTATCAGCTCTCCATTAGTTAAAAAGATTGCTGTACCGAATTCATTGCTTTACTTTAATTCACAGGGAAAGCGAACTGTATTGATGCGCAGGGATGTACCGCGATGAAAAAACTCTTATTAATTGCCTTAGTAGCTTTAGGTGCCTGGAATTACTACCAGAAGCAAAACACCCCACAACCTTACTCTCAACCAGCTGAATCTGTACTGCCGGATTATTCTGAGCAAGGGCAAGCAGCCCGTAACGTCTCAAGGCAACCGAACTTTCAGTGTGATGGGCGTCAGCACTGTAGCCAGATGACATCTCGAGCTGAAGCAGAATTTTTTCTACGGAATTGCCCTAACACCAAGATGGATGGTGATAGAGATGGTATACCTTGTGAGAATGATTCGAGATTTTCGGTGGCTTATATGTTTGTAGAAGCATCAGCTACCATTAAGACGTGGAGAATAAATGAATTTTGAGACTTTCTGGGCCGATTTAGCTGTCACATTGCTTGGAGGTGTCGTACTGACGTTTCTTTTCTTTCTGTTTAGGGAAAGGGTATTTCCGCCATTTGACATTACAGGAAAATGGTATTTGCAGATGACTACAGAGAGTTCAGCTTACAACCCTTATAAGGGGATGATTCTTCGTTATGTTTTAGTAATCTGGAGAGAGGGGGGCTGCATTAAGGGGAGTGCAGAAAAGATCTACGAAAACTCTTCCACTGGTGAACGCGAATTTATCGGCAAATCGAGAACAAGAGCAATCATAAATGGTTCATTAGAGAAGAACTATTTAAGTAAAGACCGTATATTTTTGCATGTAGTTGAAGATGGACATGGTAGGCAATCTACAAACTTCTATGATGTTGTTGCAACGACAAAAACTGAGCTCGCAGGCACTTTTAAATCCATGGTTGCCGATCAAGATGGGCGCGTATTGATTCAAAGGGCGCCTTTTTGAAGCAACTACTATTTTTCTTGGTATTACCTCTACAGTTGGTCTTAGTCGTCTTTTTCGTCCTGAATATAATGGACGTAAGAAGCCGTATAAGAATCTGCTTAGATAAAGTCGATACAATAAGTAATAGTTCGCTAGACAGCTATGTTCCTTATCTCGTTGCTGCTGAAGACCATCGATATTTCCAACATTTTGGTGTTGACCCAATCGGGGTAGCGAGAGCTATATTTGTCAAATTATCGAGAGGGAAAATTCAAGGTGCTAGCACAATTGAGCAACAGTTTGTCCGAGTAGCCACTGAAGATTATGAGAGGTCTTTAAAACGGAAACTGAGAGAGCAGGTCGTTGCTATGATGCTATCCAGGAAAAGAACTAAGCTAGATATAGCAACCGCTTATCTTTCAATAGCGCATTATGGGCAGGGGCTGAATGGGCTAACGGGATTGACGTTAGTTGTTGGCGGCAACTTGAAGCTAGCTTCAGAAGCAGACAAGATTTCTATAGTCTCAAGGTTGAAGTATCCAGAGCCTAGTTTGCAAAGCACAGCTTGGATGTCAAAACATATGAATCGAGTTAAATATATTGAGGATAAACTTGCGAGTGTTGGGCATCGCAAGTCCGAAAAGTTTAGCCACTAACCTTTTTCACTACATATCGATACGGCAACTCTGTCGTATCACTGTCCACTAACTCATGCTCCATAAACCGGCAAAAAGCGGGGATATCACGGGTGGTGGCCGGGTCGTCGGCGATAATCAGCAGGGTTTCGCCTACCTGCATTTTGCGCATTTGCAGTCGTACCATCATTACCGGCTCGGGGCAGCGCAAGCCTAAAGCGTCCAGTGTTTGATCTGCGCTGTTAAAAATATCTTCCATTTATACTCCGGTAAAACTGTACGTTCAAGCACCACTAAGTGGACACTGAAATTAAAACACTGACAACGCAGCCAGAGACTGCTGGCCCGGCGAAGCTTGTAACACCCGCTGTCCTCGTCACAGCAACTCGGCTTTGCTGGCGCAAATCCCCAGACACTCTGTGGCTGCGGGATCGGGGTTGCAAGCTTCAGGGTTATAGATTGCTGCTTCGTCTAAAGCAATAAAAAGGGCCGAAAAAAGCGGCCCTTATTTTATGCGATTGTGTTACTTGCTACCAGCTTACGGCCGCTCAAACTATGGGCGTTCGAACACTGTAGCAATACCCTGACCTAAACCGATACACATGGTCGCCAGGCCAAACTTACCGCCTTTATCTTCCATCACGTTAATCAGCGTAGTGGCGATACGTGAACCTGAGCAGCCAAGCGGGTGGCCTAGGGCAATAGCGCCGCCGTTCAGGTTGACTTTCTGATCAGCTACTTCCAGTAAGCCTAAGTCTTTCATTACCGGCAGTGCCTGCGCTGCGAAAGCTTCGTTCAGTTCGGCGTAGTCGATATCGGTAATAGTAATACCAGCGGCTTTTAACGCTTTTTTCGACGCCGGTACCGGGCCGTAACCCATGATTGACGGATCGCAACCTGCCACACCCATGCCGCGCACGTAAGCGCGAATAGGCAAGCCCAACTCTTTCGCTTTGTCTTCACTCATTACCAGCATGCCTGAAGCGCCGTCAGACAGGGCAGATGAAGTACCTGCAGTTACAGTGCCGTTGGCCGGATCGAACACCGGGCGTAGCTGGCCCAGTGCTTCTACTGTGGTTTCCGGGCGGATAACTTCATCGTAATCCATCAGCTTTAACACGCCGTCAGCGTCGTGGCCTTCGGTGGGGATAATTTCGTTTTTAAAGCGGCCCTGCACACTGGCTTCCTGCGCCAGACGGTGCGAACGGGCGCCGAATTCATCCTGCTGCTGACGGCTGATGCCGTGCATCTTACCCAGCAGCTCGGCGGTTAGACCCATCATACCGGCCGCTTTAGCGACTGACGTAGATAAGCCTGGGTGGAAGTCGACACCGTGGTTCATTGGCACATGGCCCATATGTTCCACACCACCGATTAAATACACCTCACCCATGCCGGTTTGAATAGCACGTACTGCGTCGTGCAGCGCCTGCATCGACGAGCCGCACAGGCGGTTTACTGTAACGGCAGGTACAGAGTGCGGAATACCAGCTAACAGCGCAGCATTACGCGCGATGTTAAAGCCTTGTTCCAGTGTTTGCTGCACACAACCCCAGATAATGTCGTCGATATCACTTGGGTTTAATGCCGGGTTGCGCTCAACCAGTGATGCCATGACATGGGCAGATAACTGTTCAGCGCGGATGTTACGGTACATGCCGCCTTTAGAGCGCCCCATAGGGGTGCGGATACAATCTACGATAACTGCGTTTTTCATCATTCTGCTCCTGCGCTTAAACCGGGAAGAAACGCTGGCCAGCTGCGGCCATAGCGCGGGTTTTATCTGTTACCTGATAAATTTCGCCTAAATGGGCGTACTTATCAGCCAGGGCGACAAAGTTCGCCAGCCCGATAGTGTCGGCATAACGTAACGGGCCGCCACGGAACGGAGGGAAGCCTAAACCATAAACCAGGCCCATATCCGCTTCGGCGGCGCTTTCGACGATGCCTTCTTCCAGACAGCGGATGGTTTCATTGATCATCGGCACCATCACGCGGGCAATGATGTCGTCGCTACTGAAGTCCTGCTTATCAGCCGCAATACCGGCTAACAGGTTAACAGCGACCGGGTCGACGTCTTTTTTCGGCTTACCCTTGGCATCTTTGCTGTAAGCATAGAAACCCACGCCATTTTTCTGGCCGTAGCGCTCGGCTTTGTACATAGCGGCAACCGGGTCGTTATCCAGTTTCGCCATGCGGCTGGGGAAACCTGCCGCCATTACATCAGTACAGTGATAGGCGGTGTCTAAGCCAACCACATCCAGCAGGTAAGCCGGGCCCATTGGCCAGCCAAACTGCTTTTCCATGACTTTATCAATTTGGGCAAAGTCGGCACCGTCCAGCACCAGTTTGCTAAAGCCGGCGAAGTAGGGGAACAGCACGCGGTTAACAAAGAAGCCCGGACAGTCGTTGACCACGATAGGCGATTTGCCCATCCTGGCGGCATATGCCACTACAGCCGCAACCGTTTCGTCGCTGGTGTCTTTACCGCGGATAACTTCTACCAATGGCATGCGGTGTACCGGGTTAAAGAAGTGCATACCACAGAAGTTTTGCGGCCGGCTTAAATTAGCCGCCAGTGAATCAATAGAAATGGTCGACGTGTTAGAGGTTAAAATCGCATCTTCTGCAATTAAGCCTTCAACTTCTTTTAATACCGCGCCTTTTACTTTCGGGTTTTCGACTACTGCTTCAACGACGATATCAACGCCTTTAACGGTTTCGTTACTCAGCGTCGGGGTAATAGAGGCAATGACTTTTGCCATGCCGATGGCATCAAGCTTTTTGCGCTCGACCTGCTTACCCAGTAGCTTGGTCGCTTCGCCCATACCCAGCTGCAGGGCTTTGTCGGCGATATCCTTCATGACTACCGGTACGCCTTTTAACGCAGACTGATAGGCAATACCGCCACCCATGATGCCAGCGCCCAGTACTGCGGCTTTATTGACAGCTTTCGTGGCCGTTTTTGCGGCTTTTTTCGCTTTGCCTTTAATCAGCTGATCGTTCAAGAACAGGCCAATTTGCGCTGTCGCGGCATCGGTTTTCGCCAGTTTGGCAAAACCGGCATTTTCCAGTGCCATAGCGCCTGCGCGATCTAAACCGGCAGCTGCTTCGATGGTCGATACGGCCACCATAGGTGCAGGGTAGTGCTTACCGGCAGTGGCGAATACCATACCTTTTGCAGTAGAGAAGCTCATAGTGGCTTCGGTTTTATTCAGTTTCAGCGGTTCTAACTTAACTGCGCGTTTTTTACGCCAGTTCAATTTGCCGGCAATGGCATCTTCCAATACGCTAAGGGCTGCGGCTTCAAGCTTTTCTGGCGCCACTACAGCATCAATTAAACCAAACTTTTGTGCTTGTTCGGCGCTGTGGTCTTTACCGGTGGTGATCCACTCCATTGCATTGTCTGCGCCGATAATACGTGGCAGGCGCACTGTGCCGCCAAAGCCTGGCATTAGGCCCAGTTTAACTTCTGGTAAACCTATTTTTGTGGTGGTATCGGCAACGCGGTAATCGGCAGTAAGTGACCACTCACATCCACCACCCAGCGCGAAACCTTTGAGGGCTACTACCGTAGGTACCGGTAAATCTTCGGCCAGATCAAAGATATCTGATGCCTGTTTTATCCAGGGAATGAGTTCGTTTTCCGGGCGCTGAAAGGTGCTTAAAAATTCAGTAATGTCGGCGCCGACAATAAAGGTGTCTTTTTCACTACAAAAAATAACGCCTTGCAAGGCCTTGTCAGCGTGCAGTTGCTCTAAAGCTGTCTTACAATCAGACAGTGTCTGCTGATCAAACTTGTTGACTGAGCCCTTGGCACTAAAAGCAAAACGGGCGATACCAGGTTTCAGGTAAGCAACACTGATGTTGTCACTCTGGTAAATCATAACGGTGCTCCTTGGTCGCGTATGTTAGGGTTGTTCGCAACTGGTACGATGAGGTTGTCACAGTCAGTGTGTCGCGGATCAGTAAAAAATTCAACCGTTATTTAAACGCGTGTTTGAATTGGCCGCGGTAATCAGCAGTAACTATAGGTGGTATTTCTTTCAGTTTAGAATTTTTGTCGGGGTTATCGTCGTGAAACGTATTGTTTTTATGCTGGCTAACCTGCTTTTGGCGCCGCTGTCTGCGGCGTCGGTGTCTTCTGAGGCAGCGTTACGGAACGAATTTCTGCAGGCCGAGCGCCAGATTGGCAGTTTAAAGTACGAACAGGCACAAAAGGTGCTGAAAAAGTTTGCTGACTATCCGTTGCAGCCCTATCTTGAGCAGCGCCGGCTGCAACAGTTTCTGACAGCCGATGAGCGTATCAGTGCCTTTTTGCAGCAGCATACCGGCACCCCGATGGATTGGCCGCTGCGTAAACCCTGGTTACTGGATTTAGCCCGCCGCGGCAAAAGCCAGTTATATCTGGCCAATTACAAAGGCTCTAAGGATGCTGAGCTGGAGTGTCTGGCGCTGCGGTTTAAACTGGCAGAGAAGAACGCTGATGCAGCTGCACTTTGGCTCGATGTCAGCCGTTTGTGGGTGGTGGGTAAGTCGCAGCCTAAAGCTTGCGACCCCTTGTTCAGTGCCTGGCGTAAAGCCGGCCAGCAGACACCAGAGCTGGTATGGCAACGGCTGATACTGTCTGCAGAGGGCGGGGATGCCAGCCTTATCCCCTATCTAAAAACGCAACTGCCGGCGGCTCAGCAGTATCTGGCGGATATGTATCAGCAAACCCGGCGTAATCCTGCGGTTATTGCCAACAGCAAGTTCTTTGCGCTGAAAACAGTACAGGAGCGCGACATTGCTGCCTACGGCATGAAGCGCCTGATCTGGCGACACCCGGATCAGGCCCTGCGGGTATGGCAGAAGTTTGTCAACGACCCCTATTTTAGCGCAGGCCAGCGGCTTGATGTACAGCGCCAGTTTGCTATAGCGCTTGCCAGTAAAGGGGATGACCGCGCTGCGCAGTGGTTTGATGAATTACCGCCCGAGCTGATTGACAGTACGCTGGCGCACTGGCAGGTAAGCCATGCGCTGGCGCAGCTTGACTGGCCTGAGGTTGAAAAGGTGATTACAGCATTGCCGGCTGATATTGCTAAAGATGCCAGCTGGCAATACTGGCTGGCTCGGGCGTATCAGCAGCAGGGGCAGGATGATAAAGCTACGCCGATTTTTCAGCAGCTGGCACTGCAACGGCATTTTTATGGCTTTATGGCTGCTGCCCGGTTGGGGCTGCCACCCAGTCTGGCCCATGCGCCTGTGACCGTATCGGAGCAGGAACTGGCCGGCTTGCAACAACATCCCGCCGTACGCCGGGCGCAGGAATGGCTGGCGCTTGGCCGGTTAACTGAGGCCCGCCGTGAATGGAATTACCTGCAGGACAGCTCGGATGAACAACAAAAGCTGGTATCTGCCAAACTGGCGTATCAACTGCGCTGGTATGAGCGCGCCATTTTTTCACTGGCCGATGTCGGCTACTGGGACGATGTAGAACTGCGCTTTCCGCTGGCATTTCAGGATGAAATCAGTCAGTCAGCTGCCAAGGCTGAGATTGAATCGGGTTGGGCGATGGCGATAGCCCGGCGGGAAAGCTCTTTTATGGCCGATGCTGCATCACCCGTGGGTGCGCGTGGCTTAATGCAGCTAATGCCCGCTACCGCACGGCAGATTGCAAAAAAACCGGTGCAATTGTCGCAGCTGAATAACCCGGCACTGAATATCGATTATGGTACCGATTATTTAAATTACCTGATGAAACGCAACGACGGTAATTTACTCATGGCTACAGCAGCCTACAATGCCGGTTACAGCCGGGTTAAGCAGTGGGTGCCAAAAGATTATGCCATGCCGGCTGATGTTTGGGTTGAGACGATTCCTTACCGTGAAACGCGTGACTATGTGAAAGCGGTAATGGCGTATTATCAGATCTATAATATCCGGCTGAATACCCCTACAGACGTATTTAAACCACTGACGACAATGCAGATTGGGGTCGTGGTGGATTAATGTTATGATGCCCCGCATATTTTTCAGCCAACAGGTCAGACACTTATGACAGCTTCTTATCAGAGCCTGTACCAGGCCCATATTATCGAGTTACAACTGCGCACCCGCCGTTTATTAGAGCGGGAAAATCTGGATGCGCTGGTTATTCATTCCGGCCAGACCCAGCGTAAGTTTCTTGATGATATGGATTACCCGTTTAAAGCCAACCCGCTGTTTAAGGCCTGGCTGCCGGTAATTGATAATCCACATTGCTGGCTGATTGTAGACGGCGTGAACAAGCCAAAACTGATTTTCTACCGGCCAAAAGACTTCTGGCACAAAGTACCGGATGAGCCGCATGATTATTGGGCTGAGTATTTTGATATCCAGTTGCTCGACAAAGCCAATAAGGTGGAAACGCTGCTACCTTATGATAAAGCCCGTATGGCCTATTTAGGTGAGTATCTGGAAGTGGCCCGTGCGCTAGGCTTTAACGAGATTAACCCTGAGCCGGTACTGAATTTCATCCACTTTTACCGGGCATATAAAACACCATATGAACAGGCCTGCCTGCGTATCGCTAACCAAATGGCAGTGGCAGGGCACAACGCTGCTAAAGCAGCATTTTATGCCGGTGGCAGCGAGTTTGATATTCAGTTGGCGTATCTTGCCGCGGTGCGTCAAACCGAGAACGAAGTGCCCTATGGCAATATTATCGCGCTGAATCAGAATGCCGCTATTTTGCACTACACTGCACTGGAACGCACTGCGCCAGCCAAGCGCCATTCGTTTCTGATTGATGCCGGTGCTGAGTTTAATGGCTATGCCGCGGATATCACCCGTACCTACAGTTACGATACTCAGGACGAGTTTGCCAGCCTGATCACGGCTGTAAATGACGTGACGCTGGAGCTGGCTGCGGCACTAAAGCCGGGCCTGAAATACGGCGAGCTGCATGTGAAATGTCATCAGCGTATTGCAGAGATTCTGCAACGGTTTGATTTCGTCCGTATGTCAGCAGATGCGATTGTCGAAACAGAGATCAGCCGTACGTTCTTCCCGCATGGTTTAGGCCATCATCTGGGGTTACAGGTGCATGATGTTGGCGGCTTTATGGCTGATGAGCGCGGCACCCATGTGGCAGCACCAGAAAGCCACCCGTACCTGCGCTGTACCCGTACGATAGAGGCAAATATGGTGTTTACCATTGAGCCTGGTCTGTATTTTATCGACAGCCTGTTGGCCGATTTGGCTACCACTGAGCACGATAACGCCATTAACTGGCAGAAAATTGATGCATTCCGCCAATATGGCGGTATTCGTATTGAAGATAACATCATTGTGCATCAGGACCGCAACGAAAATATGACCCGTGAACTTAAGCTGGCTTAACACCTAAGGACGCCAACAGGGTATGCAATACCGCTCGATAATCCGGATCCTGGGGCTGCTGATTGCGATTTTCAGCATTAGCATGGTGCCGCCGGCATTTGTAGCTTATTGGTATAAGGATGGTGCCGGCGTACCCTTTATTCTGTCTTTTGTGCTGTGCGTGGTTATCGGCTTTCTGATCTGGTATCCAAACCGGCAATATAAAGAAGAGCTGAAAGTTCGGGACGGCTTTTTAATTGTCGTCTTGTTCTGGATAGTACTGGGGGCGGTAGGGGCTATTCCGTTTATGCTGGCCAGCAATCCGCACCTGAATCTTGCCAGTGCGATGTTTGAAGCCTTTTCCGGCCTGACAACGACCGGGGCTACAGTGCTGACGGGCATTGAGTTTCTGCCAAAAGCCATTCTGTATTACCGTCAGCAGCTGCAATGGCTTGGCGGTATGGGGATCATCGTACTGGCCGTTGCCATTTTGCCGATGCTGGGTGTAGGGGGCATGCAGCTGTACCGTGCCGAAACACCGGGCCCGGTAAAAGATAACAAGATGACACCGCGCATAGCCGATACAGCAAAGCATTTGTGGTATATCTATCTGGCATTAACGCTGTCCTGCGCTTTGTCATTTTATCTGGCAGGCATGGACTGGTTCGATGCGATATGCCATGCGTTTTCTACTGTAGCTATAGGTGGTTTTTCTACATACGATGCCAGTATTGGTCATTTTCAAAGCCCGTTGATCAACGCTATCTGTATCTTGTTTTTGTTATTAGGCGCGGTGAATTTTCCACTGCATTTTGCTGCTATCCGTGGCAAAAGTGTCAGCACCTATTTTCGCGACCCTGAATTTAAAGCGTTTCTACTGATACAGGCCGCGCTGGTGCTGATTTGTTTTGCCGTATTGCTGTATACCAATGTCTACAGCAGTAGCGCCGAAGCCCTGAACCATGCTGCATTTCAGGCGGTATCGATATCGACCACCGCAGGGTTTGCTACCGACGGTTTTGCCGCCTGGCCCTTGTTTTTACCGATATTGCTGATTTTTTCCAGCTTTATTGGTGGTTGCGCCGGTTCTACCGGCGGAGGGTTAAAAGTAGTGCGGGTGTTACTGCTGTTTTTACAGGGGATCCGTGAGCTGAACCGGCTTATTCACCCCCGGGCGGTGTACGCCATTAAACTGGGCCGACGGCCAGTGGCAGATCGCATTGTTGAGGCGGTATGGGGATTTTTTGCAGCTTATGCGCTGGTGTTTGTCGTCATTATGTTGCTACTGCTGATGACCGGTCTGGACAATATTACCGCCTTTACCGCCACGGCCGCCTGTTTAAATAACTTAGGCCCCGGCCTTGGCGAAGTGGCAGCGAATTTCGGCGCTATCCCTGATAGCAGCAAATGGTTGCTGATTGTTGCCATGGTGTTTGGCCGGCTTGAGGTGTTCACACTGCTGGTGCTTTTCACCCCGGCATTCTGGAAAGACTGACGCCGGCGGGGCCGGCATCAAGTGTCAGATAAAGATTGCACTGACCTGGAACAGTTTTTCCACTTCAATGATGTGTTTCTTATCCACCATAAACAGGATAACGTGATCGTCTGTCTCGATTACCGTACTGTCGTGGGCAATTAATACTTCATCGCCGCGCACTATGGCGCCGATAGTGGTACCCGGTGGCAACTTGATCGCGCCAATCGGTTTTCCCACGACTTTGCTGGTACTGCTGTCTCCATGCGCAATGGCTTCTATGGCTTCAGCGGCGCCGCGGCGCAGCGAGTACACATTCACGATATCACCGCGGCGGATATGCGTTAGCAGCGCCGAGATAGTCGCCTGTTGCGGCGACACCGCGATGTCAACTTCGCCGCCCTGCAGCAGATCAACGTAGGCACCGCGCTTGATCAGTACCATGGTTTTCTGCGCACCCATCCGCTTAGCCAACATAGCCGACATAATATTGGCTTCATCATCGTTGGTAACCGCAATAAACACGTCTACCTGTTCGATGTTTTCTTCTTCCAGCAGCTCTGGATCTGACGCATCACCAACATATACCACGGTATTATCCAGCGAGCTGGATAAAAACTCTGCGCGTTCTTTACCGCGTTCTATCAATTTTACGCTATGGGTTTTTTCCAGCGCGCGGGCCAAGCCAAAGCCGACATTACCGCCTCCGGCAATCATAATGCGGCGGTAGCTGCGCTCCAGCTTTTGCAGCTCACTCATTACCGCACGGATATGTTTAGTGGCGGCGACAAAAAACACTTCGTCGTCGGCTTCAATAATAGTGGTGCCAAGCGGCTTTATCGCATGACCGCGACGGTATATAGCCGCTACCCGGGTTTCGATATTCGGCATATGCTCTTTCAGCGCAGATAATGCGTGGCCAACCAATAAACCACCATAGTAGGCTTTGACTGCAACCAGGCTGACTTTGCCACCAGCAAATTCTACCACCTGCAAAGCGCCCGGATAGTCAATCAGCCGGCGGATATAGTTGGTAACCAAAGCCTCTGGGGCAATGAAGTGGTCAACCGGCATATCGTCTTTATGAAACAGCTGGTCTCTATACTTCAGATACTGGTTCGTGCGGATGCGGGCAATTTTAAGCGGAGTACTGAAAATACTGTATGCCACCTGACAAGCGACAATATTTACTTCGTCGCTGTTGGTTACCGCGACGATCATATCAGCGTCTTCTGCACCGGCTTTTTTTAAAATATCCGGGTGTGAGCTGTGGCCATGCACCACCTGTAAGTCAAACCTGTCCTGCAAGGCCCGGAGCTTGTCGATATTAATATCTACTACTGTGATATCGTTTTGCTCACCCACCAGGTTTTCTGCCAGCGTGGCACCAACCTGACCTGCGCCTAAGATAATAATCTTCATGCTTGCTCACTATCTCGCTATTAAGGCTGATAAATGTCAGCGTACCTGTTTAACCAGCCGGGCATAGAAAAAACCGTCCACATCGCGCTCGCCAGGTAGTATTTGCCAGCCGTAGTTCGCGTTGTCTGGCTGATGCGGCAGCGCGACTAAACTGGCATCACTCTTTTGCTGTAAGAACTGTTCAATCTGCATGCTGTTTTCCTGCGGTAGCACACTGCAGGTTGCATACAGCAGGCTACCACCCGGCGCCAGCAGCGCCCAGCACTGCTGAAGTATACGCTGTTGCAGTTCGGCAAGAGCTGGAATATCTGCCTTCTTGCGCAGCCAGCGGATATCCGGATGGCGGCGTATTACGCCGGTGGCTGAGCAAGGGACGTCCAGCAGAATCCGGTCAAACAGCTGGCCTTGCCACCAGGTGGTCGGTTCGCTGGCGTCGGCGGCAATCACCTTGGCTGTAAGGCCAAGCCGCGCCAGGTTGTCGTGCACCCGCATCAGACGTCTGGCGTCTTTGTCCAGTGCTGTTACGCTGGCATCGGGTGCCAGTTCCAGAATATGACAGGTTTTACCGCCCGGCGCGCAACAGGCATCGAGTATTTGTTGGCCGTTTTGCACATCGAGCAGGGTTGCAGCATATTGCGCTGCCGCATCCTGCACTGAAAACCAGCCATCGCTGTAACCCGGCAGGCTAGTGACATCCTGCGCTTGCGCTAATTTAATTGCTGCTGGCAGGTCTGCCAGTGGCCGGCTATATTCGATGCCGGCACGGGTTAATGCAGCGGCATAATCGGTGGCACTGATTTTGCTGACATTAACCCGCAGCCAAAGTGGGGCTTTTTGCTGGTTGGCGTCCAGTATCGCCTGCCACTGCTCAGGATACGCCTGCTGCAAAGCGGTGATGAGCCAACCGGGGTGATTGAACTTAACAGCGGCCGGTGCGGCCTCGAAATTAAACAGCTCTTGCTGGCGCTGCACATTGCGCAGCACGCCATTAATCAATTTGGTTAACGACTGGCCTTTTAACTCGCGTGCAGCCTCTACCGTTTCACTTATCGCCGCATGGTCCGGAATGCGCATAAACTTCAGCTGATAAATACCGACATACAACAAAAACTGCAGTGGCCGCAGTTGCTTGATTAGTGGTTTAGCCATCAGTTGGCTGCATACGGCCTCCAGCTGAGGCAGGTAGCGCATAACACCAAAACAGATTTCCTGCAGCAGCGCTTTATCCAGCGGGTTATCAAGTAACGCCTGAGCCTTAGGTAATACCTCGGACAGTGACATCCCCTGATCAACCACATCAAAACAGCTACGGGCAGCAAGCGCCCTTACACTCAAGCTCATTCAGACTGACCGATAACGCTGCCGACGCTGAACCAGTCAGCGCGGCCATTAAGAAAATCCGCTGCAGCCATCGGCTTTTTACCCGGTGGTTGCAACTGACTTATAATCAGTTCACCTTCGGCGCAGGCGATACGAATGCCATGTTTATCTGCACCGGTTACTGTACCAACTGGCGATGTGGTGGTGCTGTTTTGTGTGCGGGCCTGCCACACTTTAACGGTACCCTGTGGCAGGCTGATACAGCTTACCGGCCAGGGGTTGAAAGCTCTTATTTCACGTTCTAGTGCAACAGCACTTTTCGCAAAATTGAGCTGGGCTTCGTCTTTGTGCAGTTTTTCCGCGTAGCTGGCTAAATCATTATTCTGAGCCTGCGCCTGTTGTTGCAACCGGGGCAAATCTGCCAGCGCCTGCAGCAGCGCGTTGGGGCCAAGCTGAGCCAGCTTTTCGTACAAGGATGCACTGGAATCTGTGCTGCTTATCTCGCAGCTTACTTTGCTTAGCATGGCGCCGGTATCCAAGCCGGCATCCATCTGCATAATGGTAATACCGGTTTGCGTATCACCAGCCCAAATGGCCCGCTGAATTGGCGCTGCACCGCGCCATTTTGGCAATAAAGAACCATGCACGTTAATACAGCCCAGCTTGGGGGTATCCAGCACAACCTGTGGCAGAATAAGGCCGTAGGCGACAACAATCATTAAATCTGCATTTAAAGCTGCAAGTTCGGCTTGTGCAGCGGCTTTTTTTAATGATTTAGGCTGGTAAACGGTGACATCGTGCTGCATTGCCAGCTGTTTTACCGCACTGGGTTGCAATTGCTGGCCACGCCCGGCCGGGCGGTCGGGTCGGGTATATACAGCAACAACATCATGTTCAGAATTTAACAGTGCTTGCAGATGGCGCGCCGCGAAATCGGGCGTGCCTGCAAAAATAATACGTAAGGGAGTGGTCACAGTCGTTCCTGTTTACAGCGCGTGGCGCTGCGCCATTTTGGCTTCTTTTTCCAGCTTTTTCCTGATGCGATCCCGCTTTAACGGAGACAGGTAATCGATAAACAGTTTACCGAGCAAATGATCGAGTTCGTGTTGCAGACAAATAGCCAGCAAGCCGTCAGCGTGCAGTTCAAACCAGTTGCCGTCCCTGTCTTGCGCTTTTACGGTTACTTCAGCTGCCCGCTCAACTTTGGCGTAGTTCTGTGGTACAGACAAACAGCCTTCTTCATAGCTGGTTTCACCGCTGCGTGAGGTAATTTCCGGATTAATAAACACCATGGGTTCATTACGGTCTTCAGAAATATCGATCACAACAACGCGCTGGTGCACATCGATCTGAGTTGCTGCCAGCCCGATGCCGTTCTCGTCATACATAGTGTCGAGCATATCAGTCACTAATTGCTGAATCTCGGGGGTAATTTTGTCTACCGGTTTTGCTACGGTACGTAGCCGTTCGTCCGGGAAATGTAAAACTTGTAAAACTGCCATAACACCTACAAAAATATGCTTTGTTTCAAAGGTTGTGGTATGTTTTAATTTTAGCCATTAATCCGCTGTATTAACAGCTTAGTGTGCAATAATTACAACAAGATCGAGCTCAAGGATGCAGGCATGCTGAAAAAAATTGCAATGATTGTCACTCTGATTGTATTGAGTGGCTGTTTTAACGTGTTTGCGGACGTACTAAAGATCCGTGACGATGCTCCTGCAAACTATGTGGTGAAAAAAGGCGACACGTTGTGGGATATCTCTGCACTGTATTTGAACGAACCCTGGTTGTGGCCTCAGTTATGGCAGATGAACCCGCAAATTGATAACCCGCATCTGATTTATCCCGGTGATACGCTAACGTTAACTTACGATGCTCAGGGCAGGCCAAGGCTGATAGTTAATGACAATGTAAAACGCTTATCTCCAGGTATTCGTAAAACAATGAAAGGTGGAGATGCTGTAAGTACGTTGCCGCTGAGTATGATCCGCCATTATCTTACCTTCGAACAATCACTTGATGATGAACAGATCAAAGCATTACCTTATATTCTGGGGTCGAATGCCAATGTTAAGAACTCTGTCGGTGACCATACCATCTACGCCAAGGGCGTACTGGAAAGCGGGGCATCATATGGCGTGTATCGCAAAGGCAAGCCTTACATTGATTTAGAAACCGGCGACCTGCTTGGTTACGAAACTACGTTAATTGCAACTGCGCGCGCTTTCAGAAGTGGCCGTGAAGCGACAGAAGATACTCCGGCAGAGGCATCGTCTTTGAATGTGCTCAGTGTTAAGCGTGAGATCAAACAAGGTGACCGGGTTATGCCTGCGCTGGAAGGGCAAGCACTACCAGCTTTCTTTGTGATGCAAAAACCGGAGTTTGATGTGTCGGGCACTATTATCGATACCACCTCTAACCTGCGTGAATTTTCTAAATGGGATATCGTGGTGTTGAACCGTGGCACGCTGAGTGAACTCAAGGCCGGACATATGCTGGGTATTTATCGTAACTCACCTACAGTGATCGATGGCAAAAACGGTCCGGTATATGTTGAGGATGCAAACAAGCTACAAAAGATGTTTAAAAATTTTGGCGAAGATACTATCACGCTGCCACGGGAAAAAGTGGGTGAGTTGATGGTATTTAAAGTGTCTGAGCGCACCAGCTTTGCTATCGTGACCAAAACCCAACGGCCTATCCGTGTTGGTGACATGATCGCCAACCTGTAACAAATCTCAGGGAGCCGGTTTGTCATGGATGAACTCCATAACTGGCTCGCTTTAGCCTCTGTGCATGGCCTGGATGGCCTGAAGTACCAGCGACTTCGCGAGCACATCTCACTTGCTGAGCTGGTTAAACTACCGGCAAGCACGTTACGCAACATTGGCCTCACCGAACGGCAGGCATACTTGCTGGCGCATGAAGCTATGCCTAAAGCGCAATCTGCATTGCGCTGGTTAGATGCAGCACAGAACCATCACGTTATAACTTATGCTGATGTGCGCTATCCGTCGGTATTGAAACAAACGAAACAGCCTCCACTATTATTATTTGTAAAAGGTGATCCGCAGCTGTTGTCGCAACAACAGCTGGCAATGGTCGGAAGCCGGCAGCCAACCCCAACCGGGCGCAAAGTGGCCTATAACTTTGCGGCTGAGCTGACACAACAGGGCTATCTGGTAACCAGCGGTATGGCCCGTGGTATTGACAGCGAGAGCCACAAAGGTGCGTTAAGTGCAGGTGGCCTCACAATAGCCGTATTGGGCCATGGTTTAGAGCAGGTCTATCCTTCGTCTAACAAGATATTGGCACAGACCATCGCTGAGCAAGGCGCCCTGGTATCGGAGTATTTTCCGGATGTGCAGGCCAGAGCCGAGTTTTTTCCACAACGTAACCGCATTGTCGTTGGATTAAGCATAGGTACTATAGTGGTTGAAGCGGCGCTGAAAAGCGGCACCTTGATCAGTGCCAACCTGGCCGCTGAGTACAGCCGCGATGTGTTTGCGGTGCCTGGCCCGGTGTACAGCCCACAGTCGGCGGGTTGCCATGCGCTGATTCAACAAGGCGCTAAACTGGTCACCAGTGTGGCCGATATAGTGGAAGAATGGAGCTTTTTTAGTCAAAGTTGTCTAAAAAGTAGTATTGAGGAAGAAAAAAGTACGGAAACGGACTTGTTTGCCCGTCAGTTGTTGGCTAACGTAGGAGATGAAGTTACCGCAGTTGATCTGATTGCAGAGCGCGCCGGTTTGGTGATAGCTGATGCAACAATAGCGCTGCTGCAGCTGGAGTTGGCTGGAGAAGTAGCAGCAGTTCCCGGTGGCTACATAAGAGTGAGGAGTGCCTGAGTATGTTTGATATCCTCGTTTACCTGTTCGAAAATTATATCCACAACGAATCTGACATTTACGTTAATCATGCTGATCTGACCAAAGAGCTAAGCCGGGCGGGTTTTCATGACGACGATATCTTTAAAGCGCTAAAATGGCTCGACAATCTGTCTGCGCTGCAGGAAAGTCACGTCAAGCCTTACTTATCAAAAGGAGCGTCCAACGCAACTCGTATTTACAGTGCGCCTGAACTGGCAAAACTGGAAGTCGAGTGTCAGGGCTTCTTGCTGTTTCTGGAGCAGATCAATGTACTCGATGCTGTTACCCGTGAAATGGTGATTGATAGAGTGATGGATTTAGATGGTAACAGCATCAGCCTGGAAGATTTAAAATGGGTGGTACTGATGGTGCTGTTCAACGTTCCAGGCCATGAATCCGCCTATGCCCAGATGGAAGACTTAATTTTTGATGAACCTGAAGGGCCGCTGCACTAAGCGGCCTTTAACTTTATGACCGACGATTCTGCGCTATTCTCGTTGCCACAACAGCAGCAACTGTGCCCTTTATGCCAGCAACCCCTGGTGATGAAATCCGGTAAAAACGGTCCTTTTCTCGGCTGTAGTGCTTACCCGGCTTGTCACTATATTAAAGCATTGCATCAGCATGAAACCGCGATTGTAAAAGTGCTTGAAACCGAACCATGCCCAGAGTGCGGTGCTGCGTTAGCGGTAAAGAATGGTCGCTATGGTATGTTTATCGGCTGCACAAACTATCCCGACTGCCATTTTGTTGTACACGAACAAGATGAACAGCCTGAAGCTGAGCGGTTGCTTTGCCCTAAGTGCAGTAATGGCCACATGACTGAGCGGGTGAATAAATTTGGTAAGCACTTCTGGGGCTGCGATAACTACCCCAAATGTAAGTTTTTACTAAATGACCAACCTGTTAGTGGGCAGTGCGCCGACTGCGACTTTGGTTTATTGATCTATAAAAAAGGCCAGCTATTCTGTGCCGATAAGCGCTGCGGTGTAAAGCAGCCGGTGCCAGACTAGCACCGGCCTCATTCTTACTTCAGCCTGGCGGCCATTAGTGCCAGTTCAGGAAAGGCCGTTTCAGGCAACAAGCTGATCAATGTCTCAAACCGGGCTTTAAGTTCCGCTGTTGTCGCACCGGACAAATTAATATGGCCCATCTTTCTGCCTGCCCGTTTCGTTTTACCGTACCAGTGCAGGTGTAAGCCTGGTATGTCCAAAATAGCTTCCGGCACGCTTTCTTCGCCAAGAATGTTTACCATCAGGCTGGGGCGAACTAACGCAGCACTGCCCAAAGGTAAATTACACACAGCACGTAAATGCTGTTCAAACTGGCAAACGTCGGCACCTTGCTGCGTCCAATGACCAGAGTTATGTACCCGCGGGGCAATTTCGTTAACCAGCAGCTCGCCGTTAACGTCAAAAAACTCTATCGCTAATACACCAATGTAGTTGAGTTGATTAGCCACCGCAGTAAACATCTGCTGTGCCTGTTGTTGCAGTTGCTCATTCCCGGCTGCCGCCAGCGATACGCTAAGCACACCATTGACGTGATGGTTCTCAGTTAGTGGAAACACCTGCACATCACCATTGGCTCGGCGGGCACCAATCAGTGAAACTTCACGCTGAAACGGAATAAACTGCTCGGCAACGATGCTTTGTTTACTGTCTGCCTGAAGAAACGCATCCAGTTGCTGCCACAGTGCAGCGGCATCCTCAGCGCGCTTTAAGCGCCATTGGCCTTTGCCGTCGTAGCCAGCCAGTGCACTTTTAAATACTAAGGGTAAACCCAGTTTGCGAATAGCTTGTTCAAAGTCCGTTTCGTTATTAACGATATGATAAGCGGCAGAACGCACAGCTGCGTCATCCAGCAACTGTTTTTCTAATCGACGGTCACCACCGGCTTTTATCGCGGTTTCGCCGGGTAAAAACTTACCGCTTTGCTGACACTGCGCCAGAATCGGTAGAGGTATATGTTCAAACTCTGCTGTAACAACGTCGGCATCGGCAATGGCCTTGTCCAGACCTTTACCTAAAGGCTGCTGTGTTAACGGGTGCACTATACTGTCGCTGTTAACATCATACGCACTGATGCTGATATTCAGCGGTGCACCGGCTAGGGACATCATCCGCGCTAGCTGGCCGGCTCCCAGTACTAATACCTTCATAATTGCACCTGTGATGGATCTGGCTGGCTTAACACCATATCTGTTTGCGCCTGACGGAACTCATCGATTTTTTTCATCAGTTCAGGGCTGTGTGTGGCCAGAATTTGCGCCGCTAATAAACCGGCGTTGGCTGCACCCGCATCGCCAATGGCTAAGGTGCCTACTGCTACGCCCTTTGGCATTTGTACAATAGATAACAGTGAGTCCAGGCCTTTTAGTGCTTTTGACTGCACAGGCACACCTAACACCGGTAAACTGGTGAAGGCTGCTGCCATGCCAGGTAAATGCGCAGCACCACCGGCACCGGCAATAATTACTTTCAAACCGCGGCTGGCTGCAGAGCTGGCGTAATCCGCCAGTAACTGCGGTGTGCGGTGTGCGGAAACAACTTTGGTTTCATAGGCAATACCGAATTTATCCAGCATATCAGCGGCGTTTTTCATAGTAGGCCAGTCTGAAGTGGAGCCCATGATGATACCAACTTGCATTGTTGTTTCCTTCTGAACGTGATGAACTAAAAGCGTGAAGGCGCTATTATAGCCAGTTGCGCAAGCGAAGAAAATTTTAACTGTGAATTTCCGTTCGTATACTGGAGTAACTGTAAGAAATGACGGCGTTGGATTCTGTAATTCAGGCTCTGAATGACGGTGGTGTAATAGCCTACCCGACAGAGGCGGTATTTGGCTTGGGCTGTGATCCTGACAATGAAACGGCAGTAATGGCATTACTGGCGATAAAGCAACGCCCGGTTGAAAAGGGTCTTATCCTGATTGCTGCCGATTACTCACAGCTTTTGCCCTATGTGGATGATACTGCTATACCCCAGGATAAACGCGCCAAGATTTTCGCAAGCTGGCCAGGCCATGTTAGCTGGGTGCTACCAGCTGGCGCGACCGCTCCCAAATGGATTACTGGTCAGTTTGATTCCATCGCCGTGCGCGTCAGCGCTCATCCAATCGTACAGCAGCTGTGCCGGGCTTACGGCAAACCGCTGGTGTCAACCAGCGCGAATTTATCCGGCCAACCATCAATTACCGATCCGGTTGAGCTGGAGCAAAGTTTAGGTTCGCTGTTATCAGCTATTATGCCGGGCGCTTTGGGCGGCGCGACGCAGCCGAGCCAAATCCGCAATGCGTTAACCGGCGATATCGTAAGGAGTTAAGGTGGCACAGACACAACCGCATGAGCATTTAACGGCTGTACAGCAGTTTTTACAACAGTTGCAGAATAGTATTTGCAGCTGCCTGGAACGTGCTGATGGCAAAGCGCAGTTTGTCGAAGACGCCTGGCAGCGTGCAGAGGGCGGCGGTGGTAAAAGCCGGGTGCTCACAGGTGGCGCTGTGTTTGAACAAGCCGGGGTTAACTATTCTCATGTGTTTGGCGCTAACATGCCTGCGTCTGCAACTGCACACCGGCCGGAATTGGCCGGGCGCAGCTTTAATGCCTGTGGCGTCTCTTTGGTTATTCATCCCAACAACCCTTATTTGCCAACCACACATGCTAATGTGCGGTTTTTTATCGCGGAAAAAGCAGGTGAAGCGCCGGTATGGTGGTTCGGCGGTGGCTTCGATTTAACACCTTTTTACCCGTTTGAAGAGGATGTGGTGCATTGGCACCAAACAGCCAAAGCTGCGGTGGACCCGTTCGGTGAACAATACTATCCGGCGTATAAAAAATGGTGTGACGACTATTTTTATCTGAAACACCGCAACGAAACCCGTGGTGTCGGTGGTTTGTTCTTTGATGACTTAAACCAACCGGGTTTTGATACAAGCTTCGCATTGATGCGCTCAGTCGGTGAGGCGTTTATTCCGGCCTATCTGCCGATAGTTGAGAAGCGCAAAGTTACACCCTTTGGCGAGCGCGAACGACAGTTCCAACTATACCGCCGTGGCCGTTATGTGGAATTTAATCTGGTGTATGACAGGGGAACCTTGTTCGGCTTGCAAAGTGGCGGCCGTACAGAGTCGATATTAATGTCAATGCCACCGCTGGTGCGCTGGCAGTATGGTTATCAGCCGGAAGCGGGTAGTGCAGAAGCGCAGTTGTATCAGCGCTATTTAAAACCACAGGATTGGCTGAAGCTTGAGCCTTAACAGTTGATCATATGGCTCGCCAGTTGACCTATCGACTGGCGAATGCCCTCACGCAGCATTCTATTTTCAATCACTTCATCCAGCGCTTGGTTCATACAAAACATCCATTGATTGCGCAATTGCTCGTTTACCGTGAATGGCAGATGCCGTGCGCGTAGGCGAGGGTGACCATACTTTTGCTCAAATAGTGCCGGACCGCCAAGCCAGCCCGACAAAAATTCATAAAATTTTTGCCGGATAACATCTAAAGGCAAAGGGTGAATAGCGTAAAGTTCGGCCGCTTGCGGTGCCGTTTCCATAATGTCGTAAAAGCGGTTGGCTAACCGGCGTACAGTCTGTTCGCCACCCATCAATTGATAGGGTGGTTCATCCGGGGTGGGATGAGACTTGCTATTTGCAGTCATTTTATTAACAATCTTCTGTATTACATTTTTGATGGACATTCGTTGTGGACCGTTACGCTGTTTTCGGAAATCCAATAGGGCAATCCAAGTCACCCTTTATTCACCTGCAATTTGCACAGCAATGTGCGCAGCAACTGACATATGAGGCCATTCTAGCACCGCTCGATAGCTTTGCCGACAGCTGGCAGCGTTTTGTTGCTGCAGGTGGTAAAGGTGCTAATGTGACTGCGCCGCTCAAAGAACAGGCCTTTCAGTTAGCTGCTTGTTTGTCTGAGCGGGCAAAACAAGCGGGTGCAGTTAATACGCTTTATATAGATGAAGCCGGGCAGCTATGCGGCGACAACACCGATGGTTGTGGTTTGGTTGCCGACTTGCAGCGTTTAGGCTGCAAACTTGCTGATGCTAAAGTGCTGCTATTAGGTGCAGGCGGTGCAAGCCGGGGAGTTATCGGGCCTTTATTGTCCGCTGGGGTTGCCCAGATTGTACTGGCGAATCGCACACCGGCAAAAGCAGCGACAATAGCGAGCTGTTTCGACAACCGCGTGCAGGCGGTAGGGTTTGCTCAGATCCCTGCGCTGCGTTACGACCTGGTTATTAATGCCACCTCATCTGGTTTAACCGGGGAACGACCGAATATTGCCGCTGAGCATGTTCACCAGTGTGCGCTGGTTTATGACATGTTGTATGGCAAAACGCCCACTGCATTTTTGCAATGGGCAAAACAACAGGGCGCGCAGCGCTGTGAAGATGGTCTAGGTATGTTGCTGTCTCAGGCGGCCGAGGCATTTTTTATCTGGCGAGGTGTAAGGCCGGATATTACGCCGGTATTAAGCTTAGTTCAGGAGCAACTGGCGCAATGAACCAAAGCATCATCTTCAATAATGATTTTGCTTTGACAGCTGAGAACAATGCCGTGGTGTTCAGCTGTCTGGTCTCCGGGCTAAAAGTAATGTGTTTTATACCTTTAGCTGAAGGTATAACTGCGCCACTTTTTCTACAACAGGTAAAAGCGGATGCTTTTACCTGGGAAGATTTCGCCGAACAAGCAATCGCTGACGATGCTTTTAATGCTGCAGGAGAGATCTGGCTTTAAACTTCAGCCAGATATTCATTCTTTAACCGTACATAATTTGCAGCGGATTCACTAAGGAAAGCTTTTTCAGCATCATTTAATAGTCGCGCCTGTTTTACCGGGCTACCGACATATAAATAGCCGCTTTGCAGATGCTTACCCGGCGGTACCAGGCTGCCCGCGCCGATAATGACATCATCTTCTACTATGACATCGTCCATAACGATAGCGCCCATACCAATAAGAATGCGGTTTCCTATTCTGCAGCCATGAAGCATAACCTTATGTCCTACGGTAACATCTTCACCAATAACAAGCGGCGAACCAGCCGGTTTACCATTACTGGGCCTGGATAAATGCAGCACGCTGCCGTCCTGTACATTAGTGCGTGCGCCGATGCGGATATAGTTAACATCGCCGCGGGCAGCAACTAATGGCCAGATACTAACATCTTCTGCTAGTTCAATATCGCCTACCAGTACGCTTGAGTCGTCGACATAAACACCTTTTGCCAGTTTCGGTGATACATCTTTATAAGCTCTTATCGTCATAATTCCCTCCAATGCTGAGTTATTATGCAGTAAATGTATTAAAAAAGCGCTTTTCGAGCGTTTTTTCTTCGAACGATCCTAAAAAGCCAATTTTTCTCAATTATTCG
>NZ_JAJAVQ010000016.1 GCF_020531985.1 Rheinheimera aquimaris | reverse complement strand
GCTGCTCAGTCTTACTGACTTAAAACATTTCTGTAATAGTCACTCAACCGATAAATTTCATTTTGTGAAATCCATCATAAGTGCCCACACAGATGATTGATTGCGAATTGTTAAAGAGCGTGCTTCGCTTAGAAGCGGGAGGCGTATGTTACACTTCCCAGTTTTTAAGTCAAGCGTGACGATTATTCTTTTTTAAAAACACTCGTCACACCCGACTTTTTATCCCGTTTCACCGCGTTTACCACCACCGTGAAGCGAGGGCGCCATTTTAGTGATTTAAGAAAGTCTGTCAAGCGTCTTTTTGAAGATTTTTAACTTTCTTTC
>NZ_JAJAVQ010000015.1 GCF_020531985.1 Rheinheimera aquimaris | reverse complement strand
GGGCCTTTTTCAATCTCAGCTTATTAAGCCAGGATTTTTGATACTACGCCAGCACCAACGGTACGGCCACCTTCACGGATTGCGAAGCGTAAACCTTCGTCCATCGCGATTGGGCAAATCAGCTCAACAACAAACTTTAGGTTGTCGCCTGGCATTACCATTTCTACGCCTTCTGGCAGCTCTACTGAACCCGTTACGTCAGTCGTACGGAAGTAGAACTGTGGACGGTAGCCTTTGAAGAATGGAGTATGACGACCGCCTTCTTCTTTTGACAGTACGTACACTTCGCCTTCAAACTTAGTGTGTGGCTTGATTGAACCTGGCTTAGACAGTACCTGACCACGTTCTACGTCTTCACGCTTAGTACCACGTAACAGAGCACCAATGTTCTCACCTGCACGACCTTCGTCTAACAGCTTACGGAACATTTCAACGCCGGTACAAGTTGTCTTAGTAGTATCTTTGATACCTACGATTTCAACTTCTTCACCAACTTTGATGATACCTTGCTCTACACGGCCTGTTACTACTGTACCACGACCCGCGATTGAGAATACGTCTTCGATTGGCATGATGAATGGCTTATCAATCGCACGTACTGGCTCAGGGATATAAGTGTCCAGTGCTTCACCCAGCTCCAGGATTTTCTTTTCCCACTCTGCATCGCCTTCCAGACCTTTCAGCGCTGAACCACGGATTACCGGCAGGTCATCACCTGGGAAGTCGTAGTCTGACAGAAGCTCACGTACTTCCATCTCTACCAGCTCTAACAGCTCTTCGTCATCTACCATGTCACATTTATTCATGAACACGATGATGTACGGTACGCCTACCTGACGTGATAACAGGATGTGCTCACGTGTTTGTGGCATTGGGCCGTCTGTCGCCGCTACTACCAGAATAGCGCCATCCATCTGCGCTGCACCAGTGATCATGTTCTTAACATAGTCAGCGTGGCCCGGGCAGTCTACGTGCGCGTAGTGACGCGTCGGAGTATCGTATTCAACGTGTGAGGTGTTGATCGTGATACCACGTGCTTTTTCTTCTGGTGCTTTGTCGATTTGATCGAAAGCAAACGCCTGACCGCCGTAAGTCTTAGCCAGTACGTTGGTGATTGCAGCTGTTAAGGTAGTTTTACCATG
>NZ_JAJAVQ010000014.1 GCF_020531985.1 Rheinheimera aquimaris | reverse complement strand
TGTGAGTTCAATTGGTCGATGCAACGCTACTCTTTTTAGAGGAGGGCGTTGCTATGAAACAAAGAAAACGTATTTACTATACACCAGAGCAGAAAGCTCTTATTTGGGATAGGTACAAACAAGGTGATTCGTTGCACGATATTGCCAAAATGTTTGATCGATATCACTCCTCTATTATGCCAACCATATACCAAACTGGTGGGTATAGACCTCCCATACGCAAGCGTCACCCATTAGCTCTCACCTTGAGTGAACGAGAAGAAATCTCCAGAGGACTCGCAACAAATACGAGTATCAGAGACATAGCAGCGAAATTGGCAAGGTCGCCGTCGACAATAAGTCGTGAAATTGGAAGACATGGAGGGCTCAAGCACTATCGTGCAGCCGATGCAGATAAAGTGGCTTGGGATAATGCGTTACGACCCAAACCTTGCAAGTTAATAGATTGCCCTGCATTGTGTAAGTTAATCGCGGCCAAGCTTCATCGGGCTTGGTCACCGGAGCAAATCGCAGGTTGGTTAAAACGGCGATACCCTGATAATCAGGAAATGCAGGTGTCTCACGAAACTATTTACAAAACGCTATTTATTCAAACACGAGGCGCGTTAAAGAAAGAACTTCAGCAATGCCTGCGTTCAAAAAGAGCAGTGCGGCGATCTAGAACGGCATCACTAAAAGGAAAAGGGTTAGGTTCAATACCGGAAGCAATATCCATTAGCGAGAGACCTGCATGCATTGAGGATAGGGCTATACCAGGCCACTGGGAAGGCGATCTCATACAGGGTTCAAGAAACTCTTATATTGTCACTTTGGTAGAGCGACACTCGCGTTTTGTCATGCTTGTTAAAGTTTCAAACAACAAGACATCTACAGTCATTCCTGCATTGATTAAGCAGGCTAAGAAGTTACCTGCAGAGCTTTATAAAACGCTGACTTGGGATAGGGGCGCTGAAATGACAAACCACGCTGAATTCACTGTCGCTACAGAGATACAAGTGTATTTCTGTGACCCTAAATCACCTTGGCAGCGCGGTTCCAACGAAAATACTAATAGGCTTCTAAGGCAGTATTTCCCAAAAGGGACTGACTTATCAGTACACAGTCAACAGAAACTCAGCAGTATTGCACGACAACTAAACGAGCGACCAAGAAAAACACTAAACTATGAATCACCGGCAGAGAGATTTAATCAGTGTGTTGCGTCCATCGATTGAACTCACA
>NZ_JAJAVQ010000013.1 GCF_020531985.1 Rheinheimera aquimaris | reverse complement strand
ATCAACGTGACCGATGGTGCCTACGTTTACGTGCGGTTTACTACGTTCAAATTTAGCCTTAGCCATGAATAGACCCTTTTTAACAAAACGGCGGTTGTTTAAATTAATTAAATGTTAGATAGCAAGAGAGGAGTCAAGATGGTGCTGATACCCAGAATCGAACTGGGGACCTCATCCTTACCAAGGATGCGCTCTACCGCCTGAGCTATATCAGCAACGTTTTGATTGGAGCGGGCAGCGGGAATCGAACCCGCATCTTCAGCTTGGAAGGCTGAGGTAATAGCCATTATACGATGCCCGCGGCCTACTCGTAGCTATTCGTCTGACGAAAATGGTGGAGGGGGAAGGATTCGAACCTTCGAAGGCAGTGCCGGCAGATTTACAGTCTGATCCCTTTGGCCACTCGGGAACCCCTCCACTAATGGTGCCGCTTATCCGAGTCGAACGGATGACCTACTGATTACAAGTCAGTTGCTCTACCAACTGAGCTAAAGCGGCACAACGTCAGTGGGTGCGAATTCTAGAGGAATGCCCTAAACCGTGCAATAGAAAAAACCAAAAAAGCAGGAATTTCCTACCTAAGCGTTCATAAAGTGCACAAATGAGCAGTTACATATCAATATAACGGGATAAACCATGGAAGATCAGCAATGGTTCGACAATCAGCGGCAAATCGGTTAGGTAAGGTTTAAGAAATTTACTGTCACCGCCCGTCAACAATAACTTCTGGCAAGGGTTTTGTTGCCATCCCAGTCTTATTGCTCCTAATACGCTAGCCAAACAGCCATTTTGTAAGCAGGTAACGGTATCCTCGCCGGGCTCTAAGCGACCATTAAACATTTCTGAATTAAAAACTTTTGCGGTGTTTTTCACCACTGCATGTTGCTGCATCTTAAGCCCAGGAATAATCCAACCCCCATTATGCTGACCGTCTTCACCGAGCCAATCTATTGTCACAGCAGTGCCGGCATCCACTATCATGACCCGGGAAGCGGGAAACAATAGCTGGCTGCCCAGCATAGCTAGCCATCTGTCTACACCCAGCGTCTGTGGTTGCTGATAAATGCTGCTCACACCATAAGCACGGGCTTCAGCGTGAACCTGACGCCAAGGTAAATGCTCCAAGCCGAGCAACTGTTTAATAACAGCAACTTTCTCCTGCGAAGCGACGCTGGCATAATAAATTGCTTTCAGCGACAATTTTGCTAAATTTTCGGGCGCAAGCTGTGGTAAAGCAGTCACTTTACCTTGCTTAACCAACGCAGCCTTTTCTCGGGTATTACCAATGTCCAACAATAAATACATGTCAGCTTCCCGCCCGCAAACTCAACTCGCCACCATAAAAAGCTTTTATCGCCTGATTTGTCTTGATCAGCAAAGCCCCTTGCTTGTCTACGCCCAAACACAGGCCCTCTGTTTCTGTGCTGCCGGATAGCTTTACCGGTTTCATGTAAAAGTGGTCCCGACGGTTAAACTCGCTGGCAAAATCAGCAAACCCGTGTTGGCTAAATTGCCGCAACATAGTAATTAACTTCTGTTGCAATTGTGCGACCAGTTTGTTTCGGTCGATAGGGTGAGGATAACCAGAACACAGATCGGTATAGGATTGATCAATGTAACTGCCTGATTGCGTGGGCAGCTGAATGTTTAGACCTATTCCAATAATGACATCGCATGCTGCATCAGCCTGACCAGCCAGCTCGACCAAAATACCTGCCAGCTTTTTACCGTCTATATAAACGTCGTTAGGCCATTTCACTGTAGGCGACAACTTGTAGCATTGCTCAAGCACACGGGATAACGCAATAGCGACGACCAGACTCAACCCCATAGCTGCCTGCACGCCTTGCTCCAGCCGCCAATACATCGAGAAGTATAAACTGGCACCAAACGGCGAATACCATACCTTGCCCCGTCGGCCACGCCCAGCCGTTTGCGCTTCTGCGACAATAACATAGCCGGGCGTTCTAACACTGCCATCTGTCACTTTCTGCATAAGTTGGCTGTTTGTAGAATCCGTGATGTTCTGCACCAATACATCGGGAGTTACAGCCTCTTTACACGCAATAATACAGGAAGCATCAAGCAGACTTAATGGTTTAGCTAAACGGTAGCCTTTACCTTTTACTTTATAGACATCGAGTCCGATCTCTTGCAACAGCTTTATATGGTTTGCAATCGCTGTACGACTTAGCCCAAGCTCGTCAGCAACCTTCTGACCGGATAAAAACTCGCCTTTACTAAGAAGCTGCAGCAGCTGACGCTGTGTAACCAATGCGGCTCTAGACATTAACACATCCATCAGCGTTTAACATACGCACTTCAGGCTCTAATTTGATATCGTACACGTTCAACACTTTCTGCTGAATTTCTGCTATCAATTCGCGCAACTGTGCAGCAGTTCCTTCGCCTCTATTTACTAATACCAGCGGCTGCAACTCGTAACAACCAATACCACCGTTCTGCTTTCCTTTGAAACCTTGTTGGTCGATACACCAAGCTGCCGGCACCTTGACATTATTATCTGCCAGCTTATAGCCAGGTAGATCAGGAAATAACTGCAGTAATCGTTGATAATGTGCTAACGAAACTACAGGGTTTTTGAAAAAACTACCACAATTTGCCAGTACTTTAGGATCTGGCAGTTTGCTATTTCTTGTCGCCACGACAGCATTAAATACCGTTTCGATATCGACATCTGCCCTTAAATGATCAAGCCCCTTATAATTCAGTATAGGTTTTGGTGTGTGGCTAAGCCGCAAACCAACACTGACAATAACACCTTTGCCGTTCAGTTCTTTTTTAAAAATACTGTCGCGATAGCCAAACTGACATTCGGCTGAATTGATACGCTCTACGTTATTAGTATGCCAGTTGTAAAAATCTACATAACTGCATACATCTGCTAACTCAACACCATAGGCTCCAATATTTTGTACAGGTGCGGCCCCCACAGTACCGGGGATTAATGCAAGATTTTCAATGCCCCATAATCGATTCTGTACCGACCAACTAACTAGTTGATGCCAGTTGTGGCCGGCCTCGACATGAACTAATACATGATCTGTGTCGGTATCAGCAACGGTAATACTCTCAGCTGTGTAGCGGCAGACTGGAACAAGCAGGTCTTGCATAAAAATGGTATTACTTCCTTCTCCAAGTACTACCGGCGGCGACGTAAAACTGAGCTGACGCAAATCCGCTAAAGTTTCACATTGATAAACTGTAACGAGCTTGGCGTTAAAACGAAAAGTTGAATAAGGAATAGCGGAGAGATTAGTAAAGGTTTGCATAGACAAGCCTGATCGTGAAATTGCTGTTATTGTAATGACCCTGCGACATCAGCGCAAACCCAGACTTTTAACGCAGTA
>NZ_JAJAVQ010000012.1 GCF_020531985.1 Rheinheimera aquimaris | reverse complement strand
TTTTTTAAGGTGTTCTTCGCCGGGTTGGTTGATCCACAAAGTGCCAACGAATATATCGCCGGTATGATTTTACTCGGTGTTGCGCCCTGTACGGCTATGGTGTTTGTCTGGAGCCAGCTGACCAAAGGCGATGCCAATTACACCCTGGTTCAGGTGTCTGTGAACGACATTATTATGATTTTTGCTTTTGCTCCCATCGCAGCATTGCTGCTGGGCGTCAGCGATATTGTTATTCCGTGGCAAACACTTTTATTGTCAGTGCTGTTATATGTGCTATTGCCACTTATTGCCGGTGTCATTACACGTAAACAGCTTAATAAAGGCGGTACAGAGCAGCGTATCACGGCGTTTTTAACTAAGGCGAAACCGTGGTCGGTCATTGGTTTATTGGCAACAGTCGTATTGTTATTCGGCTTTCAGGCGCAAACTATTGTCGCCAAACCGCTGGTTATTTTGCTTATTGCTATTCCGCTGTTGCTGCAAACTTACGGTATCTTCGCCATTACCTATGCCATTGCCAAAAAAATGCGTTTGCCACACAACGTTGCCGCACCGGCTTGCATGATTAGCACCTCTAACTTTTTTGAACTGGCTGTCGCAGTTGCCATAGCGCTGTTTGGTTTAAACAGCGGTGCAGCACTGGCAACCGTGGTGGGTGTGCTGGTTGAAGTGCCGGTGATGTTGTCACTGGTGTGGTTTGCCAATCGAACCCGGCATTGGTTTCAACACAACTGAGTAAATTTTTATTATCAATATTAGGATTTCAGTATGTCGCATCCCTATGATGAATTAGTTCTTGAAGGCGCAGCCGCATTGATATTTACCCCCTGTCCGGGCACTAAAGGTGAATCGCTTTACGCATCCCTTGTTACGCTAAAGCAGGCCGGTGCCTCCGGCATCATCACGTTAATGCCAAAGGCGGAAATGGAGCGCAATGCTGTTACTAACTTAGCAGATCTTTGTGCTGAACTTGGTTTGGCATGGTTTCAATGTCCGATTGAAGATGACCATGCACCACAGGCTGATTTTGCCTCAGCTTGGCAGCAGTATGGTGCTGCGGTACACCAGTTATTAAAAGACAGTAAAAAAGTCGCGATCCACTGCAAAGGCGGTTCAGGCCGGACGGGCTTAATGGCTGCTCAAATCATGATTGAGCGTGGCGTGGATAAAGAGCGGGTCAAGCAGCGAGTGCAGGCATTGAGGCCGTATGCACTCACGCTCAAACCGCATGAAGAATATTTTAATGCGCTTTGAGCTAATGCATGGTGCGCTAAGTTGCACAGCATGAAGTATTAGCCTCATCTCCGATGGTGAGGCCCACAGATAAGTGACAAGGAATTGATATGAAAATTAAAATTGGTATCAACGGTTTTGGTCGAATTGGCCGTTTAGCTTTACGCGCTGCTTTTGACTGGCCTGATTTTGAATTTGTACAGATAAATGACCCTGCCGGAGATGCGGCGACCTTTGCTCATTTGCTTAACTTTGACTCCGTGCATGGTCGCTGGCAGCACGAGGCAAATGCTGATGGTACTAATGTGGTTATTAATGCACAGCGCATCGCAGTGACGCACAACAAAGCGATTGCTGATACCGATTGGTCAGGCTGCGATGTCGTAATCGAAGCCTCCGGTAAAATGAAAACCACTGCGCAGTTGCAGGCATATCTCGATCAAGGCGTCAAACGGGTTGTTGTCAGTGCCCCAGTTAAAGAAGCGGGTGTACTGAATGTTGTGATGGGGGTTAATCAGCAGCTGTTTGATGCTAAAACACACAGAATCGTCACAGCGGCAAGCTGCACCACAAACTGCTTGGCTCCTGTTGTTAAAGTTATTCATGAACAGCTCGGTATTAAGCACGGTTCAATCACCACGATCCACGACTTAACCAACACTCAATCTATTTTGGATACCCCGCACAAGGATTTACGCCGTGCCCGTGCCTGTGGCAGTAGCTTAATTCCAACCACAACTGGTTCAGCCACAGCCATCACCGAAATATTCCCAGAATTAAAAGGCCGGTTAAACGGCCATGCTGTGCGCGTTCCCTTAGCCAATGCGTCGTTAACAGACTGCGTGTTTGAAGTTGAGCGTGCCACCACAGCAGAAGAAGTCAATCAATTACTCAAAGCCGCATCAGAGCGTGAACTAAAGGGAATTTTAGGCTTTGAGGAGCGGCCTTTAGTGTCTATCGATTATAAAACCGATCCGCGTTCAAGCATCATTGATGCATTGTCTACGATGGTCGTCAATGGTACTCAGGTGAAAATCTATGCGTGGTATGACAACGAATGGGGTTATGCAAACCGTACGGTAGAACTTGCACGAATGGTGGGTAACGCATAAGGAGCTGGGTGTGGCACATCAACCTCTGACAAAGCCGGTAAGTAGGCTGAGTACCGAAGTAAAACAATACTTTGTCGTTACTGGCAATTATTGGGCGTTTACCCTAACCGACGGTGCGCTGCGCATGCTCATCGTGCTGCATTTCTATCAGTTGGGCTACACACCGTTGGCTATTGCCTCACTATTCCTGTTTTACGAGTTTTTCGGGGTGGTCACTAACTTAGTCGGAGGTTGGTTGGGCGCAAAGCTTGGTTTGAATAAGACCATGAATATTGGTCTATTCCTACAAGTGTTCGCCTTAGCGATGTTACTCGTTCCGACGGAGCTGTTAACCGTGGTTTGGATCATGGCAGCGCAGGCGTTGTCAGGCATTGCTAAAGATCTGAATAAAATGAGTGCAAAAAGCTCACTAAAACTTCTGCTGCCAGATAACGCTCAGGGCGCACTGTATAAGTGGGTGGCGATTTTAACAGGCTCGAAAAATGCTCTGAAAGGCGTCGGCTTTTTTCTCGGTGGTGTTTTATTGGCTTGGCTTGGTTTTCAGGGGGCTATCGCCACTATGGCCGGTGCGCTTGCGCTCGTCTGGGTGCTGAGTTTACTACTGCTAAAGAAAGATTTAGGTAAAAGCTCATTCAAGCCTAAATTCAAAGATCTGCTGTCAAAAAGCACGACTATCAATCAACTTTCAGCTGCCCGGTTGTTTTTATTTGGTGCGCGTGACGTTTGGTTTGTAATCGCGCTACCGCTTTATCTGTCGTCTCAGTTTAACTGGAGCCATGCTGAAGTCGGTGCTTTTTTAGCGCTATGGGTGATTGGTTACGGTGCAGTACAAGCAATAGCCCCCACTATTACAGGTAAGGCATCTGGTAAAGTGCCTACTGCGGCTACTGCCTTACTTTGGGCGAGTTTACTTTGCAGTATCCCGCTTTTAATAAGCATTGGCATGGACAATTCTGCACATCCACTTCTGATCCTGATTGCAGGCCTGATGCTCTTCGGTGCCATTTTTGCGGTGAATTCTTCGCTACACAGTTACCTGATTGTCAGTTTTGCCGGACGGGATGGTGTCTCACTGGATGTGGGCTTTTACTACATGGCCAACGCGATGGGGCGGTTGGCAGGCACAGTGTTATCAGGATGGGTATATCAGGCATATGGTTTACAGGCATGTTTATGGGTGTCGAGTGCATTCCTTGCAATAACCGTCCTTATTACCCTGTTTTTAAAAACGCCAAAAGGTTAGACACTAAGCGTGTTGCAAAGAACGATACTGATACACAGCAAGGTTTACCGGCTGAATGCTCAGTCAACAGACAGGATGAAAGCTAACCAAACATGACTTTGGTTCATATCTTAATAGGAGTTTTGTGATGAAAAAGCCAAACGTAGTTTTTATATGTACCGAGAATTCTGCCCGTTCTTTGATAGCCGAAGCCATTACACGGCAAAAGTACAGCGACAGGTTTAATGTTTTCAGTGTCGGCACAGCACCGACAGCGCCTGATGAACGAGCGATGACGGCACTACAACAACATGGCTTTGACACCGAAGGCCTTAGCTCTAAAGCATTTGCAGCGCTAGGAGATCTTGCCATCGATTACGCCATCATTCTGTGTGACAAAGCGAAACAGGAATGTGCTCAGGGTTTAACTGCCAAACATATATTAAGTTGGGATTTTCCTGATCCAAAAACCGGCAAGACAATCAAAGCGTTTGATACGACCATTCATGAGTTGGCAGACAGGCTGAAAATGTTTGTTTTGCTCTTTGATAAA
>NZ_JAJAVQ010000011.1 GCF_020531985.1 Rheinheimera aquimaris | reverse complement strand
GCCTGGCGGTGAACTACTCTCGCATAGCGAATGCTACACTACCATCGTCGCAGCTGCGTTTCACTTCTGAGTTCGGAATGGGTTCAGGTGGTTCCACAGCGCTATTGCCACCAGGCAAAAACGGTTTGTCTGTCTTTAACTTAGCAAGCTTGTAGTATGCACACTGTATTCTTTATACGCTGCTCTTTCTTAGCAGGCGTTAAAACATCTTTGGCGTTGTATGGTTAAGCCTCTCGGGCAATTAGTATGAGTTAGCTTAACGCCTCACAGCGCTTCCACACCTCACCTATCAACGTTGTGGTCTCCAACGACCCTTTAGTGGACTCAAAGTCCAAGGGATGACTCATCTTGTGGCCGGCTTCCCGCTTAGATGCTTTCAGCGGTTATCCGTTCCGAACGTAGCTACCGGGCAGTGCCATTGGCATGACAACCCGAACACCAGCGGTTCGTTCACTCCGGTCCTCTCGTACTAGGAGCAACTCCACTCAATCATCCAACGCCCACGGCAGATAGGGACCGAACTGTCTCACGACGTTCTAAACCCAGCTCGCGTACCACTTTAAATGGCGAACAGCCATACCCTTGGGACCGACTTCAGCCCCAGGATGTGATGAGCCGACATCGAGGTGCCAAACACCGCCGTCGATATGAACTCTTGGGCGGTATCAGCCTGTTATCCCCGGAGTACCTTTTATCCGTTGAGCGATGGCCCTTCCATACAGAACCACCGGATCACTATGACCTACTTTCGTACCTGCTCGACGTGTCTGTCTCGCAGTTAAGCTGGCTTCTACCATTACACTAACCGTACGATGTCCGACCGTACTTAGCCAACCTTCGTGCTCCTCCGTTACGCTTTAGGAGGAGACCGCCCCAGTCAAACTACCCACCAGACACTGTCCGCAATCCCGATTCAGGGACCTACGTTAGAACATCAAACATACAAGGGTGGTATTTCAAGGACGGCTCCACGATAACTGGCGTTACCGCTTCAAAGCCTCCCACCTATCCTACACATGTAGGGTCAATGTTCAGTGCCAAGCTATAGTAAAGGTTCACGGGGTCTTTCCGTCTAGCCGCGGGTATACGGCATCTTCACCGCAATTTCAATTTCACTGAGTCTCGGCTGGAGACAGCCTGGCCATCATTACACCATTCGTGCAGGTCGGAACTTACCCGACAAGGAATTTCGCTACCTTAGGACCGTTATAGTTACGGCCGCCGTTTACCGGGGCTTCGATCAAGAGCTTCGCTTGCGCTAACCCCATCAATTAACCTTCCGGCACCGGGCAGGTGTCACACCCTATACGTCCTCTTACGAGTTTGCAGAGTGCTGTGTTTTTAATAAACAGTTGCAGCCAGCTGGTCACTGCGACTCTTCACTGCTTACGGAGCAAGTCCTTCACAGCAAAGAGCGTACCTTCTCCCGAAGTTACGGTACTATTTTGCCTAGTTCCTTCAGCCGAGTTCTCTCAAGCGCCTTGGTATGCTCTACCTGACCACCTGTGTCGGTTTAGGGTACGGTCACCAATACCTGAAGCTTAGAGGCTTTTCCTGGAAGCATAGCGTTAGCAACTTCGTCACCGTGGTGACTCGTCTCGTATCTCAGTCTTAAGCATCCGGATTTTCCTAAACGCTCAACCTACATACTTTCACGCGGACTACCAACGCCGCGCTTGCCTAGCTTTCTCCGTCCCCCCATCGCAGTATTGGCCGGTACGGGAATATTAACCCGTTTCCCATCGACTACGCCTTTCAGCCTCGCCTTAGGGGCCGACTCACCCTACCCTGATTAGCATGGGATAGGAACCCTTGGTCTTTCGGCGGGGAAGTTTTTCACTCCCCTTATCGTTACTCATGTCAGCATTCGCACTTCTGATACCTCCAGCAACCCTCCCGGGTCACCTTCACAGGCTTACAGAACGCTCCTCTACCACTTGTGCAAGCACAAGTCCGCAGCTTCGGTGAATGATTTAGCCCCGTTACATCTTCCGCGCAGGCCGACTCGACTAGTGAGCTATTACGCTTTCTTTAAAGGGTGGCTGCTTCTAAGCCAACCTCCTAGCTGTCTATGCCTTCCCACATCGTTTTCCACTTAATCATTACTTTGGGACCTTAGCTGGCGGTCTGGGTTGTTTCCCTTTTCACGACGGACGTTAGCACCCGCCGTGTGTCTCCCGAGTAGTACTCATTGGTATTCGGAGTTTGCATGGGGTTGGTAAGTCGGGATGACCCCCTAGCCCAAACAGTGCTCTACCCCCAATGGTATTCGCTCGAGGCGCTACCTAAATAGCTTTCGAGGAGAACCAGATATCTCCGAGCTTGATTAGCCTTTCACTCCGATCCACAAGTCATCCCCATCTTTTTCAACAGATGTGGGTTCGGTCCTCCAGTTAGTGTTACCCAACCTTCAACCTGCTCATGGATAGATCGCCCGGTTTCGGGTCTACACCCTGCAACTATTCGCCCAGTTAAGACTCGGTTTCCCTACGGCTCCCCTATTCGGTTAACCTCGCTACAGAATGTAAGTCGCTGACCCATTATACAAAAGGTACGCAGTCACACCACGAAGGTGCTCCCACTGCTTGTACGTACACGGTTTCAGGTTCTATTTCACTCCCCTTACAGGGGTTCTTTTCGCCTTTCCCTCACGGTACTGGTTCACTATCGGTCAGTCAGGAGTATTTAGCCTTGGAGGATGGTCCCCCCATGTTCAAACAGGATACCACGTGTCCCGTCCTACTCGTTTTCACTAAAAAGGCGTTGTCGTGTACGGGGCTATCACCCTGTATCGCTCATATTTCCACATGATTCCACTAACACCAATCCAGCTTAAGGGCTAGTCCGCGTTCGCTCGCCGCTACTAACGGAATCTCGGTTGATTTCTTTTCCTCGGGGTACTTAGATGTTTCAGTTCTCCCGGTTTGCCTCCTTAACCTATGTATTCAGTTAAGGATAGTGAGTAAACTCACTGGGTTTCCCCATTCGGACATCTGCGGGTCTAACGCCTCTTACCGGCTTCCCACAGCTTTTCGCAGGTTAGTACGTCCTTCATCGCCTCTGACTGCCAAGGCATCCACCGTGTACGCTTAGTCACTTAACCATACAACCCAAAAATGTTTTTGTGTCGTACAGTGTGCTCGCGTCACAATCCTTCCGCTTGAGTTCGGAAGTATGCTTAGCTTGTTTTTTACTACTATCAGCTTGCCAAATTGTTAAAGAGCAGTTTGAGATTAAACTCAAATCAAATCATTCTCGTAAGAACAGTTTCATTTGAATTTCAACACACTAAAGGAATGGTGGAGTTAAGCGGGATCGAACCGCTGACCTCCTGCGTGCAAGGCAGGCGCTCTCCCAGCTGAGCTATAACCCCTCTTCTTACTTCTGTCTTTTACTTTATGCTGCGTTGTGCCGCCTCACTTGCTCAGTCATTGGCACCAGCCAACTCCTTCACGCGTTCGTTGCACGCCTTGCCTAAAGCAAAATTCATCGTAATAAGCTTTCTGACTAAGTCAATTTGATTCAGGCCAGGCGCTTTATTACGAAGCATACTTTCGTATGCGAGTAATGAAGCAACGCCGCATCAATCAAATTTGGTGGGTCTGAGTAGACTCGAACTACCGACCTCACCCTTATCAGGGGTGCGCTCTAACCACCTGAGCTACAGACCCAATCTGTACGTGTGCTCTATCTCATGCAATCAATCATCTGTGTGAACACTTATAACTTCATGTCACTTTAGGTAAGGAGGTGATCCAACCGCAGGTTCCCCTACGGTTACCTTGTTACGACTTCACCCCAGTCATGAATCACAAAGTGGTAAGCGCCCTCCCGAAGGTTAAGCTACCTACTTCTTTTGCAACCCACTCCCATGGTGTGACGGGCGGTGTGTACAAGGCCCGGGAACGTATTCACCGCAACATTCTGATTTGCGATTACTAGCGATTCCGACTTCATGGAGTCGAGTTGCAGACTCCAATCCGGACTACGATACGCTTTAAGAGATCCGCTCACTGTCGCCAGCTTGCCTCCCTCTGTACGTACCATTGTAGCACGTGTGTAGCCCTACTCGTAAGGGCCATGATGACTTGACGTCGTCCCCACCTTCCTCCGGTTTATCACCGGCAGTCTCCCTAGAGTTCCCACCATTACGTGCTGGCAACTAAGGATAAGGGTTGCGCTCGTTGCGGGACTTAACCCAACATTTCACAACACGAGCTGACGACAGCCATGCAGCACCTGTCTTAGCGTTCCCGAAGGCACAACTGCATCTCTGCAATCTTCGCTAGATGTCAAGAGTAGGTAAGGTTCTTCGCGTTGCGTCGAATTAAACCACATGCTCCACCGCTTGTGCGGGCCCCCGTCAATTCATTTGAGTTTTAATCTTGCGACCGTACTCCCCAGGCGGTCTACTTAGTGCGTTAGCTGCGCTACTCACAGTACAAGACCACGAACAGCTAGTAGACATCGTTTACGGCGTGGACTACCAGGGTATCTAATCCTGTTTGCTCCCCACGCTTTCGCACCTGAGCGTCAGTATTGTGCCAGGGGGCCGCCTTCGCCACTGGTATTCCTCCAAATCTCTACGCATTTCACCGCTACACTTGGAATTCTACCCCCCTCTCACATACTCTAGCGTGCCAGTTTTGAATGCAATTCCCAGGTTGAGCCCGGGGCTTTCACATCCAACTTAACACACCGCCTACGTGCGCTTTACGCCCAGTAATTCCGATTAACGCTTGCACCCTCCGTATTACCGCGGCTGCTGGCACGGAGTTAGCCGGTGCTTCTTCTGCGAGTAACGTCAAAATGCTGTGCTATTAACACAACACCCTTCCTCCTCGCTGAAAGTGCTTTACAACCCGAAGGCCTTCTTCACACACGCGGCATGGCTGGATCAGGCTTGCGCCCATTGTCCAATATTCCCCACTGCTGCCTCCCGTAGGAGTCTGGACCGTGTCTCAGTTCCAGTGTGGCTGATCATCCTCTCAAACCAGCTAGGGATCGTCGCCTTGGTGAGCCGTTACCCCACCAACTAGCTAATCCCATATAGGTGCATCCGATAGCATGTGGCCCGAAGGTCCCACACTTTGGTCCGTAGACATTATGCGGTATTAACAGTCGTTTCCAACTGGTATCCCCCTCTATCGGGCAGCTCCCTATACATTACTCACCCGTCCGCCGCTAAATCAGGTAGCAAGCTACCCTCATTCGCTCGACTTGCATGTGTTAGGCCTGCCGCCAGCGTTCAATCTGAGCCATGATCAAACTCTTCAATTAAAAGTGTTTGCTGCCCCTAAGG
>NZ_JAJAVQ010000010.1 GCF_020531985.1 Rheinheimera aquimaris | reverse complement strand
GTCAACGTGACCGATGGTGCCTACGTTTACGTGCGGTTTACTACGTTCAAATTTAGCCTTAGCCATGAATAGACCCTTCTTTATTTAATTGCGGCCTGCCTTAGCAGGCCAAACTAAGTTATTAATATGCTTTACGCGCAGCGATTATTGCTTCTGTCACGTTGCTGGGAGCTTCTGCATAATTCAATGGTTCCATTGAATATGAAGCGCGACCCTGACTTAACGAACGCATGTTGGTTGCATAACCAAACATTTCAGAGAGCGGCACATGCGCATCAACGATTTTGATACCACCAGGTGCATCTTCCATACCGTTTATAATACCGCGACGACGGTTTAAGTCACCAACAATATCACCCATGAAGTCTTCCGGTGTTACCACCTCAACTTTCATGATCGGTTCAAGAATAACTGGCTTGGCTTGCAGTGCACCTTTCTTGAAGCCCATCGAAGCAGCAATTTTAAACGCCATTTCGTTTGAGTCAACATCGTGGTACGAACCGTCAAACACAGTAACTTTAACGTCAATTACCGGGTAGCCAGCAAGAACACCGTTCTTCATCTGTTCCTGAACACCTTTGTCGATTGCAGGGATATATTCTTTTGGAATTACCCCACCGACTACAGCGTTAACGAACTCGTAACCAGCACCTTCTTCCTGCGGCTCAATTTTAAGCCAACAGTGACCAAACTGACCGCGGCCACCTGATTGACGAACAAATTTACCCTCAACTTCCGTCGCGGCACGCAGTGTCTCGCGGTAAGACACCTGTGGTTTACCCACATTTGCCTCTACCTTGAATTCACGGCGCATACGGTCGACGATAATGTCCAAGTGTAATTCACCCATACCAGAAATAATGGTCTGGCCGGTTTCTTCGTCAGTGTGTACACGGAAAGACGGATCTTCAGCAGCCAGTTTACTCAGCGCTACGCCCATCTTTTCCTGATCAGCTTTCGTTTTTGGTTCCACTGCAACAGAAATCACTGGCTCCGGAAATTCCATCCGCTCCAGTGTAATAACGTGCTCTGGGTCACATAAGGTGTCCCCGGTGGTTACGTCTTTAAAACCTATACCAGCAGCGATATCGCCGGCACAAACTGCTTTAATCTCTTCGCGGGCGTTAGCATGCATCTGCACGATACGGCCTATACGCTCTTTCTTTTGTTTGACCGGGTTATAAACAGTGTCACCTGAATTGATGACGCCGGAATACACACGGAAGAAAGTCAGCGTACCGACGAAAGGATCAGTCGCGATTTTAAACGCCAAAGCAGAGAACGGTTCATCGTCATTGGAATGACGCTCACCTTCTGTCTCATCTTCATTGATACCGGTAATGGCTTTTACTTCAGTTGGTGATGGCAGGTAATAAATCACATTGTCCAGCATCGCCTGAACGCCCTTGTTTTTAAAGGCGGAACCACACATTACCACTACAACTTCGTTGCGAAGCGTTAAGTCACGCAGAGCCTGGCGGATCTCTTCTTCAGAGAACTCCTCACCCTCTAGATAGCGCTCCATTAACTCTTCACTGGCTTCAGCAGCTGCTTCGATCATGTTCTGCCGCCACTCGTTACATTCGTCAACCATATCGGCTGGAATGTCTTCATAAGTGAACGTCATACCCTGATCTTCCATATTCCAGTTGATGGCCTTCATTTTGATGAGGTCAATGACCCCTTTGAAGTCATCTTCAGCGCCTATCGGCAGCTGAATTGGCACTATGGTACTGTTTAATCGCGTTTGCGCCTGTTTTACCACGCGCAGGAAGTTGGCACCGGTACGGTCCATCTTATTCACAAAGATCATCCGCGGAACTTCATACTTGTTGGCCTGACGCCATACCGTTTCAGTTTGCGGTTGAACGCCTGATGAACCACAGAGCACGACAACAGCACCATCGAGTACGCGCAATGAGCGCTCTACTTCGATAGTGAAATCAACGTGTCCCGGGGTATCAATCAGATTGATACGGTGCTGTTCAAATTGCTGCTGCATACCAGCCCAGAATGTCGTCGTCGCAGCAGATGTGATAGTGATACCACGCTCCTGCTCCTGTTCCATCCAGTCCATAGTAGCAGCACCGTCATGAACCTCACCGATCTTGTGAGAGCGGCCCGTGTAAAACAGAATACGTTCAGACGTAGTTGTTTTACCCGCATCGACGTGCGCACAAATACCAATGTTACGGTAGCGTTCTATTGGGGTTGTACGTGCCACAATTAATCCTCTTTAAGCAAAGCTTACCAGCGGAAATGCGCGAACGCTTTGTTCGCTTCGGCCATACGGTGCACGTCTTCACGCTTCTTAACCGCAGAACCTTTATTCTCAACAGCATCCAGCATTTCACCAGCTAAACGCTGAGCCATTGATTTTTCACCACGTTTACGGGCAGCCTCAACTAACCAACGCATTGCCAGAGCATTACGACGTACAGGGCGTACTTCACATGGTACCTGGTAGGTAGAACCACCAACACGACGTGATTTAACTTCCACTGTAGGACGAATGTTATCCAGAGCAACTTCAAAAATGTCTAAATGTTCTTTCTTAGACTTCGTAGCCGCTAATTCTAATGCGCCGTATACAATTGATTCGGCAGTAGATTTTTTACCGTCGACCATAACGACGTTTACAAATTTGGCAAGTAATTCACTTCCGAACTTAGGATCTGGAAGAATTTTACGTTGACCTATGACGCGTCTTCTTGGCATTCGTAACTCCGATTGCTTCAGGTGATTCCAAAACTTTTAATACATAAAGAAAAAAAGTTGTTTAGTTTGGCCTTACTAACGGAGTACCGTTATTTCTTAGGCCGTTTTGCGCCGTACTTAGAACGGGCTTGTTTACGATCTTTAACGCCAGCACAGTCTAATGTGCCGCGTACGGTGTGGTAACGCACACCTGGCAGGTCTTTTACCCGGCCACCGCGAATCAGAACAACACTGTGTTCCTGCAGGTTGTGGCCTTCACCACCAATGTAAGAAGAAACTTCGAATCCGTTAGTTAAACGAACACGGCATACTTTACGTAATGCTGAGTTTGGCTTCTTAGGTGTAGTGGTGTATACACGGGTACAAACACCACGCTTCTGCGGGCAAGCTTCAAGCGCCGGAACGGTGCTCTTGGCTACCTTCTGGCTGCGCGGCTTACGCACTAGCTGGTTGATTGTTGCCATTAAATACTCCTGGTTAATATATACCCAATAAACGTGAAAATTCCGCACCCCAAAATTAGGGTCGCGGAATTCTAATGGTCAAGCTTTGACCTGTCAAGGAACAAAGCCAATTGCTGCTAATTTAAGCAACAATTGACCGTATTTCCCTGTCTTATTCGTCGTTACCGGATAAGTCCATGTTCAGCGCGTCAGACAATGCCTGCTCTGCCATTTCTGAACTCATCGCCGGTTCGACGTGCTCGTTATTGCCAGCGCGTTGACGCTGACGAATACGGTTTTGGTGATACGCAAAACCAGTACCTGCCGGGATCAAGCGGCCAACAATAACGTTTTCTTTCAGACCACGCAGTTCGTCAATCTTACCGCCAACGGCAGCTTCTGTCAGAACGCGGGTCGTTTCCTGGAACGAGGCCGCAGAAATAAATGAATCGGTAGACAGCGATGCTTTGGTAATACCCAGTAACGAGCGCTCGTACTGTGCTGGCATTTTACCTGCTGCTTCCAACTCACGGTTCGCGATATTCACGCGAGCCACTTCAGCCTGTTCACCTTCTAAGAACTCGCTGTCACCCGGGTTAGTGATCACGCACTTACGCAGCATCTGACGGATAATCGTTTCGATGTGCTTATCGTTGATCTTAACGCCTTGCAGGCGGTAAACGTCCTGCACTTCGTTTACGATGTAGCTGGCTACATGGTGGATACCACGTAAGCGCAGGATATCGTGTGCTGACTCCGGGCCTTCCGAAATAACTTCACCTTTCTCAATACGTTCACCTTCGAACACATTGACCTGACGCCATTTCGGGATCATTTCTTCATGTACATCACCCTGATCCGGGGTAATTAACAGACGACGCTTACCTTTGGTCTCTTTACCGAAGCTGATAACACCAGAGATCTCTGCCAGGATGGCTGGATCTTTTGGCTTACGGGCTTCGAACAGGTCCGCAACGCGCGGCAGACCACCGGTAATATCACGTGTTTTCGAGCTTTCCTGCGGAATACGTGCTAACACTTCACCCGCTTTCACGGTGGCACCATCGGTTACTTCGATAGTGGTGAAGCTTGGCAGACGGATTTCCTGCAGCGCGCCATCGTCCATCGTCAGGATTAGTTTTGGCTCTTTCGCGTTCGCTTTGGCCAAATCTTTAACTACGGTACGGGTTAAGCCGGTTAACTCGTCGGTTTGTACTTCAGTGTTGGTATCGTCAACATCACTGTGATTAACCTTAGCACCACGCTCAACAATAATTGGGTGTGAGTGCGGATCCCAGTTTGCTACTATTTGACCAGCAGTGATTTTCGCGTTGTCATCTGTCGTCAGGATTGAACCGTATGGCAGTTTATAACGCTCTTTCTCACGACCTAATTCATCAAATACCGTTACTTCAGCAGAACGTGAGGTGATAACAATCTTGTTATCAGCATTACGTACGAACTTGGCATTTTGCAGTTTTAAGGTACCGGCAGTTTTAACCTGTACGCTATTTTCTGCCGAGGCCCGTGATGCCGCACCACCGATGTGGAATGTACGCATCGTCAGCTGTGTACCTGGTTCACCGATTGACTGTGCAGCGATAACACCCACAGCTTCACCAGCGTTGATCAGGTGACCACGCGCTAAGTCACGGCCGTAACACTTGGCACAAACACCAAAGTCGGTTTGACAGGTAATTACTGAACGTACGTGTACTTCGTCGATAGAGTTCTTCTCTAACAGATCACACAATTGTTCATCCAGCATGGTGCCGTCAGCAACCAGTACTTCGCCAGTGGTTGGGGCAACAACGTCACCGATAACAACCCGGCCCAGTACGCGCTCACGCAGACCTTCAACCACGTCACCACCTTCGATAAGTGGCTTCATGATAATGCCCTGATCTGAACCACAGTCTGATTCGGTCACGACTAAGTCTTGTGCTACGTCTACCAGACGACGCGTCAGGTAACCAGAGTTAGCTGTCTTAAGTGCAGTATCGGCAAGACCTTTACGCGCACCGTGCGTCGAGATGAAGTACTGTAATACGCTTAAGCCTTCACGGAAGTTAGCCGTGATGGGTGTTTCGATGATAGAACCATCTGGTTTTGCCATCAGACCACGCATTGCCGCTAACTGACGGATCTGAGCTGGTGAGCCCCGCGCACCTGAGTCGGCCATCATGTAAACAGAGTTAAATGATTGCTGTTGTACAGTATTGCCGTCGCGGTCAACCACGTCTTCTTTCGACAGGTTGTCCATCATCGCTTTTGATAAGGCTTCGTTAGCGGTTGACCAGATATCGATTACTTTGTTGTACTTTTCACCGGCAGTTACCAGACCCTGTTGGAACTGATCCTGGATTTCCGCAACTTCAGCTTCTGCTGCATTGATGATGTCAGTTTTCGCTGCAGGGATAACCATATCGTTAATACCTACAGACACACCTGACAACATCGCGTAGTGGAAACCGGTGTACATGATCTGGTCAGCCAGAATAACGGTTTTCTTCAGACCGATACGACGGTAAGCACCGTTTAACAGGCGAGAAATTTGCTTCTTACCCATCGCCTGGTTGATTGCATCAAAGCTCAAACCTTCTGGCAGAATAGAATACAGGATCGCACGGCCTACAGTGGTATCACGTACCGCTGTGGTTTCTGTACGGCTGCCATCTTCAGCAAATTCTACTTCAGTGATACGTACTTTTACTTTAGCGTGCAGGCTGGCAACACCGGCGCGGAAGGCTTTCTCAGCTTCTTTCGCACTCTTCAGTAACATGCCTTCGCCTTTAGCGTTAATCGCTTCACGCGTCATGTAGTACAAACCTAATACAACGTCCTGAGAAGGAACGATGATAGGTTCACCGTTAGCTGGTGACAGAACGTTGTTAGTCGACATCATCAGCGCGCGCGCTTCTAACTGTGCTTCTAACGTTAACGGTACGTGTACCGCCATTTGGTCACCGTCGAAGTCGGCGTTATAAGCCGCACACACTAACGGATGTAATTGAATCGCTTTACCTTCGATAAGTACAGGTTCAAACGCCTGAATACCCAGACGGTGCAGTGTTGGTGCACGGTTCAGTAATACCGGATGCTCACGGATAACTTCATCCAGAACGTCCCATACTGCGCCTTCTTCACGCTCTACCATCTTCTTGGCGGCTTTGATGGTGGTCGCTAAACCACGCGCTTCCAGCTTGCCATAGATAAAGGGCTTGAATAACTCCAGTGCCATTTTCTTCGGCAGACCACACTGGTGTAAACGCAGAGTAGGACCTACGGTAATAACCGAACGGCCTGAGTAGTCAACACGTTTACCCAACAGGTTCTGACGGAAACGACCCTGTTTACCTTTAATCATGTCCGCTAAAGATTTCAGCGGGCGCTTGTTGCTGCCAGTGATAGCGCGGCCACGACGACCGTTGTCTAACAGGGCATCTACCGCTTCTTGCAACATACGCTTTTCGTTGCGTACGATAATATCCGGTGCTGACAGGTCTAACAGACGCTTCAGACGGTTATTACGGTTAATCACGCGACGGTATAAATCGTTCAGATCTGAGGTCGCGAAACGACCGCCGTCCAGTGGTACCAACGGACGTAAATCCGGCGGCAGTACTGGCAGCACTGTCATGATCATCCACTCTGGCTTGTTACCAGAGGTATGGAACGCTTCCATCAGTTTCAGACGCTTGCTGATTTTCTTACGCTTGGTTTCAGAGTTGATGGTTGGCAGCTCTTCACGCATTTGCTTGATTTCAGTTGCCAGATCAATGCCTTTTAACAAGTCCAGAATTGCCTCTGCACCCATTTTGGCTTCAAACTCGTCGCCATGCTCTTCCAACACATCTAAGTATTCTTCTTCAGTCAGCATCTGGCGACGCTCTAATGACGTCATGCCAGGTTCTGTCACTACATAGCTTTCGAAATACAGCACGCGCTCGATATCACGCAGTGTCATATCCAGCAGTAAACCGATACGGCTTGGCAGTGATTTTAAGAACCAGATGTGCGCAGTTGGGCTGGCCAGTTCGATATGGCCCATACGCTCACGGCGTACTTTAGTCAGCGTAACTTCAACACCACATTTTTCACAAATAACACCACGGTGCTTTAAGCGTTTGTACTTACCGCACAGACACTCGTAATCTTTTACCGGGCCAAAGATACGGGCACAGAATAAGCCGTCGCGCTCTGGCTTAAAGGTACGGTAATTGATCGTTTCTGGCTTCTTTACTTCACCAAATGACCATGAACGGATCATGTCTGGCGAAGATAAACCGATACGGATAACATCAAACTCTTCGGTTTTAGTTTGTTGTTTCAGAAACTTTAATAAGTCTTTCACCTTAGCTCTCCTGTAAGAGGTAAACCGGAATGGGGCAGTTGCCTGCCCCCCAACTCAAGGTCGGTTTATTCCTCTTCCAATTCGATGTTAATACCGAGCGAACGGATCTCTTTCATTAATACGTTGAAAGATTCTGGCATGCCAGGTTCCATTCTGTGGTCACCATCCACGATGTTCTTATACATCTTGGTACGGCCGTTAACGTCATCCGACTTAACAGTCAGCATTTCCTGCAGCGTGTACGCTGCGCCGTATGCTTCAAGTGCCCACACTTCCATCTCACCGAAACGCTGACCACCGAACTGAGCTTTACCACCCAGCGGCTGTTGCGTTACTAAGCTGTAAGAACCGGTAGAACGCGCGTGCATCTTATCGTCTACTAAGTGGTTCAGTTTCAGCATGTACATGTAACCTACGGTAACCTTACGTTCGAAGGTATTGCCGGTACGGCCATCATATAATGTGATCTGACCGCTTGACGGTAAGTCACCCAGTTCAAGCAGTTGCTTGATTTCGCTTTCTTTAGCACCGTCGAATACCGGTGTCGCAACAGGTAAGCCTTTACGCAGATTTTCCGCTAAACGACGTACTTCGTCGTCAGTAAAGCTTTCAACGTCTACGTTCTGGCGTGATTCGCCCAGTGCGTACACTTTCTTCAGGAAGTCACGGATTTCCGCCGTTTCTTTCTGGTCTTTAATCATCGCATCGATCTTGTCACCGATACCACGGGCTGCTAAGCCTAAGTGAGTTTCGAGGATCTGACCAATGTTCATCCGCGAAGGTACGCCCAGCGGGTTCAGTACGATGTCAACCGGCTTACCGTGTTCGTCATATGGCATATCTTCTACCGGAACGATAGTTGAGATAACACCCTTGTTACCGTGACGACCCGCCATCTTATCACCCGGCTGGATGCGGCGTTTAACGGCCAGATACACCTTAACGATCTTCAGTACGCCCGGTGCAAGGTCGTCGCCCTGCACGATCTTACGGCGCTTAGCTTCGAACTTCTTATCGTACTCAACACGAATTTCTTCGTACTGGGCCGCTAACTGCTCCAGATCGTTCTGTTTATCTTCATCGCTTAAGCTTTGGTTAAACAGAGCGTCGCCTTTCATGGTATCCAGCTTGGCACGGTCAACACCGCTTTGCTCCAGCAGGTTACGGGCACGGTCAAAAATACCGGCTTCCAGGATACGGAATTCTTCATTCAGGTCTTTCTTCGCCTGTTTGACTTCCATTTCCTCGATTTCACGCGCGCGCTTGTCTTTTTCTACGCCATCGCGGGTAAACACCTGAACATCGATAACAGTACCGGTTACAGAGTTAGGCACGCGTAACGAGGTGTCTTTAACGTCAGACGCTTTTTCACCGAAGATAGCACGTAACAGCTTCTCTTCCGGTGTTAACTGGCTTTCACCTTTCGGGGTGACTTTACCCACCAGAATGTCGCCACCTTTGACTTCAGCACCGATATACACGATACCGGCTTCGTCCAGTTTCGACAGCGCAGACTCGCCCACGTTAGGGATGTCGCCGGTGATCTCTTCTGGGCCAAGCTTGGTGTCGCGGGCGATACAGCTTAATTCCTGGATGTGAATCGTGGTTAAGCGATCTTCCTGTACCAGACGTTCTGATAACAAAATCGAGTCTTCGAAGTTGTAACCATTCCACGGCATGAACGCTACGCGTAAGTTCTGGCCCAGAGCCAGTTCACCTAAATCGGTAGACGGGCCGTCAGCCAGTACATCGCCGCGCTCAATTGGCTCACCATGGTTTACACATGGACGCTGGTTAATACAGGTGTTCTGGTTAGAACGGGTGTATTTGGTCAGGTTGTAGATGTCGATACCGGCTTCACCCGCTACCATTTCATCTTCGTTAACCTTGATCACAATACGGCTGGCATCAACATAGTCGATAACACCGCCACGTTTCGCCACTACGGTTACACCTGAGTCTTTTGCTACTACGCGCTCAATACCAGTACCTACCAGCGGCTTATCAGCACGCAGTGTTGGTACCGCCTGACGTTGCATGTTCGAACCCATCAATGCACGGTTAGCATCGTCGTGTTCCAGGAACGGGATCAGTGCGGCAGCAACAGACACGATTTGCTGAGGAGCAACGTCCATGTACTGCACCTGATCAGCAGGCATCAGTGTAAATTCGTTTTTATAACGACAAGGTACTAACTCTTCTGATAAACGATTTTCTTCGTTCAATTCAGCGTTTGCCTGTGCGATAACGAAATTGCCTTCCTCGATGGCTGACAGGAAGTCGACTTCATCGGTTACCACGCCATTTTCGATACGACGGTATGGTGTCTCCAGGAAGCCATATTCGTTAGTCTGAGCAAACATTGACAGTGAGTTAATCAGACCGATGTTTGGACCTTCAGGCGTTTCGATTGGACATACGCGACCGTAGTGCGTCGGGTGTACGTCACGTACTTCGAAGCCGGCACGCTCACGCGTTAAGCCGCCCGGGCCTAAAGCAGAAATACGACGCTTGTGCGTCACTTCTGACAATGGGTTGTTCTGGTCCATAAACTGAGACAGCTGGCTTGAACCGAAGAACTCTTTTACTGCTGCTGAAATCGGTTTAGCGTTGATCAGATCCTGTGGCATAACGGCATCTAAGTCACCCAGTGACAGACGCTCTTTCACCGCACGTTCAACACGCACTAAACCAACACGGAACTGGTTCTCTGCCATTTCGCCAACAGAACGGATACGGCGGTTACCTAAGTGGTCAATATCGTCCACTTCGCCTTTACCGTTACGGATGTCGATTAAGACTTTCATTACCGCCAGAATATCTTCTTTGCTCAGTACACCGGCACCGGTGCCTTCGTCAAAACCTACGCGGCGGTTGAACTTCATCCGGCCTACCGTCGATAAATCGTAGCGGTCTTCCGAGAAGAACAGGTTATCAAATAAGGTTTCTGCGGCATCACGCGTTGGTGGTTCACCAGGACGCATCATGCGATAAATTTCTACCAACGCTTCCATACGGTTGCTGCTTGGGTCGATACGAATGGTTTCAGAGACATAAGAGCCCTGATCCAAATCGTTAATGTATAGAGTTTCAAAACTCTCATAACCAGCTTTAGCCAGTTTTGCCAACAACTCCAATGTGAGCTCTGCGTTCGCCTCGGCAATAATCTCTCCGGTTGAACGGTCAGCGTAATTTTTTGCCAGCACACGGCCAACCACGTATTCGTGTGGTACTTCCATCATGGTCAGACCGGTTTTTTCCAGCTGACGCACGTGGCGTGCAGTAATACGACGGCCTTGTTCTACTATGACTTCGCCATCGTTGTCTTTAATGTCAAATGCAGCAGTCTCACCACGCAAGCGGTTCGCTACAACTTCCATTAACAGCTTACCGTCTTTGATTTCAAACTTTGTGTTTTCAAAGAAGGTGCTTAAAATGTCTTCGGTGCTGAATTCAAGCGCCCGTAACAGGATCGTTGCCGGTAACTTACGACGGCGGTCGATACGCACAAACAGGTTATCTTTGGCATCGAATTCGAAATCTAACCATGAACCACGGTAAGGAATAACACGAGCGTTATATAACACCTTGCCAGACGAGTGGGTTTTACCACGGTCGTGATCGAAGAATACGCCAGGGCTGCGGTGTAGCTGAGATACGATTACACGCTCAGTACCGTTGATAACGAAAGTACCGTTTTCAGTCATTAATGGGATTTCACCCATATAAACTTCCTGTTCACGGATATCTTTAATTGTACCTGGAGCTTCTTTATCGAATAACACCATGCGCAGTTTTACACGTAATGGCGCTGAGTAAGTGACACCGCGGATCTGACATTCTTTCACGTCAAATACGGGTTCCCCGATGCGGTAGCTGACGTACTGCAATTCCGCACTGCCTGAATAGCTTTTAATAGGGAATACAGAGCGGAATGCGGCTTCTAAACCGTAATCTCCTTCCGGATCAGGCTCGATGAATTTGCTGAACGATTCAATCTGGATCGACAGCAGGTATGGCACATCCAATACTTCCGGACGTTTGCCGAAGTCCTTACGGATACGTTTCTTCTCAGAATAAGAGTAAGTCATGGGGTTCCTCAGCTTGCTGATTTTTTTCCCAACAACCCTTTCGGGTCGTGTTTGATACCAGCCATAGTATCAACAGGGGTGGGGAAATCATTGTCCCACAGCGCAAAAAGGCCGGTGATTAATTCATCACCAGCCCAGCCTGAACTTCAGGCGAATAATCCGGTATAAGCCGGATTATTTAACTTCAACAGAAGCACCAGCTTCTTCAAGTTCTTTCTTCAGAGCGTCAGCTTCAGCTTTAGAAACGCCTTCTTTGATTGGAGCTGGAGCGCTCTCAACCAGGTCTTTCGCTTCTTTCAGGCCTAAACCGGTAGCGCCACGTACTGCTTTGATAACAGCAACTTTGTTCGCGCCAACACCAGCCAGAATTACGTTGAATTCAGTTTGCTCTTCAACAGCAGCAGCAGGACCTGCAGCAACTGCTACAGCAGCAGCTGCAGACACACCGAATTTTTCTTCCATTGCAGTTACTAACTCTACTACGTCCATTACAGACATTGCAGCGATAGCATCTAAGATTTGATCTTTAGTCACTGACATTGCTCAGATTCCTAAATTAGGGGACTTGTCCCGATTAAACTTTACTTTCAAACCAAACGTAAAATTACGCGGCTTGCTCTTGTTTTTGGTCGCGAACCGCGGCAATTGTACGTACAAGTTTGCCGGCTGCTGCCTCTTTCATAGTGCTCATTAAACGTGCAATAGCTTCGTCGTATGTTGGTAACGATGCTAACACTTCAATGTTTACTGTGGCGCCATTGAAAGCTGCACCTTTCAGTTCGAAGTTTTTGTTCTCTTTCGCGAAATCTTTAAAGATACGCGCTGCAGCACCTGGGTGCTCTTTAGAGAAAGCAATTAACGTCGGACCTACGAATGCGTCTTTCAGACACTCAAATTCGGTGCCTTCTACTGCACGGCGAACCAGTGTGTTACGGACAACTTTCATCCACACACCAGCTTCACGCGCTTGCTTACGCAGCGCAGTGATATTGCCTACAGTGACACCACGAGCGTCTGCGACTACCGCAGATAAAGCACCTTTGGCAGCTTCCTGGACTTCAGCAACAAGTGCTTTTTTGTCTTCAAGCTTAATAGCCATTGGCTCTTAACTCCTGGTTCATCCGGGCATGATTGCCCGTTTGCCTACACATCGCCCTGCGTTGCCACAAGGCGCGCGATTTACGGTGAGACCAGAAGGAATCTAATTCTTTCTGGGGCCTGCACCGTCTGCGTAGGTTTGTTGTTTTAAGTCACGCTTTTCCAAAGAAATTTGCGACACCTACGGTCTTGGACGGAAGCCGTCATTTAGTTAAAAATGCGGCTTCTACCCTAAAAATGAGCGCAAGATTATAAAATAATCTTACTGCCCTGTAAAGCAATTACGCCTTAGACCACTGCGCTCAGTGACGCCTGGCTCAGGGCTAAACCTGCACCGTGCGTTGAAGAGATAGTGACTTTCTTGATGTAAACGCCTTTAGCTACTGATGGCTTAGCACGTTTCAGTGCAACCAGCAGTGCTTCTAAGTTTTCCTTCAGCTTATCAGCATCGAAGTCGATTTTGCCGATAGTTGAATGAACGATACCGTTCTTATCGTTGCGGTAACGAACCTGACCTGCTTTCGCGTTTTTAACCGCTTCTGCTACGTTAGGCGTAACAGTGCCGGTTTTTGGGTTAGGCATCAAACCACGTGGGCCTAAGATTTGACCTAACATACCTACCACACGCATAGCGTCTGGTGAAGCGATAACCACGTCGAAATCCATTACGCCTTTTTTGACCTGTTCAGCTAAGTCTTCCATACCAACGATGTCGGCACCGGCAGCTTTAGCAGCTTCAGCGTTTGCACCCTGAGTGAACACAGCAACACGTACAGTACGGCCAGTACCGTGAGGCAGTACAGTCGCACCACGCACGTTCTGGTCAGATTTACGGGCATCGATACCCAGGTTTACTGCTACGTCTACGCTCTCAACGAACTTGCCGGCAGTTAATTCTTTCAACAGAGCAACAGCTTCGTTGATGTCGTATTCACGAGTTGAATCCACTTTAGAACGGATTAACTTAGCGCGTTTAGTTAATTTAGCCATCTGTTAGCCCTCCACCACTAAACCCATTGAACGGGCAGTACCTTCGATGGTACGCACCGCAGCGGCATGATCAGCAGCAGTCAAATCTGGCTGCTTGATCTTAACGATCTCGTCAACCTGAGCTGCAGTGATTTTGCCCACTTTCTGGGTGTTAGGACGACCTGAACCACCTTTTAAGCCAGCGGCTTTCAGTAATAAGAAAGATGCTGGAGGAGTACGGGTTTCGAACGTGAAAGAACGATCGCTATATACAGTAATAACTACTGGGATTGGCATGCCTTTCTCAAGGCTCTCTGTACGGGCGTTGAAGCCTTTACAGAATTCCATGATATTCACACCGTGTTGACCCAGCGCCGGACCTACTGGTGGCGACGGGTTAGCCATACCGGCTTTAACCTGCAGTTTGATAAGTGCAGTGACTTTCTTTGCCATGTTTCACCTCTGTTTCTGGGTCATAGCCTTGTAAGTGCGAGGACACATACTCAAACGGCTTCCCAACGTTAAAAAGGGCGCAGATTATATTTTAATCAGCGCCCGGTTACAATCTTTAAGTTAAGCTTTTTCGACCTGAGCAAATTCCAGATCGACAGGTGTAGAACGACCGAAGATCAGAACTGATACTTTTACGCGGCTCTTTTCATAGTCGACTTCTTCAACAACGCCGTTAAAGTCAGCAAACGGACCTTCAGTAACGCGCACCACTTCACCGGCTTCAAACAGCGTCTTCGGCTTAGGCTTATCTACGTTATCCTGCAGACGATTCAGAATAGTCATCGCTTCCTTTTCAGAAATAGGTGCCGGGCGATCTGAGGTACCACCGATAAAGCCCAGTACGCGCGGTACACTTTTCACTAAGTGCCACGCTTCTTCACACATTTCCATTTGCACTAATACATAACCCGGGAAGAATTTGCGCTCAGATTTACGCTTTTGGCCTGCGCGCATCTCGATCACTTCTTCAGTTGGCACCAGCACTTCACCAAACTTATCTTCCATCTGATGGATTTTGATGTGTTCACGCAGAGAGGTGGCAACCCGTTGCTCGAAGCCAGAGAAGGCCTGCACCACATACCAACGCATCTTTCCTGCCATGGTTTAGATCCCCAATCCTGTTAAAAATGATACAACACGCAATAAAATAGCGTCCAAACCCCACAGTAGCAGGCCCATAATTAGGGTAGCAACCAGAACAACCAAAGTCGTTTGCATCGTTTCCTGTCTGGTTGGCCATACCACTTTGCGAACTTCAGTACGTGACTCTTTAGCAAAATTGATAAAGGTTTTGCCTTTGTGCGTCTGTGCGGCTACTGCACCGGCTATCACAACCAGTACCACGATAGCGATTGCTTTTTCTAATGCAGATAATTCATAAAGGTAGTTCCCTACCACTGCCAGTGACAAAATAACAAAGACCAGCAACCATTTGACTATATCAAATCCGCTTTTTGGGGTTTCACTTGCTGCGTTCATGCTTTGACTCACTTCACCTTGACTTGCTTATAGCAACACACTACCGGCCAAGCTAAAACTTGACCGAAAAATATTGGCAGGGGCAGAGGGATTCGAACCCCCAACCATCGGTTTTGGAGACCGCTGTTCTACCAATTGGAACTATGCCCCTACAAGGTTGTAAACCTGACACATGGCCGGGTTTGCAAATAGCCGCTCATTATACTGTCTTAGCAAGCTAAAACAAGCTTAGCTGCTCTTATTGCGTCACTTTCCTGCATACTTTTTTAGCAAAACAAAAAAGGCCCCGCA
>NZ_JAJAVQ010000001.1 GCF_020531985.1 Rheinheimera aquimaris | reverse complement strand
GTCTTCTTAAATTCCCAATTAGACGCAAGCCTATCGTTTGCTGACAAAATTCAGTTAGTATCATCTGACACCTATAACAAAAATGGATATTCAGATGACTTGCATAAAATCAACAAATCGTTTTCATCTTGCAGCCAGTCTGCTGCTGACAATTTGCAGTGCTAATGTCTTTGCTAAGCCACTACAGTACGAAGATGTATTTGAGCTTGAGTTCGTGTCAGATCCTCAGCCCGACAGTCAGGGAGAGCAGATTGTTTTCGTTCGTAATTGGATGGATAAACAAGCTGACCGGCGACGTATGACGTTATGGTTAAGCTCTGCTGATGGTAAAAAGCTGGAGCCTTTAACTGATAAAGATCTCAGTGCCAGCAACCCGCAATGGTCTCCGGATAATAAACAAATTGCTTTTATTGCAAATGGCCAGATACACGTTAAATGGCTTGATAGCGGCCGAACTTCGCAGCTCGGACAGCTGACACAGAGCCCTGCTAATCTGACATGGTCGCCTGATGGTAATTGGCTGGCTTTCACTATGTTTACGCCTAAACAGGTTAAACCGCCTGTTACACTGCCAGGTAAATCGGAGAAAGCTGATTGGGCGAAAGCTGCTGTATATATTGATAGCAAGCAATATCGGGTTGATGGTGCCGGTTATCTTAAGTCCGGCTACCGGCATATTTATATCATGCCTGCAGCTGGTGGTATGGCGATACAACTGACCGAAGGTGATTTTAATCACGGCGGCAGCATCAGTTGGGCTAGAGACAGTCAGTCTATTTACTTCTCTGCTAATCGTCACCCGGACTGGCAGTCTAATCCTTTGAACAGCGAGATTTTCCAGTTAACGCTGGCTGATCGTAAGCTAACTCAGCTTACTGACCGTAACGGCCCGGACAGCCAACCTCAGCTTTCACCTAATGGTAAATTAATTGCTTTCACTGGTTTTGAAGATCGTAAACTATCGCATCAAGCCAGCCGTTTGTATGTGATGAATGCTGACGGCAGTAATATCCGTAACCTGACGGAAGATCTGGATAGGGCTATTGACGATTTTCAATGGCTGCCTAATAACAAAGCGCTTTATATTGCTTATGACAGTGAAGGAAAAGGGATACTAGCCGAGCAAAATATTTCTGGTAAAAGGTCTGTTATCACCAGCGATATAGGTGGCGGTTCTTACGGCCGGCCTTATAGCGGTGGCGAGTTTGCAGCAGCTGATAATGGACTGATAGCCTATACCCAGATGAATACACAAAAACCTGCTGAGTTGGCGGTAATTAAAAACGGTAAAACGTACACATTAACTGATTTTAATGCCGACCTGGTATTTGCCCGTGATATCGGTAAGGTTGAAGAGTTTTGGTACAGCTCGTCTGTTGACCAGCGTAAACTGCAAGGCTGGCTTATCTATCCGCCACAGTTCGACCCAAGCAAGAAGTATCCACTTATCCTTGAGATCCATGGTGGACCTCATACGGCATACGGGCCTCATTTTGCGATGGAGCTGCAGCTGATGGCAGCACAGGGCTATGTTGTGCTTTACACTAACCCACGTGGCAGCACCAGCTACGGGGAAGACTTTGCGAATCTTATTCATCATAACTACCCTAGCCAGGACTTTAATGACCTGATGGATGGCGTTGACGCCGTTATTGCCAGAGGCTACATCAACGAAAAAGAACTGTTTGTTACCGGCGGCAGTGGTGGTGGCGCACTAACAGCCTGGATTGTTGGTCATACAGACCGTTTCGCTGCGGCTGTTTCGGTTAAGCCGGTTATTAACTGGTTTAGCTTTGTGTTGAATGCAGATATGTACAGCTATTTTACGCAGTATTGGTTTCCGGCGATGCCATGGGAAAACCCGGAGCATTACTTAAAGTATTCGCCGATTAGCTATGTTGGTAATGTTGAAACACCCACTATGCTGATGACTGGTGAAGCCGACCACCGGACACCGATATCGGAGACAGAGCAGTTTTATCAGGCATTGCAGTTACGTGGTGTTGATACTGCGATGGTGAGGATCCCGGAAGCGTCACATTCTATTTATAGTCGCCCGAGCAATTTGATGGCCAAAACAGCATATATTCTGTATTGGTTTGAAAAGTATCGCACGCCGGCAATGGAAAAAGACAAGAAGTAGTAGAGAAAAGCCCGGTAGGAAGACTACCGGGCTTATGCTAATGTAACTGCTATGTATCACTGGATGCTCGTTTTCTATGCAGTTGAATATGTTAGCGCAGCTTTTTGCTTTACCTTTGAGTCGGCTTTTGTATAATGGCGCGACCAGCTACAGGGGCATAGTTCCAATTGGTAGAACAGCGGTCTCCAAAACCGATGGTTGGGGGTTCGAATCCCTCTGCCCCTGCCACTTCTTCTTATGAAAACATTCTCTTACTCACAGCAAAATCTTCTTGATGTGTTGCGTATTACGCCACTGCAGCTTAACGCTGCTTTTGTGTCTGAACAGTACCGTGAAGTTCAGGTTGAAACTCAATCTTCGCCCGACACGCAGATATTAACAGCGCCAGATTTGAGCCAAGCGTTGGCGCAGGATATTCAGCTGGCTTTACCTGACAGCGTTAATTGGCAAATACATTCGCTGAGCGACAATGTAGAGCTGAATGACAAACAGCTGTTGACGCCGGCGTTGGAAAAGTTGCAGCAGGCACAGAGCAAAAAAGCTTTATGGCGGTTATTGAGTGCTTTGCATGAAGATTGAGTTATTAAGTGCGGATGATATTGCGCGTATAGTGCAGATTGAGCAGCAAGCGAATCCTTATCCATGGCAGGAAAGTGCGTTCAGCAGCAGTTTTGCCGATAGTTATTTCAGCTATAAGTTGCTCGATGATAATGGTCAGATCCAAGGCTTTTACTTCGCCCAGCTTATTCTCGAGCAGCTGGAACTGTTTAATATTTGTATCGCCACAGACATGCAAGGCAAAGGTTACGGTAAAGCTTTGTTGCAGCACTTTTTACAGGAAGGGCGCAGCCGTGGTGCTACCGAGGCTTTTTTAGAAGTGCGCAGTAGCAACCACAGTGCGATAGCGCTGTACGAAAAATGCGGTTTTAGCAAAACCGGTATCCGCAAGAACTATTACGTGTATGCGGATAATAAAGCCGATGCCGTTTTAATGTCGATTGTAATGTAACACATCGACTCTGTGCCCCTGTCGTTCAAACTGTTATAATCGCGCGCATTATTATTTACTCCCGGGTTTTATCCCTAAACCGCAGCCGGATGCCTGCGGTAACTGATTATTGGATATTATGAGCACAGATAATTTTCTCGCCGAAGTAAACAGTCGTCGTACCTTTGCGATCATCAGCCACCCTGACGCCGGTAAAACTACCATTACTGAAAAGGTTTTGTTATTCGGACAACTGATCCAAAAGGCCGGTACCGTTAAAGGTAAAAAGTCCGGCCAGTACGCCACCTCAGACTGGATGGAGATGGAAAAAGAGCGGGGCATCTCGGTGACAACCTCGGTAATGCAGTTCCCTTATGCCGATTGTCTGGTCAACTTGCTTGACACCCCTGGCCACGAAGACTTCTCGGAAGATACCTACCGCACACTAACGGCTGTGGACTCGTGTCTGATGGTTATTGACGGCGCTAAAGGTGTAGAAGAACGTACCATTAAACTGATGGAAGTTACCCGGCTGCGTGATACGCCAATTATCACCTTTATGAACAAAATGGACCGCGATATCCGCGATCCTATTGATTTGCTGGATGAAGTTGAAAGTGTACTAAAAATTGCCTGTGCGCCTATTACCTGGCCGATAGCCTCGGGTAAAGAGTTTAAAGGCGTTTACCACATCCTGCGAGACGAAGTCATTTTCTATAAATCCGGTATGGGCCACACCATTCAGGATGTCGATATCATCAAGGGTATTGATAACCCTGAGCTGGATAAACGTATTGGTTATTACGCGCAGCAGCTGCGCGATGAAATGGAACTGGTGCGTGGTGCCAGTCATGAATTTGACCAGGAGCTGTTTTTAAAAGGTGAGTTAACACCGGTATTTTTCGGTACGGCGTTGGGTAACTTTGGTGTAGATCATATGCTGGATGGCTTAACGGCCTGGGCACCGGCGCCACAATCACGCGCTACCGACAGCCGCACTGTGGCACCAACTGAAACCGGCTTTACCGGCTTTGTGTTTAAAATTCAGGCCAATATGGATCCGAAACACCGCGACCGCGTGGCGTTTTTACGTATTGTGTCGGGTAAGTACGAAAAAGGCATGAAAGTGCGCCATGTGCGCATTGGTAAAGATGTACTTATTCCGCAGGCGCTGACGTTTGTCGCTGGCGATCGTGAGCACCTGGAAGAAGCTTATCCGGGCGATATTATCGGTTTGCATAACCACGGCACCATCAAGATCGGTGATACCTTTACCAGCGGCGAGAATATGCAGTTCACTGGTATTCCAAACTTTGCGCCGGAACTGTTCCGCCGTATCCGCCTGCGCGACCCGCTAAAGCAAAAGCAACTGCTTAAAGGCCTGGTGCAGTTATCCGAAGAAGGCGCTGTACAGGTGTTCAGGCCGCTTGATAACAACGATCTTATCGTTGGCGCGGTTGGTGTACTGCAGTTTGATGTGGTCGTGCATCGGCTAAAGTCGGAATACAACGTAGATGCGCTGTACGAAGCGGTAAACGTGTCGACGGCACGCTGGGTATACAGCGATGATGGCAAAGCGCTGGACGAGTTTAAAAACAAAGCCAGCCAGAATCTGGCACTGGACGGCGGCGATGCGCTGACCTATATCGCACCAACCATGGTAAACCTGAATCTGGCCATGGAACGTTACCCGAAAATCAAATTCCATAAGACACGTGAACATTAACAGGTAAGCCAGATGAATATTAAGCAATTATTAACTGAGAAAACGCAAACTGCGTTCGTCGCCTTGGGCTTACCTGCCGATACGAATGCTGCCGTTACGGTAAGTACCCGCCCAGAGTTTGGTGATTACCAGATAAACGGTGCTATGGCTGCAGCTAAGCTGATGAAGACAAATCCGCGTCAGCTAGCCGAGCAACTGGTGCAACAACTGGCGCTTGAAGGCATTGCCGAAAAAACAGAAATCGCCGGCCCGGGTTTTATCAATGTCACGCTGGATAAAGCGTGGTTGGCCGCGCAGCTGCAGCAGGCAGCTGCAGATAGCCGTTTGGGCGTAAGCACGAATACGGCGCCACAAACGGTGGTAGTAGATTACTCGGCGCCTAACCTGGCAAAAGAGATGCACGTTGGCCATTTACGTTCGACCATTATTGGCGATGCCGTAGTGCGTACGATGGAGTTCTGGGGCGATAAAGTTATCCGTCAGAACCATATGGGCGACTGGGGCACCCAGTTTGGAATGCTGATCGCGCACTTAGAAGATAAGCTGGCGGCGGGTATTGATCTGGAATCTGTCGCACTTGCCGACCTGGAAGATTTCTACCGTGAAGCGAAAAAGCGCTTTGACGACGAAGCTGGCTTTGCCGATAAGTCACGTGACTATGTGGTTAAGCTGCAAAGCGGCGATGCGCATTGCCAGAAACTGTGGCAGCTGTTTATTGATACCTCGGTAAAACATAGTGAAGAAGTCTATGAAAAGCTAAATGTCACACTTAGCCATGCTGATATCAAGCCGGAAAGTGCTTATAACAGTATGCTGCAGGGCATTGTCGATGATTTAAAACAGCGTCAGCTGGCGGTAGAGGATCAGGGCGCGCTGGTGGTATTTCTGCAAGAGTTGGCTGATAAAGAAGGCAATCCTTCCCCGTTTATCGTGCAAAAAACCGGTGGTGGTTTCCTGTATTCGACCACCGATTTAGCCGCTTGCCAATATCGTAGCCATGACTTAAATGCCGACCGCATTGTGATCTTTACCGATGCACGCCAGGCGCTGCACTTTAAACAGGTTGAGCTGGTTGCACGTAAAGCAGGCTATCTGCGCGATGCAACGACCTATGATCACTGCCCGTTTGGCACCATGATGGGTGAAGATGGTAAACCATTTAAAACCCGAACCGGTGGCACTGTAAAACTGGCAGAGTTACTGGAAGAAGCGGTAGTACGAGCAAAAGCTGTGGTGCAGGATAAAGCCAGCGACTTGTCAGAAGATGAAATCGCAGAAGTAGCACGTAAAGTCGGTATTGGTGCGGTGAAGTTTGCCGATTTATCGAAAAACCGTACCAGCGACTACATTTTTAGCTGGGACGCGATGTTAAGCTTTGAAGGTGCGACTGCGCCTTACCTGCAATATGCCTACACCCGGGTGCGCAGTATTTTGCGCCGCGCTGAGATTGCCGATGGTTTCAGCGCAGAGCTGGTGATTGCGCAAGAGCAGGAAAAGCAATTAGCCGTTAAATTGTTGCGCTTTGAAGAGGCGATACAGCAGGTAATGAAAGATGCACAGCCTAACCTGTTGTGTAATTACCTGTATGAGCTGGCCAGTTTATATATGGCATTTTACGAAGCTTGCCCAATACTTAAAGACGGTGTTGAACCAGCGCAGCGAGACAGCCGTTTAATGCTAAGTATTTTTACCTCTAAGCTGTTAAAGCAAGGCCTGGATTTACTGGGTATTGAGGTTATGGAGCGTATGTAAGCTATGAAAATCGACGATATTCGCCGCAGCTACACCAAAGACAAGTTAGAGTTCGAAAAATTAACTGCCGATCCGATAGCGCAGTTTGAGCTGTGGCTCAAAGATGCTATCGCGGCAGAGTTACCGGATCCTACAGCGATGTGTGTGGCGAGTGTCGACGAGCATGGTCAGCCGTCACAGCGTCTGGTGCTACTTAAAGATGTGAATCAGGACGGCTTTACCTTTTACACTAATCTTGGCAGCCGTAAGGCGACTGAACTGTCGGCAAATCCGAAAGTATGCCTGCATTTTCCCTGGCACCCGCTGGAGCGGCAGGTAATTGTCTACGGCACGGCCGAGCGGGCCAGCTCAAGCCAGGTAGCCAAGTACTTTTTGTCACGCCCAAAAGAAAGCCAGTTGGCAGCCTGGGCTTCAGAGCAAAGCCGGCCGGTATCAACCCGGCAGGCTTTGATGCAAAAGTTCGCCGAGATAAAACATAAGTTTGAACATGGTGAAATACCACTGCCTTCATTCTGGGGTGGTTTTTTGGTGCGACCACATAAAATCGAGTTCTGGCAAGGCGGCGAGCACCGTTTACACGACCGGTTTATGTACAACAGGCAAAGCGATAACAGCTGGAGTATCGAACGGTTATGCCCCTAACCGGGCAGCACACAGATAGCAGCCGCCTGCGGTTGTTTGATAGCCATTGCCATCTGGATTTACCTGAACTTGCCCCTGAACAAACGATACACTGGCGTGATGCACATCAGGCAGGCGTCGAAAAGCTGCTCATTCCTGCAGTAGAGCAAGCTGCATGGCTTAACCTGCTGCACTTACACCAACAACATTCATACTGGCATATCGCCTTGGGCATACATCCGTGGTGGGCAACAAAAGCTGCGCCTGATGCGCTGAATGAGCTTGATGCATTGCTGGCAAAGCATAGCCCGCAGATAACAGCAGTAGGTGAGATTGGTCTGGATTTCGCGTTAGACGCCGACAGCTTTGATGCTCAGGCAATGCTGTTTAGCCAGCAGCTTAAACTTGCCAGCAAATACCACAAGCCCGTTATTATGCATCATCGGAAAAGTCAGCCACAGCTTTTGGCAGAGCTTAAACAGCAGCAGTTTGCTGAGGGCGGTATTTTGCATGCCTTTTCCGGCAGCCAGCAGCAGGCAAAGGCCTTTATTGACCTTGGCTTTAAGTTGGGTATTGGTGGCACTATAACTTATGAACGCGCAGAGAAAACACACCGAACCGTGCAGAAGCTGCCATTAGAAAGTTTTGTACTGGAGACGGATGCGCCGTCGATGCCGCTTGCCGGTTACCAGGGGCAAGTAAATACTCCGGCCAAACTGGCATTGGTATTTGAGCGCTTTTGTCAGTTAAGGCCTGAACCACCGCAACAAGTCGCTCAGCAGCTATGGCGCAACACGCATGAAGTGTTAAGGCTTGATGCGACGCAGGCGAAATGAATGACGTGAAAATCTTGAGAAGCCGCGGCGTAACATAAAGCCAACTATACCCGCAAGGATCAGCATCCCCAGCAACTGCTGCATCATATGCTGCCATGAGGTGCTTATCTGATTAAGTGAAATGTCCTGACGCAGGCTCAGCTTAATATAACCCAGTAGCTGCTGCTCTTTCGTAATGGGTTGCACCATGGCCACTAATTGCTCGGCCTGTGTTGGGCCGTATAACAAGCGCGCCGGAGCACTGTTTTCTGTCCAGCTCATCCGCACACCATTGGCGTCATATACTACAACATCATATAGATAAGGGCTGTCTGCGATATGCTGCGTTAACTGTTCCAAGCCAGCCAACTGGTCATGTTCAATTAAATAGGCTGCGGTATGCGATAAGGCGGTCAGCGTTTCGCGCATTAGCTGGCTGCTTTGTTGTTGTAGCAAGTACTGGCCTTTCTGCTGAGTTAACACCCACAAGTGCAGTAACAGCCAGATCCCTGCCACGGCGACAGCAATTTGTAGCAGTTTAATAGTGCTTGATGTAGTGCTGGGTATTGCGATATCGTTTTGCATAAATTCCGTAAGCGCTGACAGATCCTATTCGTTGGAATAACGAAACAGCGTAATCAGTTTGTGTAGCATGCCATGACGGCGTTGCCAAGTATAGGTACTCCTGTGTCGTTTTTCTATCAGCTTTCCAACCAGCCGCTCCTTAGCGATTCGCCTTTAGCCTGGTTAAATACAACTGACTGTTATGCCGTGCATCTGCATCAGGACACTTTATATTTGCAAAGTAACCATGCGTTGGCTTTGCCAGGCTCTGATGGGTTTGACATTGTTATCCAACCCCCGGTCGCTGTTTTACGCTTATTTGGCGAAGAACTAAATTGGCTTGCAGTAAAAGCGGTATTAGCAGTGCTTGGTTTCACCAGGTCAATGTATTGTCGCGTTTACCGGCCGCATCCAATGCTTGCCGGGGCTGTCGAGCTGTCTCTAGCTCAGGCATTAACGGCCAGTGCGTTGCAGGCGCTAAGTGATGTGGCGCAGCAAGCCGGCATTGAGTTGGTGTATTTACCCGCCAGACCCAGGTTGACTGAGCCAGGTATGCTGGTAATGGATATGGACTCAACGGCAATCCAGATCGAATGTATCGATGAGATTGCTACATTAGCTGGTGTAGGCGAGCAGGTTGCGGCGGTCACTGCCCGGGCCATGAATGGCGAGCTGGATTTTGCCCAAAGTCTGGTTGCCCGTGTTGCGGCTTTGCGAGGTGCGCCGGAATCAGTGTTACACCAGGTGCTTGCAGAAGTTCCGTTAATGCCGGGTTTAACTGACCTGGTTGCGTATTTACAGCAGCAGCATTGGAAAGTTGCCATCGCTTCAGGTGGTTTTACATTCTTCACCGATGCGTTAAAGCAGCGGCTTGGCTTAACCGCAACGTTTGCCAATGTGCTGGAAATTCAAGACGGTAAACTGACCGGCAAAGTGCTGGGCGATATTGTGGATGCGACGACAAAAGCAGAGGTGGTTAGGCTATTGGCAGAGCAGCATGCTATCCCGTCAACGCAAACCGTCGCTATTGGTGATGGCGCTAACGATATTCCTATGTTAAATGCTGCCGCGTTGGGAGTTGCATTTCATGCAAAGCCTAAAGTTCAGGCACAAGCTAAGGCTGCTATCAGAAAGGGCTCTCTACTACAGTTGCTGTATTTGCTGGATCTGTGATGAAGCATCAGCAAAGCTCACTGTATTTGGATTTGAAGCAGTATCAATTACATTTGCGCCGTTTAATGCCAATACAGCACGGCATAGCCCCTGTGCTGATGCTGCATGGCGCGATAGAGAACGGCCGGATTTTTTACAGCCATTCCGGCAAAGGTCTCGGCTGCTATCTGGCTGACAACGGTTTTGTGGTGTACTGCGCTGATTTTGCCGGCCGCGGAGCTTCCAAACCCAGTGCGTCTGAAGGTTTTTCGCAAAGTCAGCAGCAGATGATCTGCCATGATATCCCAGCCTTAATCGAGCATATTTATCAGCAGCATCAGCAGAAAGTTATACTTATTGCGCATTCCTGGGGCGGTGTGGTTGCAGCGGCATCTTTGGCCAGAGCTCCGCAGCTTGCGGCAAAACTTGCTGCAAAAGTGTGTTTTGGCACCAAAAGAGTGATAAGTGTACAAAGCCTGGAGCGTAAGCTGAAAATTAACCTGCTATGGAACAAGATTGCGCCCTGGCTGAGCCAGCGTTACGGCTACTTTCCTGCCCGCAAGTGGCGGTTGGGGGCTGATGATGAACCTTCGCCTTTCGTGCAGGATACGGTGCCATGGATACAAGGTGGGGTCTTTGAAGATCCGGACGATAAGTTTGATTATGCTCACGGCTGTAAAATGGTGCAGTGGCCTCCAGTGTGGCATTTTGCAGCTCAAAATGACCACCTGCTTGGGCATCCACGAGATATTCAGGCTTTTATTGCTGAGACCGCGCCAGAAGCCCGCTTTACCTTGTTAGGCAAAAAAACTGGCTATCTGCACGATTATGACCATATTTCTATGCTGACGCATCCAACGGCGGTCAATGGACACTTTTCTGAACTAAGAGACTGGTTGTTTAAGCTGTGCCAGTAAAGCCTGTTGCCGGGCATAATGTTGCTGACTAAGCTCGGCCTGGGCACCAAATCGCCATGGAATTTCTGCCGAAATATCTATTGCATCAATAACGCCTGCAACACTCCATAACTCTTCTTCCAGCTGTTTCGCTTTGTGTATAGCATAGGCGCTGATATAGCTAAGTTCCGGCGCAATAAAGTCAGTGTCTGGCCGGCCGGTACGGGACAGTAGCAGTTTGTAGCAAAACAATACGTTCGTCTGTAATGCACTTAACACATATTGCTGCTTTGCCTGTTCAGACATGAACTCATAGTCGTAGTGGCAATGCAACTCTGGTTGTTCTGTCTCAGCATTGCGGCTGATCACAACATACAATTCAAAAGCTTTTGGGCTGTCAAAGCGTTTCATTTGTTTTAGCTGTTGCGCAAAATGCAAACTGATGGCGTTGTTTTGCAGAATAAGCGACAAATCAAGTTGCTGCTCATCTTTGCTTTGTATTGCCAGCAGCTGATGCAAGCTGTTACCGGCGCTACCTTTAGCCAAGGTATTAATTTCGTATCGGATGCCTTTGCGGTGTACATAGAGCGCAAAATGGCTTTGTGCGTTCATATATAAATTACGTAGTGCGGTAGATAGCCCCGGATACTTCGGGCTCTCCTCTGCCTGAGTCAATTTTGCGCGGTTGTTCTGGATCAGCTGCTGGAAGAATAATCTGCCAACATGAGGCTGGTCGCCCTCTACCGCCCGCAGATTCATTATTGTGCGGCTTTTGCTAACCGCCATGACTTCATAAGGCAACGCAGACAGCTGATACTTACTGCTTATCTTCTGCATTTCCGGCAGGTTTAGCAGTAATATATCGCCCTTGCTAAAACGCACCGGCAAAGTTGTTTCCAGCTGTAAGCCTTTAGAAGAGAAATCGCGGCTGTGCCCGCTAAGTTCTGTTGAGTCAGCTGAGGTTTTCACTGTGACTGCGGTCTTATACAAATAGCGTGACTCAGAGCGCAAATTTACATACTGCACAGCAACGGCTTCACAAGGTGGGGTGTTAGTAAGCTTTTTGTGGCCAAATTGGGCTAATAATTTTAGTTGTTGCTGGTCTACCGGATAACTCTGATACCAAAACGTGCTCTCATTGCCGGTAATATCGGTAAAGCTGACAATATACCGCACGTCCTGGATAAACTGCTTTACCAGACTGGATAAGGGTGGCGGTGGTTTTATATTGCCCTGAACCGGCACAGTAAGCGGTGTCTCCGCTTGCGCAGCTGATGAACGTTGTAAATTCAGCTGAAATACCCGCCAGCTGGGCTTGCTGGCGCCGAACCCGAGAAATAACGCTTTTAACTGCTCAGATGCATCCAGTTCTTCATGAGTTGCTGAATAGAAAAATAATTTACCTTTTACCGCGTGAGTAAAGCTATACAGGATGGTAGATTTTTCTACCGAGTTTTGCTGTAGCAGGTGTTTTAAACGCCGGGCATGGCAGATACTGATAAACACTGCCTGATGCTGTTCGTCCAGAAAATACTGCCATATCGCTTTGTTGTAGTCTGTGGTTAATGCACAAATTGGAATGGGCTGGCCGTTTCTAACCGCAATAAATACTGGCAGAGCGTTGATACGAGGCACATAAAACTGCTCGTAACCCTTGCTCAGCAAGCTTTGACTGACATTGTCCAGGTTTACTTTGTATCGGCGTTTATTGCCATTAATAAATTTTTGCAGAAATTCGGCAAACTGTTGCTCGTTTTCATTCTGCTGCCGCTGCAGACGTAAATATTGATTAGCTCCTTGCTGGCTGACTTCAACAATTTTGTAAGCCACACCTTGTTCCAGACCAAGCATAAACTCCTGCTCTAAACCGGTGAAATGCAGTTTTACCAGTTTACCAGCGTCCGTTTTCGCTGCTTGTTGTAGTTTCAGTTTACAGCCGGAAACCGACAAATCAGAAGTGCTGGCCTGAAACCGTTTTCCATCCAGCTCAACTTCTACATCTATGCTGAAATGCATGCGCTCATCACGCCTGGATGTATACTGGCCAAAGTGAATTACTCTGGCATACTGCGGTGGCAATTCAGGCTCTGCTTCTGCTTGCTGATTTGTGAAGGTGCCGTCATTTTGCAGCGCATTGCGAACCCTGTCTTCGGTTTGCTTACGGTGCATGACGCGGAAGTTGTTCTCGGTATTGAGCACTTCTTCGTATAAACCCAGTGTATAGCTGCCGTATTGTTTCAGCCCGGCTTCAAACACTTTAATGGCATTGTCATCCATATAATGGGTTTTACCCATATAGTCATATGGCTTAACATCGCCGTCGACATGGCCTCGCAGGTCGATAAAGTAGCTGCATGGCTGCGCCATGCGTTTAAGTTCCATTTTCAGCAAAAACTGTTTGGATTTAGGCAGGTCGGAAGTCAACAGGCTAAACACCTGGTCAAAATCGGCAGAGTTCAGTGAACTCTTCATCCGGTCTATTACACCGACATATTCTTGTAAATCTGCAGCTGTCATATTTCAGTCAGGTTAAATGCCAAAATACCGGCATCTTCAGGTTATAATCTGTAGTACGCTACGTTGTTACAATTTGAAAAGCAATATCCATGCCTTTCATTTAGCTTGAGAAAATAAACCATGGCAAAAACTAAAACTGCTTACGTCTGTAGCGATTGTGGCGCCGATTTTGTGCGCTGGCAGGGCCAGTGCACCGAGTGTGGTGCATGGAATACGGTTAGTGAAGTGCGGTTGGGTGCTGCCGCCAGTAAAAATGCCCGCTTTGAAGGCTATGCCGGTGCAGCGGTGGCAAAAGTGATGCGGCTGGATGAAGTCGATTTGCAGGACGTACCGCGTTTTAGCAGTGGCTTTGCCGAGTTTGACCGTGTACTTGGCGGCGGCATAGTACCGGGCTCTGCGATTCTGATCGGCGGTCATCCTGGTGCCGGTAAAAGTACTTTGTTGCTACAAATTATGTGTGGTCTGGCACAGCAGGGTAACGCTTTGTATGTCACCGGTGAAGAGTCGCTGCAGCAGGTCGCTATGCGGGCGCAGCGTTTAGGCTTGCCAACAAATGCACTTAAAATGCTGGCTGAAACCAACGTCGAAACAATTTGTGCGCTGGCGCAGCAGGAAAAACCACGCATTATGGTTATCGACTCTATTCAGGTCATGCATCTGGCTGATATTCAATCGGCGCCAGGTAGTGTGTCGCAGGTTCGGGAAAGTGCCGCCTATCTGACCCGGTTTGCTAAGCAGCATCATATTGCCATCATTATGGTTGGTCATGTTACCAAAGATGGTTCTTTAGCCGGGCCAAAGGTACTGGAGCATTGTATCGATTGTTCAGTGATGCTCGATGGTGACAGCGACAACCGTTACCGGACATTGCGCGGTAATAAAAACCGTTTTGGCCCGGTGAATGAGTTAGGCGTTTTTGCCATGACCGGGCAGGGCATGAAAGAAGTAAAAAACCCGTCGGCTATTTTTCTTACCCGAGGCAAAGAGGATCAGTCGGGCAGCATTGTTATGGTGCTGTGGGAGGGCACCCGGCCACTTTTAGTTGAAATTCAGGGCCTGGTGGATTATTCACCACTGAACAACCCACGTCGCGTAACCTTAGGCATGGAGCAAAACCGGATTTCGATGCTATTGGCGGTTATGCACCGCCATGCGGGTATACAGATGGCTGATCAGGATGTATTTGTGAACGTGGTTGGCGGTGTGAAGGTAAATGAAACCAGCGCTGATCTGGCGACCTTGCTGGCACTGGTATCGAGTTTTCGTGATAAGCCGCTGCCAAATGATCTGGTGGTATTTGGCGAAGTAGGGCTGGCAGGCGAAATACGCCCGGTTCCCAGCGGTCAGGAACGCTTGCGTGAGGCAGCCAAGCATGGTTTTAAACGCGCTATCGTGCCGGTGGCGAACAAACCGAAAGAGGCAGTGCCGGGCATGGATGTGATTGCCGTCAGTAAGTTAGCAGAAGCGTTAGAAGCAATTTAAGCATGAATGAAAAAGCCCCTGCACTGCAGGGGCTTTTAATCAGAACTTATCGTTTTGCGGGAAATTGAGCATCAGTACCTGATAGGTATCTTCTTTCAGTTTCGTCAGGCCGAGCTTGTCATAACTCTCAACCATGATTTCCAGTGCTTTTTCAATGTGCGGTGAGTCACGGTAAAATTCTACAATATATTTACCGCGGTTTGCCGCAGCGAGATAAGCTCCCCGGCGCATATAGTAATCTGCAACGGACAGTTCATATCTTGCCAGCGTATTTTTGATTGTCAGCATGCGCTTTTTAGCTTCAGGTGCGTACTTGCTCTGCGGAAAACTGCTGACCAGAGTTTTAAAATCATCAAATGCCTGACGGGTGCTGGCCAGATCGCGGTCTGCACGGTCAATGCCTAATACCTCATGCAGTGCATTCTCGTCAGCTTTTAGGTTACTCAGGCCACGCATGTAATACACGTAATCCAGTTCAGGATGGTTCGGGTTCAATCGGATGAAACGATCGATTCCGGCAAGTGCTTTAGGCACATCGCCAGCCTGATAATGGGCATAAATTAAATCAAGTTGTACCTGACGCGCCAGAGGACCAAAAGGGTAGCGGCTTTCTACTGCGCCCAGTAATTCTATTGCTCTGTTATACAAACCGTTGTCCAGTACCTCTTTTGCTTGCTGGTACATGCTTTGCGCAGTTTGGGTAGTACTGGGGTCGTCCTTGGGTTTGCCGGCACAGGCGGTAAGCGTTAACGCCAGCAGAGAAATCAGTATAAAGTTCGAGTTCATTTAAAAATCCGTTACTACTTGAGCTAAATGGCTGTCTAGTCAGACGTAAAATCGCTAAAATACACGAAATTGCGATTCTACCCCAGACCTGCCGGGGTTGCACACAGGATAACTGCTTCCGTTATGACAAAACAGCTAAAACTTTCAGAAATTGTACCAGACCATCTTTTTGGTAAACGCTTAGATCAGGTTCTGGCCGAAATGTTCCCTGATTATTCGCGTTCGCGGATAAAAGAATGGATTTTAGCTGACGCGGTTAAAGTCGGCGGCGTGGTGCAAAACAAACCACGCGAGAAAATGCTGGGTGGCGAACAAATCGATATCCTTGCTGAGCTGCCGGAAGACGAGCGCTTTGAAGCCGAAGCGATTGATCTGAATATTGTTTATGAAGATGAACATATACTGGTGATCAACAAACCGGCGGGTTTAGTAGTGCATCCGGGGGCGGGTAACGCTGATGGCACTTTGTTAAATGCCTTACTGCATCATTGCCCGGGTATTGCAGAGGTGCCGCGTGCCGGTATTATCCACCGCTTGGATAAAGATACCACTGGCCTGATGGTGGTCGCTAAAACGATCCCGGCGCAAACCCATTTGGTTGAAGCAATGCAGGCACGTGAAATTACCCGTGAGTATGAAGCTGTCTGCCATGGTGCCATGACTGGTGGTGGTACTATCGATGAGCCTATTGGCCGTCATCCGACTAAACGCACCCATATGGCGGTAAGCCAGTCTGGCAAACCAGCCACCACGCATTTTCGGGTGATGGAAAAATACCGCGCACATACCCGTTTGCGTTTGCGGTTGGAAACCGGCCGTACGCACCAGATCCGCGTGCATATGACGTTTGTAAATCATCCGTTGGTTGGCGATCCGGTTTACGCGGGGCGCCCGCGCCCACCGCGTAAAGCCGATGAACATCTGCTGACAGTATTACGCAACTTTAAACGCCAGGCACTGCATGCCGCTATGCTACGGTTGGCACATCCGATCACCTGCGAGATCCTGGAGTGGCATGCGCCTATACCGGACGATATGGTGCAGTTAAATGCAGCTCTGCGGGCTGATACTGCCGAACACGGCCTGGACTACGTGTAGCTAGCCGATGTCAGAAAGCTTGCTGCTACCCGATTGGCCTGCACCTGCAAATGTCAGGGCAGTCGTCAGCACCCGTCATGGAGGTTGCTCTGAAGGCCGTTATGCAAGCTTAAATCTCGGTGATCATGTTGCTGATAATCCAATTGCGGTTACCGAAAATCGCAAGCGTTATCAGCAGCAGGCGCAGATGCCGTCCGCACCCTTCTGGTTACAGCAGGTGCATGGTACGAAAGTGTTGCAGCTCGATTCAAGTTCTCTGGCGGGGCAACAGGCTGACGCAAGTGTGACAAGCGTTGCCGGTGTGGTTTGTACTGTGATGACCGCAGACTGTTTGCCATTGTTGCTTTGTGATACTGCAGGCAGACGGGTGGCTGCTGTACATGCCGGCTGGCGCGGCTTGTGCGACGGCGTTATCGAACGGGCTGTCGAGCAGTTTGCAATAGCGGGGCAGGTTTTAGCTTATTTAGGCCCAGCAATCAGTCAGAGTGCATTTGAGGTGGGGCCTGAAGTGCGGGCGGCTTTTATATCAAAGGCAGCAGAGGCTGAACAGGCTTTCGTGAGTGGTGCAGCAGGCAAATGGCAGGCAGATTTATACCTGTTGGCGCGCCAGCGTTTACAGGCTGCAGGGGTGTGGCAGATATATGGAGGCAACTTCTGTACTTACGCTCAGTCTGAGCTGTTTTTCTCTTACCGGCGTGATGGCCAGACCGGCCGTATGGCAGCTTCTATCTGGTTAGACTGATCTAAGTCAATTTTTTGACGTTTCTTGCTTGAATTTCCGCCAGCAGCACCCAATCTTATGACACAACGAAGTTGTTCATTGAGGAGCTATCCATGCGTCTGGATAAATTTACCAGTAAGTTTCAGGAAGCGATTGCGGATGCGCAGTCGCTGGCGCTTGGCCGTGACCAGCAGTTTATAGAACCTGTGCATCTGATGTTTGCCCTGCTGAATCAGGAAGGCGGCACAGTGCGGGAGCTGTTAAACCGTCTGGCAATCAATTTTAACGAGCTGCGCTCTAAAGTCAGCCAGGCGATTGACCGTCTGCCAAGAGTTGAAGGTGAAGGTGCAAACCTGCAGCTGTCATCTGCTACAGCGCAGTTGCTGCAGCAGTGTGATAAGTTTGCGCAAAAGCGTAAAGACCAGTTTATTTCAAGCGAGCTGTTTGTATTAGCAGCAACCGAAGATAAATCCGATTTGGGCAAAATTCTGCGGCTGATTGGTGTTACTAAAGAAGGTGTTGAAGCGGCGATAGAGCAGATGCGGGCAGGGCAGAAAGTGGATGACCCGAACGCTGAAGATACCCGTCAGGCGCTGACAAAGTATACGGTCGATTTAACCGCCCGTGCTGAAGCGGGCAAGCTTGACCCTGTAATAGGCCGCGATGAAGAAATTCGTCGTTGTATTCAGGTGCTGCAACGCCGTACTAAAAACAACCCGGTGTTAATTGGTGAACCTGGTGTGGGTAAAACCGCTATTGTCGAGGGGCTGGCGCTTCGCATTATCAATAAAGAAGTACCCGAAGGGCTAAAAGATAAGCGGGTACTGTCATTGGATATGGGCTCTTTACTGGCCGGCGCTAAATACCGTGGTGAATTTGAAGAGCGCTTAAAAGCAGTACTGAACGAACTGGCCAAAGAAGAAGGCCAGGTCATTCTGTTTATTGATGAAATTCATACTATGGTTGGTGCCGGTAAAGCCGATGGTGCCATGGATGCTGGTAACATGCTAAAGCCTGCCCTGGCGCGCGGCGAGCTGCATTGCCTTGGCGCAACCACGTTAGATGAGTATCGCAAGTATATTGAAAAAGACGCAGCGCTTGAGCGCCGCTTTCAGAAGGTGCTGGTAGAAGAGCCGTCAGTCGAAGACACCATCGCAATATTGCGTGGCTTGAAAGAGCGCTATGAGCTGCACCATGCGGTAGAAATTACCGATCCGGCGATAGTGGCGGCGGCGACCTTATCGCACCGCTATGTGTCAGATCGGCAATTGCCGGATAAAGCGATAGATCTGATTGATGAAGCCGCATCCAGCATCCGTATGCAAATGGACTCTAAACCGGAAGAACTTGACCGTTTGGAGCGGCGGATTATTCAGCTGAAGCTGGAAGACAACGCGCTGGCGAAAGAGACTGATGATGCCACGAAAAAACGGCGTGACATGATACAGGAGCAGATCCGCGAGCTCGATAGCAAGTACAATGAGCTAGATGAAGTATGGGAGTCTGAAAAGGCTGCGCTGCAAGGCACGCAGAATATTAAAGCTGAGTTAGAGCAGGCCAGGCTGGATTTGGAAGTCGCACGCCGGGCCAGCGATTTGCAGCGAATGTCTGAGTTGCAGTATGGCCGTATTCCGGAGCTGGAGAAAAAGCTGGATTTGGCTTCTCAGGCAGAGATGCATGATAACACCCTGCTACGTAATAAAGTGACCGACCAGGAAATTGCCGATGTGCTGTCCAAAGCCACTGGCATTCCGGTAAGCAAAATGCTTGAAGGCGAACGGGACAAGTTGCTGCGGATGGAGCAGGCACTACACGAGAAGGTTATCGGGCAGGATGAAGCAGTAACCGCTGTGGCGCACGCTATCCGCCGCTCCCGTGCCGGTCTGGCCGATCCGAACAAGCCAATAGGTTCGTTCTTGTTTTTAGGGCCTACCGGGGTAGGTAAAACTGAGTTGACCAAATCGCTGGCAACTTTCCTGTTCGATAGCCCCGATGCCATGGTGCGTATTGATATGTCAGAGTTTATGGAAAAGCATGCCGTGTCGCGTCTGGTGGGGGCACCGCCGGGATATGTCGGTTACGAAGAAGGTGGCTACCTGACTGAAGCGGTAAGGCGTAAACCTTATTCCGTGGTGTTGCTCGATGAAGTAGAAAAAGCCCACCCTGATGTGTTCAATATTCTGCTGCAGGTATTGGATGACGGGCGCTTAACCGATGGTCAGGGCCGCACGGTGGATTTTAAAAATACCGTCATTATCATGACATCCAATCTGGGCTCGGATCTGATTCAGGAGCACTACCGCGAATACAGCTATGGTCAGATGAAAGACATGCTGATGGATGTGCTGGTGAAGCAGTTCAGACCGGAGTTTTTAAACCGGTTGGATGAAACCGTAGTATTCCACCCGCTGGATAATAAGCAAATACGCAGTATTGCTAAAATCCAGCTGGCGAGGCTGGAGCAGCGTCTTGCTGAGCGGCAATATCAGTTTAACATCAGTGACGCTGCCCTAGATAAGTTGGCCGAAGTGGGGTTCGACCCCTTGTATGGTGCAAGGCCGTTAAAAAGAGCTATCCAGCAACATCTGGAGAACCCTCTGGCACAGGCGTTGCTGCAGGGCAATATTGCACCGGGTAGCACCGTGTTGCTGGACCATGATGGTTCGCGCTTTGTTGTCAGCAGCCAGCCTTAACTAAGTGGTAATTCTTGATGTAAAAGTGACCGCTGTGGCGGTCACTTTTGCCATCAGGCTATCCATGTTAAGGTATGTCCCTTATAATCATTACTAATTTCCCAAAGCAGAAGTGGCTTTATGACTGAGTCAAAAACGCAAGACACCGCCCCGCGCAAGGGCATTTTCCTGTTACCTAATTTACTAACCACCGGTGGTTTATTTTCTGGTTTCTATGCCATAGTGGCATCAATGAACGGGCATTTTGAAGCGGCGGCAGTGGCCATTTTTGTCGCGATGATTTTTGACGGTCTCGATGGCAGAGTTGCCAGGTTGACGAATACGCAAAGCGAGTTTGGTGCCCAATATGACAGCATGTCTGATATGTTGTCTTTTGGTATGGCACCGGCTTTGGTGGCGTACAACTGGGGCCTGGCGGAGTATGGTAAGTTCGGCTGGCTGGCTGCGTTTATTTATGTTGCCTGTGCCGCACTGCGACTTGCAAGATTCAACGCCAATTTAAGTGTTACCGATGGCCGGTTTTTTCAGGGCCTGGCTAGTCCGGCCGCTGCGGCGATTGTTGCCGGCATGGTATGGAGCGGCAGTATCTACCAGATTGACGGTGATAATATCGGTTACCTGGTGGGTATTCTGACGATTTTGACCGGCTTACTGATGGTGAGTAATTTCCGTTATAACTCGTTTAAAGATTTAAACTGGCGTGACAGAGTATCTTTCCTCACCATTTTGCTGGTGGTGCTGGTGTTTGTCGTTATTGCAGCACGGCCGGCTGAAATGCTGTTTAGTATTTTCTTTATATACGCCTGCTCGGGGCCTATTACGACCATTCGTAGCGTAAGAAAGCTGAAGCTTGAACATGTGGTTGGCGATTCCAATGATGCCGACTTCGCTGAGCAGGATGCTGTAAAACCTGAAGATGATAAGCCAGCAGCAGAAGAGCAAAAAAACAACTGAAGCTTGCTGAATCAGCAATAAAAAACTCCGCTTTGGCGGAGTTTTTTATTTTATAGCTAATGAACTTGTCAGCCGAAGCTTTTGTTCAAATCAGCTATTTTTCCTGCCTGCTGCTGCAATGCAGTACTGTTATCCGCAACAATCTGAATATTTCCTAAGTTACTATTAGCAATATCTTGTATCTGCTCAACGCTCTGCTGCACTTCATGGGCAACGACACCCTGCTGGGTAGCAGCGGTCGCGATTTGCGAAGAAAGCTGGGCGATATGGTCTATCATACGCGAAATATCCGCCAGCTGCTGTTCACTTAGGCGGGTTTCATCGACGCATACTTCCACTTGTTGTCTGCTATGCGACATGACTTTACCCCAGCTGAGTAAGGTTTGCTGTATTTCGCCTATTGATTGTTTAATCTGCTCCGTTGCATTGTGCGTGCGTGACGACAGCGCTCTTACTTCATCAGCAACCACAGCAAAGCCTCTACCATGTTCCCCGGCCCGTGCAGCTTCAATAGCGGCGTTCAGTGCCAGCAGGTTGGTTTGATCAGCGATGCCCTGAATTTCGCTCATTACCGCACCGATGCGCTCGGCCTCAACCGCCAGGCCATCTGCCGTAGAGGCAGCACCCTGAACTTCGCTGGCCAGCTGCTGCACTGTTGTTGCCGTTTGCTGCATGGTGTTTTTAGCATTCTGACAGATCTGGTGTGTGTCACTTACCTGTTTATGTGTGTCTTGTGTGCGCTGCGCAATATCCTGCACTGTGCTGTAAAGTTGCGCCGTGGCGGTAGCGATACTGCTTAGCCTGTCATGCTGCTGATGGATACCTTGCTCCGTTAAATGCACGGCTTCTGCCTGTGTTTCGGCAATGATTTTCAGTGTTGCTGTGCTGTCTGTTGCGCGGCCCAGCACAGTGCGCAATCTTGCCTGGCTCATTTGTTGCTGGAAATCAGCAATACCATAAGGGCCAAAGCCTGAGTAAATCCAGCGCGAGACACTGTCAAAACGGGTTTTTGCCTGTTGCAGTTTAGCCGGGATCACAAACAACTCGTCATAGCAGCAGGCAAACCAAATTACAGGTAACAGCAAGGCCAGACTAAACTGCATACCGAATAGCGCAATGCCGCCACATACTGTCAGCAGTGTCAATACTGCTGCTACTGAGCGTTTTAACGCAAACTTACTGCGCCAGTCAGAAGGCTGTTTGCCTGCGGCGATTAACGGGTAGCTTTTGTTGGCCCGCTGAATAAGTTTGGCGTCCGGTTTTACCCTCACGGATTGGTAACCCACCAGCTTTTGCTGCTGATATATGGGCGTAACAAAGGCATCTACCCAATAGTAGCGGCCGTCTTTACAGCGGTTTTTCACCAAACCGCGCCAGGATTGCCCTTGTTTTAGCTTCTGCCACAGATCAGCAAAAGCTGCTGCAGGCATGTCCGGGTGCCTGACGAGATTATGGTTTTTGCCAATTAACTCTTCTGCGGTGAAACCTGCCACCTGACAAAATGCCGGATTAGCATAGGTAATAACCCCACGCAAGTCTGTGGTTGATACCAGTTCCTGTTCGGCACTGAAAGTGACTTCCTCGTTTATAACATTTTGGTTGCGTCGGTTCATATGGCCTATTTAATAAATGGTATATAGCATGAATGGTATATAGCGGCTGTCGATGCGGCTAAGTTTAAGTCACTGTTGCAATAATTGCAGCCTGCTATCAGTCGGTTTAACGCAAGTGCCGGTTAAGTGGACAAATATCTGATTGTTGAATTGCAAATAGCAGGCTAAATTAAAGCCCGGCCTTGAGTTTTACGTCAATGCCCCAACTTCAGCAGCAACCTGCAGCAAATAAGGAATTAACTTGGGCTCAAATTTACAACAACGCCTGGCAATGCTGAACTCAGCGCCTTTGAAACAAGCAATAACCGGAATTCGGCGCGGTATTGAACGGGAAACGTTGCGGGTAAAAGCCGATGGTAGTCTGGCCTTAACCCCTCATGCCAAAGCTTTAGGCTCAGCTCTGACGCATCCTTGGATAACAACAGACTTTTCAGAGTCACTGCTTGAATTTATTACTCCTGCGACTGATAGCATTGACACTACTTTGGCGCAACTTAGTGATATACATCGCTTCACGATCCGCAATATTGCCGGAGAACAGTTCTGGGCGGGTAGTATGCCGTGTTTTATCCAAAGCCAAACTGAAATTCCGTTTGCTCAGTATGGCAGCTCCAATGTCGGTAAAATGAAGACTCTTTACCGTAAAGGGCTGCACAACAGATATGGCAGCATGATGCAGGCTATCAGTGGCGTGCATTTTAATTTTTCTTTTTCCGAGGCTTTCTGGCAACAGTATCAGCAGGTATTGGCGCAAAGCGGGCCACTGCAGAGTTTTATCTCTGAGCAATATTTATCGCTTATCCGCAACTATAAACGTTACGTCTGGTTGATGGTGTATCTGTTTGGTGCATCGCCAGCGATGTGTCAGTCATTCCTGGAAGGGCGTCAAAGCCGCTATAGCTTTCAGACGCTGGGCAAGGGTACTTTATATTTGCCCTATGCAACATCGCTGCGCATGAGTGATTTAGGTTACACCAACAGCGCACAATCCAGCCTGAACATTACCTATAACAACCTGGATGAATATATTGCCGGGCTGCATCAGGCTATTAGTATGCCGTCAGAAGAGTATCGTAATATCGGTGTGAAGGTTGATGGTGAGTATCAGCAGCTGAATGCCAACGTGCTGCAAATCGAAAACGAGTTTTACTCCACTATCCGGCCCAAAAGAACAACAAAATCCGGCGAGCGGCCTACCTGTGCACTGGCTAAACGTGGCGTAGAATATATTGAAGTGCGTGCTTTAGACGTTAATCCGTTCAGCCCTGTAGGTATTACTGCTGAGCAAATGCATTTTCTGGACATTTTTCTGCTGTATTGTTTGCTGAAAGACAGCCCGCCGTTATCAGCGTCAGAGCAGACTGTGACAGAGCAAAACCTGAAAAAAGTAGTGACTGATGGCCGGCGCAGAAACCTTGATATTATTCAGGATGGCCAGCCCAGACTAATGCTGGATTGGGCGGAAGAGCTTTTTGCTGACATGATGCCGGTTGCGCAATACCTTGATTCAGCTTACACAACTGAACGCTACAGCAGTGCGATTAAGCAGTTTTACATGGGGCTGTTAGATCCGGCACAAACGGTATCCGGCCAGGTTCTGAATAATCTTATTGCTGCTCAGCAGGATAACGGTCACTTTATGCTGGCGCTGTCGGCCAGGTATCAGCAGCAGCTAGCCAACGAAGACTATCAGCATTACAACGAGCAACAGTTTACTGAGGCGGCAGCTCAATCGTTGTTGCAGCAGCAACAGATTGAACAACAAGACGACCTAAGTTTTGAGCAATATATTGCGCAATATTATGCCGAAGTGCCAAAGTGCGATAAAGCACAAGACGTCTGATGCGAAAAAAGCTGTTTGTGATAAAAGTGCAAAAAAAATCGGCTACCATTTGGTAGCCGTAAGTGATATCCAGGGAGAATAAAACTTGGTTGCGTCCGTGCACCTTGTTAGAATCAACCGGATGAAAAAAGTTCAGTTCCGTATTACACCGTTTTTATGTTGTAGCGTGTTTGCCGTTATTTTAACTGGCTGCGCTACGCCGCCGCCGAAAAACACCTCTAATCTATGTGAAATTTTCTACGAACATCGTGACTGGTATGATGCTGCCGCCAAGGTTAGAGATAAATGGGGCGTACCTATTCATGTGCCCATGAGCATCATGTATCAGGAAAGTAGTTTCAAACACAATGCCCGCCCGCCAATGCGCTGGTTTCTGGGGTTCATCCCGTACGGCCGGGCCAGCAATGCCTATGGTTATTCTCAGGCGAAAACAGTGACCTGGGATGAGTATGTCAAAGAGGCTGACAGGTTTTGGGCCAGCCGCGACAACTTTGATGATGCGATAGATTTTATGGGCTGGTATATCAGTAAAAGCCAGCGTTTAAACGGCGTATCAAAATGGGATGGCTATGCCCAATACCTTAACTACCATGAAGGTTGGGGCGGATATAAACGCGGCAGCTACAAGAAAAAGGCCTGGCTGGTTCAAACCGCGAAAAAAGTAGACAGCCGGGCGAGAATGTATGCCGGGCAACTGAACAAATGTGAAGAAGATTTAAAGCGTGGCTGGTTATGGCGCTTGTTTTTTGGTTGAGCAAGCCGCTTGAGGAAAAAGCCGGTTTCCCGGCTTTACCAATTAGTCTTTTTTCAAATGTGGCATCAAACGTACAGTTTTAATCATATTATCCTGCACATCGATCACTTCCATCGGATAGCCAGACAGCCTGATACTAAGGTTGCCCTGAGGAATTTCTTCCAGATACTCTAAAATCAGGCCATTAAGCGTTTTGGGGCCGTCTGTTGGCAGTTCAAGATGCATTTCCCTGTTCAAATCGCGCAGGTTAATACTACCGTCAATCAGATAAGAGCCATCAGGCTGTTTAACAATATCTTCGTTGCTGTCTTCTGCAATATCAGTAGTAAATTCACCGACAACTTCTTCCAGAATATCTGCCAAGGTCACCAGGCCCTGAATATCGCCATATTCATCAACTACCAGGCCAATGCGCTCTTTAGTACGCTGAAACTTATGCAATTGGGTATTAAGTGGCGTGCCTTCAGGAATAAAGTAAATTTCACTGACCGCCCGCATTAATGTCGCTTTAGTCAGCTGCTCTTTCAGCAATAAGCGCATTAATTCGCGCGGGTGTACAAAGCCGACGGCCTCATCAATACTGTCGCGATACAGCAAAATGCGGCTGTACTGCATGTTTGCAAGCTGGCGTTCTATGTCTTTCCAGTCATCGTTGATATCGATACCGACAATTTCATTGCGCGGCACCATAATGTCTTCAACGGTGGCATTTTCCAGATCCAGCACACCGACCAGCATGCTTTGGTGTTGTTCGGGGATCAGTGCGCCGGCTTCATGCACTACGGTGCGCAGCTCTTCGGCACTTAAGCTGTTGCCCTGATGTTTTTCCGGGCTGATGCCCATCAATGCCAGAATACCGTTAGTAATAAAGTTGACCAGCCATACTAAAGGATAAAAAACTTTAAGTAGCAGCTTCAGCAGCGCTGAACTTGGAAACGCTATCCGCTCCGGGTGCAGTGCCGCTATTGTTTTGGGCGTAACTTCGGCAAACACCAGTACCACCATCGTCAGCACCACGGTGGCAATCGCAATACCCAGATCTCCGTAAAGACGCATACCAATAATTGTCGCTATGGCTGATGCTGCGATATTAACCAGATTGTTGCCGATAAGAATCAGGCCTATTAAACGATCTGGCCGCTTTAGCAGCTCGCTTACCCGAATAGCACCCTTATGATTTTCGTTTGTTAAATGCTTTAAACGATAAGGGTTGACAGACATCATGCCTGTTTCTGATCCTGAGAAATAGGCAGATATGAATAGGAGCACGCCAAGAATGATAAATAGCGTACCCGTCGATATGTCGTCCAAGAGTTAATTACCTGTATTGCCAAACACCCGTACTTGATATTACGAAGTGCCTGTTGAGTCAAGGATTAAAGTGTATTTAACAGTACTTCGCGTACAAAACGGCTGCCAAAATAGCCAAGTGTTAACAGCGCGGCGCCTGCTATGGTTAATGTATTGGCAATTTTGCCGCGCCAGCCTTTACGGGCATGACCCCAACATAAGGTTGCAAACACGATAAAGCCAAGCAGGCTAAAAATGGTTTTATGCAGGTTTTCTTTTGCCAGCCAGTTATCCATAAACAGTGCTGCAACCAGCAACGCTAAACCAAGTAAAACAGTGCCTGCCAACAACAATCTGAACTGCAGTATTTCTGCCTGAACCAGCGGCGGCATATGGCGGGTCACGGCAGCAATGTTTTTTTGCTTTAACTTGTTGTTGATATAGCTCACCTGAAATGAGTACAACATTGCCATCATCAGAATGGCGTAAGCAATAAATGCCAGCGTAATATGCACCAGCAGACCAACGTTTTGTTCGAAGTGATGCAGTTGTACATTATGTGGCAACGTTAACACTGCCAGCTGTACCATGGCAGCAAAACCATACACAACCGGCAGCAGTAAAATGATCGGGGTACGCAGAGCTGTCAGTGTAACGGCAACAGTAATGAGCCAGCATACCAGTGAGCTGACATTCAGCAGACTAAAATTCTGGCCTTGTCCGGTAAAGAGCATATCGCCCAGCACCAATGCGTGTAACACGACACCAAGCACTGCGGCACTGAAGGTTGTTTTAAAATGCGGGCCTTGCGGATGAAAAATACGCAGCAATACTGAGCCGGTGGCAACCAGATAAGCAAGTAAAGCGAATGCAGTAAACAGTGCCGTGGACATCAGAGCTATTTCCTTTCATTTCGGTGGCTTGCTATTGTATTGCAACTTTAACCCGATGCCCAGTGTGATGCGCAACAGTTTCTTAACGGCTGCGCTGAACTTCAGTCTTTGATATAATCGGCGCCAATATCGCTGTAGAGTGAGTAACCATGTTTGAGAATCTGTCCGACCGTTTAAGTGCCACGCTAAAAAATATCACCGGCCGTGGACGTTTAACCGAAGATAATATTAAAGACACGCTGCGTGAAGTGCGTATGGCGCTGCTCGAAGCCGATGTTGCTTTGCCTGTAGTTCGCGACTTTGTTGCCACGGTAAAAGAGCGCTCAGTCGGGCTTGAAGTCAGTAAAAGCTTAACCCCTGGTCAGGAATTTCTGAAAATTGTCCGTAAAGCATTGGAAGATGCGATGGGCGAAGCCAACGAAGAACTTAAGCTTAATACTCAGCCGCCAGCGGTTGTGATGATGGCGGGCTTACAGGGCGCCGGTAAAACCACTTCTGTTGGCAAACTGGCAAAGTTCTTAACCGAGCGGAAAAAGAAAAAAGTTTTAGTGGTGTCGGCTGACGTCTATCGCCCTGCGGCAATCAAACAGCTGGAAACACTGGCTAAAGACATTGGTGTTGAGTTTTTTCCAAGTGATGTGTCGCAAAAACCGGTCGATATTGTCAATGCCGCTATTGCCCATGCCCGTACCCGTATCTTTGATGTGCTGCTGGTCGACACTGCAGGTCGTCTGCATGTTGACAGCGAGATGATGGATGAAATCAAAGCGCTGCATGCTGCAGTGAAGCCGATTGAAACCTTGTTTGTGGTCGATGCCATGACTGGTCAGGATGCAGCGAATACTGCTAAGGCTTTTAACGACGCATTGCCTCTGACCGGTGTGATTTTAACTAAAGCTGACGGTGATGCCCGTGGTGGTGCGGCGTTATCTATCCGCCACATTACCGGCAAGCCAATTAAGTTTATCGGTACCGGTGAGAAAACCGATGCACTGGAACCGTTTCACCCAGACCGCATAGCCTCGCGCATTTTGGGCATGGGCGATGTACTTGGCCTGATTGAAGAGCTGGAGCAAAAGGTCGATCGCGACAAAGCAGCCAAAATGGCGCAAAAAGTGATGAAGGGTAAAGGCTTCTCACTGGAAGATTTTCGCGAGCAGCTGGTACAGATGCGCGGTATGGGTGGCATGATGTCGATGCTGGATAAATTACCCGGGATGAAAAACCTGCCTGCGGGCGCAATGAATCAGATGGGCGACAAGCAGTTCGTGAAAATGGAAGCCATTATTAATTCCATGACTCCCAAAGAGCGCGAGTTTCCGGATTTGCTAAAAGGCTCGCGCAAAAAACGCATTGCTGCAGGTTCCGGTACCCAGGTGCAGGATATTAACCAGCTGCTGAAGCAATTTACCCAGATGCAGAAAATGATGAAGCAGATGTCGGGTAAAGGTGGCTTAATGAAGATGATGCGCGGCATGGGCGGCAAGCTGCCACCGGGTATGCTGCCTCCACGCTAACGATACTTAAAGCCCGCTGCCAGGCGGGCTATCACATTCAGATAAAGGCTGCCAAGCCGCGAAATGCCTTGCAATTCTGCTCTAAATCAGTAAAATGCTGCAGCCCTTCAGTCTGACTGGGGGCTTTGTTATTTTTGATAAAACCTGAACGATAAAATTAGAGGGCCTTATGGTAACTATTCGTTTACAACGTGGTGGCGCGAAAAAGCGTCCATTTTACCAAGTTGTGGTAGCGGACAGCCGTTTTGCTCGTGATGGCCGTTTTATTGAGCGCGTGGGTTTCTTTAACCCAATCGCTGGCGGTACTGAAGAGAAACTGCGTCTGGATCTGGATCGCGTTGAGCACTGGGTAGCACAAGGTGCTTCACTGAGTGAGCGCGTTGCAACTCTGGTAAAAAACGCTAAGAAAGCTGCTGCTTAATTAGCAAAAGGTCGTGTGGAGTAGTCAGCTTGAGTGAGAAAGATTTAGTCGTTCTTGGCAAATTTGGTGCAGTTTACGGCATCAATGGCTGGCTGAAAGTTAACGCTTACACCGACTTCCCGGAAGGGATTTTTGATTACACACCCTGGCAAGTTAAATTTCAGGGTAACTGGCAACCAATGCAGGTTTCTAGCTGGAAGCGCCATAGTAATGGCCTGATAGCGAAACTGGACGGCGTCAATGATCGCGATCTGGCGCAGCGTTATGTTAATGCTGAAATCGCCGTAGCAAGCCAAGCGCTACCTTCATTAGAAGAGGGCGAATATTACTGGAAAGACCTTATGGGGATGGCAGTAATTAACGAAGCAGGCTACCACTTAGGTGAAGTGAGCGACATGATGGAAACAGGCTCTAACGACGTTTTAGTGGTTAAAGCTAACCGTACCGATGCATTTGGTCAGAAAGAAAGGTTGTTGCCGTTTTTAATGGACACTGTCATTAAGAGCGTCGATCTAACCGAGCGTCGCATTATCGTAGACTGGGACCCGGCGTTTTAATGCCTGAGAACAATAAGTTGTGGGTTGGTGTGGTAACACTGTTCCCGCAGATGTTTGAAGCAATAACGCAATATGGGGTAACCGGCCGTGCTGTGAAGCAGGGAATTATGCAGCTGCAATGTTGGAACCCGCGTGATTTCACAACGGACAAACATCGCACTGTAGATGACCGGCCTTATGGTGGTGGCCCCGGTATGCTGATGATGGTGCAGCCGCTGCGTGACGCAATACGCGTCGCCAAGCAAGCTGCAGGAGAAGGTGTGCACACGGTGTACTTGTCGCCGCAAGGCCGCAAGCTGGACCAGCAAGGTGTAGCCGAACTGGCGCGACATTCTAAGCTGCTGTTAGTAGCTGGCCGGTATGAAGGCATTGATGAGCGCGTAATAGAAAGCGAAATTGATTCTGAGTGGTCAATTGGTGATTACGTGTTAAGTGGCGGCGAATTGCCCGCGATGACATTGATTGATGCAGTGTCACGCTTAGTACCAGGAGTGCTGGGGCATGAACAGTCGGCAGAACAGGATTCTTTTGCATCCGGTTTGCTTGATTGTCCACACTACACCAGGCCTGAAGTGTTATCAGACAAACAGGTTCCAGCAGTATTACTGAGTGGAAACCATGAAAATATACGACGCTGGCGTTTAAAGCAGTCTCTTGGGAGAACCTGGCTTAGACGACCAGATATGTTAAATCTCCTGGCTCTGACTGAGGAGCAACGACGGTTACTGGCTGAGTTTCAACAGGAATATCAGCAAGAGTGCCGGACGGGGCAGCAAGAAGACAGTTATTCCAGGTAAAGTGAGATTGTTATGAGCAAAGTTAGCCAAAACATTATCAAACAGCTTGAAGACGAGCAGTTAAAGCAAGACGTTCCAGCGTTCGCGCCGGGCGACACTGTAGTTGTTCAGGTAAAAGTTAAAGAAGGTGACAAAACCCGTTTACAGGCATACGAAGGCGTAGTTATCGCCAAGCGTAACCGTGGTCTGCACTCTTCTTTCACTGTACGTAAAATCTCTAATGGCGAAGGTGTTGAGCGTGTATTCCAGACGCACAGCCCGCTGGTAGACAGCATCACTGTTAAACGTCGTGGTGCCGTTCGCCGTGCTAAGCTTTACTACTTACGCGATCGTTCAGGTAAATCAGCGCGTATCCGCGAAAAGCTTAACTAAGCTACCCTTTAAAGGCCGACACTTGTCGGCCTTTTTTCTTTCTGGCATGGTAGTGCCATGACTATGCATACTTCCCCCCTGACAGAACCTGTTCTGAATTTATTGCAAAACCAATTGCTTAATCTGGTGTGTGAGCCGCAAGCTGTTGCCGACCAAGCTATAGAAGAGCAATATCTGCTGAAACGGCTTGGGCTGAAACTACATAGTGACATTGCGCTGAGTGACGATATGAACCGTTTTCAGCTGCATTTTGTGCTGTACCATCTGTTATACCGAGTGCAGCAGCAACTGCTGGATTTGCAGCAGGGCTATCTGAGTGTTGAACTGGCTAAAGTGCGGTTGTTGTCGGTGTCGCAAGCGCCTGTATCTGATGTTCACGATGGCAGGCGGCAGTATTACCTGAACTGGCAAAACTTCCATCACATGACCGAGCAACTGCTCGATCAGCACCTGAGTGCATTCTGGCAGCATTTTGCCGCACCACAATCAACCCGGTTGATGCTTAGTCAGGCCGAGGCTGAAACGCTTTTGCAATTGCCGGCACATTTTAATCTCGCGCAGCTGAAAAAAGCTTACCGTACTAAAGCGCTGCAGCTGCATCCGGATCGTGGTGGGGACGCACAACAATTTATTTTGCTGCGGCACGCTTATCAACAGCTGTTAGAGTTATTCTGATCTCAGCTGTAAATTAAAAAATACACTTTTTGCGGTGTAATATTTCTGCAGTTATCTTGATTTTATTGGCCTGTAATGGGTTGACGTTGCTTGCTTGGATCTTTATTATGCCAAAATTGTATTTTAAAGATTACGCAGTGTATAAATAAGTTTACGTAAGGGCGCGCTTAGCAAGTTCAGTGTTTTTACCTATGCTTAATGCCTGCAACACCTAGGTGGAGTTTTAGCATGAGCAAAATAGTAGATGATTTACGTATAGTGGCGGAAAAGCCGCTGAGCCCGCCGGCAGTACTAAAAAAAGTGCTACCGTTGTCAGAGCAGGGGGCCCAGTTTGTTCAGCACGCCCGCAATGATATTGCCAATATTGTGCATGGCCGTGATAAACGTTTGTTAGTGGTTACCGGGCCTTGTTCTATCCATGATCCGGTGGCGGCTATTGAGTACGCACAGAAGTTAAAGCAACTGCAGCTGGAATATGCAGACAGTCTGTACATAGTGATGCGGGTTTACTTTGAAAAGCCACGTACCACCGTAGGTTGGAAAGGTTTTATCAATGACCCGCATCTGGACGACTCTTTTGATTTGGAAACCGGCCTGACATGGGGCCGTGAACTGTTGCTGAAGATGGTAGAGATGGAGCTGCCTACGGCGACTGAAGCGCTGGACCCTATCAGCCCGCAATACATGTCAGATTTAATCAGCTGGTCGGCGATAGGCGCCCGCACTGTCGAGTCGCAAACACACCGCGAAATGGCCAGTGGCCTGTCGATGCCGGTTGGTTTTAAAAACGGCACCGACGGTAATTTGAATATTGCGCTTAATGCACTGCAATCAGCAGCCAGCGGCCACAGTTTTATTGGTATTAACCAGCGCGGCGAAGTGAGCCTGGTGCAAACAGCCGGTAACCCGGATGGACATATTATTCTGCGCGGTGGCGCTAAGCCGAATTATGACGAGCACAGCATCGGAGAAGCGCTGGCTAAGTTGGATAAACTGAAGTTACCGCGCGGCATAGTGGTGGATTGCAGCCATGGTAACTCGAACAAAGATCATAACCGGCAGGGCGAAGTGGCGCTGAACGTACTGGCGCAACGTCTGGCCGGCAATACCGCTATTATCGGTATTATGTTGGAAAGTCACCTGCACGCCGGGCGGCAAGACCTGGTTGATGGAAAAGCGGAAAAATATGGCGTTTCAGTAACCGATGCCTGTATAGACTGGGACAGCACTGCAGCGTTGCTGGCCAATATTCACCGGCAAATGCAGCCTGCCGTGGCGGCTGCCTGAGATGAGTGAAGCAGCTAAGCAGGCTTTAGCGCCTTTGCGGGAGCAGATAGACAGTATCGACAGTCAGCTGGTAGCGTTACTGGCTAAACGTGCGAAAGTTACTGCGCAAGTGGGTAAGATTAAGCAGCAATATGCGTTGCCGGTGTATGTGCCTGAGCGCGAGCAGGCGCTGCTTAGCGCGCGGCGTAGCCAGGCTGAATCTTTGGGGGTATCTGCCGATCTCGCCGAGGATGTGCTCAGACGCATTATGCGTGAATCCTATCAGACGCAGGAAAGCGGTTTTGTCTGCTGTCGTCAAGGCGGCGGTAAAGTGGTTGTCGTCGGTGGGGCCGGCGCGTTAGGTGCGCGTTTTGTCAGTTTATTTCAGCGCTCAGGCTATCAGGTGGTGGTGCTGGAGCAGCACGACTGGTATCAGGCTGAGCAGCTCTGTGCTGACGCTGCACTGGTGTTGATGGCGGTGCCAATTACGCTGACCGAACAGCTGATTAAACAATTACCACCCTTACCAGCTAATTGTGTACTGGCCGATATCACCAGTATTAAAGCGCAGCCACTTAGCGCCATGCTGGCTAAACATAGTGGTCCGGTTGTCGGGCTGCACCCGATGTTTGGCCCTGACATTACCAATCTTGTTAAGCAGGTTGTGGTGGTATGTCATGGCCGCGCCGAGAACGAATATCAATGGCTGCTGAAACAGCTCAATGTCTGGGGCGCGGAGTTAGCGGTTAAACAAGCAACAGAGCACGACAGCGCCATGCAACTGATTCAGGCGATGCGACACTTTTCTTCCTTGGTCTATGGTGTGCATCTGGCAGATGAAAACGCTGATTTAAACGAACTGCTGCAGCTAAGCTCGCCAATATACCGGCTGGAGCTGGCGATGGTGGGGCGCTTATTTGCGCAAAATGCCGAGTTATACGCTGATATTATGCTGTCATCCTGTGAGGTTGCCACGCTGTTAGAACGTTATCAGCAGCGTTTTACTCAGCTACTGGCATTACTGAAGGCCAAAGATAAGGCCGGTTTAATGGCGCAGTTTGGCAAAGGTCAGCACTACTTTGGTGAACTGGCAGGCCAGTTTTTGCAGGAGAGCAAGCAGCTACTGCAAAAAGCAGCGGATAGCCGCAGTTAACGTGAAAGCTGATAGAAGTCTGCTATCAGCTGCCATGCTTGTTCCGGTGTATCCGCATATTGGATAAGCGCTATATCTTCAGAACTTATCAGGCCTTCCTCTACCAGCATGTCGAAGTTAATCAGTTTTTGCCAGAACGCTTTGTCATATAAAATCACCGGTACCTGCACAGCTTTTTTGGTTTGGATCAGTGTCAGGGTTTCAAACAGCTCATCCAGAGTACCAAAGCCTCCCGGGAAGGCGACTAACGCCCGGGCCCGCTGCAAAAAGTGCATTTTGCGAATGGCGAAGTAGTGAAACTGGAAGCAAAACTGCGGCGTGATATAAGGGTTGGGTTGCTGCTCCTTCGGCAAAACGATATTCAGGCCAATGCTTGAGCCCCCGGCATCCATCGCGCCGCGGTTCGCGGCTTCCATTACGCCCGGGCCGCCGCCGCTGATAATGGTCATGGCGTTATCCGGTTTACAACAGCTGTAGCGGGTGACCAGCGCCGCGAAGTGCTGCGCCGCCGTGTAGTATTTGCTGTTATGCAGCTGCTTTTTGGCATGCTTCAAAGCCAGTCTGTGTTCCGCGCTATCTGTTTCTGTTACAGCGGCTTTTGCTTTAATCAGTAACGTTTTTGCCTGCTCTGTGCTGAGGAAACGGGCGCTGCCAAACACCACTATAGTGGCATTAATATTGTGCTGTTCCAGTATCAGCTGTGGTTTCAGGTATTCCAACTGCAAGCGGACATGGCGCAGTTCATCCTGCATCAGAAAATCATTATCGGCAAAAGCCAGCCGGTAGGCGCTGTTTTGTTTTGATGTTTCAACGGCCTGCATTGATTGTTGTGCAGAGGTCAGGTGACGCTCGTGTAATTGATGTGGATCGTCTGTCATTAATCTGCTCCGGTAACAGCGTATTTCAGCCTATAAAAGTTACAGCATAACGGTAAAACTAACATGTTGTTTGATATAGGCTAATCTTTAATGCTTAAGTTTGCGCTATAACCATTAAAACGTTATGACGAGGATTATCTTTATGCCACTTTCCGCCACACTGCAGTTTGTCGGGGCTGCTCAGCAAGTTACCGGCTCCTGTTACCTGATAAGAATTAACGGTAAGCAGATCCTGCTGGATTGCGGCATGGTGCAGGGGGCAGATCAAATTCGCGAATGGCATAAGTTCCGCTTTGCCTTTAAGCCCAAAGATATTGATCTGGTTATTCTGTCACATGCACATATCGACCACAGCGGCTTACTGCCCCTGCTGGTGGCGCGTGGCTTTGATGGCAAAATCATTTGTTCGCCAGGCACGGCTCAGTTGTTACCGGTGCTACTGAAAGACTCGGTGCATTTATATCTGAAAGACTTAGAGTGGCAAAATAAGAAAGCCGCCCGGGCCGGCAGAAAAATACAGGACCCGGTGCTATCCGTACAAGACGCTGAAAGGGTTGTGCAGCTGTGCGAAACCTTAGGCTATAAAAAGCGCATTACACCGCTGCCAGGATTAGAGCTGGAGTTTAGTGATGCCGGGCATATTCTAGGGTCTGCGATAATACAGTTATGGCTCAAAGGCCACAAAGCCATGCGTAAGCTGGTGTTTTCAGGGGACCTTGGTAACCCTGCCACGGTATTGATGCATGATCCCAGTGCCATTGGCGAGGCAGATATCGTGCTGATGGAATCGACTTATGGTGATCGCAATCATCAGAATTTAGACAACTCACTGGATGAGATGGCGCAGGCACTGGAGCAAGCGAATAAAGACGGTGGCAACGTGTTTATTCCGGCTTTTGCGCTCGGGCGCTCGCAAGAGATTTTATATTATCTGGCACAGTTGCATCATCAGGGCCGGTTAAAACAGCGGATGATTTTTCTCGATAGCCCGATGGCTATCAATATTACCAATATTTATAACGACTATCTGGAGTGCCTGGACCAGAAAGATCTGGCCGCTATTGGCTTTAAAAAAGGCATGCAGTTACAGGATTTATTGCCCATGCTGCGCCTGACAGAAAGTGTTGACGAGTCGATGGCGATCAACCGGGTAAGCGGCGGCGCCATTATTATTGCTGGTAGCGGTATGTGTAACGGTGGCCGCATTGTGCATCATTTAAAACACAATTTGTGGAAAAGTGCGAATCATCTTATTTTTGTTGGTTTTCAGGCGATGGGCACACTTGGCAGGCGCCTGGTTGATGGCGAGCGGCGGGTCAGGCTGTTTGGCCAGGATATCGTTGTAAAAGCCAAAGTGCACACCATTGGCGGTTTTTCAGCACATGCCGGTCAGGCAGAGTTATTGGCTTGGGCGCAAGCTATAGGCGGGCAACCTGATTTTTACCTGGTGCATGGCGAACCTGAAGCACAGCAGATATTGCAACAGAAACTTGCTGATGTGGGTATTAAGGCAAATATTCCAGCCAAGGGTGATGTTATTGAGCTGTAATGACACAGATGCATTTTGTTACTTTTTACACATAGGCATAGTGCAAATAGCACCTTATAGTGGTTAAACAACTTACCCTATACCCCAGGAACCACTATGCAAAAATGCCTTATGTTTATTGCGCCGCTATTGTTAAGTCAGGCCGTAATGGCCGGCGCTGCCGATATTTCCTCGCAGGTTAAAGTGCTGTGGCACGCGCAGGACTATACTGCTGCACACACTTTATTGTCGCCTTTGGTAACGAAAAAAACCAAGGACGCTGAACTGTTGGCGTTGCTGGGGCAAACTGAAGCACTATTGCACAACACCGAGCAGGCTGAAGAGCTACTGGAGAAAGCCGTTAAATATGATGCGAACAATGCCGACTATCAGCATTGGTACGCTACAGTCAGTTGTAATTTGGCGGCCGATGCCAGCATGTTCAGTGCCCTGGGCTACGCCAAGCGCTGTAAGAAGGCGTATCAGACTGCACTTGAGCTGTCACCGGATAACCCGCGCAGCTACATAGCGCTTGGCAGTTTTCTGAATCAGGCGCCAGGTATTGCCGGTGGTGATAAAGCAGAAGCCTTAAAGCTGGCGCAGAAATTAAAACAGCTAGATCCGCTGCAGGGCGCTTTACTGGCGTTGAACGCGTCTGATTTAACCGATGATGCGGTATTTACTGCGTTACTGGCAGAAGATGAGCTACTGAGCAAGCGACCTGAAAGCTACTTACAGCGCGGCGTTGCCTTTTCCCGTGCCGATAAACATGTCAAAGCAATCTCTTTATTTGAGCAGGCGCTGACGATGCCAGCAGATGATGATGAAGCCGCGGATGCAAAAGCGCAGGCACTGTATCAGATTGGCCGATCAGCGGTAAAAGGGCAGACTGATCATGATAAAGGTATCAGTGCTTTGCAGCAGTTTATTGAACAACAGCCCACAGCAGATAATATCGACTGGGCTAAATTGCGTTTGGGGCAACTGTATATCGCGCAACAGCAGCAGGATAAAGCCGAGCTACTACTTAAACCTGTACTGGCTTCTACCCAGGATAAGCAGCTAAAAGATGAGCTGCAAAAGCTGCTCTGATAAACTAAGGCCTGACTAATCTCATAATGCTGAGCATTTAAGCGGAATCGGTTTGCCCTAAGCCAACCGTCTCAGCCCTGGATGGGCTGAGAGGAGTCCCCAGGGATTGGGTTCACGGCGTGTTGGTGTGGGCAAACTGATGGCGCCCGCAAGTTCAACTGATTGGTATTAGACTAACTTCAGGCTTTTCTTATGAGCAGACCACAGCTTCACGCTATTCACCACGTTGCGATAATTTGCAGCGACTACAAAGCTTCAAAGCGGTTTTATACCGAACTTTTAGGGCTTAAAGTACTGGCCGAAAACTACCGCGCTGCGCGCGATTCCTGGAAACTCGATTTAGCCTTGCCCAATGGCAATCAGCTTGAGCTGTTCAGCTTTCCCAATCCACCGCCACGGCCCAGCCAGCCTGAAGCACAGGGGCTGCGTCATCTGGCATTTGTGGTAGATAACGTCGCAGAATTTGCCGATTACTTAACGCAAAACGGCGTTGATGTAGAACCCATCCGCACCGACGAGTTTACCGCCAAAGCTTTTACCTTCTTTCAAGACCCCGACGGCCTGCCGCTGGAGTTATATCAGCGCTGATTAACCTCAGGAAGCATTATTGCGCCCAGCAGCTTCACTGTAAGCTACAATCTTTACCGTTTCTTCAAAAAGGTTTCAACAAACTGGTTATAAGTAAGATGGTTTTGCTGCTAAATACCCGAGATAACAAAATCCAGTGCGGCGATAATTTCACTGCGATAGTCTGATAAATCGCCCGCTGCTGCGCCGAGCTGACGGCGATCAATTCCCGCCAGATCCTGTGTCATGGCAGTAAGCTGTTCGCCATTTAATGTCAGGGCCGGGTTAAGCCGGCTCAGGCTGATAGCGGCAACCAGTTTGGTGGGCGACAGCGGTATCACCACTGTAGTTTTCAGCTCGCTTAATAAGTCACTTTGAATATCCAGCAAATACGGATATTGCTTTTGCGTAACCGGGTTACTATTAGCGTAAGCGATAAACTGCGCCATTAAAATTTACTGACACTGTCACTAAAAGTGCCGTTCGTTTCAACAAACTGGTTGTAAGCTGCAATAGCGTCTTTATTATCGCTTAGCCATTTTGCACGCTGAGCGCTGCGTAGTTGCTCCGCTAACGCTAGCTCCAGCGTGGCGGACAGATTGATATTCAGGCCGCGAGCTTTTTCCAGTAAGTCGCTGTTTATACTTACATTGGTTGGCTTTTTGGGCGCCTGAGAGTTGTATGCACGGTTCATTGCGACACTCCATACCAGATTTGTGCATAGCTTATGCGCATAAAAGGTAAGGCGCAAGGTACATACTGTGATGCAGATTTGGTTAGACAGGGGCTTCAGGCCCCTGTCTAACCAGCTTATCAGCCGGCAGTAACCTGGGTTGGTTCTATATCCTCACTGGGATAACAGCCTAATACCTTAATAAACTTGGTAATTTTATTCAGCTCTTCCAGTGCGCGGGTCATGGCGTAATCGCTCAGGTTAGCGAATACGTCAACGTAAAACATTTCTTCCCACGGGTTGCCGTTTATCGGCCGTGATTCCAGTTTTGCCATGCTGATACCGTGCTGTTTAAGTACCAACAATGCATCTACCAGTGCACCTGGCTGCTGGCCGGTATACATAATAAAGGTGGTTTTTGCCGGTATGGCTTTGGCCACGGTAACAGGTTTACGTGCCACGACAATAAAACGGCTGACGTTATCTTTCTGGTTAGCTAAATCGCGGGTAAGTACTTGCAAACCATACAACTGGCCGCCTTCTTCGCCACCTATGGCAACGACAGTCGGGTCTTGTTGCTGTTTAATACGGGTGAAAGCATCAGATGAGCTGTCACAGTATTCAATTTTCACTTGTGACAAGCCTTGCAGGTACTGGCTGCACTGCGCAATAACCTGCGGATGAGCACACACCTGGCGGATTTTGCTTAAATCGGTGCCTGGCAAACCCAGTAAACAATGCGCGATAGGGTGGGTCAGTTCGCCGACGATAGATAAACGGGTATGCTGCAGTAAATCATAAACTTCGTTGATACTGCCTGACGAGGTGTTTTCTATTGGTAACACAGCGTAGTCGGCGTGGCCGGTTTCTACTGCCTGCACAATTTCATTAAAGCTGTCACAGCCCTGTTCAATAATGCGCTCGGCGCGGCGGGTGAAGTATTTTTGGGTTGCCCAGTAACTGTAAGATCCCTGACCACCCAAAAAGGCTACCCGTACCGCCGGGCTGTCGGTACCGTTAAGCTGGCCCTGAATTTTTGCCTGTTGCTGTAGTACCGAGTCTTCAATGATCACATGATACAGCCGGGTAACGTACTGGGCGTCTAATCCTAACGGTTTGCCCTGGCTTATCAGAGACACCAGCAGTTCCTGCTCACGTTTTTGATCGCGTATCGGTTTGTTCTGTGCCAGCTTGGCATCAGCTACGGCCAACGCCAGCTGGCGCCTTTTGGCTAATAGCCCCAGCAGTTGCTGATCGGTATCGCTGATGGCGTGACGTATTTCATCCAGTTCCATGTTTTATATCTCAGGTTGTGTGCTAAACAGGTAAAAAAAAACCTCCCACAAGGGGAGGTTTTCTGGTTTTACTGCGCGCGCAGCTTACCGCCTCCCATATAAGGTGGTAAAGCTAAAAAAGCTGAGTGCGCTAAATACAGTTTTCATGGCTGCTAACATAGTCCGTCTGGATGGCTAAAGTCAACCCTGTGGGGTTAGCAACAGCTGATATTTTTTCTCACCCGGTAAAAAGGGCAACGCAACCTCATTTAACCAGTACTGATGATCGGCCCGGTAAAACGGCGACAGCGGGTGGCCGGACTGGCCTGCCGGTATGGTCAGTATACCCAGTTGTTCCTGTCCTGGTGCGACGACCATGCGCTCTGACTGACCAAAACCGGGCAACTGTACACGGGGCATATGGCGGTCGCCGTTCATCGGTGTTGCCGGCATGTTCAGCCAATCACCTAATAGCGGAATGGCCGATGCCAGCGGATGCTGAATTCTGGCTTCGTTCAGGGCGCCCCAGTGACTTTGCGCTAAGCTGCCGTATTGTTGTTCCAACTCTGTTTTGCTTTGCAGTACTGCTGCAAGCAACAAGGCTGGCCAATCGCTAAAGCCCGGCGGCAAGGTGTCCGGGCGCCGATGTTGCAGCAGCTGCCACATCGGTGCTTCCAACGGGTATTTTAAATCCTGACTGCGTGCGCCATGCTGTTCCAGATAAGCCGATAGCGGAGCAAACTGTAGTTGCAGTAATTGCAGGCGAAAGGCTCTTACCAGACTGTAGCCAACATCATCGACCGCAGCGCGCTGCGAACTGCTGACAATATACTGGCGGTAAGACTGCAACTGATGCTGCTCTACGGTTTCACTGTCCAGCACTTCCAGTAACAGGTCACGCCAGCGCTGCAGCATCAACGCGCGATTATCCAGCTGGATTTGATGCAACGCCTGCTCATCAGCGTGTTGCAGTGCATTCAGGCCCTGATGGATCTGCCAGCCCCGGGCGCCTAAATCGTAACCGCCGTTACCAATCAGCTGATAGGCCTCACCGCCAATCATTCTGGCGTTGGCTGTCCATAAGCGCTCACTGCCGCTAAGCTGCGGTTGTTGCTCCGGGCTGTAATAGCCAAGCCAGCCCTGGCTGCCATCGCTCCAGTCCTGCGCGGTATCAAAGTCATTCAACTGCCGCTTTGGGATAGGGCCTATAATGCTCCAGCCAATATCACCGCGGCTATCAGCAACCAGCAAGTTTTGCGCAGGTACACCCACTTTCGGCGCCAGTTGCAACGCTTGATCTACAGTCTGTGTTTGTTCCAACTGCATTAAACGAAAATTCACCGCAATATCGTCATACGCAACCCAGCGCAGCGCATAAAGCGGACTATCACCAAACTGCACTACCGGGCCCCACTGGGTTTCTGTCAATTCAATGGTTTGATCGGCCTGGCCGGCAATTTTAATGGTCTCATACAGATTTATCAGTGGCTTGTAACCATCAGGAGTAAGGTAGCGTTTACCATCTTCGGATAATGTCAGCGCGACAAGGTCATGCCAGTCGGCAGTGCTGTTGGTAAAGCCCCAGGCCAAGGCACCATTTGAACCGGCAACAACGGCAGGTGCGCCGGGCAATGTCAGGCCGGTTACGGTGTGCATGTTGCCATTTTCGCGCCAGTTGAGTTGGGCTTTGTACCAGGTGCCCGGTACACGGATCCCCAAATGCATATCGTCAGCCAGAATAGCGCTGCCATGCGACGTTAAACTGCCGGCAACGGCGAAGTTATTACTGCCGATATCAGCGCTGTCCATCAACAGGCAGTTATTACAGGCCATATCTGGCTGACGTAGTAGTGACGGGTAGTCAGATTCTGGCAGATTAACCGGCTCAATCCGGCTACCATCGAGGGCAGCCTGCCAGACATCGGAATGCTGTTGTAAAAACTGATACCAGTCGCCCGGCAGCGCTTGCTTGAGTACCGTCATCGCATAGTCGTCGCGGCCCAGCCTACTTTGTAAATCCAGATACATCGAGTAAATGACTAAAAAGGAATCTTCGTCTTGCCAACTAGCTGGTCTTTGGCCCAGCAGCAGGTATTCAAAAGGTTTCAGCGACAGTGCACTCAGACCTTCATTAACACCTCGGCTGTAGTCTGACAGCAAACGATGCTCAGGTTCAGGCAGCGCGGCTAATGCCTGTCGGGCGCGTTGGCGAAAGCGATGTTTACGCAAGTTTTTATCCGCATTTAACGCCCGCTCACCAAATAATTCAGCTAATTCGCCTGCGGCATTGCGCCTTAAAATATCCATCTGAAAAAAGCGTTCCTGGGCATGAGCAAACCCCAGCGCAAACGCTGCATCATTGCGGTTGGCTGCATGTACGCTCAGGTAGCCAAGCGCATCGCGCTCCAGCCGGGCAGTATTATTTATACTGCTGCTAAGCGTGCCGTTATAATCCGGCAAACTGAGGTACAGCAGGGAATAAATTGCCGCAGCCGATAAGGTCAGCAGCAATACTAAGACGCTAAGCAGCCATTTCCACCAATTCATCTTTGCTCTTCTCTGGTATAAAATCAAAAACTTAGCATAACGGAGACCAGACACAATGTCACAGAAAGTAAAAGTATGGGACGTCGCTGTACGTTTTTTCCACTGGAGTCAGGTGTTGCTGATTGCAGCACTTTGGTATACCGGTGAAGAAGGCCTGATGGCCCAGCATCAGCTGCTGGCCTATACCTTAGCTGCGCTGGTTATTGCCCGCTTGATATGGGGTGTTATTGGCAGTGAGAGCGCCCGCTTTAGCCGTTTTGCTGCAACACCGGTTGCAGCCATACATTATTTACGCCACCCGGTTGCCGTGGCCGGACACAATCCGGCGTCGTTTTATATGATAGTGTTGCTGCTGCTACTTGTTAGCATTCAGTTAGTCAGTGGGCTGGCTACTTTTGATAACAGCTATCTTAGTGACGGGCCCCTGGTCAGCATTTTACCCGGCAGCTGGGTGGAGATAGCGTCTGATATTCACAGCATTAATATTAATATTCTGCTGGCGGCCATTGGGGTACACATTGTCGCGGCGCTGTGGCACAGCGTGCGGCTGCACAATGTACTGGCAGTGATGCTAACCGGCAAAGACGCTATTACAACTGAACAAAAACCTAAGCTTCGCAACAGTACTGTATTTTTTATTGTGTTTGCCGCTGTACTGGCTGTATTACTGTGGTGGCAGGGCGGGGCATTGTTGGCGCTGCTGTGAGCAGCAGCACCGGGGGCTTACAAGCTTAGTTTTTATAATCGTCGTGACAGGCTTTGCAGTTACGGGCGAAGGTACCAAAGGCCTTGCGTAAAGCGGCCTGATCGCCGCTGTCTGCCGCCAGTTGTAATGCTTTGGCGTCTGCTGCCAGCTTTTCACCACGGCTATTAAAATCCTGCAGATTTTGCCATATTGCCGCTTTAGCGTCACCGCCACCCTGTTCTGCGCCAGGTACACTAAACGCTTCCCACGGCAGGGTCGTTAAGGTGGCCAGTGCGGCGGCGCGTTTGCTGGCACGCGCTGCATCGTAGCTTACATCCCCTTTTAACATATCTGAGATATCAGCCATGTTATGACGGATCATCTGAAAAGCAGCTTGACGGTAGGTAATGCTGTCTTTGGCATCAGTAAAGGCGCTGCCGGCATAAGCTGCAGATGTCAGTGACAGTAATAAAGCGGCGAGCAGGGGTTTTTTCATTGTATCGTTCTCTTTTGATGAATTTACATGCAATAATGATGAGGTCGTATCTTAACAGAAAGCGATATCTTGCCAATAATCATATAGTTTTAGTAATCAGGCAGAGTGAGTGAAGGACGTTAATTTAGTTAAACCACAAGGCATGGATTCGCTGGGGCGCAAGTTCGCACTGGTGGTTTTTCTGGCTATTGTCATTGCCGGCTTTACCGTCGGTTATGTTGTCTTGAGCCTGCAGGAAAGCATTACGCTGGAACAGCAGCAACAGGTCATTAAGCAGCAGGCTGCGCGCTACGCCCGGCAGCTGGACCACGATGTTTTGCAAAAAGAGCAAAAGGCGATATCAGCTAATCAGGTTGTGGCGCGCTCGCTTGGCTTACAACGTCTGAATAGTAGTAAAAGTCTGACTGCGCTGGCAGATGGCAGTATCCGTGTGCAGGATGATTTTTCCGGTGCCTTCGTTGCAGTGGATGCTTACACAGCACGAACAGCCGCGATGTTTGAACGTACCGCTCTGATTTGGCAGCAGTTATCGCCACTGATGTTGCACGACTTTTTTAATTTTTATTTTATTGCCAAAGAGCAGTTTATCCGCATTTCGCCATCAGATTGGGCAATGCAGGTAGAGGTATCGCATGATTTTCACAAAGATTTGTTTTATCAGATAGCGACACCGGAACAAAATCCGGCCCGGCAACCGCGCTGGACGCCGGTATATTATGATGATATCTGGCAAAAATGGATGACCAGTCTGATTATTCCTGTGTATATCAATGATGAATTTATTGGTGTAACAGGCTCGGATTATATTCTTGATGACATTCTGGAAAAGCTGCCAATGGCAGATAATGTGCTGCAGGGCAGTGCGTTTCTATTTGATGATCAAGGCATGGTATTTGGCGCACAGCAACAAAAACCAACCGATACTCCGGCAATGAATACGCTGTATGCCGGTATCAAACCCGGTAATCAGGCTCTGCAACACTATGCCGTTGCTGTCGCTTCGCACAATGGTGCCGGAAAAACGGTCATAGACGTTCTTCCTGACTATCTTATTTCGTCAGCACCGGTCAGCCGACTTAACTGGCACGTCGCTGTTTATGCAGAGAAATCCAGGGTGCTGACGGCACTGGATGAGTTTCGCAGCAAGTTATTGCTGACGTTTTTGTTGGTGGCGTTACTGGTCGCGTTGATGTTGCAACTGGTGATATATCACTTTGTACTGAAGCGGTTAAACCGGCTTTCAGCGGCAATAAACCGCCTGTCACGCGGCGATTTACAACATGCGATGCTGGACAATAAGCATGATGAAATAGGCCTTTTGAATCAGGCTTTTGGTCGTATGTCAGAGGAAATATCTGAGTTAGTCAGCGGTCTGAATGAACGGATTGAAGAAAAAGAAGCCGCAGAGCGTTCAGCCCGTAAGCTCAGTAAAGCGGTATCTTTTTCCAGTTCCGGCATTGTGCTGACCGATCAGTTTCTGAACATTGAATATATCAATCCGTTTTTAATGGAAATGCTAGGTGGCACGGATGATCATCTGCGCCAGCCGCTAAACAGCTTGTTTGCTGAAGAGATGCATCATGTCGGCGAAGAGATTGTACAAACACTGGCTGAACGGCACCACTGGCGCGGAGATATGCTGTTGCAGCATCAGCAACGTCAGTTGTGGGTATCGCTGGCGATTGCGCCGATCCGTGATGATAAAGGCGGCATAACCAATTACGTTTGTGCGATGCAGGATATTTCCTTTATTAAGCAAAGCCAGAAAAAGATGGAGCAACTGGCGTACTACGATGTGCTGACCGGTTTGGCCAATCGCAGCTATTTCCGTGACCAGCTGCGCAAAGCCATTGCGATGTCGCATCGCGGCTATTACAACTTTGCATTGTTGTATTTCGATCTGGATGAATTTAAACGGATCAACGATACACTGGGGCACGACGCCGGCGATGAGCTGCTAAAAGAGATATCCAAGCGTCTTATCAGCCGGTTGCGGGAGGAAGATACGATAGCGCGTCTGGGCGGCGATGAGTTTGCCGTTATTCTTAGCGGCATTAAAGATCGTTCACAGGCATCGGCTATTGCTGCCAACTTGCAACAGGCTTTTGCGGCACCGGTGAAGCTGGGTAATCAGGAAGTATCAATAAGCGCCAGTATCGGTATTACAGTAGCGCCTGAAGATGCATCAGAAGAAGAACTACTGTTAAAGCATGCTGATTTGGCGATGTATGAAGCCAAAGCCCGGGGTAAAAATACCTTCCACTTCTTTAGCCCGGATCTGAATGAAGCGGCAAATGAGCGTCTGCTGATTGAAAATCAACTGCGTGAGGCTATCCGTGAGCATCAGTTTTTACTTTATTATCAACCAAAAATTGATATTCGCGATAATACCATCATCGGCTACGAAACCCTGCTGCGTTGGTTACGGCCGGACAATACGCTGGTGCCGCCGTTGCGCTTTATTTCTGTGGCAGAAAGCACGGGTTTAATCGTACAGATTGGCGAGTGGATCATCTGGGAAGCCTGCCGCTTTTTATCGCGTCAGCACAGCCGGGGCTATAACGTCTCGTTATCGATTAATTTGTCGGTACGCCAGTTTAACGATGATAACTTGCCGGAAATTGTTGCCCGGATTCTGCAACGAACCGGCGCCGATCCTGCCAGTGTTATTTTCGAAATTACCGAAAGTATGCTGATGGGCGACACCGATGCGGCTATTAACCAGTTAAATCAGTTAAAACGTCTGGGTGTGTCTTTATCTATCGACGACTTTGGTACAGGCTATTCTTCGCTTAGTTATTTAAAGCGTTTTCCGGTAGACGAGCTGAAAATAGATCGCTCGTTCGTCAAAGATATCCCGGATGATCGTAACGACATGGATATTGTTGCTGCGATTATTGCTATGGCACAGAAGATGAATCTGCGTGTGGTGGCTGAAGGGGTAGAAACTGCCGAACAGGTTGAATTTTTAAGAAAAAATGCTTGCTACCAGGTTCAGGGGTATTACTTCAGTATGCCACTGGCTGAGCAAGAGCTTAGCCGCCTGAACTATGTAATTAACAGTTAATTCTTAATTCAGGAACATGTTATGACCTCAGAGCGTTTGTCGCTGCTAAGCGCTGCGCTGCTGGCTACTTTTGCCGGCAGCAGTCACGCCGATCAGACCACACCGATACAAGGCATTATTGATAAAACCCCTAACCTGGTCGCCCTGACCGGTGCAACCGTCTATACCGAGCCTGGTAAAAAGCAGGAAAAGGCAACGGTATTGATTGCGGATGGTCGTATCAGTGCTGTGGGCACTAAAGTGACGGTACCGGCGGGCTACCAGCAGATTGATGCCAGCCGCTATACCCTGTATCCCGGTTTTATTGACCCCTATACGCAGTATGGTATCGCTGCGGCAGAGAAAGCCAAGCGCGGCAGCTATCGCGATGCGCCGGTGTATACTAATGAACGCAAAGGTGGCAACGCCAGTAATGCGGCTATTCACGCCGAAAAAGATTGGGTAACGGAATTTGAACCAGATGCCAAAGCGGCTGAGCAACTGCGTAAGCTGGGTTTTACTGCAGCGCAATCGGCCCGTTTTGATGGCATCTTTCGTGGTCAGGCATTTGTTAGCTCGTTAGGCGATGGCCTGGCAAATGAACTGGTGTTAAAAGCCAGTGGCCCGCAATTTATGGCCTTTGATAAAGGCACGTCAAAACAAAGTTACCCTTCATCACTGATGGGTAGCATAGCGCTTATCCGCCAGACCTTAAGTGACGCCAATTGGTATAACAATGCCTATGGCAAAACGGATGTGCGCTATTTCAACGAACCGGTAGAGTTCAATGCCGCTCTTGCAAGCATTAGTAACATTGCACAAGCCGGCGTCGTGTTTGAAACCAACGATGATCGCTCTTTACTGCGCGCTAATCAGTTATTTAATGAGTTTAAGTTAAACAATGTGGCTATGGTGGGTTCCGGCTACGAATACGTGCGGCTGGCGGATATCAAAGCCAGTGGCCGCAGCCTTATCCTACCACTGAATTTCCCGGCTGCGCCTGAAGTTGAGCAAGTTGCTGACCAGCTGGATGTCAGCCTGGCTGATTTACGTCACTGGGAGCGTGCACCAGCCAATGCTGCAGCACTGGCGCAGGCGGGCGTGCCTTTTGCACTGACAACTTACCGCTTAAAAGAGTTAAAACAGTTCTGGCCTAATCTGCGTAAGGCGGTAAAACAGGGCTTAACGACAGACAAAGCGCTGGCGGCACTGACCACAGAGCCGGCACGTTTGGCCGGTGTTGCAGATCGGTTGGGTAAAATTGCACCGGGCTATCAGGCCGATATCGTACTGGCAGACGGTGATTTGTTTGCTGACGGCAACATAGTGGCTACCTGGATCCGCGGTCAGCAGCATAATGTTGAAACCGTTAATCCGGTTGAGTTTGCCGGCGATTACCAGCTGACAGTCGCCGGTAAAGCTATTACGGTAAATCTGACTGGAGCAGGAGATAAATTATCCGGCACCGCTACAGCAGTTGATGCCGAAGCAGTGAAACTAACCGATGTGAAAGCTCAGCAGCAGCAACTGCAGTTTAATCTGGCGTTAAAAACCTTAACCGGTAGTGCGCAGGTTGCCCAGTTTAGTGGTCGCTTAACTGACAACGTATTAACGGGTAAGTGGCAAATTGCGACCCGCGCTGAAAGCGTCAGTGCCAAACGGCAAACTGCCGGACAGAGCAAATCTCAGCAAGCGAAAAAGCCACAGAGTACAGCTGGTACTATGCTGTCAAAAATGACTTTCCCTAACCGGGCCTATGGCTTGCCTGAGCTGGCTAAACAGCAGAATGTGCATATTAAAAATGCAACGGTCTGGACTGCTGAGCAAGACGGCATACTGGAGCAGACCGATGTGATTGTCCGTAACGGTAAGTTTGACAAAATTGGCAAAAACCTTAGCACACCATCAGGTTTTGCGGTAATTGACGCAACGGGGATGCATTTAACCCCCGGCATTATCGATGAGCACTCGCATGTCGCTATTGAAGCCGGCGTCAACGAAGGTACTGCGGCGGTAACATCTGAAGTACGGATTGGCGATGTGATTAACCCTGAGGATATTAATCTGTATCGCGGCCTGGCAGGTGGTACCACCACAGCGCAGTTGCTGCATGGCAGTGCCAATCCTATTGGCGGCCAGGCTCAGGTTATTCAGTTCCGCTGGGGCGAGACAGCCGAAGGCTTAAAAATGAAGTCGGCACCGCCAAGCATAAAGTTTGCGTTAGGTGAAAACGTTAAGCAATCTAACTGGGGCGATGCGTTTACGTCACGTTATCCGCAAACCCGTATTGGTGTTGAAACCACTATCCGTGACGCCTTTCAGGCGGCAAAAGAGTATAAAACCAAATTAGCAGCCTATAACAAGCTGTCAAAGCGTCAGCGTGAAGATGTTGCACCGCCACGCATTGATTATCGCCTGCAGGCACTGGTTGAAATTCTGGATAAACAGCGCTTTATTCACACGCACTCTTACGTTGCTTCTGAAATTCTGATGCTGATTGAACTGGCAGATGAAATGGGTTTTAACATTACCACCTTTACCCACATTCTTGAGGGCTATAAAACATCAAAAGAAATGCTGGCGCATGGTGCCAGTGCCTCGACTTTTGCTGACTGGTGGGCATACAAAATGGAAGTACAGGACGCCATACCGACCAACGCCTGCCTGATGGCAGAGCAAGGTATGTTGGTCAGTATTAACTCGGATGACGCCGGCTTGCAGCGCAGGCTGAATCAGGAAGCGGCAAAATCGGTCATGTACTGCGGTATGAGCCAGCATGATGCACTGAAAATGGTCACCATTAACCCGGCTAAACAGCTGAAAATAGATAGCGTGACCGGGTCAATCAAAGTGGGTAAGCAGGCCGATTTTGTGCTGTGGAATACCAACCCGTTATCGGTGTACAGCCAGGCGCAACAAACCTGGATTGGCGGTACCAAGTATTTTGATATCGACACCGATAAGCAATTGCAGCAGCAGCTTGAAGCTGAAAGAGCGGCATTAATTCAAAAAGTGCTGATGGCAGATGACGACGCTAAAGCCGGTGATAAAGATGGCTACAAGCAGGATGAGCCCGAGTGGCACTGTGAAGATCAGGGCGATTGGTGGCAAATCAGCAACCATTTACACCTTCACGGCCATTCACATTAAGGAGCAACAGCATGAAACTATCTAAAACCTGTTTAAGTTTGTTTGTTGCGCTGACTGGCAGCCTGGCTGCAGGCCAGGTACTGGCTCATGATATAGTGCCGGGCAAAGCAGCTGCCACTCCGGTGCTGCTGACTGGCCTTACAGTACACAGTGTCACATCGGGCGTTAGCACCGACACTGATGTTTTGATTGCAGATGGCAAGATTGCGGCGATCGGCACAGATTTAGCTGCACCAGAAGGTGCAACAGTAATGGCGCTTGACGGCAAACACCTGTACCCCGGGTTAATTGCACTGGCTAACCAGTTAGGCTTAATCGAGATTGAAGCCGTGCGTTCAACCGATGACTCTACCGAGGTTACCCAGACCAACCCTGACATCAGGGCTAAAGTCGCTTACAACGCTGACTCTGAGGTGATACCCACTATCCGCAGCAATGGTTTTGCTTATGCCATGGTGTATCCGTCTGGAAGCATGCTGATGGGGCAATCCAGTCTGATGCAGCTGGATGCCTGGAATTACCAGGATGCAGTAGTGGCTGACGCTACCGGCCTGCACGTGCGTTGGCCTAATGCCAGTACGCTGGGCTCGCGCTGGAACCCTAAACCGGCTGATGAGGTGCGTAAAGCTAATGCAGAACAGCTTGAAGCGCTGCAGCAACATTTTAAAGATGCTAAAGCTTATTATGACGCCGAGCAAGCCGGGTTAAACCACGGTGTCGATTCGCGCTGGCACCAGATGTTGCCGGTGTTTAAAGGTGAGCGGCCACTGTTTGTGCATGCTGATGATGAGCGGCAAATTCGCCAGGCTATGTTGCTGGCTAAGCAGTATGGTCTGAAACTGACAATTGTCGGTGGCCGTGATAGCTGGCGCATGGCAGATGAGCTGGCTGCTGCTAAGGTTGCGGTGATTTATACCGCGCCTTATGGCTTGCCAACCAGGGTAGATGAAAATTTCCGTCAGGCGTTTATTACCCCTAAAGTATTGCAGGATGCAGGTGTACAGTATGCCTTGTCATTGGATGGCTACTGGGATACGCGAAACCTGGTGTTTGCTGCAGGGCAGGCGATTAGTTACGGCTTAACCCCGGAGCAGGCGTTACGTTCTGTTACCATTAATGCTGCGCAAATTGCCGGTGTTGCCGATACAATTGGCAGTATTGAGGTAGGCAAAGCGGCCAGCCTGGTTGTATCAGACGGCGATATTTTTGATTATCTGGGCCACAAGGTTACTCATTTGTGGATAGATGGCAGGGCGGTAGATCTGAACAATCGTCATAAGCAATTGCATGATAAGTACCGGCAGCGTATCAACTGATATGTCACCGGATAAGTAATGTCAGTGCCAGCCTTTGCTGGCACTGCTGTTTTAAGGAAATAAGATGAAATTCAAACTGATCGTTGCGGCACTGGCATTCAGTGCCGTTACCGGTTGCGTCAGCAGTACTGCGCCAAAATCGGCTGCTGTGCAGCCTGCAGCCAGTGCTAAAGCCATAGAAGCTCATATGCAGTTTCTGGCCTCAGACGAGTTAGCTGGCCGTGAAACCGGCAGTAAAGAGCATGAAATTGCGTCGTTATATATAGCAACGCAGTTACAGGCATTAGGTTTGTTGCCAGCGGGTGAAAACGGCAGTTACTTTCAGCGCGTGCCGCTGCGCAAAGCGCGTTTAGCACAGGATAGCGCCAGTTTTACGCTGCATGTTGATGGTAAAGACACTGAACTCAGTTACCCGAAAGCGTTCTTTACCGGCCCAAGCATGCAATACCCGCAAACAGATGTTACCGCGCCGCTGGTGTTTGCCGGTTATGGTTTGGTATCAAAAGAGTTTGCGCTGGATGATTATGCTGGCCTGGATGTGAAAGGCAAAATAGTGGTGTTGCTGGCAGGCCGGCCAGATAGCCTGCCAAGTGAAGAAGCGGCGCACTTAAACAGCCTGAAAACCAAACTGGCCGCTGAACGTGGCGCTGTAGGAATTATCACCATACACACACCTAAACAGGAAAAAACGCGGCCGTACGCCACCAGCTTATTGTATTTAAATGCCCCTAGCATGGAGTGGCTGCAGGCAGACGGCACACCGGCAGACAGTTACCCCGATTTAAAAGCCGGTGCTTATGTGCACCCTGATGCTGCAGCTGCCCTGTTTACTAAGGCTGAGCACTCGCTGGCGGATATCTTTACCCAACTGGAGAATAAACAGAACCCTGCCGGGTTTGAACTGGGCGTAACCGCATCGCTAAGCCGGCGCTCAACACACGAGCAAATTTCCAGCCCTAATGTTATTGCCATGCTGCCGGGCTCTGATCCGGTGTTGAAAGACGAGTACGTGGTGATCACGGCGCACTCTGATCACATCGGCCTGGCCAATGATTTACGTACCGACGATAAGATTAACAACGGCGCTATGGATAACGCTGCCGGTGTGTCGATTTTACTCGAGACTGCACGGCTATTCAGCCAGTTACCACAGGCACCAAAGCGTTCTATTTTATTTGTGGTGGTAACAGGGGAAGAAAAGGGCCTGCTGGGCGCAGATTATTTCGCTAACAACCCAACAAAGCCAATCGAGAAGCTGGTCGCTAACGTGAATCTGGATATGCCGGTACTGTTGTATCCGTTTGCTGATATGGTTGCTTTTGGTGCTAATCATTCGTCACTTGGCAAAGTGGTAGAGCGCGCAGCAGCAAAAGAAGGCATAGCACTAAGCCCGGATCCAATGCCGGAGCAGGCTATTTTTACCCGCTCAGACCACTATACGTTGGTGAAAAAAGGCGTGCCGGCGGTGTTTTTAATGACCGGCTTTAAGTCGCAGGACCCAGCGCAGGACGGCGGTAAAATCTGGGGCAGCTTTTTTGCCAAACATTACCATAAACCATCGGATGATATTCCCAGCCTGATTAAGGATTACGGTGCTATCCGTTACGATGCTGGCGCTGTGTTTGCCAATATTAATTACAATATTGCACTGGATATTGCTAACACTGAGCAGCGGCCTTACTGGTTAAAACAAAGCTTCTTTAACGGGGTTTTTGGCAAGCCGTATAATCGTGAGTCCGCAAACTGAATTTCAAATGCAGCAGCTCGATGTGTTACTACCGGTGGTGAAGCTAATTAGCCACCGGCCCATTTAGTTTTATAACCCTCGGCTTGCAGCAACTGCTCTACCAGCTCGCGTTTATCCCCCTGTATTTCAATTACGCCATCCTTTACTGCACCGCCGCAGGCACATTTCTTTTTCAGCTTGGCGGCCAGCGCGGCTAACTCGTCGTTGGGTTTGGCAATACCGCTGATTGTCAGCACGGCCTTACCGCCGCGCCCTTTGGTTTCGCGCCGAATACGTACAGCGCCGTCGGCGTAAGCTTCAGCAACGGCTTTCACCTGCGGTTTATTGTCTATACGGCCAGATTCAGTGCTGTAAACCAGATTGTCGCCAGTTGGTGCTGCCTTGCTGGCGCCCGGGTTCATTTTTGCCTGCCAGTCGGCCAGTGAAATTTTGTTTGATGCCATAACTATATCAGTAGTGCTTGCTTTACAATGTTGTCAGCTTAAACATCCAGTGCTGCTGCGGCAACAATTTCTGTTTCTGATGCTGCTCTGGCTTGGTTTTTTAACAGCTTCTGATAGAATGCTGCTCAATTTTAGAAATCTGGATGGCTATATAAATGTCTGTTACGTTGTCGGTGTCCGATTATCTTCATCACTCTGGTTTAGTACTGCAGTTTGGTGATATCAGCGCCAAAGTTTCGCAGTTCCAGGTGCAACTGCAGCAGTTTATCGCCACTGAGCCAGTACCAGAGATAAAGTGGCAATACCAGGTACCTGAACTCGGCGAAGGTGGCGCTTGCTCGTTGTTTGGTCAGTTAGCTGATGAGCCTTATGATCTGAGCGCGATACTGGGCGGGCAGACAGCTGAGAACGAGAAAGCGCTGCAAAAGCTTAGCGCTGTAGCAGCATATTATCAGCAGCACTCTGCGCTTGACTGGTTTGGTATTTATCAGGCGCGCAGCAATGTGGCGGGTGAACCGGTATTAGTTAAACTGGCATATTACGGTGCTGCATCACGCGCCGAGTTCCCGCTGAACAGCGAGTTTGCCAAAATCAGTAATAACAGTACCGTTGGTTTAACCGGCAAAGCTAAAGTCATTAATGATGTTGCCGCTTATCTGGGGACTGGTGGCGAATATTACACCTGCGATCCCAAGGTACAGGCTGAAGCGTGTTTGCCTCTGTATAATCAATCAGGCAAAATAATCGGCATTGTCGATGCGGAAGATTTTAATAAGAACGTTTTTACTGCTGATGCGATGGCATTGTTGGTAGCGGTATGTTTAACCATACCGGCTTATTTGCCTTAAGCGCAGTTTTTCATGCAACTTTAATCAGGTAGAACACTATGTTTGCTCAGTTACAACCGGTGGCCACAGATCCGATCTTAGGCCTAATGGCGGCGTACAAAGAAGATCCTAACCCAAACAAGGTCGATCTCGGTGTTGGTGTTTATAAAGATGAGCAAGGCCACACTGCAGTATTGAAATGCGTGAAAGAAGCTGAAGCGCTGCGGCTGAAAAATGAAGACAGTAAAACCTATATTGGTATGGCGGGCGATCTGGGTTTCAACAGCCATATCGAGAAGCTGGCGTTTGGTCAGGGCCACAAAGTACTGCTGGCAAACCGCGTTACGACTGCGCATACCCCGGGTGGTACTGGTGCGCTGCGCGTAGCAGCAGAGTTTATTAAAAAAGCTAACCCTAATGCGACTATTTGGGTAACCAGCCCAACCTGGGCTAACCATATTTCAATGTTCAAAGCTGCTGGCCTGAATGTTAAAGAGTACACTTACTACGATTACAGTACCAAAGGCCTGAATGAAGAGGGCATGTTTGCTGATTTGGCAACAGTACCTGCAGGTGATGTGGTATTAGTGCACGCCTGCTGCCATAACCCAAGCGGCATGGATTTAACCTTTGCCCAGTGGCAGCGTTTTGCTCAGCTGGCAAAAGAGCGCGGTTTCACACCACTGGTCGATATGGCGTATCAAGGGTTCGGCAGCGGGCTGGATGAGGATGCCAGGGGCTTGCGTTATTTGGCTGATACTGTTGACGAGATGCTGTTATGTAGCTCTTGTTCAAAGAACTTTGGCTTATACCGTGAGCGTATTGGTGCTGTGTCTGTGGTTTCAGCTGACAGTAAAATCAGCGATATCGCCCGGGTCAATCTGTTAAGCGTGGTACGTAGCATTTATTCAATGCCACCGGCTCACGGTGCGATTATCGTTGCCAACATTCTCGATAGCGCAGAGCTTACTGCGTTATGGCACCAGGAACTTGCCGAAATGCGTAATCGTATCAACAACTACCGTCAGCTGATTATTGATAAACTGGCTGGCGAAGGCGTGACGCAGGATTTCAGCTTCATCACGCGTCAACACGGTATGTTCAGCTTCCTCGGTATCAATAAAGAACAAATCGCCCGTCTGCGCAACGAGTTTAGTATTTATATGGTTGATTCAAGCCGTGTCAGCATTGCCGGCCTAAACCATAGCAATATTGATTACTTTGCCAGGTCGGTAGCCGCAGTACTGAAAGGCTAAGCAGAATAAGTTAGTGAAAACCGCAGCGTGCTGCGGTTTTTTTATGCCTGCAAGAAGTGATGTATTGCCAGTGCGACTGCCTCTGGCTGAGTCATATGGCAGTGATGCCCACCTTTAACGTTTACCCGCCGCAGATTGGCAAAACAACCCGCAGCGTGTGACGCTCGCTCAGTGATCATCCCGTCTTCTGCGATCACTGCCAGCACAGGGCACTGCACAGCACGCATCAATGTTTCTGCCTGGGCTGGTGATAAACGGTATACCGAGCTATGGCGCAGACGCATATCAGCACGCCAGGTTAGCCCTGAGTCAGTTTGAACAGTGCCGCGCTGTGCCAGCAGCAAGGCTTCACTGATACCAAAATCGCTTTGGCGTTGTCTGGCTGCTGCAGCCTCTGCTACAGAGCTATAGCAGGGCTTACGTGATACCGGTTTTAGCCGGGAGCTAATACCATCTCTGAGTTGTTTTGCTGTGTTTGAGGGAACATCAGTGATAAAGCCTAAACTGTCGATTAATACCAAGCGTTCAACTAGCTCAGGGAAGGCCGCGGCAAGCGCAGTCGCTACCATTCCGCCCATCGAATGACCGACAATAGTGAGTTGTTGCCAGTGTTGCTGGCGGCACAATGCAACCAAGTCCTGTACCCAGTCAAAAAAATAATAGTGTGCATCTGCGCCACGGTGCGAAGAATGACCATGGCCAGGAAACTCCAGTGCTAATATTGGCAGGTCCGGTAACTTTGTCGCCAGAGGGATAAAGCTGGCTGCATTATCCAGCCAGCCATGCAGACATAATATGGGCTTAGTACTTAGCGGTGAAGGCTGCTGACTTAGTGCTGCCAATTGCAATTGGGCAACGGAAAAGCTAACCGGATAATGCATGAAATGACTTGGTTATTTGCGCGTATGGGTACGTTAACACAGAGCAGCCGATGTCAGCATTATTAAAGTGTGCCTGCAGTACTAATGTGCATAGCATTAATAAGTTTTTAATTAGAATAACTAACCAAAGATTGCTATGCCATGCTAGCGAAATGAGGCTGAAACAGGCTTGGTTTTACCTGATTCTTTCGCACTTATTGAATAAATTTTTATTTAAATTGCATAATTAGCGAATTTGTATTGCCTGAGCGACTTTGCTTACTATGACCGCCCGGTGAATGTTAAATGAATAAGAAAATATTTATTGATAAGAAAAACTAATGCCTTGGTTGCAATTAATCTCGCTCGTGAGCTGTGCAAAAAAACGGCATAATGTGCAACATATCAGCACAGCTAATCACAGAGGTGAAGCATGACAACATTAAATACTGCAGCAGAGAAACACCATGTTACCGCGAAACGCAGCAATGCTCTTGCCTGGGTGTTACTGGCGCGTAAAGTAAACCGTTTATTGGCAAAAATGGGCCAGACACTGAACATCAGTGCGATGGTGGTTACAAAGTAAATCGCGGCTCCGAGGTTTGACAGAAGCCACGCACTGAAAAGCGCGTGGCTTTTCTTTTTTATGCTGCTTGTTCCTGTCATAAGCTTGTTTTACAGTAGTTGACGTTAACCGGGACGGGAGCCGAAATAATGAGTGGGCATGAAAAGATAAATTATGTTGAGCTTCCAGCGGCTGATCTGGCTGCAACAAAGCAGTTTTACAGCCGGGTATTTGGCTGGGTATTTGCTGACTACGGGCCGGACTATGTTGCATTTGCAAATTCTGGACTGGATGGCGGTTTTTACCGCGCTAAAACGCATTCTGCCGTTGCAGATGGTGCAGCTTTGGTAGTGCTTTACAGCAAAGATCTTGCTCAGACTGAAAGTAAGATTGTGGCGGCTGGTGGTAAAGTAGTTAAGCCGGTATTTTCATTCCCGGGCGGGCGACGCTTTCATTTCACCGACCCCAATGGTAATGAACTGGCGGTGTGGTCAGAGCAGTAAACAGAATGCGCTTACGTACTGCAACTGACGTAAGCGCCTGGCGAAAAACCACATAAGACCTCTGTTACTCTTTATCGGTATCAGTTGTTCTAACTGCCGGTGTTATTGCCTGTTCAGCCTGTTTGCTGCCGGTAGAGAAGAACAACTCTGCTGCTGTTTGCTCTAATGCAGCCTTAGCTTGCTGCTTGATGTTTGCACTCAACTCGGTCAATTGTGTGCTAACGGCGTCACTGATGGTATCAGTAATGCTATTGGCGCTGGCTGAAGCAGTAAAGCCGGTTGCAATAACAGTAGTCAGAATAAGTGCAGTTACAGTTTTCATTTTTAAATCCTTGGTTTTAGGTTAGTGATAACAACACTTTTTCTATTACAAAGGCTGTGCCATATTTTTATTTATTTTAACTGCATGTTTTTAAATGAATTTTATTGATGTGGTTAATTGAGTAACTGATGGTGTTGTCAATTTGATTCTATGAAGTAACAAATTTGACTAATAATTAGTGAAATTCTTCGTGTCGCAAGATCGATGGCATAGCAACAAAACTACGCTATTATTCAGCTCAGTAGCAGGTAGTCACGGGGCCTTATGCTAAGAACTTTGCTGTTAGTCGGATCTTTGTTCTGCTGCAGTGCGACAGCACAGGAAGCCTTGCGTGTTGTCACTGAGTTGTCGCCGCCACACCAAACTTTAGTTGATGGCAAGGTAGCCGGATTAAGTACTGAGCTTGTGCAGGCAATATTAGCTGAAGCAGGTTACGGTGCTCAAATCGAGCTGTATCCCTGGGCGCGGGCTTTTCGTATCGCGCGTAACCAACCCAATGTACTGATATACAATATGGCCCGCACAACCGAGCGTGAAACTGAGTTTCAGTGGATAGGTACTGTCGCAGCATATCAGCTTGGTTTTGTTGGGCTGGCCCATCGAAGCGACATCAAGCTTAGCTCTGTTGAGGATGCCAAGCGGTATACTGTGGCGGTACAAAGGGATGATTTGTCGGCTGACTTTCTGATTGATAACGGCTTTGTCCCTGGCGTGCAGTTGGTATTGGTTGCTGATATTGCCGAGTCCTGGCAGTTACTGCTAAATGGTAAAGTCGACCTGGTGATAGACGATCCTGTAGCGTTAAATGGTATGTTGGCAGCACTTGGGCTGCGAAAGCGTGATGTAAATTTTATTTATGCAATTCCACAGCTTGAACAGCAGACATGGCTGGCTGCCAGTTTGACGACATCACAGAACGTAGTAAAGCAGCTACAGAATGCGCACAGTAAGGTTGCGCAAACCGTGCGCTATCAACAGGTCATGTCATCGTCTTATCAAGAACGCTGATAATGCAGAATAGAAAAGAAAACGCCCGTAGCAACGGGCGTTTTTGTATCAGATTTTCTTGTACTTAATCCGATGAGGCTGCAGCGCATCTGCACCGTAGGTGGCTTTTAGCCAGGCTTCATAGTCGGAGTAGTTACCTTCGAAGAAGTTAACCTTGCCTTCATCGCGATAATCCAGAATGTGAGTGGCGATACGGTCAAGGAACCAGCGGTCGTGCGAGATCACCATAGCGCAGCCCGGGAAATCCAGGATAGCGTTTTCCAGTGCCCGCAGTGTCTCAACGTCCAGATCGTTGGTCGGTTCATCGAGTAACAGCATGTTACCACCGGCTTTTAACAGCGCTGCTAAATGCACGCGGTTACGTTCACCACCGGACAGCTCGCCGATAAACTTCTGCTGATCATTGCCTTTAAAGTTAAAACGGCCAACATAAGCCCGGCTTGGGATCTGAAAACTACCAATTTGCAGCATGTCCTGGCCGTTAGAGATCTCCTGCCAGACGGTGTTTTTCGGGTTCATGCTGTCACGGAATTGATCGACACTGGCGATATGCACCGTTTCACCGACACTGATCTCGCCGGCATCGGCTTGTTCAGTACCACTAATCATTTTAAACAGCGTCGATTTACCGGCGCCGTTAGGGCCGATAATGCCCACTATCGCACCTTTGGGGATGCTGAAACTTAAATCATCAATCAGCACGCGATCGCCAAAGGTTTTACGCAAGTGATTAACTTCCAACACTTTATCACCCAGGCGTGGCCCTGGTGGAATAAACAGCTCGTTGGTTTCGTTGCGCTTTTGAAAATCCTGGCTTTGCAGCTCTTCAAAGCGCGCCATCCGTGCCTTGCTCTTGGCATGGCGGCCTTTAGGGTTAGTGCGTACCCACTCCAATTCTTGTTTAATAGAACGCTGGCGGGCATTTTCGGATTTTTCTTCCTGTGCCAGACGGGCTTCCTTCTGTTCCAGCCAACTCGAATAGTTACCTTCCCATGGAATACCTTCGCCGCGGTCCAGTTCTAAAATCCAGCCTGCAACGTTATCAAGGAAATAACGATCGTGGGTGATGGCCACCACTGTACCCGGGTAATCGTGCAGGAAGCGCTCTAACCATGCCACCGATTCAGCATCGAGGTGGTTAGTGGGTTCATCCAGCAATAGCATATCTGGCCGCTCTAACACCAGGCGGCAAATAGCTACCCGGCGACGCTCACCACCGGACAAATGTTCAATTTTGGCATCCCAGGGCGGTAATCGCAGAGAGTCAGCAGCGCGCTCCAGTGTGTTGTCCAGGTTGTGGCCATCTTTGGCCTGAATTAAGGCTTCAAGCTCGCCTTGCTCACGGGCTAAGGCGTCAAAATCAGCATTTTCATCTGCGTAAGCGGCGTACACTTCGTCTAACCGGGCAAAAGCCTGTTTTACGTCAGCGACCGCTTCTTCCACTACTTCTTTGACGGTTTTGTTCGGATCCAGCTCGGGTTCCTGTGGCAGGTAACCAATTTTTGTGCCGGCCAGAGCACGGGCTTCACCTTCAAATTCTTTATCCACACCAGCCATAATGCGCAGTAAAGTGGATTTACCTGAACCGTTTAAACCCAGAACACCAATTTTGGCTCCCGGAAAGAAAGACAGCGAAATGTCTTTTAAAATAGTGCGCTTAGGTGGAACCACCTTAGATACGCGATACATCGAGTATATATACTGAGCCATAAAATCACGCTTAATGTTGCCTTTGTAAGTGGAGGCAATTGTACGTTATTTTCCGCGGGCAGGGAAAGACTGAGCCGGCAGTGCAAAGATAAAACTCGCTTTTGCGCGCTGCTTTCTGGTCTAATAGCGAAAATAGCTTAGCGGGTGGAAATTATTATGAGTCAGTTTGCGCAAGATCCGAGTTTTCAGCGTTTTGTTGAAGAAGCCAAAACTCACGGCGTAGTGTATGTCCTTGCCGATGGTGAAGATTTATTAGTCGTAGAGTCTGTCGAGTTTGAAGACACCGATGTGATGCCTTTCTGGTCTGATGAAGCATCGGCTAAAGCGCATTGCTCTGATGAATGGGCAGTATATAAACCTGAAGCTATTCCGCTGGATGTTTTCTGTGAAGGCTGGTTAAAAGAGATGTATGACGATGGCGTCCTGATTGGAACCAACTGGGATGATAGTTTAAATGGCCCTGAAGTTGAACCACGGGAATTGCTTGAAGCCTTGTCGTTAGTGCAATAGCCCGCCGCTATCCGGCCCGCAGCCTGAGCTGTGGTGCCGGAACCAATCATAAAAATGGCAAAAAAATGACATTCCCCGTAAACTAGCGGCTTTGACGGTGCGTATAACGGTAATCGACGTCGGGTTGGAAGAAGTTATGTTATCAGAAGAAGCAAAGGTAGTTCGCAGTGCACTGGAAGCTCAGGGGCTTGAAACCCCTATGGTGGACAATGGCCTGTCGCGGGATCAGAAGTACGACAAAATTAACGCTCTGATGACTGAGGTGGTAAAAACTCTCGGGCTGGATCTTAGCGATGACAGTCTTAATGAGACCCCGCATCGTATTGCGAAAATGTATGTTGATGAAATTTTTGGCGGGTTGGATTACAGCAACTTTCCAAAAATGGCGCTGATCGAAAATAAAATGCAGGTCAGGGAAATGGTAAAAGTGAAAGATATCAGTTTCACCAGTACCTGTGAGCATCATTTTGTCACCATTGATGGCAGTGCAACTGTCGCCTATATTCCGGACCAGCGTATTATTGGCTTGTCTAAAATTAACCGTATTGTACGTTTCTTCGCACAGCGGCCTCAGGTTCAGGAGCGTTTAACCCAGCAGATCCTGGTTGCGCTGCAAACGTTACTGCAAACAAACAATGTTGCGGTGACGATGGAAGCGGTGCATTACTGTGTTAAATCCCGCGGTGTTATGGACGTTAACTCGAAAACCCAGACCACTGCACTGGGCGGTATCTTTAAAGAAGATGGTCGCACTCGGGCAGAGTTTTTGGCCCGGTTCTAAGCCAGCCCACCCCAAACCGGGAACTCTGTAGAGTTCGATCCGGCTTTGCAGTAACATCGGTATAAGGCAAAGCGTACGGACAACATCAGATGATCCCGGTCGAACTTATATTACTTGCACTCGCCCCATTGTTTCTTGGCTTTATTGCCTGGGAATGGTTCAGCTCTCGCAAATTGACACCCGCACGTTATCGTTGGCAAGACAGCGCTGCTAATGCTGTGCTGGCACTATTGCATCAGGGCAGTGACATGCTGGCACTTCTGCTGTTGATGCCGTTTTTTATCTGGCTGCATCAGTATCGTCTGTTCGAAATAGAACTCAGCGCCGGCAACATTGCCATCGCATTTTTATTGCAGGACTTTTTGTATTACTGGTTTCACCGGGCATCGCATCATGTCCGCTGGTTGTGGGCCTCGCATGTTACACATCACAGCTCGCGCCTGATGAATTTCAGCACAGCGCTACGGCAAAGCCTGACTTATCCGTTGTCCGGTATGTGGTTGTTCTGGACGCCGATGATCTTGTTTGGTTTTGCACCCACGCTGGTATTTGCAGTAGTGGCGCTGAATCTGGCATTTCAGTTTTTCGTTCACACTCAGGCAGTTAAAAAGCTTGGTATGCTGGAGTGGGTATTCAATACGCCGTCTCACCACAGAGTACACCACGCCTGTAACGCCCGTTACATCGATAAAAACTTTGCGGGTGTGTTGATTATCTGGGACCGGCTGTTTGGCACCTTTGTGCCTGAACAGGACGATGATCCCTGCCGCTATGGTATCACTGACGATTTCAATTCCGACAATCCATTGCTTATCACCTTTTATGAGTGGCGGCGTATGTTAAGCGATGGCAGGCAGAGTAAATCGGGCAAACAGCTGCTGACAGTGATGTTCGGTGCCCCAAAACGCCAATCAGTAACAGGGAAAGAGGGCAGAGGCTACGACTCAGTGGAAACATAACTGTACTGTTTTATTGACTTATTGCGCTAAAGCGGCGAAGTGAACTGTTATGCACTAAGCTTGGAGCAAACCAGTAACGCCTTAAGGTGTAATATGAAAACTTACATACCAGTGGTCGTTGTTGTAGTGCTCATGCTAGCCGGCTGTAAACCAGCCCATCAAAATGAAACCCAACCTGTAGTGCAAAGCCAGTCAGCCGTTGCGGCGCCTGCTGCCGTTGAACAGAATGACTGTGAGTTGACGCTTGGCATGGACGCCTGGGAGCCATATCAGTACATGACGGTTGGTAATACTGTTGCTGGCCTGGATGTTGAGATAGTGCAGGCCGTGATGGATAACATGGATTGCAGCCTGAATGTAATTCAGGGCAGTTGGCTGGAGCTGCTGACGTTGCTCAAACAAGGTGAGGTCGATTTTGTGTTAGGCGCGTCTAAAACAGATGACCGCGAAACCTTTGCTTATTTTTCTGAACCTTACCGCCAGGAAAGATTTCAGCTGTATGTACGTAAAGACCAGGCTAACCTGCCTTATACTGATTTAGCCGCATTTCTGGCCGATGGTCATAAGGTTGGCGTGGTCAATGAGTATTACTATGGAGATGAAGTTGCAGCTTTATATGCCGATGAGGCTCAGCGTAGCAAATTTGTCGGCGCTATTATCAGTGAGTTAAATATGGCCCGTTTGCTGGATGAGGAAATTGACGGCTTGCTGGAAGACAGCTTTGTCGGTGCGTCAATTCTGCGCCGTAAGGGATTGGACAAATATATACAGCCTCACAGTATTAGCCTTGGTAATTCAGATGTTTACGTTATGTTTAGTAAGGAGTCGGTTTCACCAACGCAGGTAGAGCAATTCAACTCCGGCCTGGCACAACTGCGTGATAATGGCAGTTATAGCCGTATCGTGGAAAAGTACAGCCATTAACCCGGCGCAAACTGCTGTGCCAGTAAGCTTGCGGTGAATGTAGCTTTGAGATAAAAACCACGGGGCAAGGTTTTTATCGGCTCGCCGTGAGCGCCTACTGCATCTGTCAGTGCGCGGCTGTTGGCTGCCTTGGGTCTGAGCTGCAGGTGTTTACCCTGGGCGCCACGGATATTAGCAACGCCGCCCAATGTAATTTGCTCCATCAATTCTTCCCAGTCCTGCTGCAGTTCCTGCTGCTGCTGCACATTGGGTTGCCATAAAAATGCCGTACCAACCATTCGCTCGGATAATGGGATCTGCCGTTCTGCCAGGATCGGTATCCACAGTACATGCTGTAGTTTTCGGCACACCCAGGAGTCATGCCAGTGTAAGCCGCCGACATTTGTCAGAGGCGCGACACAAACATAAGTGCTCTCGAGTGGTTTTCCATCGCGATCAATAGGTAACGTCTTCAGCTCTACACCAAGGTGAGGAAAATCAGGCTCAGCTTTCGAGCCTGCGCTGGCACCCAGCGATTGTTCCAATAACTGGCCGACCCAGCCTTTGTCTTTTTGCAGGTTGGCAGGTACCTGCAGCTGCAGCTGGGCAGCAATCTGGCCCAGCGTTAAGCCTGCTAATGCCTGGCTACGGGCTTGGAGTTCAGCTAATGACGCCGGAGATGAGTGCATGGTTGTAATAATCAGCAAATATAGGAATACGTTAACATTTTTCTGCTGCTTTGGCTGCTTAAAAACGCAGCAAACTAACTTGCACACAGCCAGCACGGCAGATTATTACCTTACTATCTTGTGTAAGTTGTTGATATTAAACATATCTGGCAGGGCTCGTTATAAGGTGATATTCCTCTGTTCTTAGTTATTCAGTGGTTAAAAGTAGTTTTTGCACAGCGTTATCAACATGAGCTGTGAAGAAGTGCACATGGAGGTGCGGTTAGTAAGCATTATTGTGGATAAGTGTGTAAAAGGTGTGGTGAAAATACCGTTTGCCCAAGCCCCGACTTTATGAAAGAATCTTTTGCATATTGTTTAAGATCCGCCAGAGGTTTGTGTGATCGATGCCGAAGGGTTTCGGGCCAATGTCGGCATAGTGATTTGTAACCACCAGGGACAGGTGTTTTGGGCAAAACGGTATGGTCAGCATTCCTGGCAATATCCACAGGGTGGTATTGACGACGGCGAAACGCCGGAGCAAGCCATGTTTCGTGAATTAAACGAAGAGGTAGGGTTAAGTGCTAATGATGTGGAAATTATTGCCACCACTAAGCACTGGCTACGCTACAAACTTCCTAAGCGTTTAATTCGTAAGGACAGTAACCCGGTGTGTATTGGCCAGAAGCAGAAGTGGTTTTTACTTCGGCTGACCTGTGCTGACGAGGATGTAAACTTACTTAAAACCACACATCCGGAATTTGATAGCTGGCGTTGGGTCAGCTACTGGTATCCGGTTAGACAAGTGGTCGCGTTTAAACGCGAAGTTTACCGAAAAGTCATGAAAGAGTTTGCCCCGGTCGCTTTGCCGTTTATCCGCCGCGAAGGTAAGAAAAAGAGTTAGCAACACAAGTTAAGCAATTAGCTAGACTGAAAAAGAGGCTCTTATGTTAGGCCAGTTAAGGCGAATTGTTCAGGATGTAGCACAAGAGCCGGTGCTTCAAAACGCATTAGCTGGCTTAGTCTCGAGTGTAAAACAGGCGCTGACAACAGAGTGCTGCTCAGTGTACCTTGCCGACTACGACCAACAACATTTTATGTTGATGGCGACAGACGGCCTTAACCCCGAAGCTATTGGTAATATTGCTATTGGCTTCTCTGAAGGCCTGATTGGCTGGGTAGGGCAACGTGAAGAGCCTATTAATTTAGCCAAAGCCCATCTTCATCCCCGTTTTAAAGTGACACCTGAAGTCAGCGAAGATCGTTTTTCTGCTTTCCTGGGCTGCCCCATCATCCATCATCGTAAAGTGTTAGGCGTACTGACCATTCAACAAGCTGCTGAGCGTGTGTTTAGCGAGGACGAGGAATCGTTTCTGGTGACCCTTGCTGCGCAGCTGGCGTCGGTATTGGCCAATGCTGAGATGCGTCAGGCCGTTGGCCAGAGTAGCCCAAGCCAAAGCCAGTCGAGTCAGATGAAAGGGCTGCCCGGCGCACCGGGCATTGCCATAGGTGAGGCATTTGTGCTGGAGCCGGCAAACGACTTCAATGCTATTTCGCTTAAAAGGGCTGATGATCCAGACAAAGAGCTGGCGCATTTTTACCGCGCAGTAAAAATAACCAAAGCAGAGTTTAACCGCTTGGCTGAGCGTATGAGTGGCCATATGCCGCCAGATGCTCTGGCCATTTTTGATGTGTACCATCAGCTACTGGATGCGGCGAGCCTTGGCCGGGAAATTGAACAGCAGATTGCAGAAGGCTGGTGTGCCAAGAGCGCTCTGAAGCGGGTGGTGGAAAAGTTTGCCCGTCAGTTCGACGATATGGATGATGCCTATTTACGTGAAAGAGGCACTGACATCCGCGATCTGGGACAGCGGGTGCTAAATAACCTGTTAGATACCGAGCAACGCAAAATAAAACTGCCACAAAAAGTGGTGCTGGTGGCTGACAATGTCACGGCGACCATGCTGGCCGAGGTGCCACGCGAACAGCTGGTAGCCATAGTTTCGTTAAAAGGTTCTGTTAATTCGCATGCGGCTATTATGGCGCGTGCTCTGGGTATTCCGGCAGTGATGGGGGTAAGCGAGCTGCCATTGCTGCAATGGCAGGGCCAACGCTTGATAGTCGATGGCTATCAGGGGCAGATACTGTTATCCCCAATCGAGGCTATCTGTCATGAATATCAAAGACTTATTACAGAAGATGCTGCGTTAAATGCGCGCTACCAGGCAGAAATAGCCCTGGAATCCTGCTCATCCTGTGGAGCGCCGTTTAGCCTGATGGTTAACTCTGGTCTGGCAATAGAGCTTGAGACCACAGACCCGAAATATACCGGCGGTGTCGGTTTATACCGTACTGAATTTCCTTTTATTATGCGCAGCCGCTTTCCGACAGAGCAGGAGCAGATCGAGCTGTACCGCAAAGTGTTGGAAAGCTACCCTGATAAACCGGTAATTATGCGCACCCTGGACGTTGGCGGCGATAAAGCTTTGCCGTACTTTAGTCTGGCCGAAGAAAACCCGTTTCTGGGCTGGCGCGGTATTCGCTTAACGCTGGATCATCCGGAGATATTTCTGGTGCAAATCCGCGCTATGTTAAAAGCCAATCTGGCACTGGACAATCTGCATATATTGTTACCAATGATTTCCGATCTGGCTGAAGTGGATGAGTCCGTCAGGCTGATAAAGCAAGCCAGTTTTGAGGTGAGTGATGAGCTGGCTATTGAACTGCCCAAGCCCAAAATTGGTGTCATGATTGAAGTACCGTCCATTATGTATCAGTTGCCAGAGCTTGCACGCAAAGTTGATTTCTGTTCGGTGGGAACTAACGATTTAACTCAGTATCTATTGGCCGTCGACCGTAATAACCCCAGGGTGGCCAGTTTGTATGATGCAATGCATCCGGCAGTGCTTCGGGCTTTGTATCAATTGTCGCAGCAGGCACAGGGGCTGCAATTCCCGGTTAGCGTTTGCGGTGAACTTGCCGGTGAGCCCGGCGGCGTATTACTGCTGGCGGCAATGGGTTATAACAGTTTTAGTATGAACAGCAGTAACCTGGCAAAAATTAAATGGTTATTACGCCGGGTTGAGATGTCTGAGTTGGCGCTGTTACTACCGGAAATTCTGGCCTGTCAATCAGCTAAACATGTCAGGTTACAGATCCAGCGCTTTTTAGAGCAAAAGCAGCTGTTAAGTCAGTTACGGGCTTAAGCGCGTGCCGTTATATTTCCCTCATTGTTATACTACAGCGCCCTGCATAACGAAGAGAGAGTCGTGTTAGCTATTATTGCTATTACATTGGTGCTTGGGGCGGTAGTGGGGTTTCTCGCGGGTTTACTGGGTATTGGCGGTGGTTTAATCGTCGTGCCGGTACTGCTTATGTTATTGCCAGGCTTTGATATCGTCGCGCCGGAGCAAGCAATAGTGGTTGCTATCGCTACATCGCTGGCATCTATTATTTTCACCGCAACCTCTTCAGTTCTGGCGCATCACCGCTGGGGTAATGTGCCCTGGGCAACCGCGACAGCTATTATGGTTGGCGCTGCGGCAGGGGCCTGGCTGGTGGCTTATCTTGCACACTATATCAGCCCCGGTGTACTGCAAATGCTGTTTGGTATAGCGGTGCTGATACTGGCGCTGCGTATGCTGGGGTCACGTTCTGCCATCGGCAAGAAACAACTGCCCGGCGCCTCTTATCTGGCGATTATTTCTGCCGGGCTCGGCGGAGTTGCCAGCTTACTGGGCATTGGTGGCGGAGCCCTGTTCGTACCTATGCTGAATTACTACTCGGTTGATATGCGTCGTGCTATCGGCTGTGCCGCTGCCAGCGGTATTGCGATAGCGGCATTTGGCTCGCTTGGTTATGTCATAGCGGGCTGGCAACATTATCAGTTGGCGCAGGGATTTATTGGGTATATATATCTGCCGGCCCTGTTGGGGATTGTTTGTACCTCGGCGTTTACAGCGCCTTTAGGGGCTAAACTGACCCAGCGGCTGCCGGTGCTGACAATTAAACGGGTGTTTGGCATATTGTTGCTGCTTATCGCCGCTAAGATGATTCTGAGTTAAGGGAAGTTATGTCTGCAAGTTATATTACGTTTCCGCAAATAGACCCGGTTATTTTTTCGCTTGGGCCGGTCAGCTTGCGTTGGTACGGTCTTATGTATCTGGTTGCTTTTGCCCTGGCCTGGTGGCTGGCAAACCGCGCTGCGAAAAAACCAGGTTCAGGCTGGACTGAGCAGCAAGTGAGTGACTTACTGTTTATTGGCTTTTTAGGCGTTATTCTGGGCGGGCGTATAGGCTATGTGTTGTTTTATCAGTTTGAGCTGTTTATCAGCGATCCGGTGTATTTGTTTAAGATCTGGACCGGCGGCATGTCATTCCACGGTGGTTTATTAGGGGTACTCAGTGCCATGGCTTGGTTTGCCTGGCGCAATAACAAACGTTATCTCGAACTGGGTGACTTTGTTGCACCGCTTATTCCACTGGGGTTGGCTGCAGGCCGGCTTGGTAACTTTATTAACGCTGAGCTGTGGGGTCGGCCGACAGATGTGCCCTGGGCCGTGCTTTTTCCAGGCGCGGGGCCTTTGCCGCGGCACCCGTCCCAATTATATGAGTTTGCACTTGAGGGCATAGTGCTGTTTAGCATTATTATGCTGGTACGCCGTTTTAACCCGCCTACCGGTACGCTGGGAGGTGTCTTTCTGGCAGGTTATGGCTGTGCACGCTTTTTTGTCGAATTCTACCGCGAACCGGATGCCCATTTAGGCGTACTGTCTGCCGGTATGTCGATGGGGCAATGGTTGTCTTTGCCAATGATTATTGCCGGTACCGGGCTGATTATTTATGCCTTTGCCAGGCACCCACAAGCAGAAAAACAGGTTTCTAAAGCATGAAGCAGTATCTTGATTTAATGCGCCACGTGCTAGAGCATGGCCACAAAAAAACAGACCGTACAGGTACAGGCACGATCAGTGTATTTGGTTATCAGATGCGGTTTAACTTATCGGAAGGCTTTCCGCTGATAACCACCAAAAAATGCCATCTGCGCTCGATTATTCATGAATTGCTGTGGTTTCTAAAAGGTGAAACCAATATTGGGTACTTAAAAGATAATGGTGTGTCTATCTGGGATGAATGGGCGACAGAGTCTGGCGAATTAGGGCCGGTTTATGGTGCGCAGTGGCGCAGCTGGCAGGCAGCTGATGGCCGCGTCATAGACCAGATAAGCCAGCTGATTTCAGATATTAAACGTACGCCGGACTCGCGTCGTTTAATTGTCAGCGCCTGGAACCCGGCATTATTACCGGACACCTCGGTTTCACCCAAGGAAAACGCGGCGCAGGGCAAGCAGGCTTTGCCGCCTTGCCATACGTTGTTTCAGTTTTATGTTAATGACGGCAAGTTATCCTGTCAGTTGTATCAGCGCAGTGCAGATATTTTCCTGGGCGTACCCTTTAACATTGCCAGTTATGCGCTATTAACCTTGATGGTCGCGCAGGTATGTAAGCTCGAACCGGGCGATTTTGTGCATACTTTTGGTGATGCGCATTTATATCTGAACCATCTGGAACAGGTGAATACACAGCTGGCTCGTGAGCCTTTTCCTATGCCGCAAATGCAGCTAAACCCGGCTGTTGATAATATTTTCGATTTTACTTTTGATGACTTTACACTGTTAAATTATCAGTCTCACCCGCACATAAAAGCGCCGGTAGCGATATAGCGTCAAAAGCTTGCCGATGCTTCTGGCCTGTAAATTGCTTAGCGTTTTCAGTACAGAAGCTGAGGTTGCTTATGAAAATATTAATTTGGGTAGTAGTATTGCTGACTGCCAGCGGCTGCAGCGTAAAGCCTGCAGCCCCAGTCACGACAACCGCGGAGCTAAGTGAGTTTCCGCTGCATGTTTATACTCAGCAGCTGGCCGACAATCTGTTTGCGCAGCTGCCTAATGCTGGTAGCGTAATGCAGCCCGCGGCGCAAATAGCGGTTGCCAGTTTTGTTCCGGTCAATAGTTTGTCGTTAAGCGCTGTCGATGAAGCAGAAAAACAACTGGCTAATCAGCTTAGTGAGAGCATGTTAACGCATGCCCGCCAGCATGGTTTTACAGTCTTCGATTACCGCTTAAGGCAGCAGCTTTTATTGCTCGATGATCATGCTCAGGCGCTGTCGCGTCAGCTCGAAGATATCAGCGCAGCAAGCGATGCTGATACGTTACTGGCCGGCACTTATACACCCATGGAAGACGGCTACATGCTGAATGCCCGTCTTATCAGTGTTGCTAATCAGAAAGTACTGGCGGCAGCCAGCGGCTATATACCGGCAAACGTGTTGTGGGGGCAGCGGCAGGTCGTCCAGCAAGGCGATATGCTATACCGGCGCTCAATGTCAGGAGAGACAAAATGAAATATGCATTAATGCTGCTGGGCAGCACCATACTGTTAGCGTCCTGCGCGTCACAGCAGAACCGTCAGGTTGTCAGTGCAAAACCGCAAGCCGACCGTCTTGCCACATCCGCTTATCAATTACCGAGTCAGCAGGTGAATGCTGATAAACAGCCGATGATGACAATTAATGAATACTCAAGGGCTTTAGTACACGAGCTAATGTCCAATCACAGAGCAGCGGAAGAGACAGGCATGGTTGGTGTGACTGACTTTACCTATGTCGACAGCGGCTTGGATCAGGGCTCAGTGCTGAGTAATCATTTGAGCGAAGCGATAATGTACGACTTACTCAAGTTTGGCGTCGCTGTGCTGGACTATAAAGTGACGGATTATATTCGTGTGACACCTTCAGGCGATTTTGCCTTAAGCCGCGACTTCAACGAGCTAAGTGCTGAGTTGCCGATCCGCTTCGTTGTTACAGGCACAATGACAGCACATAAAAGCGGTGTATTGCTTAATGCCAGACTGATCCGCATAGACACCAAGCAGGTCATATCTGCCGCGCGCACTTTTGTGCCTGAGTCTGTGGTTAGTGCTGTTATCAGTAATACCGGTAACGACAAATTACAGTTAAAACAAGGATAAGCCGTTAAAGAAAACCTCGGTCGTTGCCGATACTGTACACAGTGCAGATGCAGACAGAGGTTTAAATGAAAGTAGGGATATGCTTAGCGGCAGTCGTAGTATTATCGGGCTGCCAGTTGCTGCCTGAGTATCAAAACAGTTGCATACCTTGTATGCCGTCTCCCGTTGCAGACAGCAATGAAGATTCTGCAATGTTGCCTGCAACGGGTGGCAATTACTTGCCGTCTGCCACCGATTATCCACCCCGGCCGACAAAACCTTTATCTGATTACGCTGCCGATCTGGCCTTTCAGCTGCTGCAATCTATGCAGTACATGCTGCCAGAGCAACCTGTTGCCATTTCAACCTTTGTAGAATTTGATCAGCAACTTAGCAATACCACTGCGGTAGGTAACCAGCTGGCTGAGCATATGTATTATCAGATGCAACGCTTGGGTATCCCTGTTGCCGACATCAAATTGTCCCGCCAGATCCGTGTTACGCCAGCGGGTGATCTGGTGTTCAGCCGTGGTAGCTATCTTGATACAAAACAGCAGGTAAATTATGTGCTGGCCGGCACCATATTACGCGATAGTGCCGGTCTTGTTGTCAACGCAAGGGTGATGCACATGCGCACTAAAGCGGTTATTGGCAGTGCTCAGTTGCATATCCCGGATTTTGTGTTAACGATGACCAATCCGGTTTACGCAGAGTGGAGCACGGAGTATTGATTTGAGGCTTTGCAGCAGTAAGAATCCCCCCGCGAAAAACATACAGCCTAAATGTATTATTTACCGTAGCATAAACGAGGCGACTGCCTCGTTACTGTAACCTTCAAAAAGCAATGTTAATAAGTTTTTGATTATATTTGTTTTATCTGATGTGTGTGTTTGTCTGCTGTTTGATTGGGCAACTGGCATGTATCTCGCTTTTGTAGATGACAATAATCCACCGGGTACGCCATGGGCGTGGTTTACCTTTCAAAACGGAGGCGTCAGATATGATTGCAGATGCTGAACTAGTCTCGGAGTTTAACGCTTTTTTATGCCAGGACGGCTACCCCTGTGTTGGGGCTAAAGTTGCCCGCAACAAACAGCAAATTGAGCTACACCAATTTACAGACATCAGTAGTGCCCGCGAAGACGCGATATTACTTGACGATTTGTATGCATTTATTCAGCGCTACAACCAGCAGCGTCGCATTTTTTTTAGTTTTGTCTGTGTTTTTACTGATTGTAATGTTCGCAGTGATATTGGTTTTGAACAGGCGTTGTGGGTCCGCCTGCAGGCACTTCATCAGCGGGATTGTAGAAAGTATAACTGGGATAGCCGTGTTAGCAGCAACCCGCAAAATGAGAACTTTAGTTTTAGTCTAGGCGGTGAAGCTTTTTTCATTATTGGTTTAAACCCCCACAGCAATCGTCGCTCGCGGCAGTTTCGCTACCCGTCAATCGTGTTTAATTTACATAGCCAGTTTCAGGCCCTTAAAAACGAACACAAGTTCCAGAGTATGAGAAATCAGATCCGTAAAAATGATGCTAAGTTTTGTGGCGGGCGTAATTCAAACCTGGCTGATCATGGTGAGCAATCAGAAGCCTGTCAATACAGTGGCCGTGCAGTAGGTGATAAGTGGCAATGCCCATTTAAGTTAAGGAGAAGGCATGATTAACGTGATACCACCACGTAGTGGTGTAGCTTTTACCATAAAGGCGGGGCAGCTGTTAAAGGTGATAGATCCGCAAGGCAAGCAGGTTGCCGACTTGTACTGTTTTAATCAGCATGATTTTAGCGAGTATCTCTCGTCTGGTCGTTCACTGGATTATAACGAGTCGGTAGAATTTGGCTGCGGCAGTAAATTGTATTCAAACTACAGCAATATAATGTTTAACATGATTGAAGATAAAGTTCAGAGCCATGACTTTCTGCTTACTCCCTGTAGTAAAGATACATTCAGACATTTTTACCCAGATGAAGAAGCCGTACCAGGTTGTTATGGTAATTTAGCCAGTGCTTTTTCAGAGTACGGAATTCCTGAACATTTGATCGGAACAACTTTCAATACATTTATGCATGTTGAGCTTGATGCGAAAGGCAGAATAAAAGTATTACCACCGCGTAGTAAGGCTGGCGATTATACTGTGTTTGAAGCAAAAATGGATATGATAGTCGGTTTAACAGCCTGTTCTGCCGGGCAGTCAAACAATTTTGCCTATAAGCCGATTAACTATGAAGTGTTAGATAAAAAGCGGTAACTTACTGGCTGCCCCAGCAGGAATCGAACATCCAGATATACCAAGGGTTAGCGCCATATTTTAAAAAGCTGTGGTGCAACCTGTGGTGCAAAAACGTTAAGTTATGTTTTATGCGCTGCGCGACTTCAGTCGCGCATGCCTAATATAGTGATAAAGCAGTCGAATGGTCAATCGATAACGCGAATCAGTCGGACAGATTTTTTCGTTTTTTGCAGCAGAATTTAGGGTGCTATTTTGGCGAAAATAGACGCTAAATTTCGCAGACATATTTTCTGGTGGGGCCCTACGCACCTAAAACCACCGTTTTCATGTGCGCTGATAAAAATTGCCAATAAATTGGCGCGAAAGCGTACTAAATATTAGCTAACTCTCAGCTCGATACCATACTACTGAAACATCATGACGTCTCTAATGAACCAGTGCTTAAAAGCGCTGGTGTCATTGCCATGTAATTCTGCAAGCTCGGCATAGCGCACGGCTGTTTTAAGTAAGTCGCCGTAGCGCCATAATTTGCCGTAAGCCACCACATTCAGGCTGGGCTGCTCCCCTAAAATCTTAATAGCCTGCATAACCTTGTACAGGTAACGCAATTCATTGGTTTGCTGTTCAGTCACGTTTAGCGTTGTGTCTTGGCTCATGGCGATGGCTTCTTATTGCATTGCCTGAGCTTAGGTTGTCGACCGTATTTGAAGAGTATTAATCGCGCAAGCAGAATTATAGTTATATTTTTTGGCGACATGTTTTATTGAAAATGCATGGGACCTTATTTCATTTAAATTCGTTGCGTTTCAGAGCGCTCAACAAATTTGACCAAATCCAATGGGCTTTCTCCAATCTGCTGGACATTTATTAAATTCGTTAAGCTTAGAGGGAGTCCAGAATGTACGTGGTAGTGCTGAAATCTCAATATGAACTGCTATTTACAGCGTCTTGGACATAGTTTATATCAACGGATGGTAGCGACCATAATTGCGGACGCTACCTGATAAATGCAGTACGGTTTGAAATTAACGAATAATTGTCAACTATTGGCAACTGCCACAGCACATTTGGCGGTCATCGTCTTTTGCTATTGCTTTTGGCTGCACAAACAATATTTCATTCTCCAACAGTATGTGCTGCATTAAGTCTTCTTTTAACTCCTTTAATCCAAGGTACAACGCTGTCCATGTATTGCAGGCATCTGCTGGTAGCGTGATATTGTTGGTAAGCTTGTCTAGTACTTCAAGCGCATCGCCATGTTGCAGGTGCTCTTCTTCCATCACGCTGATTGGCCCTGATGGATAAATGCCGCCGGCTAACATCGGAAACAGGATCTGCTCCTCTTTCATCATATGGCTTTCTAATTCCTGGTACATGTCATCAAGATGATCAGTAAGCCCTGTTGGACATTGCGGGTCGCCGGCGTGAACATGTTCTACTCTACGTGCCAGGCGAATTAACTCGGGTAACTGGCGTCGATGACGTTCATGGAAGCGCTCCAGTATATAGGCAATCAGCTCTTTGACCGGTTTGGCACGCCAATCGGTAAAACTATTATCCTGCTGTTGCAGATGCTGAAGCTCGCTAAGCACTGCGGCTGGGTCAAGCTGCTTTTTGGCCAAAGCGTCGGCAAGGCTTTGTTTACCACCGCAGCAGAAATCCAGTTTATATTGATGGAATATTGCCGTGGCGCCGGCAATACTGGTTGCCAATTGTCCAAGCGATTGCTCTAGTAAAGGTAAGACGGCTACCGAATTCATAAAACACTCCTGACTTAATAGTTTCTGTTAGCACACCCGTGATGTGCTTAATCACTTAATCTCCAGCAACAAAGAGCAAGAGCCAGGCCAAAACTACCACCTTTGATTTATATAGCTTTATTTTGCTGTATGGTACATTTCACCCGGCCAGCGAAGGGTAAAAAGCACCTAGGGGTAAAAAGTACCATGCTACAAGAAAGCTTAATTGCCGATTTAGTTACCGAACTGCCTGCAGCTGTGCGATTGCAGCGTTTGGTCAGTACGCTACGCAGCCATTTCAGCTGCGGTGCGGTTGGTTTACTGCGACTCGAGCACGATGTATTAAAGCCGGTAGCATTACATGGGCTTGTTCGTGATGCACAGGGGCGACGTTTTGTTGTAGCGCAGCACCCTAGGCTTGCGGCAATTTTGGCTAGCAGAAACCCGGTTCGCTTTGAGCCTGAATCTGAATTACCTGATCCCTACGATGGCTTGCTTGCCGAGCAACCCGGAACCGCTCTGCCGGTGCATGATTGTATGGGTATAGCTCTGTATGTCGAGGGACGATGCTGGGGAGTGCTAACGCTGGATGCACTGGAAGCTGGAAGTTTTTCACCTGCAGCAGTGTATGAACTGCAACGTTACAGTTTGCTGGTTGAAGCGGCAGTGCGCATGACAGAGTTAGAGCAAGCAAACCGCGCGCTAAGGTTGAACCACCAGACCGATGAGCAATCATTTGAGCCTCGGGTGAAGCAAGGGTATGAATTAATCGGGCAAAGTCCTGCAATTACGCGAATCTTGCAAGAGCTTAGTGTAGTGGCCACCTCTGATTTGCCGGTTTTGCTGCTTGGAGAAACGGGTGTTGGGAAAGAGCTTTTTGCACGGCATTTGCATCGTAATTCAAATCGGGCGAAACAAGCCATGATATATATCAATTGTGCAGCGCTGCCGGAAAGCCTGGCGGAAAGTGAGTTGTTTGGGCATTGCAAAGGGGCTTTCTCAGGAGCTCATTCTGAACGGGCAGGACGATTTGAGGCAGCGGATAACGGCACTTTATTTCTCGATGAAGTCGGTGAATTGCCTCAGGCTGTGCAGGCAAAGCTGCTACGGGTGCTGCAAAACGGTGAAATACAGCGGCTTGGCTCAGATAAAACACGACAGGTAAACGTACGCTTGGTTGCTGCGACAAACCGAGATTTAAAGCAGCAGGTTAAAGACGGCGAATTTAGAGCCGATTTGTATCACCGGTTGTCTGTTTACCCTTTACCTATTCCACCACTGCGTGAGCGGCCAGAAGATATACCCTTGTTAGCGGGGCATTTTCTTGAATTGAACCGCAGCCGCCTGGGGCTCAGAGCGCTGCGGTTGTCTATGGATGCAGAGCTGGCATTGATGAGCTATAGCTGGCCGGGTAATGTCCGGGAGTTAGAGCATGTAATAAGCCGGGCAGCCATTAAAGCACTTAGCCAGGGAGCCAGTCGTGCCGATATTGTTACGCTCGAAGCTATACTGTTGGATATTGATTCGGTACCGGCAACGCTGCTACACAACGAGCAGAACGATACCTCTGCGTTCAATGGTATTGCGCTTAAACCTGCAGTAAACCAATTACAGCGGCAGATGATACAGCAAGCGCTGGCGCAACATGATGGCAGTTGGTCGCTGGCAGCCCGCCAGTTGGAGGTTGATCCGAGCAACTTACACAAGCTAGCCCAGCGACTGGGATTAAAATAGTGTCAAATTGTGCAGCGTTAAAGAACAACTCGCTGCGATAAAGGATAAAAGATATGACTGCAGCTGAAAAAGCACAAATGCTCAGTACCGCACAGGCTTTGCGCTATAGCCGCCAACTAATGTTACCGGCGATGGATTTTCGAGGGCAGGAGGCGCTGCTTGCAAGCAAGGTGCTGGTGATTGGTATGGGCGGGCTCGGTTGCGCGGCAGCACCTTACCTTGTGGCCAGTGGCGTTGGCACTATTACCCTGGTAGATGATGATACCGTCGATAGTAGTAATTTACAGCGGCAAATACTGTATCGCGAAGCCGATATTGGCCAAAGTAAATCAGCGCAGGCTGCAGCAAGCTTACGTCAGCTAAATTCTGAGATTGCAATAAATACCTTGCAGCAGCGTTTAACTGTAGACGAATTAACGAAGTTGGTGCCACAGTATTCACTAGTGCTTGATTGTACAGATAACCTAAGCACCCGCAATGCCATAAACGTTGCCTGTGTTAACGCTAAAGTGCCGCTTGTGTCGGGTGCCGCTATTCGCCTTGAAGGGCAGGTGGCCAGCTTCAGTATGCAGGGCGATGAGGCGTGTTATCACTGTTTAAGCCAGTTATTCGGTGAACAGCAGCTTAGCTGTATGGAAGCAGGTATTTTGAGCCCTGTAGTAGGTATCGTTGGCACAATGCAGGCATTAGAAGCAGTAAAGATTCTCGCAGGCGTGGGAACGCCTCTATATGGCAAGTTACAGCTGTTCGACGCGTTAAGCGGGCAGTGGCAGCAGTTTAGACTGGGCAAGGATCCAAAGTGCACTGTATGCGGCCAGGCTGGGTATGACCAATTGGAATGCCGCTAATCCGTGCGTGATTTTGCTGCCTGCGGCAGTATATCGCTATGCACCATATGCAGAAGTTGATAGGCATCACCTAATCCGCAGTTTTCGTGGTCACGTTTCTTATAACCCAGAGACGTTAACTCTATATGCCAGGTAGGTACTACATCTACTGTGGCAAGGGTTTGCTTTACACAGTTAAGCGGGCAGCCATCTACTGCAATGATAGGGCGACCAGATTGCGCTATTTTGACCAATTGTTTTACTTTACCGCCAACGCCGGCAATACAGGACATTTGTGCTGATCCTTCGCGGTCGAGCACTACCGCCAAATCGTTTGCTAACTGCGCGACATTAGAGCAACCTGAACAGGCATATACCAATGGTTTATCTGCGTAATCATCATCCATACTAAGACCCCGTTATGTGGTGAACATGGTCTTAGTGTAGGTGCCGTGCCGGTTGCATTATTGATGTATATCAAAGCCGCTGTACGGTTACCTATTCAGAGGTAACAGCGGTGTTAACCCGGTCGGCCATCGGCCCGTGGAGTGGTTAACACCGGAAAATACACCAACACATACAGCAGGTAAGCCAGTATCCAACCACCAACGCCAAGCCATAACCACTGCATGGTGTGTGATGGAAACAGCCAGATCAGTGCAGTGCGGCTAACTGCAGCTGCCAATACCAACAAGAATGCCAAAGACATTACGGCATGAGGTTTGAGCATTCGCCCGCTATGTCCCAGGGAAACTCTTGCCATCATGCTTAAAATCATATTACCCATAGCACCGGCAGTTAACGCATGCAGCGCTATGCTGTTACTGATATTAAAACCGGCATAACGGGCGCTGTATAATGCAAGACCCAGCGGTATGCACCAGTACGCTAAATGCAGTGACCACAGTAGCGGCACTTTAAAGGTGATCCAGATTTTCCAGCGCAGACAACGCCAGGAGGTTAATATTGCACTAACCGCAAACAGGGCACTGAGTGTTGCAGTCGGTAAATACCGGTTTAACGCAAAAAAGTGAACAACAAAAATCAGCCACAGTGAAGCAAGAGCCAGGCGATCCAGCCACAGGATGGGTTCGACCTTTTTGGTTTGGGTGCCGTTGGCAGTAAACATTGGCAGTACTCTGCCGCCGACTATCGCCATCAGCAAGGTGATAAGCCAGACCGCATTCTGGCTGCCTAACTGCACGAAATCGTAGCGTTCTGTATAAACGCCAATGTACATCAACGCGTTACATGTAGTAAGTAATAACAATACCGGCACAAAGAACAAATTACGTTGTTGCCCAACCTGTATTAGAGGTCGGGCCAGTAAATACGCGCATACGGGGAGAAAACTGAGATCGACGCTGGCGACCAGGTACAGTGGTAAGTCCTGGCCGAACAACAGCAGCAGTCGCGCACTCAGCCACAGTAGACTGATAAAAAGCAGGCTGTTTCCATGTGGTGCCCTAAGCCCGGTCCAGTTTTGTACTGCCGTGAGCAAAAAGCCGATAACGATAGCACTGACAAAACCAAATAACATTTCATGGCTGTGCCAAAAAAGCACATTGGCGAAGGGCGTGAGTTTTATCTGGCCTGCCAGCGCCAGTCCCCACAGTAACATGGCGACAGTGCTGAATATGGCACCAAATAAGAACATAGGACGAAAAGCCTGGCGTAAAAGTGGTAGCAGCTTTTGTTCTGTTGCCAGATCGGTAATTTGCATTATTTATCCTCGCAGTTTAAAGCGTCTCTATCATCAAGCAAGAAGTTGTCTGAACGTGCTGCAGCGAGCTTTTGCTGGTACTGCGCAGCCTGATTGGCAAAAAACATCGTAATCATACACATCGCCAAAACACCGTATAAAATCATAAAACAACCGGTAACTATGCCCAGTACATCCTGAGCGACTCCGAACAATATTGGTAGTGTACAGCCACCGAGCGCTCCTATAGCGGCGACAAAACCGCCGACACTGCCCATATGATTTGGGTAGTAGTCGTGGATTACCTTGTATACACTTGCACGGCCAAAACCTTGTGCTACACCGATAATGAAAATGAGCAAGGTAAACCACCAGACATTGATACTGATTTCAAGGTGCACATCTTTTTCCAAACCGTGGATCACTAATGTCGTTGGGGGATAGCTTAGAAAAAACAAACACACTATACACACCCAAAACACACTCCAATTGACCGCTCGGCCACCATAACGGTCAGCAAACCAACCTCCCAGTGCCCGAACCATAGAAGACGTAGCCGCAAAAAACAGCGTAAACGCCATAGCCTGCTGCTCGTTCATACTGTAAGCCTGCATGTAGTATTGCGGTAACCACAGTAACAGAGCTAAAAAGCTACCAAAGACAAAATAGTAATACAGTGAAAAGCGCCAGATACGGGCATCTTTGTATAGCTGTTTCAGCTTTTTTTTATTGATCCACGACTCTTGCAATATAGGTTCAGCAGGCGCCAATAATGCGAAAAGCAGACTGATCACCAGCATACCTGCGCCATATATCGGGCCAACCCATTGCCAGCCCGCGTATTCAATCGCAAACGGCACCAAAACAAAGGTAATGGCGACCCCCGCGTTGCCTATGCCAAACAATCCAAGAGCGCGCCCCTGACGGCTCGAGGCAAACCACTGGCTTACATAACGCACACCCAAACTAAACGAAACTCCGCTGATACCAAACCAAAAGCCAAGCAACAAATAGCTGCTAAAGCTGTCGGCAAATGGTAGCAGCAAGAGTGCTGGGATCACCGCCAGCATCTGCAATAGCCATAGCTTTCTGGCGCTGAAACTGTCTGCCAGCATACCCATGGGGAGCCTGAATATGGCGCCGGTAAGAATTGGTGCTGCGAGCAAAATACCGTATTCAGTAGCACTTAATGCCAGTTGTTGGCGTAATGTTATCCCCATTACGGCATAGAGTGTCCAGACAGAAAAACAAGCAGAGAACGCCAGCGTTGCCAGTAGTAATGCCCGGTTTGCCCCGTTATAGGTGGCTTGCGTCAGTGAGGTTGGGACTGTCATCAATACCCCATTTAACAGAATTCTTTTTCAATTAGCAGTGTAGCGCTAATGCAAGCGTAAAAATGCGACAACGAAGGTGTACCTCAAAAGCGTTAAAACACCGAAGAATCGAATTGCTATTACACCGAAGTAGGTATGACGCTCTGAAGTGTTGGGCATTTGGGGCAATATTGCGACTACCTACTATTAGGTATCACGTTGTTTTTATTGCTTAAAAATAGATTTTTGCATTGTCTTACATCAATGATTTTGCCTATTGGTCTGTTTACACTTGCAGCAATTTAATGTTGATCCTTTGGAGGATGTTATGGCTGGCCCTGCTTTAGCACAACACGGTGGCAGTAGGTTAAACCTGCTAAATTTGGCTGATCAAAAGATAAAAATGCTGCATCTGACCTGGTTTGCATTTTTTCTGACCTTTGTAATGTGGTTTGCGCACGCACCGCTGCTAATTCATATAAAACAGGCATTGGCACTGAGCGACACCCAGATCAAAGCACTGCTTATTTTAAACGTCGCTATCACGATACCGGCACGCATAGTGGTTGGCATGCTGGTTGACCGCTATGGTCCGCGCATCATGTACTCTTTGTTACTGTTTATCTCTGCACTGTTGTGTATCGGCTTTGCTTTCGCTGATACCTACTCAGCACTGGCACTGTTCCGTTTTCTACTGGGCTTTGTCGGCGCCGGCTTTGTGGTTGGCATTCGACTGGTGGGAGAATGGTTTCCACATCATCAGGTTGGCACTGCGGAGGGCATTTACGGTGGCTGGGGTAATTTTGGCTCGGCAGCCGCAGCGATGACTTTGCCAGCTTTGGCATTAGCATTTGGTGGTGAAGATGGCTGGCGCTACGCCATAGCTTCAGTGGGTGTAATCAGCGCCGTGTATGCCTTGGTATTTTATAAATTTGCCCGCAATACGCCCAAGGGCTCTGTGTACTTTAAACCTAAAAAAACCGGCGCCATGTTGGTAACCAGTTGGGGAGCGTTGTACGGCTTAATCGCGATGAATATCCCTATGTATCTGGCATTGGCAATGCTGGCCTGGCGCTTGTCACCGGCGGGTGTGAACTTATATTCGGTAGATATGATGTATGCACTGTGGGCAGGCTTGATAGTTCTTTTTGTCGTGCAAACACAGCAAACCTGGCGGATTAACGTTGAGCATCTGCGTGCAGGGGTACCAGAGACAGATAAATACAGCTTTAAGCAGGTGGGCATATTAAATATCGCCTACTTCGCCACCTTTGGTTCTGAACTGGCTGTGGTATCTATGTTGCCATTGTACTTTTTGGAAACGTTCCAGGGTTTAAGCGCAGTACAAGCGGGGTTGCTGGCATCAGGTTTTGCCTTTATGAATCTGGTATCAAGGCCTATGGGTGGTTGGTTCTCTGATAAATTTGGCCGGCGCAAAAGCATGCTTATCTTAATTGGTGGTTTGGCTGCAGGTTACTTTTTAATGGGCATGATGGACAGCCACTGGTGGATCCCGCTTGCCGTGTTGGCCACCATGGCATGTAGTTTCTTTGTTCAGGCCGGTGAAGGTGCTGTATTTGCCATAGTGCCGTTGATTAAACGCAGTATGACAGGGCAAATTGCCGGTATGGCGGGAGCCTATGGTAATGTTGGCGCTGTAGTGTACTTGACGGTGCTAAGTTATGTCAGTTACAGCATGTTCTTCTACGTAATTTCTGCTTCAGCATTAATAGGCCTTGTTGCAGTAATGTTTCTGCAAGACCCGAAAGGCCATATTGTTGAGGTCGGTGAAGACGGTACAGTGCATCGCATTAATGTCGGTTAGTGATGCAGGCAATACGTAAGGATATACAGGTGAGTGCAGCACAATTGCAGCTTCAGTACGGTGGTGTGACTGATGCCGGCATTAAACTGGCGAATGAAGATGCTATCGCAATGGAAGTGCCGGGCGATGCTCACCTGTTAACTTTTAAAGGTGCTTGTTTTGCTCTGGCCGATGGTGTTAGCACTGCAGAAGCAGGACAGCAGGCCAGTGTTACGGCTGTACAACGGTTTTGTAAAGAGTACTATCAAACGCCGGATAGCTGGTCTGTCTCTTATAGTGCGCAGCAGTTGTTAGCAACCATAAACAACGAGTTGTATGCATTGAGTCACCAGTTTACCTATGAGCAAAAAGGCTATCTGACTACTTTTACTGCTCTGGTGTTAAAGTCGCAAACCGCGTACTTTTTTCATGTCGGTGATAGTCGTTTATATCACTGGCGTGCAGGTGTTCTTAGTCAGTTGAGTGTCGATCATACAACTACTTTATCCGGACAGCGTCAGTTTTTGGCCCGGGCGCTGGGCATGGACGCGAAAATCGAACTGCAAACAGGCAGCGTGAAGATAGAAGCTGGCGACAGATTTTTGCTCTGTTCAGATGGTATTTCCGATTTTATCAGGCCTGACATACTACAAGCTGTGGTTACTAAGGCCTCAGATTTGGCAGCTACCGCTCAGCAACTGAAAACACAGGCTTTAGCCAACGGCGCTGACGACAATGTCAGCCTCATTCTGGTAGAGGTCAGTGCGGTGGCAACGCAAAGTCTGGAAGATTTGAGCGAGCATCTGAATCGTTTACCTTTTCCACCGGCATTATCGGTAGGTATGAAATTAGATGGCTATAAAGTCATCAAAGAGTTGTTTGCCAGCAGCCGCAGCCATTTATATCTGGTTGAAGACGAAGAAAGCCTAATTCAGTTTGTGCTTAAGTGTCCTTCGTTAAATTATGAGGACGATACGGCCTATATTGATCGATTTGTCCGTGAAGAATGGATTGGGCTTCGAATTTCATCAGAATATGTTGTCAGCGTGATCCGACAAACAAGGCCGCGCAGCTTCTTGTACTATTTAATGGAATATTTACCGGGGCAAAGTTTGGAAAGCTGGTTTGAACAACAACCTAAGCCATTAAAACCAGCGGTAGCGATACAGTTAGTAAAACAGATTGCCGGGGGGCTTACCGCCTTTCACCGCATGGGCGCGATACATCAGGATTTAAAGCCAGGCAACATCATGTATCTGTCAGATGGCAGATTAAAAATTGTTGATTTTGGTTCGGTATTTATTGCCGGACTGGCTGAAATATACAGCCCTTTGCAACATGAGGCTGCGTTGGGAACCGCAGCTTATTCAGATCCGCATTACTTGCTAGGACACAATTCTGGCGTACAGGGCGATATTTATGCACTGGCCACTATAGCTTATGAACTCTTCAGCGGCGGTCATTTACCTTATGGCAACGCAGTCGAAGAGTGCCGCACAGCTTCGGACTACGATAAACTGCGATATCACAATGCAAGTCAGTTTAATGCTGTGATCCCTACCTGGTTTGATCGGGCACTGCAAAAAGGTGTCAGCCTGGATTTATCGCAACGCTATCATAGTATCAGCCAATTACTGACTGACTTACAGCAACCCAATCCGGCATTTTTGCACGAAGAAGTCAAGCAGGAGCACAAAACCAACCCGTTGCTGTTCTGGCAATTGTTATCCAGCTTTTGGTTTATTACCTTGTTGCTGGTGGTATGGCTGTTTTTGCTTCGGCGCTAATGTCAGCTTTTCGGCCGAAATGCTTTAATCACTGCTTCATTGCACTCAAGATAAGGCCCGTTCATCAAATCGATACAATAAGGCACTGCCGGGAACACGGCATCGAGGCACTGACGAATGGCTTTGGGTTTACCTGGCAGGTTGATAATTAAGCTGCTTCCACGTAACCCCGCTGTCTGGCGGGACAAGATGGCGGTTGGCACGTATTTTAGTGACTCAGCGCGCATCAGCTCGCCAAAACCAGGCATCATTCTGTCACATACTGCTTCGGTCGCTTCAGGTGTTACATCACGCTTTGCCGGGCCTGTGCCGCCTGTGGTGACAATTAAGCAGCAGCCGGTTTCGTCCGCCAGCTCACGTAGTGTCTGTTCTATTAGTGGTTGTTCATCAGGGATCAAGCGGTATTCGGCCTGCCAGTCGCTGGTTAAATAATCTTTTAGCGTATCGATAATAGCGTTACCAGAGATATCTTCATAAATACCGGCACTGGCGCGGTCGCTTACTGTAACAATGCCAATTTTGGCCTTTTGTGTAGTCATTCGAAATCCTGCGTCTTGTTGCATCAATCGAACCGACTTACCCACGCCAACACGCCGTAAACCCATCCCTGGGGGCTCGATTATAAACTTCATCCATGAAGTTTATCCTACGGACCAGCTCAGCTGTTCAAATTCGTTCCTGACGAATTTGTCAGCATCCTGGCCTGCAACGGTTAGCTTAGGGTAAGTCGATTCTCAGTTAAGTTTTTCGTCAGCCCCATTTGTTCCGTCACTGACTAACCAGTCGCCATTCCGGCTAAATTTAGCCAGTAACCATTACTGTCAGTTACACTAAGTTGCTGCGGTGCTGCCCCGTTAATATTGGCCTTAAATTTCGCCAGCCAGTCAAAGGTACCTTCGACTTGTGGGCTTAACCGCACTATATCAACTGTATCCGCCATAGTATTGAGTTGGTTCACCAAATTGTAGCGAAAGCCTGATTGGGTCTGAATACCGTTGAGTACAAACACATCTGTGCCATCCTGGCTTTTTACCTCGCGCCCAGCAGGATAATTAATGCAGCATAATTCACATTGATCCTTACTGCGATTTTCTGAGCGGGCAGTGAAGCAGCGGCCGCTCCAGGCCAGCGGCAAGTGGCCAAAGGCAAATACTTCGGTATTGAAACAGCAGCGTATATCAGCAATAACGCTTTGGCTTAGTATTTCTGCAAGCCACTGACCTGACAGTTCTACCGGCATAACCCAGCGGCTAAGTCCCATACTGATAAGCTGACGCAAAGTATGCTGGTTGTAACAATTAATCGCCGCGCCCGCTACGAACGGCAGGTTTTTTTCCTGCAACATACTGATGGCGCCAACATCGTTGGCTTCAACTAAAAATTCACCGTTATCAATGTACTTACGTAACTCCCGTAGTTCGCCGGGCGCTTCATACAAGGTCATAGATGATAAACATACCTGTTTGCCTGCCTCGTGTAAGGTTTTAGCTATTGCGAAATAATCATCAAATTTTAATTCCCGTCGTTTGCTGCATACCGTTTCACCCAGATAAATAATATCAAAATCGCTATCTGCTACCTCTCGGTAAAATTGCAGCATCTGATCTTTGGGCCAAAAATACTGCACAGGGCCAAGTGAAAATTTCATGCTGTTACTTCCATTGCCGGTGATAAGCACCCAGTGTGGTCTGGCTGCCTTCAGAAAGACTGGCAAGCACATGTTGCCAATCTGCCTGTACGCTAAAGTGATCTGGTGCGGCTATTACCGCGTCAATAGCGGCCCGCCATACTTTGGTAATTTGCGCCACATATGCCGGGCTGCGCTGGCGGCCTTCAATTTTCAGCGAGCTAATACCTTCCGCGTATAACTGCGGTAATAAATCCAGCGTGTTTAAACTGGTTGGCTCTTCCAGAGCATGATAGGTATCTGCCCCGACACTAAAACGGCCTTTACATAAGGTGGGGTAGCCAGCGTTCTCACCCGGGCTAAAACGGTCTATCAGAATGCCATTTAAACGCGATTCCAGTATGCCGTCGTTATCCTGCCAGTTTACAAAAGCTGCGGGAGAACAAGCACCGGCAGTGTTGGGCGACTGCCCGGTCATATAAGAGCTTAAGTAACAACGACCCTCAGCCATGATGCATAGGCTACCGAACGCAAACACTTCCAAATCAATGTCGCAACTTCTGGCCAGCGCTCTTACCTGTTGTATTGATAATACACGGGGCAGTACTACCCGGCTGATACCAAACTGACGGTAAAAATTAATCGCAGCGGCATTAGTGGCCGACGCTTGTACAGACAGGTGGCGTTCTATATGCGGGAAGCGTTCAGCAGCATAGGCAAGCATGGCAATATCGGCGAGGATCAGCACATCTGCACCGGCATTAGCTGCTAATTCTACTGCGTGTTGCCAGCGGCGATAGTTATCCGGATGTGCGAAAGTGTTAATGGCAACGTGCAACTTTTTGCCATGTAAATGCACAAAACGCACAGCTTCTTTTAACTTTGCTTCGTCAAAATTTAACCCGGCAAAATGGCGGGCATTCGTGTCGTCTTTTAAGCCGATATATACGGCATCAGCGCCATGTTCTATGGCTGCCTTCAATGCTGGCATGCTTCCAGCTGGGCAAAGCAACTCCATTTTTACCTTTTCGACCTGAGGTTTAGGCGTCGTAGCTACCTCCGACAGGGAATAGCCAACGCGTGTTTACTGTGGTTTTATTATAGAGGCACAGTGAAGCGTAAGGCGCATATATGTTTGATATTAAAAGAGTTAATCACAAGTTGGTAGCGGGTCTACCCACAATGATGCATCGGGTTACCCGTTATGTGCCCGGTAGTGTTCAGGGCAAAATGCTAGAGTGCAGCCTGAACCGCTTTTTTCATAGCGAACTTAAGCAAAACGAGCTGGCGTTCATGGGCAATAAACAGGTGGTTGTTGCTGTGTCTGATATTGGCCTGCAATTTGGTATCAGGCTTAATCGCAACCGATTACAGATAGAACTTAACCCGACACAGCAGGATTTACTGTTAAAAGCTGAGTTTGCCGATTTTATTGCAATGATAAGTAATCAGGTCGACCCGGATACACTTTTTTTCCGCCGCCGTTTACACATGTTAGGTGATACTGAGCTCGGCTTGTACTGCAAAAACCTGCTTGATGCTATAGGCCCGGAGCGTTTACCCGCAGCTTTGTCTCGCAGCCTGACATGGCTGTCACAGCAACAAATGATACAAACACCTTGATAATGGCTATAGATCTATACCCAATGGATTTTAAGATGCACGTAGGCGGCAAGTGAGCGAATCCCCATGAGCTTAGCTGTACTAAGTGATTGGGGTGAGTGAACGCAGCAACAACCGTGCATCTTGAAAGACGAAGGGTATACAGAGGTAATTATGACATCAGTTAGCTGGGACCCGAAGCTCATCAGTAAATACAATATTAATGGCCCACGGTATACGTCTTACCCTACTGCATTGGCGTTAAGCCAAGACTTTGACTGCAAACAAATCTTTCAGACAATACAACAAAGTACGGTTGAACTGAGTTTATATCTGCATATCCCGTTTTGCCATAAGCTGTGTTACTACTGTGGTTGTAATAAAGTGATCACTCGACATCAGCATAAAGCGGACACGTATCTTGATGCGCTGGCAGAAGAGATGGCGCTGTATGCGCCACTGCTGAGTGATAAACGCATTACTCAGTTGCATTTGGGCGGCGGTACACCCACTTTCCTGACAGAAGTGCAACTTAGCCGCCTAATGGCGCTGTTGCACAAATACTTTACCATTAACAGTGATGCTGAAATCAGTATTGAAATTGACCCGCGCAGTTGCAGTGATGAAAAGCTACGGCATTTGCGTACGCTGGGCTTTAACCGCGTTAGCTTCGGTGTGCAGGATTTAGATGAAAAAGTGCAAATTGCCATCAACCGGGTACAGGATACTGATCTTATTCGTCATCAGGTGGCGTTAAGCCGGACCTTGGGTTTTACGTCGATTAACCTTGATCTTATATACGGCCTGCCATTTCAGCATCCGGCCAGCTTCGCACAAACGGTTGATGAAATTATCCGTCTGAACCCGGATCGCATTTCACTGTTTAGCTATGCCCACTTACCAGAACGCTTTGCCGCCCAGCATAAAATTGATAACGCCAGCCTGCCGGATGCCACGTTGAAACTGGAACTGATGCAACTGGCCATAAACTGCTTTGTTGCCGCGGGTTATCAGTTTATCGGTATGGACCATTTTGCCCGGCCCGATGATGCACTGGCTAAAGCGCAACAAGCCGGTAAACTGCAGCGTAACTTCCAGGGTTATACCACCGCAGGGCAGGACGCACTGATTGGCCTGGGCGTATCCAGTATCAGCCAGGTAAGCGGTGTGTTATGGCAAAACGCTAAAGATCTGCCGGCATATTATCAGGCTATCAATACCAACCAGCTACCGGTAGAGCGCGGTTTTAGTCTCAATAGTGACGATAAACTGCGTGCAGCGCTTATCAGCCAGCTCATCTGCCATTTCGAGCTTGATGTCGAGCAGTTTAACCAAAAGTGGCGTATTAACAGCTTCTGGCAATATTTCGCCGAGGCGTTAGCACGCTTACAGCCCTTTATGGAAGATGGTTTGGTTGAAGTATATGCTGAGCGCATTAAAGTGACTGAGAGCGGCAGGCTATGGGTTCGCAGCATCTGTGCCTGTTTTGATGCTTACTTAACTCAGGGACAGCAGCGTTACTCTAAAGTGGTATAGGTGGATTCGGCAGCTTTACGCTGCCTTTTTGTGCCGATTTACTTGCGAGATAATTTCAACAAATTGCATAGAAAAAACAGATAGTTATAGCAGCCGACTCAAGACGCTCTTTCCATAAACTCTTGAATTTCAAAATGCAATTTTTCAAAAAAACTCACTAAAATATCTATGTAATATTCAATGAACTCAGGTTTGATTGTTATGTAGTGTCCTGGTATGCCATTAAAGTAAATAGAATTTTTTATTAATATCACTGATTTATGTTTTTTATCTTCAGGTATCTTGCCACCTGCATGTACGATTAAGTTCCTAATCTGTTGAGTACTCATTACAATTTGACGTTCCTGCTGAACACTCTTTAAATTAAATTTTGCTATTTTACTTAGATATTTCAGTGCGCGAGGGATGCCATGACCATTTTGATCAGTAAGCTTGATTGGGCTGTTCATTGTATAAGCTACGACTTGGCACAGCTCATCTAGGAAATGTTCCAGTGTATTCTGAAGGGTGAGCAAAATTGAATGTCGATGAATTATTTCAAATTCATTAATTCTCGCGAAATCCAATGAAAAGCTTTCACCTATATAGTATTGCTCATCTTCGTCTGCAGCTTTCTGAACAGCATAAATCATTTTGTTATCGATTTTAGACAGCTCGGTTTCCCAAGTTGAGCCAACCAATAAATATGCTTTTTTGACGTGCTCAAGTTTATTTTTTGCATTGTGGCAAAAAGTGCTTAGCCCAGTACAGAAAAAATTCAGTCTATCTACAGATCTATAATCTGGTAGCAATTGCTTGGTTTCCTTAAAAAGATCAGTAAATTGACTTACTTTAAGCTCGCACGAAAGCCCATCTTCTCAAAAAAGTACAATAACACTTTATGTGTGGAATAAGGAACATTTGACAAGAAAGGGAACTAATCCGTACCCAAAGCGCTATTGTCGATACTTAACGAGAGAGTACGTATTTCCCAATTGGCGTAGGGATTTACAGGCGATGTTCCGCTTCGCTAACGATCTGCCAGCTAATTTTCTCACCATCCGCCGTTAGTGTCAGCACATTGTCTTGTCTGGTGTAGGGGTACTGCATGCTTCCGCGATCTTGGATATTAGGGGCAGATTTAAACTAAGCTGACCTTTACAATCCCTCAAAGCGGACGTTTTGCATCACATTTCAGTGATTGATTGCGTGATAGTTGGTGGCCGTTCTAATACAACGCCACTAACTCGCCGGTTTTATCAAAGGTTAGAAAATCAGCAATCATGCCGCCCTGAATTTTCTCTGTCATCATCTTCAGTGGTTGACTAGCTTCGTCGCTGTTTGGCGGAAAGCCACCGCGGCCACCCAGGGCAGAGACGAAAGCAATATCCCAGTCAATGCCGGTGTTTTTGGATTCAAGCACCAGGTTGGAAAAATCGCTGACTTCTTCCGGTAACTTATCGACACATAACACCGGCGCCAGGGCGCCACCGTTGCCTTGCTCAAAATTTTGTTTTTGCGTGTCGGTGTACCCATTTGGCAGTTCTGCCTTGGCGAATACAAATAACAAGCGCTGCGGTTCAGTTTGCTGCTGAGCGGCGATGATGAGATCTGCGTAAGATTCAATATTCATATGAAATACCTTTAAAACGAGGTTTCTTTCATTCGTATCAACCTAGTGTATCAAAGCAGATTGATAGCAGATATTGGCCAAAATGAAGATGGTATCTACCCACAAAGCAGTAGCCACCTTTGCTTGCTTAGTGGTTGGGTGGTTTTTACCTAAAATGGTGGTTATTTTCACCCTGAGACATGCCCATGAAACACCTTATCCGCAATTTGTCACTTCGCCGTAAGCTGATGTTGTTACTCTTGTTACCCGCGATAGCTGCAGTCTTGCTGGCTATGGATCTGTTGTATCTTAACTGGCAGCACGTTCGAACGGCGCAATATGTATCGCAGGCAATTGATACGTCTGTCTCGATGAATAAACTGGTTGCAACTTTGCAGGCTGAAAGGGGCGCAAGTGGTGTGTATCTGGCCAGTGCAGGTGCACGTTTCGCTGATCGTTTACGCCAATTGCGTATGCAAACTGACCTTCACTTGCAAGCTTTTATGGCTTTGCAACAGCCAGAGCTGGTTGCTTTGCAACAACAACTGCAACAACTGCCTGAGCTACGCCATCAAATTGACCAATTTACGTTGAGCAATAGCATCTCAGCTGAGCGCTATACGGCATTAATCACCGCGATGATAACGCAGAATCACCAACTGGAAGCGACGCTGACACAGCAGGACATGGCACGGCAGCTTGCCACGTTAAACCAGCTTATTGAATTGAAAGAGCGGGCAGGGCGGGAACGTGCCATTTTAGGCCTGGTATTTAGCCGGGGCAGCTTCAGTACAGAGTTACTTATCCGCTTTAGTAACAATTTAGGCGCCTACCATGCTTTTAGTGAGAATTTTGTTCGTATGTTACGCCCGCAGCAACAACATGCCTGGCAGCTGATAACGCAGCATAGCAGTTTTGCTGAGGTATCCCGTATACAGCAGCTTGGCTTTACCACCACTCAAGGCGAGCCTCTCAATGTAGATGACGGTCAATGGTTTGATTTAGCCTCCGAACGTTTGGCACAAATGTCGGTTTTTGAAGCTGAACTTAATGCTGATATAGCGTCGGCGGCGGGGCAATTGTACCAGCAATCAAACCGGCAACTTTGGTTGCTATTGGGTGTTATCGCGCTGTTAGGTATCGTGCTTGCAGTGATAGCGATTAAAACAATACGTAGCATTGCTGATGCTGTTTGTAGTGTTGAAAATACCATAGCTGCCCTTGCCGGACGGGATCTGAGCGCCCGCTGTCAGTATAGTGGCGAAGATGAATTTGGCAGCATTGCCGATAGCACCAACAATATGGCGCAGCAGCTGCGACAGGTTATTGTTGAAATAGGTGACGCAACAACGCAAGTCGCGACAGCGGCAGAGCAGTCATCTGCTGTTACATTGCAAACCAGCAAAGGTGTGCAGCAGCAACAACAAGATACCGAAATGGTAGCAACGGCCATGCATGAAATGAATGCTACGGTGCGGGATGTGGCAGCCAGTACATCACAAGCGGCGCAGTTATCTGACAGTGTGCAAGCCGCTGCGATACAGGGGCAAGATCGGTTGCAACAAACTGTTGCACTTATTCAGCGATTGTCGGGGCAGGTTGAAAGTACTGCTAATGTGATTGATAAGGTAAAGCACGACAGTGATGCTATTACCTCAGTGCTGGATGTTATTCGCGGTATTGCCGAGCAAACAAATTTGCTGGCACTTAATGCTGCGATAGAAGCCGCTCGTGCCGGTGAACAAGGCCGTGGTTTTGCAGTCGTTGCTGACGAAGTACGTACCTTGGCGCAGCGTACGGCACAGTCTACCGGCGATATTCAACGAATGATTGAGGGGCTACAGCAGGGAGCACAGCAAGCATCTGATGCGATGGTAGTCAGTCTGGAACAGGCGCAGGAAGGACGGGATAAAGTGGCGGAAACCGGTGATATTCTGGCTTTGCTGTTGCAGGATATTAAAACTATTAATGACAAAAATACTCAGATAGCCTCTGCTGCAGAGCAGCAGGCGGCAGTGACCGAAGAGATAAACCAAAAAATTATCAATATCAGCGATGTCGCAGTGCAAACCTGTGCTGGTGCAGAGCAAACTGCCAGCACCAGCAGTGAATTGGCGCGGTTAGCTGAGCAGTTACAACTGACGGTCGCGCGCTTTAAACTGGCCTGAGCATCAGGCTAGTGTGGCGTTAAACAACGCCGCGATAAGATCAGACTGGGTAATAACACCCACCAGTTGCTGCTGCGCATTTAATATCGGTATATGGTGTAAGCCCTGATCAGACAGCACAGGCACCAGTGCAGCAATATGCTCATGTTCATGCGCCACCGTCAGCTTGCTAACCATGATATCAGCTACATTGCGTTTGTATTGGCTGCTGTGCTTGTTGCGCAGTAATAGCTGATTAACATGGCGCAACAGCCCCCAGTAATGCGGCACTTTCAGGTTTTTCAGAAAGTCGACGGTTGAAATAACACCCAGCAAATGTTGTTTATCATCTACCACAGGTAACATGCTGATTTTGTGTTTGCGAAGCAATTGCCAGGCTGTTGCCACTGCAGTATCCGGTTTTACGGTGATAAGATCGCGCGACATGATATCACCGCAACGTACTTCGCCACTTTTTCGCTGATAAGCATGCAGCTGTGCCTGATGGTACAAGCGCTCAAGATCCTGTTCGCTGATATCAATTACCGTATCAAAACTGTTTAAAGCACTTAACAGATCTTCTGTTTGCAACCCCAACCGGTTTAGTGGTGATTTATCATGATGCAAATGAATGGGGTCATACTGCTGTGAGGGCTTTTGCATGCCATGCTTTAACCAGAATTTTTGCAATAGCAGCGCGACTGCTAACATCACAAAGACGTTAAGTGCTACCGGGTATAGTAAAAAGTCGTAGCCCAAAACGGTGTTTGAAGAAGCAATAACCGGTACCAGTGCGGTAGCACCTCCAGGTGGATGCATGCATTCAAACAGGTACATGACAAACAGCACACAGCCTATGGTCACTGCAGCCGTCAGTGCAAGGTCAGTAAACAGGTGTGAACACAGCAAACCAACGGTGGCAGAAATCAGATGGCCGCCGACAAATGACCAGGGTTTGGCTAGCGGGCTATTGGGTAAACCAAATAACAAGACCGATGATGCCCCCATAGAGGCTAATAACACAGCTGTGCTCGCCATATCGGCTAACTGCATGCTGGTGTAGGTTACAATAAATAAGGCAATAAAAGCTGCCAGTGCAACCTTTAGCCGTTCAGTTAGCGGAATGGCAGATAAGCGCTGGCTGTCGCGTTTAATCAGACCAAGTTGCGCCAATAACATACTAAATAGATTTTTTATCGGGGTTGACAAGAGATAACCACTGGGTGCACCAAAAGAGGGCAAGTATAAGCAGATCGTTTATAAAAAAACACCGCTGAACGGAGCGGTGTTTAGAGTTTCATCTTATAAGTTATCGTTATTGGTTTTCAGGCACATAAATTAAGCTGCCATCATCCAGTTTGAAAAGGTTACATCTCACCCAGGCGTTTGCACCAGTCTTCTATCTGACCTGATTTTAAGCGCTGTTTCGCCAGCTTACGCCAAGATTCACTCAGTGCGTTAATTGTGGCCATCTGTTCTAGCGCCTTTATGCTGCCGTCGGAACCGTAAATGACATCCAACAAGTGCGCTACTGACCAATCCGGATAAGGGCGCTCCAGTAGTGTCATATTAAAGCCAGTTGCAACCATGCCAGGGGTAAGCACCCGGTAATACCAGCCGGTGCGGCGGCTATCTTGTACCATTCTGGCCATGCCCTGCCGGGCAAAACGTAAATTGAGTTTCCAACAGGGTTGTCGTGCCTGTGATACCTCTACAATAGCCTGATCTAATTGCCAGATATCACCAATACAAACATCCTGCTCTGTCAGGGGATCAGTAGTTAAATTTTCACCAAAGCCGCTGCTATTGCGAAAGTCGGGTAAAGAGCCAAGCGTTTGTTGCCAGTACGCATAATGGCTGGCTGGGTAGTGATGCACAGCTTTTTCCGGGCCGCCATGATGCAGCTTATCAGCCTGATAGTCTCCTTCAAAACCATTGAAACCCAACCAGGCTTGCTTCACCGGCTCTTTATGAATGCCGCTCATTACCTCCTCCGTGCCGAGTGGTTGCAAACCTCCTGTTTTAATTGAGACAATTTTTACTGAGGTAATCATCTGTTGTGCATCCTGTTTCACTTCGCCCGGTTAATAAATGTTAGGTGTCTGATTTAGCTTAGTATTTGGCATAAACGGTATCTAAAGTTTAAGCCGCGTTTGGGGGCGGCTTGTGTAAAGAAGTTAGTTGGCTTTGCTTAGCATTGACGAAATACCGCGCATTACCGTGCGGTTAGCATCTTCCATCGCAGTTAGCGCAGACAACGCAGACTCCACATCGCCACTGTGATACAGGCTGACGGCTTTTTTAGCAAAGGCGTGTACTGCCTGATGTGGTCTTTCCAGCTCATCGTAGCCAGGCAGCTTAGCAAACCGTACTTTACCCTCCCCATCGTAATACCACTGACCTAATAAACATTCGGTTTCGTCAGGTAATTGCTCAGCGTTAATTTCAGATATACCAAGAAATACCTTATAAACTGCCATTTTTACGCCCAGTTCCTGTAGATTGGCCATTTCAATGTTAGCTAGCTGTGCTGCCCAGGTAACTCTTTGTTGCATTTGCTGAGCTGATTTTTGCAAGTGTTTCATATCGCTGACGGTGGCCTGACTTTGCTGAGAAAACAGGGCAGATTTTTTCGCGCCGTCATGCATGGTCATGCGTGCTGTTTCCGTTTCGCTTTGAATCGTTTGTACCAAATGGGTGATGTCAGTGGTTGCCCGCCCGGTGCGCTGGGCTAAATTACGTACTTCGTCAGCAACGACTGCAAATCCGCGCCCGGCATCCCCGGCGCGGGCTGCTTCAATAGCCGCATTTAAAGCCAGCAAATTGGTTTGCTCAGCGACTTCACGAATAAGCTCAACAATACTACTGATTTCCGTAGCACGGTGATGCAGGTTCTCAATACTATTGGCAGAGGTTGTGATGGTTTCAAACATTTGCTGTAAGTTTGCGGCCATTTGCTGTAGGGCTGTGCCACTGTGCGAAGAGCGCTCTGATACGTCAGCTACGCAGGCAATTTGTTGTGTCAGGTTAGCGGCCAGTTCGCTAAATGATGTTTGTACGTCATTTAGCGAATCACTGAAAAAAGCAAAGTTGGCTGAAACACCACGCATGGTGGTTAGCTCATCATGAATTTTAGCGGATTCTTGTTGGCGTGTTAGCTCAAACTCTTTGTTTTGTGCAAGTTGAGTTTTTAGCTGTTGGTTCTCATCCATAAGTCGCGTACATGTCTGCTCAAGTTGTTGCAGTTTTAATTTGTCTTTGCCGAAAATCATAGGGATTGCCTCTTTCTCACTGCTGAAGATCGCCATTTACACTAAGCGTCGGCTAAGTATCGTGGTTCAGGTAGAAGACACCGCAGCATAGTGGCGGTGTCTTCAACTAACAGAAATGTTAGTTTATCTGTTGCAGTGGCTGTTCAGCCGCCTTGCTATCAAACACGCCTTTTACTACCTGCCAACTTACTGCTAAGGCGCCGATGATAAAGATCACATCACCTATGGTGCGAACCCAACGCAGTGTGTGCAATATATCGCTTTGCATAAAGGCTTCGCTGCGGGCATACCATAACCCCTCCGTGGCGCTGGCATAAAACTGGATAAAGCCAATCGGTAGCAGGCTGCTGAACAGCATCAGCATCAGACCACCATTCATCCACCAGAATGCCGTTTTCATCAGCTTCTCATCGAACACCAACTGCGGCCGGATATAACGCAGGATAAGCAGGCAGAAACCCAGAGCCAGGAAACCATATACACCGAATAACGCAGCATGCGCATGGGTTGGTGTGGTATTTAAGCCTTGCAGGTAATACAGAGCGATAGGAGGGTTTATCATAAAGCCAAACACCCCGGCACCAAGCATATTCCAAAACGCTACCGCAACGAAAAACAGCAGTGGCCATTTAATATCTGCCATCCACGGTGCTTTGTTTTTTAAGCGCCAGTTTTCCCAGGCTTCATAGCCCAGCACAACAAGCGGTACCACTTCCAGCGCACTAAAGGTAGCGCCTACCGCCATTACCGGTGTGGTGGTGCCGGCAAAATACAGGTGATGGAAGGTCCCCGGAATGCCGCCCAGCATAAATAAAGACGCTGACGCAAGACTGGCACTGGTTGCAACAGTGCGCGACACCAGCCCCATACTATGGAAGATAAAAGCCAGTGATACGGTGGCGAACACCTCAAAGAAGCCTTCTACCCACAGATGTACGACCCACCAGCGCCAGTATTCCATTACCGATAAATGCGTGCGCTCGCCATAGAATAAACCGGCGCCGTAGAATAAACCGACGCAAATAACCGATGCCGCAAATAGTGCCAGCAGGTTTTTATCACCCGGTGCTTTAAAGGCAGGTACCACGGCACGCAGCATCAACACTAACCAGAACAATACGCCAACGTACTTAATAATTTGCCAGAAACGACCAATATCAATGTACTCATAACCCTGATGGCCAAACCAGAAGCTTAGATGTTCAGGCATGATCTGCATGATGGCAAAGTAGTTACCGGCAAAGGAGCCTGCCACCAATACCACCAGTGCCCAAAACAGCACATCGACCCCCAGCTTTTGGAACTTAGGATCTTTACCGCCGTTAATAATCGGGGCTAAAAATAACCCGGCAGCCAGAAAACCGGTGGCTATCCAAAACATGGCAGCCTGAATATGCCAGGTGCGGGCCAGGCTGTAGGGCAACCATTCTGTGGTGTTAAGGCCGTAAAAACCGGCACCTTCTACCGTGTAGTGCGCAGTAAAACCGCCTAAGAATACCTGTAGTGTAAACAATGCCACGACCACCAGAATATATTTACCCAGTGCTTTTTGCGATGGTGTAAGTTTAAGCCTCGCAATCGGGTCCAGCTTCGGAGCCGCTGGTTCTTCCTCATCATGTTTGCGTAAAAATGCCCAGCCCCAAATTAAGCCGCCGACACCAGCAATCAATAAGATGATACTCACCAGAGACCAAATCAGGTTTTCTGCTGTAGGGCGGTTATCAATCAGTGGTTCGTGTGGCCAATTATTGGTATAGGTTGCACCATCAGGCGTACGCTCGGTACTGGCGGCCCAGGCCGTCCAGAAGAAAAACTGTGTTAATTGCTGTCGCCTTTGCAGCGAGGGCAAAGTATTGTTTTTCATGGCGTAATTCGCTCGGGTTTGGCTTAGTGCCATGTCGTCACCAAACAGACTTATATAATGCTCAGCAGTTTGCATTATGGCCTGCACTCTGCGATCGCTAAGTGTCAAGGTGTCAGTGGTTTTATCGTAGCTGTTCGTGCGATACGCCTGCTTTAACGCAAATTGCAGCGCGTTTTGCTGACTGGCAGTTAACGACGCATAGCGGGTGCCAAACTCATCCTGTGCAGCCAAATCCAACCAAGCCATCAACTCGCGATGCAGCCAGTCAGCGGTCCAATCCGGAGCCTGATAAGCTCCGTGCCCCCAGATTGAACCTAATTGCATACCGCCAACCGACTGCCACGCTGTTTGGCCGTTTAAAATGCTGTCTTTTGTCATCAGCACTTTACCTTGCTGGTCGACTACCTTTGCCGGGATCGGCGGCGCCGAGCGGTACACTTCGGCTCCGAAGTAACCCAGTACTGAGAAAGTGATGGCTAAAATGCAGATTAGCAGCCACCAGAGTTTACGATATCCGGCCATAATGCCCCCTAATGTTATTGTTTGTGCGCCAAGGTGTCATAGTTCACTCCTGTTTTTATCAAATGGGCGTTGCCGCCTGTGCAGATATCACAAGAATCGCGCCATAATTTAAGTTATTGTTTTTAATTTAATTATTTTATTTTGTGCTAGTGAGATGGTGGTTATTACCATGATGTTTTCGGGTTAAATGTACCCGTTGGGTATAAAACACCTTTTGTCTCGCTGCTAAAGGTGTTTTATACCTCTTTGGCGATATAGGCAGAAAGGTTGGGCTGATTTAAGCTGGCTCTTGAACCAACAGAAATGAACAGAGTTGAGAACAGCTATGGAGTACTACATACAGGTAAAACAACTGCATATGTTTTGTGCCTATCTCAGTGTTACCTTATTTACTGGTCGGCTGCTACTGGACATGTCAGGTATGCCTGGCTGGCGATTTAGCCCCGCAAGGTATTTGCCGCATATCAATGATACCCTGCTATTGACGTTCGCCTTTACCTTACTGGCAATAGGTCCCTGGCAGCCATTCATTCATGCCTGGCTGGGTGTGAAAATTGTGCTGCTGCTAGGCTATATCCTGACCGGGATCAGAGCATTCAAACTGTCACTACCGGTAAAACGGAGAGTCTGCTGGGCTGGGCTGGCTTTACTACAGCTCAGTGGCATTCTGTATCTGGCGATAAATAAGCCGATGTTGTTTAGCTAATTTTTATCTGGTGTCAGGCTTTATGTCCGGCATCAGGTTGTTGCGAATTAACATGCGCCGTACGCTCTGACACAGTTTGCCAAACTGGCGCAACTCATCAAATTTAGGCGTTCTTCCTTGTTTTATGGCGTGCTCCCAAAAGCTCAGTTCTGAATCAACCATTTCCAGCATTTTCTTCGGGCAACCTATGCAATCGGTGTTGGTGCCGCAAACAAAAGTGGCAGGTTCGTATAGCGGCATTTGCTGCTTTACATCAGCTATCAACTGCAACATTGCAGTTGATAAATCGGGTTTTCTTGCCACTATTGTCTCCTAATGTGTCGAGTCGTGAGGCGTAGCAACAACAGAGAGTTTGCGCCAGAAATAATTGGTCAGTAACCCAAAGTCATGTCCGGTTCGATGCAAATGTTTTGCGTGATGCTGACAAGTCTGACTAACCACATGGTTGTTTGCGGCCAGTTCGCTGATTTGATGCATGCTGCAATTTATTGCTTCAGCGACGGTACTTTGTTGCTGTACGGCAACTGCAATTAATCTGCTGGCATCAATGCTATGCTGAGTACGCTCTGAAAGCTGAGTTACTGCGTTTGCTAACATGTCGGTTTGTGTGACACAGTCATCACCGAGCTTTTTTCCCTGTGTCATAGCGTCAATCGTTTGCTGACTGCTGTGTTTAATTCCTGTGACGATTTTTTCAATTTCACTTACAGATTGTTGTGTACGGTTAGCCAATTCCCGAACTTCCGCAGCAACCACCGAGAAGCCGCGGCCAGCGTCTCCGGCGCGCGCGGCTTCTATTGCGGCATTCAGTGCAAGCAAGTTTGTTTGATCTGCAAGTGCAGTGATGACATCTAACACCCCAGTAATGCGCTGGCTGTTATCGGCTAATTCATTCAGTTTGCTATCTGCCTGTATCAGACTGTGCTGCAGCCGGGTAATCAGGTTGTGGCTTTGTGTGCTGATTTGCAGACAATTATCAAAGCCGCTTTGTAGTTCGATACCGGTATCCGCATTGATTTGAGCATTGGCGGCAACGTCTGTAATGGACGCTGTCATTTGGTGCATGGCGGTTGCCACTTGTTCAGTTTCACTAAATTGTGCCTGGATATTATCGTCCAGTTGTTTCATATAAGTGCTGACCTGATGACTACTGTTTTGCAGTTGATCCGCGACAAAACACATGCGTCCTGTCAATGCTGCTTGTTCACCTTTTAATTTTTGCAGGTTAAACGTTATTGGCGTTGAAGGATGCCTGCTGCCGCAGTAAATGTATTGCAAGATCTGATCTGTCAGTGTTTCTTTTGTACTGCTTTTGGCCTCACTAAAGGGTTTTAGCAACCATAATTGTGCAAAAAGTGATAACAGTGCACTGGCAATCAACATCCAGATAATAACGGTTTGCGATAAGGCTAGTGTTAAACTCAACGCGACAGCAATGGCTGCCGGGATAACGTTCAGTTTTACTAAACTTGTGCTTAGGTCATGAGCCTGTGTACTGGGTGTCTTACCCTGTTGTAACTGAGTATAAAGCGCTTCTGCCCGGTTAATTTGTTCCTTGCTTGGTTGTCTGCGTACTGACTGATATTCGACAATCTTACCATCGTCGTAAATTGGGGAAACAAAGGCATCCACCCAGTAATGGTCTCCGTTTTTACAACGGTTTTTAACAACGCCGCGCCAGGATTGTCCTGCTTGCACGGTTTGCCACAAATGTTCGAAAGCTGCAGCGGGCATATCTGGATGGCGCAAGATATTATGACCATGACCTATCAGCTCATCTTCAGTGTAACCACTGATATCAATAAATTGTTGATTAACAGAAGTGATTCTGCCTTTGAGATCGGTTGTTGATAAGATATTGCAATCGGCGGGTACGGGAATATTGCGTTGTGTAACGGCATTCTTTTTCAGCATTGTTTTACGTCTTGTACAATCTGTATGTTATATGAGCAGTGTAACAAGGTCGCTGTATAGGTAAATTCTGCTTGGAGGGTAGAGTCGTACCACTTAGGCGGTACGACAGTATGTTTAGTAAATAAGCATTAAGCTGTATCAGGCGTGCTGTTTGTAATCGTGCAGCGTATTAACACTTCCCGACTCACGCTCATAATGCCGTAAACTGTGTTCGATGCGTCGGCCACGGCTAAAGGCAGAAACGCGTTTTAAGTAGCCAATCACCCGGGTGCCGTAATCTATATCGCTACTACCGCATGCCGGACAAGCACATAATGTGCGCTTATCAATAGCTTCACACTGATTACAGATGGTAATTTTGACGTTGACACAGAAGTAGTTGCAACCCGTATTGGCGGCAATATTTAGCAAGTTAACATATCCGGCTTTATCGAGTTTTTCCTCCAGGTTCAAGTGCAAGGCTGAACCGCCGTCTAAGTAATCAAGCAGCTTCCTGCCGTGCAACTGAAATTTGTCCAGAGTGTTGGTGAGTTCATCTTCAACAACATAAAAGTAAGAGTTATAGCAATCGCGTGAGACCAGATAGCCGTCCTCACGATCCCATTTCGCATTCTTAACACCCAGATTCTCTGCCGGCACAAACTCAGTATTAAACATATAACCATACTCGGCTTTAGCGGCTTTGTTGGCATCAAATATCGTTTTCAGATGTTGTTGTACAAACTGAATGTACTGTGCATTGTTGCCGGCAATTAAGCCCTGAGATTCAGCCGCCTCGACCATGCCATTTATACCGATAGTCAAAAACTGCTTATCAAGGCTGATAAAACCTGCATCATACACAGTTAATAAACCCGCAGCTTTGTATTCCTCCATCAGTTTTCGGTAGGCCACCTGGTAACGGTGAATTTTCGCCACTTCAGTAGCCAGATCTCTGCCATCCTGGACCAAGCGGTTCATATTAATAGTCATAACGTTAATAGAGCCGGTAGCAACACCGCCCGCCCCCAATGAGTATGAAAAAGTATTGTCACTGATTTCACTGCGCAAGCGACAGCAACTGGCTAACGAGTCGGCATTGTCTGACTGATAGATAAAGAACGAGTTTCCTTGAGCCATCTCTTGCGCAATATCATTGGCGAAGTCACTGTCTTTACACTGACCCTTTTCGGTCAACATAGCGACTGTAACAACAGGAAAGGTCAACACGGTTTTTTCGCGTTCTTTATTAAACCAGTTTAAGAAGAATTGCTGTAACGCTGATACAGAGTACCACTCTGGCTTTACAAAATCGGGAAAAACAAAGTCACCAAACATACTGTTAAAGTAATGCTGATCGTATACGGAGATATTCCAGAACACACTTTGATAACCACGTGCGGCAGCGGGCTGATTTAGGGCATACACCACATGTTGCAGATGATTTTCAATTTGTTTGCGATGCGTTTTAAGATAGTTGTCGCCATAGTCTTTACGGGCGAAATAATCAAAATAGGTTAGAAACTCAACTGTTGCGACAGCACCGGCAAACTGACTGGATACGGCGAAAACAAAGTTTACAAAACAACCGCAAAATGACTCTAAATGTTTAGGTGCTCTGGATTCGCCGCCAAGTTTAGTTAAACCATCTCGTAAGAACGGATACATGGTTACTGACACGCAATAGGGTTTTAGGCTGGTTTCGTCATGCACATAAATCTCGTGATCAGTAATCTGGCGCAGATATTCTGCTGCCAGTTCTGCTCCGAACAATTCACTGATTTTATTGCTTACCAGAGCGCGGTTGACCTGAATAAACTGGTCTTTCATCAACTCAGCTTCCAATGTAGCGATGTTTTTTTGTGTCACATTGGCGTTGGCGTCCAGTTTTGAGCCGTCAGCGGCATTTTGTGCTTGCAGATAGTTGCTGATAAAACCGAGTTTTTGTTGCAATTGATAAAAGTTCAGCGCTTGCATAAGGTGTCCCTCTGTTATTGTCCGAGAAATAAATGGTTCAAACATTGGCCGGTACGTAAATCGGTGAAAACCTGGTTAGTGTTGGGGTTGTTAAGGCCGCCACGTTCCGACTGCCAACGCCCGGTTTTCAGGTAGGTAAGCTGTTGTTTCAGTGCATTGGTAACGTCATCTAAGCCGGTATATAAGCAAGTGTTGAGCCCGGCATTACGCGCAATAACAAGCATTTGTAATAAGCTACTCTGCTGCCACTCACCCCCCAGAAATAGCACGCAGCTGATAAGGCCTACATAGGATGCCAGCCGATACTGAAAGTAGTCTGTGCTAAGTTGTGTTCCTTGCTCTGGCCGCCAGCTGTAGCTGCTGTGACAGCCTTTACAACCCAATGGACAACCGGCAATTGTAAACGCCAGCGAGACTTCCCCCGGCACTTCCTGAAATACTATTTGCTCGTCGGTGAATCTCAGCATAACCCCTCTATATAGTGATTTATTATTTATTTAATACTATATGTTGTGTTTTAGCTTAATGTCTTCTGAAATGAAAAGTTTGATCTGGATCAAGTTTTGCCAGCGCGACTAACGTGAGGACAGCGGTAATACGCACCAGCACTGGGGTTGTTACCCCTTCGGGAGTAGTGGAGCGTATTTAATCCAAATAAAAAAACCGCCCGCTGAAAACCAGGGGCGGCGCAGAGGAGCCAACAATTATATTGGCAAACGTGGATTTTCCAGGAAAGGCTACAACTGATAAACCAGCATTAACCAGATTTTAGTGGTATCGACAGCAAAGCTGTCAGCATTGTAGTGGGCCAGTTTGAACACGCCTGATAGTTGGGCATTCAGGCTGTAGCTGGCCGCTGCGTTCCATTCGTCACCGTATTTGGCATTGCCGGTATCACTGTCGAATTGGTGATACCCCAGCATCAGGCCAACGTCTTTTACTTTGGTATTTAGCTGCATCCAGTTATCGCGTAATCCGTTGTCAGGTGTATTTAAGAACATATCAGCAAAGCCAGAAAAGGCGTGTAATGTTGCCAGGGGTGTTTGAAACGCAGTTTGGCCATCACCGGCTAAGCGCTCTTGCCCAGCCTGCACGGTAACACCAGGCAGTGCCCAGTTCAGACTGATACGGTGATAGTTGTGGCTAAACGCTTGTGTTGCGTTGTGTGCATCGTCTTGCTGAGCCAGTGATAAATGCCAGCTTAACTGCGGTAGTACAGCAAGTTTGCCCTGATAATCGATGCCCAGGGTTCGGCTGCTGCGGCTGGTCCAATTATCAAATTCAAAGTCGTAACCAAAAGCCAGAAATTTATGATCAGCGTTAGCTTGCCAATGTGCAGTAAAGGTGTTGAAACTGCCGTGCTGATCGGCGGCGGTCCCTTTGGGGCCAAAGATGCGGTTTACGTTGTAGTAGTGGCCAAGTTCTAGTGTAAGTTCGCTACCAACGCTTTGTTGCAGACGATAACCATCTAATGTTTGTTCATTCTGTCGCCAGCCAACGCCACCGAGAAAACGCTGATTGGCATGGTTGACCAATTGGCGACCGGCGCTGAAGCTGGTTCCTTGTTTATTCTGATAGCTGAGTAACGCCTGATTGATATCGGTACCTTTCGGATCGGCCACTACGCTGTAGTTGGTTTTGCCGTTGTAGGTGCTGTTGTAGTTATCATTGCCAAACAAGCTAACATTATCCAGTTGCACCACTGCGCTGAAGTTATCGAACTTACCGGTTGTTACGGTTAAACGGCTGCGCAAAGTGGAGGCTATTGCATTGTCCAGGGTGTTGTCTTGTTCAACATGTTCCAGACGGTAACGAAACTGTGCCGAGACCTCGCTTTGCTTAATGGCCGAGCTGAACTGCTCGTTGATGCTGGCATAGGCCGGTGCAGAAATAGCCGTAACAGAACATGCCAGAGTAATGGCAAAGGGCAGGGCAGAAACAGATGTTTTCATGATGACGCTCCAGACTGCAGGTTGATGCACAGATCCTAGCCTGAAACTGATTTTTTTATAATTAGGTTAAGGGGTTACCTAACTGTTGGTATAGCCGGCAACCAAGTGTTACCAGCTACACCAACAAGGGTTACTGCATGAGTGGAGAGTCAGATAAGTTAAAATCGTAGCCGTCTATTTGAGCATCGACAATTAAGCGGTGAATATATTGTGCGACAGCTTTGCGCCGCACTTTTTCGTTTAGATAGTCGGCAATTTTTTGCTGAACCACACTAAAGGGTAACTGTTTTCCCGCTACTTTGCGGGCAATATAGACGATGTGATAACCATAACGGCTTTCAACGGGCTGCACTAGCAAGCCCTCTGCAGCACTAAATATCTGCCGTTCAAATTCGGGTACGGTCTGTCCGCGGCTGATTTGGCCAAGGCTTCCGCCGGTTTCTTTGGATGGGCAAGCCGAATATTGTCGTGCCAATTCAGATAACAACGCGCCTTGCTGCAATTGTGTTATTAACTGTTCAGCCAGAGCTTTTGCTTCAACCCGTGCGATATCATCGTCTGGCGCTGCTCCGAGTAATATGTGGCTGACTTCTAACAGTGGCGAACTGGCAAAGCGCTGCGGATTTAACGCGTAATATTGTTCACACTCTTGTGAGCTGGCTTGTGGTATTGCAACTTCTGTCTGAATTAATGCATCGAGGAAGTTATCGTCAGAGGCGTGGTTGGCTTCACTTTTTACGCTTAGCCCCAATGCTTTGGCGCGTTGGCGCAGCAGTTCGCCAATTATCAGTGACTCAGCGGCCTTTAGCATGGCAGAACGTTTATTGTTGGAGGGGTGATATTGCATCTCAGCCATGATGGCTGCTTCGCTGATACTGGTATTGTTGACTTGTATCATTTTAAACCTCTGTTACCGGGTTAGGTGTAACTTGCCGCAAGACAGCTTTTAGCCGATATTGCACACAAAGACGCCGTAAATCCGTCCCTGGAGGCTCCTCTCCGGCATCCATGCCGGAGACGCTTTGTTTAGCAATATAGGCACGCTGCCTTGCTGGTCATCCGATCTTGTCTGGCCCAGGTTGGAACCTCGTTAGCGCAGTCACAGAGTGTCTGAACCCTGCCGTAGGCAGCAGGGCGAGTTGCTGTGGCGAGCATGGCGAGTATTTCAACCGTTAGGGTCAAACGTGGCTATCGCACAAAACGCTGACGTACAATCTGGTGCTGACGGCGCACATACTGCACCGGCACGCTTAACATATGTACCAAGCGGCTGAACGGGAATACCACAAACAGCGTCATACCCAAAAATACATGCATTTTGAATATCCAGTGTACGTTGCTTATGGCTTCAACTGCGGCGACGCTGTTAAAAGTAACGGTGTTTTGCGCCCAGGCCATTAGTTTTAGCATCTCAGCGCCATCCATGTGCCCCAGCGATACAGTGATGGACAGTAAGCCTAGTATCAATTGTGCATATAATAGCAACAAGATTACGATGTCCATGGTATTGCTGGTCGCACGGATACGCGGGTTACCTAATCGCCGTTTGATCAACACGGTTAGTCCAAAAAAGCAAATCAGACCAAACAAACCACCGGCTCCAACAGCAATCATTTGCTTCATTTGGGCGGTGATGCCCAGCAGATGCCAGATTTCTTTTGGCATTAATAAGCCAAAGAAATGACCAAGGAAAATACCCAGAATGCCAATATGAAACGGGATACTGCCAAGGCGTAACTGCTTTTTTTCCAGCAACTGACTGGAGCTGGTTTTCCAGGTGTACTGCTCTCTGTCATAGCGGATCCAGCTACCTATCACCATAATGGCGATGGCAATATAGGGATAAATGCCAAAGGCAAACATATTTAAGTGTGCCATGTTAAAACTCCTTTAGGCGCGCTTTTCAGCCGCAACTTGGTATAAGGTTTGTTCCGTTGCCGGGCTGCCTAACAGCTCAGTACTTAACGGAATATACTGATCTCGACGTTGGCCTTCTGCCGGCTTATTGCCGGTGCCACAGGCTGCGTTGGTCTGTTCATTGCCTATAAAGCTGACCATTTCCTCTTCCCATACTTTGTCTAACGCTTTGGGCGTGTCGTCGCGCTGTTCATTAGCGATTTGCTGTTTAATGTCGGTCAAATCGACCTCTGCTTTTGATAACGACAGCAGAGTGGAGAAAATACTGGCATAGTCTGATTGCCGCTGTTCTAGGCGACACAGCAGTACTGCCAGCACCGGGGAGATTTCTTCGAGGCCAATTTGCGCATTTTGCGTACCCTGAGTGGATAAAAACTCCAGATACAGTGGCAAATAGTCTGGCAGCTCTTTCACGCCGATATCCAAACCGGCTTCACGATATTGCGCCAGTAAGTTGACCATAGCCTGGCCGCGGTCACGCGACTCACCATGTATATGTTCAAATATCAGTAGTGAAAGCGACCGGCCGCGTTCAAACAGACCATCGTATTCCGATTGCCAGTCCATCAGGGCTCCGGCGGTGCGAGACTGAATAAACTCAGTCAGTTGCTGTTTCTGGTCTGCATCGATAGTGGCGTTGGCCACTACCGATAGCAGATCATCTTTGCCGTCCACCATGGGCTGGAGTGGATAGTCCAGTAACAGTGATAACAGTTGTAGGATCTGCATAGTTATTTACTCCTGAATATCAACCGGGATAACCTGACGCACGCCTTTGGCTTTAGTGCCAAACAGGTTTACGCCGTTATTACCATCGCCACAGCCATTACCAAAGCTAAAACCACAGCTCGACTTTAAGTCGTAAGCGTTTTCGGCATAGGCGCGGTGGCTGGTTGGAATAACAAAGCGATCTTCATAGTTCGCCAGAGCCATATAACGGTACATTTCTTCAACCTGCACCGGCGTTAAGCCCACTTGCTTGAGCACGTCAACATCCTCAATGCCATCGACCTGCTGCGCACGCTTGAAGGCGCGCATCGCAATCATCCGCTCCAATGCCCGCACCACCGGTGCTTCATCGCCGGCAGTAAGCATATTGGCCAGATACCGCAGCGGAATCCGTAATGACTTCAGATCCGGAATTTCGCCATTCATGCCGACATGGCCTGCCTGCACTGCGCTTTGAATAGGTGACAGTGGTGGCACGTACCAAACCATGGGTAAGGTGCGGTATTCCGGGTGTAGCGGTAGTGCGACTTTCCAGTCCATCGCCATCATGTAAACCGGTGAGCGCTGGGCGGCTTTAATCCAATTGTCACTGATACCTTCAGCACGGGCCGCGGCAATCACTACCGGATCGTTTGGATCGAGGAAGATATCCAACTGTGCCTGGTACAGGTCTTTCTCGTTGGGAGTATTGGCCGCCACTTCAATTTTGTCGGCGTCATACAGCAGCACGCCTAAGTACCGGATCCGACCAACGCAGGTTTCAGAGCATACTGTCGGTTGGCCAGCTTCAATGCGCGGGAAGCAGAAGGTACATTTTTCTGATTTACCGGTTTTCCAGTTGTAGTAGATCTTTTTGTACGGGCAAGCTGATACGCACATACGCCAACCGCGACATTTGTCCTGATCGATTAGCACAATGCCGTCTTCTTCGCGTTTGTATATGGCACCAGACGGACATGCTGCAACGCAAGCAGGGTTCAGGCAGTGCTCACATAGCCGTGGCAGGTACATCATAAAAGTCTTTTCAAACTGACCGTAGATGTCTTTTTGCACGACCTCGTCAAAGTTTTTATCTTTTTTACGTTTGGCAAACTCGGTACCGAGGATCTCTTCCCAGTTTGGACCCCACTCGATTTTTTCCATGCGTTGGCCGCTGATCAGCGAGCGTGGCCGCGCGACAGGTTGATGTTTGCTGTCGCCTGCATTGTGTAAATGTTGATAGTCAAAATCGAACGGCTCGTAATAGTCGTCGATTTCCGGCAAATCCGGGTTGGCGAATATATTCGCCAGAATGCGCCGTTTGCCACCAATTTTCAGCTCCAGTTTACCGCTTTTATTGCGTACCCAGCCGCCATTCCATTTTTGCTGGTTTTCCCATTCTTTCGGAAAACCAATACCAGGTTTGGTTTCGACGTTGTTAAACCAGGCGTACTCAACACCTTCACGTGAGGTCCAGACATTTTTACAAGTGATGGAGCAAGTGTGGCAACCTATGCACTTGTCTAAATTCAGCACCATGCCAATTTGGGCTCTTACTTTCATGTTACTCACTCCAACCTTATTTAGTATCCAGCCAGTCGACTTTGCTCATCTTGCGCACCACGACGAATTCGTCACGGTTGCAGCCGACGGTACCGTAGTAGTTAAAGCCATAGGCCTGCTGAGCGTAACCACCTATCATGTGGGTTGGCTTCATTACGGCGCGGGTTACCGAGTTATGAATACCACCACGGGTGCCGGTGAGTTCGCTGCCGGGTACGTTCACAATACGTTCCTGTGCGTGATACATCATGCTCATGCCTTCGGGTACCCGTTGCGATACCACGGCCCGTGCGGCGATAGCACCGTTGACGTTGAAGATTTCAATCCAGTCATTATCTTCAATGCCAGCAGCGGCAGCGTCGGTTTCACTAAGCCAGACAATCGGGCCACCGCGTGACAACGTCAGCATCAACAGGTTGTCTGAGTAAGTACTGTGGATACCCCATTTCTGGTGCGGTGTGATCCAGTTCAGTACGACCTCTTTGTTACCATTAGGCTTCTTGTTCAGCACAGGCTGTACAGTTTTCAGGTTGATTGGCGGTTTGTAGCTACATTGCTGTTCACCAAAATCGCGCATCCACTCATGGTCCTGATAGAACTGCTGACGGCCGGTAATGGTGCGCCATGGGATCAGCTCGTGAACGTTGGTGTAGCCAGCGTTGTAGGACACATGTTCATCTTCCAGCCCTGACCAGGTTGGTGAACTGATGATCTTGCGTGGCTGCGCTACAATATCGTTAAAGCGGATCTTTTCTTCTTCTTTTGGCCGTGCCAGATGGGTATGATCTCGACCGGTTATTTTGCCCAAAGCATCCCAGGCTTTTACCGCAACATGACCATTAGTTTCTGGCGCTAAGGATAAAATCATCTCGGCAGCATCAATGGCGCTGTCAATTTTTGCCATGCCTTTGTTGGCACCTTCGGCGGTATGTACACGGTTGAGCTTTTTCAGGAAGTTAACTTCCTCTTTAGTGTCCCAACTGATGCCTTTACCGCCGTTACCAATTTTCTCCAGTAACGGGCCAATTGATGTAAAGCGGGCATAAGTATTAGGGTAATCGCGCTCAACAATATTGATGTGTGGCATTGTAACGCCAGGAATGGCGTCGCATTCACCTTTCCACCAGGCTTTAACACCATAAGGCTGAGCTAACTCAGCAGGAGTGTCATGATGCATGGGGATAGTGACAACATCGGTTTCCACGCCCAGATGACCAACGGCAGCTTTCGAGAACGCTTTGGCGATACCTTTAAAAATTTCCCAGTCGCTGCGGGCTTCCCAGACCGGGTCGATTGCGGCAGTTAACGGGTGAATAAACGGATGCATATCCGAGGTATTCATATCGTCTTTTTCATACCAGGTTGCGGTAGGTAATACGATATCTGAGTACAAGCAGGTGGTGGACATACGAAAATCTAATGTCACCCACAGGTCGACTTTGCCCTCAGCCGGCTTATCTGTCCATTCAACATCTTCAGGTTTTTTACCGCCAAACTCACCCAGATCTTTGCCCAATAAGCCATGCTTAGTGCCAAGGAAGTGGCGCAGCATGTATTCATGACCTTTACCGCTTGAGCCGAGCAGATTAGATCGCCAGACAAACATATTGCGTGGGAAGTTTTTCGGATCTTCCGGCTGCTCGCAGGCAAACTTTATGTTTCGATCTTTTAACTGCTGCAGCACATAGTCTTTAACGTCAAGGCCTGCTGTTTTGGCTTGTGCCGCCAGCTTGAGCGGGTTCGTGCCTAACTGTGGTGCAGAAGGCAACCAGCCCATCCGTTCCGCCCGGCTGTTAAAGTCGATAATACTGCCTGACCATTTTTCTTTATTGGCCAGTGGTGAGACTACCTCGGCCATGTCCAGTTTTTCATAACGCCATTGGCTGGAATGGTTGTAGAAGAAAGAGGTACCGTTCATATGACGCGGCGGCCGCTGCCAGTCAAGCGCAAACGCCAGCGGCGTCCAACCGGTTTGTGGTCGCAGTTTTTCCTGACCAACGTAATGCGCCCAGCCACCGCCGCTCTGACCAATACAGCCACACATCATCAGCATATTGATCAAACCACGGTAGTTCATGTCCATGTGATACCAGTGGTTTAATGCTGCGCCGACAATTACCATAGAGCGGCCGCGGGTTTTATCGGCATTGCGGGCAAACTCACGGGCAACACGAATCACATCTTCCGGGTTAACGCCGGTAATCGGCTGTTGCCAGCCTGGTGTATATGGCACATTGTCATCGTACGATTTGGCGCGGTTGGAGTCATTGATACCGTTATCTACACCATAATGCGCCAGCATGAGGTCAAACACGGTAGCAACCAGTGCGGTGCTGCCGTCGGCAAGTTCGACTTTTTTTGCTGGGATCTTGCGCATCTGTACTTCGTCATGTGCGGTGTGCTGAAAGTACTTGTACTCGTGTGGCGCGCCACCAAAGTATGGGAAGGCCACATCAGCCAGCTCATCGTAGCTGTCTTTTAGTGTCAGCTGCAGATCGATGTCGCCGTCTTTGTCTTTTTGCTCCAGGTTCCACTTGCCTGCCTGGCCCCAGCGGTAACCAATGGCGCCGTTCGGGCTGGTTAAACGGCCGTCGCTGTTGATGGCAATGGTTTTCCAGTCCGGGTTGTTATCTTCACCCAGGTTATTAACCAGATCGGCGGCGCGCAGGAAGCGACCCTGAGTAAGTTTGCCGTTTTGCTGTTCCAGCATGACCAGCATTGGCATGTCAGTGGTGCGTTTTACATAGTCGGTAAAATACGCGCTTGGGTTATCAACATGGAATTCTTTTAAGATAACGTGGCCAAATGCCATCGCCAGTGCGGCATCTGTACCTTGGCGTGGGGCCAGCCAGGTGTCGCCAAATTTAGACGCTTCTGAGTAATCCGAGGTGATAACACAGGTTTTAGTGCCTTTGTAACGTACTTCGGTTAAAAAGTGTGCGTCGGGCGTGCGGGTTTGCGGTACGTTTGAGCCCCAAACAATAATGTAGTTAGAGTTATACCAGTCTGCCGATTCCGGTACGTCGGTTTGCTCACCCCACACTTGCGGTGAGGCTGGCGGTAAGTCGCAATACCAGTCATAGAAGCTTAAACAGTTGCCGCCAATTAAGGATAAGTAGCGCGCGCCGGCAGCGTAAGACACCATCGACATCGCCGGAATTGGCGAGAAGCCGGTTACCCGATCCGGGCCATAGGTTTTGGTAGTGTAAACGTTTGATGCAGCAATCAGCTCGTTCACTTCCTCCCAACTGGCTCTGACAAAGCCACCCAAACCGCGACGCTCTTTATAGCTTTTCGCCTTTTCCGGGTTAGTGACAATAGACTCCCAGGCTTTTACTGGATCTCTATGCTCAGCTTTGGCTTCACGCCATAGTTTCATCAGTTGTTGGCGAACTTTAGGGTACTTCAAGCGGTTGGCGCTGTAGATGTACCAGGAATAACTGGCACCACGCGGGCAGCCACGCGGCTCGTGGTTCGGTAAGTCTGGGCGGGTGCGCGGATAATCAGTTTGTTGGGTTTCCCAGGTTACCAGACCATCTTTAACATAAATTTTCCAACTGCACGAGCCGGTGCAGTTTACGCCATGAGTTGAGCGCACTATTTTGTCGTGCTGCCAGCGTTGACGATAACCTTGCTCCCAGGTTCTGTCTTCGTTGGTGGTTACGCCGTGACCGTCGGCGAACGGGGCTTTGCGCGTGTTAAAAAACCGCAGTTTGTCGAGCAGATGACTCATGATTTACTCCTGGTCTGTCTTGCGTGAACAGAGATATTGCTTTTCTGATATGCACACTATAGAAACAACAGGACGATGATGCTTGATTTAGATCATGCTAACCAGAGCGCTAAATTGCTGATAAAAAACAGAAATACCTATTAATGGGTAGTGTGGGTAGCGACGAAATGGCCGACAATACGGCATCTTCTACCTCCTGACTTGATGAAGAGTAAGCTTGGCTTACAGCAATAGAAAAAAGGGGGTAGCTCAATTGTGCTGCTGTTTTTTTATGCGGCAGGCACTGACGTAAAGGGTTATGCTTTAGATGTAGATAAGCGGAGAGCGTATGCGACAATTTTCTATTGTTACCCGGATTAATATTGCACTGGCCTGCATCGTTACCTTAGCTATTGGCACTATGCTGGCATCGTACTGGCTATCGGATAAAACAGATAATGATGCATATGCAGTAAATGTTGCAGGTTCATTACGGATGCAAAGTTACCGCTTAGCTTGGTTGGCCCAACATGGGGACGAAGAAAAATTAACGGCTGCAAAAGCCCAGTTTGAGCAAAGCTGGCAACATCCTGTGTTTAAGCGGTTTATGCACAATGACGTTGTAGTGTCACAATTTGATACTGCAAAGAAACACTGGAATAGCTTGCAGAGGCAAATTACCGACGGCTCTGCGTCACCTGAGCAAATAGAGTTGGCATTGAATCAGCAAATTCTGCAACTGGAGCAACTGGTAGCCTATATTCAGCACGATGCTGAGCAAAAAGTGCGCAGTTTTCGTACCCTGCAACTGGCTGCATTGCTGACGACGGTAATACTGTCGGCAATAGTGATCTACTGGTTAAAAGTAATGGTGCAACAGCCGCTGGAAGCTCTGACCCAAGGAGCAAAGCGGGTCGCGATGGGGGATTTTACCCATAGGCTCAGTGTAGAAAATCAAGACGAGTTGGGTACGTTGGCCCATAGTTTTAATAAAATGAATGATTCCATATCTTACATGTATGGCAATTTGGAGCAGAGAGTAGAGCAGCAAACCGAAGCGTTACAGCATAAAAACACAACCCTGCGATTTCTTTACAATACTGCACGGCGTATCAGTGAGCATGTGCCTGAATATACCGATTTTCACGAGATAGTCTCTGAGCTGAAAACTGTGGTTAAACTGGACGATATCGAGTTATGTTTGTTTACAGAGGAAGGCTCTAAACCCTATATGCAGTTGGTTCCTTCATCAGATAATGACCCTTGTGTTGAACAAAATTGTGCTGAATGTTTAACCACTGAAATTCGTAGTGATTGCATCTCACAGCAATTCAACTTTCTGTTGCAACGTGACAGAAAAAAGTATGGCGTATTGGTGGTACGGCTAAGGCCAGACGAGAAAGTCAATGCATGGCAATCTGAATTATTGTCTTCTGTGGCAGATCAGCTGGCGCTGGCATTAAGTTTAAAGTCAGAAGAATATCAAATGCGTCGTCTTGCGTTGATGCAGGAGCGAACAGTGATTGCCCGTGAATTACATGACTCGCTGGCGCAGGCGCTTTCTTATCTGAAAATACAAGTTACCCGGCTAAATAAAGCGATACAAAAAGATGATAAAGGAACAATTGATGACGTGTCAGGTGAGTTGAAGCGAGGGCTTGATGCTGCCTATCGTCAGTTACGGGAATTGCTGACAACTTTTCGTTTAAAAGTTGACGGTACCGGCTTGCTTAGTGCGCTGCAAACAACAGTAAAACAGTTGAGCGAGCAATCGGGTATGCAAATTTTGTTGAATTACCAATTGACAGATATACCTTTAGCACCGCATGAAGAAATTCATTTACTGCAAATTATCCGCGAGGCCTCGCAAAACGCCGTTCACCATAGCCAGGGATCTGAAATCATGATCAGTCTGCAGCAAGATGAGCAGGGCGTACATTTAGCGGTAGAAGATAATGGTGTTGGTATACCTCAGGCGGCAGAAAAACTGAATCATTACGGTTTAGCAATCATGCAAGAACGCAGTAAACACTTAGATGGAAATATCCAGATTATCGCCAGGGCCGAAGGCGGGACAGGCGTATATTTTCGCTTTATGCCCGACTATCTGCGTCAGAAGCATAGTGCCTGATACCTCTTTATGGGTATGGTAATCAGATCTGCAATAACGCAGGCTCGGACGGTATTTGACTACATTTGGGCTGAATATTTATGCTTGCTGTTGAAGAGTATTTCGATGACTTTGAAGCGCTGGTGCGATTATGTCAGCAAGAACCGGAAAAAGTAGAGCAGTTACGGCAGCTGCTTATTGCTAAACAAGATAATACCGGCAATAAGTTGGCGTTTTTACAGTATCAGTTTACCGTTGAGCAGCGACTGAATTTGATAGCTTCACCAGAAGAAAAACAACTGTTTATACAACAACAGTTAGCACGGAATGTCGATCGGTTGAAACAGTGCGTACTGCAGCTTCAAGCAAGCTGCGACACCATAGATAAACTAGCGAAATCATAAGGTAGTGTCGCAAAGAGACATATAGATTTATCACTGTTACAGTGAGATAAAAACAATCAAGGCGCGATATCCGCGCCTTGATTTTTCTGTTTTATGGATTATAAAACTCACCGTTCTTACGCAGGTAGAAAAACCAGTTAATCAACAAACATAACGCATAAAATATGGCGAAGCCTACCATCGCATATTCAGGTGTTGCCGCTTTTATTTGTTCACCCAGCACCTGCGGAATGTAGAATGCACCGTAGGCTGCAACAGCTGATGTCCAGCCTAACACCGGGCCTGCCTGTTCTTTCGGGAAAACCACTGCAATTGTGCGGAAAGTGGAACCATTACCAATGCCGCTGGCAGCAAACAGCCCTAAGAAAATCAGGAAAAACGGTACAAAATATTGCTCAGGCGTTGCACTCTGATAGGCCAGTTGCATGTAATAACCGGCACCCAGAGCGCACAAAACCATGACGACGGAGCATAACTGCGTGACAAAAGCGCCACCGAGCTTATCAGCAATCCAGCCGCCGACGGGGCGGATTAACGCACCGATAAAAGGCGCTATCCAGGCATAGGTCAGGGCACTTGGGCCATTCGGATTAGGTGTGGTATGAGTCATTAAACCGTCAACCATGGTATGGCTGTAGCCGAAGATCACTTTTATTGATAATGGAAAGGCGGCGGCAAAACCGATAAAAGAGCCGAAGGTCATTACATACAACACACTCATCACCCAGGTGTGTTTGTTATTAAAAATCTGATACTGGCGATCCAGGCTGGTACGAATGGCGCCTGGCAGCAATTTCAACAGAAATACAGTGGCAAATAATACTGCCAGCAGCACAATTTCTTTGGGAATACCAAAACCAGAGCCATTAGCTGATTCGGGTAAAATGAGCCATAAACCGACAACTGAGGTAATAAAACCTATGCCAAGCATGGCCAGGATGATACTGAATGATTTTATTGCAGAAGGTAATTTAGGTGTAACTTCTTCGGTATGAATATTGTTAGTTCCAAACCAAAGCAATAATGCCAGCGGTATCAGTGAGATCAACCAGGAAAACCCGGCGTTTTGGATCCAGGTATCCGTACCGGCTGGAATAGTGCCAGTAACGGTACCGCTGGCTTTCGTCAGAACCATAGGGTCGCCGCCGCCGAATAGTGTAAAAACACCATATGACATAAAAATAGGCACAAGTATTTGTACCGTGGTGACACCAAAATTACCGAGGCCAGCATTTAACCCCAAAGCCAAACCTTGTTGTTTTTTCGGAAAAAAGAAACTGATGTTAGACATGGATGAGGCAAAGTTACCCCCGCCGATACCGGATAGCAGTGCCATTAACTGGAACACCCAAAGTGGTGTGTCAATACTTTGCAGCGCCAAACCTGTGCCAACAGCAGGTATCATTAATAAGCTAGTGGTTAAAAACAATGTATAACGGCCACCGCATAAGCGAACGAAAAAGCTGGAGGGAATACGCAGCGTAGCCCCGGTTAAACCTGCGATGGCGGTTAGCGTAAACAACTCAGCTGTGCTGAACGGATAACCGACGTTAAGCATTTGTACAGTGACAATGCTCCAAAGCATCCAAACTCCGAAGCCGCATAATAAGCTTGGAATGGATATCCATAGATTACGATTGGCGATTTTTTTGCCGCATTGCAACCAGAAGGTATCGTCTTCTGGTCGCCAATGTTTGAGATCTGACATAGCGTACTCCTGATAGAGACCATAGTTGGTACTGTGGAAACTATGCAGGGCAATCAATTAGCTAACAATGTATCTTCGGTGTTAGCTAGTTCGCGTCCTGTGGATAGTTGGGGTTACCCCCAAAGGAGTATTTATCTGAATACAATAAAAAATAATCATTTAATATCATGATGTTATAGTTATGTTGTGGCAGGGTAATGTTTGAACATTGCGGCCTATTGTGACTAAGTAATTTGGCAATTAACTGATTTATATCAAAAACGACACGGCCTTGTTATATGCTAATAGCAGTACTTCTTCGGAATAATAGTTTGGGAGCCCGATATGTCAGAGCAAAAATCCAGTGTCATGCTGATAGATGATCATCCATTGCTGCGTAAAGGATTGAAACAGTTACTGGCTCTGGAAGATGATCTGGAAGTAATAGCTGAAGCGAGCAGTGGTGCTGAGGCCATACCTCTGGCAACAGAGTTGGATCCGGATCTGATTATACTGGATCTGAATATGCAGGGTATGGACGGTATCGCAACGCTAAAAAAGCTCCGTGATGAGGGGGTGACGTCGCGTATTGTAATGCTCACGGTTTCGGATGCCGATGAAGATGTGGTTAATGCGATTAGTAATGGTGCAGATGGTTACCTGTTAAAAGACAGTGATCCTGAAATACTACTGGAACACATTAAGCGCGCCTTGTCTGGCAAAATGGTACTTAGCGAAGCGGTGACACAGGTACTGGCAACAGCGTTGCGTCGCCCGACAGTAAAAACCCCTGCTGAATTAAATAGCCTGACCAATCGTGAGCATGAAATTTTAAGTTTTATTGCCAAAGGATTGAGTAACAAGTTGATCGCGCGCGAGCTGAATATTTCTGACGGTACCGTCAAAGTACATGTGAAACATTTATTGAAAAAGCTAGGTTTACGCTCACGGGTTGAAGCTGCTGTTTGGATGGTGAACCAGCAAGGGGGTAAGGTTTGATGGCTGCAGGAATGCTGGCAGTTGAGCAAGCGATCGCTCAGATGCTTGACGAGGTGCAGCCGTTGTCACAATGCGTAGACATACGGCTAAATGATGCTTTGGACTGTGTGCTGGCACAAGCTGTTATCTCGCATATTAACGTGCCCGGATATGATAATGCCGCTATGGATGGTTATGCGCTGCGTGCAGCAGAGGTTAAACCACAACAGGCGCTAACCGTTGTCGGCGCCGCGCTGGCCGGCCATGCCTATAGCGATGCAGTGCCAGTTGGCGGTTGTGTGCGTATTACCACAGGGGCCGTTTTACCGGCTGACCTGGATACGGTGGTGATGCAGGAGCAAGTTACAGTAACACAGCACAATGGTCAGCAGCAGATATTGTGCAAGTTGCAACCTGATACCGGTGAACATGTGCGACGTGCCGGTGAAGATATTGCGCTGGGAGCGCAGGTTTTTGCCGCCGGACACAAACTGCGTCCGGTAGATATTGGCTTGCTGGCATCTTTAGGCATTGCGACAGTTACGGTGTGGCGAAAGCTGAAAGTGGCCGTGTTTTCCAGTGGTGACGAGTTAGTGCCGCCTGGCAAGCCGTTAGCGGCAGGTCATATTTATGACAGCAATCGCTATGTCATCTCAGCTATGTTACAGCGCTTAGGCATTGAGGTGATTGATTTAGGGTTATTACCGGATGATCCTGATGTTATTGAACAGGCTTTTCTACAAGCGATGCAACAGGCTGATGTATTGATCACCAGTGCCGGAGTATCGGTGGGAGATGCCGATTACACCAGGCAAATTCTACAAAAGCTTGGCCAGATAAACTTTTGGCAGGTGGCAATAAAGCCAGGTAAACCTTTTGCTTTTGGTAAGCTTGAAAACTGCTGGTTTTTTGGTTTACCGGGTAACCCGGTCGCCGCGGTGGTAACACTGGAGCAACTTGTACAGCCGGTATTACGCCAGCTAAGCGGTGAAACGCTAACTGAGCGACCTATAAAGTTCATTGCCGAGTGTACTGTGCCGTTGAAAAAGCAAGCCGGACGTGCAGATTATCAACGAGGTTGGTACTGGCAGGATGAATATGGTTTGAAGGTTAAAACCCTGGGTGCTCAAAGCTCGGGTATGCTCAGCTCTGTTGCCAATGCTAATTGTTACATCGTGCTTGAGCGTGATGCTGTAAGCGTTGCAGCTGGTGAGAGAGTAACAATATTGCCATTTTCAAATTTGGTTTGTTAGTTCGAACTACCACCTTTGCGCTGGTGTAAACCGGCGCAGTTTTGATCTGCATCAACATCGTTAACCCCCTCGATCAGCACACTGCTAAACGTTAAGTTTAACGGGAGCAGTGTATGTTATTAGTCGATGCCTTATTGCACGAGCTGGACCTATTTGGTGTTAAACAGCTGTTTGGTATCCCCGGCGATTTTGTATTGCCGCTATTTGAACAGCTGCAGCAACGTAATATGCTGCCACTATATTATTTAAGCCATGAGCCCTCAGTGGTATTTGCCGCAGATGCGGCTGCCCGGATAAGTAACAATCCGGCAGTGGTGATCTTAACTTACGGCGCTGGTGCGCTAAATGCTGTCAATGCGGTGGCGCAGGCCTATGTAGAGCATGTACCTTTGGTGGTTATTGCCGGTTTTCCCAGCCAAACCGAAATCGATCGTGGTTTACAAATTCATCATCAAGCCAAAACGGTTGACTCACAACGAGACATTTACCGCGAGATCACCGCGGCCCAGTTCCGGCTGGATAATGCCCAAAGCGCAGGCGCCGATATTCATGCGGCCTTATTAACGGCTAAACAGCAAAGCCGGCCGGTATTGCTTGAAATACCCAGAGATGCGGTGCAAATGCAGACATCGCTTGGGAGCGCCGAATTGCAGGAGGCCAGTTCTCAGGATGAACTTGAACTGGCAGCAACAGATTTAGCAGCCCGTTTAGCACAGGCAAAGCAACCGGTCATACTGGCCGGAGTAGATGTTCGCCGCTTTGATGCGGTAGCAGAGCTTGAGGCGCTGGCAGAAAAACTGAACATTCCTTTTGTCAGTACATTAATGGGCCGGGCCAGCTTTAATCAGCAGCATCCGTTATATGCAGGTATCTTTCTGGATAAAACCGATATTCGCCCGACGCAGCTTTTACGTGACGCTGATTTAATTCTGCAGGTAGGAGTAATTAAAACGGACAGTAATTTTGCCGCACACAGTGAGTTATTTCCACCGCACAAAGTGGTATGTATCGAACAAAACCAGCTGAAGTTAGGACCCGCTACTTATCATCAACTAGCGCTAAAACCTTTGCTGGCTGCCTTACAAAAACACACTACTGTGCGATATGCGCACTGCAGCCTGCCTGCTGCATCAAATGTAACACCCGATAAATCGCTCAATGCAACCAGTGTTGTGCAGCGATTGGACCTAGTGCTGGCTGCAGGTAAACAAACAGTGCCGCTTATCTCGGATATAGGTGATTGCTTGTTTGCATCCTTACATGCCAATCCCAGCTTGATGCTGGCACCGGCATTCTATGCCTCTATGGGCTATGCCGTGCCGGCGGCTTTTGGCGTGCAGGCGGTAACTGGCTTACGTCCTGTCGTGTTGGTTGGCGACGGCGCGTTTTTAATGACCGGGCTTGAGCTGGGTCACTTTACCCGCTATGGCTTTGCGCCGGTGATTATTGTGTTTAACAACCAGCGCTGGGACATGATAGAGGCCTTTGCGCCGGGGCTGAATTGCACCAATTTAACCAGTTGGCATTATGCAGAGCTGGCGCGTAGCATGGGCGGAAACGGCACGCAGGTAAGTAATTTGGATGATTTTGAACAGGTGCTGCAGCAGGCACTTGATAATAGCGAAAGTTTTAGCCTGATAGAAGTAATGCTGCCGCCCGGGAGCCGCACGAGTAGGTTAAATAATTTTGCTGCTGGCTTTAAAGCAGCAGGTCAGAATGACAGGTGCCGCTGTTAAGCCTACTTTAATTAGGTGCCAGGTAATTAAGGTAGAAAAGTTATGAATATGCTCGTAAATATTGATGTCGAAGATTTAGATGCTGCAATCAATTTCTACATCACTGCCATGGGGCTGCAGGTCGGCCGTCGTTTCGGTACTGTTGGCGTAGAAATGCTTGGCAGTTCGTCGCCTATTTATTTACTTGCCAAAGCCGCCGGAACTGCTGCGGTCGAGTCATCGCCACAATTGCGCGACTACCATCGCCATTGGACACCGGTTCATCTGGATTTTGTGGTAGAAGATATTGATGCCAGTGTTCAACAGGCTATTAGCGCCGGTGCCCGGCTGGAGAAATCAATCATGACGCAAAAGTGGGGCAAGCTGGCGCCGATGGCAGACCCATTTGGCCACGGTTTCTGTTTTGTACAGTTTGTTGGCGCAGGCTATGACGAAATCGCGGACTAGCGGATAATGCGCAGAGCGAGTATGTAATCTTTTTGGGAAACTACAGCAGCAGTTTTATCAATAACGAGACCAATGTGCGCTTACTGATACTGTTCGTAAAGCGCGATAAGCAGAAACTGCCGGCTTTAATGTTACCGCCGGCAAACTAACTACTCTTCAATACATCGCTAAGCACCACTCTGCTTAACCATCATTGCTAAGTAGCGTTATCCAGCCATACCGCACATGTCATTTAAATGCTTGACCCAGTGTGTTTTTTCGGTAAATGTAATAGCTGATTTTAGGTAAACTCACATATTTATTTTGTAGTGGTAAGGTACATCAAAAAATAAAAAACTGAACCTTAGGGCTGCTTAGTCAAGTGAGTTGTCTTCACAGGATAGAAAATGAAAATTGAAGTTGCATGTGAAAAAGGTAGTAGTAATAAAGCTAAAGGGGATCTCCTAGAAAAATTAGCGAAAAAGCTGCTACTGTCGCAGAACTATGACGTTATCGAAGAAATACGAGTGGTTGGTGCCGAACTAGATCTTTTATGTAAGCATAAAGTAAATGGAAAAAAGATTTATGTTGAATGTAAAGCCCAAAAAGAACCTATATCGGCACCTGTCTTGCGACAACTCTGGGGTACTGTAGATATTGAGGAATATTCGGAAGGATGGATAATCACTACGTCTGACTTCACTAAGGATGCTAAAGGATTTGTTGAAAATTGGAGAGCGAAACCCCAGGAAAAGTCTGAAAGGTTAAGCTTCTATTCCCCATCAGTTATTATTGAAGCGCTGAAGAGCTCTTTAATTATTTGCGAGCCTCCAAATTTAGCTGCGGAAGAATTTATTGGCAATACTGAAGAGCTTGGAGACTGGACACTTCTATTATCTCAATTCGGAATGTACTGGTGTGTCTATACACTCAAGGGTGGAGCTCCTCATGGAGTTTTGATTTATAGCGCTTCAAGTGGTAAGCAAATTCGTGATGAAGATACCATTCAAAATCTGGCTACTTTAGAGACGACAGTTGCAGATTATGATCTTAGAGTTGGTATTGCCAATGAGAAAATAATCGTTGGCACTTTTTCTTCTAGATTGCCATCTGTTGTTCAAGTCCAGATTGGTGAATCTTGGGATGATTACCGTCCCGCGAGACCCAAAGATTTTGTCGGACGAGATGCTACCCAGAAGGAAATATTGAAGTTTTTAAGTTCAGCAAAAGAGAACTCGGGAACAAGGATCTTTGCTATAACTGGGAATTCGGGGCTTGGGAAGAGTTCTTTAATAGCAAAGCTAAGAGATAGATCAAAAAATATACGTTATAAAAATAAGTACTTCGTTTATGCCGTCGATATACGAGGTGCGAGAGAACCTTCTTATATCCTAGCTTCATTTCTTGCATCTTTGAGAGAGGCACAAAGGAATGGTTTTGGTGATAAAATTGAGCTTAGCCTAAGTGATCCAAGCTCCCCTTTGAATTCTAGTAGTATTCAATTTTATTTAGATTCATTGGAGCATAAAGAACAAGTGATTTGTTTGGTTTTTGATCAATTTGAAGAGCTTTACTCAAAACCAGAGCTATTTGGTGTATTTAATGCAGCTAAAGATTTGATGCTTGATGTTACAAGTAGCCAAAAAAATTTAGTGTTAGGATTTGCATGGAAGACAGATAGTACTACTCAACAAGACCATCCAGCATATCATTTATGGCATGAATTAGCGGATCACAGGCGGGAGTATAGGTTAGATGTTTTTGAAAGTGGAGAGATTTCAAGTTCAATAACAAAGTTTGAGAAGGAAATTAATCAGAAGGTATCGGCTGAAATAAGGCATCAAATTTCTGAGGTTAGCCAAGGATATCCATGGTTACTGAAAAAGTTATGCATTAATTTATATGAAGGTATAAAGAAGGGAGAAAAAGCCGATTCTTTGCTGTTAGATTTGGATGTTGGGCGACTGTTTCAGGCAGACTTGAATAATCTTTCTCAGCAAGAGCTAATGTGTTTGAAACTTATTGCCCAGAACGCTCCTGCTGATTGGAGTGAAATTATCGAAACCTCTGGTACAACTGTTTTAAATAATCTTGTACATAAAAGATTGGTTATAAAAAGTGGTGACCGGCTGAATGTGTACTGGGATATTTTCAAAGATTATCTTTTGACCGGGAGAGTTCCAGTAGTTCCCTATAATTACATACCGACATCAGATCCTTCTTCTTTGATTAATCTGTGCACAAGACTTAAAGTTAGTGAGTTCACAGACTCTTTAAATTTGGGATCTCTTGTTGGCCTTAATGAAAGAACGATATGGAATATCGGTGCTGATCTCGTTATGCTGGGCTTGGCAGAACGGGATGGTACTTCTTTTAAGGTCAGTAAAAAGCTCGGTGCAAATGATGAAGTATCTATATTAAATCTTCTTCGCGAAACGTTGGGTAAACATGCTTTAAAATTAGCCATTTTTAAAAATCATTCAGGAAAGACAATATCTGCAGATGCTGTGCGCGAAACATTTAGTGATTGTATGCCGAAAGCTAAATTTGGTGAGAATACTAGAAATATTTACGCTAACAGGTTAACAAACTATTTGATTTACAGTGGGTATTTGTTGCGAGCTGGAAATTTCTTTATTGTTCAAGACACTGGTTCTCCGGTATTAGATAGAGACGGTTTAGTACGCCGAGGTAATCAACGCGGTAAAGTTTTCTCTGTTTCTGTTTCTCCATATGCTACTTATTCAGCACTAATTGATATCACTAATGCAGGTGTAGTAGTCCAAGAAGTTGGAAGGAATGAACTTTCGGTTTTAAAGAGGTTTGAACTCGTGACTGTTAAGAATGATCTTGTTTACCAGAATGCAGAGTCAATATTGAAGTCTGGTGGTGTTAAGGAAGCAATTTGGGCGGCAGCAAAAAATGAGAAATCTTTATTAAGATGTATAGAATTGGCTCAGGAAAATCCAGATATGAACCCCAAAGAAATAGCTGCCAAAATTTCTGACGAGTATAAGTTAAACTGGTCAGAAGGTTCTAATAAAAGAAATGGTGGAATACTAAAACAGTGGTCATCGTGGGTGAAAGAGGGCATGGAATTGTCAAGTATTCCTACGCCACCTGGCCGCCCGAAATAAAACCCAATTTAAGGGATAGATTATATTTTAACTAAATAACAATGATAAATTGTGTGAAAATTTATTTTATAAAACATTTTATTGTGAATTATAGATGATAGTGCTAACCACTATAAAGGATTGATTTTGAAAGTTTATAGGTTTGAAAAATCAATAGAGAAAAGATTTGAAACTATCCGATGTGGAAAGCTATGGGCATCATCTCCATCGATGTTTAATGATCTTTATGACTGTAGGATTAAAATAATAAATGATGAGGTAAATTTTAAAATTGAAGCAATAAAAGAATCGTTTGATTTCTTGTATTCTAATTCTGATAGTTCATATGTATCACATATCGCTAGGGCGGCATTAAAAGAGGTTTTGCGAATTGATGAAAGGAAGAATGTTGGATCTACATTGAGAAACTTATTTTCTTTCCTAGATTTAATCGAAGACCTCATTGTTAATAACAACTCGGTTGTTTGCTTTTTTTCGTCTTTAATCACAAATCCTCTTATGTGGGCTCATTATGGAGATAATCATACTGGATTTTGTGTTGAATATGAAGTTGTTGAAAACTCCAATGATTTATTTAAGGTGAATTATACAACAGAACTGCCAGCTTTTTCCTTAGAGGAGCTTATCTTCTGCCCTAATCAAATTGTTCGCAGAGTGCTAACAACAAAGCAGTTTGAGTGGGCGTATGAAAATGAATTTAGATTAATAGAACCTTTGAAATCAGGGAAGGGGAAAATAATTGATATGCCAGAATTTTTGATTCCAAAGAAAGTTATTTTAGGCGCCAAATTCCAACGGGGTGATCATGAAAAAATTCCTTACTGGCATGCCAATAACATGGCGAAATCGCTGAATGTGACTCTGTCAAAAATGGTTTATCATAATCATAATTTTTATGAAGAGGAGATCGTGGTTAGGAATTGATGAAATAAATTTTGAAGAGTATTCTTCCTTTTGACGGTTTTGTGCTCTACTAAAGTTTTGTACCTTTATTTGGCAGAAAGATCTGTTAATAATAAAATATTGTTTTAACCTAAAATTGTTTGCTGAGTTCCTGATTTTCCGGTGAGCAAAGTATTAGTCGCAGGTTTTACTCCTGGCTGTCAATCTGACTCGCTCACTTTAACCTCAAATCCCAATTCCGCATTTAATCCAACGCCACTGCCTTAATCTGCGCATATACCTGCTGACCAACCTGTAATCCCAATCTTTCAACTGAATGTTTGGTTAGCAGTGCCTGCAGCGGCTGTCCTTCCAGTGTTAGCTGTACCAGCGTTTCTGCCGGGTGCGGCGCACTGTTAAAGCCGCTGATACTTACCTGCAGCTGATTGCTGACCGAGCTGTCGTTAAGTGGTGTTAGGCTTAGCGCTACATCGCGCGCCTGAATACGTAAACGGTATGACGTGGGGGAGTAGTTTGCGCTGTCGCAATGTTGCGGTGCTGGGAGTTGCAACTGCTGCTGACCAATACTGAGCTTCAGCAGATGATTATTACACCCATGGCTTTTGGCATCTAGCATCGACATAGCGCCGATAGCTGCTAGTTGTGGTTGTAGTAATTGCTGTTGCAGCGGGCCCTGGCTGTGAATTCGACCATCCTGCATGAGTACCAGATTATCGGCCAGTTTAACAACGTCATCCAGTTGATGGCTTACCAGTAACATAGGAATGCCGGTCTGGCAGGCGATGCTTTGTAAGAACGGCAAAATCTCGCAGCGGCTTTGCTGATCCAGCGAAGCCAGCGGTTCATCCAGCAACAGTAACTGTGGTTGGCTAAGTAACGCCCGGCCGAGTGCGACGCGCTGACGCTGGCCACCGGATAATTGCGATGGCACTTGTTGCAATAACGGAGTCAGCTCCAGCATCTGGATAACCTGCTCAGGTTTAAGCTGTATAGCAGCGTGTTTTGCCAGCCGTTTAAAGCCATATAGCAGGTTTTGTTCAACCGTCAGGTGCGCTAATAAGCTGCTTTCCTGAAACACCATACCAATGCGGCGCTGATGTACTGGCACAAAACGGCCGTCTTGCTGCCATATTGTAGCGCCACATTGCACTTCAGCACCGGTATGGCGATCAAGGCCAGCTATAGCGCGCAGTAGTGTAGTTTTACCACAGCCTGAGCGGCCAAATAACGCGGTCACACCTCGTAGCGGCAGGCAGTTATCTATCTGCAGACAAAAATCACCCCGCTGCATAGTTAACTTTAGGGTTAAACCGGTAGTTGTCTGGCGTGGGCAATTCTGCTCGGTGACCGCCAGCCAGTGTTTGCCCTGGCGCGCTGTGATTTGAAACAGGCTCATCACAGCACCGCCTCGCGCTGATTGCGCCGGTTTAAACCATAGACAATAAACAGCACAACAAAAGCGCTGACTAATAACCCAAGCGATAGCTGCTGCGCCTGAGCGTAATTCATCGCCTCGGTGTGATCGTAGATCAGTACTGACAGCACCTGAGTTTCGCCGGGAATACTGCCACCGAGCATCAGTATCACGCCAAATTCACCCAGCGTATGGGCAAAGGTTAATGTGGCAGCAATGATAAAGCCGCCACGACACAATGGCAGTACCACGCTAAACAGCTGATCGAGCTTGCAGGCACCTAAAGTGGCCGCCACTTCCAGCGGTCTTGGCCCCATACGGCGAAAGCTGTCCATAAGCGGTTGTACGGTAAAGGGCAGTGAATACACAACGGAGCCGATTAAAATGCCACTAAAGCTAAATGCCAGATGATTAAAGCCCAGTTGCTCCAAAGTGCTGCCGACTGCGCCATGCGGGCCAAGTAGCAGCAATAAATAAAACCCCAGTACTGTTGGCGGAAGTACCAATGGCAGTGCCACTATTGCCTGAATAGCCGTGCGCAATTTGCTGTCGCTAAGTGACAGCCACCAGGCCAGCGGTGTGCCTAGTAGCAATAAAATCACGGTGGTGTATAAGCATAGCTTTAGGGTGAGCCTAATCGCTTGCCAGTCTTGCGGGCTGAGTGTGGCGAATAGTTCTGCCATCAGTTCGCCTCCGGCTTTTCGAATCCCGGCTGTTCAAAGCCCGGCTGTTCAAAACGCCCTTGTTCAAAACCATAGTGCTGCATAATGCTTAGCGCTTGTGGTGTTGTCATAAAGGCGCTGAACTGCCGCGCAGCCGTGTTAGCTGCGCCGTGGCGGGTAATGACATAGGCCTGCAGCAGCGGTTGGTGCAGCTCAGTATTAATAGGCTGGTAGCCCTGGCCTGCCAGCTCAGGAAAGCGGGCCAGCGACAGCGCAATAATGGCGATATCGGCGCCGCCACTTTGCGCCAGTTGCGCAGTTTGGGCGATATTTTCACCATAGACGATTTTCGGCTCTACCTTTTGCCAGACACCGGCAGCCTGCAAGGCTTGTTTAGCGCGCTGGCCATAAGGCGCATGGGCTGGCTGGGCGATGGCGAGGCGGGCAAAATCCAGTTCTGCCAGCTGTTCTAGCTTAATGCCGGCCATATTCTGTTTTGGGCTCCACAGCACTAAATGCCCCAGCGCATAAGGCTGTGGCGCAGCGGCAGCGAGGCCGTCCTGATATAGCTGTCCGGCAAAGCTGATATCAGCGGAGAAAAACATATCATAGGGCGCGCCATGGCGGATCTGAGTGCTGAGTTTGCCGCTGGCGCCATAAATTACCCTGACATCAAGCTGATTCTGCTGTTGAAACAGGCTAACGATGTCAGCCATGGCATAGCGCAGGTCGGAAGCGGCTGCTATGGTTAGCTTGTCTCCGGCATAACTGCTTAAGGTGAAAAGCAAGCAAACAGCAAAGAATAGATGGCGCATCAGTTACTCCCAGCGCGCCAGAGCTTGCTGGTCGCTGACCTTGGCTGCCACCCAGTAATCACCTTGCGCGGTATGCTCTTTTTTCCAGAATGGCGCTTGGTTTTTCAGGTAATCCATAATGAACTCACAGGCAGCAAAGGCCGCTGCGCGGTGGGCACTGGCAATTCCGACAAACACAATTTGTTGCTGTGGTTTAAGCGTGCCTACCCGGTGAACAATGCGCACAGCGCCAAGCTGCCAGCGTTGCTTTGCCTGTTCTGCGATTGCAATAAGGGCTTGTTCTGTCATGCCGGGGTAGTGCTCCAGCGTCATGTTGTGCAGTATGTTGTTGCTAAGCTCACGTACCAGGCCGCTAAAGGTGACAATAGCGCCGCAGTTGGCCTGCTGGCGCAGCTCGTCGTATTCGCTGGCGACGCAAAAGTCGTCGCTTTGCACCGCAACAAAGATGCTCATGTCATTCTCCATCCGTTAGCCACTATCTCTTAACCGCCCGTTACCGGCGGGAAAAATGCCAGCTCATCACCGTCCTGTACACTGGCCGTTAACGGCACCAATTGCTGATTAACAGCGCAGAGCAAATCATTGCGGCTAAGCTCTAGTTGCCAGTTGTGGCAGCGGCTTTGCAGTTGCTGCAGTATGTCGGCAACCTGCAATATTTTGTCATCGCAGCTCAGCAGGTATTGCTCGCAGTCAAGCCGCTCGCGCAGCGCGGCGAAAAACAGAATTTTAATCATTTGGCCTCCACAACATAATGTCCGGACTTACCGCCGGTCTTTTCTAGCAATTGTACCTTTAGGATCGACATTGATTTGTCGACAGCTTTGCACATATCGTAAATGGTCAGTGCGGCAACCGAAGCTGCGGTCAAGGCTTCCATTTCAACGCCGGTTTGCCCGGTTACACGGCAACAGGTTTCGATACAAACCAGGCCTTGTTCAGCGTTTAAAGTGAACTCTACCGTAACTTTGCTCAGCATTAAGCTATGGCACAGCGGGATTAGCTCGCTGGTTTTCTTCGCTGCCATAATGCCGGCAATACGGGCGGTGGCCAGCACATCGCCCTTTTTAAGCTGAGCCTGCTTAATTAATGTGATGACGTCTGGCGTAGTTTGCAGCAAGGCACTGGCGCGTGCCAAACGGCTGGTATGGGCTTTATCAGCAACATCCACCATGGTGGCGGCACCACTGTCGTCTAAATGTGTAAGATCAGAATGTGTAGCACGGTTTGCTGCTGTCATATCAACCTCCACAGCTTTTGCTTGGGCTATTTTTTATATGAGCGACAAAGTTGCAGGGACCCGTTTGTGCGTCTAGTTGCGGCAAAATGAGTTGCTGCATCGCCAGGGTACAGGCGCTACCCGAGCCTGGCATCGCAAATAGCAGGGTGTCGTTTGCGATACCAGACACTGCGGCAGATTGCATGGCCGCAGAGCCTAACTGGCTAAATGAAAGTTGACGAAACAGCTCGCCAAATCCCGGCACCTGCAGATCCAGCAGCGGGGTTATGGCTTCGATGGTGCAGTTACCTTTGGCATAACCCGTACCGCCGTTAATCAGAATAATCTGAATATTGCTACTGGCTATCCAATGGCTCAACAGTGCGCGCAGAGTATATTTATTGTTTGGCAGCAGCGATCTGGCGGCTAGCTTATGGCCTGCCTGCACCAATGAATCGCTAAGTAAGTCTCCACTGCTGTCGTTATCGCAGCTGCGACTGTCTGACACAGTAAGTACGGCAATGTTTAGCGGATAAAACCGGTTTAAATCAGGCTTTGGCATACAAGCTCCCGCTGTTAACTAATAAAAGATATTGCTGCCAATCGTCTGGCGTATTGGTATTGAGAAGTTCAATTACTGGCGCCGTTAAACTAACGGCATTTAGTTGTGTCAGCAGGGCTTTAACCGAACGCTGGCCACTGCGCAGCTGCGCACTTATCAGGCAGTTAAGCGCCGGGCTTACCGGTAATACGCAAGGCAGCGGGCTATGGCTAAAATAGCAGGCTTTGCCATTGGCGTGTTGCAGCAGTTGCTGCACTCTGGTCACTGTTAATAGCGGGGTATCAATGGGCAATACCAATAACTGCGAGCCGTTACAGTGTTGCAGCGCTGCCAATATACCGGCTAAAGGCCCTTGCTCAGGCAACTGATCAGAAATAAAACCCGGCAGGTTGCGGCTTATCAGCACTTCCGCCGCGCCGCTTTCCAGCGCCAATTGCTGCATATGCGCCAGTAGACTCTGGCCATTAAGTTGAAGTAGAGCTTTATCCCGGCCCATGCGGCTGGATTTTCCACCGGCTAAAATTAGTGCGCTAAAGGGTGTTGCACTGCTCATCTCATCCACCTCTTTTATCCACCGATTTGGGCTAAATGCCGGGTGCTGCCGCTGTAATCCTGTGTCAACTGGTGGCTGAAAGCTTTGCCTTGCACCGATTGCTGTAAAAAGCGCATTAAGGTTGCGCTGTCATCAGTTTGCAGCAAGCTACGTAAGTCCTGATAAGTATCGGTAAACAGGCACAGATACAGTTGGCCGCTACTGGATACCCGAAGCCGGTTGCAATCAGCGCAAAAATCTTTGCTATAGGGCATGATCAGGCCAATTTTTCCTTGATAGTCGCTGTGAGAATACTCAAGCGCCGGGCCATCAGTACGGGCTTTGGGGTTTAACTGCCAACCGTCGGCTAACAATTGCTGCTGAATACTGGCACCGCTTAAGTGTTGGTGTTGATAAAAATTAGCATTGTCACCGGTGCGCATTAATTCGATAAAGCGCAGTGCAATGTCCTGTTGCTTTACAAAATTTAAGAAGTCCGGTAACGCCAGTGCGTTGTGTTGCTTTAACAGTACGGTGTTTATTTTGACTTGTTTTATGCCAATGGCTTTTGCGTAATGTATACCAGCTAAAATATCGGCAAGTTTGTCCTGGCCAGTAACCAGGTGAAAGGTATCGGCATCTAAACTATCGACACTGACATTCACGGCGTCTAAACCGGCTTCCTGCCACGCCTGTGCATCGCGTTTTAAGCGATAGCCGTTGGTAGTGAGTGCGACCTTTTCAATACCCGGTACCGCTTTGCAGGTGGCAATAATTTCCGTTAAGTCTTTGCGTAGAGAAGGTTCGCCACCGGTAATGCGTACCTTTTTTGCGCCCAGTTTGGCAAAGGCAATGATCAAACGGCGAATTTCTGCCAGAGTAAGCTCGCCGCTGCGGGAGTGACAGTCAGTGCCATCTGGCAGACAGTAGGTACAACGGAAATTACAGCTTTCCGTGACTGAGAGCCGCACGTAATTAAATCGGCGCGAATAGGCGTCAGTTAACATCATTCACCTTTCCAGGTCGGGAGGTAAGACCGTTTCCAGACTTACCCGGTGGCGTTATTGCCACGGCATACCGTTCATAGCATTTTATGCGTTAGAGCCGGTAGCTCGGTGTTCTGTACACAAGCTTAAAAGCTTGGCGACAATTTTGTTATTGCCATTAAGGGGCGTTTGGCTACTCCATTGGGGGTAGTAGCCACACTTGATCTTGCTGAAGCTTCACGGTAAAAACTCGCAGTTTCAAAGAGCTATCACTTAAGCAAAGACCATCACTAAGCCGGTACTGCTGTTTATGCAGCGGGGCCGCGACATAAAACTCACCGTTGCTTTCGCCAACCAAGCCATGGGCGATTATCGGTGCCTGCGATACCGGGTCGATGTGGCTGACCGCATATAACTCGATATCTGTGCCTGGCAGGTAAAAAAGTGCTATTGCAAGCTGGCCAAAGCGGGCGGCGACACCGGAAAACGGCACTAAGTCCGTTTGCTGGCACAAGACTATTCCATTACTGTGTGCTGCATTGTAAGTGTCGGTTACATAAGCTAGCTGACTCATAGGGTTGTTTCCTTGCTGTTAACCTGGCGGACGGGAATAAGTTGGCCGCGCTCCGATACAAAACCAAACTCGCTACGGGCCGGCGCCGCAGCGTTAACATAGCTGTTAAAACGGGCACGCTGCTGTGGATCATTCAGCGCGGTTCGCCATTCGCATTGATAGTTTTCGATCAGCAGCTGCATTTGCGCTTCAAGCTCTGCGCCAAGGCCAAGGCTGTCGTAAATAATGACATCGCGCAGATAATCCAGGCCGCCTTCGAGGTTATTCATCCAGGTAGCGGTGCGCTGCAGACGGTCGGCGGTTTTGATATAAAACATCAGCAGCCGGTCGATATAGCTAAGCAGTTGTGCGTTGGTTAAATCAGTGGCAAATAAGTCGGCATGACGTGGTTTCATACCGCCGTTACCGCAGACATACAGGTTCCAGCCATTTTCGGTAGCAATAACGCCGACATCTTTACTCTGGGCTTCAGCGCATTCGCGGGTGCAGCCGGATACCGCCATTTTAATCTTGTGTGGCGCGCGCACGCCTTTGTAGCGGTTCTCCAGTAATATCGCCATGCTGACACTGTCCTGAACACCATATCGGCACCAGGTACTGCCAACACAGGATTTTACTGTACGCAGTGACTTGCCGTAGGCATGGCCGGTTTCAAAACCCGCGTCAATCAGCTGCTGCCAAATCAATGGCAGTTGATCCAAAGTGGCGCCAAATAAATCGATGCGCTGGCCGCCGGTGATCTTGGTATACAGCTGATACTGCTCCGCCACTTTGCCGATGCTAATCAGCATAGCCGGTGTGATCTCGCCGCCCGGTATGCGTGGCACGACCGAGTAAGTACCGTTTTTTTGCATATTAGCTAAAAACGTATCGTTAGTGTCTTGCAGCGCCACATGTGGCTTGGCCAACACCGGCTCGTTCCAGCAACTGGCCAGAATAGAGGCCACCGCTGGTTTGCAAATTTCACAGCCATGGCCGCGACCGTGGCGGCTAATTAATTCGTTAAAGGTTTTAATGCCATCAACCCGCACCAGATGGTACAACTGCTGACGGCTGTAGCTAAAGTGCTCGCATAGATCAGTGCTTATCGCCACTCCGCGGGCACTGAGTTCGTGTTCAACTACGCTTTTAAGCAGCGCCGCGCAGCCACCGCAGCCGGTGGCGGCTTTAGTACAGCTTTTAATGCCGGCTAAATCTTGCACGCCGTTATCCAGTGCCGCACAAATAGCGCCTTTACTGACATTATGACAAGAGCACAGCGTGGCAGTGGCGGGCAGGGCAGCGGGGCCGAGCAGGGGCTTGTCACTGCTTTGTGGCAGGATCAGGCTTTGCGGATCTGCGGGCAGTGCAATGCCATTCAGCGCATATTGCAACAGCGTATCGTAATAGCTGTTATCACCGACCAGCACCGCGCCCAGCAGCTGTTTGCCGTCAGGGCTTAACACTAATTTACGGTATTCACCGAGTAAGTCATTGCGATAGCGCAGGCTGATACTGCCCGGTGTGCGGCCATGCGCATCGCCGATAGAGCCAACATCAACACCCAGCAGTTTTAGCTTGGTTGACATATCGGCGCCGGTAAAGCTGTGGCTGTCATCTCCGTTTAATACTGCCGCAGCAGTGCGCGCCATCTGGTAGCCCGGAGCGACTAAGCCAAACAGTTGGCCCTGGTAAAGCGCACACTCGCCAATGGCATAAATATTACTGTCGCTGGTTTGGCACTGGTGATTGATAGCAATGCCGCCGTGCGCGCCAAACTCTAAGCCCGCGTCTTTGCCCAGTGCGTCTTGTGGCCGGATCCCGGCTGAGAACACGATTAAATCGGTTTGCAGCACGCTGCCATCGGCAAAATTAAGCTGCAGGCGCTGCTCGCTGCCGGCAGTGATGCTACTGGTGGCTTTGTCGGTATGTACGCTGACGCCTAATTGCTCAATTTTGCTGCGCAGCAGCTCGCCACCGTCTTTATCTAATTGCACCGGCATCAGCTGTGGCGCAAATTCCACTACATGCGCCTCCAGGCCTTGCAGCTTCAGGGCATTGGCTGCTTCAAGCCCTAATAAGCCGCCACCTATTACCACACCGACCCGTGCGCCATCACTACTGGCGCTAATGGCCTCAAGATCTGCAATGGTGCGATACACCAGACAGTGCGGCTGGTCATTGCCAGGGATTGGCGGTACGAAAGGATAAGAACCCGTTGCCAATACCAGCTTGTCATACGGGTAGCTGGCTTTGGCAGTGCTGACCGTTTTGCTGTCGCGGTCTATTGCCAGTACCGGCTCATTCAGCTTCAACTGAACCTTGTTATCCGGGTAGTAGCTATCTGCTACAAGCTGCAGTTTATCGGCATCGCCATCACTGAAGTAATCGGATAAATGTACTCTGTCATAAGCGGGTCTATCCTCACCGGCAAATACCGTAAGCTGCCAGTCGCTGCTGTGTTGCTGTAATGCCAGCCACTGCTCAATAAAATGCTGGCCAACCATACCGTTGCCAATAACCAGCAGTTGTTTAGTCTTGTTTGTTGTCATTATCGGGCTCCTAAGCGGCATCTTGTTTAGGGTTGCTAAGCGCTAACGGCTCTGGCGCTATAGTGTCGGCCTGGCCGAGCACTAAGCTGCTGCGACAGCCGTGATAAGGTTGTTGTAGGTTAATCAGCTGGCTTAATTGCTGACTAAGGCGGGTATCGCCGTACAGCACAGCTCCAACTAAACAGGGGCCGCGCCACCACAGCCGGCGATACTGCGCAAGTTCGCTATCCAGATACTCAGTACAGGCATCAAAACTGTTGCTACTGGCACACAGTGCAGCGATATCACCACAGGAACTTAGCGCAATGCCGCTGATTTTCAGCTGTGTTGCGGTTTTTTCGCTGTGATAAAGGGCGATCTCGCCGCATAGCGTCCGCGCCAGCTGTATTGCCTGCTGATTAACCGGCGCCACTAAGCCAAAGGTTTCGCCGTTAAGCTCTATACATTCGCCCAGTGCATAAACGCTGTTGTCTGAACTTTGCAATTGCTGGTTAACCACTATGCCGCGGTTAACTTTTAAACCGGCTTCCTGCGCCAGGCTGATATTCGGGGTAATGCCCAATGCCAGCACCACAAGATCGGCTTTTATCCGCTGCTTGCTGGTTAACGTAACTGACTGTAGCTGGCCGCGCTTATAGTTAAGTTGGTCAATTTCACTGTGGGTGAGAATGTTGAGTCCGCGGTCGAACAGTTGTTGTTGCAATAAGCCTGCTGCGGCGGCATCGAGCTGGCGGTTTAACAGATAAGCGCCGCGCTGCAACAGACTAACCTGCATACCGAGTTTGCGCAGACCCTCTGCGGCTTCCAGACCGAGAAAACCACCACCGACCACGACGGCATGATGGTGTTGCTGACCGGCCAGACGCAGTGTAGCCAGATCCTGCCAGTTACGAAAATGACAAATACCCGGCGATAAATTGCCACAGCTATCTTTGGCATAAGCCGGTGTTAACGGCTGTGCACCACAGGCCAACACCAGCTGCTGATAGCGGCGGTAGCGGCCGTGACGGCTGACGACCAACTTACGCTCACGATCAATGAGCACCACCTCATCGTCGCAAATCAGCTCTATACCATGTTCGGCATACCAGTTGGTGCTTGCCAGCTCAGCTGCGCTATCGGACAGCTCATTGCTGAGCAGGCTGGATAACAGCACGCGGTTGTAAGCGGGTTTAGCTTCAGCACCAAATACCACTATGCTAGCGGGTCGGTTTGGTAGTTGCACCAGCTCGGCCAGCAGGCGCTGACAAGCCATGCCGTTACCAATGATAATCAGCTCTGCTTCTGTCATGCCCGTTTCTCCGCAGTTTTGGCAACGGCAGTGGCTTTTATTGATCCTGCATTGGGTAACACTTCAACTTTGCGCTGCTTTTCATACAAAAAGCTGAGTACCTGATGACGGTAGTGGTTGTAGGTCGGGCAATCCGCCAGTGCGATGCGATTGCGCGGCCTTGGCAGTTCAATCTGTAGTACTTCACCTATGGTAGCGGCCGGGCCATTAGTCATCATCACGATACGGTCGGATAACAGCACGGCTTCATCGACATCGTGCGTGATCATAATAACCGTGTTGTTTAGCCTGGCCTGTATTTCCATCAACGAGTCCTGCAGATGCGCACGGGTTAGCGCATCTAACGCACCGAACGGCTCGTCCATTAACAGCACCTGTGGCTGCATGGCTAACGCCCGGGCTATACCAACACGCTGTTTCATACCGCCGGATATCTCTGCCGGGCGCTTATCGCGGGCATGGCTCATTTGTACCAGCGCCAGGTTATGCTCTATCCAATCACGCATTTCTTGCTTAGTTTTCTGGCTGCGAAACACTTGTTTAACCGCCAGTTCTACGTTTTGGTACACACTTAGCCAGGGGAGTAGTGAATGGTTTTGAAACACCACCGCACGCTCTGGCCCTGGGGCATTGATTTCTTTCTGGTTCAAAATAACGCCACCTGAGCTTGCCTGCAGCAGGCCGGCAACCAGATTTAGAACCGTGGATTTGCCGCAACCAGAGTGGCCAATCAGACTGATAAATTCGCCTTTGGCGATATCCAGATTGACGTTTTGCAGCGCGACAAAGGCCCCCTTTGGTGTAGGGAAGCTGATGCCGAGCTGACTAAGTTCCAGATGGGATTTTGGCATGGTGTTTTTCCTCTAAATCGCGGCTGTTGCCTTAGCTGTTATCTAAGCGTGGCGCTTTTATCCCAGTTAACACGTTGCTGCAGTTGCAGCATCAGCCTGTCCAGCGCATAGCCGATTAAGCCAATAACCAGTACCGCAACGCAGATGCGACTGAGTGAGTCGGACGAGCCGTTTTGAAATTCATCCCAGACAAATTTGCCAAGACCGGGGTTTTGCGCCAGCATCTCGGCGGCAATCAGTACCATCCAGGCAATGCCGAGCGATAAACGCAGGCCGGTAAAGATCATCGGTACTGCGGAGGGCAGCACAATGCGCCGCACATGGGTTAGCCAGTTCAGCTGCAATACCCGGCTTACGTTTTGCAAATCGGGTGAGATATTACTGACGCCGACTATGGTGTTAAGCAAAGTAGGCCATAAGGAACATAGCGATACAGTAAAGACCGATACTAAAAATGAGCGCGCAAACAAGGGCGTGTCGCTTTGATATAAGGCACTGACCAGGATGGTCACCAAGGGCAGCCAGGCAAGTGGCGACACCGGCTTAAATAACTGAATGAGCGGGTTAAAAGCGCTGTATAGCCTGGGGCTTAGCCCGATGACGATACCGGCCGGGATCGCCACTAAGGATGCCAGCACAAAACCGGTTAGTACGGTGTACAGGCTGGTTACAATCTGGCTGAAGAAGGTTGGCCTGCCATTATAGGGACGCACACTAACCACCGCATCCGGATTGGCTGCCAGGGTGGCGGCATTACGCTGCTGTTGACGCTGATAAAACGCTGTTTCACGGGCTTTTTCCGCTTTATGCTCGGCAATCAAAACAGACCATTGCTGTGCTGCCTGCACTGGGCCGGGAAAACTGCCAAGGGAGGTAATGATTTGACTGGCCAGTATATGCCACAGCAGGACAAACACGGCGACGCCAGTGGCCGATACAAAACTTTGTTTTAACCAGTTATTCAGCTGCTGCTGAGCAGGCAGATAGCGTCGCACCCGTGACCATTGCGTTGGAATAGTGCTCATTGTCGGGCTCCTTTAATCTTTTAAGCCAATGGCAAATTGCTGCAGGTAGGCGTTGGGTGCGGTGGCATCGAACTTTTTACCATCGATAAAGCGGGTAGCATCAATTGACCGGTAACCGCTTTCGTTAGCAAAGTCCGGAAAATCAGCAGCCGACAGCTTGCCTTCAGCAATCAGAGCTTTGGCTGCCTGCTGGTACAGCGCCGGTTGGAAAACTTGCCTGGCAATGTCCTGATACCAGCTGTCCGGTTTGGCTTCACTAATCTGGCCCCAGCGCCGCATCTGGCTTAAGTACCAGATGGCATCTGAGTAGTAGGGATAGGTGGCGTGGTAGCGGAAGAACACATTGAAATCCGGTGTGGGGCGTACATCGTCACGGGCATAGGCAAATACGCCGCTCATGCTGTTGGCGATAACTTTTTCATCAGCACCGACATAATACGGTTGCGAGATAAGTTTGGCGGCAGCAGCACGGTTAGCGTTGTTATTTGCATCCAGCCAATGACCCGCACGGATCAGCGCTTTAATCAGATGAAAATGCGTTTGCGGGTAACGCTCTGCCCAGTTTTGGCTGACGCCGAAGATTTTCTCCGCCAGGTTAGTGTGAATATCGTAGTTGGTGACCAAAGGCACACCCAGATCCCGTAATACCGCCTGTTGGTTCCAGGGCTCGCCGACACAGTAACCATCTATGGTGCCGGCTTCCATGGTGGCAGGCATTTGCGGTGGTGGGGTAACCGAAAGCAATACATCGGCTTTTAGCTGACCGCTATTGTCGCCGGTTTGGGGGGCGTAATAACCCGGGTGTATGCCTCCTGCGGCCAGCCAGTAGCGCAATTCGTAATTATGGCTCGATACCGGAAATACCATACCAAATTGCAGTTTTTTACCTTGCTTGGTTTTTGCTGTCAGTGCAGGCTGCAGTTCATCTGCGCTAATCGGATATTGCGGTTTGCCCTCGTTGTTGCGTGCTACAGAGCTGGCTATGTGCTGCCAAACCGCGTTGCTAACGGTACAGGCATTGCCGTTTAAGTCCATGACAAAAGCCGTTTGCATCGCGGCCTGGGTGCCGATGCCGATACTGGCACCTAATGCCTGGCCAGCCAGCATATGGGCGCCATCCAGCTGACCGTCGATAACCCGATCCAGTAGCACTTTCCAGTTGGCCTGAGCCTCCAGTTGTACATACAAACCTTCATCTTCAAAGTAACCACGTTCCAAGGCTACCGCTAACGGTGCCATATCGGTCAGTTTGATAAAGCCAAGTTTTAAATCCGGCTTTTCCGGTGCAGCCCATGCTTGCAGGCTAAGGCTTAAGCCGAGGGCCAACAGCAGGCGGTATGTGTTACGTTTCGGCTGTGTCATCTATGCTGTCCTTTGTTATTAAACGCTTTATAAAAGCAGGGCGAAAAAAAACGCCATCTGGCTGCACCCTGTTGCGGATACAGCCAGATGGCGCCTTTGCCATTAGCTTGTTAGCTGGTTTTGTATTTCAGTTGCCTCTTTGCAACCTGCTGTCAATACAAAGCAGTTAGTGTGCCAGTTTTGAAATGTGTTTATTTTCAGTTGTTTAGTGTTGTTGTGCTAGTGGCAAGAGCCGTGCAACGGCACAATAACGGTGCAATTTGCACCAGTATGGCTCTGAGCACAAAGGGGGAGGCTATAACTGCATCCCAAACATCATGCCGTCGATAAAGCCGCTACCTTCGCCTTGCATACCTGTACTACCTTCCAACCGCCAGTCTGCTGCCGGAGCGTTAAACCCAAGGCTGGTTGCAACCTGGCGAAACAGATCTGGCCGGTATACTTGCTGCAATACTGGCTGATTAAGCGGCCCTTGCCATTGTTGCAGGTTGCGCATTTGCAAAAGTGTAAAAGCAGCCTGCGAGCGCCAGGGCATATTTAACTCGGTGCCGAAAAACGCTTGTGGAACTTTTGGATTAAAAAGGCTGCTGCTCTTCAAGCCTGTGTCAGCCAGAGATAAATACTGGCTTTGTGCCAACCATTGCCATAGTTGCTCAATTTTATCACTATCGGTTTGGATGTCTTTTAGCCAGTGGCAGGCTTGCAATAAAGCAGAGACCAACGCCAGATAACACTGCGGTTTACTGTCGGCAAACTGCTGGCTTACCGCAAACACTTTTTCCTGCCAGTTATGCCATAGCTGATCGCAACTTGTAACCAGAGTTCCCTGGCCATTTAGCTGTGCCAGGCTGCTCCAGGGTTCGCCAACACAAAAGCCATCGATTGCGCCGCTGGCTAATTGCGCGATCATGGCAGACGGTGCCATGCCAATTACTTCGACCTGACGATTGCTGATCCCCGCCACATTTAACCAATAATGCAGTTGATAATGATGACAGGAGTAAGGTGAAACGGTGGCCAGCCGCAACGGTTGTTGCTGTGGGCGTTGCTGTAAATATTGCTGAAGTGCTGTGCCGCTGGCCAGTGGGCAGGGCAGTAGTGCAGGGTCCAGATCCAGTTGCTGCAATAAGCGGTTGGACAGCGTGATGGCATTGCCACCAGTGCTCAGAACCAATGATGTGGTCATCGGCACTTCAGCTGCGCCTAAACCCAGGCTGGATGCCAGCGGCAAGGGGGCTATCATCTGCGCGCCGTCCAGCAGACCAAAGGCGACTTTATCTCGGATACTGGCCCAGGTCGCTTCGCGTTGCAAAGTTACATCCAGGCCTTGTACGCTAAACAGCCCTGACTCTTTTGCCACTATTAAGGGAGCAGCGTCCAGCAATGGCACGAAACCTAAGGTTAAACTGCGTAGCTCTGGTTGATACAGCATGGTCATAGTGCCTCCAGAATAGTGATCACATCTTTGGCGACATCAGCCATTTTTTGTTGCCGGTCCATTGCCAGCTTGCGCAGCGTACTAAAAGCTTTGGCTTCGTCCATTTGCTGCTTTTTAATCAGCAGACGCTTGGCTTTATCAATCAGTTGTTGCTCCGCTAACTGGCTTTGACTGTTGTGCAGTTGGTGACGCAATTGCTGGAACTCGTTAAACCGGGCCACGGCAACGTCGATAATGGGTTTTACCCGTTTTGCTGTTAAACCATCGACAATATAGGCGCTGACACCGGCCTGTATAGCCAGTTTAATGCTGTCAGGATTATCATCGTGGTTGGCAAAAAACACGATAGGCCGGGGGTTATGCTGGCTAATCACTGTCATATGTTCCAGCGTATCGCGATCGGGTGAGTCCATATCAATAATGATGATGTCGGGCTGTACGCGTTCAACGTGATAGCGCAGTGAAGCTGTGCTGCTCAGCTGACATACCACCTGATATCCATGCTGCGCCAAAGCTTGCTCTACCAGCAGAGCCCGCTCGGTTTCATCATCTACCAGCATCACTGATAACGGCTTTTTATCCACGGTACTGCTATCTGCTTTTATTTTGAAGTAAGCATGCTGAAGCAAAAGCTGTTCCACTGCACCCGGTTTCACGCCGTGGCTGGGCTGGCGGCGTAATGGCAGTGTTTACGGTTGGCTTAACAGTGATGAAATGCCTTTATTTGGTGCAAGTTGCACTGTGCTAAAGCGTGAAAACCAAGTGGTGCAGCGATGAGGTTTATATATCTGATTGAATATAAATGAAATTGTTAATTGGCATTGAGCTTGCAAAACCTTTACTGTACTAAGATGTAATAATAAAACAACAGCTTCACGAGCAATGGCGCTCGCTGTGTCTCCGGTTTTCCGGCTGATACAGCGGGCGCTTTTTTTTCGTCTGTTATCCGGAGATGGTCATAGCATATGAACGACATCTTAACCCGTACCTTAACTACGTGCCCTTATTGTGGCGTTGGCTGTGGCATCTGCGCCAGTGAAACTGCTAAGGGTGTGACCGTTGCGGGTGATAGCACGCATCCGGCCAATTTCGGCAGGCTGTGTGTAAAAGGCAGCGCTCTGGCGCAAACCCTGGGCGACAAAGGACGCTTATTAGTGCCGCAGCTTAATGGCGAAAATTGCGATTGGCCAACAGCTATCAATGCTGTGGCTGAAGGGTTGCAGCAGATAATAGCGCAACATGGTGCCGGTGCAGTGGCGATGTATTTATCAGGTCAGTTGCTAACCGAAGATTACTATGTTGCCAACAAGCTGATGAAGGGCTTTATTGGCAGCCCGCATGTCGATACTAACTCCCGGCTCTGTATGGCATCGACTGTAGCAGGGCATAAAAGGGCCTTTGGTGCTGATGTGGTACCTGGCTGTTATAACGATATTGAACAAGCAAGGTTGTTCGTGCTGGTAGGGGCGAATATGGCCTGGAACCATCCGGTGTTATTTGGCCGCATCCAGGCAGTAATACAAGCAAACGATGATGCTAGGCTGGTGGTAATAGACCCGCGGCGCAGCGCAAGTTGCGAGGCTGCGCAGCTACATCTTAAGCTGCGACCGGGCAGTGACGTGCTGCTGTTCAATGGCTTACTGAGTTTTTTGGCGGAACAGGGCAAACTTGATCATCGTTTTATCAACCTGCACACCGAGGGCTTTGCAAGCGCGCTGGCAAGCGCACAACAGCAGGCATCGACGGTGGAACTCGTGGCTACTGGTTGCGATTTGCCGGTAGAGCAGATATTGCAGTTTTACCGTTGGTTTACAGAGCAACCGCTTAGTCTGACGCTGTTTTCTCAGGGGGTAAATCAGGCCATCGATGGCACTGATAAAGTTAACGCCATTATTAATTGCCATCTGGCCACCGGCCGCATAGGTAAAGCTGGTTCAGGCCCGTTTTCGCTAACCGGTCAGCCCAATGCCATGGGGGGGCGCGAAGTTGGTGGTTTGGCCAATCAACTGGCCGCGCATATTGATTACAGTGACAAAACACAGCAAGCCCTAGTAGGTGAGTTCTGGCAGGCACCCAATCTGGTGCAACAGCCTGGCTTCAAAGCCGTAGAATTGTTTGATGCCATTGAGCGTGGCGAAGTTAAGGCTGTCTGGATAGTGGCTACCAACCCGGTAGTGAGTATGCCGCAAGCGGACAGGATAAAAGCAGCTCTGGCCAGATGTCCACTGGTGATTGTAAGCGATATGTATCAGCATACAGATACGTTGGCATTCGCTACGATTAAACTGCCAGCACTTGGTTGGAGTGAAAAAGACGGTACGGTAACCAATTCGGAGCGCTGCATTTCGCGCCAACGTGCGTTACTCCCTGCGCCAGGGCAGGCCAAGGCCGACTGGCAGATTATCTGTGACGTCGCCCGTGCTATGGGCTTCAGCCAAGGCTTTAATTTTAGCAGTGCAGCCCAGATTTTTGCTGAACATGCTGCTTTGTCCGGCTATAAAAACAAAGGTCAGCGTGCTTTTAATATTTCTGCTCTGGCTAATCTGAGTGCTGCGCAATATCAACAGCTCAACCCTGTGCAATGGCCGGTTACAGAGGACAGGTTACAAGGTACAGCGCGTTTATTTGCTGATGGCGAGTTTTTTACCGCTAGTGGCAAAGCGCAATTTGTTGCCGTGTATCAGAGGACGCTTAGTTTGCCATCCGCGGCGACGCCATTGTTGTTAAACAGCGGCCGTTTACGTGACCAATGGCATACGATGACACGCACCGGACGTGCAGTAAGCTTAATGCAGCACTATTCAGAACCGTTTGTGACTTTGCACCCCGCAGATGCGGCCTTGTATGGCATAGCTGCCGGTGATTTTGTGCAACTTAGTAATGCCTCTGGCCAGATGTTGGTACGCGCTGAAATAAGTGATAGCCAACGCAGTGGCGAGACGTTTGTGCCAATGCACTGGAGCGCACAGTTTGCCAGTCAGGCAAGAGCCGATGTGCTGTTCGCCGCGCACACAGACCCAATCTCCGGCCAACCTGCACTTAAACTAAGCCAGGTAGCGCTACGCAGAATGTCGCCCGATTGGCAGATATTGCTGTTTACCCGTGAACCCTTATCGCCTGAGCAGCAAGCCGTATTCAGCCAGCATTATCTGGCCAGGATGCCGCTGGCCAACTGTCAAAGCTACCGGGTAGGCCTGATGGCGGGGCTTGACCCAATGCAACTGGTACAGCAACTGCAGTTTATTCCTGGTGTGACGTGCCGTGATAGCCGGCACGACGCGCTAACAGGCTATCGCGCCGCAGCAGTTGAGAACAAACAGCTGCAATGGGTGCTTTTTGCCGGAACAGATTTAGTTGAGGTTGATCCGCTCTGGCTTAATCAACAATTTTCAGCGTCATTTAGCACAGACAATCATCTGCAATTACTCAGCGGACGAGCAGATCAGAGCGGTGCTATAGATAACAGTGCGCTGATTTGTAGCTGTTTTAGTGTACGCAGCAAGGCGATATGCCGGGCTATTGCTAACGGTGCAGACAGCACGGCCAAACTGGGTAAATTACTTCAGTGTGGTACCAATTGCGGATCCTGCTTACCGGAACTCAATCAGTTGCTGCGCCAGCAGCTTAGTCTTACCAGCGAAGGAGCTTAGCTATGTTAGTTACTCATCAAAACTCAGACGTAGGGCATTCAGGCAAATCAGGCGAAGTGGCGTTGGTAGGCGCTGGCCCTGGGGCAGCAGATTTACTGACTCTGCGCGCTTTAAACCTGATCCAGCAAGCTGATGCTGTTGTTTATGATCGTCTGGTTAGCACTGAGGTGCTGGCTTTGATCCCAGCAGATTGTCAGCGATTTGATGTCGGCAAAAGCCGCGGCCAACATAGCTGCTCTCAGGCACAAATTGGTGCTTTGTTACTGAAATTGGCGCGTCAGGGATTAAGGGTGGTGCGGTTAAAAGGCGGTGATCCGGCGATTTTCGGACGCTTAGCAGAAGAGCTGGATGTACTGAGTAAGGCTGGTGTTAGCTGGCAAATAGTGCCGGGTATTAGTGCTGCATCAGGCTGTGCAGCGTCAAGTGGTATACCGCTGACGGAACGGGGGGTCGCTCAGCAATTGCGCTTTATCAGTGCAGTAGATAAAGACTGCAATACCGGGCAAGACTGGGCCAGTCTGGCCAAACCCGGTCAAACACTGGTGTTTTATATGGGGCTCCGTGCGCTTGAAGAGATTTGTAAGCAGCTTATAGCACATGGCCTGGCCGCCGATTGGCCGCTGCTGTTGGTGGAAAATGGCAGTCGTCCAGAGCAAAGGTGTTTGCTAAGCACGCTTTCTGCAGCATTGGTTGATGCACAGAACATGGCTCTAAAATCTCCTTGCTTAATCATGGTTGGCGAAGTAGTACTCAGACACCCGCAGGCAATAGATTTAGCGGCGAGCGTATGGCCCAAAAGCAGCAAAACTCTGGCTGCGTAAATGGCTAATAGATTTTGTTGGCTTTTCCAGGTGAGTTAGAGCCAGCTTTACCTAGAGTCGCAAATACTGAAATTTTCATTTTGACGTGCGTATGAGATTAGGGGAAGTCCATATGCTGCTACAGTTTTGCGTGCTGCTGCTAATGAAAGGGCCGGGTAATTCCCGAGCTTCAAGTTATTCCGTCTCGATTGCTGTGGTCGAAAGTAGTTGAAGTACCAGACTTTTGTTCCATGAATCGTTATTCTTAGCAGTAAACCATCACCATCAAACAGCGCATAGGTTGTTTTTTGTGGTTTACTGTTTCGAATAATTGTGTCGCTTAAGGGGATGATTTTTCTAGGCATTTTGGCTCCATAGAACCACAGAAAAACCACAGCGTGCTCCATGTTCTTCCTGTGGTGCTAAAACGCGTTGCTAGCGTTAGACCAAGTAAGACCACGTAAGACTAATAAAGACAGCTAAGTATTGATATATATTGAGTTTTTGTTGGGAGACAGACCAGTTTAGACGGGGTTGAACTGGCTAATGGCTGCCCCAACAGGAATCGAACCTGTAACTGCCCCTTAGGAGGGGGCCGTTATATCCATTTAACTATGGGGCAACGCGGCGAAATTCTAACAGACCGGTAAGTGATTGGAAACCTGAACCTTAATAACTGGCTATTTTCCGCACACTTACAATATCGCCTTGCTGAATATGTTTCAGCAGCTTAGTGCTGCCGCTGGCCCAGGCGTGCTGCTCGCTAAGGTCCGTTACCTTCAGGCTGACGGCTTCTTTAATCAAACGTTTGATACCGGGGCTGGTAGGGTGACGCTGCAGCTGAAACAGCTGTAACTCGTCGCCCGGTTGCAAGCCGTGTATTTTGCCAATTTCCAGCATTACCTGATTATCTTTTACCTGGCGTATGCTGCTGAGTAACGGCTCGCACTGTAACTGGCGCTGCACATCTTCTGCTACAGCAGATAACAGATGGTCAATTTTCTGACCGTACGGCATTTGCCAGAATGCCTGACTGTGGCTGGCCGGGGTGCTTTTGCTTTCGTACGGCCAGCTGGCGCTGGTGCGGTACTCCTGCTGGAACACCAGGTGTTGTTCAAACAAGTCGTAGAGGTTTACCTGCAGCGAGAAAAAGCGCTCTTTTTGCGACTGTTGCCAGAAGCGGTTGGTGCTTTGGCCCAATGATAAATCATTAATTTGTGCCAGCAGTATATACTGGTTACCCTGGCGGAACATGCGATCGGTATCCGGGTACACCAACTGCTGTGCCGTCACGCTTTGCTGCATAGGTTTAACCAGTGCCGCCGGGCTGTAATCCTGCATATGCAGCTTTAGCTGATTTGTCACATCGGCACCGAGCTCAAATAACTGGCCATAAATTGCATCTTGCCTGGCGTGCAGCTGCACCTGGCTCAGTAGCAGCGGTTTACGGTATATATTGCCTTCACAGCTGCTGCCCTGTGCTTCAATATCCAGCCTTAACGTTACCGTGATCAAATCGTCTTGTTGCTGCTCAGTGATAAGCTGCAGCTGTTTGATCTCGCCCTGGCTGCTGACGCCAAGCTGCTCTTGCTGTAATACGCCATTTAATACTACCTGCGTGCTGCGGACACTGGCGCCGGCGGCAAGCGCAGCACGTTTTACGGCATCGTCAATTGCCTGCTGCCTGGCCTGTTCCACATCTCCCTGGCTTATAAAAGCCTGGCCGGTCGCTTCATACCAGGCAGCCTGACCTGGCAAGCTTAGCAGGGCTGCGCCTAGCACACTGATAATAAGATGTCGTTTCATCATTTTTTCACCCGGTAAATACTTACACCAACAAAGCAAAATGCGTGCCTGAATGCTGGCCCGAATTTTGCTGACGTAATACCGTATAAGATGCCCCCTTTAATAAAAACGGGTGGATGGAACGGAGGTTATATGAAACTGTGGTTAAGCCTTACATTGGCTGGCAGTGTGCTGCTAAGTGGTTGTTCTGCGCTTTATAACAAGCATATAGAATATGCAGATGTAAAGCCGGAATCGTTTCCGCTGCTGCGGGCTGTGGGCTATGCGCCTATCAGTGCACAGCTGAGTAATGACAAGCAGCAAAAGATGTTACAAGCCATGAAAGCGTCCAAGCTCGACGCCTATAAAGAACTGACAGAAATGGTATATGGCCAAAAAATTGACGCCAACAATCAGCTGCAGGACATGGTACTGACGAATGAGCACTTGTCTGCTTCGGTTAAAGGGGTGATTAACGGCGCCAGGGTAGTAAAAACCTATGCTGTTGATGATGTGTATGTTACCGAATTGGAGCTTGATTTCGAGCAGGTTTATTATCTGTATCAGAATACGCGGCCACAACAAACCATTAAAAGCGTCAGGTATTACTAAGGTTAATGTCTGCTGCTTAAGCTTTAATGCCTTTGCCTTTATTGTCTACTGTGGGCATACCCTTATTGGTATAGGTAAGGCCGGATTTGCCTCTGCTGGCCAGCAGCTCAGTTTTAAAGCGGGCCAGTGTCAGCTGGCTTTGTTCCAGCGTTTGCTGATTGATATCGTTATGGCGTTTACACTGTTCTAATTGCTGGTCGATGTTAGTAACCAGCTGTTTAAACCAGTCTTGCTGTTTCATGCTTTCCAGCTCGGGGGCTTGCGCCAGCTGATGATCTGCTTGCTGCAGTTGTTGTAGCACAACAGCTTTAGCGCTGGTGATACGTTCCAGCTCATTGATGTCGCGGTTGGACAGGGCGGCAAGTTCTTGCCGCAACAGCAACAGCAGCTCATCCAGATGCTGCTGTTGCTGGTTTAATAAAGCGGTGATGGCGTCGGCGGCTGCGGTCATTTTTTACCGAATAACTCGCTTTCAAACTGCACGATACGGCGTGCCAGCTGTTCAACGTTAATTTTGTACTTACCTTCACTGATCGCTTGTTTGATCTTGTCGACCTTTTCCTGATCAATACCACTGCTGTTTGAGGCTTTTTCAGTCAGTTTGGAAAACTGCTGAGCCTGCGGCGTGATTGATACCGAATCCTGTTTCTGGTTAGCATTTTGCGTGGCGTTTTGTTGCACAGCAGCCTGCTGACGCTGAACATTTTGTTCAACCTTGTCGTTTTTTACTTGCGTTGTATTTTGCAAGTTATTGATATTAATAGCCATGCTCGGACCTCATCACCTTAATACAGTTCCTTATGTTCAGGTTAACGGCGTTAAACAGCAAAACTTTAGTAAATTTTTTAAAATTTTACTCTGACATGATTGACAGCGATCACTTCAGCGCTTATCGCGCGTTTAGATTGCTGATTCATCACACTGATAGTATCTCCAAGGCTACCATCAGACTGCGCTACGCCGGTTGCAGCAACGCTAAGACCATTGTCACTAACTGATATTGTAACAACATCTCCTTTGCAGACAAGGCAAAGATCCTGCAAGGTTAAAATTTGTCCCATCGACAGGGCTCTTTTGGTACGGGCACCAATAACACTGGCTGCATTTTCTACCAGACTGCCACGGATAAAGCGCCGTTCGCGTTGTGCTGTTGTTAACATATCGGCCGTTATCAGGCTGCCTGAAGCAATATTTTGCTGCAATATTATCGCCTCTACAATCTCATCAATTCTTACAGGCACATATAGCTGCCAGCCGATTTGCGCAGCGCAGCGGATCTGAATAGTATTTTGGCGCTGCGTGAGCGGTTGTGACAGGCTGAACTCCAGTGGCTGTGCACAGCTTTTGCTGCCAATACGGTTATCCAGTGGATTAACATTGATTTGTGTGGAGGAGGTTTCTTCAGCTGCAATCTGCTGTGTCAGCCATTGATCTGCCAGGGCGGTAAGTTCGCCTGGAGTATAAACAGATTCTTGCATCGCAGCTGTGCCAAATGCCAACAACAGCAATGAACTAAGTGCCTGTTTAAATAAATTTTCGTACTTTTTCATAAGGTTTCGGCTATGCTTTACTGGCTAGGGGTTATAACATATGACGGTACTTTGACGCTAACCGCCTTAACCTGATTTGATAAGGGGTTAAGCAAGAATTGATCCTGATAGTATTACAGAGGAGCGGCAGATGGCCGGTATTTTAGACTCAGTAAACCAGCGTACGCAGTTAGTCGGGCAGAACCGGCTGGAATTATTGTTGTTTAAGCTGGTCGGCCGCCAGCGTTACGGCATTAATGTGTTTAAAGTGCGTGAGGTATTGCAGTGTCCGCCGTTGACCGCGATCCCCAAACGTAACAAATATGTGCGCGGTATTGCCCATATACGTGGTCAGACAATTTCTGTTATTGATTTAAGCCTGGCGACAGGCGGTAAAGCCATTGATAACACCAAAGACTGTTTTATCATTATTGCCGAGTACAACCGCTCAGTGCAGGGGTTCCTGGTTAACTCGGTTGAACGCATTATCAATATCAACTGGGAAGCTATTATGCCGCCGCCCAAGGGCACAACCGGCAAACAAAGTTACCTGACAGCAGTAACTGAAATTGATAAAGAATTGGTCGAGATTCTGGATGTAGAAAAAATTCTGGAAGAGATTTCACCATCACCAACCGCAATATCTAAAACGCTCGACACTCAGAGTATTACTGCTGATTTGGGTGACAGGTTGATCCTTATTGCAGACGACTCTGCTGTGGCGCGTAATCAGGTAAAGAGGGCTCTGGAAGGGCTGGGCGTGCGGATGCACCTTGTAAACAATGGTCGCGAAGCTCTGACTTACTTACAGCAAGTGGCAAAAGAGTGTGCTGAATCGGTGACAGAGAAAGTCGGCTTACTGATCTCAGATATCGAAATGCCGGAGATGGATGGTTATACCCTTACCGCTGAAATTAAACAGGATGCCAGGCTGAAACGTTTGCACGTGATCCTGCATACTTCATTAAGTGGGGTATTTAATCAGCAAATGGTACAAAAAGTCGGCGCAGATGATTTTATTGCCAAATTTAACCCTGACGAGCTGGCGGAGTCGGTACAAAAATGGTTGCATGCTGACTGATAGTTAAGGACTGCCGGTGCTGAATAAAGATTTACAGGATAAAGAGTACATACTGTTCCGGGATTTCCTGGAACAGCAATGCGGTATCGTGCTGGGTGAGAACAAGCAATATCTGGTTAAAAGCCGGCTGGCACCGCTAATGCAAAGATTCGGTGTTGCATCTTTGTCTGAGCTGGTAACAAAAACCCTAAGCCCGTTTGAGCGGCAGCTGCGCTCGGCGGTGATAGATGCGATGACGACAAATGAAACCTTGTGGTTTCGTGATACTTACCCCTACGAATTACTGAAGAAGCAAATCTTTCCCGAGATGGAAAAAACTTGCCGCAACGTCAAAATTTGGTCGGCGGCGAGCTCCAGTGGACAAGAGCCATATTCTATTGCAATGACAGCTTTGGAATACCAGCAAAGTCGTCCCGGTTCGTTCAGCCTTGGCGTAAGCATTCTGGGTACCGACATATCTAATACTATGCTGGAGCATTGTCAGCGGGCTGAATATGACGGCTTGGCGCTGTCGCGCGGCTTGTCGCCTGAGCGGCGCAGTAAGTTCTTTGAAGACAGCGGCAAAGGTATGATGCGGGTGAAAGAGCCGGTGCGTAAGAATGTGAGTTTTCGCCACCTTAACCTGCTGGACAGCTACACCTTGTTAGGCAAGTTCGATATTATCTTTTGCCGTAACGTACTTATTTACTTTTCCGCCGATGTGAAGGCAAAAATTATCCGCCAGTTTGCCCAGTCGCTGAATTCACGTGGCTATTTATTCCTGGGCGCGTCTGAATCGTTATCCAGCCTGAACAACGATTTTGAAATGATCCGCTGTAACCCCGGTATTATCTACCGCAAGAAAAGCTGAACACTCGTTTTTTATTTCTGGCCTGAGTTTTGCATTTCATTTGCCATCGTGAATAAACAGGTGGCAAAAAAATGGCAATCAGTTTTGAAAAAGCATTTGGTTTGCATCCTGAAGCCATGCTGGTGCGTGATCGGCGGGCACAGGTGCTGGCCGAAAACATCGCAAACGCAGACACGCCTGGCTATAAAGCCAAAGATATCGATTTTCAGCAAGCCTTAAGCAATGCCAAGGCCCGGCAATCCGGTGCGATAAACCGCACTCACGAGCAACACTTTAATATTTCTATTGCTCAGCGCCAGGAAGCAATGTTCCGTAACCCGGACCAGCCTGATACCGGCGATGGCAACAGCGTAGATATTCATCGCGAACGAAATGCCTTTATGCAGAACAGTCTGGAATACCAGGCCAGCATGACCTTTCTGAACGCCCGCATCAGCGGCCTGAAAAAAGCCATCACCGGTGGAGGCCAGTAACCATGAGTGCTTATAAAATTTTTGATATCGCCGGCAGCGGTATGACAGCACAGTCTGTGCGTATGAATACCACCGCCAGTAATATTGCCAATGCCAATAGCGTCAGCAGTAGTATTGACCAGACCTACCGCGGCAGGCACCCGGTTTTTGCTGCTCAGTTGTCAGAGGCGCAGCGCCTGCAGGGCGATGACACTGCAGGCGTACAGGTACTGGGTATTGTTGAGTCGGACGCACCGCTGAACGTAGAGTACGCACCGAACCACCCGCTGGCAGATGAAAATGGCTACATCTACAAGCCTAATATCAACATTATGGAAGAGATGGCGAACATGATTTCTGCGTCGCGCTCGTATGAAACTAACGTGCAGACTGCTGATGCCGCTAAACAAATGGTAATGCGTACCCTGCGTTTAGGCCAATCTAACTAAGGGCATAACTTATGACTAGTTCCGTAAACAATAACTCTGCTCTGGACGGTATGTATTGGGATAACACCGATAAAGTGCCAGATAAGAATAACGGTGCCCTGACGCAGGCCGATTTTTTTGCGCTGCTAACACAGCAGCTTGCATATCAGGACCCGACCAAACCGGTAGAAAACGATCAAATGATCGCACAGATGACCAACTTCACCATGGCGGATGGTATCGGTTCGCTAAATGAGAGTTTTAAAGGTTTTGCCGAAAGCATGACGTCTAACCAGGCATTGCAGGCTTCATCACTGGTTGGCCGCAGCGTGTTAACCCAGTCAGATGAGATTGTATTTACCGGCGAAACCTTATCGCGCGGCACCATTGAACTCGATAAAGCCGCAACGATGATGAAAGTGCGGATAGAAAACGAGAAAGGTCAGCTGGTTCAGACATTTAGCGTTGAAAACCCGAAGGTAGGTAAAAACGAGTTTATTTGGGATGGTACCTATATGGAATCCGGCGCCGGCAGTGCGGCTGAGGTCGATGGTGAATTATCTGAGCGGGTAAAAGCCGGTGTCTATAAGGTAAAAGTTGAAGTCAGCTACACCGATGGCACCAATGCCAGCTTACCGGCAAATGTGTACTCGCCGGTTGGCAGCGTGAGCCTCAACGGCACAGGTGGCGGCGTTACCCTGAATCTGCTTGGGCTGGGGCCGGTTAAATTAAGTGATGTTTTAGAAGTATCTTACAGTTAATAGCGAGCTGAGGTGAATTATGAGTTTTAATATCGCATTAAGCGGCCTGGCCGCAGCGCAGAAAGATTTGGATACTACGGCAAATAACATTGCCAACGTAAATACAACTGGCTTTAAAGAGTCACGGGCAGAGTTTGCAGACGTTTATGCAACCTCTATTTTTGCCTCTGGCCGCACTAAAGTAGGTGATGGTGTGACAACCGCAGTGGTAGCCCAGCAATTTAGCCAGGGCTCATTGCAATTTACCAATAACTCACTGGATTTGGCGATAACCGGCGAAGGCTTCTTTGCACTTACGCCTGATATACAATCGCAGGATATGACCTACACACGTGCCGGCGCCTTTAAACTCAATAAAGACAATTTTATCGTCGATAACAAAGGCAATTTTTTGCAGGGCTTTGCCGTTGACCCGGTAACGGGCGAAAATCAGTCTGTCAGTTTAAGTACTACGCAGCCTATTTCAATTCCAACTTCAGCGGGTGCTCCCCGCGCAACCAATAATATCTTTCTGAGTATGAACCTGGACTCACGCGAGTTAGCAACCGATGGTGTACCATTTGATGCAACAGACCGAGCAACTTACAACCATTCGACGTCGGTAACAGTGTATGACAGCCTTGGTGAGTCACACACAGTGACAACATACTTCCGTAAAACGACGACTGTGCCACCGGCAAATGCCGAGTGGGAATCATTCGTTGTTTGGGATGATGTTACCGGTTCACCTTTGCCGGGCGATAATTTGGTATTTGACGCCAGCGGTAACTTTGTAACGCCACCGGTACCAACTATTACACTGCCTGCAGCAACACTAAATAACCCCGCGAATGGCTACCTTACTAACGGTGCTCAATTTGCAGCTGACGTAGTGGTGAACTTCCGTGATGCATCGGGCGTAAAACAGCCCACTCAGTATGCTTCAACGTTTGATGTAAATAACCTGAGCCAAGACGGTACCACTGTTGGTTATCTGACTGGGGTTGATATTGACGCCTTTGGCCGTGTACTGGCCAGTTACAGCAACGGTGACTCTGCCTATCTGGCACAGGTGGCGATGGTGCGCTTTGCCAACGTTCAGGGCTTAAAGCAAGTGGGTAATACCTCATGGAAACAAAGTATTACTTCAGGTGAACCTATAGGTGGCCAAGCCAATACCGGTACTTTTGGCGCGGTAAATGCGTCATCACTGGAGCAATCCAACGTTAACCTGACCACTGAGCTGGTTGATTTAATCAGCGCCCAGCGTAACTTCCAGGCCAACTCGCGTGCGCTTGAGGTTAACAGCACCTTACAGCAGACAGTGCTGCAGATACGATAAGCATGGCGTAGCTGAAAACACCACCCTTTGCGGTGGTGTTTTTTTATGCATAGAAGAACGGGAGCCAACAGCTTTACTGCATTTTTATATGTGGCATCAAATTTGCTTTGTCAGTAGCAACGACTAGTAACGACGACTGACGGAGCGCGTTATGGATCACCTGTTATATATCGCCATGAGCGGTGCCAAAGAAAATATGAACGGTATGGCACTGCGCTCAAACAACCTGGCTAACGCCAGTACGACCGGCTTTAAGGCTGACTTTGAGCAGGCCAGGTCAATGCAGGCTTTTGGCGAAGGTTTACCGACACGGGTATTTTCGCTGACAGAACGCCCAGGTCAAAACTTTGACGCCGGCGCTATTATTATGACTGAGCGCGAGCTGGACGTTGCCATCCAGGGGGATGGTTGGCTTGCGGTACAAGGTCAGGATGGTAATGAAGCTTACACACGTAGCGGCAGTTTGCAGATCAGCGCCCTTGGTATGCTGGAAACCGTAACAGGGCTGCCGGTATTGGGCGACGATGGCCCTATCCAGTTACCGGTACCGTTGGCTAAAGTTGAGATAGCGCAGGACGGCACTGTTAGCGCACTGCCACTTGGCGCACCTGCAAATGCTATAGCGCCGGTTGGGCGTATTAAGCTGGTAAGGCCGGTGAACAATGAGTTGGATAAGGGCACTGATGGTTTATTCCGGCGTAAAGACGGTCAGATAGCCGAAGCCAGCGCCGATGTCAGCTTGCTCAAAGGTGCATTGGAAGGCAGTAACGTCAATGCCGTTGGCGAGATGACTTACATGATTAGCCTGCAACGTCAGTTTGAAATCCAGGTGAAAATGATGAAAAGCGCTGAAGAGATGGATCGTCAACAGAATCAACTGCTGAGAATCGTCGGCTAACAGATTATTTAAAGGGCGATAGCCCGGGAGGCAAACATGCATCCAGCTTTGTGGATTAGTAAAACCGGATTAGATGCTAAGCAGCGCGATATCTCGGTTATTTCAAACAACCTGGCCAACGCCAGCACCGTTGGTTTTAAGAAAAGCCGGGCCATTTTCGAAGATTTACTGTACCAGAATGTGAATCAGCCTGGTGGGGCATCGTCACAGAACACTGAGCTGCCAAATGGCTTGATGCTGGGCGCAGGTACAAAAGTGGTGGCGACACAGAAGAACTTTACCCAGGGCAATATGATCACAACAGACAACAGTCTGGATGTGATGATACAAGGCCATGGTTTTTTTGAAATTCTGATGCCAGACGGCACTATTTCGTATACACGTAACGGCCAGTTTACTGTTGATGATGAAGGTAACGTCGTGACCTCAGGTGCGGGTTATCAGGTGCAGCCCAATATTGTTGTGCCGCCTGATGCAACCAGCATCACCATAGCGCAGGACGGTCAGGTTTCAGTGCAGTTACCGGGGCAGGGTGAACCTGCCGTACTTGGTCAGCTTACCGTGACCAATTTTATTAATCCGGCTGGTTTAGAACCAATTGGACAAAACCTGTTTCGTGAAACCGGCGCCAGCGGCGACCCGGTGCAAGGTATACCTGGTTTGGAAGGGCTGGGCATTATTGTGCAGGGCTCGCTTGAAACATCGAACGTAAATGTTACCGAAGAGCTGGTTAACCTGATTGAAAGTCAGCGGGTATATGAGATGAACTCAAAAGTGATTTCATCTGTAGACCAAATGCTGGGCACGGCGATTCAGCAGCTGTAATGGGAGGCCTTATGTTACGCATTATGTCTGTTCTTTGTGGCGTGTTATTGCTCAGCAGCTGCGCGTCTTTGCAGGAGCCGCAGCAGGACGACCCGTATTTTTCGCCACTGGTACCGGAGCAACCTTCAAGGCCGCTGACGCAAAACGGCTCACTGTTTGCGCAAACCTATTCAAACAGCCTGTATGCAGACAATAAGGCGCGGCATGAAGGCGACATTATTACCGTGGTACTGCGCGAGAGCACCCAAGCCAGTAAAAAAGCGAAAACGGAAATGCAAAAAGACAGTTCTACGTCATTTGAGCCGATGGTGGGCCTTGGCGGCAGAAATGTGTCAGTAGCCGGCAATGTTTTGCAGTTTGGCGCCGATTCAACCTCAGATTATAAAGGTGATTCAAAGGCGGATCAGAGTAACAGCTTGGTCGGTAATATTTCGGTCAATGTACTGCAGGTGCTTAACAACGGCAATCTGGTGATCCGTGGTGAAAAGTGGCTGACGCTTAACACCGGTAAAGAGTATATCCGTCTGACCGGCGTTATCCGCTCGCAGGATGTTGATGTGAATAACACGGTAGAGTCGACCAAAATTGCCAATGCGCGTATTGAGTACAGTGGTACCGGTGCACACCATAATGGTCAGTCACCCGGCTGGCTGAGCCGGTTCTTTAACGGTCCGCTGTGGCCATTCTAGGAGAGCACAAATGAAATCTGTGATGGCTATCTTGTTGTGCTTACTGGCATTACCTGCTTTAGGCGCACGAATTAAAGATGTCGCTGATGTTGAAGGCGTGCGGTCGAACCAATTGGTAGGCTATGGTTTGGTTGTGGGATTACCCGGTACAGGTGAGCAAAGCCCTTTTACCGAACAGAGCTTTCGCACCATGTTAAGCAATTTTGGTATTACTTTGCCTGGCAACATGAAAGCACAGATTAAAAATGTTGCGGCTGTGGCTGTGCATGCTGAACTACCGGCGTTTGCCAAGCCGGGCCAGACCGTGGACATTACCGTTTCATCGGTTGGTAGTGCCAAAAGCCTGCGAGGCGGTACTTTGATGCAAACCTTTCTGACCGGCCTTGATGGCAATGTCTATGCCGTTGCACAAGGTAGTTTAATTGTCAGCGGCCTTGGCGCAGAAGGGTTGGACGGGTCGCGTATTCTGGTCAATACGCCAACGGTAGGCCGTATTCCTAACGGCGCCATGGTAGAGCGCGAGGTGATTACACCTTTTGCCCAAAATGACTTTATTACGTTTAACCTGAAGCAGTCAGATTTTACTACCTCAAAACGGCTGGCAGAAGCGATCAATGCCTTTATCGGGCCGGAAACTGCGTATTCACTTGATGCGACTTCTGTGCAGGTTAGGGCGCCACGTGATGTCAGCCAGCGGGTATCTTACTTGTCGACGCTGGAGAATCTGACGTTTGAACCGGGAGATTATTCAGCCAAAATTATTATTAACTCGCGCACAGGCACTATCGTTATTGGCAAAGAGGTGCGGCTATTCCCTGCAGCAGTGACCCATGGTGGTTTAACGGTCACTATCGCTGAGAACCCAAGGGTCGTGCAGCCTAATCCATTAGCGGAAGGCCAGACAGCGATCGAAGAGAACAGCATTATTGACGTGCGGCCGGATCAATCACGGATGTTCAAATTTGACCCGGGCGTTACATTGGATGATTTAGTGCGCACCGTAAATGCTGTCGGCGCGGCGCCGGGGGATTTAATGGCAATTTTAGAAGCGCTTAAAGAAGCCGGCGCTATTCATGGTGAGCTGGTGGTGATTTAACATGAGCACGACACCGAACACTATCTCGTATCATGATATTGGCAGCCTGCAGCAAATTCGCAGTGCGGCTGGTAAAGATGAAGCGGGTGCATTGCGCCAGGCTGCGGAGCAGTTCGAGTCAATTTTTTTCAGTATGTTGCTTGGCAGCATGCGCAAAGCCAACGAGGCATTTGAAGTGGATGGCATGATGAACAGCCAGACCACTAAGTTTTATCGCGATATGCAGGACAGCCAGATGGCGACTGAGCTATCAAAAAACGGTGCTTTAGGCTTGGCCGACTTGCTGGTACAGCAACTTAGCCCTGCATTGGGGATCAAGCCCGACCGAGCAACACCCTCAGAGCTTAAATTACCCCAGCACAATACTGACAAAGTACTGACGATGCCGAACGTTGTTCTGCCAGCCGTGCAAGTCAAACCTCTGCAGCAAACCGGGTTTACAGCACCTGCTACTGTGCAGCCGGTGAGTTCTCAGACCGAGCAAACCCAACCAGAATGGAAGGTTGATAGCCCAGCCGACTTTGTTAAAAACCTGCTGCCAGCTGCAAGGCAAACTGCTAAAGCGCTGGGGCTCGACCCTCTGGCGCTGGTGGCTCAGGCTGCACTTGAAACAGGCTGGGGGCAAAGGATGATCAAGAATAATCAGGGCAATAACAGCTTTAATCTGTTTGGCATCAAAGCTAACAACGGCTGGCAAGGTGATACTGCAGTAGTGGATACGCTGGAATACCGCGGTGGTATTGCCAAAAAAGAGCAGGCCAGATTCCGCGCCTACAGTTCAGCAGAACATAGTCTGCAGGATTATGTGAATTTTATTAAACAGAATCCGCGTTATCAGGAAGCGGTTAACGCCAGTGCGGATACCAAAGCGTATTTTGAACAATTACAGGCGGCAGGCTATGCGACAGACCCCGCTTATGCACAAAAAATTATGGCGGTATATCAAAGCCCTGCTTTGCAAAACGCCCGCAGCGATGATAGCGACACTAAAGAAATAACCCATGCAGCCGAATAAAAGCCTAAGTAACGCAGTGACCGGCGTTAACGGAGAGAGCAATGTCAGATAATTTACTCAGAATTGGTACTTCAGCCATACTGGCAAACACTACTTTGCTCAATACCACCAGTAATAATATTGCCAATATTAATACTGAAGGCTATACGCGTCAGCGCACTGAGTTTGAATCACAGATTCTGGGTTTAGGTGTCGGCAAAGGTACGACTGAACGTCTGGTCAGTGAATTTACACAGAAGCAATTACGCCGCGATACGTCTAATTACAATTTTGCCCAGCAGTATGTGACTGAAGCCAACCGCGTCGATGCACTGTTTTCTAACCCCGCCAATAGTATTGCTACGGGGATTAACGATTTGTTCAAGCAGTTTCAGATTGCGAACAACGAACCTGCAACAGTTGCCAATCGTCAGCTAATCATTGGCAGCTCTCAGGCATTACTTGATAAGTTTAATACCTTGTCCAGTCTGGTGTTGGACCAGGATAACTTTGTCAATCAGCAACTGGATATCTATACCGGCGAAGCCAATGCATACATCAAGCAAATAGCGGATCTGAATATTGAGATAGCCTCTTTTGGTACTGGTGCCAGCCGGCCTGTGCCGTTAGATTTGCTGGATAAGCGGGATCTGGCCATTAAAAATCTTTCCGAAATGGTCGATATACGCACGCTGGATGCCGACAATGGTGAAAAATTAGTTTTCCTTGCCACTGGTCAGTCTCTGGTCGTCGAGCGTGGCGATTTCAGTCTGATGGCTTTACGTGGTGACCCTGATCCGGCAGAGCGAGAGTTGAAACTGCAGCTTTCCAGCCGTAGTAGTGTAGAGCGCGATATTGATATCGACTTGGTCGGCGGCAAAATTGGTGGCCTGCTGTCGTTTCGCGAAGAAATACTTGTGCCAACGCAAAACCGGTTAGGGCAGTTGGCGCTATCAATGACGGATGCGCTAAACACGCAAAATCGCCTGGGTATGGATTTGAACGGTAAAATTGGCGGTAATTTATTTACCCTGCCAGTCAGTTCTGGCTTCGCGTTATCCGATAATACCGGTACCGGTAATGTAGATGTAACGATTGAACCCGGCCAGGGCGGCAGTTTACCGCCGAATGATTTTTTATTAACTGTTGAAGCCGGCGGTGTCAGGATCCAGGCGCTGGATTCGGCAGGCAAAGTCGTTGCCGGTTCTGATAAGGTCGTGGCAGTCGGGGGGTATCCGGCCACAATCAATTCTGCTGATGCCGGTGGTGATTTATATGGCTTGGAAATCACGCTGTCCGCTGGCCTGGCGGTAGGTGATCAGTTTGAACTGAAACCTCTGAGCACAGCATCACGTACTGTGCAGATGGCCACTACGCGGCCGGAAGATATAGCACTGGCCGCACCGGTAAGAACCGAGTTTACTGTTAATAATATTGGTAATGCCCAAATTTCGGATTTGACAGTAACAGATACTACACCGGCAACTTTACCTGCTTATGGCTTTGATACACCGTCGGGTTTAATTAATGGCCCCTGGACTATGACGTATGTCGGAGGCAATAGCTTTGAGATTGTTGATAATCTTGGCAATCCAGTCGCCACATCAACGTATCCATCAGGCCAGTATCAGGATATTTTCGCCCAGGCTGGGGTTGATGTCGGTTTTGACTTTTCGGTATCAGGTGTACCAAATGTAGGCGATACTTTTACCATCAGTTTTAATGACGGTGGCTTTAACGACAACCGTAATGGTCTGGCATTGTCAGCGATTCAAACTGAGCAGACTACACGGCTTAACCCGCTGTCTTCGCCAACAGGCACGAACTCCGTTAATTTTAACCAGTCTTATGCTCAGATGGTGAGTTTAATTGGTGAACGCACTAGCCAGGGCCGTAACAGCGAAGCGGCAACCGGTGCTTTGTTGGCGCAAACTACTGCCTGGTATGAGTCGCTTTCCGGCGTGAGCCTGGACGAAGAAGCCTCTAATTTAGTGCGTTTTCAGCAAACTTATGCGGCGGCGGCGCGGATCATTTCCACGTCACAAACCATATTTGACACCCTGCTAGCAGCAGCGAGGTAATTATGCGCTTATCTTTTAATATGAAATTTAATGCTGGTCTGGATGGCATTTTAAATACCCAGCAGAAAATGAACCGGGCGCAGGATCAATTGACCAAACAGACCCGAATTTTAACACCAGCGGATGATCCGGCGTCGTCTGCCAAAGTGCTTGGGCTGGATCAGAACCTAGAGCAGGTATCACAGTTCCAAAACAACAGTGTGTTGTTAAAAAACAATCTGGCGCTGGAAGAAACCGTGCTGACAAATATGCGCACGTCTATGGACCGGGTTAAAACGCTTGCTATCGCCTCGGGTAACGGAACCTATACCGTTGCTGAGCGTAATGCTTTGTCAGAAGAGCTGAAGAATATTCAGGTTGAACTATTCGACTTAATGAACACCCGTAACTCTGAAGGTGGTTACATCTTTTCCGGCTTTCAGGATAAAACCCCGGCTTTTGCTTATGATCAGGCGTCAAACAGTTATTTCTTCCAGGGCGATGATGGCCAGAAAGCGCTACAAATTTCGCCAACCATTGCCATGCCGGGTAATGACAGTGGTAAAAAGGTGTTTGAAGATGTCAATGCACGCTTTAAACCGTCAACGCCGGTTGTGTCTGCCGGCGGTGCTACTGCTGCTACGATCACCATGTCAGATCAAAGTCAGTTTGATGCGTTTTATCGTAATAATTTTGACGGCTTACCGGCAGCAACCAACCAGTATAATGTGGTGCTGACGGCGCCGTCTAACTATGAAATTTTGCGCGATGGCGTGGCGCTGACCCCACCGGTTACCGGCACTTTTACGCCAGATCAGCCAATCTCTTTTGCTGGCTTGGGTATTACCATCAGTGGCGCTGCTGCCGTGCCAGGGCAGGTTGACTTTACGCTGCAACCGCCGCAGAAGAAAAACATGCTGACGACTATCGGCGATTTTATCACGGCACTGGACAATCCAAATATCTCAGGCAGCGCTTTTAACGAAGCAGTAAACGATGTGCTGACGCAGATAGACAACGCCAGCAGCAATATTGACAGCACTCTGTCAGCGATAGGTGGTCGGGTGAATGTGCTCGATAGTGTATTTGGTACCAATGAAGATTTAACGATTAATAACAAAGCTTACCGCGCGGATTTATCGGAAGTGGATTACGCCGCAGCGATTACTGAGATCACTAAACAGGAAATAGCACTGGAAGCTATTTCAGCGACTTTTACCAAAGTGTCAGGCGTAAGCCTTTTTGACTATTTACGCTAATAACGCCTGTTCCAAGGTATTTTTAGCTGAAACAAACTTTTTTTAAAAAAAATCTCAAGTTTTTTTGTCTCCCACCGATAAATAAGTATCAGCAATAAACAACAGTAAAAAAACAAGCTGTTGTTTTTAAAGGTCTAATTTTAGGCGGGAGCAACATCATGGCTTTATACGTAAATACCAATACATCTTCATTAAATGCCCAGCGTCAGCTGTTCAATTCAGGTAATTCACTGGATGTGGCATTTAAACGCTTATCTTCTGGTTTTCGTATCAACAGTGCAGCTGATGATGCTGCCGGCTTACAAATATCTAACCGCTTAACCAGCCAGATTAATGGCTTGGATCAGGCTGCCCGCAACGCAAACGACGGTATTTCACTGGCGCAGGTAGCAGAAGGCGCGATGGATGAAATTACCAGTTCGCTGCAACGTATCCGTACACTGGCCATTCAGTCACAAAACGGTATTAATACCTCGGCTGACCGTAATGCGCTGAACGAAGAAGTGACGCAGTTAAAAGCAGAAATCAGCCGTATTGCGCAAACCACTCAGTTTGGTACGCAGTTCCTGCTAAAAGGTGATTTATCCGCTACGTTCCTGGTGGGGGCTAATGCCGGTGCGCAGCAAAATATCACAGTGTCACTGATAAACACTGGCGGTTACGGCATATCAGGCCTGAACCTGAATACGCTGAGCGTATCAACTTTTGCCAATGCTGCGACAGCCTTGGCCAATCTGGATACTGCGATTAAAACCATCGACAGTGCCCGTGCCGAATTAGGTGCGACTCAGAACCGGTTCCAGGCGACCATCCGCAACTTAACCAACATCTCTGAGAATGTTGCCGGTGCCCGTAGCCGTATCCGTGACACTGACTTTGCCAAAGAAACGGCAGAGCTGACCCGGACACAGATCCTGCAGCAAACCAGTACCACAGTGCTGGCGCAGGCTAACCAGCGGCCACAGGCAGCACTGAGCTTACTGCAAGGCTAATTCCGGTTTAGAAACCATCTTAAAAGCTGCTTAATTGCAGCTTTTTTGCTTTATTGTGGTTTATTTTATTAAGGTGCTTATTTATATATTTTATCTAAAGTTTTTATATATTTTTCCGATACATAATAGACACTGAAGTAAAGTTATATGGTCTTATGGGCTATTGCTGCCAGTGTTTTAATTTAGTTACAGGAGAAATAACATGGCACTTTATGTCAATACCAATACATCTTCATTAAACGCCCAGCGTCAGCTGTTCAATTCAGGTAATTCACTGGATGTGGCATTTAAACGCTTATCTTCTGGTTTTCGTATCAACAGTGCAGCTGATGATGCGGCCGGCTTACAAATATCTAACCGCTTAACCAGCCAGATTAATGGCTTGGATCAGGCAGCCCGCAACGCAAACGACGGTATTTCACTGGCGCAGGTAGCAGAAGGCGCGATGGATGAAATTACCAGTTCGCTGCAACGTATCCGTACACTGGCCATTCAGTCACAAAACGGTATTAATACCTCGGCTGACCGTAATGCGCTGAATGAAGAAGTGACGCAGTTAAAAGCAGAAATCAGCCGTATTGCGCAAACCACTCAGTTTGGTACGCAGTTCCTGCTAAAAGGTGATTTATCCGCTACGTTCCTGGTGGGGGCTAATGCCGGTGCGCAGCAGAATATTACTGTAGCGCTGAAAAACAGCGGTGGTTACGGTATATCAGGCCTGAACCTGAATACGCTGAGCGTATCAACTTTTGCCAATGCAGCGACAGCCTTAGCCAATCTGGATACAGCGATTAAAACCATCGACAGTGCCCGTGCCGAATTAGGTGCGACTCAGAACCGGTTCCAGGCGACGATCCGCAACTTAACTAACATCTCTGAGAACGTATCAGGTGCGCGTAGCCGTATCCGTGACACTGACTTTGCCAAAGAAACGGCAGAGTTGACCCGGACACAGATCCTGCAGCAAACCAGTACCACAGTGCTGGCACAGGCTAACCAGCGGCCACAGGCGGCGTTGAGTCTGCTGCAATAATAAGGCAATCAGTAAAGTATCACCCGGCGAAGCCAGCAACAGCTGGCCAGTCCGGGGGCTGATGTAATTGTTTACGCTGTAAAGGCGGCGGTATTTTTGTCGCCGGCAGCTGAGCAAACAGGAAGACAGACTTATGGCTATAGTGGTGAACACTAATGGTTCGTCGTTGTCGTCGCAGCGTATGCTTGAGAACGCCAGTGCCGGGTTGGGTACTACAACCGAGAGGCTGGCATCAGGTTTTCGCATTAACCGCGCGGCCGACGATGCTGCGGGCCTTGTAATCACGCACAGGCTAACCAGCCAGGTGGAAGGCTTGGAGCAAGCCAGGCGCAATGCAAATGACGCTATCTCTTTAACTCAGGTAGCTGAGGGCGGTATGGATGAAATCTTTACCGCATTACAACGTATGCGGGTACTGACTATTCAGTCTGAGAACGGCATTAATAACGAGCAGGACATTGCAGCTTTGCAATCTGAGTTTGATCAGATGACCGAGCTTATTAACAGGATTGCGATAAACACCGAATTTAATGGCAAGACTTTGCTGGACGGCTCTTTAGGGACTTTGCAGTTTCAAACCGGTGCCAATGCACAGCAATATACGCCGGTGACTCTGGACAGACGCTTTACTACCGACAGCACAGGCTTGTCACTGGATGGGATTTTGCTTGGGCAAGACACCAGTGAACAAACGCTGGCGGCTATTGATAGTGCGATAAAACTGACTGATGAAGGCAGAACTGAGCTTGGTGCAATGCAAAACGCTTTGTTTAGTACACTGCGGAATTTAGGCAATGTGACTGAAAACGTTTCCGCATCAAGAGGGCGGATACGTGACACTGATTATGCCAAAGAAACAACAGAGCTTACGCGAACACAAATTCTGCAGCAAACCAGCACCACGGTGTTGGCACAGGCTAATCAGAGGCCACAGGCGGCAATTTTTGTATTAAGTGGGTAGTTTAACGCAATTATTTTGAATTAATTTTCAATGTTTTTGTTAAGTGGTTGATTTTTAAAAAATTAAAAAATTAAAAAAAGTCTAAAGCTCTTAAGGTAGCGGTCGATAACCTAGTTAAGCCAAGTTGCAGCTTGGCTCAATTCACGGGATAACCGTTGTTTAATATCAGTTGAACGTGGCAAAGCTACCGACGACTAAGGAGTGACTCATGGCTTTATATGTAAATACCAATACCTCGTCGCTGAATGCTCAGCGCCAGTTATTTAACTCTGGTAATAACCTGGATACTTCGTTCAAGCGCTTGTCTTCAGGTTTCCGGATCAACAGCGCTGCAGACGATGCTGCCGGCTTACAAATCTCTAACCGTTTAACCAGCCAGATTAACGGCTTGGATCAGGCGGCGCGCAATGCCAACGATGGTATCTCTCTGGCACAGGTTGCTGAAGGTGCGATGGACGAGGTAACCAACGCGTTACAACGTATCCGTACTCTGGCAATCCAGGCTCAGAATGGTATTAATACTACAGCAGACCGTACTGCACTGAACGAAGAAGTCACTCAGTTAAAAGCTGAGATGAGCCGTATCGCTCAGACTACTCAGTTCGGTACCCAGTTCCTGCTAAAAGGTGACCTGTCAGCTACTTTCCTGGTTGGTGCTAACTCTGGTACTCAGCAGAATATCGGCGTTGCGCTGAAAAACGGTGGTGGCTATGGTACTTCTGGCCTGGGCTTAAATACGCTGAGCGTGTCAACAGCTACAGCAGCAGCTACTGCTCTGACCAATATCGATGCGGCGATTAAGACCATCGATTCAGCCCGTGCTGAGCTGGGTGCGACTCAAAACCGCTTCCAGGCTACTATCCGTAACTTAACCAATATCTCTGAAAACGTGTCTGCTGCACGCAGCCGTGTACGTGATACTGACTTTGCTAAAGAAACTGCCGAGCTGACCCGCCAGCAGATCCTGCAACAAACCAGTACCACAGTATTAGCTCAGGCAAACCAGCGGCCTCAGGCAGCGCTGTCGTTATTGGGCTAAAATCGTTAACGCTGTGATGGAAATTTTTGTTAAAGTTTCCATCACGCGTTCCGATAAAGGAGGTGTTGTATGAGCAGTATCAGTGCAAGTAGTGCTTCGCTGCCAACGCCAGTGGCCCCTAACCGTGACACTGTGGCACGCGAGACCGTTGAAAAACCGGTGATTCGTAGTGCTGAGGTGGCGCCTGTTACTGAAACTGAAAAAGCGGCTGAGCCCGATAAAGCTCAGTTGCAACAAGCGGTGGATGTAGTTAATCAGGCATTGGCTCTGGAGCAGCGTTCGTTAAACTTTTCTATAGATGAAGGGTCAGGGCGGTCAGTAATCAGAGTGTATGATTACAAGACTGAAGAGCTGATAAAGCAGATCCCGTCAGAAGAGTTACTGCGCGTTGCTCAGGATATCAAACGGTTGCAGGAAGAAATGGGGCAGTCTATTGGCTTGCTAATCGACAAAAAAGTGTGAGGTTCTAAATATGTCTGGTGTAAATTTCCTCGGTTCGGCATCCGGTTTGCCGCTAAACGAGCTGGTGACCACACTGGTAGGCGTGGAGCGTGACAGTAAGTTATCCAGAATTAACACTGCCAAGACAAAGTTAGAGTCTTCGCTGTCCGGTGTAGGCAGATTAAAATCTGCCTTATCGGCATTTCGTGATGCGGTTACCAAGCTATCAACCAATGAGCTGAACAAACGTACCGCGACAGTTATTCAGCCGACAGATAATAAGACTTATGTAGAGGCGAGCGCATCAAGCCGTGCGACCATCGCTAATTTCGATATTAAAGTGCAGCAGCTGGCCTCCGGTAGCCGCCTGGAAAGCACTGATGGTACTTTTAGCAGTGCTGACGATGTTATTTCTACCACTGCCGGTACTTTAACCTTTGCTGCAGATGATAAGACCTTCGATGTTGAAGTCACTGCCGGTATGACGCTGAATGAACTGCGCCAGGCCATTAATGCCAAGTCTGATAATTTCGGCGTCAATGCCAATATCATCAATGGCGGTGGTACCGTTGGCACTAAGTTGGTTTTAACCTCTGATATTACCGGCGATGGTAATGATTTGGTTATTTCTAATAACAACGCCGAGCTCAATACTGTTTCAAGTGTGGCAGGCGGCTTAAATACTGCTACGCCGGCACAGAACGCCATTATTCAGATTGACGGAATTACGGCGACAAATTCATCTAATACGTTTACCAACGCCATACAGGAAATTGAGCTTAAAGTATTGGCCGTGACGCCGGATGGTAATAATGCCCGGCTTGATATCGGTATGGATACAGATGCAACCAAAGAGAAAATTAATAAGTTTATCAGTACTTATAATGCGTTGGTTGATCAGGTATCGTCTTTAACGAAGCCAAGAACCTTGGCTGCAGACGGTAAAACAGTAAGCAGCGAAGGCGGCGCGTTAGCCGGTGATTCGCTACCGCGTAATATTATGACGCAGCTACGCGGCATCCTTGGTGGTAATTTTGAAGAAGCCGATGAAGGTATGTCCACCTTATATGCAATGGGTATCACTTTCACCAAAGAGGGCAAACTGGAGATTTCCACCTCAACAGAATTTGGTAATGATTCTGGCCAGCAGCGATTTGATAAGGCGCTGGCGAGTAACTATGACAGCATTGCCAATTTGTTTGGCGGTGAGAAGGGGTTGAGCAAGACGCTGGACAACTACGTCAAAGAATTTACACAGTCTGGCGGCATTATCGCCACCCGTGAACAAACAATTCGCTCTCAAATTAGCGAAAATTCTAAAGATTTAGAAGCTGCTAACCGATATATAGCAAGTTATGAAGAAACTCTGCGTAAGCGTTACACCGCTTTAGATAGCTTGTTGGGGCAGATGAATAATATGGCATCTACCGTTACGTCACAGCTAGCGAGCTTACCAGGGTTTAAAGTGCAATCCAGCTAACTTAGCGAGGCAGACATGAGCTACGGAATTAAAGCATATAAAGCAGTGGGTGTGAAAGACGATTTGGCCGTAGCAGATCCACATCGTGTTATTCAGTTACTGATGCAAGGCGCATTGGAAAATATGGCGAAGTCTAAGGGCTGCATGGAGCGTAAAGATTTTGCTGGCAAATCGTCTTTTTTATCCCGTGCTATGGCGATCATTAGCTCGTTACAAGGCTCGCTGGATATGAATATGGGCGGTGAGATTTCTGATAATCTGGCCGCTTTGTATGATTTCATGATTAACCATCTAGGTGCAGCCAGCCGTGACAACGACCCGGCAAAAGTCGATGACGTAATCGAGCTGATGTTAACAATTAAAGGTGCCTGGGATCAGATCCCGGTCAGTGCGCGTGAAGAAGCATATCAGATGCGGGCAACTGCTGATCAAAAGATGGCGGTTGGAGGTTAAGTGTCAGATGTAATTTCCAGCATGGAGCAACAGCTGAAGCAACTGCAGCAGCTTATGGCCGCAGAAGCGGTAGAGCTGGAAAAGGTTCAGGCATTAATGCTGCAACTGAATGCTCAGGTGCAGCAACTTGATGGTACTGCCGACCCACAACAGGCTGGTGAGTTTTTACTTATGCTGCAGCAGTGGCTGCAGCAGAGCCAGCAAAAACTTGAAATTGAAAAACAGGCTCTGGCTGAAAATCTGCGCAATGTGCAAAAAGGCCGTGCCGGTACTCAAGTCTATCAAACACTTCGTTAAGGCCGAGCTTGACGCATTCTGCCATATTTCAGTAAGGTAGAATTTTCGCAATGAGGCCGCTATGCCTACAATTTTAATTCTGCAAGGGCAGGCGCAATATGAAGTCGCCAGGCATTTTGTTGCATCTTTGTCTGCTGTGCTTAGTCAGTCTGGCGCTGTTAATGTCGTGGAGCTGGATATATCCCGGCCAGAGAATGGAGAGCAAGCACTGTCGCAGATACAAAGACAACACACAGACATTGTATTTTCGGTAAACGCTATCGGGGCTGAACTTATAAGTGCTTTGCCTTCAGAGGCTCGTCCGCGCTTTATTACCTGGTTGCTTGATCACCCTGTATATCACTTTAGCCGTTTGATAGCTGCAACGCCTGAGGTGTTGTGTGTCGATAATTCACATGTTGGTTTTTGCCAGCGACTGGGGCTTAGTGCCAGCTTTTTCCCTCATGCGACAGAGCAACAGATGGTTGTGCCAACAAACCTTAGTCAAAAACAGGGCATACTGTTTGCGGCAAGTGGCGCAGATGAAACCGTACTCCTTAACCAGTTGTCTCAGCAGGCTCCGGATATTGCACGGCTATTAACTGACAGTGATACAACGGATTTGATCGATGTGATGCAGGCACTGCAGCTTGATAAGGTTGCAAATAACGTGTTGCAACAACACAGCGTTATTTCGTTATTACTGCTGTGCGATAATCTGCTCAGAACAATAAAACGTAATCGGCTGATAAAAGAGTGCGCAGAGCACAACATTGCCCTGACAATCGTTGGCAATGGCTGGCAGGCGGGGCGCTGTTATGACAGGCACAGTTATCTGCCAGCGCTGAGTTTCAGCCAGTTATTGCCATTGATGGCGCAAAGCCGTTTTATTTTGCATCACAATCCTGGGTTTCGCGAAGGGCTGCATGAGCGCATTGTGTATGGCTTGCAGCAAGGGACGCAAGTGCTGTGCCCGCAGCAAGCTTTTTTACGTGCTAAATACGGCCAAACAGGTGGTGTAAAGCTGTTTGACCAGGTGCAGCAGATTAAGGTGCTGTCGGAGCAGGCAGAGGGCGACTATCTGAGTCAGTTGCAGCAAAGCCAGCAATTAACACAAACCTGCGATACCTGGTCAAGCCGGGCACAAACCTTGCTTAATCTGTGTTTTTCGTCAGAAGCGCCAGAGAATTATCAGTCTTATGTATAAAAGTGCAGGTTACCGAGTTTTTACCGACAGTGCAGAGCAGCAGCAGTTAGAAAGCCGTTTTGCACCGATACTGCACCAGCAGTTACAGCATAATTTGCAGGCTTTTCGTCAGTATATTCCGGCAATTGCCGATCTACTCAGGGGCTACCAGTCACAACGATATTCGTTGTTGTGTGAAAAAGCCGGCTATCTGAATATTGTCGATTTCTCAGTTGGTCAGGTACTTTACCCGGATGATCCATTTGTTGCCGCAAAGCGGGAAGTTCACGCCTTTCTCCAGCGGGCGCCATTGATATATCTGTCTGAACCCGTATCTGAGCCTTACCAGCCTTTGTCTGATAAAACAGAGGTGGTAGTGATGCTGGGGCTGGGGTTTGGCTATCAATTGCTGCCTTTACTTCATCGCGCTAATATAAAACACCTGATTATTTATGAGCCGGACACTGACATTCTGGCTTGCTCCGTGCAAACCGCCGACTGGGCTGCTATTTTGCGTCTGGCGCAGAGTAAAGGTACAGCGTTGTACTTACAGGTGGGGCAGGATGGCAGTGGTTTACCTTCTGACCTGGCTGAGCTTCAGGCTGCGGTGAACTTCGAGCAGTTCGCATTGTACCGGCATTATAGTCACCCGGTAATGGACAAAGTTAAGCACCATTTGCAGCAGTACTCAGGTAACAGTGCTATGTTGCTCAACAGTAAATTACACTTTCATGCTTACAGCGATTTGTACGATGAGGTAGATGCGCGCCATGGTGACCCTCTTGGCATAGCGCAGGTATCGGCGTATCAGGATCAAACCCTGTACCAAAAGAACCTTGCTGCTTTGCAAAAGTACTATCCCCAGGTACATAGTGCGATAACGCAACACAAAAGCCGGCACTGGCAACTGGTTAAAGACAGTGATGGCAAAGCCAATTTATACCATGGTGAACGACAGGTGCTGTTCTATCAGGATTATCAGAAAGACTCTGAGCAACTGATTAGCGATTTTAGCCTGCATCCGTTTCAGGATGATGTCATGATTGGCAGTAAGCCAGGTTATAAACTGCGCAGTTATCTGCACAATCAGAAAGTCAGGCAACTGATGCCAATACTGGAACGCTCGGTAAAAAAGCGCTCGCAATTACCCAATGAGCTCGACTCGCTGATCCTGTTTGGTATTGCGCTGGGCGAGCATGTTAAATTGCTGCTTCAGCAGCACCAGGTTAAGCATCTGTATCTGTGTGAGCCTAATCTGGACTTTTTTTCTGCCAGCTTACATACCACCGATTGGGCGGCGTTGTTTGATCAGATTGCTGAACAAGGCGGGCGTTTATACCTTAACCTTGGTGGTGATGGCAGTGAATACTTTTTAGATCTGATGCGTCAGTTCTATCAGGTCGGTGCTTTTAGTATCGCCAACACTCACTTATTGACCAGCTACTATAACCATCCGATGAATAAAGCCATCAGTGAATTGCGCGACAACTTACGCGTGGTACTGGCCATTGGGGAGTATTTTGATCACGCCCGTTTTGGTATCGCCCACACCTATGGCAACTTCACTGATGGTGCGGGTGTATTGCGGCAAGGCTTTGGTCTGCAACGACATGCTTTTCAACAATTGCCGGTATTTATCGTTGGTAATGGACCAAGCCTGGATCAATGTTTTGACTATTTACATCAGTATAAAGATCAGGTTGTGATTATCAGCTGTGGCACCGCGCTCAAAGCCTTACATCAGCACGGTATTAAGCCTGATTTTCATGCTGAGCTGGAACAAAATCGCGCGACTTATGAATGGGTCAGCCAGGTCGAAGATCCTGAATATCTTAAACAAATCACGTTAGTAAGCGTTAATGGTGTGCATCCCGATACGATGACCCTGTTTAAAGATACATTGCTGTGTTTTAAAGACGGTGAAGCATCTACTCAGTTGTTTCAGGCCGCGCTAAAAGCTAACAATATACAAACCGAGTCGTTGTCATTTGCCTACCCAACGGTTACTAATATGGTGATGAACATGGTGCTGCGACTAGGGTTTGAAAATATATACCTGTTCGGTGTGGATCTTGGTTTTGTCGATATAAACTACCATCACTCACGTTCATCCGCGTATTACAAACAAGATGGTTCGCAGATATATGACTATCAGAAAGCACATGGTGGCGGTTTACCTGCAAAAGGTAATTTTTTAGATTGGGTATTTACCAAACCGGAATTTGACGTATCGCGCAAGCTTTTAGAGCAGTCGATAGCTCAAAGCGGCCGGCGCAGTGAAGTTTATAACTGTAGTAACGGCGTAAAGATAGCCGGCGCCGTGCCCCTAATACCAGACAATATCTTACTGCCACCAGTAACTGAAGATAAACAACAGTTACTGCTTCAAATGGTCGCTAGTGGTTATCAGCGTTTACATAACGAATTGCCACAGCAAATAGTTAAACAGTTGGATTTGACCATGCTGAAGACAACTGTTGGAGCTTGGCTTGACTTGTTGTCAGAAGATGTTGTTACAGAGCAGCAGGCAATAAAATTGATTGATAAACAATGGGCGTTTTTGCTCAAAACCAAGTTAGAGGCCGGTAATCCCGCGTTCATTCTACTAAACGGTAGTGCGAATTATTTCTCTGCGATAATGCTTAAGCTCGTTACTACTGAGCAGGATAACAACGGCCAGTTAGACAGCTTCAATGATGTTTTAAGGGTGTGGAAAGAATATCTGATAGAAGCACTAAACTCTTATCTCGAGGAGCCGTTAAAGTGTGATGAGGTTTCATTTGCCGTGCCATACACTAAGTTAATTCGAAGCAACACACGCTAGTCGATGTAGATACTAATTCAAAGGGAGCAGTGGTTTATGAAGACAGTTCTAACTTATGGCACCTTTGATTTATTTCATGTTGGTCACGTGAATTTACTGCAACGGGCCAAAGCACTGGGGGACCAGCTGATTGTTGGTGTATCAACAGACGAGTTTAATTTCAGTGAGAAAAATAAAACGACAATAGTGCCGTTTGAGCATAGAGTGAAAGTGTTAGAGAGTTGTCGTCATGTTGATTTAGTTGTGCCAGAGCAAAGCTGGCAACAAAAGGTTGAAGATATTCAGAAATACCAGGTAGATGTTTTCGTTATGGGTGATGACTGGAACGGAAAATTTGACGACTTGAAAGCTTACTGTGACGTCATTTATTTACCTCGCACAAGGAGTATTTCATCAACAGCTATTAAGCAAGCGATGGCAGTACTGAGTCAACTTAATCAGGAGCTGAATTAATGCCGCAGATTACCGCCCTGATGACAACCTACAATAGCGCGTCTCATCTGCGAGCTACTATGGATAGCATTCTGGCTCAGACATATAGTGATTTTGAATTCCTCATCCTCGATGACGGCTCGACGGACAACACGGTTGATATTATTAAGCAATATAACGATGAACGGATCAGGTTAATTGAACACGAAGAAAATAAAGGTGTGGGCTACAGGCTTAATCAAGCATTAAGTTTGATAAACACTCGCTATATTGCCAAAGTCGATTCTGACGATATTTCTGTTCCTGAACGTTTTGAGCTTCAATTAGGTTATCTAGGTCAACATCCTGAATTAAGTATTGTTAAGAGTTATTTTGAATATTTCACCGAAGACAGCGAAGTTGCAGACAGTGAGCGGTTTCATGAGTTTCGTCGAGTACGAGAACGAGAACATAACAGCATCAATACACCTGAGCTGATTTCTACAACGTTAATGCGGTATAGCTGTGTTATTCATACCAGTTACTTTGCTTACAGTGACGTAGTAAAGACTCTTGGATATGAACCAGTGCGCGTTGGGGAAGATTACAGTTTATTTTTCCGTGCCGTTAAAGCAGGAATCAAAATTGGTTGCGTCCCTGAAAAGCTGGTGCAGATGAGGCTGAGCAATTCTTCAGTGACAACGAAACCCGATTCAGCTATGCATTTTGCAGACACTCTATGCCGGTTAAAAATATCTGAGCTTAATCAGCTGGCAAAGCTGCATGGTCAGTTATGGTTATATGGCACCGGAGCTTTAGCTAAAGCACTCTTGCAATGTTTACGTCAGCACAATATTGAATGTGCTGGCTTTATTGACAGAACTGCAGGCTCCATTGAACTGCCAGATGTAGGTTCTTTTGCTGTTCTAGCGTTGAATCAAAGTGTACCCAAAGGTGTGATTATAGCTGCCCAACCTGTCAGAAATGAGCTGAGTCAGTTTTTTATTGAGGCTGGATGGCGGGAATGGACTGATTTTATGGTGATTGCCTGATGAAAGTTTCTATTATTACTGCAACTTGGAACAGTGAAAAAACGCTACGGGCGTGCCTTGACAGTGTTGCCCAGCAGAGTACCGTTGCGAATATCGAGCATATTATTGTCGATGGGCGCTCCAGCGACTCTACACTGGCGATAGTTTCCAGCTATCCGCATATCAGCCAGGTTGTCTCTGCAAAAGACAGAGGAATTTATCATGCTTTTAACAGGGGCATCGGCTTGGCAACTGGTGATGTTGTTTATTTTCTGAATTCTGATGACTGTCTGTACGATGATAATACGGTCGCAAATGTAATATCTGAGTTTTCGCCCGCGTATCAATACTATTTAGGATCTGTTTTATTTCACGATTCTGCAACAGGTGCCAGTTATTTTACTGTGGCGAAAGGTTCCGATCAGATAGAAAGAAAACCTTGTCATCAAGGCTTTTTTTGCCGACGAGAGTTGTTTGCGCAGTTCGGCGGCTTTAATGAATGCTTTACTATTGGTGCTGATATGTACTTTATGAAAAAAGTAATGCAGCACACAACTGGGCTGGTTACAGACCGAGCCGTAGCGAAGTTCAGCTTACAGGGCATGAGTAGTAGTAATGATAATAAAGTCGCCATGATGCGACAGCATGCAATGATAGATGAGTTGTTATATGGTGATGACGCTTTGCAAGAGTTACCGGAGAAGCTGGCTCTACAGACACAAAATACTAACCATCTTAAACAATTGCTACTTAACATGTTGCAAAAGAAGTTAAATCTGAGCAATTTCAAAAATAAGAAAGTTGCTATTTTTGGTGCAAGAGAGTTGTCACAGGCTATGTGCTTGCTGCTACAGCAGCATATTAATGTAGTTTGTTTCGTTGTATCCAGTTCAGAGAATACTCCACAAGGGCTTACTTTGCCGGTCGTAGCTTTAAATGAGCTGAACAAGCAAGCTGTAGATATCGTAGTAAATTGTATTGAAGGAAAACACGAATCGGAAATATCAAGCAGAATTGAGGAAGCAACTGAAGCCGTAACGGTTGTTAGCTGGCGAGCATTTTGTCATCCCAATGCTGATATTATACTGAGTTCATAGATGAAAAATTCGTATTTTAGCTGTGGTACGTGGTGCGCCACGGCACATCAGATAAGAAGGGTTACCAGAAAAACGGAGGCCTATTTTTTTGATTGGCTTGTGACTCGTGGCGATTCTTACAGTTTTCTTCTAAAGGATGACAAACATTTTCTGCAACAGCGCAATTGGGAAATTATAGATGATGGAATACGTCTGCTGGATAAATATTCCGGTTTAGCATTCCAGCATGAGTTCAAATATAGCGAACATAAAATTGACGAAAAACTTGTTGCTGAACACTTGCCCGTTGCCCATGATAAATTCACGTACCTTAAACAAAAGCTGATAAAAGACCTTCAAGCTGCAACACGGCCTGTTGTCATCAGGGCTGATAGCAGCATAACTACCCAAAATCAGGCAGAGGATGAATTGCAAAGTCTGAAAACGATTTTCTCTAAGATAAATAAGAAGACTGCTTTTGTATTGGTATCTGCCAACCTGCAAGATGAGCTGGTTGCATCACAATATTTATTTATAAAAGTTGGAAACGCCCCAGTAGGTAACCGCGAGGCATGGAAGGGCGATAATCCTTCTTGGGACAGGGTGTTTCAGCTTGCTGAAGAAAACCTTAACTTCGATAGAGTGTACTGACACTTAAATGGTATTGTGTTTATGACTAATCAAAAAGTCGCTTTAATTACCGGTATTACTGGGCAGGACGGTTCCTATCTGGCAGAACTGTTATTAGAAAAAGGTTATGAGGTGCATGGTATCAAGCGCCGTTCTTCTTCATTTAACACGCAGCGCGTCGATCATATTTATCAGGACCCGCATACTGACAACCGTAACTTCCTTCTGCATTATGGCGATTTGACTGACAGCTCAAATCTTATCCGTTTGGTGCAGCAAATTCAGCCTGACGAAATTTATAATTTGGGTGCACAGAGCCATGTGGCGGTAAGTTTCGAATCACCAGAGTACACCGCAGATGTTGATGCGATGGGGACATTGAGGTTACTCGAAGCTATAAGGTTGTTGGGGCTGGAGAAGAAAACTCGTTTTTATCAGGCATCAACCTCTGAGCTATATGGCTTAGTGCAGGAAACACCTCAAAAGGAAAGTACGCCATTTTATCCGCGATCTCCCTATGCCGTCGCCAAACTGTATGCTTACTGGATTACGGTTAATTACCGGGAAGCTTATGGTATCTATGCCTGCAATGGCATCCTGTTTAATCATGAATCACCGCGTCGCGGCGAAACCTTTGTTACCCGTAAAATTACCCGCGGGCTGGCAAATATTGCACAAGGCCTGGAGCCTTGTCTGTATATGGGGAATATAGATTCATTGCGAGACTGGGGACATGCCCGCGATTATGTTTATATGCAGTGGCTGATGTTACAACAGGAAACACCTGAAGATTTTGTCATTGCCACTGGTCAGCAATACTCTGTCCGGCAGTTTATTAAATGGACAGCTGCCGAATTAGGCTTAGAACTTCGTTTTGAAGGTAAAGGGGTTGAAGAGGTTGCTATTGTTGCTGCCGTCAAAGGCGAAAATGCCCCGGCTGTTAACGTCGGCGATGTGATTGTGCGGATCGACCCGAAATACTTTCGACCCGCTGAAGTTGATACCTTGCTTGGAGATGCAACAAAAGCCAGGCAAAAGCTTGGTTGGCAACCACAAATTGACACCCGCACCTTATGTCGGGAAATGGCCCAGTATGATTTAGCGGAAGCCAAACGACTGGCATTTTTGAAACATAATGGCTTTAGCTGCCCGCTAAGTGGTGAAGGATAAACATATGGTCAGCAAAAAGGTGTTTGTTGCAGGCCATTTAGGGATGGTTGGTCGGGCACTATGCCGACAACTTCAGTTGCAGCCAAACATTGAGTTAGTAACCGCTACCCGTGCTGAATTGGATTTGACGGATCAACTGGCTGTTAAGACGTTTTTTCAGCAGCGTAAAGTTGATGAAATGTATCTTGCCGCTGCTAAAGTGGGGGGTATTTATGCCAATAATACCTTTCCGGCTGATTTCATTTATCAGAACTTGATCATCGAGTGCAACCTTATCCAGGCCGCACATCAGGCAGATGTGCAAAAGCTGCTCTTCTTAGGTTCTAGTTGCATTTATCCCAAATTGGCACCACAGCCTATACCTGAATCAGCATTACTAACCGGGCCGTTGGAGCCAACGAACGAACCTTATGCTATAGCCAAAATAGCAGGCATTAAACTGTGCGAAAGTTTTAACAGACAGTACGGCAGGGATTATCGCTGCGTAATGCCGACCAATCTGTACGGTCCTTATGACAATTTTCACCCACAGAACAGCCATGTTATTCCTGCATTGATAGGTAAATTCTATCGCGCAATAAAAAATAACGAACAAGAAGTTACGATTTGGGGAAGTGGTAATGCCCGGCGTGAATTTATGCATGTTGATGATTTGGCCAGCGCATGCCTGCATTTGATGGCGATTGTCCAAAACAAGTATTGGGCTGGGCTTGAGCCTATGTGCTCGCATATTAACATTGGCACCGGAACGGATTGCTCTATACGGGAGTTGGCAGAGTTATTGCTTGTATTAACTGGTTTTGAGGGGCAACTTTTTTTTGATTTTTCTCAGCCTGAGGGAACACCAGTTAAGAAGCTTGATGTGACCCGATTAAAAAATAAAGGCTTTGTTTCAAGCATTGAGTTGAAAGCCGGATTAGATATGACGTGGCAGTGGTATCAAAAAAACCTACATTTTCAACAATAATAATAGTGAAAACCTGAATAGGCGGACTGCATGTTAAGAGTGTTACCTTGGATTACCGATGGTGCTACAGAGTTTATTGATAACTTTATTGCTGAAAGAAAAACAGCAAAAGGCACAGTAAAGGTGTTTGAGTTTGGATGTGGCAACTCAACACTGTATTTTTTGTCCAGAGGTTGCATTGTTCGGAGTATCGAGCACGACGAAGCTTGGTCATCCAAAGTACAACAAACGGCCAAAACGTTTGACTATCATGACCGACTGAATTTGAGTTGCGAGCAACGCCCTTATCATCAGAGCTACAAAAATGACAGCTACGATATTGTGCTGATTGATGGTCGGGATCGAATGTTATGTATGTCGCATATACTACAGGTCGGACTGCCAGAAGACGCTATTTTGGTATTCGATAACAGTGAGCGCGCTGAGTATAAATATACAGATTTCATTAATGAAATGGATATTCAAGGACGAGACGCTATTCATTTCGAGCAGCCTCAGGTTGAACGTGGGAATCTGAGACTCACGTCAAAATCCTATGCCCGTGACCGGGTTGAGCACCGTTGGATCACATCAGTTTTTGCTCCCCGTGGTCTCTACACCACTCAGGGTAAAACGTTTATCAGACCCAAAGCTGTCAAACCCGTTTCGGAGTCTCATTACAAAGCCTTAAACGATTTAGATAAAAAGTTGGAAAAGTACGTTTTTCACAGAGATGGTTTCTTTATTGAAGCAGGAGCTAACGATGGCGTGAAGCAAAGCAACAGTCATTACTTTGCTAAGGCTTTGGGTTGGAAAGGTATTCTGGTTGAAGCTATTCCGGCATTATATAACGCTTGTGTGACGAACAGACCTGAGAGTGCTGTCTACAATTGCGCTTTGGTCCCTTCGGCTGATATCAGTGCAATTACAATGCATTTTGCTGATTTGATGAGTACGGTCGATGGTGCTTTAAAAGAACAACAAGACGAGCACATAGCTAGAGGCTTAAAAGTGCAAAATATAACTCAGACATACAGTATTGAGGTTCCTGCTAAAACCTTGACTGAGGTGATAAAAAGTTACAAAGCTTCAACGGCAGTTGCTGATCTGAAAATTGACTTCTTGTCTCTAGATGTTGAAGGTTATGAGCTGGAGGTTCTGAAAGGGCTGGATCTTCAGTTACATCGGCCAGCTTATATGCTGATTGAGTCGCGTAGTATTGATGAAATAGAGAATTACCTTAGCGCAAATGACTATCAGCAAATAGAGCGATTCTCGCACCACGACTATTTGTTTGCTGATAGCCGAATTGTATCAACATCATCCGAGATGTGAGTTATGCCCTGTCTGAACAATTCATATGCGCCTGTAGTGGTGTTTGCTTTTAATAGACCTGACCACCTGGCTCAGACTTTGGACGCCTTGGTCAAGTGTGAGCTTGCTGCACAATCTAATGTCATCATTATAATCGATGGCCCCAGAAATGAGGATGATCGATTTAAACAGGAGATTATGATCCGCGATCTCCATGAGGTTAGCGGCTTTTTGAATGTGGAAGTCAGAGCTCATGAATCCAATGTGGGCCTTGCGCAGAATATCAGCACAGGTATTACGGCTGTAATGGCCGAATATGGCCAGGCTATAGTTCTGGAAGATGATATTTTAGTCAGTCCTCATTTTTTGCGTTTTATGAATGACGCTTTAAACCTCTACCAAAACAAAAAAGAAGTCTGGCATATCTCAGGCTGGAACTTCCCCATACCAGATGCGAATTTACCTTCCTGCTTTTTGTGGCGCACAGCACTTGGCTGGGGTTGGGCAACTTGGGCAGACCGATGGCAGCATTACAAGCGGGAGCCTCAGGCTTTAATTCAACGCTGGGATCAAATCGATATTGAAGAGTTTAATTTGTATGGAGCTTATGACTTTTGGGATCAAGTTATAAAAAATGCATCAGGGCAATTACACACTTGGGCGGTGTTTTGGTACAGCACTATATTTGAACACGGTGGTTTATGTCTGAATCCAACAAAAGCGATGACGACAAATATAGGATTTGATGGCTCTGGGACACATAATGCCGGTGCCGAATTTACCTTAGCTTACGATCCACATTTTGATTACGCCAAAGACAGCTTACCAGCGGTCTTGTCCGAAAATCGTGAAGTGGTCAGTGCTATTATCCGGTACAATAAGCAAGTACTGCTTGATAAACAGACTGCTCAAAATCAAACAAACAAAAATCTAAAGAATCTGGTAAATATCGCTTTGTCTGAACACTATGACTTTTCTTATCTGACCGGTAAGTCTGTTGCTGTCTTTGGTTCTGCAAGTTTATCTGTCATTGTCAGTCAGTTATTGAAAGAACATGGTATTGCAGTGTGTGCATTCCTGGTTTCGAAATCTTCTCAATTAGCAGATATAGACGGGGTGCCCGTGATATCACCCACCCAATGGCCTCATTATAATCCACAGATCGTTATAAATTGTATTGAAGGACCTCATGAAGTTAGTGTTGCAAATAGTTTGACCGCAGCTTTGCCCGGCTGCAGGGTTATCAGCTGGCGCTCTTTGTAATAGCTTACTTGGCCTGTAATTTTTCGGAGACAGTGATGAACGACGAACGGGACAGAGTTTTGGAAAGTGATATCCAGAACCGACTTAAACATTTGAATCGCAAACTTGAGATTGAGGGAGCAATCAGCAAAGTGCTGTTGGGAAAATTGCTGGCGAAACTTAATCATGGCACGGTAACTTCATTACAGGACGCTGAATTTAGAGTATTTTCCCAGTTTGGTGATGATGGCATCATTCAGTATTTGGTCGACACACTGAAAATAGAAAACAAGCGATTTATAGAGTTTGGTGTCGAGAACTACAACGAATCTAACACCCGATTTCTACTGGAAAATAATAACTGGCAGGGCTTGGTTATAGATGGCTCAGAAAAGAATGTGCAATATATCAAAAACACTACCAACTATTGGCGTCATGATTTGTCCGCAGTGTGTGAATTTGTAACAGCAGAAAATATCAATGCCATAATAGAAAACTCTGGTTTTAATGGCGATATTGGGTTGCTACATATTGATATTGACGGTAACGATTATTGGCTCTGGAAAGCAATTACCGTTGTCAGACCGATCATTGTGATCGTGGAGTACAACAGTTTATTCGGAGCGAAACGTAGTATTACTGTGCCATATGAGCCAGACTTTGTGCGGTATAAAAAACATTACAGCGGCTTATATGCTGGCGCGTCACTAAGAGCACTTTGTCAGTTGGCTGATGAGAAAGGCTATCGGTTCGTCGGTTGTAACAGCGCAGGTAACAACGCTTATTTTGTGTTAGCTGAGCAAGCGGTTGCTTTAAAGGCCTTAACTTGTGAGCAGGGGTATGTGCTAGCAAAATTCAAAGAGCATCGTGACGAACAAGGGCAATTAACCTTCACTCGTGGAAGTGAGGCAATTGAAAGTCTTCGTGGCATGCCTGTGTTCAACACCCGAAATCATCAACTTGAGGATTTGTAGCGTGCAGTCGATGATACCTGTCTACCAGCCTGATTTATCGGGAAATGAGAAAAAATATGTTAATGAGTGTTTGGACACGTCCTGGATTTCTTCTAAGGGCCGCTTTGTTACGGAATTCGAACAGTGTTTTTCCCATTTTACTCAGAGTAAATATGCTATATCTGTCGCAAACGGTACCGTCGCACTGCATTTAGCTTTACTTGCGTTGGGAGTTGGGCCAGGTGATGAGGTCATAGTGCCTAGTTTCACCTACATTGCCTCTGTGAATGCGATACAGTATGTTGGCGCAACGCCGGTATTTGTTGATATTGAAGCGGGTAGCTGGCAGATAGATGTTGAGCTGTTGGCTCCTTTGTTGACGAAGAATACCCGGGCTATTATGGCGGTACATATGTACGGTCATCCCTGTGATATGGTGTTGTTACAACAGTTTGCCCGCCAAAATAAGTTGTTTCTAATCGAAGACTGTGCTGAAGCTTTTGGTGCTTATTTGGCAGGACAGCATGTCGGAACTTTTTCAGATATCGCAACCTATAGCTTCTTTGGCAATAAAACGGTGACGACCGGTGAAGGAGGAATGGTTGTTACCCAACAACCTGAGTTAGAAAAAAAAATCAGACACCTGAAAGGGCAGGGGTTAATGGCTGGCCGGGAATATTGGCATGATATTGTTGGTTATAACTATCGGATGACAAATATCTGTGCGGCAATTGGATTAGCTCAACTTGAGCGGGCCGAAATGTTTTTAAGTCGAAAAGCAGACTTGGCTCTGTACTATCAAAAACAACTGGCGGATTTACCCTTATCTTTTCAGCAGGTTAAACCAAATGTGACTCATAGCTGGTGGATGTTTTCTGTTCTGGCAGATACTCCTGAGCAAAGAGATGATTTACGACATCATCTAACGATTGAAGGGATTGAAACAAGACCATTATTTAATCCGGTTCACAAAATGCCCATGTATGCTGCTGGCGAGCTGGAACTTCCTGTTACGGACAATATCTCTTGCAGGGGAATGAACTTGCCTAGCTGGCCAGGGATGTCTGAATCTATGCTGATGCGGGTTATAGATGCTATCCGGAATTTCTATTTATGAAGATCATTCTGTGTGGTTATCATTGGGCTGGTTGCCACGCTTTGGAACTGTTGTTATTACAGAGTTCTGAGATCTTTGTGTACACCCACGAAGCGCCATTTCACGTTCCGTGTTTACGTGATTTGTGCAAACAACGTGGGATTAGTTATACAACCCAAACCATTGACGAGAAAAATCTCCCTTTTATTCCAGATATTATTGTCAGTGTTTATTATCGATTTATTATCAGCTCTAAAGTGTTGAATGCCTGTAAGCGAAAAGCAATTAATTTGCATCCATCCTTATTACCTGATTATCGGGGATGTAGTAGCTTGACGTGGGCCATTATAAATAATGAAAAACAAGTTGGTTTTAGCTACCACTATATCGATGATGGTATCGATACGGGCAATATCCTGTTGCAAAAAGCATTGCCAATTTATGATTGGGATACTCAGTGCTCATTATATTATCGGGTTATGTTTGAGGCTCTTGTTTTCTTACCTGACGTGATCCGACAGGTTCAAATCGGGGAGCTTGGAAGGGTACAGCCAGCAGGTGGACGCTATTATAGGCGAGGTTGTCCATATAATGGCGAGATCCAGACTGATTGGAGCCCTGAGCAAGTTCAGCGTTTTATTCGTGCAATGACTTATCCTCCTTATCCTCCGGCCCAATATAAAGGCCATTCTGTATTAACATATTCTGATTATTTATCAATCAAAGGCAAGGAGCAATTATGACAATGCGTGTGGCACTGTTGCCGGAGCATTTCGGATGGGGTGGAGGTGCAGACTTTCTTCGTCATATCATAAACGGCCTTGCCGCCGTTGCAGATAAGTATGAAATTGCAATTTATCTCGCTGTGAAGAAAGGTAGTTCAGATTCTGAATTATATGAACAATTTCTGGACTATACCTCTCATACTCAAGCTAGGGATATTCACACTTTGTCTTATACTTCTAGTCAAAGCGATTTGTCCCAAATACTGAAATTACACCAAATAACAATTGTTCTTCCTGTGAATTCAGATCTAGGAGAAAGTTTTCCGGTACCATGGGTTGGTTATATCCCAGATTTTCAGCATAAATACTTATTTCAGAATTTCTCTGAGCGTGAGTGTTTTGTCCGAGAAACTGCATTTTCTGCCAGGTTAAGGGATTGCAAAGCTTTACTGGTTAATTCTGAAGCGGTTAGACAAGACATTCTGAGTTTTTATCCCTGGGTAGCGCCAAATCGAATTTTTTCGCTGCCTTATTCGCCTCATCCGATACCTGCGTGGTTAGATATTTCTTCTGAGCGGTTACAGCAAAAGTACGGAACTGGGGATCGGTATTTCATGCTTTGTAATCAATTCTGGATCCATAAAGATCATCCGACCGCATTTAGAGCTTTTGCTGGTTTGGCCGATTCGGATGTTCAGCTTGTCTGTACTGGTACTTTGGCGGATTACCGTCGTCCAGAATATATTGAAGAATTGAATCAGCTATTAGACAGTTTAAAAATCCGTTCCAGAGTAAAAATGTTAGGACACATCCCGAAGCAAGACCAAATTGCGCTGTTAAAAGGATCTTTGGCATTGATTCAGCCAACTTTATTTGAAGGTGGGCCTGGTGGGGGCGCTGTGTATGATGCAGTTTCACTTGGAGTTCCCGTTATATTGTCCGATATTAGGGTAAATCAAGAGGTTGTGGCTGATCATCTTGATTTCTTCCCGGCAGGAGATGCAAAGGAATTAGGATTGGCGTTGTCCAAAAGATTAAAGCCCACAATCAGGTTAACTGCTAATGAGCTCCTTTCGAGAGGCGCCAGAAACCAAGCATGTTTAGGAGAGCAACTATATCGGATAATACAGCAAACTCTCGAGTTTTATCAAAGACAGACGCTTCACGATTAGCGTCTGACATATCTGACTATTGCAGGAATTGCCAGTTTGCTACTCACGTTCATTTTTACAACTAGATAATGCAGTTTCTGGTGTTGCAAAGCAGGTCGTTCAGCCAGTTGCTTTACCAGTTCAACTTGCAATTCGGCTTGATTATTCACTAGGCTTCCTGTAATAAAATCCTGATCATCAACCAAAGTTTCACCACGTAGTTCCCGATATTTCTCGATATCGTACTGATAGTAAATAATGGGTTTATTGGAAAGCAGAAAGTCGTAGGCAATCGAAGAGTAGTCGGTGATCAATGCTTTAGCATCTGCCAGCCATGGATAGACATTCTTTCCGCTGGGGTACAGGTAAATATGGGGTAGCCCAGGTAATTGCTGCAGCTGATCGAGATTATCCAGACGCATAGCGTCGGCGAATTTGCGTGAAATAAAGGGGTGAAACTTCAGCACAAAGCTGACCCTTTGTGTTTTGCACCAGGTATTTAGTTCTGCTAAATCAAGTGGGTAATCATTGTCTCCCCAATCACGATAGGTTGGGGCATAAACTATGATGTCACCGGTATCTTGCTGCACTTCTCGCAGCAGCGACAACGGCTCTGCATTGATCCAATCTCTTTGCTCAGCGGGCTGTAGCAAGGCGTCATTGCGTGGGTAGCCCAATGCCAGATACTGTTTGGCACGGAAAATCTTAGGGAATATGTGTTTGTTAAACCATTCAGAGCTGGAAATAAAAGCTTCATCGCAGACATGCGGATAGTGGATATTACCGCTTAACGCTTTATAAGGCAGACCATGCCATAACTGGGTTACCGGAATAGCCTGACGCAGCAGGCTAAAGGTTTTGCCTGTGTATTCATGGTCGACAATCAGTTTTTTGGCTGTTAAACACCGCCAAAAGCCAGCCCCAGATAAACCCTCCAGCACATGGCTATCGTTTTGCAGCTCTGTTATTTGCTGACGTAGTTTTCGCCCTAATAACCATGCTTCTTGCGGATATTGTCTACGATGTTCCCGGTAGGCAAGCAGTACGTTGCTGTCGAAGAAATCCTCAGCGTAATACAGGTAGCCTGCCCGGGGAGTACAGCGACGTAACGTATTAAATACCAGAGTTATAGCTGTTGTAGCAGCTTGTTTGAAACGATAGGAAAGTGGTAGCCGGTACGTTTTGATATTGGCGCTGCTATCTGCCACCCACAGTTGGCTTTTATTAAAGCCTCTTAGCAATAAACCAGCAGCAACTGCATGTAAAAAACTGCCAGCAGCAATCACAACTATGGCGCCAGGCAGCGCCTGAGCTGAGTTGTTAATAATATTCTGTCCTTGTTTCAGATTGTCTGCCAGACTGGCAATGTTGTAGCCCTGTTGCCGCAAAAGATCTGCCAGTGCTTTTCCCGCCGGGTTCGCTGGTGCTATATAGATTGGCGTAAGTTTATCGACAGTCATCGTAGATCAAGCCGTACTTCCAGCATCAACAGTAATTGTTGTGCCTGTTACCGCTGCTGCCTGCTCACTAAGTAAATACAGTACTGTTGCAGCCGCATCATCCGGCGTTGCCAGGCGGCCAAGTGGGCTGCGCCGTTTTATACTCTCCAGTTTGTTACCTTGTAAACTGTTGGTCATTTCTGTTTGCATATAGCCTGGTGCCACGCAGTTTACCGTGATACCGGCTTTGCCAACTTCCCGTGACAGCGATTTTGTAAAGCCTTCCAGTGCCGCCTTGCTGGCGGCATACACGCTTAAACCATTAAAGCCGGTGCGGGCAATAATGGATGAAATATTAATAATACGGCCACTCTGGTTTAGCAGCATTGGCCTTAGCAGATATTTAGTCAGCAAAATGGGGGCCTGGACATTCAGGTTCAGCAGGGCATTAATCTCGCTGTTATGCATGGTCGCCAGTACACCGTCGTAACCGACGGCGGCGTTGTTGATCAGCGCATAGGGCCTGCCGTGCTGTTTAATCATCTCGCTGCAAAGTGGCTGAATATTATCAAGATCAGATAAATCCACGCTGACAAACGTCAGGCCACTGCCATATTGCTCAGTCAAAGCGTTCAGGTCTGAGCTTAGCGTGCGGGCCAGTGCCAGCACTGTATAACCCTGCTGCAGCAGTTGTCTGCAAATAGCGAGGCCAAGGCCGCGGCTGGCACCGGTAACAATGACTAGTTTATTCATGATGCTCCTTGTGCGTCCGGGCGCCGGCTTAGTTTACCGGTTTCGTTGGTAACTAAACTGCTGACAAAATTCAGTTTCACCGGTATTTGGTAGCGCTGCAAATGTTGCACACAGTGCTGTAACAGCGCAGCTTGCAGCGTTGTGGTGTCAGTGCTGTCGGTAACAATGTCTGCTATAACCAGTTGCCCCAGCACGCTGCTGGCCTTAGCGTACACTTTAGCCTGTTGCACGCCGGGGTATTGCAACAATACTTGTTCAACCTGTTCGGGATGAACCTTGTTACCGCCTACATTTATTACACCGCTGGCGCGACCTAAAAAATGCACTCTGTCGTCTTGTATCATGACGACATCTTCAGTATTTAAAAAGCCTTCACTATCCAATCTTGAGGCCAGGCTACTGTCCGGTTCCCAGGGCGGCTTTAACCATAAATGCTGCTGTGCATCCAGTTTAAAACTTAAGCCATTTTGACTGGTTTCCAGCCAGCTAGCCGGAAAGCCAGCTTGTTTATCCGCGACGGCAAAACCAACCCCAGCTTCGGTAGAGGCGTAGATATGCAGCAGTTTTGCCTGCGGAAACATGGCGCTTAGTGTGTCCAACAACGGTTGATCGGCAATCTCTCCGCCCAGCGTTAATTGTTCAAGCGACAGGGTATTAAGCTGTCCGGTCATAAGTAGCTGGCGCCATAAAGATGGCGTTGCTGATACTGCATTAACGTTATAGCGCTGCATCTGACTAATACGGTAGTTCATGTCGCCATTGCTGCAGTCGCAGATAGCGGCACCGGATAGCAGGCTTTGCAGTAAGACCTGCATGCCGGCAAACCGCACCGGCTGATAACACAAAGCCCAGCGCAGCGTACTACTGTATGCGGTTGCTTTCACTTTACGGCTTAAATTACCCGCCTGATGGCCAATCCATTTCGGCGTGCCGGTGGTGCCTGATGTCGCAAGATACCAGAGACTCGGTTCAGTATGATTTTGTGGTGATAGCGCGGGCAGTGTTTGCGCTAATGGCCAGCGGATTGCAGCAGACGGCACATCGGCCAGATTATCGGGCATAAGGTATAGCGCCCGGCACCAGCCATCGAACGCCAACAGCGCTGTGATAAAGCTGTCAAGATCAGAGAAGGTTAGTGCAACCGCATGCTGTTGCAACTGCGGGTACTGTTGCCTTAGCTGCAGAGCATTGTTTATCAGCTGTTTGTAGCTGACAGGCGTTAGCGCCAGGATAGCAGGCCCCTGATAATCAGCGTGTTGCAACCTCTGCAGCAGAGTCATATGCGGGTCAGCCGGTTAACTGGCTTGAACCAGTGCCTGGCGATATATGCTGACAAACTCGCCAAAGGTGCTGGGATAGACCGCAATCTGCATTTGGCTGAAAGGATCTATGCCTAAGTCTTCCTCCAGCTGCGCTACCAGCATGGCGAAACCCAGTGAGTCCAGCCCGCTTTGCAGCAGTACAGTGTCATCTGTAATGTTGTCTGTCAGCTGACAGTTGGCAATGATGGCCACTTGTGCCAGGGTTTGTCGGATACGTTGTTCCAGTTCCACGTTATAAACCTGCTACTGATTAAATTGAATAAAGGCCGCAGCGGCACCAATTTGTTTGGGTAAACGTTTTAATACTTCATCCCGGTTTGCACGCCAGTCGGCCAAAGGGTAGTGAAATACCTTAACCTGATAGACTTCGTCGCCTCTTTGCTTACCGGGCAAATCGGGTTGCGGATGATAGCCAAATAACTGGTGCATTTTCAGTACGCTGTGGTTAAAAGATAATACTTCTGCATACAACGTATGCTGATCGCTTTGCATAGCGGCATAATCAAGAGCCGCTATTTCCAGTAATAAGCCAGAACCCGGCCAGACATTATGCTCGCCAAGGTAGCACCCCCATTCCAGCACACCACTGCTGTGCTGATGAAAGTTAAGTACACCAACAGGCCGGTTATTTTGATAGAACACAAAGAAACGCCGGCTCAAATCAAACTGTAATTGCTCAAACCAGCCTAAATGTTCCGCCCAGCTTATCGGCGCATCATTGTGCATATTACGCCGGATGTCGTCCTGGTTGCGCCATCGCCAAACCTGCTCAAGTTCTGCTTCACTGAGCGGCCGGAACACCGTTGTCGGATACTGCTTTGCTGGTGTCATACGCTTACAACAGCTCCCAGCTCATAGGTGTGCCTTTGCTGGCGGCTTTTTTGATAGGCTTACCCAACAACATCGCTAAATATTTGGTTTCAAGCCCAAGCCCCGGGCGTACAGAGCGTAAGTTAGCCGAAGTGAAAATATCTCCCGGCTGCATATCGGCTGCTATATACAATGAGCGCCGATACTTGCGCGATGCCTGCTCTTTTGCGGTGCCGCCATAGGTTACTTTGCCAAGCGCAACTGCTGCGCGTTTACACTCTTGCACCAAAGCAGAAAATTCTTCCGGTTGCAACGAAAACTCGGCATCTACGCCGCCTTCACTTCTATCCAGCACAAAATGTTTTTCAATTACACTGGCGCCCAGCACTACGCTTGCCACGGCTACACCGATACCTGCGGTGTGATCTGATAACCCGACCTGACAATCAAATAACTGGGCCAGGTGGGGGATGGTCGCCAGATTGGCATCAACCGGATCGGCAGGGTAGTGACTGGTACATTTCAGTAAAATCAGCTGCTGACAGCCATTTTTTTTGAGCACCTCTACCGATTCAGCTAGTTCGGTTTGTGTTGCCATGCCGGTTGACATAATTACCGGCTTACCGGTTCTGGCAACGGCAGCCAGCAAGGCATGATCGCTGTTTTCAAAAGAGGCAATTTTATAGCAGGGCACATTCAGCTGTTCGAGAAACTCAACAGCCGCTAGGTCAAACGGTGTGCTAAACGCCAGCATGCCAAGCGCATTTGCCCGTTCAAAGATAGCCTGATGCCAATCCCACGGCGTCATGGCCAGCTGGTACAACTCATACAGTGATTTGCCCTGCCATAAGTTGCCCGGGTCCTGAATCACAAAGTCACCACTGCGAATATCCAGCGTCATGCTGTCGGCAGTGTAAGTTTGAATTTTTATCGCATCAGCGCCGCAGGCGGCTGCTGCGTCTACCATGGCCAGTGCTTTATCCAGCGACTGATCATGGTTACCTGACAGTTCGGCAATGATAAATGGCGCTTCACCCGGTCCTATGGCACGTTGGCCCAGCTTAATTGTTGCCATTTAATCCTCGTACTAATGCAAAAATCTGCTCTGCTACTAACGGCGTGCCAGCGTCCGCCGGCACAATGCCGGCAGCGCTCTGGCTGATTTTATCTAACAGTGCCGGTTGGGACAGGTAATAGCATAGTTGCTCTGCAAAGCGTTCTGCTGACATTTCAGCAGCCTGACCCAACCAGACACAGGCGCCAAGGTGGTCAAGATAAGCCGTTGTCGCCTGCTGATTTTCGGCAACGGTTACAACCAAACCCGGCAGGGCACAAATACACCTTTCCCAATGGCTGGCACCACCCGCACCAAGCATGAGCCGTGCACGGTACATCAGGGTTGCCATATAGTTGCATTGCACATGCAAACGGACATTGGGCAGGCTCGCTACCAGCTCTTCTACTTCAGCGCGCCACGGATTATTTGCCCCTATTACTATATCGGCTGTAATTGCTGTCAGCTTTAATTGTTGTAGCGCTTTAATTGCCATTGCGGTTAAGTTTTGCTCATCGCTACCACCAAAGCCAATCAGAATATGGTTAGGGTGAGCAGGCCGTTTTACCTGATAAAACTCGTCTCTTAGCAGTGCAAAACGCGGCCCAGTTAAAGTAATACAGTGCTTTGGTATCAGCTTGTTGTAGCGCTGCCCGGCGTCCGGCAGCAAATTTTGATCGAGCAGTAAATCACAATCGTGTTGCCGGTTGGCCAGGTCGTCTATCACCATAATGTGCTGGCAGTATTGTCGCAACTTGCTGCAGTAATGTTGGCCCAGCTTGTAGTGATCAACAATAAGCAGCTGATAGGGTTCAATTAACCGGGCTAATGTAAGCTCGGCATCCTGCTGTTCATCAGGTAAGTCATTGCTCAGAATATAAAGCGGGTAACCCTGAGCGCGGATTGCATCATGTAAGTTGCCGGTTGTGTCTGCGCAGACAAAAGAGCAGCTTGCACCACGCTCTGTCAGCGCTGCAGCAAGGGTCAGGCAACGCATAACATGACCTGCTCCAATACTGACAGAAGCGTCAGTGCGAAACAGTACTTTCATGTCAGGGCGCATCCCGGTTTAACAGTTGATACAACAGTTCGGCGCGCTGCCAATCGTCTGCTGTATCAATATCCTGTACCAGATAGTCGGGTAGCACCTGCATTTTGCTGTAATTGCCAAATACCGGCAGTTGCTTCAGCCAGGCCTCTGTTTTACCGAAGTAAAACTGGCCGGCATCGTGAAATGTCGGGGTAAGATCCTGCGACCTTTTGCCGATACTTGCCGGGTCCAGTGGAGCTACACCCAGCTCGGTCGTAATCAGCGCCCGCTGGATCGGAAATGAGAAGCGGGCGGCGGAAAACACGTAATTCAGTTCCGGCTGTGCCTGTAGTTGCTGCCAGGCTTGTTGCAGTAAAGTCGGGCTGAGAAGCGGCGTAGTGGCATAAATGCAGCAGCAATAATCAGCCGTTATTCCCTGTTGCTGCAGTTGTTGCAGCTCATAGCGGATAACGGCACCGGTACCGGTATAATCATCTGCCAGCTCTGCCGGGCGCAGCATGGGTACGTCGGCACCGTATTCCCGTGCGACTGCTGCGATTTCTTTATCATCAGTAGACACCAACACCCGGTCAAAACAGCCGCTTTGCAGCGCCGTTAAGATTGGATAAGCCAGCATCGGCTTGCCGCTAAACAGCTTTATATTTTTGCGCGGTATACGCTTGCTGCCACCGCGGGCCGGAATAATGGCCACTCTCATTGCAGCAGCTCTGCCAGTTTATCGGCGATATATTGCTGTTGTTCGCCGGTTAATTCCGGAAACATCGGCAGGCTGATGATGCGCTCATAAAAATCTTCTGCTACCGGAAAATCGCCCCAGTCAAAACCCAGTTGCTGATAGTAAGGCTGGGTATGGATTGGAATATAATGCACGTTTACACCTATGCCGGCGTCGCGCATGCAGTCGAATACGGCTTTACGTTTAGTTTTGTCGTCCAGCCGGATAATAAACAAATGCCAGGCGCTGATATTGTCATCATCCAGCGCAGGTAAGCTTAATGGCAATTGTGCCAGCAGACGGTGATAATTCGCTGCCAGCAACTGGCGTTTTTGAATTATCGGCAGCAAGCGTCTGCTTTGGCTTAGCCCTAAAGCGGCCTGCAGATCGGTCATGCGGTAGTTAAATCCCAATTGCAGCTGCTGATAATACCAATTACCGTGGGTTGGCTCCGTCATCAGGCTTTCATCACGGCTGATGCCGTGGCTTCTGAGCAAGCGCATTTTATCAGCCAGCTCTGGATTATTGGTCAGTGCCATACCACCTTCGGCTGTGGTAATGATTTTTACCGGATGAAAGCTGAACACGGTGATATCGCTGTAGCGGCAACAACCCACAGCATCATCAAGATAACTGGCACCGACGGCATGCGACGCATCTTCAATGACCGCAAAGCCAAACTCGTTGGCCAGGTAATGAATTTGCTGCATATCACAGCTGGCGCCGGCCAGATGCACAGGAATAACGACCTGCGGCAGCGTATCATTGCTACGCGCCTGCTCCAGCTTCAGCCGTAGCTTATCAATTGCCATATTGCCGCTGTCGGGTTCTACGTCAACAAAATCGACATCAGCACCGCAGTAGCGGGCACAGTTGGCCGAGGCGACAAAGCTGATCGGCGATGTCCAGACCCGGCTACCCCTGCCAACGCCGAGCGCCAGACAGGCCAGATGTAAAGCTGATGTGGCGCTGTTAACGGCTATGGCATGCTGTGCGGTTGTCAGTTCGCTCAATCGTTTTTCAAAGGCCGGTACCGCTGGCCCCTGGGTTAAAAAGTCACTTTGCAGTACCTCTGTTACTGCATCTATATCAGCCTGGGTAATGTGCTGGCGGCCGTATGGGATCACGACATAGCTTCCTGATTAAACTGGCGCATTTGTTCGACAGTAAGAAAATCCGGGTTGGTATCTGACACATACTCAAACCCAGGGGCTACCAGCTTGCCTTGCTCTTGCAGGGCGTTACTGGAGAAATCATTGCTACGGTTAAAAAACTTAATGGCCGGTGCGATAACAAAATGATCAGCAAATTCATAGGTATGGTATGACATATCTCCCGGACACATCATTTCATGCAGTTTTTCACCCGGGCGAATACCGACTTCTTTTATCGGCAAATTCGGCGCCATCGCTTCGGCCAGATCGACAATACGGATAGAGGGGATTTTCGGCACAAAAATCTCACCGCCAAGCATGCGCTCAAAGTTCTTCAATACAAAATCGACACCTTGTTGCAGGCTAATCCAGAAACGGGTCATCTCGGGATGTGTTACCGGAATATGATCGCTGCCTTTATCTACCAACTGTTGAAAAAACGGCACCACTGAACCACGTGATCCGACTACATTGCCGTAGCGCACCACAGAAAAGCGCGGCTTGCTACCACCAACCATGTTATTGGCGGCAATAAACAGCTTATCGGAAGCCAGTTTAGTGGCCCCATACAGGTTTACCGGGTTTGCCGCTTTGTCAGTAGATAACGCAATCACTTTTTCAACGTTGGTTTCAATAGCGGCGGTAATGACATTTTCGGCGCCATTGATATTGGTTCTGATGCACTCTGTCGGGTTATATTCTGCCGCCGGCACCTGCTTTAACGCTGCCGCATGGATAACATAATCTACACCGTGCATAGCGCGTATCAGACGATGTTCATCACGTACATCGCCGATAAAATAGCGCATGCAACTTTGATGAAACTTTTGCTGCATTTCATACTGCTTCAGCTCATCGCGGGAGTAGATAATAATTTTTTTCGGTTTGTAGCGCGCTAACAGAGTTTCCGTGTACTTATGGCCAAACGAGCCGGTACCGCCGGTAATCAGAATGGTTTTGCCGTTAAACATAAGCTGCCCTCAGGAACCACATAATGTTGCCAATTGCTGTCTGAGCCGACTTTAGCATAAAGTATGCCGCCGCTTCTAACATATTCAACTTAAACAGTTTTGCCGCCGATGTGCTATTAAAATTTATGGCATCGTTTAATTAATAGCGCTTTAGTGTCGCTTTGACTAAACTATAACCAGTTTTAACGACGAAGTGGTGTCATGATGAAACTTAATGCTCCCGGTAGTAGCAACACCCTGAATCAGGCGCAGTTGCAGCAGGAAAACCTGTTTAAAAAGTTGGCAACAGCAAAACGTATTAACAGTGCAGCGGATGATGCTGCGGGGTTACAAATTGCCAACCAGCTTAGCAGCAGTATTAATGCCAAAGCCCAGGGAGAGCGTAATGTATACGACGGTATTTCGTTGTCCCGCGTCTATGAGCAAGCGTTGCAAGGCGTAAATGACAACTTTGCTGAGCTTAGCCGCTTGTCTGTCGCCGCCGGTAATGGCATTTATGGCGCGGAAGAACGGCAGGCACTGCAGGCGGAAGCCGATGCGTATGTAGCCAACGCACAGCAGATCATCGACAGCTCAGAATTTGCTGGCAAGAAGCTGTTCGGTGAAGACGCCAGTGTAGCTTTTGGCACCGGGTCTGGAAGCGTTAACCTGACAACCACAGATGTTGCAGCAGGTTTACAGGACCGTAATGCCTTTAATATCGATTTATCCAGCGCGCAAAGTGCTGCGCAGTCGCTGGACAATATTGCTCAGGCAAGAGATTACATCGGCGGCTTGCAAGCTCAGGCTGGGGCTGAAGCAAACCGGTTTGCCAGTGCCGCCAGTAATTTAAATGGTCAGCAGATCGCTGAGTCAGAGGCACGCAGCCGGATTGAAGATCTGGATTTTGCCCGTGCCACCAGTGATAAAGTGGCAGCAGATATTCTGGCCAATACCTCCGTAAGCGTTGCGCTGCAATCCAGAGTGCAACAGCAACAAGCATTGAATCTACTGAGTTAACTATATCTGACGCTATTTTTTTGACGCCCGCGTCAAAAAAATAGCGTCTTCTCTTGCAAGCTGACGCCTGCACAGTACAATGCAGTTAAAAGCATAATAAAAGCAACAGCATGTCAAATACGCCTTCACTGTATATTGTTGATGAACAAAGCCAGCGTAGCGGCCGTTTAAGCACGGTGCTGGGCTTTATTCATGAACCACATCAACAGCTGACATTACAGGAACTCCAGCAACGTTTAAGTGCGGATGAACCGGCGGTGGTATTGCTTGGCGCTTTAGATAGCCAGTTGCATGCGACATTGCTGCAAAAATACCCGGCTACTGCGTTTTTGTTATTAGGTGAAACCCTGCAGCCGCTTTTGGAACACGCCAATGCCGTTGGGTTGTTAACTGAACCTTTCGCTTATGCTTCGCTGACACAGTTGCTACGTGATTGCCAACAGTACCACCGTTTACTACCTGTGCAGCGCCAGACTGAAGCTGCGGTAAAGTTTGATGGTATGGTTGGCAATTCAGATGCAATGCAGCAGGTACGCTTTCTTATTCAGCAGGTTGCCAAAACAGATGCTAATGTACTGGTGCTTGGGCCTTCAGGCACAGGTAAAGAAGTGGCTGCCCGCAATATTCATTTGTTATCTAACCGCTCAGGCGGGCCTTTTGTGCCGATTAACTGTGGTGCTATTCCGGCTGAGCTGTTGGAAAGTGAGCTGTTTGGCCATGAAAAGGGCGCTTTTACCGGTGCAATCTCAACCCGCAAAGGCCGGTTTGAGCTGGCCCAGGGCGGCACGCTGTTTTTAGATGAAATTGGCGATATGCCGCTGAACATGCAGGTTAAACTGCTGCGGGTGCTGCAGGAGCGCACTTATGAGCGTGTTGGTGGTACCCAGCCAATTAAAGCCGACGTCAGAATTGTTGCTGCAACGCACCGTGATCTGGAACAGATGATTACTGAAGGCAGTTTCCGCGAAGATTTATACTACCGGTTGAATGTGTTTCCAATTGAAACACCGGCCCTTAGCCAACGTACAGACGATTTACCCCTGTTGGTGAGTGAGTTATTAAAGCGCCAGGCTAAGCACAGCCAGGCAATCGTGAAATTTACTGAGCATGCAATGCAAAGCCTGCAGTTACACAGCTGGCCCGGAAATGTGCGTGAACTGGCAAACCTGTTAGAACGGATGGTCATTATGTACCCGGATCAGGTGGTTGATGTGGCTGAGTTGCCACACAAGTACCGTCATCTGGACATTGAAAGCTACGTACCGCAGTATCCGGAGAGCTTGCAGGAACGTGATCTGCTAAATGAGATGTTCCAGTCAACCGACGATGATGATGCAGACGATGACAGCGGTTTTGCATCAGATGCCGATACGCTGCAGCAGTTGCCGGAGCAGGGACTGGATTTAAAAGAATACCTTGCCGAGCTTGAAATCCGCTTTATTTCCCAGGCGCTGGAGCGGCATGAGTTTGTTGTTGCCAGGGCGGCAGAAGTGCTAGGGCTGCGCAGGACCACTCTGGTTGAAAAAATGCGTAAGTATAATCTCGGTAAAGACGAGTAACTGCTACTGTCAGAGTTTTGACAAAATTAACCATCTGAAATAAATCAAGAAAATGCTGGCATAATGTCTGCATTACTCTCCTGAACGATGTGTTTCAGGGGGGACTTATGACTTCAGCCAGTGCTATGCACTTTTCGCCCACCGGGTTTGCCCGGCAAGGCTTATCAGTTGTTGCAGCCAGCGGCCATCAGCTCTCAACCTATTGCGCACCAACCGGGCTTGATCCTGTATTGCAGGCATTGCCAGCGGCAGTCATTTTATTGGATCAGCGCGGCGTGGTGTATCAGGCCAATCCTGCGGCTGTAACGATGTTGGGTGAGCCGCTGGTTGGTGAAGCCTGGTTTTCCATCATCAGCCGCTGTTTTAGCCCCCGCCGTGATGACGGCCTGGAAGTGTCGTTAAAAGATGGCCGCCGGGTTAAATTACAAATTAATGCCTTACTAACGCACACCGAATATACCCAGCCAGGACAGCTAATCATGTTGACCGATCTGACCGAAACCCGGCAATTGCAAAGCAGGGTCGGTCAGATGCAGCGTTTGTCTGTGCTGGGTAAAATGATGGCTACTCTGGCGCATCAAATACGCACGCCTTTATCTGCTGCAATGTTGTACGCACAGAATTTGGCCAACCCAAGAGCCACCTGGCAGGTGCAGCAGCAGTTTCAGCAAAAGTTGTTGTCCCGCTTGCAGGATCTGGAACTGCAGGTCAGCGATATGCTGTTGTTTGCCCGCAGCGGTAGCTCACAGCAAGTTGCCGAATTTACGCTCGATCAGCTGATTACAGAAATTGAAGCAGCGGTTGACGCTTTGCTGGTGCAGCACCAGGCGGATTTTACCCTGCAATGTGATGAGCCTTCACTTCGCCTTGTTGGTAACCAAAATGCGTTGTGCGGTGCGATACAGAATCTGATCCAGAACAGCCTGCAGGCAATACCAGCCAGCGCAAAAATAGTGCTGGAGCTCAAGGCAAGTGCACAGCACAGTGGCAAGCTGCTTTTACGTCTTACTGATAACGGGCCGGGGGTCGCGCCGGCATTACACGATAATCTGTTTGAGCCCTTTGTTACCGGCCGAGCCCAAGGTACAGGTCTTGGACTGGCCGTTGTTCAGGCCGTGGCGCATTCACATCATGGCTCTGTACGGTATGTGCCGACCGGGCAGGGGGCTTGCTTTGAAATGTTGCTACCGCTTTCACACAGTGTTCAGGAGGCAGGCCAATGACACAACGTATTTTACTGGTTGAGGATGATGCCGGCTTGCGCGAAGCGTTGCAGGATACGCTGATGCTGGCGCAGTATCAGGTTCTGGCCGCCGACAGTGCCGAACAGGCTTTATTATTGCTGCAGCAACATAAGGTACAGCTGGTCATCAGTGATGTACAAATGCAGGGCGTATCCGGTTTGACATTACTGAAGACACTGCGCGAGCGCTATCCGCAATTGCCGGTGCTAATGATGACGGCTTACGCAACGGTGCAGGCAGCAGTAGAGGCCATTCAGCTTGGCGCTATCGATTATCTGGCGAAGCCTTTCTCGCCGGAAGTATTAGTTAATACTGTCAGCCGTTATGTCAGCACTGAACCGTCAGACAATATTGAACCCGTTGCCGCATCAAATAGCAGTAAACAGCTGCTGGCGCTGTGTGGCAAAGTTGCCGCGACAGATGTTAGCGTGATGATCAGCGGTCCCAGTGGTTCCGGCAAAGAAGTACTGGCGCGCTACATTCATCAGTTATCAGAGCGCAGAAATGGGCCTTTTATTGCAATAAATTGCGCCGCTATTCCGGAAAATATGCTCGAGTCAACGTTGTTTGGTTATGAGAAAGGTGCCTTTACCGGCGCGATAAGCGCGTGCCCCGGCAAATTTGAGCAGGCACAACAGGGCACTATCCTGCTGGATGAAATAACCGAAATGGACTTAAGCCTACAGGCTAAGTTACTGCGGGTGTTGCAGGAACGCGAAGTGGAACGTCTCGGCGGGCGTAAAACCATTAAGCTCGATGTGCGGGTACTGGCCACCAGTAACCGTAATTTAAAGCAGGCGGTGGCACAAGGCGCTTTTCGGGAAGACTTATTTTACCGGCTGAATGTGTTTCCGCTTATCTGGCCAGCACTATGTCAACGCCCCGACGATATAGTGCCACTGGCGGAGCATTTGCTGCAGCGCCACTGTGCTGACAGCGGACAAGCTGTACCGGTTTTAACCGCAGAAGCACGTGTGCGCCTTAGTCTGCATAGTTGGCCGGGAAATGTGCGTGAACTGGACAACGTGGTACAGCGGGCGCTAATCATTGCACAGGGCAACACGATAACAGCAGAGGATATTATGCTGGAGCCGGACGATATGGCGCAGTCTGCTGCGCTGGCTGCGGCGGACACTGCCTTACTGGCAGATGCCGATGAGCCTGATGTTGCGGATGAGAGCAGTAATAGCTTTAAACACAGTGTGCATGAGCAGGAACACCGCATTATTCTTGCCACTATGAAAGCCTGCGCCAACCGGCGTAAAGACGTAGCGCAAAAGCTGGGGATAAGCGACCGTACATTGCGTTATAAGTTGGCCAGAATGCGCGACTGCGGTATTGACCTGCCTGTCTGAGTTACCTAAACCCTCGTTTCGAGGGTTTTTTCTATATATTTCATTGCGTTAAAAACTGGCACAACTCCTGCTTTGTTAGAGGTAATTCTAGTTGCAGCATTTTTTTGACGGATAACGCTATGAACATCAAAGGTCAGGCACTTTATGCAGAAATGCAGTCATTGGCGGGCCAGGCAAGAGGGCTTGGCACTGAGCTGCGGCTGCAAAATACAGAGCAGGTGAACCCAAGCCAAAGCGATTTCAGTTCTATGCTGACCAGTGCGCTTAGCCATGTTAACGATCTGGCTCAGGAAACCGGCAGAATGCGTACCGCAGTTGAGCTTGGTGATCCTAATGTGTCACTGGCGCAGGTCATGATAGCCAGCCAGAAATCATCTTTAGCCTTTGAAGCGACAGTTCAGGTACGCAACAAGCTGGTTGAAGCGTACAAAGACATTATGTCAATGCCAGTGTAACGGAGGAATAGGTTGTGGCTGAAAATCAATCAACCGAGCTGGCGCTGACTGGTAACGATTACAGTAGTGGTGAACAGCAGGAGCAAAAAAGTGGTTTTGTTGGCTCGTTAGGCGGTATGGATCTGGTGCGTCAGATCACGCTTATCGTTGCATTGACAATTTGTCTGGCCATCGCAATTTTAATCATTATGTGGGCGCGCCAGCCCGAAATGCGTCCGCTGGGCACCTTTCCTACTGAAGAACTTATCAAAACGCTGGACCACCTGGATGCGCAAAAAATTGATTACACGCTTGAAGGCAATGTGATCTATGTCGCTGAGGATAAGTTTCAGAGCACTAAATTATCATTGTCACGTGCCGGTTTAACGCAAGAGCCTTCCAGCGGCACCGAGTTTCTGTTGCAGGACAGCGGTTTCGGTGTCAGCCAGCGCCTGGAAATGGAGCGGTTAAAACACAGCCGTGAGCAGCAGCTGGCCCGCACTATTGAAGAGCTGCAAAGCGTGGCGCGGGCACGCGTATTGCTGGCTATCCCCAAAGAAAACGTGTTTGCCCGGGTTGAAAAGCTGCCATCAGCAACAGTGCTGGTTACAGCGCGTGGTGGCACGGTGATCCGTGACAGCGAAGTAGACGCTATTGTTGATATAGTAGCGTCTGCTGTGCAGGGGTTATCGCCGTCAAGAGTTACCGTTACCGATCAGAATGGCCGTCTGCTCAACAGTGGCTCTCAGGATGCCAGTTCTGCCCGTACCCGCAAAGAATATGAACTGCAGCGTACCCGTGAAGAAGAATACCGTCAGAAAGTTGACTCTATTTTAATGCCGGTGCTGGGCTACGGTAATTACACTGCTCAGGTTGACCTGCATATGGATTTTACGGCAACCGAGCAAACGCAGAAACGGTTTAACCCTGACCTGCCTGCTGTTCGCAGCGAAATGACGATTGAAGAAAACAGTGTCGGTGGTTTAAGTGCCGGTATCCCAGGGGCCTTGTCTAACCAGCCTCCGCTGAACTCGAATATTCCGGAGCAGGCCACCGGCGCTAATGCTAAACCGGTGGTTCCTGGCCGTAATCATAAAGAAGCGACCCGCAACTATGAGCTGGACACTACTATCAGCCACATCTCCCAGCAAAGTGGCGTGATCCGACGGCTTAGTGTGTCCGTTGCGATTGACTACGTTGCCGGTGAAAACGGTGAACCACAGCCGCGGCCACAGGCAGAGCTGGCTGATATCCGTCGCCTGCTACAAGGTGGTATCGGCTTTGATGCACAGCGCGGCGACATGATTGAAGTGATCTCTGTGCCCTTTATGAAAGATGAAGTGGTACAGCCACCAACACCTGCATTCTATGAAGAAGAATGGTTCCTGCGAGTCGTGCGTCTGGCCATTGGTGGTCTGATTATTATCGTGCTGATCCTGGCGATAGTACGGCCAATGCTGAAGAAACTGATTTACCCTGAAGATACCAAAGAAGCCTATGACGACAGTGCTCTTAGCAGCGGGCTGGACTTAGGGGATGACACCATTGATATGCTAAGCTCAAGCTTTGATGAAAATGCCGTGGGCTTTGCACCTGATGGCACACTGATGCTGCCAGACTTACATGGTGATGATGATTTATTACGCGCAGTTAGGGCCTTGGTTGCCAATGAGCCTGAACTGTCTTCTCTGGTAGTGAAAAACTGGTTGGCTGAAGATGAGTAGCATAGAAGCGACAAAGCCGGCGTTTGACGTTGGCAAACTGGACGGTGTTGAGAAAGCGGCCATTTTATTGCTGAGTTTATCAGAAGAAGATGCTGCGCAGATTTTAAAGCACTTAGAGCCGAAACAGGTGCAGAAAGTTGGTCTGGCGATGGCGCAGATGACGGATTTGAACCAGGCCAAAATCAGCGCTGTACACCGGCTATTTATTGAACAAATTCAGAACTTCAGCACCATTGGCTTCCAGAGCGAAGAGTTTATCAAACGCGCGTTAACGGCGGCACTAGGTGAAGAGAAAGCTGCTAATCTGATCGATCAGATAGTACTGGGTGGTGGTGCCAAAGGCCTGGATTCACTTAAATGGATGGATTCGAAGCAGGTGGCGAATATTATCCGCAACGAACACCCGCAGATCCAGACTATCGTGTTGTCCTATCTGGAGCCTGAACAGTCCGCCGAGATTTTATCGCAGTTCCCGGAAAAAGTGCGGCTGGATTTAACCATGCGTATTGCCAACCTGGAAGAAGTGCAGCCAGCAGCATTGCAGGAGTTAAACGAGATTATGGAGAAACAGTTTGCGGGTCAGGCGGGTACGCAAACCGCGAAAATGGGCGGCTTAAAAGCTGCTGCCGACATTCTGAACTACATGGATACCAACATTGAAGGTCAGCTGATGGATTCAATCCGTGAGCATGACGAAGAAATGGCGCAGCAAATTCAGGACCTGATGTTTGTGTTTGAAAACCTGATAGATGTTGATGATCGCGGTATTCAGGTATTGCTGCGTGAAGTACAGCAGGATGTGCTGATGAAAGCATTAAAAGGCACAGATGAAAACTTGAAAGAGAAAATCTTCAAGAATATGTCTAAACGGGCGGCAGAATTGCTGCAGGATGATTTGGAGGCCATGGGGCCGGTGCGTGTCAGTGATGTGGAGGCAGCACAAAAAGAAATTCTGTCGACTGCGCGACGCTTGTCTGATGCCGGCGAAATTATGCTTGGCAGCGGCGGTGGTGATGACTTCCTGTAAGCTAAATGAGTGCGCATATGTCAGTTGATGCCTTTAAATATAAACGGCCATTTTCGCCGGATGACGACACCGAAGAGCTGTTACAGCAGTGGCAGACACCGGATCTGACATCAGAGCAGTTAAAGCGTAATACCAAAACTAATGCGTTGAATAAAACCCAGCCGGTTGCTAAAGCGCAGAAGCCACAGGAAGAAGAAGAGTTAACCCTGAAACCACTGACGGCTGATGACATCGAGCAAATCCGTCAGGCGGCTTACGATGAAGGATTTGCCGAAGGCAAGGACGAAGGTTTCAGTAAAGGCTACGGCGAAGGGCGTGAACAAGGCCAACAGGATGGTTTTACCCAGGGGCAGGCTGAAGGCAAAAAGCAAGGATTGGCAGATGGTCAGGATGAACTCGACAGTAAGCTGACACAGCTGAGTACCTTACTGGATCAACTACAGCAGCCGCTGGCAAATGTGGATGCGATGGTACAACAGCAGTTGCTGGCGCTGAGCTTGGCAATGGCGCAGGCCGTAATTGCCGTCGAAGTTAAGACTAATCAAGAGGTTATATTGCAGGCAGTCAGTGATGCTATCAGTGCTTTGCCGCTGGATGCATCACAGCTGCTGATAAAACTTAACCCGCAGGACATCAGTACCATTGAACAATTCTACGGTGCAGAGGCTCTCATCGAGCGAGGCTGGCAACTGCGGGCTGAACCGTCGATTGAACAGGGCGGTTGTATGGTAGAAAGTAGCCGCTCAAGTGTCGACCGCACTTTAGGCCAACGTGTTCAGAGCAGCCTTGAACATTTCCTGCAGCTACAGCAACACGCTGATGCGCCTGAGACCGGGGAATAACCATGGCCAGCAGTGAAACGCTGAGCCAGTTTCTGCAGCAGCAGTTGGGCTATGTTCATCGCTCAAAACCTTCTGTTTCCGGGCATCTGGTGCGGGTCGTTGGCCTGACGCTGGAAGCTACCGGCTGCAGTGCGGCAATTGGCCAGCCTTGCAGTGTCGAAACCGCCCGTGGCGATATCATGGCCGAAGTGGTTGGCTTTGCTAATGATCGCATTTACCTGATGCCCAAAGATGATGTTTCCGGTGTCGTGCCGGGCGCCAAAGTTACACCCATGCTGAATTTTAAAGGTGTGCCGCTTAGCATGAATTTGCTAGGTCGCGTCATTGACGGCGTTGGTACGCCACTGGATGGCAAAGGGCCGATTGCAGCGCGCGAGCATGGTGGTATCAAAGGCAAACCGATAAATCCACTCCACAGACGGCCAATAAAGCAGCCGCTTGACGTGGGGGTACGGGCAATCAACAGTATTCTGACCGTAGGTAAAGGCCAGCGTATGGGCTTATTTGCCGGTTCTGGTGTAGGTAAAAGTGTGCTGCTTGGTATGATGACACGGGGCACCTCTGCCGATGTCATTGTTGTCGGGCTGGTTGGCGAGCGTGGTAGGGAAGTCAAAGAGTTTATTGACGAAATTCTGGGCGACGAGGGTAAAGCGCGTTCTGTGGTTATTGCCGCGCCTGCTGATGTGTCGCCGCTTATGCGCTTAAAAGGCTGTGAAACCGCAGTGCAGGTGGCGGAGTATTTTCGCGACCAGGGGTTGGATGTACTGCTGCTTATCGACTCTATTACCCGTTATGCCCAGGCCCAACGTGAAATAGCGCTGGCGGTTGGCGAACCACCAGCAACAAAAGGTTACCCGCCTTCCGTGTTCGCCAAATTACCGGCACTGGTTGAACGTGCCGGCAACGGCAGCGGCAGCCAGGGGTCTATTACCGCATTTTATACCGTATTGTCAGAAGGCGATGATCTACAGGACCCGATAGCCGATGCGTCCCGCGCTATTTTGGATGGACACATAGTATTGTCTCGCTCTTTGGCTGACAGTGGGCATTTTCCGGCAGTGGACATTGAGAAATCTATCAGCCGCGTTATGCCGTCTGTGACCAGCAGTGAACATCAGCAGATGGCCCGTTCAGTAAAGCAGCTGTATTCCAGCTACCAGCAAAGTAAAGACCTGATAGCGATAGGCGCCTATGTGCGCGGCAGCGATCCTCAGTTAGATAAAGCCATAGCAATGATGCCCAATATTAACCGGTTTTTGCAGCAGGGCATGCATGATGTTGTCGCCTATGATGACAGCCTGCAGGCGCTGAGCCAGTTGACACCTGTGGCAAGGAGTAACGCCGTATGATCAATAAGCGCTTTGCGATGCTGATTAAAATTCAGCAAGAAAGAGAGGAAAAACTGCAGGCGCAGTTTGTCTCTGCCCAGCAGTTTTATCAGCAGCAGGAGCAGAAATATCAGGGGCTGGCGAACTACCGTACCGAATATATTCAGCAAAGTCAGCAGCAGGGCAGTGCTGGCTTACAAAGCCGGCAGTACACGCAATTTGTCAACTTTATCGGCAAGTTGGATCAGGCCATCTTACAGCAGGGACGGGCAGTGCATCAGGCCCGTGCCGCGGCCGAGCAGCGCAAACAAAGCTGGTTAGCCATGCAAAAGAAACGCAAGGCGCTGGAGCTTCTGGTTGAACGTAATAATGTTGCTGAGCTGCAACGGCAGTTAAAGCAAGAGCAGAAAAATGCCGACGAGTATGCCAATCAGTTATTTATGCGTCGGCTGGCAGCCCAGCAGGATGACAACCTGGCCTGAAAATTGAATGTTGGTTGAAACGTAATAAAGGCAGCTGCCGTTCAAGCGGCAAACAGCCAGAGTAGCAGTAACTGGTATAGCTATATTTTGACATAGCTGGCATGGGAGATAAGCATGACGCAAGGCTTACAAATATCAATGCTATTGAGCACAGACACGTCGCTCAAATCAGATAGCGGCAAAGCTGATGCCGGCACTGATGGTGAAAGCGGCGTATTTGGCTCGATGTTCGGTGAGCTGGTTCAACCGGCAAAAACCGCCCCTTCTGATACAAAACTACGGCAGTTGCCTGCCGCTGTAAGCCCACTTTCTGGTATCAGTCAGGCGTTAAGTGCTGCTATGGCCGCTATCAGTGATGAAGAGAAAGCCGCTGTCGATGCAGACGGCAGCACATATGAAAGTGCGTCGCAGAATGCTGAAGAGGCATTACTCGCTGCAAGTTTGCTCGACCAGTTAGCGCTAAAAGATAAAAGCCGCTCTGCTAAGGCAACATCCGAGCAAGCTGCTGCAGCCAGCAGCGATAACAAAGAAGCCGGGCAGGATATTGCGCAGCTGGCCAGAGCAAATGCCACTGCCGCGCAACAAGCCGCAAGTGGTGAGATGCCCGTAGAAGCAAATACAGCTGATAACAATGCGGAAGCAGATTCAGCCGCCGGGCAAACAGATAACGCCGCATCAGCAACTAAACAAACAATAACTGACGCAAAAAATGTAGCCTTAGCTGACGCTGAGACGACAGAGCAAAAATCAGCCTCACGCTACGACAATGCTCAGATAGCACGAGGCAGTAAAATGACACTCGACTCTGCGGCCAGTGCCGATAAAGCTATACCGGTGCCGCCGGAGGATGGCGATATCTCCGCTGTCGGTGTGAATGCTGAGAACGCTGAAGATTTGGCCGGGTTGACACAGGCCACATTAAAAGCTGAAGCAAAGTCTGCTGAAGATAAGCCGCTTAAAACAGGTGCGGCTAAAGTTAAAGCGGCAGCAGATGACGCATCTGTTGCTCAGGCTGCTAAGCTAAGTGCTGAGGATGCGCCGACGTTGACGGGTGCTGGTGCGGTAAATGTGTTGTCGCCAGACGAAACCACTGCTGCTGATACTGAACAAAAAACGTCAAATGCCAGTGCTGCTGAAAAACTGCTGAAGCCTGACGGTGATAAAACCGATAGTAAATCTGGCGCCAAACAGGGCTCTGAGCAATCCGGCCAGCAACAAAACCCGAGACAGGGCAGTACTCAGACCGCAGCTGAAATACAACAGCTGATGGCTGATGGGCAGCAGCTTAATTCTGCAGTGAAGCCCGGCGCAGATACTGCCGGTGTGCGTCATGATGCTATTTTTAGTCATAGTTTGAACGCAGCTGAGCAGCGTCAGCAAACTGGCGCGGTGCGCACAGTACAACACAGTGCTGCTGAGCAGTTAAAACAGAACCTGAATTTGTTGCAACAGGATGCCGCTGGCCAGCTCCGGGAGCGGGTGAACCTGATGGTACGGCAGAATATTCAGGTAGCCGAGATCCGGCTTGACCCTGCGGGTCTTGGCCAGATGCAGATTAAAATAGATATGCAGCAAGAACAGGCTTCGGTGCAGTTTGTTGTGCAGCAGCCCCAGGCGAAAGAAGCACTTGAACAACACATGCCAAGATTGCGTGAGATGTTGCAGCAGCAGGGCATTACCCTTAGCGAGGGCAACGTACAACAGCAGAGCCAGCAACAGGAACGGCAGCTTGCCCGGCGCGATGACAACGGCGGCGGCAGACATCGGGGCGGCCATGATGCAGGTGATGACAATTCAGCTGCTGCTCCTGCTGTACAGGTAACGGCCACTGTAAATGATCGACTGGTGGATTATTACGCATAAAGCCTGGCAAGAGCGGAATTTAAGGCGCGATGATTTACATTGCCGCTGACAGATGAGCATAATAATGCCGGACAAAACGGACGGAAGACATAAACTATGGCAGCAGAAAAAGATTTAGTCATTGCAGAAGGTGGCGGTAAAAAGAAATTATTGCTTATCGGTGGAGGCGCTGCACTGCTGATTGTTCTGGGTGTGGTTGGTTTTATGTTCTTGTCCGGCGGTGACGATGCCGCAGCGCCAACGGCTGCAGGTAACGAAGCGGCAGCGTCAGCGGGCGCAGACGGTGCAGAGCCCAAAGGCACCGCCTTATATGTGCCCTTACCACGGCCTTTTGTATTTAATGTGCCGGGTGCTTCACGGGATCGTATGGTTCAGATTAAAGTGCAATTGTTGGTGCGTGGTACAAACAACGAAACCATCGCCATGCGTCATATACCGCTCATCGAAGGCAGCCTGCTGGAAACCTTCAGTGCCGCCAATGCCGATGAGCTGGTAACGGTTGCCGGGCGCGATGCACTGAAGAATAAAGCGCTGAGTGATTTACAACAGGCGATGATTGAAGTGGTTGGTTCGGTGGTGGTCGATGAAGTGCTATTCACCGGTTTTGTTATGCAATAAGAGTGAGCAGCCGTGACCGATTTACTGTCACAAGACGAAATTGATGCGCTATTACATGGTGTCGATGACGTTGAAGAAGAAGAAATAGACGAATCCGGCGAGGGCCGGGGCCGCTCTGCTATGGAATACGATTTCTCGTCGCAGGATCGTATTGTCCGTGGCCGTATGCCAACACTGGAAATGGTGAACGAGCGGTTTGCCCGCCATATGCGTATCAGTTTGTTTAATATGATGCGCCGTACCGCCGAGGTGTCCATAAACGGCGTGCAGATGATCAAGTTCGGTGAGTATGTGCATACCTTGTTCGTACCAACCAGCCTGAATATGGTGCGCTTCAGACCGCTTAAAGGTACCGGCCTGATTACGATGGAAGCGCGGCTGGTGTTTATTCTGGTGGATAACTTCTTTGGTGGTGACGGTCGTTATCATGCCAAGATTGAAGGCCGTGAGTTCACACCTACCGAGCGCCGTATTATTCAGATGCTGCTGAAACTGATTTTTGAGGATTATAAAGAAGCCTGGGCGCCGGTGATGGACGTGTCGTTTGAATATCTCGACTCTGAAGTTAACCCGGCGATGGCAAACATTGTCAGCCCGACAGAAGTGGTGGTTATCAGCTCATTTCATATAGAACTGGACGGTGGGGGTGGTGATTTCCACGTCGCTCTGCCGTACTCCATGCTTGAACCCATTCGTGAGTTACTTGATGCGGGTGTGCAAAGCGATAAAGAAGATACTGACTTGCGCTGGAGTAAGGCGCTGCGCGATGAAATTATGGATGTTAAGGTCGATTTAACTACAAAAATGATGGATGTGGATCTGACGTTGCGTGAAGTGATGGAGCTAAAAGCCGGTGATATCATTCCGATTGAGATTCCGGAACATATCACGGTATTAATTGAAGATTTACCGACTTACCGTGCCAAACTGGGCCGCTCGCGTGAAAACGTGGCACTTAAAATCACCGAGAAAATTAAGCGGCCAGAGTCAGTTAAATCAGAAATGCATGTATTTACTAAAGGCGGGCGTCGGCTTGACAGCGATGCCGATATCTCTGAATTAGAAGCCGATCTGAACCTGTCAGATCGTGATAGAAGGTAACTAAGATGGCTGATGATAAAGACACCATGGACGAATGGGCCGCCGCGATGGCGGAGGCTGAAGGCGCGGGAGACGGTGCTGAGCCGGTTGAACTGGAAGAGTTGCATGGCGAGAAAGCCGATATTACCGTCGATGAAAAGCGCAAACTCGACACCATTTTAGATATTCCGGTTACTATTTCGATGGAAGTGGGGCGGGCGAAAATCAGCATCCGTAATTTGCTGCAGTTAAATCAGGGGTCTGTAGTGGAGCTGGAGCGGGTCGCAGGTGAGCCGCTGGATGTTCTGGTAAACGGCACCCTGATTGCGCATGGTGAAGTGGTTGTGGTCAACGACAAGTTTGGTATTCGCCTGACTGATGTTATCAGCCAGATTGAACGGATTAAGAAACTTCGCTGATGCGCCTATTTTATCTCGCTTTATGTTGTATGTTGCTGTTACCGGCAACACTTAATGCGCAAACGCAGGCAGAGGATACGGTAGTTGATACGACGGCTGACAGCCGTGCCGAAAACGCTGCCACGGACAACAGTACTGCGGTTCTGCCGGCAACACCGGCAGAAGTACCCGCTGAGCCTGCGACAGTGCAACCGGTTGCCAAGCTTGATAACAGCGCGCAGCGGCCTTCCGCCGGGCTTGGCCTTGGGAAAATGGCACTGTCACTGGGGATTGTCGTCGCAATCGTTGTCGCACTTGGCTGGGCATTCAAAAAATTGACACTGCGCCTGCCAGGCAGCCGGCATATAAAAATAATTTCTACTATGCCGCTTGGGCCAAAAGAGCGTTTGTTAGTTATTGAAATGCAAGGAAAACAGCGTGTTTTGGGGGTGACCTCACAAAGCATAAATTTGCTGTTTGAACTGGAAAATCCATTACCTGAAGAAAAGTTGGCATCAGACTTTCATACACAGTTGCAATCGTTCCTGAAAAAATAGTGTGAGCTATGTTGCGACTGTTGTTCGTGGTGCTGGCAATAATGCTAAGCCCCGATGTTCTGGCTGATAATGGTGCTTTATCTGCTGTTACTGTAACCACCGGCGCCGATGGCAGCCAGCAATACAGCGTTACGCTGCAGGTGCTGGCGCTGATGACGGCGCTGAGTTTTATCCCGGCCATGGTCATTATGATGACCAGCTTTACCCGCATTATTGTTGTGCTGGCTATCCTGCGTCAGGCTATAGGTCTGCAACAATCCCCGTCTAATCAGGTACTCATAGGCATTACCTTATTTCTAACGTTTTTTATTATGGCGCCGGTGTTTAAAAACATTAATGACACGGCGATACAGCCGTATTTGTCAGAGGATATTACGCCGGTGCAGGCGCTGGACGCGGCGATAGTGCCCATCAAAGCGTTTATGCTGCACCAAACCCGCACCAAAGATCTGGATACCTTCGCCCAGATTGCCGGGCAGGAAGTGGCTGAGCAGCCACAGGATTATCCGATTACTGTAGTGATCCCGGCGTTTATTACCAGCGAGCTTAAAACCGCATTTCAGATAGGTTTTATGCTGTTTATCCCGTTTCTGATTATCGATCTGGTGGTCGCCAGCGTGCTGATGGCCATGGGTATGATGATGTTGTCGCCGATGATTATATCCTTGCCTTTCAAACTGATGATGTTTGTACTGGTTGATGGCTGGATACTGGTAATGGGGACGCTGGCGACAAGCTATGGGGTGGGCACATGACACCAGAGGTTTTTGTCGATGTACTGCGCGATGCGTTGTATCTGGTTATCCTGCTGGTTAGCGCCATTATTCTGCCGTCGTTATTTGTCGGTCTGATTGTGGCGGTGTTTCAGGCCGCAACATCCATTAACGAGCAAACACTTAGTTTTCTGCCCAGGTTAATTGTCACCTTGCTGGCGCTGATCTTTGGCGGTCATTGGTTTACCCGCGTGATTATGGAGTACACCAATGAGCTGTTTCTCAGTATTCCGACGGTGGTAGGTTAAGCCAGGTATGGAATTTCCACTTAGTGTCCTGATGCAGACTATAGCTGATTACCTGCTGCCGCTATGCCGGGTAACGGGTATGTTTCTGATCATGGCCGGTATTGGTGTGCGCAATATCCCTATGCGGATTAAAACCGGCCTGGTAGTAATGATCACGCTGATAATCATGCCTACTCTGCCACCTGTCGCGAACCCGGATTTGATGTCTGGGCAGATGTTCCTGGAAGTTCTGTTACAACTGCTGATCGGTTTTGCGCTGGGTTTTATCTCGCTGATGTTTATTACCACCTTTGTGCTGGCGGGGCAGTTGCTGGCGACCCAGACCGGTTTAGGCTTTGCATCGATGGTAGACCCGGCAAGCGGCGTTAACGTGGCTGCGATAGGTCAGTTTTATCTGATCCTGGCAACTTTACTGTTCTGGCTGTTTGATGGCCACCTGATCATGATCCAGATGCTGGTATTCAGCTTTGACACGCTGCCGATTAACGGCCAGTGGTGGGAAGTGACCAGTTACTGGACGGTGATCGAGTTTGGCGGCTGGATGTTTGCTACTGCGCTGGCGATAGCACTGGCGCCGATTGTGTCTATGCTGGTGGTGAATTTGTCTTTTGGCATTATGACGCGCGCTGCACCACAGCTGAATATTTTCTCTATAGGTTTTCCAATCACCATGCTGTCGGGTTTAATTATCCTGTGGTTGACGCTGGACACCTTTTTATTCCATTTTGACAAACAGTGGCAGCATAGTATCGATTACAGCTGCCGGCTGATTGGCTGCTAACCGGAGGGCTCTGCAATGGCAGATGAAAGCGCCGAAAAGACCGAACAGCCCACGTCCAAAAAGCTGCAGGATGCAGCCGAAAAAGGTCAGATTGCCCGCTCTAAAGATATGGGTACTGCTTTTGTACTGATAGGCAGCGCTGCAGCGATTTTAATTTTTGGCAAAATGCTGGCAATGGCATTGCTGGATGTGGCCCAGCGCATGATGCAGTTAAACCCAAAAGACATTTTTGAAACTAATTCGATGTTTACGGCCTGGGGCGCGGTTGGTGAATACATTATTCCGCCGCTGGCCGGTATCTTCTTTATTATCCTCCTCGCCGGTTTTATCGGTAATACCCTGCTGGGTGGTTTTAACTTCAGCTGGCAGGCGGCAGCGCCTAAAGCCAGTAAGCTCAATCCGTTAAGTGGTTTTAAGCGCATGTTCGGTTTGCAGGCTTTGGTAGAACTGTTAAAAAGTATTCTCAAAGTGCTGGTGGTGGTCGGTATTGCTTACTTGCTTCTGAAGATGTTTTTCTTTGACATCATGGCGCTGTCTTTGATGAGTGAGCCTAACAATATTGAATCAGCGCTGTATTTTCTGGCCTGGCTTTTTTTGGGGCTGTGCGCCAGTGTCTCAGTAATTGCTGTGGTCGATGCGCCGTATCAGAAGTGGAACCACATACGGCAGCTGAAAATGTCGTTGCAGGAAATTAAAGACGAGTATAAAAACAGCGAGGGTGATCCGCAGATTAAGGCCCGTATCCGCCGCACCCAAATGCAGATGTCGATGAAACGGATGATGCAGGAAGTGCCTAAAGCCGATGTTATTGTCACCAACCCGACCCACTATGCAATTGCACTGAAATACGATCAGGGTAAGTTCCGCGCCCCTGTGGTTGTGGCTAAAGGCGTGGATGAAGTGGCGATGCATATCCGTAAAATTGCGAACGAGCATAAAGTACCGGTGATTGAATCGCCTGCACTGGCACGGTCTATTTATCACACCACTGAGTTGGATCATCCGATACCGGAGCAACTGTTTGCTGCTGTGGCGCAGGTGCTGGCCTATGTATATCAGCTCAGAATGTACAAAAAAGGCAAAGGCAACAGGCCTAAAGCACTGGCGAAAGAGCTACCCATCCCAGAAGGCTATCGCCACTAAGCCAGCAGGTATTAAAACAAAACATGCCTGCTGCGTGTTTATTGGTACTTGTTGGAATGCTTTTTGCTGATACCTGACACAGCGCCAATTTACTGTCAGGGTTGTCATGCAGTTAGCCAGTTATTTTACCAATTTCGACCGCTCGAAATTTGCCTTTGCCAAAGGCCTCGGTACACCGTTATTTATTCTTGCCGCTTTGGCGATGGTGGTGTTGCCATTACCGCCCTTGCTGCTCGATGTATTGTTCTCCTTTAATATCGCCCTGGCACTGGTAGTGCTGCTTGTGACTATTTACACCATGCGACCACTGGATTTTGGCGCCTTTCCGGCTATTTTGCTGGTAGCAACCATTATGCGTCTGGCACTAAACGTCGCCAGTACCCGGGTGGTGCTGCTGGAAGGGCATGAAGGTGGTGATGCGGCGGGTAAGGTCATTGAGGCTTTCGGCTCAGTGGTTATCGGTGGCAACTACGCTGTCGGTATCGTGGTGTTTTTAATTCTGATCATTATTAACTTCGTTGTTGTGACCAAAGGTGCTGGACGTATTGCTGAAGTGTCGGCCCGTTTCACGCTGGATGCTATGCCCGGTAAACAAATGGCCATTGATGCTGATTTAAATTCAGGGCTTATCACGCAGGAAGAGGCGCGGGTGCGCCGGGAAGAAGTCACCAGCGAAGCGGATTTCTATGGCTCGATGGACGGTGCCAGTAAGTTTGTGAAAGGCGATGCGATTGCCGGTATCGTTATCTTGGTGATTAACCTGGTTGGCGGTTTGTTTATCGGCATGATGCAGCATGATCTGTCGTTTGGCGATGCGATGGAGATTTATACCCTGCTGACGATTGGTGATGGCCTGGTGGCGCAAATTCCATCACTGTTGCTGTCTATCGGTACTGCTATCATTGTTACCCGGCAGAATAAGTCTGAAAACATGGGCCAGCAAATGACTGATCAGCTGGGCAATGTGCATGTACTTTTTGTTGCTGCCGGCGTACTGACCCTGATGGGGATAGTACCGGGCATGCCACATTTTGCATTTTTATCGCTGGCGGCTGTAGTCGGCGGCTTGGCGTACCTGATGCACAAACGTAACAACGAAACCAAAGCCGAATTGGTCAACCGCAATGCTGCTGATCTGGCGCCGGTCGAGACCAATGTCGTCAAAGAAATTGGCTGGGATGATGTGCAGGGCGTCGATACGATAGGCCTTGAAGTTGGCTACCGCTTAATTCCACTGGTTGACAAGTCTCAGGGCGGCGAACTGCTAAGCCGGATTAAAGGTGTGCGTAAAAAACTGTCGCAAGAGCTGGGTTTTCTTATTCCGGCTGTACACATCCGCGATAACCTGGATTTAGAGCCAAACAGTTATCGTATGACGTTGATGGGGGTGACCAGTGGTGAAGGGGAGTTACGCCATGATAACGAGTTGGCAATCAACCCTGGCCAGGTATTCGGTACGGTAAAAGGTATTGCGACCAAAGATCCGGCCTTTGGCCTGGATGCGGTATGGATTGGTAAAGATCAGCGTGAACATGCACAGACATTAGGTTACACCGTTGTCGACGCCGCGACTGTTGTAGCAACCCATTTAAGCCAGATCCTGACTAACCACGCAGCCAGCCTGCTTGGACATGAAGAAGTGCAAAATTTACTGGATATGCTGGCCAAGCATTCACCGAAACTGGTTGAAGGCCTGGTGCCGGATACCTTGCCGCTGACTTCAGTGGTTAAAGTGCTGCAGAACCTGCTTAATGAAGGTGTGCCGATCCGTGATATGCGTACCATAGTGCAGACGTTGGTCGAATATGGTGCTAAGAGTCAGGATGTTGATGTGCTGACAGCAGCATGTCGTATAGCGCTGCGCCGGCTTATCGTGCAGGAAGTGGGTGGCAATCGCAAAGAAATTCCGGTGATTACCTTTGCGCCTGAACTGGAGCAGATGCTGCATCAATCAATGCAGGCTGCCGGCAATGACGGCGCTGGCATAGAGCCCGGTCTGGCAGACCGTATTCAGCAGTCATTGCAGGATGCGCATCAGAGCCAGGAATTGAGTGGCGACAGTGCAGTATTGCTAACGTCAGGAATTTTACGCTCAGTGATGGCACGATTCGTGAAATACACCATTCCAGGACTTAGGGTATTGTCATATCAGGAGATACCTGATGATAAACAAATTCGAATTGTCAGCGTAATAGGCCAGGCAAGTTAGGAGATAACTGATGAAAATCAAACGTTTTGTCGCAAAAGATATGCGCACAGCCTTAACTGAGGTAAAAGAGTTTCTTGGCCCGGATGCTATTATTCTGTCAAACAAAAAAGTCGCTGAAGGCGTCGAGATTGTCGCGGCGATTGATCAAGAGCCGGCACCAGCAGCCAAGCCAGCCCCTGCAGCACAGCCGCGGCCGGAGCCGCGTTTCAGTGCGACAGTCGCCGATGATGATGAGGCAGAAGCGCCGGCAGACTCGCTAAAAGCGTTGTTGGCGCGGCAGATGATTAAACAACAGGTGACACAAAATGCTGCCGCTAAACCGTCGTTGAAAGCCGCAACGCAGGAAGCACCGCGAGCGGCACAGTTTGAGCGTCAAACTTCTGGCGCGGCAGCAGGCGTGAATACCGTTCAGCTAACAGAGCTGACTAAACTGCAGGAGCAACAGGCGAAGTTAGTCCAGCAGCAAATGGATGCGATGCGCAATGAAATGTTGTCCATGCGCCAGTTATTACAGCATCAGGTATCAGGTTTAATGTGGCAGGATCTGGCACGGCGCGAACCAGTACGGGCGCTGATTATCGAAAACCTGCAGCAGTTGGGATTGTCTGAACAGGTTGCAGATCAGCTGGCGTGTTTTATGCCGGAAGAATTAAACAGTGCAGATGCCTGGGAAGCTGCCTTAGAGCTACTTGGCGGACAACTGAGCACAACCAATGACGATATTTTGCGTCGTGGTGGCGTCGTTGCGCTGGTTGGCCCTACAGGTGTCGGGAAAACAACAACGGTTGCTAAGCTTGCGGCAGAGTTTGCCAAGCGTCATGGCGCCGATCAGGTGGCACTGATTACCACTGACAGTTACCGGATTGGCGCTTTTGAGCAATTGGCAACATTCGGCCGGATAATCGGTTGCCCGGTAAAGCTGGCAAAAGACAGTGATGAGCTGGCGCTGTTAATTAATCAGTTACAACAACGCAAACTGATATTGATAGATACCGCAGGTATGAGCCAGCGCGATGTGCGTTTGGCTGAAAAACTTGCCAGCCTGATGCATAATAGTCGTGTCAAAATAAAAAGTTATCTGGTATTGTCTGCGACAGCGCAGGCAAGGGTTATGCAGGAAAGTGTCACCCATTTTAAACGTATTCCGTTGTCTGGTTGTATTTTCACCAAACTTGATGAATGCTTAAGTTTAGGTGAAGTGATCAATGTGGCTATTGCAAATGCGCTGCCGGTAAGTTACTTGACGAATGGCCAGCGTGTCCCTGAAGATATAGCTGTTGCTGATGCACAGAAACTGGTGCAGCAGGCAGAAAAATTACGAATTGCACAAAGTAGTACGGTTCACCAGTGGTACAACGACCAGATGAGCCGCGCGGACGGAACCTATGCATAGTCATGACAATACCGATGATCAAGCCAATGGCCTGAGAAGAATGAATAAGCAGATGGTAAAAGTAATATCAGTTACCGGTGGTAAAGGCGGCGTGGGTAAAACCAACGTTACGCTAAACCTTGCCATGTCGCTGGCGCAGCTTGGGAAGCGCGTGCTGGTGCTGGATGCAGATTTGGGCCTGGCTAACTGTGACGTTATGCTGGGGCTTCGGGTAGAAAAAAACTTATCGCATGTACTGGCGGGCGAGGCCGAGCTGGATGATGTGATCATCGACGGCCCTTTTGGTATAAAGATAATACCTGCCACCTCCGGCTCTCAGAATATGACAGAGCTGGCGCCAGCTGAACATGCCGGTCTTATCAGAGCATTCAGCGAACTTCAAACCCCAGTTGATGTGTTGTTAGTTGATACCGCAGCCGGTATTTCCGATATGGTACTGAGTTTTTCCAGAGCCTCACAGGATGTGATGGTTGTGGTTTGTGATGAGCCATCTTCGATTACCGATGCTTACGCCCTGATGAAGATCCTCAGCCGTGATCATGGTGTAGAAAAGTTTAAGATTGTCGCCAACATGGTGCGCAGCCTGAAAGAAGGCCAGGAACTGTTCGCGAAGTTAACCAGAGTAACCGATCGCTTCCTGGATGTCAGTTTAGAGCTTGTGGCGACCATTCCTTACGATGAAAATGTGCGCAAAGCAGCCCGAAAACAAAAAGCCTTTGTAGAAGCGTTCCCGAAAACACCAGCCAGCATGGCGGTGAAGAGCCTGGCATTGAAAGCTGCAAAATGGCCATTACCAGCCACTGCGTCCGGGCATCTGGAGTTTTTTCTGGAACAGCTGGTGCAACCTCACATTGATCGGGGGATAGCGTGAACAGTAAAATTGCAGCTTATGGTGGTGTTGACCATATGCAGCAGTTGGTCGAGCGCCACGCTCCTTTGGTTAAACGCATAGCTTACCATCTGATGGCGAGGCTACCAGCTAGTGTGTTGGTCGATGATTTAATTCAGTCAGGTATGATTGGCCTGATAGAAGCAGCGAAAAATTTTGACGGTAGCAAGGGAGCCAGTTTTGAAACTTTTGCCGGTATCCGTATCCGCGGCGCTATGCTTGACGAAATGCGCAGGGGGGATTGGACTCCGCGGTCTGTACATCGTAATGCCCGTTTGATTGCGGAGACCATTGCTGAGCTTGAAGCTCTGTATGGTAGAGACATAAAAGATAGTGAAGTTGCTGAAAAACTTGATATATCTTTGGATGAATACCATCATATGCTAAGTGATATCAGCAGTGGCAGAATCATCGGGATAGAAGATCTTGGTGTTTCCGAAGATGTGCTGGTAACCTCTGGTGATACTGACTCAGATCATTTATACGAAAGTCAGGCAAGCGAGAGCTTTCATCAGGATTTAGCAAAAACAATCAGTAGTTTACCTGAGCGTGAAGCATTAGTGCTTTCGCTGTATTATAATGACGAACTAAACTTGAAGGAGATCGGGGCTGTGCTTAATGTCAGTGAGTCCCGGATCAGTCAAATCCATAGTCAGGCATTGGTCAGATTAAAAGCCAGAATGCAGGATTGGTTGTAACCTATTCTGAGATAACAGTAATATCTCGTCGGAGGGGATTTTGGATAAGAACATGAAAATTCTTGTGGTAGATGATTTTTCAACCATGAGACGCATAATAAAAAATCTGTTACGTGACCTTGGCTTTACAAATGTATCTGAAGCAGATGATGGCAGCACGGCGTTGCCAATGCTGCAAAATGGCGACTTCGATTTTGTGGTTACTGACTGGAATATGCCAGGTATGCAAGGTATCGATTTGCTTCGGGCAATCCGGGCAGACGCCAAACTGAAACATATCCCGGTGCTTATGGTTACAGCTGAAGCGAAGAAAGAACAGATCATCGCTGCAGCTCAGGCAGGTGTAAATGGCTATATTGTAAAACCTTTTACTGCTGCTACGCTGCAAGAGAAGTTAGCTAAAGTATTTGAACGGATTGGCTAATCGTAACTGACAAAGGAGCGTTGCCATGTCCGCAATTACGGAGCCTTTAATTTCACTGGAGCAGGCCAGGGAGTTAGTCCAACTGCTGGAGATGGGAGAAAACGAGTCTGCTAATGAGTTGGTACAGCAACTGGCTGTACCTGGTTCTTCTGAATTGTTTGCAGAAGTTGGCAAACTCACCCGTCAATTACATGATTCACTTAAAAATTTCCAAATTGACCCTTCGTTAAACAACTTGCTCGAGGAAGATATTCCCGATGCAAAAAAACGGCTTAATCATGTTATAGATATGACTGAGCAAGCCGCGAATCGCACTATGGATGCGGTGGAGTCTTGCTTGCCTATTGCTGATCAGTTGACACAACAGTTAGGCAAAATACAGCCACAGTGGCATAAACTGATGCAGCGTCAGATGCAACTCGGTGAGTTCAAAGCGCTTTGCCATAACCTTGATGGTTTTTTTCAACAGGCAAACAATGACTCGAACACTCTGAATTCATTACTGACAGATGTGTTGATGGCTCAGGATTATCAGGATTTGACCGGGCAGATATTGCGTCGGGTAATCGAGCTTGTTCGTGAGGTTGAGGAAAGCCTGATTGGCCTGCTGACCGCATTTGGCCAGTCGAGCCTGATGGTTCAGACGGAAGCTAAACCTGCGAAAAGCAAACCTAAGGCCCACGAAGCCGAAGGGCCTATTATTGACGCTGCAGAGCGCGATGATGTTGTGAGTGGTCAGGATGACGTTGATGATTTGTTGTCCAGCTTAGGTTTTTAACAGAGGTGTCTTTGCATGAGCTTTGATATGGATGAGGATATACTGCAGGACTTCCTGGTAGAGGCCGGTGAAATTCTGGAATTACTGCAGGAGCAACTGGTTGAGCTGGAGAATAATCCGGACGACGCGAATTTGCTGAATGCCATTTTCCGGGGTTTCCATACGGTGAAAGGTGGTGCAGGGTTTCTGTCATTAACCGAGCTGGTTGATGCATGTCATGGTGCTGAGAACGTTTTTGATATTCTGCGTACTGGTAAGCGCCGTGTTACACCAGAGCTGATGGACGTTATTCTGCAGTCGCTTGACAGCATCAATGCCATGTTTGTTGAAGTGCAGAACCGTCAGCCACTGACACCTGCATCTGCCGCTATTCTTGATGCACTGCACTACTACAGCGAACCTGAAACAGCGGGTTCTCCTCCTCCTGCCGTAGCTAAAGTTGAGCCGGCAAAACCAGAACCTGCTCCGGCACCTGTCGTTCAGTCATCCTCCGCCGGTAATGTTGATGATATTACTGAGGAAGAATTTGAGCAGATGATGGACGAGCTGCACGGTAAAAATAAAGGACCGGCTGTTACAACATCTGCACCTTTACCGGACTCTGCACCCGCAGCTGATGGCGGTGACGATATCACTGATGATGAGTTTGAAGCTATTCTGGACCAGTTGCATGGTAAAGGGTCCTTTATTCCTGACACCGCCGCTAAGCCTTCAGCTGCAGAGCCGGCAGCAAAGGCCAAGGCGGACGATGAAATTGATGATGCCGAGTTTGAAGCTTTACTCGATCAATTACATGGTAAAGGTCAGGGGCCGGCCGCTTCGCCTGCGCCAACGCCAAAATCTGTTGCATCAGAACCTGCAGCTGCAGCAGTAAAACCTGCCCCAGCAGAGCCTAAGGCTGCGCCGGTGCCAGCGCCTGCAGCAGATAAAGCGGCAGCTGCTCAGCAGGCTGCTCAGGCTGAAACGACTGTAAGGGTCGATACTAAGCGGCTTGACCAAATTATGAACATGGTCGGCGAGTTGGTATTGGTGCGCAACCGCCTGGTGAGTCTGTCAGGCACAGTACAAAGCGAAGAAATGAGTAAAGCCATTTCGAACCTGGATGTGGTTACTGCAGACATTCAGGGCGCGGTCATGAAAACCCGGATGCAGCCGATTAAGAAAGTTTTTGGCCGTTTCCCCCGGGTAGTACGCGATTTAGCACGCTCACTACAAAAAGATATTGAACTGGTGCTGGAAGGTGAAGAAACTGATTTAGATAAAAACCTGGTAGAAGCGCTGGCTGACCCGTTAGTTCACTTAGTGCGCAACTCGGTGGACCACGGTATTGAAATGCCGGATGTGCGGCAGAAAGCCGGTAAAAAGCGTACCGGCACAGTTAAGCTGGCTGCCGCTCAGGCTGGCGACCATATTTTGCTGACGATCCATGATGATGGTGCCGGCATGGACCCGGAAAAGCTAAAAGGTATTGCGATCAAGCGCGGTATTCTTGACAGTGATGCAGCGGGACGAATGTCCGATACAGAAGCTTTTAACCTGATTTTTGCGCCTGGTTTTTCAACCAAAGAGCAGATTTCTGACATATCCGGTCGTGGTGTAGGCATGGATGTGGTTAAGACCAAGATTAACCAGTTAAACGGTACTGTGCATATTCACTCTAAAATGGGCGAAGGCACGTTACTGGAAATTAAAGTGCCGCTGACACTGGCCATCTTGCCAACACTGATGGTTGTTGTTGGCAAGCAGACCTTTGCATTGCCGCTTGCTGGCGTCAGTGAGATCTTCCATCTGGATTTGAACAAAACCAATGTGGTAGACGGGCAACTTACTGTTGTTGTGCGTAATAAAGCTATTCCGCTGTTCTTCCTGGAGCACTGGTTGGTAAAAGGCTCTGATAAGAAGCGCCGTCGTGAGCAGGGGCACGTGGTTATCGTGCAAATCGGCACCCAGCAAGTTGGCTTTGTTGTCGATTCATTGATTGGACAGGAAGAAGTTGTTATTAAACCTCTGGACGCGCTTCTTCAGGGGACGCCGGGTATGGCGGGGGCAACCATTACATCTGATGGTGGCATTGCACTGATCCTCGATGTGCCTAACCTTCTGAAACATTACGCGAAGAAATCAAAGATCAAGTTTGATCGCTTCAATAAAGTGAACGCCTAAGGAGAAAAACCTATGGCGATAAAGGTGTTAGTGGTTGATGATTCAAGCTTTTTTCGTCGTCGTCTGACAGAAATTCTGGCGAAGGACGGCGATATTGAAATTGCAGATACCGCTAATAATGGCCGTGAAGCTGTTGAGAAAGCGTTAGCATTAAAGCCTGACGTTATCACTATGGATGTTGAAATGCCGGTGCTTGACGGTATTTCTGCCGTGCGTGAAATTATGCAGCAGCAGCGTATTCCCATTCTGATGTTTTCATCGTTAACACATGAAGGGGCAAAGGCAACATTGGATGCCCTTGAAGCTGGCGCGGTCGATTTCTTGCCGAAGAAGTTTGAAGACATTGCACGTGATAAAGATGAAGCCGGCCAGTTGCTTAGGGACAGGGTCAGAGCAGTTGCCCGTAAACGACAACTTGGCAGGGCAACGTTTTCAAGTTCTTTAAGTCAACGCTCAGAGCCTGCAACAGCTCCCAGGTTAAGCGAGCGGCCCGCATTAACACGCAGTACATTTGAGCGGCCTAAGCTGAGTGAGCGTGTCAGTTCTTCAACTACGCGTTTTCAGGCCAGCGGCAAACAGTACAAATTAGTCGCTATTGGTACCTCGACTGGTGGCCCGGTAGCATTGCAGCGCATTATTACCGCACTACCGGCTGATTTTCCGTTACCTATCGTGCTGATTCAGCACATGCCTGCTGCATTCACCGGGGCTTTTGCCCAGCGCCTTAATTCATTGGCGAAAATTGAAGTGTGTGAAGCAAAGGATAATGACGTGCTCCGGCCTGGCGTAGCCTATCTGGCACCAGGTGGTAAACAGATGCTGATTGAAGGTAGTGAGCGTGATGCCCGTCTGAGAGTTAAAGAAGATGACTCACCACGTATAACGTTCAAACCCAGTGTCGATATTACCTTCGCGACAGCCGCTAAAGTATACGCTGACAAAGTACTGGCAGTTGTACTGACCGGTATGGGCGCTGATGGCAGGGAAGGTGCACGTTTACTTAAGCAAACCGGTTCAAGAATATGGGCGCAGGATGAAGCCAGCTGCGTGGTCTACGGTATGCCCCAGGCCATCGCTGCAGCCGGGCTTATGGATGTCGAGGTTGCTCTTAATGACGTTGCTTCGCGCCTGATAACGGAAGTGGCAAATGGATAAGCTGGCTGTCAGCGGTTTTTTGCTGGCGATACTGGCGGTTGCAGGCGGCTTTGTTATTGAGGGCGGCAGCCTTACCACTTTATTGCATTTCCCAGCGTTTCTGATTGTGTTTGGCGGCACCATAGGAGCTGTTATGTTGCAAACACCTGTCAGGCAGTTTCAGCTGGGGTTGAGAATGTTGCCGTGGGTGATAAGACCAAACCATATACCTCTGCAGCACACGGTTGAGCGCATTGTGCATTGGGGAAGCGCAGCACGTGGCAGCGGTTTTCTGGCTCTGGAGAATGATGCATTGGCAGAGCAGGACCCATTTTTACATCGTGGTCTTAACCTTTTGGTTGATGGTGTAGAACCCAGTGCGTTGCAGGATACGCTGGATGCCGAGTTAACGCTGGAGCGCGAACGCTTGTTACGGGGTGCCCGTATCTTTGAAGCCATGGGCGGCTACAGCCCAACCATTGGTATCGTTGGCGCGGTGTTGGGGCTTATTCAGGCAATGGCTAATATTTCTGAACCGGAATTGCTCGGCATGGGGATCGCGACCGCATTCGTCGCTACAATTTACGGTGTAGGTTTTGCCAATCTGGTGTTTATTCCTGTTGGTAATAAATTAAAGAGCCTGGTGCACCAACGCACTTTATACCATGAACTGATAATCGAAGGCCTGGTGTCTATCGCTCATGGTGAAAACCCCCGAAATATAGAGCGTAAACTGTCTGCTTATCATCAGGGATAACGCCTATGTATCGTCATAAGCAAAAGCATTCACAGGTAGAGCCAGAGCAACTGGACAGGTGGCTGGTGTCTTATGCCGATTATATGACGTTAATGTTTGCGTTGTTTGTTGTGTTGTATGCGATGGCGATTGTTAAAGAAGAACAATACAGCGTATTGGCTGACAGCCTGACCCGGATGTTTGAAAAGCCGGAGCAATCCGGTACCGGTGTACCCGGGCAGTCAGTACTCGCAACGCCGACAGCACAGAGTGAATTTGACCTTTATGGCACCTCACTCGAACAGGCTAAAGGCCCTGACTTGGTTGCAGATGCGACCCGTCTTTCCGATGTTTCCGAGCGTTTGCTCGGTAGTCCGCTGCAATCGGTAGAACAGCAATTAACAAAAGCACTCGCTAATTTGCTGGAGCAGGGGCTGGCAAAGTTACAGCAAGACCAGAACTGGTTAACTATTGAATTAAGCAGTGGCCTGTTGTTCGCCAGTGGCAGCGCAACTGCGACGCAGTCAGCCAGAACGTTGCTAACCGAAATTACCCGGGTAATTAACCCTATCAATAACTTTATCCGGGTGCGCGGCTATACAGACGATGAACCTATCAACAACGAATTATTTTCTTCAAACTGGGAATTATCGGTTAGCAGAGCGACTTCTGTACTGAGGTTACTGGAGCAGTTAGGTACTGCTCCGCAACGTCTGGCAATTGAAGGTTACGGCCAGTATTATCCATTCGAACAGAACGACAGTGCAGAGGGGCGTGCGGCAAATCGTAAAGTGGTGATCGCAATATCCCGTTACGGCTATCAGCCGCCAACGTCGTCAGAAAACAGCGATACAACAAGCCGTACTGAAGATGCCGGTGTTTTACAACGGCAGCTTGAGAAAGTGTCACAGCAAGACGGCAGCATTAAAGTGATAGCCTTACCCGGCGGCGGCATCCGTATTACTACGCGTGAAGACAACCCTGATGTCGTTCCGCCAGAACAACAGGAACCCTGAAGTGGTTATTTGGACAGTTGCAAATCAGAAAGGTGGTGTAGGCAAAACCACCACTACTGTTACGCTAGGAGGCTTGCTGGCACAACGAGGCTATAAAGTCTTATTGGTCGATACCGATCCGCATGCCTCACTAACTTATTACTTTGGTATTGATGCCGAAGAGCTGGAAGTGAGTGTGTACGATATCTTTATTCGCGGTAAAGATATTAGCAGTGAGGAGATCCTGCAGTCGCTGTGTCCAAGCGGCATGGCAAACCTGGATATACTGCCATCTTCTATGGCTCTGGCGACACTGGACAGGTCTCTGGGTAGCAAAGGCGGTATGGGCCTGATGCTGAAAAAAGCTTTACAAAAAATCAAGAAAGAATATGACTATGTGCTGATAGATTGTCCACCGGTAATGGGGGTGTTAATGGTTAATGCCATTGCCGCCTGCGATCGGATCCTGATCCCGGTTCAAACCGAGTTTCTGGCATTGAAAGGTTTGGAAAGGATGATAGCAACGATGGCGTTGATGCGTACTTCTCAGCAAAAGGAGTATGCCTATACTATTATCCCTACTATGTATGACAAGCGCACTAAGGCATCTTTGGAAGCTTACAAAGAGCTGAAAGCAAAATACCAGGACAGGGTATGGTCAGCGGTAATACCGGTCGATACCAAGTTTCGCGATGCCAGCCTGGCGCAGACGCCGCCAAGTGAGTTCGCATCTGCATCGCGCGGTGTTTTCGCTTATAACACGCTGTTGACTTATCTGTTGCAGCTGACACCGGAGTCAGCATGAGCAACTTAATTGCCAGTCAGAAGGTCATGCAGCATTACCTGGCTGCGTTATTAACCGAAGAAGAGCAGACCGAACAGGTCGTGCTTGCTGAACAGAAAAAGCAGCAGCTAAATGAGCTGTTGTCGCAGGCAGTAGTTTCCACCAGTCCTGCAGTGACAAAAACATCGGTTCAGCCAGATACGAAAGCTCAGGTTAAAGCGGATACAGAGGCAAAAGCGCTTGCTGCGTTAAAAGAGCGCTTTGCTGTTGCAGAAAAAACACAGCAATTACAGCAACGCGATGTACCGGTGGCAGAGCGTTTAGCTACGCCGGTTAAAGCCGAGCCGCAGCAGCCTCAGGTAGCCGCACCAGTACTTAAAGATTATCGTCAGGGGAAATTTCAGGCGCTGTTTTTTGATGTGGCAGGTTTGAAAGTTGCGGTACCGCTAAAAGAGCTTGGTGGTATTCATCAAATGGGTAAAATTAGCAGTCTGATTGGTAAGCCTGAATGGTTTAAAGGCGTGATGCTGTATCGTGAGCAAAAAATCAATACAGTCGATACCGCTTGTTGGGTCATGCCAGAAAAGTATGACGCCATGCTGCAGGAAAAGCTAAACTATCAGTATGTTATCATGCTGGGTAACAGCGACTGGGGATTATGCTGTGAAACACTGATTAATACCTATGTGCTGGAACAGGATGATGTTAAGTGGCGTGAAGTTGGTGGCAAAAGGCCCTGGATGGCCGGACTGATCAAAAAACATATGTGTGTATTGGTCGATGTTGACGCTATGATAGATTTATTAAACCGTGGTCTGGATATCAGTGCCTAAACGGGAAGGTTTTAATACAGGAGCTGTGCATGAGTAATTTAACCAAGCAGTCTGCTAAAAATAGTGAAGCCGCAGACACTGTGTTGCAATGGGTCACATTTAAACTGCAGGAAGAAACCTACGGTATCAATGTAATGCAGGTGCAGGAAGTATTGCGTTATACCGAGATTGCACCGGTACCCGGCTCGCCAGACTATGTATTAGGTATCATTAATTTACGCGGTAATGTGGTAACGGTTATTGATACCCGCTCGCGTTTTGGCCTCGAACCGGCAGAAGTTACAGAAAACAGCCGGATTGTTATTATTGAGGCCGAGAAACAGGTTATCGGTATTTTGGTCGACAGCGTTGCTGAAGTGGTTTACCTGAAATCTTCTGAAATTGATACCGCGCCGAATGTAGGCACAGAAGAAAGCGCCCGCTTTATTCAGGGCGTGTCAAACCGTGAGGGTGAGCTGTTGATCCTGGTTGATTTAAATAAACTACTCAGTGACGAAGAGTGGGAAGAGATCAGCTCGATCTGATGACGACGATGTGGCTTGCTGTAACAGTTCAGGCTGTGTTGCTACTGGTGTTGATGCTAGCTTGTTACCTATGGGGACGCAGACTGAAGCAACGCACCGCAGGGCAGCTTGAGCTACTGGAAAAACGCATTGATTTCAGTGCCCGGCAACAGGAGCACGCGAAGCTTGAAGTGGAAGAGTTGCGTGCCGGCATCATTGGTGTCGGGCAGCGGGTGTTACAGCTTGAATCAACTCTGACTCAGCTAAACAATCAACTCAGCTCTTCGTTGCGGGAGTTGTCTGACAAGCAACAAGCGATGGAGATGACCGATCCGGAGTCCAAAATATACAGCCGGGCGATGAAAATGGTGCAGCTGGGCGCAGATTTGGACGAAATTATGCGCGAATGTGAATTACCCCGAGCAGAAGCTGAATTGCTGTTTAATCTGCATCAGCAAAAAAGACAGTTATAGCCGAATTTCTAAATACATATTAAAAGCGCTAGCGCTTTTATGTTTTAAAATCAATGCGTTGGTGTATGTTGTGCCAGTCTTTTGGGAACTTCCCCTGTAACACATACGAAAAAGCGATTAATTCGGCTATCACAATATAAAGCTGAGGTGGTATTTGCTCGCCAAGCTCAAGCTGACTTAGTAACTTACTTAATTCTTCGTCCTGGTGTATCAAGACGCCGTGTTGTTTGGCCAGCGCAACGATATCATCTGCCAAATCACCATGGCCTTTTGCTGTTACCGTAGGGGCCTGTTTACCGGCATATTGTAGTGCTGTTGCTGTTTTATATTTATCGTCAGTCATGTTTATCATCACACCTTTATTGCCAGCAAACTATTGGCCCGCGGCAACAGCGTATCCGGAATTTTGCCCAGCACGCATTCTGCTTCACTAACAACCAGACCCTGCATAGTACAACGGTCTTTCAGAATAGGTAAGAAGCGGTCCGCCAGCTGCTTTGCTTCTTGTTGCTCAGTATAAAACTGCAACTGCAGCTGCTGTTGTTGCAGTTTGGCAACCACCAGTAGTGCTCCCAATTGTTGCAGTTCAAACCGCATCGTCAATTGCCATTGCGTTTCTTTGCCTGACTGCTGTTTGCCGTCTGCCTCACGTTGCTCCAACTGAATCTGGCTAAATACAGACTGCTCCCCCTGTTGCAGTGGTAGCTGCAACAACAGATGCTGTTGGGTGGCCTGATTACTGTCAAGCGTCGCCAGCTGACTTTGCTGTAAAGTACTGCTATGACTGGCCAACTGCCGCAGCAGGCTACTGGCCTGCGCAGGTTCCAGAGAATTAATCAGTTGCGCAAGTTTTTGGTTAGCGGGTTGCAGAGCTGCATTTTGTGGTTTTTGCATCAGGTGCCCAAGTAGTAACTGGATTGCGACCGCCAGTGCACCACCGCTGGTCTGAACATTCGGTTGGTTTTGCAGCGGCTGAAACTGTAACAGGCTTTGCAGCTGAGTGACAAGTTGAGAGGCCGATAAGACTTTACTGCCATCCGGTTGGCTGTGCCTGACCAGTTGCAGCACCTGCTGTACCGGTTCCGGTAATTCTGGCAAATCAGCTAACAGATCCGGGCGGGTTGACAGCAGAGGTAATAAGTTTCGCCAGGCTTGCTGTACCGCCAGTGGCAGGTTGCTATTGTCAGCCGCTGCTTTTGAGGTTGCCGGGTTGCCTGAGCCGGTGGCGACAAACTGTATCGGGCGGTTACTATCTTGCGGTGATACTGAAAGTTGTAGCTGGGCTTTTTGAGGGAGTAACTGTAACTGAGCCGTTTGGGCAGATGGCTGTAGCTGCAGCTGATAGCTGCCGGATAAATCGGGGCGTGCAGCAATAACAGGTTTCAGTATTTGCATGGCCGGATGCTGGCTATTGGCTGTGCTCAGTTGCAGTTGGTTAAAAGCCTGAACCAGCTGCCGCATAAGTGCCTGCTGCTGCGGTTTATCCAGCAAAGTGACGCCTGGCGGCTGGCCCTGTGCAGCGCCAAGTAGCAGGTTTGTACTGAGCGCTTTATCATTACTTGTCAGCTGCAGCACTACGGTCAACTGGTTTGAATGACTTCCGGCCAGCGCAGTTGCCAGGCTGCTTTGGGCGTCAGTTTTCAGCTGCAGGGCAGGTAAAGTGGGTAATTGCACTAGATAATTGTTGCCCTGAGTTTGTAATTTAGCTGTTACAAGGGCGGCGCTGCTGTTACTGTCGCTACTTTTAATTAAAGTAGCTGCATTTTGGCTACTAAACAATGAAATCAACAGTGCCCTTAGTTGTTGTGGTTGCAGTGTCAGCGTGACGGGCGCAGTGCTGCTTTGTAGACTAAGTTTAATCTGACCATCCGGCTGCGGCTGAAACTGCACCTGTACCGGCACTTTGTTCAGCTTTGGATGGTGAGCAAGTTGTTGCTGTGTGGCTAGATTTTGCATCTGTTCGGGCAGACTGCGCTGCACCAGTTGTTGCAGCGAAGTTGAGGCTGATGCCGGCAAATCTATCTGTAATGCACCCTGTGCTGAAGGAAGCTGCAGGCGAAAACCGTCAGAGCTTAACTGCTGGATCTGTCCCTGATACACCTGCGCAACAACCAGTTTAAGCGCTGCAGTGTCTGCTTTAGCGCCTGGCGCCAGTTGTAACAGCTTATCCAGATTGATCTGGTTCATATTTTTACCTGTTTTTCCTGCACTCTGATACCGCGCTGCATTCGTATTATGCCGTCAGTATGGTAATATGCGCCCAATTTTTACTGTCGTCGATAGCCAGATATTAGTGATCACACCACAACCTTATCCCGTACCCACCGACGAGTTGCTGTTGCATGGCGCAGGCCTGTGTTGTATCCGGCAGGACCGCGTATTGTTTGAACAGCTTGATTTCAGGGTGCATGCGGGCGAGTTAGTTCAGATCGCCGGAAAAAATGGAGCTGGTAAAAGCTCATTACTGCGTATTCTGGCTGCCCTTGTAGCCCCTGACGATGGCAGCTTGTATTACCGCCAACAGCCTTTAACAGCGGTAGCCAGCGATTATGCCGCTAATCTTTGTTATATCGGCCACCAAAGCGGTATTCATGAGCAATTAACCGCACTGGAGAACCTCAGCTTCTGGCGCTCAGCCTCAGGTATCGCTAAGGCAGATGATTTTGCTTTGCTGGCCGAGCTTGGCCTGGCTGGGCTGGAGGATATTCCCTGTAGGATGTTGTCGGCGGGGCAGCAGCGCAGGGTGTCACTGGCCAGGTTATGGTTTACCAGACGCCAGTTATGGATACTGGATGAACCCTTCACGGCGTTGGATCAAACGGCTATAGCGATGTTGCAGCAACATTTTGCGGAACATTTGCAACAAGGTGGCGCCATAGTGCTGACCACTCATCAAAACCTCAGCATGGCATTTACCAGACAAACCACGCTGGAGCTGGCATACCGATGGTAGCGCTGAGTACTTTTGTGCAGCGAGAGCTGCGCTTGCTGGCGCGGCAAAAAGCAGACTGGCTGAATCCGGTACTGTTTTTTGTCATAGTGTTGAGTTTGTTTCCGCTGGGTGTCGGGCCAGAGCCGAATTTACTGCGCCTGATGGCGCCTGGCATTGTCTGGATTGCCGCTTTGTTGAGCGTGCTTCTGGCAGCGGAACGGTTGTTTAAAGACGATTATCGTAATGGGGTAGTTGAACAACTGGTGGCGGCACGCCAGCCATTACTTAGTTTTGTGCTGGCCAAGCTGTTTACAAACTGGCTTAGCACCGGCTTACCACTGGTTCTGCTATCGCCACTGGTGGCGTTACTGCTGAGTATTAACAGTGCAGAGTTTGTGGCGATGTTACTGACGCTGTTACTGGGAACGCCGCTGCTCAGTCTGCTCAGTGTTATGGGCGCAGCCTTGACGGTATCTGCCGACAAAGGTGGTATTTTACTGGCACTGCTTATCCTGCCGCTGTATATTCCTTTGCTGATTTTTGCCAGCTCTGCAATGGAAGCTGCGGCAATGGGGCTGCCTTATCACGGGCAGCTCGCTATTATGCTGGCCATGTTGTTGTTTGCAATGGCGCTGATCCCGTTGGCGGTGATCAGCGCACTAAAACTGAATGTGAGCTGATATGTTTAAGTGGTTGCATCCTTATGCCAAGCCGGAAACCGTATACCGGTTGTGTGGGCGTTTTTATCCGTGGTTAATGCTGTCTGGCGTTGCTCTTTTAGCCTTGGGCAATATCTGGGGGCTGGCATTTACGCCGCCTGATTATCAGCAGGGCGACAGCTACCGTATTATTCATATTCATGTGCCATCGGCCATTATGTCGATGGGCACATACTCTGCTATGGCGATTGCCGCTTTTATTGCGCTGGTATGGCAGGTCAAGGTGGCCCAATGGTCAGTTACTGCGATAGCGCCGATAGGTGCTGTTTACACCGCTATTGCTCTTATTACCGGTATGGCATGGGGCAAACCGATGTGGGGCACCTGGTGGGTTTGGGATGCCAGACTGACATCAGAGCTGATTCTGTTGTTTTTGTATTTAGGCGTTATCGCTCTAAGTGGTGCCTTTTCTGATCGCCAGACCGGTGCAAAAGCGGCGTCTCTGCTGGCGGTAATTGGGGTTATTAACCTGCCGGTTATCCATTTTTCAGTGGAATGGTGGAACACTTTGCATCAGGGTGCGTCTATTACCAAATTTGCCAAACCATCTATTGACCCCAGCATGCTATGGCCGCTGTTAATCAGTATTCTGGCATTTAAGGTATTAATGCTGGCTTTAGTGTGCCTGCGGCTGCGAACTGCAATATTGCAAAACGAGCAGCACCGGCCCTGGGTTAAAGCGCTGGTAGAGGAGTAACTATGTATTTTCAGTCGATGACAGAATTCTGGGCGATGGGCGGTTATGGCCTTTTTGTCTGGTTATCATTCGGAATTACCTACGCTCTGCTGGCGGTGCTGACGGCTTACAGCCATTATCAGCATAAGCAGTTCAAGCGGCAGTTGTCAGCCCGTCTCGCCCGCGAGCAGCGTGTTAAGCAGTATCAGGAGCAAGTTAAATAATGCAACCCAGACGTCAGAAGCGGTTAGCTGCGGTAATACTGGTTATTGCGCTGTTAACCGGCGCCGTAGCAGCGATGTTATATGCGCTGCAACAGAATATTGATTTGTTCTACACCCCGTCGCAATTAGTCGAGGGCCTTGGCAAAGACAAAGTAAAACCAGTGCCCGGCCAGCGCTTGCGTATTGGCGGTATGGTCGTGCCAGGTTCAGTGCAGCGCGATCCGAATTCGCTTAAAGTCAGTTTTGATCTGGTAGATACCGGGCCATTGGTACGGGTGACCTACGAAGGCATATTGCCGGATTTATTCCGTGAAGGGCAGGGTATCGTTGCCCAGGGTATCCTGGTTGATGCGACCACTATTGATGCCAGTGAAGTGCTGGCAAAACATGATGAAGAATATATGCCGCCTGAAGTAGCTGAAGCGATGAAAGGGATTAAGCACGTGCCGCCATCGCAGCAGACCACCAGCGAAGCGCCAGTAAAAGAAGGACGTTATTAGATGATCGCTGAAGCCGGTCAGCTGGCCCTTACGTTTGCTTTTGCCCTATCGCTGCTGCTGGCCATTGTGCCACTTTACGGCAGTTTTACTGCCCGGCAGAATATGTTGTTGCTGGCCAAGCCGCTGGCCTTTGGCCAGTTTATATTTAGCTTGTTGGCAATGGCTGCATTGGTTTATGCATTTCGCACTAACGATTTTACCGTGATCAATGTTGCGCAAAACTCCAGCTCTACGTTGCCCTGGTATTATCAGATAACGGCCAGTTTTGGTTCACACGAGGGCTCTATGCTGTTGTGGGTATTGATGCTGGCAGGCTGGACCGCACTGGTCGCGCAGTTTTCCAAAGCATTGCCTTTACTGCTGCAAGGCCGGATTTTAGGTATTTTGGGCCTTATCAGTGCTGGTTTTATTGCGTTTTCGCTGTTTATGTCAAACCCCTTTGCCCGCAGCTTGCCATTTTATCCGGTAGAAGGGCGCGATCTTAACCCGCTGCTGCAGGATTTTGGCATGATTATGCATCCGCCCACTTTGTATATGGGCTATGTCGGTTTTGCGGTGGCGTTTGCTTTTGCGCTGGCGGCGCTGATCAGTGGCCGTTTTGACAGTGTCTGGGCGCGATGGGTAAGACCCTGGGCGCTGTCAGCCTGGTTGTTTCTGACACTGGGTATTATGCTCGGTAGCTGGTGGGCCTACAATGAACTGGGCTGGGGCGGCTGGTGGTTCTGGGACCCGGTTGAAAATGCTTCTTTTATGCCCTGGCTTGCCGGTACTGCACTTATTCACAGCCTGGCGGTGACTGAGAAGCGCGGTACTTTTAAAAGCTGGACAGTGCTGCTGGCTTTAGCTGCGTTTGCGCTAAGCCTGGTTGGTGCCTTTTTGGTGCGCTCGGGCGTGTTGGTGTCGGTGCATTCTTTCGCAACAGATCCGGGGCGCGGCCTTTACCTGCTGGCGTTTTTGCTGGTAGTGGTCGGCGGCTCATTGTTGCTTTACGGCAGCCGGATGAACTCTGTGCGCAGCCAAGCGCGTTATCAGCTGTTTTCACGGGAGATGTTGCTGTGGGGCAATAATATTTTCTTATTAACTGCATGCCTGATTGTGTTCCTTGGCACTTTATTCCCGCTGTTTCATAAAGAACTGGGATTGGGCTCTATTTCTATCGGTGAGCCTTTCTTTAACCAAATGTTTTATTACCTGACGATACCCTTTGCCTTGTTACTGGGGCTTGGCCCCTGGGTACGCTGGAAGCAGCAACAAGTGCTGCCACTGGTGCGCCCGCTTGGTTTGGTCGCCGTTGCCGCATTAATAGTGGCACTGGGAGTACTGGCCAGTATGCAAAGTGTGCAGGCGAACCTTGCGCTGCTGGGAATGCTGCTGGGAGCCTGGGTAGGAATATCTGCCCTGGCTGAAGTGATGCTGCGCGCGCGTCAGTTTGGTTCAGTCAGTAAGGGCCTTACCAAACTGAATGCCAGCCATTATGGTATGACAGTGGCGCACATTGGTTTTGCAGTATTAGTTATTGGCGTGGCGATGACCAAAACCTATACCATAGAACGTGATGTGCGCATGCAGGAAGGTGATACAGCAGAGGTCGCCGGTTATCAGTTCACGCTGACGGATGTGTATGATCTGAACGGACCGAATTATGGTGGCCAGGCGGCGGAGCTTGATGTGCGCCAGAATGGAAACTTTGTCACCCACCTGCACGCTGAAAAACGCTTTTACCGTATCCAGCGCACTGTGATGACAGAATCTGCAGTGCATGCGCGTTTAAGCCGGGATCTTTACGTATCGCTGGGAGAGGAATTGCCTGACAACGCCTGGGCGCTTCGTATTCAGGTTAAGCCTTTTGTACGCTGGGTTTGGCTTGGCGGTCTGTTGATGGCATTAGGTGCCCTGCTGGCGCTGGCTGATAAGCGTTACCGGCGCAAAATAACCGACCCGGGAGTAAGCCATGCGTAAAGTACTGTTTTATGTGCCGCTGCTGGCATTTCTGGCGCTAGCGCTGTTTTTATTAAGCGGACTTTTTTCCGACCCGCGCGAACGCGAGTCTGCCAGTCTGAATAAAGCGTTGCCCAATTTTGCGCTGGCTGATTTAATGCAGCCCAACACCATCTGGACACCGGAAAAGTTGAAGGGTGAAGTGTTTTTGCTAAATGTCTGGGGTACCTGGTGCCCAACCTGTAATGCTGAACTTGGTTATCTTAGCGAACTGCGTCAGCAGGGGGTTAAAATCGTTGGCCTGTACTATGAGCTGCCACGCGATCCGGCGTTTGACCCGCCGTTTGATTTAGCTGTACTACAGCAGGAAGTGCAGCAGAAACTGCAGCAGCAGGGCGACCCGTATCAGTTTAATATGCTCGACCTTACGCGCAGTGTCTCGCTTGACCTGGGGGTAAGCGGTGCACCTGAAACCTTTATTGTCGATGCAGACGGCATAGTGCGGGCGCACCATATTGGCGACATTAACCCGGCAGTATGGCGCAGTAAGCTGGCACCGCTTTATCAGCAGTGGAGTAGCCAATGAAAGCATTGTTAGCTGTGCTGTTGTTGTGCGCCGGGCTATTCAGCAGCGTGCCTTGGGCAGAGGAAGTATTACAGTTTGATAATGATGCGCAGCGAGATTTATATCAGCAATTGACAGCTGAGCTACGCTGTCCGCAATGTCAAAACCAGAATATTGCCGACTCGCATGCTGTTGTTGCGGTGGATATGCGGGAAAAAACCTATCAGTTGATCCGCGAAGGCAAAGACCGGCAGCAAGTGCTGGACTATATGATTAACCGCTACGGCGACTTCGTGCATTATCTGCCACCGGTTAATCGTTACACATTGTGGCTGTGGCTACTACCACTGTTGATGTTACTGGGGCTGATAGCGGTTGGCGTATTTCGTCGCGCGCAGCAAAGTAAGCAAGTGCCGCAGGACATTGCAGGGAACACTGCCGCTGAGCTGGACCAGCTTATTGCCCGTTACCGGAGTAAAAAATGATAATTTGGCCTGTATTTGTCGCAGCGTTAAGTATGCTGTTGCTGACAGCATTATGCTTGTTCTGGCCCAGAAAAACCGTACACAAAGCGCAACAAACCGTATCTCAGCAATTTGAGGAACGGTTGCAATTGCTGGCATTGGCACGCGATAGTGGCGAGCTGGCAGAGCAAGACTTTGACAGTGCTGCTGAGGAGTTGAAGAGCCAGTTCTTACAGCAGAATGCAACTAATAGTTTACAAGGCAACAGCGGCTGGCGGCTGCCGGCCGTGCTGTTACTGGTTGTTGCCGGTCTGGTTGGTGCCATCTACAGCGTCAGCGGGCATTATCATCAGTTGCAGGAGTGGCAGCTGGCGCAGCAGAATCTTAAACAATACGGTGAGCGGGCCCTGTTGAACCAGGGGGCGCCGCTGTCAGAACAAGAGGTTGAACGCTTCGCGCTGGCGCTGCGTACCCGTCTGGCAAACGAAGGCGATGACGCTGTCGCCTGGATGTTGCTTGGCCGTATACGCTTATCGCAAGGCGCACTGGAGCAGGCTGTGGATGCATTTGAGCGGGCCTTATTGCTAACACCTGAGCGTACACCTTTGCTGCTCAGCTACGCCCAGGCGCAGATATTGCTGGCTGATGAAAATAGCTTAGCCCGCGCCGGCCGCGCGGTGGCTCGAGTATTGAGCAAAGAGCCACAAAACAGTGATGCGTTGTCGATGATGGCATTAATTGCTTATGAAAAAGGGGATTTTAAAGAGGCCACAACAGCCTGGCAGCTGTTGTTGAAACAACTGCCACAAGATGACCCAAGATATGAAGCCGTGCAGCAACGCTTGCAGGAACTGGGGGCGGATGTTCAGGTTGCCGGCCGACACATTACTGTGCAATTGTATGTGGCGCCACAGCTGAAGCAGGCTAACCCGGATGCCAGCTTGTTTTTATTTGCCCGGGCCAAAGAGGGCATGGGTTTGCCGTTGGCAGTACAGCGTATTCCATTGCCAGAAGGCAACATAGAGTTGCAACTGACAGAGCAGATGGCGATGCAACCGGGCTGGAGCCTGGCCAATGCTGATCAGGTTGAAGTGGTTGCCCGTATGTCTTTGTCGGGAACCGTTGAGCAGCGCCCTGGCGATATCCAGACTGTATCGGATGTATTAAACTTCACCGAGCCCGGCTTAACCATTTCTTTAACCCTGGAGCCCTGATATATGTGTTCTGTGCCGTTAAAATCCTGTTTAGTGCTGGCTGCGCTTTTACTGGCAGGCTGCGCGTCCAAGCCAGCTGCAACACAACCGGGCGCGACAGCTAGTACCGGCGCGCAATATACAGATAGCCGGGATCCACTTGAAACCATCAACCGGCCACTGTGGGATTTCAACTACGATATTCTCGATAAGTATCTGCTGCGCCCTGCTACTGTAGGTTATATGACCGTTGTACCGAAACCGGCACGCAAAGGGTTGGTGAATGCCGCTAATAACCTTAGTGAGCCTGCCAGTTTTTTAAACGGTACCTTACAGGCTAAACCTGATAGCGCGGCAATCAGTGCCGGACGTTTTCTGGTAAACAGCACTCTGGGGTTGTTTGGTCTGTTTGACGTAGCGACAAAGATTGGCCTGGTGCAGCGCGAAGAGGATTTCAGTCAGACGCTGGCCGTTTGGGGTGTTGGCGACGGCCCGTTTTTAATGTTGCCAGCACTGGGGCCGAGCACCGTGCGCGGCACTACAGGCGGAGTTGTTGATAATCTGTATTTTCCTTTAGCGCTACTTAATACGCCACTAACATTAACCCGTGCCGCTATAGGTGCGCTGGATGCGCGTGAACAATTGATGTCGATGGAAAATTTACTGGAAGAATCGTTGGATCCCTATGCGTTTGTCAAAGAATCATACTTCCAGCGTCAGCAGTTTAAGATATACGATGGCAACCCGCCAAAAGCACCAGAGCCGGAAGTGGATGAAGCCGCTTTGGACGATCTGCTGGACGATTTAGAGTAACAAACGAGCCAAGTCTTAATAATGATCATTTAAGCAGAATCGGTTTGCCCTAAGCCAACCGTCTCAGCCCCGGATGGGCTGAGAGGAGCCCCCACGGATGGGTTTACGGCGTGTTGGTGTGGCAAACCGATGGCAGCTGCAGCGTTCACTGACCGGCATTAGCCAAAACCTGGTTTAACGTTTAAAACCTATCCTGAAACCGCCCCAATGCCGGCCATTGATATAAATTGGTACCGATAAATCATGTAGGATCTCGCCGGTATCGCGTTTATACGTTTGTAGCAACATGCTTTGAGTATGATTGCCGCAGCGACTGCCGGTGCGGTCGTTAAAGATGCGTTTGGTGCGGTTTTGCAGTAAATCTTTTTCATAGTTACCGCTTAGCGGCTGGCTGAATTTCTTATTGTGGGTAGGGAAGTAGCCTTTGCGATCGACAGCGCCAGCGTACAGAATATTGCTGTGTCGGGATAATATCGGCTCCTGAATATCGGGCAGAAACTTATCGGTAAAACTGTCGTACCCTGTGTGATATTTGGTCGGATTAGTATCTTTTATCGGCTGATATTTCTCAGCGAAAATAGCATCACTACTTAGCTGTCCGCTGGCTATTGCGTTTGCAAACAATGCGCCGATTTGCTCCGCTGCCTGCATTGCCTCCGCCAGGATTGGACTGAAAAAGCTGTGGCTGCTAAGCGTGCTTAATTCGCGGTAAACACTTTCTGTTTCCTCTGACAATTCAATAGCCTGTTGCGCTACCGACTGGCCTTTAGTGCCGATGTTCTGCAGTGCTTTGCTGATACTTACAACAGATCCGGCCAATTCTTCGCTGGTGTGTTGTAAGTCAGCACTGACTTGTTCAATGTGCCCCAGCGAGCGTGATGAGGCGCCTATCTGGTTATTAATGTCAGTAAAGCCTGCAGCAACCTGTTGCAGTTCGTGTTGTACCTGTTCGCCAGCGTGCTGCAGTTGGCCCATCTGACCAGCTGTTTGCTGGCTTTGCTGGCGGATATTAGCCAGCATAGCAGCGATATCCTGGGTTGCCGCCGCGGTTTTGCCAGCCAGCGCCCGTACTTCTTCAGCTACGACAGCAAAGCCGCGGCCTTGCTCACCTGCTCTTGCTGCCTCTATCGCGGCATTCAGTGCCAGCAGGTTGGTTTGTTCGGCCACGGTGTTAATCACTTCGGTAATACGCTGAATGTCGTCGCTGCTGCTACGTAAACGCGCCAGTTGTTCTGCTGCATCTCTTACGGCTACAACCAGAGCACCAATATTCGTTACGCCGTTCGCCAGTAGCAGATCTGCCTGTTGTGAAGCTGTTGCGGTATTTTGCAAGGTTTTGCCAATACTCTGTAACGAGTTTGTCAGGTCGGTACCGCTGCTGGCCAGTCGGTTGCTTACGGCTGCGATATTGTCACTGTCTGCGCTGCTTTGCTTGATATCTTTTATCAGGCTATCGATATAAAAAGACACTTCAGCCGCACCTATTGCCATATTTGACGTAGCTTCAGTGATATTGTCGGCTGTTTTGGCCAAGGCTTCGCCATTGTCGTTGGTTGGTTGCTGCTCTGCTTTGGCTGGCCAGTACAAGTAGATGAGCAGTAGTAGCGAGGTAGTCAGAGCGGAGATTAAAGCGGAGCTACTAACGCTAAATACCGCAAACTGTACAAGTGCAAGCAATAACACAAACAACGCTGGTTTAAGTTTATTATTTAGCATAAGTATCTCTTGGCTATGCAAATTAGTGATAACTGTAGCGTGTTTTTCAGTGTTGGTACTTTGGCTCGTACTGTCAATCACTGTTTAAGAAGGGCAGACTAAAGTCTATACAGATAAAAAATAAAAATATAACCCCTTGTTCTACCTTCAGGCGTCAAAAGGAGTAACAGCAGAAAAAAGGGGAAAACCAAATGTTATCAATACAGCAACCTGCCACAGATAAAATACCGGCTACTAAGTTTGCAGCTGCCATAGGCGGAGGCCTTGGCGTGACGTTAGTGTTGTTTGCCGCGATGCAACAGTTAATTGCAATAAAAGACGGCGTAAGAACGCCGCCCGCTGAAATGCCGGTGATACAGTTGTACGAACAAGCGCAGGACAGTGAGCCTGATATCAGGCCGGTAATACCAGCCCGGCCTGCACCGACTCCGCGCCAGTTGCCGGTTACTACACCTGAGCCTGCCGATACCGTTAGCGTCGGTACGATGGCGGTTACCCTGACAGGCCCGGTTTTGCCAGCTAGCAGTGGCGGCAGGTTGGAGCCGGCTGACCGGGGCGCAACGCCGCTGGTGCGTATTGAGCCGCGTTATCCGGTAACCGCTGCCCGTGACGGCGTCAGTGGTTGGGTGCGGCTTGGTTTCAGTATCAATGAGAGCGGTGCAGTTACCGATGTGACAGTACTTGCAGCAGAGCCTGCACGGGTGTTTGAACGTGAGGCAATGGCCGCGCTTAAGCGTTGGAAATATCAGCCTAAGCAGGTTGATGGCAAAACAATAAAACAAACTGGTATGCAGGTGCAGCTCGATTTCAGTCTGGACCAGAGCTAATCTGAGTAATAGCGTTGGCGGTAACAGGAGCGTTATATGGCATTATCCTTTTTCTGGCCCGGTGCTGTGACCCCGGAGTTGACCTCAGAGCAGCTTTACAGCCGGTATCAGCAGTACGGTGATACCAACGCGTTGGAGCAACTGATTGCTCTGCACGGCAACGCACTGTACCACTTTTTGTTGCGTCAATCTGACCGGACACTGGCTGAAGATATCAGTCAGCAATGCTGGCTTAAACTGGTTTCTTCGCATGCCTGTTTTGCTGGCCAGAGTAACTTTAAAACCTGGTTATTTACACTGGCCCGGCATAGTTTGATTGATGAGCTCAGAAGGCTGAATCGCTGGCAATGGCAGGAGTTGGGAGATGATACTGCATGTGCACCATTTAGTCCGGAGGAGGTTCTGGCAATAAGTCAGCAGCGACTGCAGTTTGGTGAGCTGATGATGCTGCTGCCATTTACCCAGCGCGAAGCCCTGATGTTACAGTTGGAGGGCTTCTCGTTACAGGAAATTTGCCAGATAACGGCGCAAGGCAGTGAAACAGTGAAAAGCCGCTTACGCTACGCCCGTCAGTTTTTACAGCAACATTCTAACCGGGCGCAGCAGGAGTAACTTATGCAAACCCCTGAACAATTTGAGCAAGAGTTAAAACAGCGCTATCAGCATGACAAGGCACTGCATCCGTTGCCAGCGCATATCCGCGATACTGTTCTGCGTCATGCGGCAGCTAAACAGGCCCGCCACTTTGCATTTAACTGGCGAAACCTGCAGTTGGCGCTAGCTTGTGCGGCATTATCAGTATTAGGCTACCTGATGGTATCGTCACCTGCGCAGCAAACGCCGTTGTATTATCAGGTTACGGTATTACATGATGAGGGTTTTAACGAGACACAGCAACACAGTGTCAGTGAGCAAAAACCACAACATGCTAAAGCTGATCGTTACCAGCAGTACCTTGCATCGAATCAACACAGTGAAGCGCTTCATCACCAGGTTGGATTATTAAGGCGGCAACAGCAGCAGTGGAGCATTACCGTATGCAATGATTTGTTTTTAACAATAACACCACAGCTAATGGACAAACTTGATATACCGGGGCAGGTACACATGCGGCTGGAGCAACCGCAATGGGTGGAGTTTATCCGTAATCGTCAAGGACAACTGGTCGCTATTCAGCCAGCAACAGAAGCGTTAATTTGTCCACATAGTTAGGGGCCTTACCAGCGGTGTTTTTACAAAGGCCGGCTTGGCAGCGGCAGGTAAAGTTCATACAATGCTCTCTGGCTGGGCAATAGGTGCTGGCACTAACAACGGATAATAATAACGAGTGAAACCGTTTTTCATTGCAGTATTCGGCTGTTTGTTCAGCGTTGCAGCACTTGCGCAAACAGATAACATTACGCCGGGTGATGACTCGCTGGCTGAACTGGTGGCGGATTTTGATCAGTATTACGCGGCCAAACTGAAAGAGCACAATATTCCCGGTGCCGCCTATGCCATAGTGCAGGGCAATAAAATTATCGCCACAGCCGGTTTTGGTGTGCGGCAGCTCGGCCGTAAAGAGCCGGTAGATCCCTATACGGTGTTTCGTTTAGCGTCAGTATCAAAAACCTTCGCTGGCAGCTTAAGCAGCATTCTCGAAGCAGAAGGTCATTTCAGCTGGGACGATAAGCTGGTTGATTACGTACCTGATTTTTCATTTAAAACTAAAAAGTACAATAGCCAGCTGAAGCTTAAACATCTGTTATCGCAAAGCACCGGCGTGATGCCTAATGCGTATGACAACCTGATAGAAGCAAATGTACCGCTTGAGAAGATTTTGCCACAGTTTAGTAAAATAGACCCTTTATGTCCGCCAGGGCAGTGCTATGGCTATCAAAATGTGTTGTTTAGTCTGATTGACCAGGTTATTCAGAAAACCACCGGCAAAACCTATGCGGAACAGCTACAGGAACGCATTATTACACCATTGCAGTTGCCAACTGCATCAGTCGGGTTGGCTGGTTTTTTCAGCACTGAAAACCGTGCGATGCCGCATGTGCGGGCGAGAGGAAAGTGGTACCCGACTAAAGTGGCCGAAAGCTATTATCATTTCAGTCCGGCTGCAGGCGTTAATGCCAGTGCGATAGATTTGGGTTATTGGTTAATTGCGCAGCTGGGGCATAACCCGGCGGTATTATCTGACGAGCTGCTGGCAGGCATTACTGCCAAGCAGGTAAAAACCCGGCGTGATTTACGCCGTAAAGAATGGCGGCGGTATTTAACGGACGCTCACTACGCCATGGGGTGGCGAGTCTATCAGTTTGGACAGGATGAACTGATTTACCATGGTGGCTGGGTGCAAGGCTACCGTGCTGAAATCGCTTACTCGCGAGAACATCAGCTGGGTCTAGTGATGTTGATGAATGCAGAATCCAACCTGATTAATGAGCTGGGCACGTATTTTTGGTCGGGTATGTTAACGGCTATCCATCAGCAGCGGCAGGAAGAAAAAGCACTGGCGCAAGCTAAGTGAATACGAATGCAGTTTAGTCCCTGAGGGTTTAAAGCAGGCTATTATTGGTGGCGACATACCAATTATAAAACTGACCAACAGGGATCTGACATGTTATCGAACTCAAGCTTTTACCGGCGCTGGTGTTTTCTGCTGCTTTTGGCGGGTTTGTCCTCGCTTACTGCCTGCAACAGCTCCCGAACTACAACTACTGCAAACGATATTAACCCGTACCAACCACAACCCTATGTGCAGTTGTCTCATCCCGAGTGGAGCAAAAACGCTGCCATCTATCAGATAAACATTCGCCAGTTTACACCAGAGGGAACTTTTGTAGCGGCTGCGGAGCAGCTGAACCGGCTAAAAGATCTGGGCGTTAAAATAATCTGGCTGATGCCGGTGCAGCCCATCGGCGAGCTCAACCGTAAAGGAACTTTAGGCAGCCCTTATTCCGTTAAAAACTACTACGGTGTGAATAGCGAGTTTGGCACTGAATATGAGCTTAAGGCCTTTATTGCTGAGGCCCATCAGCTTGGTTTGTATGTAATTTTAGATTGGGTAGCTAACCATACTGCCTGGGATAATGTGCTGGTTAAGCAGCATCCTGATTGGTATTTACGCGATTGGAAAGGCGATTTTCGGCCAACACCCTGGTGGGACTGGGACGACATTATTGAACTGGATTACAGCAACAGTGATTTACGCCGTTATATGACCGGTGCAATGAAATACTGGATACAGGAGTTTGGATTTGATGGTTTTCGCTGTGATGTGGCAGGCTTTGTACCGCTGGATTTTTGGGAGCAAGCCAGAAAAGAGCTCGATAGCATAAAACCGGTGTTTATGCTGGCCGAATTTGAAGGGCGGGATTTTCATGCCAGTGCTTTTGATATGACCTATGGCTGGAGCTGGCATAAAGCCGTGCATGATATTGCTAATGGCCATGCTGATGTAAACAAGCTACGGGTGTATTACTCCTGGAACGAGAAATACTTTCCGCAAAACATTATGCGCATGCTAGGCGTCAGTAATCATGATCAAAATGCCTGGGAAGGCACAGAGTTTGAGATGTTTGGTGATGCACTACACGCGGCTATGGCGCTGTCTGTGGTAGGCGAGGGCATGCCGATGATCTATAACGGTCAGGAGGCTGGTAACGACAGGCGGCTGGCGTTTTTTGAGCGTGATCCTATTATCTGGCGCGAGCATGAAAACGGTAAGTTATATAAGCGGTTACTGGCACTGAAGCGTGATAATACGGCGCTGTGGAATGCAGATTGGGGCGCCAGAATGTTGCCGGTGCATAACAATAAACCCGCACAGATCTTAAGCTTCGTGCGGCAAAACACTAAAGATAAAGTGTTTGCCGTATTTAACTTCAGCGACACGCCGCAACATGTCAGCTTTGATGAGCACCTGCACCACGGCAATTACATTAACTATTTAACTGGTGAAACGGTGCAATTTACAGCTGACAGTACAGTAAAACTGGCCGCGTGGGATTACCGTATTTATGTGCAACCTCAGGCTTTTTGATACACATCGAGCAAAAAGTCTACGCTGATGTCGGGCAGAGTAGCAGCAAACTGCTGCTTCTGCTCGGCGCTGAATTTCCAGGCCAGCGGCACCATTTGTATCAGGGCCGACACATCGTCGGCTTTTTCAAAGCGCAGTGTAAACTGCAGGCGCTGGCGGGTCAGGTGAGTCAGCATTGGTATTTCTGCTATCGCATCACTGTGTAGCTGAACTTCATCATATACAGCCTGTTTAATTTCCAGCAGGTGCTGCGGGCCCGGGCTTACGGTAATTAAGTACCCCTGCGGTTTTAGTAGCCGCTGCAGTTCTTCCGGTTTCGAGGGCGCATAAATGCGCACTATCGCAGCAAAGCTGTTATCGGCAAAGGGCAGCTGATATGCGCTGGCGACACTGAGCTGAATATCGCTGTTAGCTTTGGCGGCAAATTTCACCGCTGCTTTGGAAATATCCACCCCAAAGATTAGCGTGTCGTGTAAAGCACGCTTTAACTGCGCTGTGTAATAGCCCTCACCGCAACCTAAATCAAGCAGCGTGTCCGGCGCTAGTTTTGCAATGGTATCTGAGACTGCCTGTGCCAGTGGCGCATACCAGCCAGCCTGTAAAAAAGCCCGCCTGGCTTGCATCATTTCTTTATTATCGCCAGGGTCTTTGGAGTTTTTATGCTGCACAGGCAACAAATTCACGTAGCCTTCGCGGGCGATATCAAAGCTGTGACGGTTAGTGCACTGATACTGTTTTGCAGTTAGAAGTAAAGGCTGTTGGCACAGCGGGCACAGGTACATAAGAAAATCCGGCCGGAAAAAAGGCCGACAGTGTAGCAGTACAGCAGTGTTTTCGGCAAAGGCTTGCTATACTGGCGTTCATGATCATCTATTCAGTCAACTGTCTGGTGTTTAGCAGACCTTGCGTTACAACGCTGCTGTGCTCGCCGAAGCAACTCGCTCACGCGCAGCGTTCGCTCAGACACTCTTCGGCTGTGCGCAGCAGGTTCTAACCGGCCTGCCAATAGATTTCAGCATCAATAGAAAGAAAAACCGGAGCCTTAATGCAGGAATTAGAGTTGTGGACGCTGGACGAGTTATGTGACCACGCGTTTGATATTTTCGAAGAACTGGCAGCAGAAAACCTGTCTGCCGAAGATTACACTTTGTATCAGCAGCATTATGAAAGCCGCGGTTATGTTGACCTGGCGATACCTGGTGAAGACTGGGTTGAGATGATGATGCAAGACTTAGAGCCTGAGCTGCACTATGAAGCACAAATCGGCCTGACCGGCGAAAATGGCGATGCGGATATCGTGCTGGCACGCATTCTGTTAAGCCGGGAAAAGTATGAGTCACTTTGTCATGCCCAATGGCGCGGTCAATAGTAAAGTGTGGCGTGGGCAATAAAAGGTAATAAAAAAGGTCTGCAATGCAGACCTTTTTCAGTATTAACGTTTAGTGCACGCCATGCATACGCTTTTTCAGCCAGGGGCTGATAAGCAACATAAATACACCGACACCCACACCAACATAGAACAAGAAGCTGAACAGTTCAGTGTACGCTGCAAGCGCCTCACTGACATTCGCCACTTCACCGGCATGAGTATCAATAGCAGCCAGTTTTGCCAATTGTGTTGCCAACAGCTCTGAGTAAGCAGTGGCCAGGAACCAGCTACCCATCATTACGCCTACTACTTTTGGCACCGCCAGTTTGGTCACGGCAGATAAGCCAACCGGTGATAAGCATAGCTCACCCATGGTGTGCAGCGCATAAGCCAGTATTAACCACCAGGCTGCCACATAGCCCGCTTCATTCGGGTGAGTTGCACCATATACCAATGCACCGAAGCCTAAACCGGCCTGGATAATACCCAGCGCAAATTTAACCGGAGTACTTGGCTCGAGTTTGCGTTTGGCCAGCGCTATCCATAACCAGGCGAACAGCGGGGCCAGTGTAATAATGAAAAATGCATTCAGTGAACCGAACTGACCAGCGGTCGCTTCATAACCAAACACGGTGCGATCCAATACCCGGTCTGCGTACAGCGTCATTGACGATGCTGATTGCTCAAACAATGCCCAGAACACCACTGTAGACATGGTTAAGATAATCAGCACTATCATGCGATCACGTTCTTCTTTATTACACTGGGTCGTAATAAACCAGATAATGCCAACCAGAACAATAAATGACATACCAAGCAGAGTACTGTGTACTACAGGGTTGTATTGTACCAGCTGCCACATAACCACCAGTGCAGGAATAGTCGCCAGGTAAATTAACCATTCTTTGTTGATGCCGGCGAACACCTTTTCTTTTAACAGCGCCGGATTTGCTGGTTCTGCATAGCCAAACAGATATTTCTGGCCGGTTAAAAACACAATTAAACCGATAACCATACCAATACCGGCTAAGCCAAAGCCATAACCCCAGCCATAGGTTTCGCCAAGGTAAGTTACAGATAAGGTAGCAATAAAAGAACCCAGGTTAATACCCATATAGAAAATGGTAAAACCGGAGTCGCGACGTGCATCTTCTTTGCCATACAACTGACCCACTATGGTAGAGATATTCGGCTTTAAAAAACCGACGCCCATAATGATCAGTGCCAGCGAGAAGTAAAATACCTGGATAGCGCCGGTATCCTGCACAACTACACCGTTTTCAACATAAGCCTGAAAGCCTTCGTAAGCCAGGCCAAGGTGGCCCATACAGAGTAAGATGGCACCGAAGGTTACTGCTTTACGCATACCTAAATAGCGGTCTGCCAGCATGCCACCTATCACAGGCATGGCATACACTAAGCCAGCATAACTACCCAGTACATCCAGGCCGCCGGCATCGCTGAACAGGTGATACTTTGTTAAATACAGCAACAGCAGATATTTCATGCCGTAGAAAGAGAAGCGCTCCCACATTTCGGTGAGAAAGCACACATACAGCCCGACCGGATGGCCGAGAAATTGCGGCTGATTGGCCGGAGCCGCCGCAACAGTGCTTGAATCAGTCATGGAATCCCCAGTGTTATTAGAATTATCGGCTTCGTTTATATACAGGAAGCTGACCGGATTATGCAGATGTTCGGCTTAGTTGTCATCACCAGCGCGAAAACGATGGGACAAAAAGGGTAAAAAACGCGGTTTTACTGCTGTTTTCCTGCCTCTGCCGGGTACAGTTGGCTGCGTACACGGCTAAAATCTTTGCGGCACAGCGCAAAAGTAACCGGCCTTGTTATCAACGGATATAATACGACCAGCAACACGATATAACCTGCAATTGCCCAGCCATTAGCCCGGGCTATCAGTAAAAATAGCGGCACCAGGATCAGCAGTTTCAGTATATTGAGAGAAATTTTGGTTGGTACCGCCAAATTATCTGCGGCTTTGCGGACAACGGCCATGCGCTGGGGGAAACTCAGGCCTGCCAGTTCAGGAATACTTCGGCTGTTCAGATATAACATAAACGGTTCCTTATTTTGCAGCGGCTAGTTTAACGGTTCTATCTATCGCTTTAAAAGCGCTTTTGGTAAGCTTTACGCCATTGCTGCAACAAGGATCTGTGATGATTAAAGTTCTTAGTGTATTTGGCACCCGGCCAGAGGCGATAAAAATGGCGCCGCTGGTAAACCTGCTGAAACAGCAGGCAGATATCGATAGCCGGGTATGTGTCACCGGTCAACACCGGGAAATGCTGGATCAGGTATTGCAGTTATTTGATATCGAGCCCGAATATGATCTGGCTATTATGAAAGCCGGTCAGGATTTATATGATGTTACCACCAGCATATTGTTAAATATCAAACCTGTGCTGCGTGACTTTAAACCCGACGTTGTGCTGGTGCACGGCGATACCAGCACCACTTTTGCCGCGGCACTGGCGTGTTATTACGAGAAAATTGCCGTTGGCCATGTTGAAGCAGGTTTGCGTACCGGTAATATTTACAGCCCCTGGCCGGAAGAGGCGAACCGTAAGCTGACCGGCGCCATTACCCGTTTCCATTTTGCGCCAACCAAAACGTCTGAGCAAAACCTGTTAAATGAGCAAGTGAAACCGGCGGATATTTTTGTTACCGGTAACACTGTGATCGATGCACTGCTGCAGGTGGTGGCGAAAATAGACAGCGATCAGGCGTTAAGTGAAGAGTTCGCAGCTAAATTTCCATATGGCCAAAATGGCAGGCGGCTTATTCTGGTTACCGGCCACCGGCGTGAAAGCTTTGGTGGTGGTTTTGAGAACATCTGTGCAGCACTTAAGCAGCTGTCGCAGCAGTTTGCCGATTGCGACATTGTTTATCCGGTGCATTTAAACCCGAATGTGCGCGAGCCGGTATTCCGTCTGTTGTCAGATGCTAATAATATCCATCTGATAGAGCCGCAGGATTATCTGCCGTTTGTCTATCTGATGAGCCGCAGCACCCTGGTATTGACAGATTCGGGTGGCATCCAGGAAGAAGCACCGTCATTAGGTAAACCTGTGCTGGTGATGCGCGACACCACTGAGCGCCCCGAAGCGGTGGAAGCAGGTACCGTCAAACTGGTGGGTACCGATACTCAGGTTATTATCAGCGAAGTTACTAAACTGCTGACTGACAAAGCGTATTACGATAGCATGAGTTTTGCGCATAACCCTTATGGTGATGGTAAAGCCTGTCAGCGCATTGCTGAGGTTATCAGGAAGATAAAGTAAATTACTCAGTGCTGAATACAAAGAGAATGTAATGCAAAACCTATTGGAAACAAGTAACAAATGGCTGATAACGGGGTGTGCCGGCTTTATCGGTTCTAATTTGCTGGAAACGTTATTAAAAGCAAACCAGCAGGTAGTGGGGTTGGATAACTTTGCGACCGGCTACCAGCGTAACCTTGATGAAGTACAGCAACTGGTTAGTCCGCAGCAGTGGGCTAATTTTACTTTTATTAAAGGTGATATCCGAAGCTCAGCAGATTGTCAGCAGGCATGCAGTGGTGTCGATTATGTGTTGCATCAGGCTGCACTTGGTTCTGTGCCGCGTTCAATTGCAGACCCTGTTACCAGCAACGATACCAACATAAGTGGCTTTTTAAATATGCTTTTAGCGGCGCGTGATGCTGGCGTTAAACGTTTTGTTTACGCAGCTTCCAGCTCAACTTATGGTGATCATCCGGCGCTGCCAAAAGTCGAAGATGCGATTGGCAAGCCACTGTCGCCTTATGCTGTGACGAAATACGTCAATGAGCTGTATGCCGATGTGTTCTCCCGCAGCTACGGTTTTCACAGCATAGGCCTGCGCTATTTTAATGTATTCGGCCCAAGACAGGACCCCAATGGTGCTTATGCCGCAGTGATTCCGAAATGGACTGCTGCCATGATTGCTGATCAAAGCGTTAAGATAAACGGCGATGGTGAAACCAGCCGTGATTTTTGCTTTGTCGACAATGCCGTACAGGCGAACATACGTGCAGCACTGGCAGATATCGAACATTCAGAGGTATTTAACGTTGCACTGGGTGATCGCACTACGTTAAATGAGTTATTTGCTGCTATAGCGAAAAGTTTGGCAGACAATGGCATTCATTACAAAAAGACAGCACAATATGGCGATTTTCGCGCAGGCGATGTGCGCCACTCACAGGCTGATATTAGTAAGGCACAGCGTATGTTGGGTTATGCCCCACAGTATCGTATCCGCGAAGGTCTTTCGCTGGCGATGCCATGGTATATTCAACAGCACGATAGCCTAAAAGGCTGATTTATACCGTAAACGGAATTACACAGGACGTTAAACATGAAGAATATTGCAGACAGTCAGATTGCCATCATTGGTTTAGGTTATGTTGGCCTGCCACTGGCCGTCGAGTTTGGTAAGCATTATGCCACCTTGGGTTTTGATATTAACAAAGCCCGTATTGCTGAGCTCAATATGGGCGAAGATCATACACTGGAAGTCAGTAGCGAAGAGTTAAAGCAAGCAGACAAGCTGCGCTACAGTTGTGAGCTGGATGACTTACGTAATGCCAATGTATTTATTGTCACGGTACCCACACCAATAGATGAACACCGCCAGCCCGATTTAACCCCACTGATTAAAGCCTCTGAAACCTTGGGTAAGGTGATTAAAAAAGGCGATATCGTTGTTTATGAGTCAACGGTTTATCCAGGTGCTACCGAAGAAGACTGTATTCCGGTGATAGAGCGCGTATCAGGCCTTAAATACAATGTGGATTTTTTTGCCGGTTACAGCCCTGAACGCATTAACCCGGGCGATAAAGAACACCGTGTAACGACGATTAAAAAGGTTACCTCTGGCTCAACGCCGGAAATCGCAGAATTTGTCGATAGCCTGTACGGCAGCATTATTACCGCCGGTACCTACAAAGCCAGTTCTATTCGCGTGGCTGAAGCGGCAAAAGTGATTGAAAACACCCAGCGTGATTTGAATATTGCGTTAATCAATGAGCTGGCAGTTATTTTTAACAAATTGGGTATAGATACGGAAGAAGTGTTGCTGGCGGCAGGTACCAAGTGGAACTTTTTGCCGTTCAGGCCTGGTCTGGTGGGCGGGCACTGTATTGGCGTAGACCCATATTACTTAACTCATAAAGCTCAGGCGATAGGTTATAACCCGGAAGTTATTCTGGCCGGTCGTCGCATTAACGACAGTATGGGCCGTTACGTGATCAGCCAGCTGGTTAAAGCAATGATTAAACGCCGCATTCAGGTAAGTGGTGCCAGAGTGTTAGTGATGGGCTTAACGTTTAAAGAGAATTGCCCGGATATCCGTAACACGAAAGTGGTCGATATTCTTGCCGAGCTAAAAGAATATGGTGTGGTTGCAGATGTGTTTGACCCCTGGGTAGATGCAGCTGAAGCTGAACATGAATATGGCATAACGCCAATTGCGCAGCCTGAAGCTGGCAGTTACGATGCAGTGATTCTGGCGGTAGGGCATAAGCAATTCCGGGATATGGGCGCCGCCGGTATTCGTGCTCTGGGTAACGCTGACAGCATACTGTATGATCTGAAATATGTACTCAGTACTGCCGACAGCGATTTGCGGCTGTAATTGTTAAATTGATGCTTTCTGCTCTTAACGCCGATGCTCTATAATCGGCGTTTTGCTTTTCTGAACTGGTATAAATGAACGTCATTGCAGCTCCGCTGGCTGATAGTCTGATCTTTGAACCTGAGCGCTTTGGTGATCAGCGTGGTTTTTTTCAGGAAAACTTCCGTGTGGCTGATTACCGCTTGGCCGGTATTGAAGATGAGCTGGTGCAGGATAACTGGTCACGGTCAGTTAAAGGTGTATTGCGTGGTATGCACTTTCAGCATCAGGCCCCACAGGGCAAGTTAATCAGTGTAATGCGTGGTAAGATTTATGATGTCGCGGTAGATGTGCGCAGGCATTCAGCTAACTTTGGCCGCTGGCAAGCCGTGGTGTTGTCTGAGCATAAACCACAGCAGTTATGGCTGCCGCCCGGTTTTGCCCATGGCTTTTTGGTGTTGTCTGATGTCGCGGATGTGATTTATAAAACCAGTCACTACTACAATCAGGCTGACGAGGGCGCTTTTTCCTGTTTCTCGGCTGAACTTGGTATCTCTTGGCCTGACTTGCCTTATATACAGTCTGCTAAAGACAGCGCTGCGGCAGATTTCCACGAGATTTTCGCTTGAAAACCCTGCTTATAACCGGTGCTGCAGGCCAGTTGGGCCAGTTGTTGCGGCGGCAGTATGCCGCACAGCGACAATTCAAGGTGTTAGCCTGCGACAGTGCAATGTTAGACATCACTGATGACAGCGCACTGCAGCGGCTATTCAGTGCCGTAAGGCCTGATATCGTTATCAACTGCGCTGCTTACACTGCGGTTGACAGTGCTGAACAACAGCCAGAACGCTGTATGCTGGTCAATGCTGTGGCCAGTGCCTCGCTGGCCGCCCTTTGCCGGCAATATGACAGTTTGCTGATCAGTTTCTCAACGGATTACGTATTTGATGGTCAGCACAATGCACCTTACACCGAGTCAGACCCGGCTTCGCCGCTGAATCTGTATGGCAAGTCTAAGTTACTGGCGGAAGACGCTGTAGTGCAGGCCGGAAGATACATCACGTTTCGAACCAGTTGGTTGTTCAGTGCACTGCCTGGCAACTTTGCCAGTTCTATATGGCGGCGTGCTGTGCGTGGTGAGCCTGTTAGTGTCGTCAGTGATCAGCTAGGCGGGCCGACACCGGCCAGTGCTCTGGCTGAGGCGGTTTACCGTCTTACAATGGATTATGCTGCACAGACTTGTTTACCTTACGGCTTGTATCACTTTTGTGGATACCCGTATTGCAGTTGGTATGATTTTGCGAAGGCGATATATCAGCTGGCGGCACCACAACATCAGCATTGCCTGACGGCAATAAACAGCCCTTTCCCCGGTAGTTTGGCAGTACGTCCTGCCTATTCTTGTCTTGATAGCAGCTTATTTCAGCGCACATTCACGCAACCTGCCACAGACTGGCGCACCGAAATTGAGTCGTATGTAAAAAAAATGCGCGTTTAGTTCGTGTATCCGGCTTGGCAGGTAAAAAAAATTCGATAATCAGCAACAAAGCCTATAGAATTCTCAACTTGGTCTGGCCTGATGATACCGACAGATAAAAGGATATATTTTCTGTTTCAGGTCCACTGCAGAGCACTATAAACCAATAAGAACCGGAGCGACGAGTGGTTAATTTCGTTAAATATTTGGCATTCTCTCTGTTTTTTGCGCTACCGCTGTACAGTCTTGCGCAAACCGTCACCCCCGCCATGATGGAGCAGTTCAAACAGCTACCCAGGGCGCAGCAAGAACAGCTGGCTAAGCAATACGGTATAAATCTCAGTGAATTGGGGCTTGATAGTGCAGCCCAGACAGATACTGATACTACCGATACCGACCAGGACAATCGGTTAAAACGCCGAAAACAACAGCTTGAGCAGAAAAAGCCCGAAGAAGACGATAAACCAAAGCGTTTCGGCCTGAACATGTTTGATGAGGCCAGTTCAGTCTTTGCGCCGGCAAAGAATTTGCCGGTACCGGACAATTATATTTTAGGGCCGGGCGACAAACTGTTACTGCAACTGTTTGGCAAACTAAACCGCGATATTCAAGCAGAAGTAAACCGTGATGGCGCTGTAAATATTGCCGAGATGGGCGCTGTACAGGTATCAGGTTTACGTTACGCCGAAGCAAAGCAGCTGATTATTGAACGGGTACGGCAGCAGCTTCTGGGTACAGATGTAGCCGTCAGCATGGGATCTCTGCGGACAATTAACGTATTAATCGCTGGTGAGGCAAAGTACCCGGGCTCGTATAATTTGCCGGCGCTAAGTTCAGTAACCCAGGCCCTTTATGCCGCCGGTGGGGTAAGTGATATTGGTAGCCTGCGGCAGATTTCGGTACAGCGCTCAGGCAAAAGTGTTGCAACCTTTGACTTGTACGCCTTGCTGTTAAAAGGCGATGCCAGAAACAACCTGCATTTAAAAGACGGCGATGTGATTTTTATCGCACCGGTAAGTGCTATTGCTGAGGTCGCCGGAGAAGTGCACCGGCCTGCACTGTATGAAGTGGCTGCAGATGACTCGCTGCTGGATCTGCTGAACATGGCCGGCGGTGCCAAGCCCGGAGCTTACCCGCAGCAAGCTGTATTACAGCGTTTTAACGATCAGCATCTGCGCGATTACCTCAGTGTTGATTTAACAGATAAGGCACAACAACAGATAAAGGCCCGAGCCGGTGATGTGCTCAGAGTTGGCGCTACTTCACCACAAATCAAAAATTCAGTGACGCTGGCCGGAGCGGTGGCCCGTCCCGGTATCCATGCCTGGCGCCAAGGTCTACACCTGACAGACTTATTGGGTTCAAGATGGTCAGACTTACAGCGTACTGCAGATCTGAACTACGGTATTGTGCTGCGTGAAGTAAATACACTGGGCGACGTAGAGGTGCTGCAATTTAGGCTTGCCGATGCAATAGCACAGCCGGCAGGTAGCGAAAATATAGAGTTGCAGGCCCGTGATACTGTGATCGTGTTTCACAATGCGTTGCAGACTTATCAGCGCTCAGCATTAAACAAATATCTGCGCGATGCATTGGAAAAACGCTTTGATATTGCCGTTGAATTACGTTGGTTAAATCAGCTGGATCTGGCGGAAGAGGGCTTCCGGCTCATGTCAGAACAGGAACAACTGACAGAAGAGTTACTGAATGAAGAAATTAATAAATTCAGACAGGGAGAAAGCCGCTTATATGCTGAGGATATTTCTAAGCCGGATCAGCAAAAAGCCCTGAAAGAGAATTTCAGCTATTTACTGCAGCACGTGTTGGATGACCCTGAACTGATAAAGCTGACGCCTCATCTTACCCGTACCGAACTGTTATATCCGGTATTGGAAAAGTTGCGCTTGCAGGCCCGTAACGGCGCCGAGCCTCAGGTTGTCAGTGTCAGCGGTGAAGTCTTGGTAGAGGGCGAATACCCACTGGCTAAAAATGCGGATGTACGGGATCTGATCGATGCAGCCGGTGGCTTGAAAGACTCAGCCTTTTTACGCCGCGCTGAATTGTCCCGAGCTATCTCCCGTGTTGACGCCAGTCGCGGCCTGAACGTAGAACACTCTGTCGTAGATTTGACGGAGGTACTATCTGGCGGTCAGACAGTGAAACTGGCAAGTCGTGATCGCTTGAATGTGTTTCCTGTTCCTGAGTGGGATTTAGATCGCACCATAGAGCTGACCGGTGAGGTTAAGTTTCCAGGCGTTTACACTATTCAGCAGGGGGAAATGCTCGCTGACGTGTTAAAGCGTGCCGGAGGGGTAACTGCCAATGCCTTTGTTGACGGCTCAGTGTTTACCCGTGAGCAGATCCGTGAGCGTGAAACCCAGCAGCTGAAAAAGCTCAGTGAGCAGTTGCGTGCAGATATCGCCGCAAAATCCTTATCCAGCGAAACAGCCCGCATTACACCGGAAGATGCTATCACCATGATCAGCGAAATCGAAAAAGTGAAACCGGTTGGCCGTCTGGTTATTAATTTGCCAATGATTATGGCAGGAGACCCGTCAGCAGATTTACCGGTGGAAGATGGCGATAAACTGCATATCCCGCGGGTAAACAATACCATTGCTATTGTTGGTGAGGTTCAGCATCCCAGCAGCCATCGTTTTGCGGCGAATCTTACGTTGGATGATTACCTGAAGTTGGCCGGTGGCTTCCGTAAGCGGGCTGATAATGACCGTGTTTATGTAATACGGGCTGATGGTTCCGTAATGGTGCCAGAAAACAGTTGGTTTAGCGTCAGTAAAAACAGCCTCAAAGCAGGCGACACTATAGTGGCACCGCTGGACACTGAATATAAAGACAACTTAAGTTTGTGGACGCAAGTGACGCAGATTTTCTATCAGAGTGCAGTGGCCGTTGCAGCATTGAACAGTTTCTAACAAACGGATTAGTAATGAGCAAAGACTTAACAAGTGATGTCGGCTATGCCAATGACGAAATCGGACTCAATGAACTGTTTAGTGAAATCTGGCGCGTTAAGTTCTGGTTAGGCGGGATTTCATTTCTGGTTGCCGTGGTTGTAGCCCTATACAGCCTGACTCTGCCAAATATATACCGGGCTGAAGCGCTGGTAACGCCGGTTGAAGAAGGCGCAGGGGGTAAGCTGGGGAGCTTAGCTGGCCAGTTTGGCGGCCTGGCGTCACTGGCTGGCATTAGCCTTGGTAAAGGTGAAGGCAATAAAAGCGTTATCGCGCTTGAGAAACTAAAGTCACGTGAGTTTTTCTTTAAATTTGCCGAAAAACATCAGATTTTGGTGCCGCTTATGGCAGCTGAAAGTTGGGATCCTGAAACCGACACACTGATTTTAGATGATGATATTTATGATGCTGATAGCCAGACTTGGGTGAGAAATGTGCGTTGGCCTCGCCAACCGAAGCCCAGCTTGCAAGAGGCGCATGAATACTTTCTTGATAACTTGACTGTTACAGAGGATAAAACCAACGGTATGGTGAAAGTTATGCTGGAGCATGTGTCTCCCACCATAGCACGTGACTGGACAACGGCACTGATTGCAGATTTAAATGATGAAATGCGCCAACGCGATGTCAGTGAAGCGCAATCCAGTATTGCTTATCTGGAACAGCAGGTTGCGGATACCAAAATTACCGAAATAAAAACGGTACTGTACCAGCTGATTGAAGAGCAAACGAAAACCCTGATGTTAGCCAATGTTAAACCAGAATATATTCTGGAAACTGTGGATGCAGCCATAGTGCCGGAAAAGAAATATAAACCGGGCAGAGCAATTATGGTCATAGGTGCCGCCGTGGTTGTATTTATTGGCGGGGTGGGTTTTCTGATGATTCGTCTGGTAATGAAGAAAGAAAAATGAAAGTGTTAGTAACCGGCGGTGCAGGCTTTATTGGTTCTGCCGTTGTACGCCATATCATCACCAATACTCAGGCCAGTGTAGTTAATGTCGATAAGCTGACCTACGCCGGTAATTTAGCTTCGCTTGAAACAGTAGCTGGCAGTTCTCGTTATGCCTTTGAGCAAGTTGACGTATGTCACCGCCAAGAGCTGGAGCGGGTATTTAACCAGTATCAGCCAGACGTCGTAATGCATTTAGCCGCCGAGAGCCATGTTGATCGCTCTATTGATGGCCCGGCAGCTTTTATTGAAACCAATATTGTTGGTACTTATACCCTGTTAGAGGCCGCCCGCAGCTACTGGTCGGCATTGCCGGCGGAGCGCAAAACAGCGTTTCGCTTTCATCATATTTCCACTGATGAAGTGTTTGGTGACTTACACGGCAGTGATGATCTCTTCACAGAAACCACACCTTACGCACCAAGCAGCCCTTATTCAGCAAGTAAAGCCAGCTCAGATCATCTGGTACGTGCCTGGCACCGCACCTACGGTTTGCCTGTTATCGTGACTAACTGTTCAAATAACTATGGCCCTTACCATTTTCCGGAAAAGCTTATTCCGCTGATGATTTTAAATGCCCTGGCAGGTAAGGCGTTACCGGTTTACGGTAAAGGTAATCAGATCAGAGACTGGCTATATGTTGAAGATCATGCCCGCGCCTTGTACAAAGTTGTCACAGAAGGCGAGGTTGGCGAAACCTATAACATTGGCGGCCATAACGAAAAGCAGAATATTGAGGTAGTAAGGACGCTATGTAGTTTGCTTGAAGAGCTGGCGCCACAAAAACCGGCGGGTGTGCAGCACTACGAAGATTTAATTACTTATGTCACAGACAGGCCCGGCCACGACCTGCGTTATGCAATAGATGCCGGTAAAATAGAGCGTGAGCTGGGCTGGGCACCACAAGAGACATTTGACAGCGGTTTGCGTAAAACTGTGCAATGGTTTTTAGCTAATCAGACCTGGTGGCGGGCTGTGCTTGACGGTAGTTATTCGCTGCAGCGGTTAGGCCAAGGGAGCTGAAAGCATGAAAGGTATTATCTTAGCCGGTGGCTCTGGTACCCGGCTTTACCCGATAACCAGAGGCGTGTCTAAGCAGTTGCTGCCGGTGTATGACAAACCGATGATTTATTATCCTTTGTCTGTGTTAATGCTGGCGGGTATCCGCGATATTTTAATTATTACCACACCGGAAGATCAGGCTGCGTTTCAGCGGTTATTGGGTGATGGCGCAGACTTTGGGATAAGCCTCAGCTATGCCGTGCAGCATAGCCCGGATGGTTTGGCGCAGGCATTTATTATCGGCGAGCAGTTTATCGGTAACGACAGTGTGTGTCTGGTGCTGGGCGACAATATTTTTTACGGCCCGGGCTTTAGCCCTAAACTGAAATCTGCTGCTGCCAAAGCAAGCGGCGCCACAGTATTTGCTTATCAGGTAAAAGATCCTGAACGTTTTGGTGTAGTTGAGTTTGACCGTAACTATAAGGCGATATCAATAGAAGAAAAGCCGCAGCAACCTAAGTCAAATTGTGCCGTTACCGGGCTGTATTTTTATGACAATGATGTTATCAGCATTGCTAAAACAATAGCGCCGTCAGAGCGTGGCGAGCTTGAAATTACCTGTGTTAACCGGCGCTATCTGGAGCAGGGCAAGCTGAGTGTCGAAATTCTCGGGCGCGGCTTTGCCTGGCTTGATACCGGCACTTTTGACAGCCTGCTCGATGCGAGCACCTTTGTGCAAACGATAGAACATCGGCAAGGCTATAAAATAGCAGCACTGGAAGAAATAGCATTTTACAATGGCTGGCTGTCCCGCGAGCAATTATTCGCTGCCGGTGAAAAAGCTGGCAAGAACAGCTATGGTCAGTATCTAATGCAGATTGCCCGGGAGCATAGAGGTTAATATGGCCTACTTTTCTCAGCAGCAGCTCGCTGAAATGGGTTTTAAAGCCCTTGGCAAAAATGTCCGCATCAGTGACAAGGCTGCCATTTATAACCCGGAGCAAATATCTATTGGTGATAACAGCCGCATAGATGATTTTTGTGTTGTTTCAGGCTCGGTGAGCATTGGCAGTTATTGCCACATTACGCCTATGTGTCTGGTCGCAGGTGGTAGCCCAGGTATAACGCTGGAAGATTTTTGTACACTGGCTTATGGCGTGAAAGTGTTTGCTCAGTCAGACGATTATTCCGGCGCAACCATGGTCAACTCGCTTATCCCGAAGAAATTCAAGAACGAGTTATTTGCCCCGGTATTGCTCGGCAGGCAAACTATTGTCGGTGCCGGCGCTACCATAATGCCGGGTGTTATATTGGCTGAGGGCTGTGCAGTGGGCGCTATGTCGCTACTTATCAAAAGTACGCAGCCCTGGGGTATTTATACCGGCATCCCGGCCCGGCGCCTGAATGACCGAAAGCGTGATTTGTTGCAGCTGGAACAGCAGTTCTTTAGAGAGATAAATAATGATTCCTTTTAATCATCCCCCTTATACCGGTGCCGAAGATCAATATGTACTGGATGCAATGCGCAGCGCCAAACAATCCGGGGATGGGCCTTATGGTTTAAAGTGTCAGAAATGGTTTGAGCAGCACCTTGGTTGCGCTAAAGCCTTGTTGACTCCGTCGTGCACACATGCGCTTGAGATGGCGGCGATACTAATTAATATTCAACCGGGCGATGAAGTCATCATGCCCAGTTACACCTTCGTCAGCACTGCCAACCCTTTTGTGCTGCGCGGTGCTAAGGTGGTGTTTGTTGATGTTCGCCCTGACACCATGAACATTGACGAAACGCTGATTGAGGCGGCTATTACTGCAAAAACCAAAGCCATAGTACCTGTGCATTATGCCGGTGTCAGTTGTGATATGGACGCGATTATGGCAATAGCCGCTAAGCATAACCTTTATGTGGTGGAAGATGCCGCGCAAGCCTTCGATGCTTTTTACAAAGGTCAGCCGGTTGGTATTAAAGGACATTTATCGGCATTTAGTTTTCACGAAACTAAAAATGTCACCAGCGGTGGTGAAGGTGGTTTGCTGGTGATAAACGACCCTACCTTTGTCCAGCGTGCCGAAGTTATTCGTGAAAAAGGGACTAACCGTAGCCAGTTTTTTCGCGGTATGGTGGACAAATACACTTGGGTCGATGTAGGTAGCAGTTATTTGCCGTCAGAGTTGCAAGCCGCTTACTTGTACGGTCAGTTGACTGAGGCAGAGCTTATTTCGGCTAAACGGATGGCGGTATGGCAACAATACAACGATGCTCTTAAACCGTTACAGGATAAAGGTGTTTTGACGCTGCCACAGATCCCGGCTGATTGTGAACATAATGCGCATATGTACTATGTAAAAGTTAAAGACATTGACGTCAGAACCAACCTACTAAGCTATTTGAAAGAGCAGGGTATCACTGCAGTATTCCATTACGTACCTTTACACAGCGCACCAGGCGGTAGTAAGTTTGGTGCAATGCACGGCGAAGATATTTATACAACGCTTGAGAGCGAGCGTTTGGTGCGTTTGCCGCTTTACTTCAGCATTACAGATGAACAAATTAGCGATGTTACTCACAGTATAGAGAGATTCTTTAGTTGAGGTTGAGGACTCTGCTGGGATACGCATCCGGCTCTGCTTTAAGCGCTATATTGAGTTTTGCCACTTTGCCAGCGTTAGCGTGGAGCTTCTCACAGGAGGATATTGGCAAGCTGGTTATGCTTCAGGTTGCCTGTTCACTGATGGCTGTGGTGTTTAGCCTTGGGCTCGATCAATCCTATGTCAGAGAATTCAACGAGGTTGAAGACAAATACGGGCTTGCAAAGATTTGCCTACTACCTGGCTTAGTATTGCTTGCTTGTGTTTGTTGTCTTATTGCGTATTTTCATCAGTCAGCAGGCATGTTTTTCTTTGGCATAGATAGCAGGGGCTACTTTTATTTGGCGCTTGCCGGATGTTTTGCACTTTATCTGGAGCGATTTTTCTCAGTTTTCATAAGAATGCAGGAATGGGCCGTCGCTTATTCTGTGACGAAGGTATTTCCAAAATTATTCTTTTTATCTTTCGTGCTATGCGCCTATTTCTACCTGCAATTTCAGTCTCTGCAGACGTTGCTGTTTATGCAAGTGCTAAGTTGGTTTCTGGCGATAGCTGTAATGTCAGTTTTTCTGGCCCAAGTGCTAAAGCGTGCTATGACTGCCCAGCTACCATTTAAAGGTTTGCGTCCGCTGCTTAGTTTTGGGTTGCCACTGGTGCTTAACGGTATAGCTTTTTGGGGGTTGACCTATGTTGATCGGTTGATGCTTGCACACTATGCATCATTTGCGGATGTTGGTTTGTATGCAATTGCAGCAGGGTTCGCCGGCGTTGCGATGCTGTTCCAGCAGATATTTTCGACGGTATGGCACCCAACTATATATCGCTGGGTTGCCGAAGGGGTGCAACTGGAACGTGTTTGCACGGTATCCGCGGTGTTACAGCTAATATCGTTTTTACTGATCGCTTTGGTTGGCAGTTTTGCGTGGTTATTACCGTATTTTTTGCCGCAAGATTACTTTGCAGTAGAATTTATTATAGCGGCCTGCATGATTCAGCCACTTTTTCTGATGATTTCTGAGGTGTCTGGTATTGGTATAAGTGTGTCTCGGGCAACAAAGTACTTACCGGCGGTTACGGTTGCTGCGTTGATTGTAAATATTGGTTTAAATGTTTGGTTAATTCCGTTATTCGGGGCTGGCGGAGCTGCTGTTGCTACAGCTGTATCAACGGGGATCTATTTGCTCTTTAAAACTGAACTATCCTGGCGCTTATGGTGCACCCAGCCCACAGCAAGGCTATATCTGAGTATGATGCTGACATTGACTGGCTGTATAGTGCAGGCTCTGGCAATAACGGAAAATACGGTTTACTACATGGTGATGTGGTCTTCTTTTGCCGTGTTTCTGTTGTACTTATATAGAGATGTGCTACCTAAGCTCAAAGAGCTAAAACACGGAATATTTTAACTATGCTTTTTGTTCACGGCTCACTGGCAATGGGAGGTGTCGAAACCTTCATTTTAAGGATGGCAAAACAGCGTGCAGCGGAAAATAAAACTACCGTAATTATCTTGCTGTCCGCAGAGCACAGAAGTGACAGCGGTTTGGTGATGGAAGCCAGAAAGTATGCAACTTTGTTATTTTTACCGGATCTTACCCGCTTGCCAAGGGTACTCGCGCGGTATTTTCCTTTTCACTTGTCGTTATTATTGCCAATAAAGCCAGAGTTAGCTAAGTTGCTGAAAAATATTGAACATGTTCATGCAACCTCAGGCATATCAGCTTATTTTTATGCTCATATTTCAAAGTATTTGCCAGCAGAGGTTAAATTCACTATTGGCGTCTATCATTCGCTCGAGTTCAGCTGGGGGGGGCGGGCTCTGCCCTATTTTGAGCGGAAAAACAGATCATTGTTTTTCGATAAAATCAGTAAAAGTAGCATCATTTTTTTCAATGAGTCGATGGTGCCGTTATACGAGAAAGTTAGTGGACAATCGTTCCAGGCAGTAAACTTGTTCCCGCTGGGTGTTATCGAGTCGTCTGATACCGACCTGAAGCAGATATCTCAGCCTCAGGGCAGCGGTAATTCTCTGAAGCTGGTTTCTGTCGGCAGGCTGGTACCATTCAAAACATATAATCTGCACATGATTGATGTGGTTGCCAAGCTTTTGCAAGATGGTATTGCAGTTGAATACGATATATACGGTGATGGCCCACTTGAGCCGGACATGAAGAAAAAGATCTCTGAGCAAGGTCTGCAAAAACATATAAATCTCAAAGGCATATTAGATTATGACCGCTTTTCTGAAGTAGTATCGTCCTATGATATTTTTATCGGTTCAGGCTCGGCCATCGTTCAGGCGGCAGGTCTCGGTGTAAGTGCTATTGTAGGTATTGAAAATACCGCTTTAGCAGAAACCTATGGCTTTCTTGCAGAGCTAGATGGGTTTTCGTACAACGAAGATGGTTTGTATGCCAAGAGACCTATAGTGGAAGTGCTGCAAAGTTATAGCAAATTGCCAGCTGATGCGAGAGTATCTTTATCTCAGCGTCATATCGACAAAGCTAAAGAATTCTCGATGGCAAAATGTGTAGACAATTTTGATCGTATTCCCTGTTATACCCTCGATGCCAAAAGTGTATTCGGGCGCCTTCCTTTCTTAACCAGGTTTTGTTATTCGGCTAGTTTATTTATGTCATCTCTAAAGGCAAGGCTAAGTAACAGTTCGCTTTCTGAGCGAGTCAGGGAAAATAGCGTATGACGATGGCTAAGAATTAAATGAGAAAGCTCGTTACGCTGTTTATATCGCTTATTTATGCGGCTCTGTTGGCATCTGCGCCTATGGAAGGCGTGATGGATAGGGACAATTATCTGGAAATGGCCCGCGTTTCGCCACTGATTATTGCGAGACATGCGGGCCAAGGTGTGTCCTCTTTGATCGCAAATGAGCCGGTCTGGCTAGCGATTAATTCAGCGTTGGGTCTTGTCTTTGACGACGAAGTAGTCGTCAGAATTATAATTTTTTTTAGCGCCTTTATAGTGTCTTACCTGCTTTTGATAAATAACCCGAAGAATTTTTTCTGGTTATTATTAATACTGATTTTTCCGCAGGTGATGAAAAATTTTGTAGTTCATCTCAGACAAGGACTTGGTATTGCGGTATTTATGCTGGGTTGGTACTGCACCGGCAGAAAAAAAAAGATATTTTTTATAGGTTTATCGCCATTCATTCACTCAAGTTTTTTTATCATTATTGCCATAATGTTAGGCGGCTGGATTTTAAAAAAGCTAAGGACCGCTCCTGATGTTAGATTGCTGCTGTATTCCGCCGTCTCGCTCTCTCTTGCGTTACTGGTTACCCAACTAGCAGCAATTATTGGTGCGCGTCAGGCAAAAACAACAGCTGTGATGGACGAAGCTGCATCTGGAGTCGGCTTTTTATTCTGGAGTGTTGTGTTGGCTATTTTATTACTTCAAGGCAGACGTTTTCTGCATCAGCATACTATCGCAATGGGAGTTCTTATTTTTTATCTGGCATCCTATTTTTTTACACCTATCGCTGGTCGGGTGTTTGAAAGTGGTGTGTTATTGGTTTTACTTGCTGCCCTTGCTACTACTGGCTGGCGAAGAATTATGGTATTAACTATTCTTCTTGCTTTTAACGCTGCGCTCATGCTGGTTAAATATTCACAACCGTTAATGGGTTTTTCAGCTAATTGAGTTAGTAGAGTTAACCTGTAGACTATATGCATTTAGCTGATAAGGAGCTGAATTTTGGTTCTAGCTGCATGGCTAGCCAGTTCAAACCGTATGAAAATATTTATTTACGAGTTAACACGCGAAACAGGACAGCAAATAAATAGATATCTGTTATATGCGAATTCAGTTTCCTTTAATAATAAGTTTTTTATGTTGAACGTAACTGGCTGATTAACTACTTGCGCACTTATCCAGTGTTCTTACTTGATATTGGGTACCTGGTTAAACAAATATGAAGTTTACTTTTATGAGGGTAGAGTGTTAACAATCGTTCATATTATCAATGGATTGGAAAGCGGCGGTGCTGAGACATCTCTGTTCAATCTTTGCACTTATGACCAAAAAAATAGGCATATAGTCATTTCGCTAGTTGATGAAGGTCGTTATTACAGTCTGCTGAAAGAAAAGAACATCGAAGTTTACTGTTTGGATTTGAAAGGGAAAGGACTACTTGTTAAGAAGTTGTACCAACTGTACAGGTTGTTGAAAAAGGTCAGACCTGATGTCGTTCAGACTTGGATGTACCACTCAGACCTAATTGGTGGAGTGATAGCACGTCTGGCAGGTGTAAGAAAAGTATTTTGGGGAATAAGAAATAGTATTTTGACCCCAGAGTTGAGTAAGCGATCTACTATTCTTGTTTCCAGAATTTGTTCGTTACTAAGCTATTTCGTGCCTTACAAAATTATTTGTTGTGCAGACAAAGCATTGAGCGTGCATGCTAGTTTAGGTTACCGACGCTCTATAATGGAGGTAATTAATAACGGATACGTGCTTTCAAAGTTCAATCAAGACTCTAATCTTGCGACAGATTTTTTGTCAGAGATTAAGTATGAAGATACTGAAGTACTGCTGGGTTGTGTTGGTCGATTTGATCCAAATAAAGATCATAAAAACTTGCTTAATGCTTTAGCTATTGTGAAGAAACAAGGTTTAAATTTTCGTTGTTGTTTAGTGGGGAATCAAATGACGAAGGATAACCCACAATTAAGAACTTGGATTAATAGCAACAATCTTGATCAGGAAGTGTTGCTAATAGGGTTACGCAGTGACATTCCTGCTGTCATGAACGCTATTGATATCCACATATTGTCATCTGTAGCTGAAGCTTTCCCAAATGTTATTTGTGAAGCCATGGCATGTGGAACTCCATGCGTTAGCACTGATGTTGGAGATGCTGCAATTATAGTTGCTGATACAGGATGGATAGTGCCAGCTAGTGATGCAACGTTGTTAGCTGATGCCATTGTTTCTGCAATTAAAGCTCACAGTGATAAGTCTGTTTGGCAACAACGCAGTGCAGCGTGTCGTTCTAGAATAGTCGACAATTTTGGTGTAGAAAAAATGGTAGCTGCGTATCAACGTAGCTGGTCCAGTACTCTTTGAGTGATTCAGTTTGAATATTCTTTTTGTTATTACCCGCTCAGATGTGATGGGCGGAGCCAGCGTACATCTGCTCGATTTAGCAGTGGGGTTAAAGGCAAAAAAATACAACGTTCATATCCTTGCAGGTGAAACAGGTATTCTGCATCAGCAGGCTGCAGCCAGAAATCTGTCAATCTCCACTGTGCAGTCTTTAGTGCGTCAGATTCATCCATTGAAAGATGTCAAAGCCTATTTTGAATTGACGCAAGCTATTGCTAAGTTCAAACCAGATTTAGTGCATTTGCATTCATCAAAAGCGGGTTTGCTGGGTAGACTGGCATGCAAAGCCAGTGGGACCCCCTGCGTTTTTACAGCTCATGGCTGGGCTTTTACTGAAGGGGTGTCTGCCAAAAGGCGCTTTCTGTACAAGTGGTTAGAGAGGTGGGCTGCCCCGCTGGCGGGAAAAATTATTACTGTATCAGAGTACGATAGGAAACTTGCTATTAAGAATGATGTCTCCGCTGCATCACATATCTCGCTGGTTCATAATGGTGTTGCTGACAAAGCTCAAGAGGCAGGGATTGTGCATCATACTGAAAAGCCGGTTGTCCGTTTGATCATGGTGGCACGGTTTGAACAACCTAAAGATCAGCAACGATTGCTGAAAGTTTTATCGACACTGAAAACATTACCCTGTCATATTGAGTTTGTTGGTGATGGTCCTGAACTACCCAATGCTAAGTTGCTTAGTAAAAAGCTTGGCGTTTGTAATAAGGTAACTTTCAGCGGTGCTCGGAGTGATGTTCCACTGCGCCTGGCCAACGCAGATGTCTTCATCCTTCTTTCACATTGGGAAGGATTACCACTTACTATTTTAGAAGCGATGAGTTTTGGATTGCCTATTATAGCGTCAGATGTGGGTGGGGTTCATGAGACAATTGATGAAAAATGTGGTTTTTTGGTTCCTATGAACGACGATCGTGTGTTGTCAGATGCTTTGAAAAGTCTAGTAGTTTCTGCTTTGCTACGGGCGGATATGGGGCGCGCAGCGCGTGAGCGCTATCTGCAATATTTTACTCTGCAACGAATGATCAGCGACACTGAACAAGTTTATCGGGAAGTGGTGAAGAGTACATGAAAATAATGCTTACTGGAGCGAATGGTTTTATTGGCAGGGCATTAATGTCTTATCTGATCAAGCATAATCACAACGTGACTGCAGTGTTTAGAGATATCAAAAAAGCGGAGGGTTTGAACGTTCCCTCGTTGCAAACCATCCCTGACTTCGACATTGAACAATTGCGTAAGCTGGATTTTAATGGTGTGACTAGTGTTGTGCATTTGGCTGCAAGAGCACATGTTATTTCCGATAAAGTCACAAACCCTTTAGCAGAATTTCGTAAGGTAAACACAGACGCAACTCTTAATTTTGCTCGTATTGCTGCAGCTGCTGGGGTTAAGCGCTTTGTTTTTCTTAGTTCTGTAGGTGTCAACGGTATCAGTAATAATAAGCCGTTCAACATTGAACAACCGGCAGCGCCTGTTGAGGATTATGCTCAGTCAAAACTGGAGGCTGAGATTGGTTTGAGGAGGATTACATCTGAAACCGGTATCGAAGCTGTAATAATACGTCCCCCTCTTGTTTATGGGCCGGGGGCTCCTGGAAACTTTGGTAAATTGACTCAATTAGCTAAGAAAAACTTACCTCTTCCGTTAGGTGCAGTTTATAACAAACGTAGCCTGGTTGCGCTTGATAACCTTATAGACCTCATCATGACGTGTATTGAGCATCCAAAAGCAGCTAACCAGACTTTTTTGGTGAGTGATGACAATGATGTATCGACCACTGAATTACTAAGGATGATGACAAGAGCTGCAGGTAAACATCCCCGGTTGTTGCCGGTTCCGGTGAGCTGGCTAACGCTGGCAGGTAAACTGATAGGTAAAAAAGCCATAGTTGACAGGTTATGCAGTAATTTGCAGGTTGATATAACACATACGAAAGAAACATTAAATTGGAAACCGCCAGTATCAATGGAAGAGGGTATTAAGCGCTGTTTTGTTAATGAGGTTATATGTTAATCCGTTTGTTAGATATTGTTTTTGCACTGAGCGGTTTAGTGCTGGGTTTTCCGGTATTGATTTTACTTACAATTATTGGCCTGTTCGATACCGGTTCGCCAATCTTCAGGCAGCAGCGGGTAGGGCGCAATAAAAGGCCGTTTACGCTGGTAAAATTCCGCACGATGAAACCGGACACTGCGCATGTTGCCAGCCATCTGGCCAGTAGCAGTGCTATTACACCTTTTGGCGGCTTTTTACGTAAAACCAAACTCGATGAACTGCCGCAATTGTGGAATGTATTGTGGGGGGACATGAGCCTGGTGGGACCAAGACCATGTTTGTTTAATCAGCAAGAGCTGATAGATGAGCGCGAGCAACGTGGTGTGCTGACAGCCCGCCCTGGTATTACCGGGCTGGCACAAGTTAATGATATTGATATGTCGACACCTGTGTTATTGGCAGAAACAGACGCTAAAATGTTGCAAAGCCTGACGCTGGGCAATTATTTTAAATATATCGTCATGACGGTAGCCGGTAAGGGCAGTGGAGACCGTGTAAAAAAGGACTAACACAGGAGACAGGATGTCTGCTTTATATAACACCCCGCAGTTTATTCATCACGGCGCAGTCGATGGCGTTACAGGCTCTTGCCATGAATACCGCATCAGTGACGACTACGCGGTATTAATTGACTGCGGGCTATTTCAGGGCGCGGAGGTCTCTGCTTCCGGCTCTGCGCATACGCCGCAGATTGGCTTTGATATAGACCATATCAAAGCGTTGATTGTTACCCATGTCCATATTGACCATGTCGGGCGAATTCCCTATTTGCTTGCTGCCGGTTTTACCGGGCCGGTGTACTGCAGTATTGCCTCTGCTACCTTACTACCTTTAGTGTTGGAAGATGCGGTGAAAATGGGCATCAGTCGTGATCCAGCGCTGGTCGATGCGGTATTAGCACGGTTGCGCCGTCAGATTGTTCCTTGCGAGTTTAAACACTGGATAGATTTACCTGCTTTGGCATCTGCCTCGCCCCGTGTCAGGTTTCAGCCTGCCGGCCATATCCTTGGCTCTGCTTATATTGAACTTAGCCACAATACTGCTCTTAAGCGTGGCTATAAAACGATATTTTCAGGTGATTTAGGGGCACCCTATGCACCACTTTTACCCGCACCTAAATCACCTTATGCCGCTGATGAAGTGGTAATAGAAAGCACCTATGGTGACCGCCTGCATGATGAGCGTCGCTGCCGTATTGCCCGTTTAGAACAGGTGTTATTACACTCGTTGCAAGATAATGGCACTGTACTGTTTCCGGCGTTCAGTATTGGCCGTACCCAAGAGCTGCTGTATGAGCTGGAAGCGATTATTCACCGCCTGCGCGGGCAGAAAATTCACAGGCAGCTGCGTCGGGATGAGCTTCAGATTATTGTCGACTCGCCATTAGCGGCAAGGTTTAACGCCGCTTATGAGCAGCTAAAAGGCTGTTGGGATAACGAAGCCCGGCAACGTCTGAAGCAGGGCCGGCATCCGCTCAGTTTTGAGCAGCTTCATACGATTGAACATCACAGCCAGCATCTTGATTTATTGCAGTTTTTAAAGCGCTCGCGCCAGCCTGCGATAGTGATAGCCGCCAGCGGTATGTGCGAAGGCGGGCGGATAGTTAATTACCTGAAAGCTTTGCTGGACGATGCTGCACATCAGGTGGTCTTTGTCGGCTATCAGGCAAAAGGAACTTTAGGTCATGCCATACAGCAATACGGCCCTGTTGGTGGTTATGTTGATATTGACGGTGAGCGGATAAATATAAAGGCTGAAATTATTACGTTAAGCGGCTATTCAGCCCATGCCGACCAAGCTGGTTTAATTAAGTTTGTGCAGCACATGCGGCATAAACCAGAACGAGTGCGGATAGTGCATGGTGATAGTGCCGCCAAGCAGACGCTACAGGCAGCTTTTTTGTCACTGGGCATTAATGCTATGATCGCCAGCTAATGAGTCTTTTAATAGAAACTACAGCTTTGTCAGGAAAGGAAAATGATGTCTGGATCCGGGCTTAAAATTGCCGTTGCCGGTACGGGGTACGTTGGATTATCCAACGCTATGTTACTGGCACAGCACAACACAGTTGTGGCCGTTGATATCCTGCCGGAAAAAGTCGCGTTGTTAAACGCGGGAAAATCACCGATAGCCGATACTGAAATCCAGGATTTTCTGGCCAATAGTGCACTCGATTTTACCGCGACGCTGGATAAACAACAGGCTTATGCTGACGCTGACTTTGTGATTATTGCCACACCTACCGATTATGACCCTCAAACCAATTACTTTAACACTGCCAGCGTAGAGGCGGTGATCCGTGATGTACTGACGGTCAATCCGACTGCTGTGATGATTATTAAATCGACAGTCCCGGTCGGGTATACCAAGAACGCGAGACAACAGTTTGCTACTGACAATATTATATTTTCACCGGAGTTTTTGCGCGAAGGCAGAGCCTTGTACGATAACTTGCATCCATCGCGTATTATTGTTGGTGAGCAAAGCGAGCGCGCCACGCAGTTTGCAGCTCTGCTGCAGCAGGGCGCGGTAAAGCAACATATTCCGGTGCTTTATACCGACAGCACTGAGGCAGAAGCCATCAAGTTATTTTCAAATACTTATCTTGCGATGCGGGTAGCGTATTTTAACGAACTTGATAGCTATGCAGAAAGCCATGGTTTAAACAGCCGGCAGATTATTGAGGGGGTAGGGTTAGACCCGCGCATCGGCAATCACTACAATAACCCCAGTTTTGGCTATGGCGGTTACTGTTTACCAAAAGATACCAAGCAATTACTGGCAAACTATCGTGATGTGCCGAATAACATTATGCAGGCCATTGTTGATGCCAACCGCACGCGCAAAGATTTTATCGCTGACTCTATTTTGTCGCGTAACCCTAAAGTAGTAGGGGTGTATCGTCTGGTGATGAAAACCGGTTCGGATAACTTCCGCGCCTCGGCGATACAAGGCATTATGAAGCGGATAAAAGCGAAAGGCATTCAGGTCGTCGTGTACGAGCCTGAGCTGAAACAAGAGGATTTTTTCAACTCCAGAGTGATCCGGGATTTGGAAGAGTTTAAACAGCTGTCCGATGTCATTGTTGCTAACAGGCGCAGTGACTTATTAGCCGACGTAGCAGATAAAGTATATACACGGGATTTGTTTGGCAGTGATTAATACACGCCAACAGTAGAATTTAGCCATGGAGTTTAAATGAAAGTACTAAAAGCTGTTATACCGGTTGCAGGGCTTGGCACCCGGATGTTGCCTGCCACCAAGGCCATTCCGAAAGAAATGTTGCCGGTGGTTGACAAGCCACTGATCCAGTATGTCGTCAGTGAGTGCATAGCAGCTGGTATCAAACAGATAGTGCTGGTGACGCATTCATCAAAAAACAGTATTGAAAACCACTTTGACAAAAGCTTCGAGCTGGAATCAATGCTCGAAAAGCGGGTAAAACGGCAATTACTGGAAGAAGTTCAGGCTATCTGCCCTAAAGATGTCACTATTATGCATGTGCGGCAGGGCGAAGCGAAAGGTCTCGGCCACGCCGTATTGTGTGCTCTGCCGTTGGTTGGGGATGCGCCTTTTGCTGTTGTGCTGCCAGATGTACTTATTGACGGTTATGACAGCGATCTATCGCAGGAGAACCTTGCCAAAATGGTTAGCCTGTATGAGCAGACCGGTGTTAGTCAGGTGATGGTTGAGCCTGTGCCGCAACAAATGGTCAGTAGTTACGGTGTGGTTGATATCGGCGGCGAAACATTAGCATCTGATGCATCAGTAAAAATGACTGCTGTAGTAGAGAAGCCAGCTGTCAATCAGGCGCCGTCAAACCTGGCTGTGGTAGGGCGTTATGTTTTTAGTAAGCAAATCTGGCAGTGTCTGAAACGCACACCGGTTGGTGCCGGTGATGAAATTCAGTTAACCGATGCGATAGCGTTGCTGATGGAAAAAGAAACGGTAAACGCGTACCGTATTACCGGGCGCAGCCACGACTGTGGTAACAAACTCGGCTATATGCAAGCCTTTGTTGAATATGGTTTGCGCGATAAACATTTGGGCGTTCAGTTTCAGCAGTGGCTGGAACAGTTTGTTAGCGCTAAGTAAGTTTAAGCAGTATAACCAGCGATACAATGTTATACTTTCGCTTTTGCTAAATTGGCTCAGCAGCCAAAAAATAAAGAATAATTGGAGTGTTAGATGCTGGCTTGGTTATTAACCTTACCCCGCTCAGTAAAACGATTGATATCTGTATGTGCAGATATCTTTTTTTTAATCAGCTCCCTTATTGCTGGTTATTTTCTGACCCAGCCGACTAATCTGAATCATGTGCCACAAATAGCGATAGCGTTTGGCGTAACCTTACCTATCACCTTGTTTATTTTTACTAAGTTGGGTTTGTACCGCGCCGTTATCCGCTATATCGGCCAGCACGCGTTAGGCGCTGTGCTGGCCGGTATTGTCAGCAGTGCTTTTGTACTGGCGCTGCTGTTTGGGTTATTGCAGGTTCATGACAAAGGCAGTCTGATTTTTGTCTACGCCATACTGGCGCTGATCAGTTCTGGCGGTTTGCGTTTATTGGCCCGAATGTTTCTGGTGCAGCGTAATAATGGCCACAAAGAGCGGGTTCTTATCTATGGTGCAGGGTCGTCAGGCCGTCAGCTGGCGCAAGCGCTGATGAACGGAGAGCAGTATCACCCGGTAGTATTTGTTGATGATGATACAACGCTACACCGTTCAACTATTCTGGGGATTCCGGTAGGCTCTCAGACACAGATCACCAGCCTGATTAAATCTCACAATATTAGCCGTATTTTGTTGGCTGTGCCATCAGCCAGCAGGGGCCGGCGCAGAGAAGTGCTTGATGCATTGGAAGAGCTGCCAATCCCGGTACAATCGATACCAGGTATGAGTGATTTAATTGACGGCTCGATGCGCATCGATGAATTGCAGGACGTCAAGATTGAAGATCTGCTGGGCCGCGACCCGGTAGCACCAAAAAACAAACTGATGCTGGCCAACATTGCCGGTAAAGCCGTTATGGTGACAGGTGCTGGTGGCTCGATCGGATCGGAATTATGCCGGCAGATAATTAATTATGAGCCCAGAGTGTTGGTGTTGTTTGAGTGCTCTGAATTTGCGCTATATAACATTGAGCAGGAACTTTCCACGTTGATTAAGCAGCAACAACTTGATGTACAGGTTGTGCCTATTATGGGGTCTGTACAGCGACAAAGTTTGCTTGAAAACGTGATGCGGGCATTTTCTGTGCAAACGGTGTATCACGCCGCAGCGTATAAACATGTACCCTTAGTCGAGTTTAATGTCACAGAAGGCGTGCTGAATAATATATTTGGTACCCACTGTGCGGCAGAGGCGGCGATTAACACGGCAGTAGAGACTTTTGTACTGATTTCTACCGACAAAGCTGTGCGCCCGACTAATATCATGGGCGCGACCAAGCGTATGGCTGAGTTGGTTCTGCAAGCCTTGTCTCAGCGCCAAAGCGGTACGCGTTTTTGTATGGTGCGCTTTGGTAATGTTTTGGGTTCAAGCGGCTCGGTTGTGCCACTTTTTCGTGAACAGATCCGTCGCGGCGGGCCGGTAACGGTAACGCACAAAGATATCATCCGTTATTTTATGACTATCCCTGAAGCGGCACAATTAGTTATTCAGGCAGGCGCCATGGGGCAGGGCGGTGATGTATTTGTGCTCGACATGGGGGAGCCGGTGAAAATTGCCGACCTTGCCCGCCGAATGGTGCATTTGATGGGGCTGGAAGTAAAAGATGAAGTGCACCCCAATGGTGATGTAGAAATTCTGTACACGGGTTTAAGACCTGGCGAAAAACTGTATGAAGAATTGCTGATCAGCGGCAATGAGCAACGCACTGACCATCCCCGTATTATGAAAGCAAACGAGTCGGCCTTGAGCTGGAGCGCAATGCAGCAGTTGCTGATGAGCCTCAAAGCAGTATGCGAAGATTATAATGTCGAGGCTATCAGATCATTGCTACTTAATGAGTACGTTGCTTTTTCACCATCCGATGGTAACTGTGATTTGGTATCGCAGACATTAGTACCTGAAAATGTAGGTAGTAAAATTAAACGTGTTATTTAAATCAGCTGTACTCCATTTTGATGTTATGGAGTCACCGCCACTCGTAACTATCTATATTGCAACTCAGAACCGCCCGGATATGCTTGTCAGGGCTGTCAGCAGCTGTGTGGCTCAGACATATTCACCGCTTGAAGTTATCGTGGTCGATGATGGGTCTGAAGAGGTTAATGCTCAGAGAAACCAGAAACTACTGGCAGACTACCCTCAGGTAAAATATGTCCGCTTGCCACAGCCAGCCGGTGCGCCAGTAGCGAGAAACACAGCCATTAACCTGGCGCAGGGTGAGTTTATTACTGGTCTGGATGATGATGATGAGTTTAAACCAGAGCGAGTGAGTGAATTACTACAACACTGGTATAGTAATTCTGATTGCACATTTTTATGCACCGGTTATACCGTTATTTCCGAAGGAAACAGGGTATTTAAGTTTGCGCGAAGGGCCAGGACAATAAACTATCAGCATTTGCTGTATGCAAATGTTGTCGGTAATCAGTTGTTTACGTTGACATCAACCTTACGTGCTATTGATGGATTTGACCCCTCGTTACCCAGCTGTCAGGACTATGACACCTGGCTGCGGCTTGCGGCAGCTTTTGGCAAGGGCTACCGAATTAATAGTACGAGCTACATATTGCATCAGGAACACCAGTCTGGGCGGATCTCAGTCTCAGAAAGGCGCGAGGCAGGTTATAAATTATTGCTTGATAAACACCGTAAATTTATGACAAATGCGCAGCTCGCCAGTCATCAAGTTAACTATGCGCTGCATAACAATAAAGCTATGCCGTGGGGAGCGTTTTTTCGACTACCCTTAACACAATGCCTTCGGGTGCTAAAGACATTGTTAGTCAGGCATGGTTGGAGCCGACTATTTGTCAGCAGAGGATTGCCGCGTTGAAATCACTCTGTTTTGTACATCAATCCAAAGCTCAATTACCTGAGCTACAAGCTTATGCAGAATATTTCCGTCATAAATATCAGGTCGTTATCAACACACCGGACGCGAATCTGCAAGGATACGATATTGTATGGTTCTTTATGGGGTACTTCCATTATAAGCCTCAGCCTCATCAGTTCATAGTGCATGAATATGCGTCGCTATCCACACCTCCGTTCGCAAGGTTCAAAGATCAGTTAAAGCAGATGTTAAATATCCGTCCTCATCTGCGTGTATTTCAGAACCCTCGCCAGAGCGATTTGCTCCAGTTCAATGACGATGTGCCTGTGCGCTACCGGGATATGGGATTATCAGGTCATTTCACGACCCAACTTTATACAGACAAAAAGTGTGATCTTATTTATGTCGGTTCGATGAACAAAAGTCGGCAGTTAGAAAGAGCTATTGACACAGTGCTTAAATTGCGGCCTCATGCCAGTATGTGGCTTGTAGGACAGCCCGTAGCATACTTGCAGCGCCGTTATCAGCATCACGCAAACATTCGGTTTATAGGTGCGGTACCTAACAGTCAAATTCCTCAGTTACTGAATCAAGCCAGATTCGGGTTAAATTATGTGCCAGACGTATACCCATACAATTTTCAGACCTCTACCAAAATGTTGGAATATGTCGCTTGCGGCTTGCCGGTGATTGGTAACAGAACCGCCTGGGTTAATAGTTTCCTGACGAACCACAAACTTCAATATCACGATATTAATCAGTTAAAAATATGGCCTACACCTGGCGCGGTGACTGTCGCCTCAGAGGTTTTACAAAGCTGGAGCTGGCAGCAACGAATAGCTGACGCTGGCTTTGAAACTATTTTGCCTTAATAACGTCAGACGAATCGGCAGTTGCCTTGTTCATGCCAGAGGCATACGGTAATATGCGACAACATTGTAATAAGTCAGTTTATACAACAGGATATTCCATGAAGTTTAAGCAAGTTCGCGGTTTTACGCTGATAGAGCTATTGATAGTGATCGTGATTGTTGGCTTGTTAGCCTCACTGGTAGCACCAGAAATGTTTTCTAAAGTTGATTCTTCCCGAATTAAGACTGCTAAAGCGCAAATGGAAATGCTGGAAACCTCACTTAATACGTACCGCTTAGATATGGGAAATTATCCAGAAAACCTGAACGAGCTGGTACGAAGTGAAAACAAAAACTGGGACGGCCCCTATTTGCCTAAAGAGGTTCCTGTTGACCCGTGGGGTAATCCCTATGTGTACAGCAATAAAAGTGATGCAGGTATAGGTTTTTCTATTATGTCTTATGGGCGTGATGGCCGGCCTGGCGGCGAAGGCGATGATGCGGACATTATTCACAAATGAGCGCTCTGCCGGCCCTATTGCAACAAAGTTTTGCCGTAAGTTCTGCGGATATTGAAAAGGCAACAGCATTTCAGCGCAAATATGGTGGCCAGCTAGAGCAAATACTGGTCAGTATGGGAAGTTTGTCTTCAGAAACCTTACCGGATATTTATGCCAGGTTACTGCGTTTGCCGATGCTGTCTGATGTGCAATTGGATAGTTGGCAGTTACCCGAACAAGCCCGCATATTGCCTGTAGAGATATTGGCTGAGAAAGGTTGGTTACCTTTCGCTTTTACTGAGGATGCCTGGCACTTTGCAACCACGGCACCATTGAATAAAGATGCACAGGAGATAGTTGTTTCTCTTGGGTTATCTTGCCAGTTAAGCGTTGTCACTAATGAACAGTTTAACAAGATGGCGGCATTGGCCAGACAAGTTGATGACAATGCAGGAAGCGGAGAGCTTACTTCCGTTGAAGAGTCCAGGTTAAGAGAACTGGCTTCAGAAGCGCCAACCGTTAATTTACTCAACGCACTCATCACTAAAGCACTGCGTCAGCGTGCATCTGACATGCATGTTGAACCAACAGGTAGCCGCGGAAAGGTTCGGTTTCGTATTGACGGCGTACTGCAGGATATAGAGACCATTCCGGCAACATTATTACTGCCAGTCATCACGCGTTTAAAGATCCTCAGTAACATGGATATTGCGGAAAAGCGCCGGCCGCAGGACGGTAAAATAGAAATGCGCATCGGTGGTATAGATTTAGATATCCGTGTCTCTGCTCTGCCGTTAAATGATGGCGAGAGCGTTGTAATGCGTTTTTTGCGCAAAGATGCTATTCGTTACGATATGGCGGTGCTTGGTATAGCGCCGGATATCGAACAAAAGATTTTGCAGGATATTCAAACTACTGCAGGCGTTGTTTTATTAACTGGCCCAACTGGCTCCGGTAAAACCACCAGTTTATATACGTTTTTAAATAAGCTTAATACACCGGGAGTGAAGATAATTACACTGGAAGACCCGGTGGAGTATCAGCTTGATGGCATCAATCAGGTACAGGTACAGGCTGATATTGGTTTTGATTTCGCAGCTGGTCTTCGCAGTATTGTGCGGCAAGATCCTGACATTATTATGCTTGGTGAGATCCGAGACAAAGAAACTGCAGCTATTGCGATGCAGTCTGCCCTGACCGGTCACCTGGTATTTTCAACGGTGCATACCAATGATGCCCCCAGTGCTTACACCCGTTTGCTGGATTTAGGCGTTGAAGAGTTTTTGCTCAATGCGGCGCTGGTTTCTATCGTCGCACAACGCCTTGTCAGGCGCCTTTGTGAACACTGCGCAGCTCCTGCTTCTAATGCTGACGAGCTGACAGAGCGCTATCAGTTACAGCATTACGCCGACGAATTAAATAACGGCCAACTTCATTTATGTCAGGCCGTTGGCTGCGAGCATTGTAATCACTCAGGTTACAAGGGGCGGGTCGCGATAATTGAGTATTTACGCTGCAGTGATGAGATTAAAGCACTGCCCAAAGACCAGAACTTTATTCAGCTGGCGCGTAAAGTAAACAAGCAACAGCAAGGCAGAACATTACTGGAAGATGGCTTGTTAAAAGCCATGCAGGGCACAACAACCATCGATGAAGTATTAAGGGTGGCAGGCTGATGCCCCAGTATGAATACAATGGATATGATAAAGCAGGCGCCCGAGTAAGCGGTAGCATTACTGCTGAGTCGTTGTCTGCTGCTCAGCAACTGCTGAAAAAGCAAGGTTTGTTGTTAAAGTCGGTTAAAGAGGAACAGCTTAATCAGCAGGCAGCGCTGTTTAGTACCGACAAAATCGGTATTGCTGATATCGAGTTTTTGACTGCTGAGCTATCGTTGCTGCTGGATTCTGGCCTTAAAATAGACAAAGGCATAGAGTTGTTGAAGTCAGCCAACAAAAAGCCATCTCTTGCCAGGCTACTGAATAAAATCAGTACGGAGTTACGCAGCGGTAAGCAGCTTTCGCAGGTATTAGCGGGTTTCCCGGATTATTTCGATGCCTTGTACGTCAACTTGGTCAGCATCGGCGAGAAAACCGGTCAGCTGTCAGATGTGTTCCGTCAATTGGCAAGTGACCTGGCGTTCAGACGCGATCTGCAGAAAAAGATCTCACAAGCACTGACTTACCCAATGGTTATTCTGTTGGTTTGTATTGCTTCTGTAGTGTTTATTTTTAATTATGTCGTGCCCAACATGGCGACTATGTTTGAGCGGCAACAAGATTTACCCTTTTACACAACCATGTTATTGAGCACTTCTGCCTGGTTGCAGCAGTATCAGCTTATTCTACTTGTCGTTTTGGTTTTATTGGGCGTCTTGGTAGTACAAGGCCGTAAACGCCCTGCATTTCAACGGCGCTGGCAATGGCTTGCTATCCGTATACCTGTAGTGTCGTCGGCTGTTTTACAGGTTGAGCGTATTCGTTTTAACGGCGGTTTAGCCATGATGCTGCAAGCAGGTGTTGCGGTGGATCAGGCGTTGGATCTGGCGAATGGCAACATAAAACAAGCTGAGCTTCGAGCAGAAATGCAAATCGCAATAGGCAAAATAAAGCGTGGTGAACAGCTATCTTCTGCGTTACGTCAAACCCGTTTATTCCCGGACTTTTTTGCGTCGCTGCTGAGTGTAGGAGAGGAAAGTGGAGAGCTGGCGAGGATTTTTCAAGAAATTGCCCAGCGTTGCCAACGCCAGTTTACTGACTGGGTGACCCGTTTTACCAGTTTATTAGAGCCTCTGCTTATTCTGGTCATGGGGGGCATCGTGGGTGGCGTCGTCGTGATTATGATGCTCAGTATTACGTCTGCAACCGATGTCGGATTGTAACTGCAGGTGATTATGCAGACACGCAAGGGGTTCACTTTAATTGAGTTGTTAGTCGTTATAGCGATTATGACGACAGTGCTGACTCTGGTTGCACCTTTGATGATATCTCAGGTAGATAAAACCAAAGCCGCAGCTGAATTTGCTGAAGCTGAGCAGTATATCAACGACAGTGCAAAAGTCGCTTTCTTACGTGGCCAGTCGATTCAATTTGTGTTCGAGGGTAAGCAGCTTAGCAGGCGAATAGGCAGCGAAGAAATCGTGCTTAGCTTTGAATACATTTTTTTTCCTCTTCAAACGCTGCATTTTAATGCCAATGGTTTTACAGCAACTAAGTCCATTGAAATAAAAACGCTGAACCGGACAGAACATCTTGCGCTGAAGGGGTAGCCGTGAACCGACAGTCAGGCCTGACATTAATTGAAGTGCTGATAGCGGCGGTTATCTTATTCGCAGCGCTTAGTCTTGCATCTGTGACCATCAGTTCTTTGCGAAGTAACAGTGCATCAGCTGAGCGGCTTATCGCTACGTTGCAGCCTGCCCGCATGATAGCACTGTCGGTGCGTCAGCAAATCAGAGATAACCCGGAAACCGCACGCAGTGGTAGCGGGCAGCTAAACGGTGTCGGGTTCTCCTGGCAAGCAGAAGTGATTAAGCGTGGTTCAGCCCCTGAGCAGTTCGACTTTAATAGCGGCAGCGTTATTGCACCGCCTGAGCGCTTTCTTCTGTTGTTGGTAAAATTACAGCTTGAATATCAGGGCAGGACAGAGCAACTTGAATTTAAGGAGCTGGCATGGCTGCCTATGGGCGTTTAAGAGCCGGCTTCACTTTGATAGAGTTGTTAATCGCTATGAGCATCATGCTTATGATGCTGGTGTTAGCGGCTACGGCCTATCAGCTTTACACTGACAGCTGGAAACGTGATTTATCCAAAGTAGAGCAGCGCTATCAGGCATTCCGTGGCACCGAATTATTGCTCGACGCCATTCAGGCTACTTTGCCGCTGTCTGTTACCAACCACGGAGGAAGGGCATATTACTTTCTTGGGCGTGAAGAAGGTTTTACTGCGGTAACTTATGCTCCTATTCATCAAACTGGTTCACCTGCGGTTATCCGGGTATTTCGTGAGCTTAATGATAATGGCCGTTTTAGGTTGGTGTATGAAGAAGCATCACTGGTAAATACCGTGCTCAAAGACGCCGATCAGGTCTTGCCTTTTAGTTATCGGGCAGTCATTGCAGATGATTTACCGTCTTTGTCTTTTGCTTATTATGGCTGGGACAGTCAGGCGACCCAAATGGCCGCATCTGGCGATGTTGACGTTGCTATATCTAAAGCACCGCAATGGTTCGATGAGTATGATGCGTTGGTCAAGCGATTACATCCGGAAAAGTTGTTAATACAGCTAGGTGACTTCCGCTTGCAGTTTGATATCGCCAACCGTAATCGCATTAATGCGTTGGCTGACTATGAGAACCCGGTATGAAGCAAAAAGGAATTGCACTAATTCAGGTTTTGCTGCTTAGCACAATACTCACTGTTATGCTGCTTTCGATGCATCACCAGGCCAGACAACATTTAAAACTGGCACAAGCTGTACGGGACTACACTTTTGCGAATATGGCATTACAAAGTGCCGAGGCCGAAATACTATTCACCATGTTGAGTACGCAGCCAGCACTAATGCATCAGAGTGAGGGCCTGCAGCAATGGAACTTTCATGGCCAGCCTTTTGAGTTTAATGGCGTTGAACTGATTGTTCAGGATACGTCTGGCCTGCTTAACGCGGCAAGTCCGCCTGAGTTCCTGCTTACTCGCTTTGCAGAGCGTTATGGAGGCCCGTCAGCTCTTGGCAGGCAGCTCGCTGCTGCGTTGGCTGATTGGCAGGATAAAGATAACTTGCCCCGTCTTGATGGTGCAGAGCAACAAGATTATGCAGAAGGCTTTATTCGTAACTCACCAATACAGTACATAGAAGAGTGGCTGTTTGTTAAGGGGGTGACACCGGAGCTGTTTCAACATATCCGGCCACTACTGACGTTGTTTCCTCAAGGCGTGAATCTGAACCAGCAACCTGATGCGCTATGGCAATTAAGTCTTGACGATACTGCCTATAAAGAATTACTTCTCGCGCGTGAAAAAGGGCAGTTAACCAGCCAGTTATATGAAACAGTAACAGGTAGGGTAGTTGACGAGTTTGACCGGTTTAGCACCGGGCCGGGCTATAGAATAAACTTCACAGTACAAAATGGCGATGTTAGACTAAGTCGCGAAATGACTTTTCGGCTTATGCCATATCAAAAGCAACCTTTTGATATTTACGAATATCGCATGCGAACCCCGCCAACGGATATTATGAATGCAGTTTCACTTAATTAAACAGTTAACCACTAAGCCTATGCGGTGGTTACTGCAGAAGAATATAAGCTATTGGCATAAAACGGCATTCCGTTTTAGCTTCAGTGGCGATGGGTATACGCTGAAGCCTTCAGAAAGTTGTGGCTCGGTGGTGGTTTTAGCGCGCAATCACTATCAGGAGTTTATTCACCTATATCCTGTTGCGCAGTTAAGCGAGCTGAAACAAATATTGCATACCGAATATCCGCAAGCTGGTGTTTTACATTATATCGGGCCAGAGCAGGATCAACGTCGCTCAGTCTGTACCATTGTGATCCACCCGGACACCTTGCAGCAATTTAGCCGTTTAACGTTGTTGATCCCGGAATCGTTGTTACTTTGGCATGCACTGAAGTCGGACAATGCTATTTATCAATGCGATAGCTTTGCCCGTTATTTTTTATATAGTGCAGCGGCGGTTCCTGTATCACAGCAAATTGGTGCTTTTTGTCCAGATGTTACAAGCTTTGCACTAAACAACGGCATACCTGATCAGGTAGCGCTAAAACATGTTGATGCTGACAGTTATGCTAATAAGTTAGTACAGGCACTGGCGAACTCAGTGTTTGTTATTGCAAAACTGGCTGTTTTAGTCAGGCCTCAGGTTAAACAAATACAGTTGCCGTTTAAAGCCATAGCTATTACTGCTGCGGTCTCATTATTGCTTTATATTGTCCTGGTAACCGCATATTACAGTGTGTTGATCGATAACAGAAAAGATCAGCTCGCTGAGTTGGGTGGCAGTGTTAATCAGTTACTTGATATACAGCAGAGCGTGCAAAAGATCAGTGATGATGTAGACACCTTGCGTGCACTGCGTGAAAACAAGCAATTTACTGCGCATGTTTGGCAGATAGTCTTGCCATTATTACAGAACGATAGCAGTGTTCAGCTGCAGGACATTGCCAGCCAGTCTGAGCGTATAGTCATTCGCGGTAAAGCAGACCAGGCAACATCTGTACTTACTACCCTGCAGGCTTCAAATGTAGTAACAGATGCACGTTTTGACGCACCAGTAAGACGTGATCGTGACAAAGATGCTTTTGTTATCAGTATATTGTTGGTGCAACAACAGGAACAGCCTATTGCGCAGCAGGCGGAGGGCAGTGATGTTACGGAATAAGCCTTTGCTGCTCACTATTTTGGCGATACTCGTGCTTGCCCGCTTTGTACTTGTTCCGCTACAGCAACAACAACAGGCGCAATATCAGCAGCTAGATGCATTAACCAAACGTTTGCAGCGTTCTGAAGCATTACTGCAGCAGAAGCAAAAATTAGCGTTATTACAGACTGAACAACAGCAATACCTTGACCAGTTATTGCAACCCTTTCCGGTGGTGGCCAATAGTTCACAATACAGGTTACAGTTGCAGCAACAACTGCAAAAACTGGCCACTGCACAAGGCGCTTCAGTAACCTTTTTCGATTGGCTGAGCGACACGCCCTTGCAGGTTTTTAATCTGCAGCGCAGTAGGGTTTCACTGCGTGTAAAAGGCACTGCGGCTAACGTTATGCTGCTGCACACCCAAATAGAACAGCAATTCCCGCATTTTATGTTTCGGGACATTAAAGCCAGCTGGCGCGGAGCATTAAATCAGCATAGCGAAATCGAATTAACGTTGTTGTTTGAAGCAGACTATCTGCTGCAGGAGGCGTCGTGAAAGCTGCATATAAACCGGTGCTGCTAACAGCGTTAATAACCGGCGCATTGTGCCTTGTGCATTTTTTAAGTGCAGTATATGTGCCGTCTCATGATGAGCAGCGGTCTTTGAGTATTCCTACACTCTCTGTTCTGCCACAGGGCGTTCCTTATCAACCGCAAGCGCTGCAGTCGACGATCGCTCAGTGGCGTATTCCGGCAGACAGCGATGCAAATGAAACAGAACAGACGAATAACGCCGCCCTGGCCAATTTTGATAAAACCGTACTTGGCGATACAACGGTGGCTTTACTGGCAATATATCAGCGGCAACAACCAACTGCTGTTTTGGCTTTGCAGCACATAGGAACGCCGATAACGTATGTGCAATTGACTGAGGGGGCTGATATTAATGGAATCGAGCTTACAGATATTAACCATCGGCATATAGTGCTTCAGCATGGTGCTGAGCAGGTTCAGTTGCAATTATTTAATCCCAATTCCGCGGTTCCTGATGAAAAGTATAAGAGCGTGAAGTAACTATGAATAATTTAAACAGATTGATCGCCGCGATAACTGCTAGCGCCTTGCTATCTAGTTGTGCTTTGAATGATGACAGTTACAGGGTACATTCTTCCAGACTGGCGGCTGGAGAAGCTGGACCGATACTTTCGTCCGACGAAGCTGAGGTGCAAAACTCAGTACCGAACGATCAGGGATATACAGCACTTCGCAGCTTACAGAGCGATAAGGCAGTTTTAAGAAGTCAGGAGGCTGCTGCCAGCTCACTTAGCAACACAGATCAAGTGAGTTTCGCTGCTGACAAAATACCTGCAGAGCAATTTATTCACTCGGTGCTTGGTGACATTCTGAAGCTGAATTACGTTGTTGCAGATGGTATCTCTACATTACAACAACCAGTGACATTAAACTTACAGCAATCGGTATCCAGCCGTAAGTTATATCTACTCAGTGCACAAATTCTGGATAGTAACGGCATCGCCATTTCTTTGCGCGACAATACCTACTTCGTTCATTCTAAGCAGGGCGATAAATCCTCATCTACGGCTATTGGTATAGGACGTAATCCTCAGGATGTACCGCAGGTAGTAGGGCAAGTGATGCAAATCGTGCCTATTAAATATGGTATGAATATAAGTCTGGAACGCACGTTAAGAGAGTTGGTTAATGCCACTATAACGCCAGACTTCGAGAAAAACATGCTATTTATCAAAGCAGAGCGGTCCGAAATTTTGCGGGCTTTAGATTTGATTGACTTGCTCGATATGCCTGCCAGCCGCGGTCGCAATGTTGGTATTTTGAGATTGACTTACGTTAGCCCTGACGAGTTCATCGACAAAGTAAGCCGGCTATTAATGTCGGAGGGAATCGCCACTGACAGCGGAGCTAACCCAAAATCTAACATAGTTCTGGTTCCCTTGGAGCAAATTGGTGCTGTAGCCCTGTTTGGCAGCGAGCCGTTATATATTGAACGGGTTGATTACTGGGCTAAGCAACTTGATAAGCCGAGTGAGGGTGCGCAAAAGCGTTATTATATTTTTCACCCACGATTTGCCAGAGCCACTGATCTGGGAGCATCAGTGGCTCCACTGATAAACCCACAGGCTGGTGGCATGGTAAACAGCTCTGGTAATCAAAGCCGCGACACCGCCAGTGCTTTTAATAGTGAAACGCCACAAACCCAAAACTCCAGGTCGCGCGGTAATAGCACCAAGCAGTCAATGACGGTGTCGAGTGAAGATATCACTATGACTGTAGATGAGCGCTCCAACACTATAATCTTTTACACCTCTGGCATTCGCTATCAGTCATTACTACCGATGATCAGGCGTTTAGACATTATGCCCAAGCAAATACTACTTGAAGCAACCATTGCAGAAGTTACGTTAACTGATGAGCTGTCTATGGGATTGGAGTTTGCGATTCAAAACGGTAAATTTGGCTACAGCACCAAAGGTGCTTTTGGCGTTAGTGAATTCGGCGGCTTACGTTTATCCTATGTAGACATTGGCAAAGAGCTGTTGGCAAATCTGAAAGCGTCTAAAACTAAGGTTAATGTGCTATCTAACCCTACTTTGGTTGTAAGGGACGGTGTGAATGCCAGTATTAATGTAGGTACCGACGTACCCACTGCCGGTAGCACCAGTATTAATCCAGGCACAGAAACACAAACAACAAATGTAGAGTACCGAAAAACTGGTGTATCGCTATCTGTTACGCCGACAATAAATGCTCAGGGCTTGGTGGTGTTGGAGATCGATCAGAAGATCTCTAATACAACAGAAGGGGGAACCTTTGCCGGTAGCCCGGCTATTTTTGAGCGTAGTTTGAAGACTGAAGTATTAGCACAAAGTGGCCAGACTATTATGTTGGGTGGGCTCATTTCTGAAAATACATCAAAATCAAATACTAAGGTTCCACTGCTTGGGGATATTCCAGGTTTAGGCGCTTTATTCCGTGGTCAGAAAGACAGCACGAGTAAAACTGAACTAATCATTCTTATTACGCCAAGAGTAATAGATCAGCCTGATCATTGGTTGCAGATAAAGAGCAAACTGGACAGTGGTTTACAACACCTTAAACTGCAGGACTAAATTTTAAGCAATAAAAACAACTTAACGACGAATAAGTAAAAATTTTGCGTTGACAAACGCTGTTTCGGTAATAGAATACGTGTAAGAATTTGGGTCGACCCACTTTCTTACTAAAACAAGAAACTAAGGCAAGACGCCGATGTGTTTCAATTTCATGAAATTGGAGATAGTTCTAATGAAGACTACTTTTAAAAAGACGTTACTGGCTGCTGCAGTTGCTGGTTTCTCTCTGAATGCAGCTGCTGCAGTCAATATCGTTGATGACAGCACTGCAATTGCGTTCTCAACTGAGCGCCTGTCAAATACAGCAACTACAGTTAATATTCCTCGTGAAAATCTGGAAGTTACATTAGGTGCTGAATACGCTGTTGGTGATATCATTAAGTTCACTTTCTCAGCTGACGCTATTGCTGCTACTCAGTTCAAAACAACTGTTACCTCTTCTGATACTCTGAACGCTGACGGTACTCCAGCAGCAAACGTAGCAGGTGCAACAGTAACTTTAGGTCTGTTAAGTTCAGATGCTACATCTGTAACTTACCGTGTAACTGAAGTGTCTGCAGCTTTAACTACTGTAGGTCAGAAGTTTACAATCGCTGCAGGCGCTAACTTTGCTGCTACTGCATCTAAGTTGCTTAATGGTTTATCAGTATCTTACGCTGCGCAAACTGCAAATGGCGTTACTATTGATGCTGGCACTAAATCAAGCTTCAAACTGGTTTACACTGCATCTGAGTTCTCTACAGCTGTTACTAAGTTAGATGCTGTTGTTGATGTAAATGACAGTCGTTTAAGCTTCACTGGTGCTACATTTACTGATGATTTGGGCGTAACTGTTGCTCAGAACGCAACTTATGATCCAGACGGTACTGGCCCTCTTGCTGCGGTTAACTTCCTGAACCCAGTTACTTACGTTTCTTCTAAATACGTAGTAAATGGTGATTTCTCTTGGGTAGTTGATAGCAACACTACTACTGCTGGTATTCAGGCTAACGCTGCAGCTGCATCTATCGCTGGCTGTACTGGTGCAACTGACGCTGCAACTGGTGTTACTTTCACTGTAGATAGCATGACATTTACTTGTACTGATACTCCTGCTACTCCAGTAACTGTTACATTTGATGTTCGTCAAGGTTTAGGTGCTAAGGCCCCAGCTGCTATCCCAGCTAGCTCTTACACTGTGACTAATACTATCAACTACACTGCAGGCACCGCACAAACTCTGGTTGTTGGTCCTAAAGATGCTGGTGCTTGGACTCTGAACGGTTCACAAGTTCGCGTTCCATATATGGTAGTAGGTGGCAGCCGTTTCGGTATCATTGCTAACGTAACTAACCACGGCAATAAAGATGGTAGCATCACTCTGGATATCTTCGCAGAAGACGGTTCAGTGATTGCTTCTAACTACCCAGCAGGTACTTCTAAAGCAGGTTCAGTAACTTCTGTTGCTCCAGCTCTGTTAGCTGCTTTAGGTGGTTCACCAGCTACTGTTACTAAGTTCTCTTTCCAGGTTACTACTAACGTACCTGAGAACGACGTACTGGTTTATGCTGCTTACACTGACAATACTACTTCAGAGCGCGCTATCGTAAATAACGACTCTAAAGTACAAGTTAAAGGTGCTAACGTAGATTAATCTACAAAGCATATTGTTCTAGAAAATCAAAGCGGGCTTTATGCCCGCTTTTTATATTTATAGAAAGCTGAGTAACTGATAAAACAGTATTTATTTAAAATAACTTGTTTTTGTCAGAAAATTTTGCAGCTTTATTTATGCTAACCGCGTATACTTCAAAGCGGACAGCAGTAAAGCCGAATTCATTGAAATGAAACACTTTAAGCCCAATTAACCTTGGGCTTTTTTTTGCCTGTTATTCCGCTCTGACCAAAGGTCAGGGTTAGATATTGTATTTGCTTCGATATACGATTGTTGTATCAGCTTGTCAGGCTTCTGTTAAGTTAGCTGTGATATAGTTCTGTCAAATTAGCTAACGTATTCTGATTAAGGTCTCACTTGAAGCTACTTAAAAAACTCTTCTATGCCCGGGCAACGGCTATGCTGGGCGATAAACTGGTAAAACTGGGCGCTGGCGCCATTCTTACGATTTTTGTCGCGCGGATATTGGGGGCCAGCGAGTTAGGTATTTACTCTATTGTTATGGCCTGGAGCGCATTTCTAGTACCGATTACCAGCCTGGGGCTTAACAATATCGTTGTGCGTCAAATGGTAAAGCATGATAGCGGCCATGACGCTATGACCATGCTATACAGTGCCGTAACGCTGCGGCTGGTATTCGGTTTGCTGGGCGGCGGTATTATGCTGCTGGCGTTTTATTTGCTCTATCCCAGTATGCTAAGCGGCAACAACGCGATAGCGATACCTGTGTTATTTTTGCTGCAAATGTTTTTTGGGTTTTTGCTGTTTGAGTTTTACCTTAACTATCAGGGCACATTCAGAAGCAGCGCTTACGCTAAATCTATCATTTCGCTGTTGAGTTTTGCCTGTAAACTGGCGCTGCTATATAGCGGCTTTGGTATCGCCAGTTTGCTATTGTTAACCGGTGTAGAGTTTTTTATCGTCGGCATGGCGCAGTACTGGTTATACCGCCATAAGCATTTGCCATATAAAGAGGGCGAGGGCCGCTGGCCGGGGTATCACCCGCGTTGGTTTAATGCCGCTCAGGCTAAGCTGCTATTAAAGCGTTCATCCTGGTTGTGGCTGTCGGGCATTGTGTCAGTCATTTACCTGAAGATAGATATTGTGATGCTAGGTGCTATGGCTGGTACTGAGCAGGCCGGTATTTATGCTGCTGCCAGCAGGCTGTCTGAGCTTTGGTATGTGTTTCCCGCAACACTGGCGGCACGCTACTACCCGGATATGATCAAAACGCACCAGCAGGGCTGGACACCTTATTACCTGAAGTTGCGTCGTTACGCCATATTATTTTTCTCCTCCGCCCTGGCTATCGCCGTGGTGATGTCTGTCAGTGCACCCTGGATAATCAGCCTGTTGTTTGGCGATGGCTTTGCCAGTGCTATTGATGTACTGCGTATTCATATCTGGGCGGGCTGTTTTGTGTTTGTTCGTTACCTGATTAGCCAGCATTTGTTGATCACAGAGCAAGAGCCATTATCGCTGTTGAGTCATGGCATAGGGGCTGTACTGAATATTGGCCTGAATTTATGGCTTATTCCGGTTATGGGTATTACGGGGGCGGCCTGGGCCACATTGATATCTTATGCGTATGCCTCGTTTTTCTTTTTGTTTTTTGCACGTAGTACCCGCAGCCAGTTATGGCAGTTGTTGCGTGCCCGTGCGCCAGAGGCCGGCAGTAAGTAGTGGATGACCGGTTGTACTTTTGTATTAACGGCGGCAATTGCTTATATGCTATTTTATGCCGCCAATACAGAATAAGAGTGCGCAACGCATGAGAACCAGGTTGGTTAGTTGGTTGCCAGTGGCATTACGCCAACGCATAAAATATTGTCTTGCTGTTACAGAGCTGGCCTTGGTGCGTTTTTGTGCCCATAACGGCTTGCTGTCTTCCGTTTACTTCACCTTATTTAGCCGGCAGTTCTATCGTGAACACAAAGCGGTGTTGCAGGGGCGATTGCAGTACGCAAAGCGTAAAGTCACACCAGGCAATAGCAGTGCGGCGCTTCGGCGTAATATCCATCGCCTGGAGAAAGGTTTGATCATGCGCCCGCGTAAACCGGTGTTTGCAGAAGCGTATATAGGTGAAACTGTTAAGGCCTATAACGCGGCTTTAAACCAGGGCCAGCTGTGCCAGCAGGAGCTGAAGTGGGCAACTGATGTACTGAGCGAATACTTTGCTGTAGTGCAGGACAATAACGTAATAGCGGTTGCCCGCAGCCAATTTACTGCTTCCAGCCATGTGGCGCCATCAGAACCCACCGCAAAAGCGGCAGTACCTTATGCTCACCATACGCTGCCGGAGAATCCGGTAAGCTATCAGCAGTTACTTACACTGTTTCAGCGCCGGCGGTCTGTGCGTTGGTATCAGCAAAAACCGGTTGAAACCGAGCTGCTGCAGCAGGCTATTCAGGCAGCTGCGCTGGCCCCTACAGCCTGTAACCGCCAGCCGTATCAGTTTTATCTGGTTAATAATGCTGAAAAAGCCGCAGATATTGCCAGCTGTGCCATGGGCACAGTGGGTTTTGCCGAGAATATTCCCTGTTTGATAGTCGTAGTGGGGGATTTGAGTGCCTATGAAGCAGAGCGCGACCGGCATGTGATCTATATCGATGCTGCGCTGGCCAGTATGCAGCTGATGTTAGCGCTGGAAAGCTTAGGGTTGCAGAGTTGCCCGATAAACTGGCCGGATGTAGAAGAGCGTGAGCAGGCAATGGCACAGAAACTTCGCCTGGATTACTGGCAGCGCCCTGTGATGTTACTGGCAACCGGCTACGCCATGCCAGAAGGTGGCGTGCCTTACTCGCAGAAGAAGCCGGTTGAGCTGTTGATTAAGGATTTATCCTGAATGTTGATTGAAGTTAAAGGTGTGCAGTTCGTCAACAAAGGTGCCGAGCTGATGTTACATGCTGTGTTGCAACAACTGCAGCGTCACTGGCCGAATGCCCAGTTAGTGTTAGCACCTAATCCGAACTCCCCCTATGCTGCCCGGGCCAGATTGGCGGCGTTGCAAAGAGTGCCGCTTCGAAAAGGCCGTATTGATTTGAATCGCTTTAGCCGGTTTATACCAAAACCGCTGCGACGCTGGTTACGCGATAATCTGGGCCTGGTATTTGCGGCTGATATTGATGTTGTGCTTGATGCATCGGGCTTTGCCTATGGCGATCAGTGGCCGCAGGCAAACTCGGCATTTTTGTCGGCAGAATTGCACCATTTTGCGGCTATGGGAAAGCCCTATATTCTGCTGCCCCAGGCGCTTGGGCCTTTTGGCCGTGCAGCTGAGCGGCAACAACTAAAACAAGCCTTACCGCTAGCGGCGCTAATTTGTGCCCGGGAAGAGAGTAGTTTACAGCATGTGCGTGATTTAACCGGCGATATAAACCAGCTAGTCCGTTTTGGCGACTTTACTAATCTGGTGCAGGGTGTGATACCTGCTTGTTACAGTGAAGGCCAGCGCAAAGTATTAATCATACCCAATGCCAATATGGTAAGCGCACGCAACCAGCGCAGTGAATGGCAACCGCATTATCTGCCGCTGCTGCACAGTGCCGTTAAGGTTATCCGGCAACTGGGGCTGGAGCCGGCGTTGTTAAATCATGAAGGTGATGCAGATGGCGCTATTTGTCAGTCGGTGCAACAGAGCGACAGCAGTATAGAAATAATAAATGAAGCCGACCCGCTTAAAGTCAAAGGTATTATCGGTGCCAGCAAAGCCGTTATTTGCTCAAGGTTTCACGGCTGCGTCAGTGCCTTATCACAGGGCGTGCCTTGCCTGGGTACCAGCTGGAGCCATAAATATGAGCGTTTGTTTGATGAGTATGGTCAGAGCGAAGCGTTACTGTCTGCCGATATAACGTCTGAGCAGTTGTTGCAAAAGTTGCAATGGGCTATCAACAATATCGATAACCAGCAGCTTGCAGAAAAACGTGCAGCGTTGAAGCTGCAAAGCGAACAGCTTTGGCAGCAGGTTGAAGCAGTTATCAACCAGAAGTTAAATATTTAGTGCTTGATGTTTGGTTGTATTTTGGTATAGTCTTGGATAAATTTTGGCGAAACGTATTTAAGGAATGGTTATGAAAAAATTATTAGTTGCTGCAGCAGCATTAGCTTTTGCTGTTAACGTAAACGCTCAGGAAGCTGCTGGTGGTGAAGGTACTATCGGTGGTGTTGCCACTTCTACTGTAGCCGCTGGTGTGGTTGGCGTAGCAGTAGCTGCAGCTATCATCTCTAACAACCGTGGCTCTTCTGTAACAGGTCCAGAAGAAGAGGTTCTGGTGTGTAATTCAGGTGACGGCTCACCGGTTAATGGTGTTTGTACAGGTGTTGTTGTAACCGGTACCGGTTCTACTACTGCAACAGCTACTTACACCTACGCAGCAAGCGTACAGTAAGTTTTTAAGTGTTAAAAAGCCGCCTGCTGGCGGCTTTTTTATTGCTGCATGCTTTACCTGCCCCCGGGGTAAAGCGGTTTAATAGCGGAAAGTGAGCCTTCATTTGTGAAAACAGCGATAAAACAGCTTATTGGCGGCAGTATACTGCTGGCGCTTACCGGTTGTGCCGGTACATACCATTCTTACCTTGATACGCTGAAACTGGCTTTTAGCAGCAATGATGATGTCAATTTAAGCCTGCAGCAGGTGAAAGCGGCACCATCAGATTTGCTCTATGTGCGTCATGGCGAGCGCGCAGTCGCAGCGATGGCATTGTTACGCCTGGAGGCCGGTCAGCACAAATGGGTGTCGGCTGATAATGCTTTGCTGATTATGGAACAGGGGCGGGTAGTGCGTACTGCCGGCTTCGAAAATGATTTGCTTTATGTTAGCAATACTCAGAATGATCAGATCCGCGATTACAAAACGATAAACCCGGCCAGCGAATGGCTGCGCCTGGCCGATTGGCAAAATGGTGAGTACGGATATCTGATTAAATCCCGTTTTACGGTTCAGGCTAATCAGTCATTATCTTTTTTTGGTCAGAGTATAAACACCACACTTATTACTGAACAACTCAGCTACGACAGCGACAGCAACTTTATTCGCTTTGACAATAGCTGGCACAACAGTTTCTGGTTCGATAGCGCCAGCGGCACCTTAATTAAAAGTGTGCAGCAGCTTTCGCCGGTAGCAGAGCCGTTTGAGATGACTTATATCAGCCGCATTGCACGTTTGTTGCCCGCAGTAACAACAGGAGCTTCTGATGAGTAAAGCTATGATTGCAGCGGCAGCGCTGTTGTTATGTTGTGGTGTCAGCCATGCAGAAGTGAATGTTGACATAAACGGGCAACGCTACAGCTACACGGATAATCCCCGCTTGGCTGAAGTATTAAAGCCTCATGCATTGCAGCAGAACTGGTATTGGTCGGCTGCTGCCTTATACCGCACCGACACGCAACGGGCAGAAAAGCTGCGCCAGCAATTACTGGCACTGGCAACTGAACTGGCACAGCAATCTGACGATGCGCAGCTGCGGGATAGTCTGGCGTTATTGCAGGCACAGGTAAACCAATGGCAATTAGCTGATCGTGTCAATATGCGCGTGGATTATGATGCGGCGACTGTTGTTCCGGCACTTAACCCGCGGTTTGATACTGGCAGTTACCGCCTGGTATTGCAGCGCAGACCGAACACAGTTTTTGTCGGTGGGGCGGTAAGGCGTGAGGTCAGTGTGCCACATCTGGGGGCCAGTGATGTGGCGGCCTATACTGCCAGCATAAAGATGACGCCTGGTGCTGATAGTGAGCAGCTGGCAATAGTGCAACCTGATGGCCGTGTTATCAAGGCGGGTATCAGCTACTTTAACCGCAGCAATACCGAGGCCATGCCCGGCGCACAGCTGCTAGTATTATTTACCGAGCCGATGTTAGATCAGCGCTTTTCCACGTTAAATACATTGCTGCAGCAACTGGCTGTTCACAGGATCCTGCCATGACAGTGTTTCGTATCCCTTTTTCTTTATCTTTAATAACACTGGCAGTTGCATCTTGTGCAGTACACGCTGCTGAAGGTAGCCGTTGGCAGCAAAGCCCGGCCGGTGTTTCTCAGATGGCGCACGGTGGGGTTGGGCTTATTCAAACGCCAACGGCACGCATGGCACCCGCCGGCAATTTGTCGATGAATTATACCGATAATGAAGAATACCGACTATGGTCGGTTAGCATTCAGCTATTCGACTGGATGGAATCAACGGTGCGCTATACCGATGTACGAAACCGTCTGTACAGCGATGACCCTAACTTTAGCGGTGACCAAACTTATAAAGATAAGGGTATTGACGTCAAATTCCGGCTGTTGCAGGAATCAACTTATCTGCCACAGGTTTCTCTGGGCATTCGCGATTTTGGTGGTACAGGTTTATTTGAAAGTGAGTTTGTCACCTTAAGTAAGAAGTGGCAGAACTTCGATTTTCATTTGGGCATCGGCTGGGGCTACCTTGGAAATAGCGGCAATATTACTAACCCGTTTTGTGAGCTGAAAGACAGCTTCTGCCAGCGACCGGAGGGGTATAACGGCCGCGGCGGGAAAATTGATTATGATCAGTTTTTTAAAGGGCCGGCGTCTTTATTTGGCGGCATTGAGTACCAGACCCCCTGGCAACCGTTGCGGCTGAAGCTGGAATATGAAGGTAATGATTATCAGCAGGATTTCGCCGGTGCACTGGCACAGGATTCCAGCTGGAACTTCGGTGCAGTGTATCAATGGGGTAACTTCGATTTTGATCTGAATTACCAACGGGGTAATACCTTAGGCTTTGGTGTGCACTATAAAATGAATTTACACACTGTCAGCCAGTACAAAGTGAAGCCTGCGCTGCGCACTATACCTGAGCAAATTACCCGCACCGAGATCACTGACCGCGATGCGTTGCCCAAAGCCTTACTGCATGAGGCAGGTTTTGCTTTACAAACAGCCCATATGACCGATGACGAATTTGTGATCTACGGCCAACAACTGGCCTACCGCGATCACGACGAGGCGATAGAGCGCATTGGGCGGGTGCTGGCAACCGAAGTACCGGCACATATCAAGCGCTACCGTGTTGTAAACTATGGCGGTAACCTGCCGTTGGTTGAGACGGTGATTGAAGCAGAGCAATTTATTGCCGCAACACGTTATGACTCACTACAACATGAGGTAAAGTCGACTTATATACGCCAGGCACCTGAGCAGCAGACACTGGACTATAGCTCAGCGCCTTCGCAGACAGGTTTCTTTGCTGGCTCTGAACTGTTCTGGATCCAGACGTTTGGTAATCCGGAAGCGTTTTATATGTATCAGGCCGGTGTCTTTGCTAATGCCGGCTACCGCTTGACAAATAATCTGGTGTTGAACGGTACCGCAAAGGTAACCTTACTTGAGAACTTTGATAAGTTTAATTACACAGTTGATGCGCAGCAGACACCGTTGCCAAGGGTGCGAACTTACATGCGTGAATATGTCACCGGCAGCACCTTGTCGATGGAAAACCTGTATTTGCAGTGGCAAGACCAGGTGTTGCCTGACGTCTACGCTCAGGCTTATGGCGGTTATCTTGAGACGATGTTTGGTGGTGTTGGTGGTGAAGTGTTGTACCGGCCGGTAGATTCTAACCTGGCGATAGGTTTTGACGTTAACTACGTTCGCCAGCGCTCGTACGAGAACGAGTTTGATTTTTTTGACTATAAGACCTTTACCGGCCACGTTAACATCTACTGGAAACCGGAGTTTTTGCCTGATACGCAGCTGACCTTCAACATTGGTCAGTTTTTGGCAAAAGACAAAGGAGTAAATGTGGATTTTGCCAAGCGTTTTGACAGTGGCATTGTTGTTGGTGCTTATGCCGCCTTTACCAATGTGTCGTCTGAAGAATACGGTGAAGGCAGCTTTACTAAAGGTTTCTATCTGTCTATCCCGTTTGATTTATTCTCGCTTCGGCCATCAAAAGGCAGGGGCCGGTTACCTTGGGTACCGATTGCCCGTGATGGTGGCCAGCCGCTGAACCGGCCATCGACGTTAATCGATGCGACTGAGCAGCGCTCACCGTTTTATGATTAACGAATAAAAAAAGGCGCTTAACGCGCCTTTTTTTATTGCCACAACTGCTTACTTAATGTGGCGACATCCGTTGGCGTGTCTGCCAGCAGCCAGTCACAGATGGCTTTGGCCACATTGGGATAGTGCACAAACTGCTGGCTGCTTTGGCTGCCAAGCCAGTTGGCGACGATACTGCTGTTGAGTGTATCAGAGCGCGTTGCCAGTCGCAGTTGCTGTAAGGCGAGGGCGTTGGATTGTTGCTCCATCTGCCCCTGCAGCGGTTTTACCATAATACGTTTTTTCAATTGCAGCGCTTCGCTTATCAGCTCAAAACCGGCATTGCTAAGCACATAGTTGCAGCTGGCTAAATCAGTTTTAAACGGCTTAAGTGCCAGTGGATGAGTGTGAATATGCCCCAGCGTCGCTTTGCTAAGGCCGGGGCCATATACGCTAAACTGATACTCTGTTAGCGGCTTTAACATATTGACGACCTGGTTTTGATCTTCAAATGGCAGATACACCAAGACCTGCTGCTCATTCTGTGCAACATCGTGTGGCTCTTCATCAATAATCGGCGGTAGTATAGGCTGATTAAAATGATGCCAGTGCAGGCCAAGTTGATACTGGGCCGGAGCGAAGTGTTTAAACACCAGTCGGGTCATCGGGGTGGCATGCTCCATGGGGATATTGTGCAAAAAGGCATACTGATGACCAAAGGCTATGCTGCGTTTGTGCTGCAATCTGGCGGCATGCGCGGTAATGGGCTCAAAATCGGTTAGGACCAGATCGTAACTGCTTAAATCCAGTGCTTTGATGTCCTGCTGCAGCGTTCTGACTGAAGCCTGCCAGAAAGTTTGCCAGTAGTTCACTTTACCGGCCTGGGTGACAAAGGTTAAACCGCGTTTTACCTGATACTGGCCAAACTGCTGCATATCAAACAGTTGATCCGCCGGCCGGCCGGAAAACAGATAATCTGTCTGCACGCCAGCGGCCGCCAGATACTTCCCCATAGCGCGCGCTCTGCTGATATGTCCATTACCGGTTGCCTGCACGCCATAGAGAATTTTCATAAGCTACTCCGTTTGTTTATCCTGCCATACCAGCGCTTTAAAATGCGCACGGCACATTGATACATAACTTTCGTTGCCGCCAATCTGCACTTGTGAGCCCGCCGTCGCTGCCTGGCCATTTTCATCAAGCCTGACGACAAAGTTCGCCTTACGGCCGCAGTGGCATATTGTTTTCAGCTCTATCAGTTTATCGGCCCAGGCCAACAGCGCCTCGCTGCCGGCAAAGGTTTCACCGAGAAAATCAGTACGCAGACCAAATGCCAGTACCGGCACCCTTAATTCATCTACCACATCAGTCAGCTGGCGTACCTGCGCTTTGGATAAAAACTGCGCTTCATCAATCAGCACACAATCGAGCCTGCCTTGTGCTTTTAACTGTGTAATATGGGCAACAAAATCAAAGTCAGGGTCAAAAATATGTGCATCCATCGCCAGACCAATGCGCGAGCTGACTTTGCCTATACCGAAGCGGTTATCCAGCGCTGCAGTATAAATAGCCACTGTCATACCTCTTTCCTGATAGTTATAAGCACTTTGCAGTAACGAGGTCGATTTACCGGCATTCATTGCCGAATAATAAAAATATAATTGCGCCATGGCGTCACCTGATAATAAAGACGACGCAGTATAACAACATCACAAGGCAAAATATAAAGGCCGGATATGACAAAATTAAGACGCTGGCATCTTTTGCTGCACTGCTTTAAGCTTCGCCGGATTAAATAAGGAGCTGATAATGGAAAAATTTATACTGATACCGGTCTTTGTACAGGTATTGCTGACTAGTGCTGTGATGATTTTGATGGGGCGGCGCCGGATCCGCTCGGCCAAAAATAAAGAAATCAGTATTTCCGCGTTTAAAACCATGAACCTGACCGGTGCGAATGAGCAGGTTATTGCCACCAGCCGCAACTTTGACAATCAGTTCCAAATGCCAATGCTGTATATGTTCAGCGTGCTGTTTACGCTGCAGCTGGGGCTGGCTGACATTGCTTACGTGGTTTTAGGTGGGCTTTATGTCGCGCTACGTATTGCCCATACCATTATTCATACCGGCAGTAATAAAGTGCGGCTGCGCTTTAATGTATTTTTAATCAGCTGTGCTGTGCTGTGGGCAATCTGGATCCGGCTGATAATACAGGCGCTGCTGGCGTAAGCGGTGTCGGCCTATCTTTTACTCTTTGCCAGCGGTTTTATTGCCGCTACGTTATTTCCGGCCTCCAGTGAAGCCTTAGTACTTACGCTACAGGCAAAAGGCTACGCTCCCTGGGGGTTATTTATTGCCGCAACCAGCGGCAATACATTGGGGGCTTGTGTTAACTGGTATCTGGGGCAGCATTTAGTAAAGTTTCAACATAAACGCTGGTTTCCGCTGTCGCCTGGCGCACTGGAAAAAGCCCAGCGGCAGTTTCAGCGGTTTGGTAGTTGGAGCCTGCTGTTTTCATGGCTGCCAGTGCTTGGTGATCCGCTGACACTGGTCGCTGGCGTGCTGAAAGTGCGTTTTACGCTGTTTTTACTGCTAGTCGCAAGCGGAAAAGCATTGCGTTATGCGCTGTTACTATGGTTTGGCGTAGCAGTATTTGCCGAATAATTATTGGTAAAACTGCTGCGGATCCGTCATCATTAGCGCAATTAAGACTGAATAACGGGAAGCTACCATGGAATACCAACTCACTGCTGAAGAATTAAACCGTATCACCGCGTTAGATGCAGAACAGCGTTACGCTTACTTTATTCAGGCTGTGGCCGATTTAGAAAAAATCTGGATCCTGACAGATGACGAAGGCTTTGTACTGGTAAGCGCTGAAGATGAGCGTTGCATCCCGGTTTGGCCACATGCAGAACTGGCAGAGCAGTGGATAGAGGGCGAGTGGTCACACTGTACAGCGCAGGCGGTTGACGTAGATACCTGGCTGGACAAATGGACATCAGGCTTAAATGGCGACGAGCTGGCAATTGCGGTACTGCCGGATACCGATGGCCCGGGCGTAGTGGTACTGCCGGATGAACTGGCCGAGACGCTGATTAACGAAATGCAGGAAGATTAACTGACTAAGAACCAGAGTGTTCTAAACTGACCGTTGGAGCCCTGGACGGGCGGAAACGAGCCCCCATGGATGGGTTCACGGCGTGTCAGTGTGAACATTGTGGTTCTAAAACGATTAACAAAAAGCCCGCAACGCGGGCTTTTTTATTCTCTGCAGATGATGCTTAGTGCAGCACGCGGGCGCGCAAAGTACCTGGTATGGCTCTTAGCTCATTCAGTGCCTGCTCGACATCGTCTGAGTCGATATCAATGACCACATAGCCGATATCGGCATTGGTTTGCAGGTATTGACCGGCAATGTTGATATTGTGTTTGGCGAACGCATCGTTGATTTTAGTCAGCACGCCAGGCTGGTTTTTATGAATATGCAGCAAGCGTGAACGGCCTTTGTGCTCAGGCAGCGATACTTCCGGGAAATTAACCGCCGACAGCGTTGAACCGTTGTCGCTGTATTTCACCAGTTTGCCGGCCACTTCAAAGCCGATATTTTCCTGCGCTTCCTGAGTTGAACCGCCGATATGCGGTGTCAGGATCACGTTATCAAAGGCTCGCAGCGGCGAGATAAACTCTTCATCATTGCCTTTAGGCTCCACCGGGAACACGTCTATTGCCGCGCCTGACAGTTTATTGCTTTGCAACGCGCCGGTCAGGGCGTCAATATCGACTACGGTGCCACGGGAAGCATTAATTAAAATGCTGCCTTGTTTCATCAGCGCCAGTTCTGCTTCGCCAATCATATTTTGTGTTTGTGGCGTCTCGGGCACATGCAGGCTTATCACATCAGAGGTTTTCAGCAAAGTGCCGAAATCTACCTGGGTAGCGTTACCCAACACCAGCTTGTCTTCGATATCATAAAACTGTACCCGCATGCCGATGTTCTCGGCCATGATGCTAAGCTGAGTGCCGATATGGCCGTAACCGATAATACCCAGCGTTTTGCCGCGGGCTTCAAACGAGTTATTAGCGGTTTTTTGCCACTCACCACGATGGGCAGCTGCGTTACGCTGCGGAATACCGCGTAACAGCATAATAATCTGGCCCAATACCAGCTCGGCTACCGAGCGGGTGTTCGAAAACGGTGCATTAAATACCGGAATAGCCCGCTTTAATGCTGCAGTTAAATCAACCTGATTAGTACCGATACAAAAACAGCCGATGGCCACCAGCTTACCTGCAGCATCCAGCACTTTGTCGGTTAACTGGGTGCGCGAGCGGATGCCGATAAAATGCGCATCTTTAATCCGCTCAATCAGCTCATCTTCCGGCAGGGACGTTTTTAGATACTCGATATTGCTGTAGCCCTGATTTTTAAAGGTTTGCACCGCACTTTGGTGCAAGCCTTCCAGTAACAGTATTTTTATTTTGTCTTTGGCCAGCGAAAATTTTTCCATGTCACTTCTCTTCAGTAAATTAAAAATAAAATCAGATTGTTATCGTTATTATTATTGTATTTTCGTGGGCCTCTTAATGGCTAACCGTACGGTTAACGGATAACCTGGGTGCCGCTGGCAGCGCCAACCAGCACCATATCAGCGCCGCGCTGGGCAAAAATGCCGTTGCATACCACGCCGACGATATTGTTTATTTGTTGCTCCAGCTGCAAAGGGTCAGTAATCGCTAGCTGATGCACATCTAAAATCACATTACCATTGTCGGTAGTGACGCCCTGGCGCAATACCGGCTTGCCGCCCAGTTTGCTCAGCTGTCTTGCGACATGGCTCGCCGCCATCGGGATAACTTCTACCGGCAGCGGAAACTTACCCAACACTTCTACCTGTTTAGTGCTATCCACAATACAGATAAATTTTTCTGCCACGGCCGCGACGATTTTTTCGCGTGTCAGCGCTGCGCCGCCGCCTTTAATCATATGCTTTTGTGCATTAATTTCGTCGGCACCATCAACATACACACTGAAGCTGTCGATGTCGTTAAGATCCAGCACCGCTATGCCAAGTGCTTTTAGCCTGATGGTTGACTGCTCTGAGCTTGATACCGCGCCTTTTATTTCAGTTTTAATGCTGGCTAATGCGTCGATAAAATGATTCACCGTTGAGCCGGTGCCAACGCCAACGACAGTGTGGCGGGGGATATATTCCAGTGCTGCCCAGGCAGCATTTTTTTTCATTTCATCTTGGGTCATTGCAGGTCCGTAATCATTTAGCCATACAGATGGATATTATATCGAAAGACCCTGCCGACAAAAGGGCAAAAGCGGAAAAAGGCGAAAACTGTTTAGTGACATGAGTTAGGTGTAAGTGTTGCCGGCCACAATACGCCCTCTGGCTCGCCACAGCAACTCGCCCTTATGCCTGCGGCAGGGCTCAAACACTCTGTGGCGACCAGATCGCGTTTCTGGCCTGCTTTCGTTAGCTAAGGTGTAATCATTGAACGAAAATCGAAATATTCACCTGGCGTAATAACCTTATTTAGCGGAATATCCCAGGCTTCACAGGGTACTGCATCTACCTGCTGGCAGTTATACGCCAGGCCGATAACCTTACTTCGGCTTTTTGTTGGTAGCTGCGACAAAGTGCGATCATAAAAGCCGCCGCCCATCCCCAAGCGGTTACCTTTTAGATCAAACGCCACTAAAGGCGTAAAAATGATGTCCAGCTGGTCCACCGGCAGCAGCCGGTGGCATTCTGCTAACGGCTCGGGAATACCAAAGCGGTTAGGGTACAGCAATGTATCCTGGTCATAGCGCACAAACAACAGGTAACCGGCGGCAAAAGGGTGCAGCACTGGCAGATACAGCTGCTTACCTTGCTGCCACAGTGTTTGTATTAGTGGAAAAGTGTCCAGCTCGCTGTCGTTGGCCAGATACAAAGCAATGTGCTGGCTGTTATTAAGCGCTGGCAAGGCTAAAGCCTGGCTGACTAAATCATTGGCCGCTTGTTGTTGCTGGGCAGGGCTAAGCTGCTGGCGTCTTTGACGGATAAGTTTACGTAATTGCAGGCGCTGACTTTGATTATCGTGCACGGCGGTTTAAAACACTAACAGGTAATTGTTTTGCAGTATGCCTGAATGGCAACAGAATGAAAGGGGTTCTCCAGATTGCCGTGTCTGGTGTTAGCCCTTGAACCATAGGTTCAAGGCGGGAGTCAGATGACCACCTCAGGCTTCCCGGTACGGGCCGGGCTTGCACACTGGTAGTGCAGAAGAATCCCTTGGTAAAAACAATTATCGGCTCAGGGACATCCACCTGATCACCAACAACCCAGAGAACTGAACAGAGTATAACACTGCAATTCTCAGCTTATAAGGCGATTCATCGCAGTTTTGCCCGTATTGGTGCTAGTTGCATGGTTTTGCAGCAACTTTTGTTTACGCTTTATGCCATAAGCAAAACTGCTACAGGAAAGTTGGCGCTTTAAGGCTAGGGTGGTAGCATAAAGGCAGTTAACAACAGCACGAATAGTTATATGAGCAGCCCATTTTTACTGACATACGATGAGTGGATGTACAAGCTGGATCAGGCCTATGTGATGGCGTCTGCTGCTGAGGTTCACGGTTTGGTTGCCGGGTTACTCAGTGCCGGTGTCGAGCCGGAACCTAAATTGCTGCTGCCGGTGTTGCAGGACTTTCTTAATGATGGCCAGGAACTTAGCCAGGAAGTTAAGCAGCATGTTGTCAGCTTAATTGAGCAGACGGCGAAAGAACTGGCAAAAAATGACTTTAGCTTCAGTATGTTGCTACCAAGCGACGATGACAGCCTGCCGGAGCGGCTGGACGCCATGGTAGAGTGGACTCAGGCTTTCCTGGTCGGTTTTGCTGTGCAGCAAACCGATTTATCGCTGGTATCTGATGATGTACGCGAAGCACTGGACCAGCTGACCGAAGTGACCCGGATAGATATTCACACCACTGACGATGGTAGTGCTGAAGAAAACGATGAAGCCTACTTTCTGGTGCTGGAACATATCCGCATCATGGTGCTGGCCTGCTACACCGAGGTGGGGCAGAAATTCAGTGCCAAAACGGTTAGTAACAAGACGTTACATTAATGAAAGACAAGACCACTGAATTATTTGACCTGATTATCGCCGGCGGTGGTATGGCTGGCAGTACGCTGGCCCATGCGCTGTTACAGGCAAAGCCTGATCTGAAACTTGCTATTGTTGAACAGCAGCAAGAACAGGTAAGTAGCGTAAGCTTTGACAGCAGAAGCATTGCGTTAGCAGCAGCCAGTGTTGATTTGTTGCGTCAGTGGGGCTTGTGGCAACAGCTTGAAAAACATGCCTGTGCCATTGAAACTATCAATGTTTCTGATCGCGGTCATTTTGGTAAAACCCGGCTGACGGCGCAGGAATACCAACGGGATGCCCTGGGGTATGTGCTCGAAGTAGAGCACCTTGGTGCTGTCCTAAGCGACAAACTTACTGGCAAAAACGGCCTTACCCGCTTCGCCCCAGCCACGATAAGTGAGATTACGCCGCAACAACAGCAACAGAATATTCAATTGTCTGGCGGGCGTCAGCTGGCTTGTAAACTGTTGGTGATTGCCGAAGGTGGCTTATCTGCCAGCCGAACCTTGGCTGGATTTAACACAGCAGAAAAGCCGTATCAGCAGCATGCTGTTATTGCCAACCTGGCGTTATCACAAGACCATCAGCATACCGCCTGGGAGCGTTTTACCGAGCACGGCCCGATAGCATTACTGCCTTTATCTGATAAGCGGTATTCGCTGGTGTATACCGTTGCAGATGAGATGGTGCAACAGGTAATGCAGCTGGAAGATGCTGCTTTTACTGCACATATTCAGCAAGCCTTTGGTTATCGTGCCGGTGTATTCAGTACTGCCGGTAAGCGGGCATGCTACCCACTGAGTTTACGCCTGAGTACTGATGTAGTGCGCCACCGTGTGGCGTTGCTGGGTAACAGCTTACACAGTGTGCACCCAATAGCTGGTCAGGGTTTTAACCTGGCCATGCGCGACATTGCCGAACTGGTGACTCAGATAACCGCAGCACCTTCAGATATAGGTGGCTATGCCATGTTAAGGTGCTATCAGCAGGCAAGACAGCGTGATATCGCAGTAGTGAGTACCGCTACTGATGCCCTAGTGCGGCTGTTTTCTAACAAGTCACGAACCTTTGCGCTGGCTCGCAATACAGGTTTACTGGCCATGACGTTATGTGATGAATTAAAGCGGCCTTTGGCCGAGCAGGCTATGGGGTATCGCAGTTAAATGCACAATAACGATATTACGATTGTTGGCGCAGGTAGCGCCGGGCTTACACTGGCGCTGTTACTGGCACCGACGGGCCTGAAAATTACCGTGCTGGAGCAGGGAGACGCACCCACACAACAGCAGGTTACGCATCAGCGCGTCAGTGCGCTGAATCTGGCATCAAAGCGGGTGCTTGAGCATGTTGGTGCCTGGCCGGCTATCGCCGCAACCGCCACTGCTTATCATCAGATGCAGGTGTGGGATGCAGACAGCTTTGGCCGTATTGAATTTAATGCTGGGCAAGAGCGGTTAAGCCAACTGGGCTGGATTTGCGATAACGAACAAATCCGTGTTGCCTTGTATCAGCAGTTGCAGCAGCACGCTAATGTCGAACTGTTATTTAACTGCACTATCAACAGCATCGCGCAAAGTGAGCGTGATGTAGTTATTAACATTAACCAGCAGCAGCTGCTGTTAAGCCGCTTAGTTGTCGGCGCTGACGGTGTTAACTCGCTGGTACGGCGCGAAATGCAGCTACCACTGGCGCACTGGGATTATGAACATCAGGCGATAGTAGCAACAATCGGTACCCAATTACCGCACCAGGCAACGGCACGACAAGTATTTTTACCAACCGGCCCGCTGGCGCTGTTGCCACTGCCTGATCCTCAGCAATGCTCGATTGTCTGGAGTTGTAATCCCGAGCGTGCTGCAGAGCTATTAGCCATGGATGAAATGGCGTTTAATCAGGCGCTGACCGCTGCCAGTAACAGCGTACTTGGCGTTTTGGCCCGGCAAACCGTGCCGCAGGCGTTTGCGCTTAAAATGCGTTATGCCAGCAATTGGGTCAGAGGCCGTGCCGTACTGGTGGCTGACGCGGCGCATAGCATACATCCGCTGGCTGGGCAGGGTATGAATTTAGGCCTGATGGACGTAGCTGCATTAGCAGAACTAATCAGTGAAGCTGTCGCCGATAATCAGGACTTTAGCGAAACCCGTCTGCTGCGGCGCTACGAGCGCTGGCGCAAGGCTGAAGCGCAGACACTGATTGCTGCAATGGAAACTTTTAAACGCGGTTTCAGCAATAAACAGCCATTACTTAAGCTGGTAAGAGCTGTTGGTATGAGCGGAGTGGATCAGATGCCGTGGCTGAAAAGCAAGATCATCGCCGCAGCCCTTGGTAATAGTGGCGACTTGCCTAAATTAGCTCAGCCAATGTTGAAAACTCAGCACAGCGCCTGAGTTAGTTTTTTTAGTAATAGCAACTGTCGCATTACAAAAACTAATTAATCAGGGGCTGTTTGCCGTCACATGCTTGCGTTATAATCCGGTCGCCTTTTTATCCGCTTTAACTGTATGGATATTACTATTGTCCGGCAGTCGCGTTTAATAAAACGTAAGCGGGCCTTACTATAAGCAGGACATAACAATGGCTAATCAAACTGCGTTACATGGCAAACACCTCGAAGCCGGTGCCAAAATGGTCGACTTCTTCGGTTGGGATATGCCTATCAATTACGGCTCTCAAATTGAAGAACATCACGCTGTGCGTCGCGACGCCGGCATGTTTGATGTTTCTCACATGACAATTGTTGATTTACACGGTAGCCGTACCCGCGAATTCTTACGCTATTTACTGGCTAACGACGTGGCAAAACTCACCACGCCGGGCAAAGCGCTTTACAGCGGCATGCTAAACGAAGCCGGTGGCGTAATTGATGACTTAATTGTGTATTTCCTGCAGGAAGATTTCTTCCGTCTGGTGGTTAACTCCGCCACCCGCGAAAAAGACTTAGCGCACATTACTGCGCAGGCAAAAGCATTCGACATTACTGTGACTGAGCGGCCTGAATTTGCCATGATTGCCGTGCAGGGCCCTAATGCAAAAGCCAAAGTCGCTACCTTATTAACGGCTGAGCAGCAAGCTGCAGTAGCGGGCATGAAGCCATTTTTTGGTGCTCAGGCCGGTGATCTGTTTATCGCTACCACAGGTTATACCGGTGAAGATGGCTATGAAATTGCGCTGCCAAATGAGCAAGCTGCCGATTTCTGGCAAAAACTGCTGGATGCCGGTGTAGCCCCTGCTGGTTTGGGCGCACGTGATACGCTGCGCCTGGAAGCCGGGATGAATTTATATGGCCAGGATATGGATGAAACCGTATCGCCACTGGCGGCGAATATGGGCTGGACTATTGCCTGGGCACCGGAAGAACGTAATTTTATTGGCCGTAAGGCACTTGAGCAGCATAAAGCTGAAGGCACCCAGAAGCTGGTTGGCCTGGTAATGGAAGCCAAAGGCGTGCTGCGCCACGGCCAACGTGTGGTTGTCGAAGGCGGCGAAGGTGAAATTACCTCTGGTACTTTTTCGCCAACGCTGGGCTTTAGTATTGCGATGGCCCGTGTACCGGCTACGGTGGGTGACACGGCAGAAGTTGATATTCGCGGTAAGATGGTGCCGGTGAAAGTGGTTAAACCTGCGTTTGTGCGCATGGGTAAAAAAGTCATCTAAACTGTCACTGTTAAGAACTAACTAGATTAATTAAACGTACCAGCTAAGGATTAAACAATGAGCTCAATTCCTAAAGGTTTAAAGTATGCCAGCAGCCACGAGTGGGCACGTGACGATGGCAACGGTATTTACACTGTAGGTATTACTGAACATGCACAAGGCCTGTTAGGCGATATGGTGTTTGTTGAGCTGCCGGAAGTCGGTGACAGTGTTGCCCAGGGCGACGACTGCGCAGTAGCCGAGTCGGTTAAAGCCGCTTCTGACATTTATGCACCACTGTCTGGTGAAATTGTAGAAGTTAATGACGCACTGGCTGATTCACCAGAGCTGGTAAACAGCAGCCCGTACGAAGATGGCTGGATGTTTAAAATTAAAGTGTCTGATGACGCTGAGCTGTCAGCGTTGTTAGATGCAGAAGGCTATAAAAACTCTATCGACGAGTAAATAAAGCGCCAAACCCTATTTAAGCCCCGTGCCGAACCATAAAAGCCACGGGGCTTAACTTTAGTAACAACCAAAACCATTATCAGGACATTCCAGGCATGACCAACACCGCTGTGAAAACCCTGTCGCAACTTGCGAATCATGACGAATTTATTCAGCGCCATATTGGCCCGGACGCAGCAGAAACCGCTGCAATGTTAAGCGAGCTGGGTGTAGACAGCGTTGAAGCGCTGATCGCTCAAACGGTACCTGCTGACATCCGCCTGAAAACGCCGCTGGCAACCGGCCCGGCAATGACAGAAGCTGATGCGCTGGCCAAGTTAAAACAAGCTGCCAGCAAGAACAAAATGTTCAAGTCTTACATTGGTATGGGTTATCACCCAACGTTAACGCCGAATGTGATCCTGCGTAATGTGCTGGAAAACCCGGGCTGGTATACGGCTTATACGCCTTACCAGCCGGAAATTGCTCAGGGCCGTCTGGAATCACTGCTGAATTTCCAGCAACTGACACTGGATTTAACCGGTATGGAACTGGCAAGTGCCTCTTTACTGGATGAAGCAACCGCCGCTGCTGAAGCAATGGCACTGGCTAAGCGTGTTACCAAGAGCAAGTCTAACCTGTACTTTATTAGCGACGACGTGCACCCGCAAACGATCGACGTGGTGAAAACCCGTGCTGAAATGTTTGGTTTTGACGTAGTGGTAGGTAAGGCTGCTGATGCTGTAGACCAGGATGTGTTTGGCGCACTTATCCAGTATCCGGCGACCAACGGCGACGTACGTAATGACAGCGAGCTGATTGCCCAGTTACAAGCGAAAAAGGCGATTGTTGCAGTGGCAACAGACCCTATGGCACTGATGCTATTAAAAGCACCAGGCCAGTTAGGTGCTGATGTGGTGTTAGGTTCTGCCCAGCGTTTTGGTGTGCCGATGGCATACGGTGGCCCGCACGCAGCATTTTTTGCTACCCGTGACGCCTACAAACGTTCTATGCCAGGCCGTATTATCGGCGTATCGAAGGACCGGCGCGGCAATCAGGCACTGCGTATGGCAATGCAAACCCGTGAGCAGCATATCCGCCGCGAAAAAGCCAACTCTAACATTTGTACTGCGCAGGTGCTGCTGGCCAATATGGCCTCATTCTATGCGGTATATCACGGCCCACAGGGGCTGAAGAACATTGCCCAGCGTATTCACCGCAGTACCGATATTTTTGCTGCCGGTTTAACAGCCAAAGGCGTAAGCATTGTTAATGCACATTGGTTCGATACCATTACCTTTAAAGTCGCTGACCGTGCCGCCGTTATCAGCCGCGCGTTAGCAGCAGGTGTAAACCTGCGTACCGACGTAGCCGACAGCTTAGCGGTAAGCTTTAACGAAGCCACCAGTAGCAGCGATATTGCCGAGCTGTTTGATATCGTACTGGGTGCAAACCACGGCTTAAGCGTTGAGCAGCTGGACAACAACATTGTTGCAGAAGGCAGCAAGTCGATTCCCGCTGATTTAGTGCGTAACGACAGCGTACTGGGCCACCCGGTATTTAACCAGTACCACAGTGAGACTGAGATGCTGCGTTATATCAAAAAGCTGGAAAACAAAGACTTGTCACTGAACCACTCGATGATTTCGTTAGGTTCATGCACCATGAAGCTAAACGCCACCGCCGAGATGATCCCGGTAACCTGGCCAGAGTTTGGTTCGCTGCACCCGTTCGTACCTCGCGATCAGGCTGAAGGTTACTACGAGATGATCACCGAGCTTGGCAACTGGCTGGTGAATATCACCGGTTACGACAATATCTCTATGCAGCCTAACTCCGGTGCGCAGGGTGAGTATGCCGGTATGGTGGCTATTCGTAAGTACCATGAAAGCCGTGGCGAAGGCCACCGTAACATCTGTTTAATTCCGGTATCGGCGCACGGTACTAACCCGGCTACAGCTGCCATGACCAGCTACGACGTAGTACTGGTAGAGTGTGACAAGCGCGGCAATATCGACATGAACGATTTAAAAGCCAAAGCAGCCGAAGTGGGCGATCGTTTAGCGGCCATCATGGTAACTTACCCATCTACCCACGGTGTGTTTGAAGAAAGCATCCGTGAGCTGTGCGACATTATTCACAGCTACGGCGGCCAGGTGTATATGGACGGCGCCAATATGAATGCTCAGGTAGGCTTAACTGCTCCTGGCTTTATCGGCTCTGACGTATCGCACTTAAACCTGCACAAAACCTTCTGTATTCCACACGGCGGTGGCGGCCCGGGCATGGGCCCAATTGGTGTGAAAAGCCATTTAGCTCCATTCCTGCCTAACCACACTGTGGTCAGTATCGACGGTACCGGCAGCGATAACGGCGCCGTATCTGCAGCACCGTTTGGCAGTGCTGGCATTTTGCCAATCAGCTGGATGTACATTGCCATGATGGGCGGTGAGGGCTTAAAACAAGCTACTGAATACGCCATTCTGAACGCTAACTACATGGCAAAAAAACTCGACCCGCTGTTCCCGGTACTCTACCGCGGCACCAACGGCCGTGTAGCGCACGAATGTATTATCGACATTCGTCCGTTAAAAGAAGCCAGCGGCATTACCGAAATGGATATCGCCAAGCGTTTAATGGACTTTGGCTATCACTCACCAACGATGAGCTTCCCGGTTGCCGGTACGCTGATGATTGAACCGACCGAATCTGAAAGCAAAGCCGAGCTGGATAAGTTTATCGAAGCCATGACCACCATCCGCGCTGAAATTGCCAAAGTTGAAGCAGGTGAGTGGACTGTTGATAACAACCCGCTGGCGTACGCACCACACACAATGGAAGATATCTTCGATCCGGCGTGGGACCGTGCTTACGAGCGTCAGTACGCTGCATTCCCGGCAAGCTTTGTTGCAGAAAACAAGTTCTGGCCAACGGTAACCCGTATAGATGACGTATATGGCGACCGCAACCTGATCTGCTCATGCCCAAGCCCGGAAGCGTATCGCTAGGCGTTTAGCGTTTATGCAGTAACCACGAAAACCCCGGCCAGCGTGCTGGGGTTTTTTATCGCTTAAATTGGCAATTGCGGTGTGTATTCTTTAAGGCTAAGCTGTTCTGACGTTTCAAATAAGCATACATTGGCTAAAGTGGTTGCCCGTGAAGAGCCTGTTATGAAAAAGCTAACTATCAGAATGCCGGATGATAAAGCCAGCAGACTAAGGCATTGGCCCAACGCCGCAATATCAGTGTGAACAAGCTTATAGAAGAGCTATCTACTATTGCACTGACTGAATATGACGCCCAAGTCAGATTTGAAATACGTGCAGCGCGAGCTAACGCAACTCAGGGGCTGGCGCTGCTAGATGAGTTAGAAAAGCTGGAGTTGGCTGATTAAGCGTTCGGCGGCTATTCAGTAACAGACAACCCGACCGGTGTGTCGGGTTTTTATTGTGCAGTTCTAAGGATAGGATGTTAGAAATATCAATGAACCTGACCCTATCGATCACTTGGCTCGCTATTTTGGCGGCGATGCCCAAAGCTGGCTTAATCTGCAGGCGATATACGACCTTAAACTGGCCGAGTAACTAAATGGCGAGCAAATCAGTAAAGATATCTCACCTTATGCAGCGTGAACTCGCAACGCTGGTTAATCTTGTCATATAAATCACTCTGGCATACTTAGCGAAATATCAAATAACTTAGAATCAATTTCTTCTAACTTATCTAAGTGCATTTTGCTGTGTGAGTGTTCTTTAGTCCAGTTCAGCTCTTCTCTAATTTCTGTTAGATCAGACTTTATATCAAGTAACGCTTCCAAGATGTTCTCATTTAAAGATACTAATTGTTGTAGGTATTGATTTGCTTCTTCGTTCATACTGATTATCCATTCTCTAATTTCTTTTAATAGTTAATATGCAGGCGCTTGGGTTTTAGCTGTCTCTTGCAATCTTCAACCGCTCATTTTCACAAACCAATACACTTTTATCGCACTGAGCCTGAGCCAGGCTGCTCATGCGCTCAACGGCTTGTGCTGTTGCGCGCTGGAAGCCCAATAGGCCCAAAGCTGCTGAAGCAGCGTCCGTTACACTGATGGCGTGGGCGTCTTGCACTGTTAGCAATAAGGCATTGGTCAGCTCGGCATCGCACACATTTTCCAGCTTACGGGTGGCAATGTCTGCGCTGCTCCAGTTTCTTAGCTTGACTGTGCTTCGGCCTTGCGGCCATAGCACTTCGTTTGCATCTACCTGGATTAATCCTCTTGCGGCAGCGCTCGCTATGGCTTGATCTACAGTTCGTTTAATTTTAGCGCCAACACGTGTTAAGCCTGCGGCGTTTGCTAAGCGAGTGGCAACTAAGCTGGCGAATATCGGGTATTCGGTCTCAACAATACGCTCTACGGCATACACCAACGTGCTTAAAGGGATGGCACTGAAATCATCCACATATGGAATATTTAGCTTGGACACATCAGCTTTTTTATACGGCGTAGTGCAGGCTTCAAATTCTGGCTGTTCTTCTTCAACCCGCAGAATAGGTGCTGCAACAAGTTCTGGCGCGGCTGTATTGTATTTCACTTGCTGGGTACTGTTAGCCTGCGCAGCCATCGATACCATCAGCTCGTTATGTTGTGCTATAGCATGGTCTATCAGTGCCTTTAGGCGATGCAACTCAGCCTCGGGGTCTCTGAACCAATCGGTGGACCAAATGCGCTCAAAGCTCCAGCCTAGTCCTTCCAGCACACTTTGCCGCAACCGCTCACGATCGCGTGCCGACGCAGCCTCGTAATAGCCGGCGCCGTCATACTCCAGTGCCAACACAAATTTATCAGGGTTGTCGGGATGCCTTATAGCTAAATCGATGTAATAACCCTGACTGCCGACTCGGGTGGCTACCTGATAACCTAAGCGCTGGAATGCCTGATGCAGCAGAGCACCAAACGCAAAGTTTTGCTCCTGCTCTTTTTCATGAGATTTGCTTAACTGGCCTGATTCGGCAAATTGCAAAAAGATTTGCAGTGAACGAACACCAAAAGGGCTGTCGGCAGCTACTTTCAGTTCATCACCTTTGAAATTGGCAAACACTTCCATCGCTAGCCGCGCACGTGAGATTAATACGTTTAACCGCCGTTCACCGCCAGGCTTATTCAGCAGGCCAAAGTTCTGGCTTAGCTGGCCAGTACTGGTTTTGCCGTAACAAATGCTGATAAAAATAACGTCGCGTTCGTCGCCCTGTACGTTTTCCAGGTTTTTTACAAAAAACTCGTCACCACCTGCATGCCTTGCAAAGAACTCATCGGTTTCAGGGTGCAGACGTCGCTCTTTTTCCAGTTCCAGCAATATGGCATCACGCTGTGAAAGACTAAACGCGACCACGCCTAGAGATAAATGCGGTTTGGTCAACGCATGGTTCAGCACTTTTGCTACTACCGCTTCAACTTCACCCGCATTGGTGCGGGAGCCGCCCTTGTCGTAGTGGGTATCCGGTAAATAATGAAATTTCAGCCCTGTTGCATCGGGGTGAAAGCCCGGGCTTGGAAAGGCTAGCAGCTTATTTTTATAGAACTGGTCATTTGATACGGCAATCAACGAATCGTGACGAGAGCGGTAGTGCCAGCGCAGCATTTTACTGGCTGCACCGCGAGCTTCCATTAGCGCCAGAATACTTTCCATTTCTGCAGTGACGCTGTTTTCTAGCTCTTCTTCTTCCAGTTCAACTGCTTTACCAAACAAGTTGCTTGGCGGCATCTGCTTACTATCACCGACCACAATCACTTGCCGCCCGCGTAGCATGGCGCCTAAAGCATCGGGTGCCGGAATTTGGCTGGCTTCATCAAAGATCACCAAATCAAAATCTAAAGCTCCTTGTTTCAGGTAAGTGGCTATAGACATAGGGCTCATCATAAAAATCGGCTTTACTTGCTGGATAACGTTACCGGCTTCCGCCAGAAGTTTTCTGATCGGAATATGGCGTTTTTTCTTACCAAGCTCGCGCAGCACCAGTTCCATTTCACCTTTAGCTGTCTTTTTGGGCAAGCGATCGTACAGGCGGTTTACCAATAGCTCTTGCGCAAAAAACAAACTGTCGCCATCTATGCGTTTAAAATCGCGCAGGCTTTGCTCATGTTTATTGCGGTCAAATCGGCGTATGGCTTCCGAGCTGTCGTAAGCATGATCAACCAAGCCGCGATAATAGCTAAGTTCGAATGCTGTCATTAGCTGTTCCGAGGCGGCATTCCATGAATAAGCGAGATCAGTGAGAGCCTTGATTTTATAAGGTTCCAATGCCTGAATGATCTGGTTATACCGCGCGAAATCGTAAAGTAGAGCTGAATTTTTCCAGCCTTCTAACCAGACATTGAGTTGCGAAAATTGCAGTGACGCTAAGTCGTAGTTTGGATTGCTGTTATCTACCTGTATCAGCTCTTTTAGCGTTTGTACCTGTACAGCAATGCCGTCACAGAGTGTTGTCAGAGAGTTTGCTTGGTCGCGTAGCTGCTTTTTATCAATGCCTGTATCAATCAGATTTGCCAGTGACTGGGGCAACTCAAGACGGGTAACTTTGATATAAAAGGTACTGATCCAGTTGTGAATTTGATTTAAGTCACTGTGCTCTGAATATTCGCCTTGCCACTGAGGGCCAAAAACTTCAGATAACAGGGCGTTATAGCTGGCGAGTTCCTTTTTTGTGCTTTGGTAGGCTAGTCCGGTATCCAACGAGGTGAGCCAGTCGGCGGACGATGCAGGCAAAGTGCCACGCCAAACTCCGGCTAACTTTGCTTTTGCTTGTCGGTAGTCAGATGACAGGAAACGCCACCATTTATCTGTTTTTCCCATCAGCCCTTGCCTGATACTCAACAAGTCAGCATCAAGTGCTTGCGCGATGAAATGTTGTTCGCAGTTGGCTTTGAGTGTTAAGAAATTAGCTAAACAGGCTAAGCCGTTATCGATCCTTTTTTGCTCAGAGCCCCATAGCAGGTTATCTACTTTGACACCTTTGAGATCCGGCACTTCCGATAGCCAGGTTGAAGTTGAAATCAGTGGTGTTACTTGTTGCAGGCTTTGTGGTTTCTCAAGCTGCAGAAAAGTACTGGCTATTTCAGTTTGGGCGTCAAGTTGGCTAAGTAACTGGCTTATTTGTGCCAGCGCTAAGGTTAGCGCCTGCTGCAATGCAGGAGAAAAGTCAGTGCGGCCAGACATAGCAAAAGGATGTTCTGCAGGCATGCCGACGCGCTCTAACTGCTGCACTAATTCCACAACAAGCTTTCTGGCATTGCTGTATTGTTCAGCGGTCCATTGCTCGAAATAGCTAAAGGGTAAGACAGGTAATGAGCTGTCGGGATCTTTTATCTTCAGTTGCAGCAGGGAGCCTAAGGCTTCAATGTAATTGACTGCGCTGCGCAGAATTGGAGCCCGGATCGCATGCACGTAATCATCAAGCGAAGCTTTCGATTTAGCTAAATCCAAAAACTCCTGCTCACGATTTTTTGTTTGTGGCCGTCCTTGTTCAATTGATTCTGCGATAGAACCCAAGACAGTTTTTTTGGTACTTTTATGACTGTGCAGTTCGAGTACGGCAAAGCCCATGTGAGTTTCATCAAGGCGTTTTTTTACCACCTCAAGCGCAGCCATTTTTTGCGCGACAAAAAGTACTTTCTTACCCGACGCAACTACTTCAGCAATGATATTGGTAATGGTTTGCGATTTTCCCGTGCCGGGTGGGCCTTGAATAATCAAGTCTGCGCCAGACTTCATCGCTAAGATGGCTTCAATTTGGCTGGAGTCGGCGTCTTTTACCAGATGGAGCTTTTCTGGATGATTCAGATCTGCAGGGTTGATGTCTGCAGTCTGGTCAAAACCATCACGGAACAAGCGGCCAATCAAAGGCAACTGCGAAGGTTTTTTTCCTTCAGGCCAGCCGGCCGGGTCAAGGTCCATATACATCTGAAACTTGCCGAAGGAGAATAGCCCTAAACCAATTTTATCCTGATGCACCCGCCACGATGGTTGCGCTGTAATCGCATCTGACACCGCCTGATAGTAATCCGAGATTGTCATTTCATCGGAATAGGCAGGAAGCATTAACTTGAATTCTGTTCTTAGTTTTGCGGCTAAAGTGAGATTTGAGCCCAGATCTTCGCCGGTGTAACGTAACTTAAAGCTGTCTCTAGCCGAAGAACGGTTAAGCTCAACAGGCACCAGAATCAAAGGTGCGTACCTGGATACAGATGAGTTTGTTGGTTCATTCCACTGCAAAAAACCAAGTGCGAGATACAACACCTCAACACCTTGCTCTTGCAGCATAGTATGAGCTTCAGTCTCCAGTTTTAGCAGAGCTTTATCCAGCTTGGCGGGTATCAAACCTGTCTGCAGGTATTTGTCGCTAAAGCGTGATGCGCCTTTCTTTTGTTCCAAATACAAGTCAAGCGGCGGTAATTCAGCGCCGTCATCAGACTGAAAAAACGTTCCCCCATCCTCGCTGTCGGCAATTTTTCGTTGATACTCTTCAGGAAGTGGTAAAAAGCTGAGTGTGTTTTCCTGTTCAACTAGCAATTCAAAAATTTTTGCTGATTGTTCATCAATAATATCCAGCGATCTGCTGCCGCTGCGGTAATTCAGTTGAGGGTTGGCTCTGAGGCCCATATCAAGTAATTCAAGACGCGCACGCTCCAGCTGCTGCTCAACAACCATAAAATTCCCTCTCTGGTTTTACTGATGAACCATCGCCTTTATTGTTTGTTATGGGGGATGGTTAAAAAACTAACATAACACGGTTGTTTCTAAAATCAATCTTGCTGCTTGTTTGGAATAAAAGATGGCGCTTTGGCATTTGAATTTGGTTGGAACAATAGATGTGCGGAGGCATGGTGGCAGGGTAGAAAGGCTGTGTTTGCTGTGTTTGCTGTGTTTAAAGCTACCGCAGGTTTCTTTGGTGGAGTAGGGCAGATACATCGCGGGGTAGGTAGTTTTCTAAAGCGGGAGTTTCGTGCCTTTGGCTGCTGTTAGCCGCGCGTCCCAATTATCCGGCGGATTACCCGACTTAAGCATCTTTGCGAATACTTTGTAAGCATCGGTTTTACTGGCAAATGCCCGCTTATTGTCCTCATCATTCACCCGGGCATAAACGATAATTTTTGCTTCAAGGTGATATCTGAAAAACAACCGGTATTGCTGAAAAAGCTTAGCCCGAAACCAATGCTTATTGTTGTCACCTAATGTTTTGCCCTGGCGGTAATCTGCCAAGTTTAATTATATGTCAGTTGTTTGCTATCACTATCACGCAACTGAGCAGTTTTAACTGCTGCAGGGGCAAGTCTGAGCCAGTACATGTTAGAGCATCAGCGACAGGGCCGTTTGTATCTGTTCATCACTTAGATTTTGCTGCTGCAGAGCTTTATTCAGGCTCTGTTGGGCGCCGGTCAGGGCGCTGTTTAGCATGCCCAGCTCAGTTTGCAATAGCTTCAGTTTTTCTCGCTGTTGTTCTGATTGCAGTCCATCTTGCGAAGCTTTATCTATTTCGGCCTGCTTATCGGCAATTTGCTGCTTAAGATCGCGAATGGTTTTTAATATCTGCTTAATAGTATCCGGCAGGTTGCTGTCATCAATATCTTTATTCTGCTCTGCTTGTTTTGCGTTGGTTTTGCCCAGTTCTGACAAGCTGACATAAACACCTGACATAGTGTTTTTTTTGGCAGTTGTAGCGGTTGTATCGGCTTCCGTTTTTGTTTGCTGGTTGAGTTTTAAGCTTGCAGGCTGTGGCTGCAGAGTATTAATTTTCATTAAAAGTAGGCAGTTTAAAAAATTATTAGTTTTGTGTCGGCGGCAACCGGGAAAACTTTAATACCGCAAATTTATTGGGGTCGTAACAAAATTAGCGGTGAGTTGCTTCTCCCTGGAAGCTTTACCGCTGATCTTCAGCAAAATAACCGGATGCATGCTACAAAGATTGACAATCTTTGTAGCTGCGCCCAGCATTATTGCCGTTAATACTTACCCTTGGAGGCCATTATGCATGTATCCCTGACGCCCGAATTAGAGTCGCGCATTAAAGCTAAAGTTGATAGCGGCCTTTACAACAATGCCAGTGAAGTTATCCGCGAAGCTTTGCGCTTTATGGATACTCACGAAGACTGGATCCATGAAGTGAAACTGGCCCGCCTGCGTGAGCAACTAAAAATAGGCACCGATCAATTGGACAGTGGCGAAGGTATTGCGATTGAATCAAAGGCGGCGCTGGATGCACTGTTTGATGATATAAAAGGCTGAGCTTGTATCAGAAGCTTACTCATTCAAAGCCCTATTTTGTTTTACCGCGTTGCTGCCAACCACGTTGAAATTATTCGCCTGCTGCACGGCCGCCAAGACCCTCTGCGGCATATGCTTCAGTACCCCACCGAGACGCGGTAGAACGGCAGTGTTTGATAGGTTTTGCAATTTATAACAACAATCATATATTTAACTAAAACGCAGGTAAAACCTCATGTTACAGATCCCCGCAACTGAACGTTTGCACTTCGCCTTGTTATCAGAACAGGATGCGCCGTTATTGTTTGAAGTAGATCAAGATGCTGAAGTAATGCGCTATATCAATGGCGGTAAGCTCACCAGCATGCAAACCATTGTTGAGGTGATGTTGCCGCGTATGGCGCAGTACCGTGATGCAGAGCGCGGTTATGGTATCTGGCAGGTGCGGCGCAGTGCTGACAATGCCTATTTAGGCTGGGTATTAATACGGCCGACGGGGTTTAAAAGTGCAACACCCAGCAGCGATGATGTTGAAATTGGCTGGCGCTTAAAGCGTGAATACTGGGGCCGGGGCTATGCCAGTGAAGCGGCCGGTGCCGTGGCGCAGACGGTGCTGGCGAACAATGCAAATGTGCAGTTTTTATCGGCGATAGCGATGCCAGACAATGCTGGCTCTATCGGCGTCATGCGCAAACTGGGCATGCAGTATATTAAACGCTTTATGCATCGCGATGTCCTGGGGGATGTTGATGCGGTGTTGTACCAGAAAAAACTGGCTCAATAACGCTGTTTGCGTTAATTTTGTTGCTTTTGCGCCGTGCTGAAGGTTAGCTTCAATGCTTGCTACATGACAGGTAACCCCGGTTACCACCGGATCGGCAACGGCATCAAGTTTAATGTCCTTGGTGGTAAAAATGCCCAGCGATACATCACCCACTTCATTTCTGTCGCAACCGGTAAGCATCAATAGTACGAAAATGCAGTAAAGCGCGCGCATGATAAAACCTCCTTAAATTATTTATTTCAACCCTGATAAAGCAGCATAACATTGTCGGCGGTGCTTGCTTAAGAAATCTTTAAGGTTAATAACACAACATTATGTCAGAATAATCTGGCGAAAATATGGCAGCTGCAGGTGACTGCAATGTAACCAGGCAATAATTACAAAACCATTGTTACGAGGATGCTATGGGGTTTAAAAACACAAAGGAGCGCTATAACCGGTTATCTATCACGTTACACTGGTTGATGGTGCTGCTGATAGCCGCAGTTTACGCTGTGATTGAATTAAAAGGTATTTACCCGCGAGGCAGTGAACCGCGCGAAGCGATGAAAATGTGGCACTTTATGCTTGGGCTGTCGGTGCTGCTATTGGTGCTGATAAGAATTTTTGTCCGTTTTAGCAGTGGCAAAGCACCTGTTATTACACCGGCTATTGCCAACTGGCAGGCCATGCTGGCAAAAGTAGTGCATTTGGCTTTGTACGCGTTGATGCTGGGCCTGCCAATTGCTGGCTGGTTTATTCTGAGCCTGAGCGGCAAACCGATCCCATTTTTCGGCCTGGAATTACCGGCTTTGGCCACTGAAAACAAAGAGCTGGCGAAAACCGTGAAAGAAATTCATGAAACAGCAGGTAAAGTTGGTTATGCGCTGATTGGTCTGCATGCCGTTGCCGCTTTGTTTCATCACTATATCCGGCGGGATAGTACGCTAAAACGTATGCTACCGGGTAAATAAGTCTTTCAGATCCAGAGAAATATCAATAACAGAACCCGGTTTTGTCGTGCCGGGTTTTTCTTTGGTATCGCAGTTGGCCGCGGTGAGTCAGGTGTTGTTCAGTGTTTTGTGCCATGCTTAAAGCGGTTATAGCAGTATCACAATTACCTTCACTGAGGAGCGGATTATGAATACGTTAGCAAAACCTGTACTGGCCCTGACCGCGCTTTTGGCATTAAGCAGTGCTTTAGCTGGCTGTGAAAAAGATGTCATCAATGAAAAAACCGGTATGCCGGAAAAGCGTGTGATGATTGAAGATGGCGTTGCAGATGATATTGAGGTATCAAGTGCTGTGCAACAGGCGCTGCAACAGGAAGATAAGCTGAGAAAGTTCAACTTTCATGTTGAAACCCGTAAAGGCGATGTCACGTTAAAAGGCGAGGTGGATACCGAAGAGCAGCGTATGCTTGCGGAACAGACAGCACTTAATACTGCCGGTGCCCATGCCGTGAACAACGAGATAAAAGTCAGACAATAACCCTTGGTTGTACTGATTGCTTTTCAGGCAGCAGCGAACGTTATATAGTGGTTTTCCTTTGTAGCTTAGCATGTTAGCTAATAGCTAATCTGCGAAACAGATAACAGGAAAGCCGATGAAAACCTATTCTTTGCAGCTGCTGTTGTGCCTGGCACTGGTCGTTCCGTTAGCCAATGCTGTGCAGGCCGCGGATACCAGTGGCAGTGCTAAAACCGCTGCCAAAGCGGCAAAACCAGCCGTTACTGTGGCCGATTACACCCGGGGCATGACGCACCAGCGTGGTTACTTCGACTTTTATCATGATGCCAGCAGCGACAAGTTATACCTGCTAATTGATAAGCTTGAACAGCCGTTTATTTTTCAAAGCTCACTGCCGCGGGGTTTAGGGTCTAACGACATTGGTCTGGATCGTGGTCAGCTGGGTGAAACCCGGCTGGTGCAGTTTGAGCGTTTTGGCAGTAAAGTGCTGCTAAAACAGCTTAATACCTACTACCGCGCTGAATCAGACAACAGTGCAGAGCGCGCCAGTGCAGAAGAAGCCTTTGCCAGTTCAGTAATTGCTGGCTTGCCGGTGGTAGCCGCAGAGCAGGGACGGGTACTGGTGGATTACACCGCTTTTTTGCAAAGCGACATTCATCAGATAAGCGTAAGCCTGGCGAAACAGAAGCAAGGCAACTTTAAGCCGGATAGCAACCGCAGCGGCGTATATTTACCCCGTAGTAAAGCCTTTAAGCGCAATACCGAACTTGAAGCGGTAGTCACATACGCAGGTGACAATGCCGGTGAATTTGTGCGTCAGGTAGCGCCTTCAGCCGATGCGATTACGGTACACCTGCATCACTCACTGATTGCCTTACCCGAGCCAGGTTATCAGAGCCGGCCGTTTCATCCATATTCCGGCTACTGGAATACCGAATACCGCGATTATGGCACAGACTTTGGTGCGCCTATTGTGAAACGGTTGCTGCCGCGCCACCGGCTGCAAAAGAAAGATCCCTCAGCCACGCTTAGCGAAGCGGTAGAACCGATAGTCTACTACCTCGACCCTGGTGTGCCGGAGCCGGTGCGCACGGCGCTGATTGACGGTGCAATGTGGTGGAATACTGCCTTTGAGCAAATCGGTTATAAAAATGCATTTCAGGTAAAAGACTTACCGGCAGATGCTGACCCTATGGATGTGCGTTACAACGTGATCCAGTGGGTGCACCGTGCTACCCGCGGTTGGTCTTATGGTGCCAGTGTCACTGATCCGCGTACCGGCGAAATTATTAAAGGTCATGTTACGCTTGGCTCATTGCGGGTGCGACAGGATTTTTTAATCGCCACCGGCTTAACCGCGCCGTATAGCTCTGATAATGCTGATGTCAGCAAACAAAAAGCCATGGCACTGGCGCGTATCCGGCAATTGTCGGCGCATGAAGTTGGCCATACGCTGGGGCTTATTCATAATTTTGCCGGCAGTGGTAACGGCCGCTCTACAGTGATGGATTATCCACACCCGCAGGTTGATTTACGTGATGGCAAAATCCGCCTCGATAACGCCTACCGTGAAGGGCTAGGCGAGTGGGACAACTATGCAATTGCTTATGGTTATGGTGATTACAATTCACAACAGTTAGCGCAGCTGGTACAGCAAGCCCATGCAAACGGGCTGCAGTTTATGGCTGATCAGGATGCCCGGCCAGCAGGTGGTTTAAACGCAGTTGGCCACTTGTGGGACAACGGTGCCGATGCGGTGGCTGAATTAACGCGTCTGGGGGAGGTGCGTAAAGCCGCACTTGCCAACTTTGGCCTGGCCAATATTGATAGCGGTCAGCCGCTGTCATCGTTACAGGAAGCACTGGTGCCGATTTACTTACTACAACGTTATCAGGTTGAAGCTGTTAGTAAGCTGCTTGGCGGCGCTTATTATGAGTATGAGCTAAAAGGTGACTACGACACGCCCAAAGGGCTGCGCTGGGTAGAAAGCAGCACTCAGCAACAGGCTCTTGACGCTTTGCTTGATACCTTGACGCCAGAGTATCTGGCGCTGCCGGATACGCTGTTAACACTGATCCCACCAAAAGCTTTTGGCGATAGCGATGGCCGGGAAAGCTTTAAAGGCCGTTTCGGCCTGGCGTTCGACCCTTTATCAGCAGCAGAAGCCTCTGCCAACCACACTTTGCAGTTTGTGCTGCATCCGCAGCGGTTAAACCGCGTCAGTGCTTCAGGTCAGCTTAAAGCGGTATTGCAGGCAGTACTTAACGCTACCATTAAATACAAGGCGGCTAAAAATAAGCTACAGCTGCAACAGCGGGTAGCACATGTGGCATTTTATCAGTTGATGCAAAGCCTTACCGCTAAAGAGCTGGCACCGGAAGCCAGAGCTGAATTACAGGCTCAGCTGACAGCAGTGGCAGCCTGGGCGAAGAAACAGGATGATGCCGGGCAACAACTAATATACAGCCAGTGGCAGGGCTATCTGCAGCACGGCCAGTGGCAGCCGCTATTTGTGCCCAAGGCCTTACCGCCAGGCTCGCCGATATAGCCGTGCAACCTATAACGTTAAGGATAAAGTAATGACATTGCAAATTGCCGCAAGTGAGCGGCTGAAGTATGCACTGATGTCGCAAGACGATGCTGCTTTGTTGTTTGATGTTGATCAGGACGAAGAAGTGATGCGCTTTATTAATGGTGGTACCCGTACAACCATGCAAACTATTGTCGAAGTGATGCTGCCCAGAATGAATTTATACCGTCAGCCACAGCTTGGTTATGGTATATGGCAGATAAGGCGGCGCAGCGATGACGCTTACCTTGGCTGGGTATTGATCCGGCCTATGGGGTTTAATACCTCAAAGCCCAGTACAGAAGATGTCGAGATTGGCTGGCGTTTAAAGCGTGAGTACTGGGGCCAGGGCTATGCGGGTGAAGCAGCACAAACAATAGCGAGTGCGGTATTGGCAGATAAACCGCAGGTGACATGGTTATCAGCTATCGCGATGCCGGATAATACCGGCTCTATCGGTGTCATGCGTAAGCTTGGTATGCAGTTTGTGAAGCGCTATATACACCGTGATGCCTTGGGCGATACCGACGCTGTGCTGTATCGTGTGCCGGTGCATGGAGGGCGTTATGCAAGCTAGTTTGCGTGGTATCGTCGCAGCTATAGTGTGTTTTTGTGCCGTTGACGTGTCGGCTAATACGTTTTATCTGGTGCGGCACGCTGAAAAACAGCCTGTCGGTGCCGACCCTGCGCTGACTGACTGTGGCCAGGCCCGTGCGCAGGCACTGGCGGCTTATCTGGCAGAGGTAAAACTGGACGCAGTGTATTCGACTGCGTATCAGCGTACACAGCAAACTGCAGCAGCAGTTGCAACAAGCCAGCAGTTAAAGGTGTCGTTGTATGATCCGCGCGATACACAGACGTTGCTGCAACAATTAGCAGTTCACTCTCAGCCGGTATTGATAGTCGGACATAGTAATACGGTACCGCCGCTGGTAACGCTGTTAAGCGGTATCGCTATGGCAGAGCTTGATGAGCAGGATTACAGCATGGTGTACCGCGTCGATAGCAGCGCACAAAACCCACAGGTTACTTTACTTCGTCAGGCATTTAGCTGCGACAGTGTAAAATAGCGCGAGGTCAGGTAAACGTAAGTCTCTGGTAGGCTAAAACAGCGGAATAATGATATCGCCAAAAATGGCCTTAATGCTGCCATCGGCGGTCATCTGCTGTAGGCTGGTTTGGATAGCGGCTGCTAGCTGAGGGCACTGGCAATGTTTACTCAGGCCAATATAGGCGCGTTGCGGTTTAACAATACTGACCGGGAAGCTGACTTCGCGAATTTGCGCGTTTAAACCAGGGTGCTTCTGCAGCACAGCACTGACCAACGTCGGGGGCAGCAGCGCTGCTGTAACCCGTTTTTTTGCCACCACTTCCAGTGCAGAATATACCGAGTTAACCCGGATAATTTGCTGCGGCGGCATAGCCTCTATGACGACAGTAACATCGGGGTGAAAACCAAAATTGCGAATAGCGGCCAGAGTCATTGTCGAAAGCTCAGTGACCTGTTCCAGCTTGCGGTTATCATCCGCTGCTAAATACACCCGATCGGGATGGCGGGCACCGTAGGGAATATAATCTATGTCTTCGCGGCCATCACCGGTTTTAATAATACCAACCACCAAATCACTGCTGCCATCGCCAAGCTCTTTTATGCAGCGCCCCGGTGGTGTGGCTTTACTGATTACCAGCTCAAACCCGGCGCGCTTTGCCAGTTCGTGCATAAAATCAACCGTAACGCCCTGAGCTTCTTTGGCCGGGTTGTCAAAACTGACACTACCCGGAAACTCCCAGGCGCACCATTTCAGCAACTGGCTGGCATGTAGCGGCAGCGCCGCCGCGATGCAAGCTAGCAGAAGCAGTAATCTGAGCATGGTGTTCGTGTCTCCGTCATGTGTCTACGCCAGCGCTTGCTGCTAAAGATATCCTGCAAGCAGCACCAATGTTCAAACCCGAAAATACAGTAAATATCAGTATAAGACGTTAGCACCTGTGCTGCGGTGTTGTCATCTGCTGTATTGTTCAATGATGTTATTAAGTTTTGTATTGGCAATATCTGTTGTCGCTAAGCAAGCTATCAGCCGAGTAAAGCCAGTGTCTGTTCATACGGCAGGCGCAGCGCTTCTGTTGCCTGCTGTTCAGACTGGATATTGGTATAACCAATAACCAGTCCGTAACGCTTGGTTTTTCCGGCATACCAGGCCGATAACGGAAACACCAGCAGCTGGTGCTGTTGCCAGATTGTAGCCAGCTGTTCGTCCTGATTACCTGTTTTTAAAAACGCCACTATATGCATGCCACCATCAGTCAGTTCAACATAAAACTGTGTCGGGTAAACGCTGTGCAGCGCATTTAACACCATCTGGCGGCGGGCTTGGTATAGGGTGCGCATTTTTTTTAAGTGCTTGAAAAAATGCCCCTCAGAAATAAAGCGGCTGAGAATTTGCTGTGGTAATAGTGGCAGGCTGGTTTCAACGATTTCCGCTGTCTCATGAAAGCGGTTAATCAGTGCTTTGGGTAGCACGATATAGCTGATACGCATAGCCGGCATGATGGTTTTGCTGAACGTACCGACATAAATCACTCTGTCTGCACTGTCCTGACTTTTCAGTGCCGGCAGCACTTTTTTGGTGTAATGAAATTCGCCATCATAGTCATCTTCTACTATCCAGGCTTGCTGCTCCTGCGCCCACTGCAACAACTGCTGGCGCCTGGGCAGTGACAACGTTACAGCCAGCGGGCTGTGGTGCGCCGGTGTGGTAATAACAAAGCGGGCATCACGCTGGTAGTTCAACAGGTAATCAACGTTCAGGCCCTGGCTATCAACGGGCACATAGTGCAGGTTTTCCGCTATGCGTTTTAATAACTTCTGGCCAAAGAAGTAACCGGGGTCTTCATACACCACTTTATCATGGCGTGTGGCCAGCGCTTGCAGGATCAGAGCAAGGCTGTGTTTGTAACCGCTGGTAATACACACCTGGCTGGCAGTGCAATTCAGACCGCGTGATATATTGACATAGTTGGCAATGGCTTCACGCAGCGGCGCATAGCCCATCACCGGCGGTGTCAGCATATGCTCCGGGCGCATAGCGCGGATATCTTTGCCGGACAGTAGCAACCATTTTTTATACGGAAACTCATCCAGCGCTGGTATCCCAAGACGAAAAAAACCGGCATTGTCGCGCAGGTCTATCAGTTGCTGCAGTTTCTGATCGTCCACCTTGTTCACTGTTTGCTCATTAGCGGGCTTTAGCTTCAGATCCGGGTTAACAATGGTGCCGCGCGCACCTTTGCTGACTAAATATCCCTCGCCAATCAGAATGTTATAAGCGGTTTCAACGGTTTTTTTCGCCACACCTAAATCCGCAGCCAGTACCCGGATAGCCGGTACTTTTTCCCCGGCTTTAAGGCTACCTGCCAGAATCTGCTGTTTATAGCGCTGATAAATTGCCTGATAACCGGTCATTATGTCCTACCTAAATACATTGTTTTTGTATCTTTTTAATATGGCATGAAGCGCTAGAATTTGCACATCAACTTTGAGTAACAACGATAGCTGACTAGCAGCCAGCGCAGGAGAGAATATGAAACTATTGCATCTTAAAGTCAGCCCAAACTTAGCCGGCTCAGCATCGAGAGAGGTTGGCCACCACCTGCTGAGAAAGTTGCAGCAACGCTATCCCGCGCTGACAGAAACGGTACTGGATTTAGGTCAGCAATATTTGCCGCATCTGGATGCGTTGACCGTGAGCGCTTTTTTAACCAAACCCGATCTTCGCACTGTGGCGCAGCAAAATGCTATAGCGTTATCAGAGCGGCTGGTTGATCAGCTGCTAGCACACGACACCTTACTGATTTCCTCACCAATGTGGAACCTGGGTTTACCGTCAGTGCTAAAAGCCTGGTTTGATCATATTACCCGTGCCGGCCGCACCTTTGCGTTTACCGACCGTGGCGAAAAGGTGGGCCTGGTTAGCGGTAAAAAGGTTTTTGTTGTGGTGGCTAGCGGCACGCCTTTTATTGGCCGGCCAAATGAAGGGGACGATCAGTTTACCCCTTATATCAGTACCGCATTGCGCTATATCGGTATTACCGATGTGCGTTTTATCCGGGTTGATGGTACGCATCACCCGCACACCAGAGACGCTGCTGTACCTGATGCTATTGCCGCAGCTGATCTTATTGTCGACCTGTTAACTGACTAACTTAATGCTAAAGCTAAACATTGGAGCAACTATTATGACTGCACGTTTAAACCACTTTGAAACCGTACCGGTGCTGACAAAAGCCCTGATGGATGCCAGCATGGCTGCCTATAAAACATCTATTGATCCGCTGATTAAAAGCCTGATTGATATCCGCGCGTCACAGCTGAACAACTGTGCCTTTTGTCTGGACATGCATATCAAGCAAGCCAAAATTAAAGGCGAGCGTGAATTGCGTATCTATCATGTCGCTATCTGGCGCGAGTCACCGCTGTTTAATGCTAAAGAAAAAGCTGCATTAGCATTGACTGAAGCGCTGACTAAGCTGCCGGATACCGGCGTCAGCAACGAGCTGTATCAGGCGACTAAAGAGCATTTTACTGATGTGGAGATCTCTGAGCTGACTTACAGCATTGGCCTGATCAACTTCTGGAACCGTATGCAAATTCTTGCACAGGTAGAGCCAGGTTCTCAGGACACTGCTTTTGGCCTTACCAAAGCCGGCCTGAATTAACCCCGGGTAAAAAACCACCTCCATAGGAGGTGGTTTAAGGCTGACAATTAAAGAAAACCGGAGGTGTTAACGCACCTCCGGTTATTGCTGTTACAAATCGCTGTGCGGGCCAAACACTTCGTAGTGAACGCATTCTGGCGCGACACCAAGGGCCAGTAACTGGTCTTTAGCAAACTTCATAAAGCCGGTCGGGCCGCAGATATAGAACTGGCCGGTTTGCAGCGGCAGCTCGTCGGCGAGCGATGCCAGTTGCATCAGACCGTTAAACTGGTTACTTTTTGGCGGCTGTGTTTGGTTGTACCAGGTGTAGCTACGCAGCAGTGGTAGCTGTTGCTTTAACTGCGCCAGGCGGGCCTTGAATGAATGCTGTTGTGGGTTTTCACAAGCATGCAGGTACCAAATTGGTGTGGGTTCTGCCCGCGCGGCTAAGGTTTCCAGCATTGACATCATCGGCGTCAGGCCGACACCGGCAGAAATCAGCACCGTTGGCACGTACACTGATTTCAGGTAAAAATCGCCGGCCGGTGGCATGGCTTCAATCACATCGCCGACCTTAACCTGCTGATGCAGGTAGTTTGACACCAGGCCGGGCTGGGGTAAGTCTTCGCGTTTGACGCTGATACGGTAACTTTTACCATTAGGTTTATCTGACAAAGAGTACTGGCGGATCTCAACATAACCGGCATGGGGTGGTTTTACTTTTACGCCCAGATACTGGCCACTCTGGTAAGACACCACGGCGCCGCCATCTTCCGGCACCAGGGTAAAACTGGTGACCAGCTCAGACTCCTCTGTTTTGGCGGCAACCACGAAGCGGCGCGCGCCGGTCCAGCCACCTGTAGCCTGGGCGCTATGCTGATATAACTGCTTTTCTCGGCCGATCAGAATATTCGCCAGTAGCTGATACGCTTCTGTCCAGGCAGTGGCAACTTCATCGGTAAACTGCTCTGGTGCCAGCTCCTTTAAAGTACAAATCAGGTGATGGCCGACAATGTCATAGTGCTCAGGCAGTATAAAGAAACTGGTGTGTTTATTGGCTACCCGTTCTACTACAGCGCCCAGCACGCTTGGGTTATCAATATGCTTGGCGTATGACGCTACCGCACTGAACAGCGCGAACTGTTGCTTGCCGTTTAGCTGGTTACTCATATTGAAAATGTTTTTCAGTTCCGGTTTTGCGGTAAACATGCGGTTATAAAAGTAGTTGGTTACCGCCACGCCGGCGTTCTCAAGCAGTGGTACGGTACTTTTGACTAAACTGATGGTTTTTGCAGATAACATAACAACCTCATTGATGGTAAACACATCAGCCTGGCCGGCCATCCAGCCGTGGTGATGTAAGAATGGGTAAGTACACCCGGATAAAAATCAGAAATGCGACCAGCCAGAGCGCACCGCTCAGCTGCCACAGCAATAAGGGTTTGGCCAGCAGTACAGCCAGCGTGCGGGCTACACCTGACAGCAGCAGCGCTGCAAAGCTTAGCGCCAGCAAGTTGCCAACCAGTAGTGGCCGGCCGGTATGACCAAGCGACACCCGGGCCATCATCGATAGCATCATCGCGGCCATCGCGCTTATCGCCACCAGATGCAGCATATCTTTGAAGTACAGCAGCTCAGTCAGCAGGCTCAGTGCCATCAGCAGCAAGCCGAGCGCCATTGCCAGATAAGACAGGTGCAGTGACCATAAAAGCGGATGCTTTAGTAGCTTGGGGGTAAACCAAAGGCCAAGGCGCAGCAGGTGCAGCACTGCGCTTAGCAGCATCAGATAGCCGGGAGAAAACAGGGGCGGGTAAAAGCCGCTGCTGACAAAAAGAGCTGTCGCGGGCAGCGAAACAAACAGTATGGCTTTGTCCAAGCCGGGTGTACTGATCTGCACCGTTGCCGTCGCTCTGGCGGTAAAAAACGGAATAACCCGCGCGCCGACAATACCCATTAACAGGCAAAACATCAGGATCATGCTGTGGCTTAAATGCGCGGCATAATCAGGCATGCCAGCGTGCGCCAGCAGCAGAAAGCTCAGATTGAGCAGCATCATTACCGTCAAAATGGCAATAAACGGGTAGTTGCGCCGGCTTTTGGCCAACCACAGCTGGCGGGAAAAAGCGGCGATGACGCCAAGCCACCACAGGCTTTGCAAAACGGCAAGTAGCGTTATAGCGGTTAGCTCAGAGGTAAGCAGCGGCACAAAACGTGCGGCCAGCCAGCACAGAGATAACAACGCCAGCTTAGTGCCTCGCAGTGCCGGTACATTAGTCCAGTTCTGAGCCGCAGTGAGCAAAAAGCCTGCGGCGACTAAAGCGCCGAAGCCAAATAGCATTTCATGGGCGTGCCACAGCGTCGCGGGCAGCAGTTGCTGGGCGCTCCACCAGCCGTTTAGCTGACCGAGCCAAAGTGCAACTGAGAGCAGCGCCCAGATAGCTGCCAGCAGAAAAAATGGCCGAAATGCCAGTGCCAGTACAGCAGGCGTATCAGTACTGGCCGGCGGCGTAAGGTTTATGGGTTGTAGCGCCACGTTAACGCACCTCGCGCTTTAACGCATACAGCGCAATACAGCGCCCGACGTAGCTTATTTTCACCATGGTCGCGCTGGCCAGCATACTCAGGTGGCCAACAATCAGCTGTGGCAGTGAAAACCATTGCTCGAACGGGTAACACATCAATACTGTTGCCAGCAAAACCGCAGCAGATGCTGCTAAAAAGCCGTTTGCCCAGTACAGTAATCTTTCATAGTTGGCTTGCCGGGGTAGTGAAAGTAGTCTCGCTTTACTAAAGCAGAAGCTATGCCATAAATTTATTTTCATTATTAACAATGGTTTATGTTTTGTTGTTTTATTTTTGAGTCATTATGACTTATCTTGTTCGGTAGTTATTTGGATTCGTTTGAGTCATTTTGACCTGGTTGGGTTATGTCTGAACAAAACAACAGATTGTTGCTGGAAGTTGCGCTGGATTTAGCCAACAGCCTGAACAATGAAGACCGGTTTGACCGCTTGCTAACGTCGGTACGAAAGGCTATCCGCTGTGATGCGGTAGTGCTGATGGGGTTGCATCAGGATGTATTGACACCACTTGCTGCGCAGGGCTTGTCAGCCGATACCATGGGCCGGCGTTTTGCGTTGGCCGAGCACCCCCGGCTACAGCAGTTATGTTTAAGTAGCGGGCCGCACCGTTTTCCGTCTGACTGCCCGTTGCCCGACCCGTACGACGGCCTGCTGTTGGCCCGCAGTGGCGACTTGCCGGTGCATTCCTGTATGGGATTGCCGCTGTATTCTGATAATCAGTTATTGGGGTTGTTGACGATAGACAGCCTGGAACCGGATGCTTTTACCCAGATAGCCGATAAAACGCTTGAGTTAATGGCGGCGTTGTCTGCCGCAACGCTTAAAACCGCCTTTGCCATGACACAGCTGACGATGAGTGCGCGCCATGCGCAGCAACTGGTACAGGAGCTGACACAGGAAGCATTGCTGCGCGATGGTGGAGAGCTGATAGGCCAAAGCAGCGCAATGCAGGCACTGCGTAGCGATATTCAGCTGGTCGCCGGGTCAGATTACACTGTGCTTATTCAGGGCGAAACCGGCGTGGGTAAAGAATTGGTGGCCCGCACGCTACATCAGTTGTCCGGCCGTAACAGTGCACCTTTGGTGTATTTAAATTGCGCGTCTTTGCCGGAAAGCCTGGCCGAAGCGGAGTTATTCGGCCATGCCAAAGGTGCTTTTACCGGCGCGGACCGCGAGCGGCCGGGTAAATTTTTGCTGTCTGATGGTGGCACTATTTTTCTCGATGAAATAGGTGAGCTGCCGCTAAGTATGCAAAGCAAGCTACTGCGTGTGCTGCAAAGCGGTGAGATACAGCCGGTGGGTAAAGATGAAGTGCAACGCGTTGATGTGCGTATTATTGCGGCAACCAATCGCGATTTGCAGCACGAAGTGCAGCAAGGCCGCTTCAGAGCTGATTTGTATCACAGGTTGACGGTGTATCCGCTGACCGTACCGCCGCTGCGTCAGCGTCAGGATGATGCGTTATTGCTGGCAGGGTACTTTCTTGAGCAAACGGCCCGCAAGCTTGGTATCCGCCAACTAAAACTTGCTGCTGATGCCGCTCCGGTACTACTGCAGTATCACTGGCCTGGCAATGTGCGCGAGCTGGAGCATGTTATCAGCCGCGCGGCGTTAAAAGCTGCCGGCCAAACCGGCCGCAGTGGCATTGTCAGTATCGGTAGCGCTTTGCTGGAGCTGAGCGCAACTGCGCCAGTGGTTAATCAGCACACGCCGCAGGTTATCACTGAGCAAAATGTAACGGATTTAAAAGCCGCAACAGAGCTTTTTCAGCGCCAGCTGATTTTGCAGGCACTGCAGCATTCGCAAGGTAACTGGAGCCTGGCCGCCCGTCAGCTTGGGCAGGACAGGGCAAACCTGGCCCGCTTAGCCAAACGGCTGGGTATCAGCGTCAGCAAGACCGTACAGTATTGACTGCCCTAGCGCGACGCAGCCAAATAAGGTGAGGGCAGTTGTACGCCCCACATGCGCTGCCATAGCCACGGCAGGGCTGTAGCTGCATCACGGCGCATCGGCTGCTGTATCACCGCCCTGTGGTTGCTTGGATCTACTTCAAATTGAAAGGCATAGCTGCCTTCCTGTCCCATACGTAAATCTGTCAGCAGCAGTATATCGCCTTGCTGCGCAAGCGTGTAAAAACCGCGGCTGAACCAGCTAAGCTGCTGCACAGCTTTAACATCGGCATAGCGTTGTTTCAGGCTGGTATCCTGTGCTATCAGCGTAAATTCAATCTGGTCGCTGCTGTCAAACAGCGAATAAAACCCTTCGGCATAGCCTTGTTCTGTCATCACCACTATGCGCCACAATATGGTGTTCAAAGGGGCAGGCGTGACCAGTATCTGTTGCTGGTCACGCAGTTGCTGCTGGGCATTGTGTATCGCTATGCCGGTTACATATTGCTGAGCCGCAAAACTCCAAACCAGGTAGGCAGACGATAATACAATACCGGCAGAATTGGCCCGGTAGCCCTTGCCACGGCGGGAGAATAAATACCACAAAACCCCGGCCAGCAGTGGCAGGGTATACAGCGGGTCGATGATAAACATGCTGCCGACAGCAAAGGGCGTATTGGTAAAAGGTAAACCAAACTGGGTGCCGTATACCGTCATGGCATCAATACCCGTGTGGGTGATCAGGATAAGCCAGGTTGCGAGTAGCCAATGGCGGTAATAGCTACGCTGGTTGCAGCATAAGGCTGCCAGCCAGGCCAGCACTGGCGATATCAGCGTTTGATAAAATAAGGCGTGACTCTCAGTGCGGTGCAGCACCATATTGCTGACGACATCGCCATAATCAATAAGTACATCTAAATCGGGCAGGGTACCCAGCACTGCGCCGGCCAATGCCACTTTTACTTTACTACCCGGCTTTTGGCCTAGTGCTGCAACGGCAACAGCTGCGCCAAGGGTTAACTGTGTTACTGAATCCATACTGGTATGCCCGCCTGAAACTAAAGGTTGTCAGTTTACGTTAAAAGTCATGCAGTTGGCAGTTTGCGAAATATTACTCTAATATGAGCTGGTATAAATATTCAGCTGTAGCCATGTCAGGTCGCTTTTACTGACAAAGACAGCTAAACCTGCCACATCAGCCGTATTGAGATGTCATACCATGCTAAGAAAAATACGTATTACCAAACGATTATCCATCGCTTTCGTGCTGATGGGCCTAGCTACGCTGTTTGTTGGGGTAATGGCCATACTGAGCCTTAACGAGACAGAGCGGCATTTTGACAACATTGCAGAGCGGCGTTTACCGGCATCAATACTGGCAGGCGAGCTAAACCGGGATTTTCTGCTGATACGTATTTATACCCTGGGTATGCTAAATGCGCATACCGCAGAGGCGCGGGAAAATAACCGCACGCAAATGAATAACCTGTTAAGCAGTTATGATGAAACCGAGCGTAAGCTGGCTGAGTTTCATAAAACGCCGCAAGGCCGGGCGGTGTTTGAAAATGTAGACCGGGCGCGTAAGCATTATGACCAGTTGCATAAGCAGTTACTGCAGCTGATTGACAGTGGCAAGCAGGATGAAGCTGAAGCTTTTGCCCGGCAAAGCTTTAGCCAGGCGTCGGTTGAATTTAATAATGCACTGACGCAGATGTTCGAATACCAAAAAAGCACTGCAGATACTGCGGCAGATGCCGCTCATCACAGTGTGAAGCAAGGTAAAATGGTTACCACAGTGGTGATTGTTATCGCCACCTTGTTTGGTGCCGTTTTGGCCTGGTTATTCAGCCGCAGTTTGATTGTTCCAATGCGCAATGCGGTTACGGTTTCGCAGCGTATTGCGTCAGCTGATTTAACCGCAGCTATTCATGATGATGAGCCGGATGAAGCCGGTGATCTGGTCAGAGCTATGGCACAGATGCAGCAGCAGCTGCGCCAGACACTTGATGAAATTAATAAATCATCATCGCAATTGGCAGCCACGTCAGAAGAGCTGAGCGTGGTAACCGAGCAGTCTACTCAGACCATGCATCAGCAAAGTGACGAGCTGGACCAGGCCGCTACCGCTGTGACTGAGCTAACAACAGCGATTGAAGAGGTTGCCCGGAGCGCCGTTACCACATCACGCGACTCTGAGCTGGCTGATGAGAAAACCCGTCTGGGTAAGAACCAGGTAGAACATACCATTAAGAATATCCGTGATTTGGAAACTGAGCTGCAGCATACCGGTAACAGCGTCGGTAATCTGGCAACGCGGATCCGTGATATTGCCTCGGTGCTGGATGTTATCCGCGCTATTGCTGATCAGACTAACCTGCTGGCTTTAAATGCCGCTATCGAAGCCGCCAGAGCCGGAGACAGCGGCCGTGGCTTTGCGGTAGTAGCGGATGAGGTCAGGGCGCTGGCGCACCGGACCCAGGAATCTACTAAAGAAATAGAACGTATGATGGGGGCGATTGACGCTGAAACGGCCACCACAGTAAGTGCTATGAGCAGCAGCAGTGCAAGAGCCGCAGAAACCTTGCAGGTGGCGCATCAGGCCGGCGAGGCCTTGCAACTGATTGCAGAGGCGATATCGCAGATAAATAACCAGAACCTGACTATCGCCAGTGCGGCAGAGCAGCAGGCTACCGTGGCGAGAGACGTTGACCGCAACCTGGTAAATATTCGCGACCTGGCTGTGCAAACCGCGGCCGGTGCCAATGAAACGCAGGCATCAAGTGCAGAGCTGGCAAGGTTGGCTGAGCAACTGAATAGTCTGATTAGTAAATTCCGCTTGTAACGAATACCGGCACCGCTGCGGCGGTGCCGGTATTATCAGCGTTTAATACAAACGAACAGTGCGTTACCTGATACCTGATCCCATGGCACTATGTTGTCGTACTGATGTGCCAGAATATGCACTTCAAACAACGGGCTTAGTAACGCTTGTAATTCTGCAAAACTGACAGCTACCATTGGATGTTCGTCGTGCCACAGTTCAGTGGCGGCGTTGTTGATTTTAGCAATGCGTAGTTTTAAAGATTGCTGCTCACCAGTACCTGCATAGTGCCAGCCCGACTCAAACACAAACTGGCTGTCCAGGTGATGAGTGCTGTGGCGCACCATACTGTTGTTACAGATTTTATCTTTATCCACCGCATTAAAGCAGAACATGCCGCCAGCTGTTAACGCATTAAATACGCTGCTGATGCACTGCTGTAGCTGCGTTATGCCGGAATTATAATGAATGGAATACAAAAAGCAGGTAATAAGATCCGCTGGTTGGTCCAGTGTGAAATTGCACATGTTCTGCAGCACAAAACGCGCTTGCGGGCAGCGGGCCTGAGCCAGTGTCAGCATTGGCTGGTTCAGGTCAATTCCTGTGCATTGGTAGCCCAAGCTTAGAAAATGATAGATATGCGGGCCCGTTCCGCACGCCAGATCCAGATTATTCCGGCCAGCGTTGCCCAGCAGTTGGTGCAGCCGGTGCACAGCCTGGCTTTGCGCGTAATAGTCGATATCACAGCACATCAGGTCGTAATAAGTGGAGAGATCAGTGTATAACGCATTGGAAGACTGCATAACTAACAGCACTTCAGGCTGGATTTCGGTGGCGCATTCTATAGCAGAATAAGCATTTCGCGAAGCAGCATTTTTGTCGAACATAAACCGGCTATGCCCGGCTCAGAGAGTGGCCGGGCAGGGCTGTTAAGAACGCTCAGCGGTGGTAGGCACCTGCACGTTCAGGCTGGTAGATAACTTCGTCAACGGTTATCACCGACATTTCGCCGCCAGGTAGTGGCCAATTGATGCTGTCACCGCATTTCAGCCCGAGCAAAGCACTGCCTACCGGCGCCAGTATCGAGATTTTGTCGCCACTTGGGGCTGCATCTTTGGGGTATACCAGTGTCAGGGTACTGGACTTACCATTAGCAAGGCTAAAGCGTACAGTCGAATTCATACTAACGACGTCTGCCGGTAGCTGTTGCGGCGGTACAATAGTTGCGCGCTGCAACTCCTGGCTTAATGTGTCGTAGCCAACAGTGTCCTGGCCCAGACTGGCCAGCAAATTATCCAGCCTGTCAAAATCAGTGGTGGAAAGCGTGATGTCAGGGGTTTTCATTAGTGCTCCTTATCTTATTTGGCGTAATACTCATCACAGTAAGTACACGCAGGTTAAGTTGATGACGTAACAGCCTTAACTGAACATCATGATCAATCGTTTTACCCAGCAGGTCGGCGCCAAGCGGCGAGAGTATTGAAATGCGGTTTCGACGATAGCTCGCTTGCGACGGTGTCACCAGCTGCAGCCAGCCCCGCTCGTTAGTATCCAGATTTTTCAGTTCAACTGAGCTGCCTAACCGGATTGCACTGCTGTCGCAGTTGAATTTGCTCTGACGACGATAGTCCGCCAGTGAATGCACAATGTGGTTCAGTTGCAAAGCTGTAAACGGCAAAAATTGCTGACAGGCCAACGCTGCAACGACGCTGGCGATAGTGTTATGTGACGCTCTGGGATAACAGAAATACATTATGGCTCCGCATTACAGAAGCAAAAATGAACAAAATGGTTTAACGAAAAAGTGTCAGGCCGGTTTCGCGCAGGGCAAAACCGGCCTAGGAATGGAAGGCGATAGCGGTGTAATGCTGGCCGGTCACCGTGGTGGTGAGCGCAAAGAATTTTTGGTTTGGCATGGCTGCACCATAGAGTATCTGACGCCAAAGTGCAATCCTATAAAACTGTGCGGATACTACTGATAATGAATGCACACTACATGGCAGTGTTATTGCTTCGGTTTAAATTTGATTAAATATATTTACTTACTGTTAAATTTTGGTGTTTATTTGCTACTGCGAAAAGATTAAAGTGTGCGCCAATATTTACTACTAACTTTGGGAGTATTCGATTTGCGCGCAGTATTGTTTCTGTCAGTTGCATTATTAACATTTTTATATACCGGTTGTGCCAGCACCTCAGGCAATAAAGCCGACATGGTGAAAGCAGACGTTGCCAGGCCGCAGTCTTTATTTCTGGCCCGGCTACAGCAGCGCACCACTGCACAGACGTCTGAACTGGCTGATGGCAGCATAAAGGTTGCTTTTCCCGGCATTACCGCGTTCTCGCACGATGGCGCCAGAATAAGCGACGAGCAACAAAGTGTGCTCAGTAGCGTGGTTGAATCTCTGGAACATATTGAATACCAGAAGTTGACGGTAGTCGGCCATACCGATAGTTCAGGCAAGTTGGCGTATAACAACACCTTGTCACAGCAGCGGGCTGAACAGGTAAAAGCATTTTTACTGCAGCAGGGTTTAACAGCTGAGCGGGTAACGGCAGAAGGACGGGGCCCGGCAGAGCCGGTGGCGGATAATAAAACTGCGCAGGGCAGAGCAGCAAACCGTCGGGTGGAGCTTGTGCTGGCGTTTTGATATTGATACAGCTAAAGAACCGGTCACTTTGGTAACCGGTTCTTTGATTGTGTTAACTTAGTCAGTCAGTACCCAGCCGTTGTCTGTTTTGCGCAGTGTCAGTGTCTGTTGTTTTACCTGATACTGATCACCGGCTTTGAAATCGCCATACTGTAGTTTCAACATGCCGGCTGCCATACCACTGGCCATTTTCTCCAATGGGTTGCCAGGTTTTGCGGTTTGTTTGTCCATGTACTCTTTAAACGATTGTTTAAATTCGACGTCATAAGAGACGTCTGCAGCATAATGGCTATCGTTATCTGACCAACCATTCAGCTTTTTTACATTACTAATATCAACCAGTCCTTCATATTTGGCGTCAAATTGCTGCTGCAATAACTGCTTCAGTCTGGTATCTCCCGGCTTGTCCGAACAAGCTGTTACAGTAAACACCATCAGGGCGATAACCAATAAACGCAACATCGTCATACAGTACTCTTTGTCAGTAGAAAATCTGGCCTGCGATTATGATACAAAATACTGCTGCCGTGCCAGTGTGCTGTATGGATTACGGCAAAAAGGTTTCACTTTGCACGCTGTTGTTATTGATTGTCGTAAAGGAGTGATTAGCAATTTTACGCCATTTGCTGCTGATATTATCCAGCGGTTCAGAGACCACGACCGTGCTGCCTGACGGAATGCGCGGTCTGGCCTGTGCAAATTCATCCATGCAGGTGGTGTCGGTTGACACAAACTGTGTCATCGGGGCTTCGTTATGGGAGTAGCGGATGGTATACAGCTTTTCACCGTCAGAGATAGCGCAGGACAAATTTAATACACCGTCCTGATCGATCTTCAGCAGTGCCTGCAGCACCTTTTCTACCATCTTTTGCATTGCGGCTTTGGGCTCGTCCAACAGCCCCAGTGTAATAGCCAGATAAAAAAAGGTTTCGCTGTCTGTGGTGCCCTGCAGCAGCGGATACAAATCAGGCGCAATGCTCAGTTGCAGCTCTCGCCTGATTTGAGGAAAGTGGCTGACATGGCCGTTATGCTGAAACAGCCAGTTTTTGTAGCGAAAAGGATGACAGTTCGCACGCTGAATATCACCGGTTGTCGTTGCACGGATATGTGCCATAAAAGTATGGGCTTTAACCTGATGGCATAAATTATTCAGGTTAGTGTTGTGCCAGGCTGGCAGATCATCTTTGAATAATCCGGGCTCTTTGCGTTTGTCGTACCAGCCAATGCCGAAGCCGTCACCGTTAGTACTTAACAGCTGCCCGTTTTTGGTGTAGTTCATTTGACTGTGGCGGCTTTGTACTACCAGAGAGTGATCCGGTTTTGTGACCAGTGTATCCAGGTATATGGGTTTACCGGTATAGGCTATCCATCGGCACATAAAATACCCCGCTGAGATTCTAATACCTTTGCGCTACTGTAGCGCTGCTCATAAAAACGATGTACCTGGGATACGGCATAATCAATAATTGCCCCTGCGATATCGACGCCGGTGATACTTTCGATACCCTGCTCGCCGGTAAAATCGGGCGACACATTAATTTCCAGTAGCAGAGGCCCCTGATCTGAGCACACAAAGTCCACACCCGCCACATTCATACCGATAGAGGCCGTAGCAGATAACACCATCTCTTCTTCGTCAGCGCTAAGCTGATAAGGTTCAGAATGTCCGCCAAGGGATACATTTGATCTGAAGTCGCCATCTTGCGAGCGGCGACACATACTGGCCACCACTTTACCGCCGACCACAAAAGCGCGGATGTCTGTACCTGATGCTTCTTTAACAAAACGCTGAATAATGTACGAAGCGCCTAATTGGCTGAATGTTTTAACAATATTGTCCATTTCTTTTAGGCTGTGCACCAGAAATATGCCGGTGCCTTCAGTGCTCTCAATCAGTTTAATGATCATTGGCAAACCTATGACATTTGCCAGTTCCTGAAAACCCTGTGGGTTGTACGCGATGCCGGTAGCAGGGAAAGGCAGACCTCGGGCCAGTAGATACTGCAGACACTTTAATTTATCCCGCCCAAGACGCAGGGCGGCTGGCGATTCGCTGACATAGGTCTGGCTGCAGATAAACTGCTGCAATACATTGGTGCCGTAGTCAGTAAAGTTGACATTCAGCCGCGGAATAATGGCATCAAAGGCTTTAGTGATGTTTTTGTCACGCCAGTAAATCATTGGCTTTTCAGTCGATAGCACCATACTGATATCCCGGATGTTATACAACTCTGCGGTATGGCCTCTGGCTTTTGCTGCTTCCAGCAGGCGGTGATCGTCCTTGACCTGGTCAGTAGATAAAATACAAATATTCATACTGGTCTAACCTTGTCATTTGTTGAAAATACGTTAAGTCTAGCATAGGGTCTAATAGTAGCAGCTCAGTGAGAAAAGCAAATTCGGGCTAAACTAAAGGCTCACCGTCTGGTCGTAAATAAGTAATCTTCTCTGGTGGAGGTGTCTGAAGTGCCGGAAAATCGTGCTCGCCAGAGCGGTTAGTAATACCGGCTGGCGAAATGAAGACAAGAGGAACGGTATGTGTGGAATAGCAGGAGAAATCAGTTTTGCCGGTAAGGCGTCAACGCTTTATGTTGAAAAAATGTTGGAGAAGTTGGCGCCGCGCGGGCCCGATGGCTGGGGTGTTTCAGCACAGGGCAATGTCTGTTTTGGTCATCAGCGGCTGAAAGTCATTGATTTAACGGCTGCCGGCGCTCAGCCTATGCATGACTCAGCTCTGGGGCTCAGTATCGTATTTAACGGCTGTATTTATAATTACAAAGCGCTGCGCGCTGAGTTGGAACAGTTAGGCCACCGTTTTTTTTCTACCAGTGATACTGAGGTGATTTTAAAAGCTTATGCGCAGTGGCAAGAGCAGTGCATGGCGCGTTTGAATGGTATGTTCGCTTTTGCTATCTGGCACCGTGACAGTAACAGTACTTTCTTTGCCCGCGACCGCCTGGGGATCAAGCCACTGTACTATCACCAGAACCGCAACGGCCTGTGGTTTTCTTCTACGTTACCTTCTTTGCTGCGCTGTGCAGAGGTGCCGCGTGAGCTGAACCCGGCGGGCGTACATCAGTACATGGCGTTTCGCGCTATTGTTGGCACTGATACGTTGTTTTCCAATGTCTACAAACTGCAGCCCGGCCACTGGATGCGTGTTAGTGCTGACGGGGACGTTAAACAAGGCTGTTACTGGCAGCTGCATACCGATACCGATTACAGTGACAAACGCACCGAGGCTGATTGGCAGCAAGCGCTGAAAGCCGCCTTATTTGACAGTGCTAAACGACGGCTTGAGGCTGATGTACCGGTGGGGGTGCTATTGTCCGGCGGGCTCGACTCGTCTTTATTAGTTGGTATGTTAAGCGAGCTTGGGCAGAAACAATTACATACTTTTTCGATTGGCTTTGACGATGTGGCAGATGAGGAGGGCAATGAGTTTAAATATTCAGATATCATTGCCCGGCACTACGATACACAGCACAACAAAATTTTTGCCAGACACGACACCCTGCTAAGCCACTTACGGCCTTGTATTGACGCTATGTCGGAGCCTATGGTCAGCCACGATGTTATCGGCTTTTATCTGTTAGCGCAGGCAGTAAGTCAACACGTCAAAGTGGTGCAAAGTGGCCAGGGCGCCGATGAGGTATTCGCCGGTTACCACTGGTACCCGCCGATGACAGAAGCAACTGAACGTGAAGCCGCCCAGCGTTATGCGCAAGCTTATTTCTCCTGGGATGAATCGCAGCTGACACAGGTGCTGGCGCCGCAATACTGTTTGCGTAACTATTCTTTCAGCTATATCCAGCAGTACTTTGCTAATTGTGGTGCGCAGTTGCCTGTCGATAAAGCCTTGCATCTTGATACTGCCGTCATGCTGGTAGATGACCCGTTAAAACGGGTTGATAACATGACAATGGCCTTCGGGCTTGAAGCCAGGGTACCGTTTCTGGACCATGAATTGGTTGAGCTGGCGTTTAAGATCCCGCATCAGCTGAAACTACGTGATGGCGGTAAATATCTGTTAAAACAGGTGGCCAGAGAGGTTATTCCTGCCAGTGTTATTGACCGGCCCAAAGGTTATTTTCCGGTGCCGGCACTGAGAAAAATGCAGGGTGAGTATCTGCAGCTGGCCAAAGAGGTGTTCAGTCAGAATGCAGCCCGTCAGCGACAACTGTTTAACCTGGATTACATTGATACAATGCTGGCCGCTCCGGATAAATTCAGCGGACGGTTCGGCTCTAAATTGTGGCAGGCAACATTATTGGAGCTGTGGTTGCAGCAACATAATATTGAATAGCAGGCAGAAAAAGGCCACCAGCCTTGGGGCAACGCTGGTGGCAACATAACGGTTTGGGGGCCGTTATCTGTTAGTGTTTGGTTGCCTTTTTCAGCGCCCGCATTTCGTCATGGCACTCCTGCATTGTCGCTAAAGACTGCAGTAGTGCTGATTCATACTGCGGTGGCTGCTTTTCTTTCAGTGCAATACGGAGCTCTTCCAGCGTTTTGTCTTCCACTTCTTCAAGCTGCGCAATATAGGTAGCGTCTTTATCTGAACTCATTGCGCCCATTACTTTGGTATACACTTTTCGTGCTTCAACGGTAAAGGCAGAGCCTTCCTCGCGTTTTCCCTCTTCCTGCACAGCAAAAGGTTGTAACCGCTCTTTTACCATACGACGGGCATTAAGCATGCGGTCAAAAAACTGAGCCAGACGTTTGTCATCCACTTTTTCTTTAGCGTCAGTGTAAAAATCAATGCCGCTGTTTAATACCTGAACAATATCGGTAACATGCTTTACTTCTTGGGTATGTAGATTTGCCATAATGTCGGTCTCCGTTTTAAAAGCTATAGCGCATTGGCGCTATGAGAGGTCATGCGTGCTTTACTACATGACAGAACACTAGCAGTGTTTGCAGCTTACGGGCCAGCCTGAGTTGGTCTTGAGATTTTATTTTTATATTTTTGATTTTAAAGGTTTTTGTATGTTTTATTTATGCGGTGTTGCCAGATAAGTACAGTGCTTTGCTGCCAATGCACACTGCAGTAACTTCATATTTTCATTTACATGTCTGTAATTTTTACCGCTGTGTTGCCTGACGTAACTGATTTCGCTATGGTGCACACAAATTGTTTGTCTGGAGATGGTTATGCAGTATGCCCGTTTAGGATCTTCACCTGTTAAAGTATCAAAGGTATGTCTGGGTACTATGACCTGGGGCTGTCAGAATACACAGGCAGATGCTGATGCACAGCTTGACTACGCATTGGCCCAGGGCGTGAACTTTATTGATACCGCTGAAATGTACGCCGTGCCGCCCTCTGCACAGACGTACGGCGCAACCGAGCGAATTATCGGCAATTGGCTTAGCCGGCACAGTGCTAAGCGACAGGATATTGTGCTGGCCACCAAAATGGCCGGCCCTGGTCTTGCGCATGTGCGTAATGGCACTGAAATGACGCCCGAAGCGTTGTTGCAGGCAGTAGATGACTCGCTTAGCCGCTTACAAACCGATTATATCGATCTGTATCAGTTGCATTGGCCAAACCGGGTGTCACCGCATTTTGGTAAGCACGCGGTCGGGCATATCGGCTTTTCTGCCGTGGATAGCGAACAGCAAACGGCGCAGATCCTGGGCTTGCTGGAGGCTCTGCAGCGTTGTGTGGATGCGGGTAAAATCCGCTATTGCGGTTTGTCGAATGAAACACCCTGGGGTATCAGTCAGTATTTACAGTTAAGCCGTGAGCACACAGTACCTCGCATCGTTTCTATTCAAAACGAATTCAGCGTGTTGCATAGCAAAGACTGGCCCTATCTGATAGAGCAATGTGTACATGAACAGGTGGCATATCTGCCCTGGTCACCGCTGGCTGGCGGAGCGTTGACTGGCAAATATCTGGCTGGTGCGCGCCCGGCCGGAACACGCTGGAGCATGTTGCAACGTAATGGTCTGTTTCGTGATACACCTGAGTCAAATCAAGCCATTGCTGTTTTTACTGAACTGGCACGCAGCCATGGCGTTTCGCCTGTAACGGCTGCGCTGGGCTGGGTGGCTCAGGTAGAAGGGGTGACGTCGACTATTATCGGGGCGACCAGCATGGAGCAGCTGCAGCAGAATATAGCGGCATTCTCTGAACCACTGCCATCAGCGATGCTGGATGACATCGCTGCCTTTTTAAGACAATTTCCTGCGCCATTTTAGCGAAAAGCTCAGCCGGCTGTTTATCTGCCGGCTGCAGCGAAACCGGGTGTTGGCTTGATCACTAAGACATCACATGGCATATGCTGGCTAAGGTAATGGGCGGTATCGCCCAGTAACGCTGAGCTGATGTCATGCATATGATTGTTACCTATTATCGCCAGCTGACTGTGCAGCGACTGTACTGTCTTAGGAATTTCATCATCGGGTAAGCCATCTTGCAAGTGCAGGCAATCAGCCGGTATGCCACAGCGACGGGTAACATGCTGTAGTTTATCACTATGCTGTTTTGCTATGTCTGGCAAAGGCTCAAAACCCGATTGACTAGAGTAGGGCAGGCTCATGGTGCAGTGCTGTGCACTGTAGCAATTTATCACGTGCAGTTGCTGCTCGTTATGGCTCAGCTCGCCGCTAATATCTAAAATAACCTCATTCATCTGGCTGTTATTGCCGGGATTGTCTTCCAGATCCAGGCAGGCCAGCACATTGATCTCAGCATTTATCTGGCCGGGTTTTACCAGCCAGACCGGTAACTCACAATCACTGATAAGATAATGCTCCAGGCTGTTGGCTAATAACGGCAACAGGTTCCGTTTACAGTGCTGCGGCGTTATAACCATACTGATGTCACGTTGTTCTATCAGTTGGCTGATGGCGTGTTTCTCGCTTTCACGCCAGGACACAACAACATCTAGCTGCAGCTCTTTCGCCGTCAGGCGGCCAGCACGTTGCAGAATATCCTGGCGGAACTGCCCGATAAAACCGGCCAGTTCGTTATCAGCACTGACCGAATTATGATGTATCGGCTGCAAACGCTTATAAAACGACTGAAACACGGTAACCCGGCTGCCATATTGCTCCGCCAGAGCGATAGCCCGGTGTAATGCCAGCTCATCGTTGCTCTGCTGTTGCTGAATAACAAGTAAATGATAAAAGGCGCTATGCATAATAGTATTCCGCTTTTAATGTGAGAAAAGCGCGACGACATTAACTGCGCTGTAGTTCAGCCAGGCGGTTGCCAGTCTGATATTGCTATAAGCGTAAAAGCGTGTAGAAATGCGACATTTTTTCAGGCGGGTCGGAATTATTTAAGCCGGTTGCAAAGTTTGCCGCAGCCAGGCTTTTGCCAGCCGGGTATTGCGTTCAATCGTTTTGGCCGATACCTGATACAACTCTGCTATTTCAGCGGTGGTTAAACCAGCGAAAAAATGCAGTTCAAGCATTTCAGCTTTGGGCTGGTCAAATTCTGCCAGCGCATCCATAGCATCGTTCAACGCCAGGATATCGATATTCTCTATTGCACCAAGATGCTGTTCTTCCAGCGTAATACATTTTATGCCATCGCCACGTTTAGCACTGCCGCGGGCGCGGGCGTGATCAACCAGGATCCGGCGCATCATACGCCCGGCCAGGTTAAAAAAGTGCACACGGTTATGGTAACTGACATCACAATTAAGCAAGTTCAGATAGGCTTCGTTGACCAGAGCCGTAGGCTGTAGCGTATGGCCAGCACTTTCGTTGTGCATCAGTTTCAGCGCTAAGCGGTGTAATTCATTCTGAATTTGTTTACTCAGGTCATTAAGTGCAGCACCGTCACCCCTGTGCCAGCGTTGAAGCAAGACTGTGAACCGCTGTGAGTCTGGATTTTTAGACATACTGGCTTTTTCTGCTAACTTTTAGTTGCAACAGTATAGTTTCTTCCCTGCTATTTACCGCATTGGCAGGTTTTTAACACTGCCGCAAGACCAGACACGGACCAAATACCCTATGGATAAGGATCGCTGGCAGCAGATCGAAAGGTTATTTTTCCTGGCTGCAGAGTTAGCAGAACCCGAACGGCGCCGTTTCTTGCAGGCTGAATGTGCAGCAGAGCCGGAGCTGGTTGATTCAGTGTTAGCATTACTGGCGTCTGATAACGCAACGCTGAATATCACCGGGTTGTTACAACAGGAAGCCGCTCAGTTGCTGCAATCGGCAGATTTAACCGGCACTGTGATCGGACAATATAAAATTGTCCGTGCGCTCGGGCACGGTGGTATGGGCGCCGTCTATCTGGCAGAGCGTGCCGACAAGCAATTTACCAAACAGGTTGCCATTAAAATCAGCCATACCCGTTTGGCTAACCCTGTGCTTTTGCACGCCTTTAAAACGGAAAGACAAATTCTGGCCGATTTAGAGCATCCTGCCATATCCCGTTTACTCGATGGTGGTACTACAGAGCAGGGCTTACCTTATCTGGTCATGGAGTACATCAAAGGTGAACCTGTTGACCGCTACTGTGCCGCGCGTGAACTGTCACAAACTGCCAGGTTGCAGTTGTTTGTCAAAGTCGCCAATGCTGTGACGTATGCACATCAGAACATGATTGTGCATTGCGATATCAAACCGGCAAATATTCTGGTAACCGCTGACAGTGAGCCCAAGCTGCTGGATTTTGGTATTGCTCATCTGTTAACGAAAGCCAGTCAGTATGGTGCGGAAGCTAACAATAAACGCCTGACCATCAGCTATGCCAGCCCAGAGCAACAACTGGGAAAAACACCGACTGCGTTAAGTGATGTGTACTCACTCGGGGTGACGTTACATCAGTTATTAAGCGGACAATTGCCAGCAACTAACGGCGCTGTATCCGCTGCTTTGCCTGAAGATTTGCGTTGTATCCTCAGTAAAGCTTTACAAAGCGCACCGGATAAACGTTATAGCTCCGTTGCGGCATTTACGGACGATGTAAAGCGCTTTTTAGGCCGTCATCCTGTGCAAGCCCGGCAGGACAGTTGGTGGTATCGCAGCAGCATGCTGGTGCGGCGTAATCAGATCAGTAGCCTGCTTTTTGCCACTGTAATGCTTGCCGTTATTAGTTTTAGTATCACCATCTGGTTGCAGTCACTGCATGTCGCCCGTGAACGGGATCAGGCCAGGCTGCAACGCGACAAAGCTCAGGCGGTCAGTCTGTTTGTCAGTGACATGCTAGCTGCGGTAGATCCCTTTGTGGCACAGGGACAAAAGCCGACAGTACAGCAAGTGCTTGACCAAACCAGCATGCAGTTGCAGCAGAATGCGCAGCATGCATTGGTACAACAACCAGAGGTTGAAGCCGCGGTACGTCAGGTAATTGGGCAAACTTATTTTTCTCTTGGCCAGCTGCCTGAAGCCCAGCGCCACCTCGAGCGGGCCAGGTGGCTGGCAGAACAAAACCGCTTTACAGATACGGCTTTATTCTTATCAATTATCCGCACGCTGGCTGGCGTATATAAAGACCAGTATAAAACTGCTGATGTGTTGACACTGGCATATCATGCGCTTGATCTGACAGAGCAGTTGTATGGGGTCAATAGTATTGAGACACTTGCTGCACTGAGCGACCTTGCCAGCGCGTATCATACCGCCGGAGAGCTGACAAAAGCTGAAGCGATGTGGTTCAGGCTGTATCAGCAGCGACTGCAGCTGCTTGGTAACGATCACCCGCACATTGTTCAGTCTCTGGTGCATCTGGGGATTATCAATCAATGGCTGGGTAAATATGAGCTGGCCGCAGACTACTATCAGCGCTGCCTGCAGCAGGCCAGAAAACTCTTGGGTGAACATCATCCGGATACGTTGCAGTGTATGAGCACGCTGGGTTCAGTTTATGAATCTTCCGGCCGTTACAACGAGGCTGAACCCGTTATTATCCGGCATATTGAACTTGCGACAAAAGTGCTGGGGCCGACACATCCTGATACGCTGCGCTCACAGCATAACCTGGCAGATACTTATCGCGGACAGCAACGATATGCTGAGGCCGAAATGCTGTTCCGACAGGTACTGCAGCAGCGTGCTGAGGTGTTAGGGCGTGATAATATCGAGACGCTGCAAAGCCGGATGAAACTTGGCAGGGTGCTGCTGTTACAGCATCAACACGCTGAGGCAGAAATGCTACTGACCGATGCCTATCAGCAGATGAAGCTTCAGCTTGGGCAGAGCCATCCATCGGTGTTGACGTCTGCACAGCTGTTGGCTGATACCTATCTGGCGCAGCAAAAAAGCCAGGCAGCACTCACGCTTTATCAACATATACTGAGCATACGGCAAGATAAAAGTGCCGAGCATCCCGATACTATTGATGCGCTGGCAGGTGTCGCACGGGTGTATTTGCAGTTGGCTGAACCGATGCAGGCTGCACATTATCTGGAACAAGCTGGCGCGATTGCTGACCGGTTTCCAGGCAACCAAAGCGTCAACCTGAGGCTGGCGCTTACTGCTTTACAACAACAAGACGGGCCCTGAATTGATGCTGGTCTCAGTTTGCGCACTGTTAGCAGTTTCCTGCTTGTGGTGTGCTCAAGGCTGCGCAATACTAACTTGCAGTTACCTTTAAGAGCCTTGTTATGTCGTTGTTAGCTTTTACCGATCCGACTACTGATTTGTCTGTGGCTTATCACGGACATCATGCAATGGCTCTGGTGATCCTGTCACTGTTAATCGCCATACTGGCAGCTTACACCAGCTTTAGTCACCGCCACCTGATGCGGGGCGCAGAAAAACCGCGATCTGCCCGGCTGTGGCATGCCAGTGGTGCAGTGGCGATGGGGCTGGGCGTATGGGCCATGCACTTTACTGGCATGATGTCACTGCAGTTGCCCGTTGAAGTGGGCTACCGGCTGGATGTGACGCTGCTGTCAGTGTTGCCTGCCATTGCTGCGGCTTATGTAACGCTTCGGGTTGTCGCTTCTACCGGCCAGAGTGTTAAGCGTATTGTCGCCGGCGGCGTGTTAATGGGCGCTGGCATTGGCTGCATGCATTACATCGGCATGGCGGCCATGGTGCTGCAAGCCGAGCGGCTGTATAACCCGGCTATGTTCGGGCTGTCTATCGTGGTTGCGGTAGTGATGGCCACTCTGGCACTGGGGATCCGACCCTGGCTGACCAATAAAGTTGTCAGTAAACCACTGCTTGAATGTATTAGCTCGATAGTGATGGGAATGGCCATTGCCAGCATGCATTATGTTGCTATGCATGCGACGGTATTTTTGCCTGCCCGTCTGTCATCGCCCGATACAGTAGTCATGAGTAAACACACGCTGGGTACACTTGCAGTGGTTGTGGCGGTAGGCATTCTGATGCTGGCAACCGTCGCGGTTATGATGCGTCAGCGCATCACGGCGGCAGAGCGCAGCAGTGATGTGGCAAACGAACAGGCCAGAATACTGTCAACGCGGTTAGAGCGCATCGCCTCGCGCGTGCCAGGCCTGGTGTATGAATTTCGTCTTGGTGACGATGGCAGTTTTACCTTTCCCTATGCCAGCGATGCTATCCGCGATATTTACCGCATCAGTCCTGAGCAGGCAAGTATTGATGCAATGCCGGTGATGCTGGTACTGCACCCCGATGACAGAGACAGCATGCGCCAGTCAATTTACCACTCTGCACAGCATTTATCTCCGTGGCAGCTGGAATACCGGGTACTGACCGAGCAAAACGAAGTACGTTGGTTGTTTGGCAATGCCATGCCAGAGCGCGATGCCAGCGGTGTGCGCTGGAGCGGTTTTATTACTGATATTTCCCAGCGTAAAGCGACTGAGCAGCATATTCATCAACTGGCTTTTTTTGACAGCCTTACCGGGCTTTATAACAGACGCAAAGTGCAGCAAAGCCTGCAGGACTTATGCGCCCAGTTTGACGCCAGAAAGCAAAGTGGCGCCGTCATACTGGTTGATGTGGATAATTTTAAACGAATAAATGATACCCAGGGCCATAAAGCAGGGGACGAGCTGTTAAAGCAGGTTGCACTGCGGCTGGAGCAGTTTGCACCACCTGGCAGCATCTGTGGCCGTCTTAGCAGTGATGAATTTGCGTTACTGGTGATTGATCTGCCGGCACAGCTGCCGTTAACCCAGTATCAGCTGCAGCAGTTTGCAGATGAGTTGCTCAAAGCCCTGGCGCAGCCTTATGCGATAAGCGGCCATTATTACAGTAGCAGCGTCAGCCTGGGATATTGTGTGTTCAACGATACGTCAGTCAGCGCCGATGAACTATTGAAGCGGGCCGACATAGCGGTGTCGCATGCCAAAGCCGCCGGTGGCAATTGCCAGGTGATGTTTGAAGACGAAATGTACCAGCAAATTCAGCAGCGCTTTGCAATGGAGAACGCGCTGGCAAAAGCGGTAGCGCTTAATCAGCTAAGCCTGCATTATCAGCCGCAGTTGACCGACACTGGCAGAGTGGTGGGGGTTGAGGCCTTACTGCGTTGGCATTGTCCGGAGCTGGGTATGGTGTCGCCGGCCGAGTTTATCCCGCTGGCCGAGGAAACCGGGCTGATTGAAGATATAGGTTTTTGGGTACTGCACCAGGCTTGTCAGCAGCTGCAGCAGTGGCAAGCTGACCCGTTACTGGCGGCGGTAACGATGTCGGTTAATATCAGCGCCCGACAGTTCTATTTGCCGGAGTTTGTCAGCATCGTGCAGCAATGCATTGAACAGTATCAGTTTGCACCTCAGCATCTGATGCTTGAACTGACCGAGAGCCTGATCCTGGCCGATCTGGAAGATGCCGTCGCGCGGATGCAGCAAATCAAACAGCTGGGGGTTAAGTTTTCTATGGATGACTTTGGCACCGGCTACTCATCGTTATCTTATCTGTCCCGGTTGCCGTTTGATGAAGTAAAAATTGACCAGTACTTTGTCCGAAGTGGCAGCTCCGGTCAGCCGCGTGACTGGGTAATCGTCGACGCTATAGTCGGTATTGCCAATACCTATGGTATGAAACTGGTAGCAGAGGGCGTAGAAACAGCGGCGCAACAGGCGTTGCTGCGCCAGAGTGGCTGCCGTTGTTATCAGGGCTATTTATATGCGAAACCCGCGCCTGCCGCAGATACTGAACACTGGATCCGTCAGTATCTGCAACAGCAGACAACCAGTTAACTGAAGGGAAAACTACTGTTTCAGGTTTTGCTGTAAAAATGCCAGCATTGCCTGCGCTATATCATTACCATGCGTTTCGATAGCAAAGTGGCCACTGTCGACAAAACGTACTTCGGCTTTGGGGTTATCACGTTTAAAAGCCTGGGCGCCGGCCGGTAAAAAGAAGGGGTCTTTATCGCCCCAGATCGCTAATGTCGGTGGCTGATAGCGGCGGAAATAGTCGTGCAACTGACTATATTGCTTAATGTTCTGACCATAATCAACCAGCAGATCGACTTGTGGCTCAACACCGATGCGCTCTATCGCCGCAAAAGCCAGCTGGTAAGTTTCGGGAGCTATCAGCGATGTGTCTGAAACGCCTTCAAGGTACTGCCATTTGATCATATCGGCAGTGTTAAAGTGGCGCAGCGCTGCCCGGTTCTCTGCAGTTGGCTCAGCCCAGGCTTTACGCATGTCAGCCCAGCCATCGCTTAGGCCTTCTTCGTAAGCATTGCCGTTCTGGCTGACGATAGCCGTTATCTTTTGCGGGTTGTTTACTGCTAAGCGCCAGCCAACGGGAGCACCGTAGTCAAATACGTAGATAGCGTACTGGTTCAGGCCTTTGGCCACAGTAAAGGCGTCGATAATGGCTGACAGGTTATCAAAAGTGTAGCGGAACTCTGTATTTTGTACTGTTGTCTGGCCAAAACCCGGCAAATCAGGTGCAATGACATGGAACTTAGTTGCCAGCTGTGGCATCAGATCCCTGAACATATACGAGGAGGCCGCAAAGCCGTGCAACAGTAATACGGTTGGCGCATCGGCGGGGCCTGCTTCGCGGTAAAACAGTTTAACATCCTGAATATCCAGCGTGTGATGATGCACAGCTGGCGGATAATCCGCACTCTGTACTGATAAAGAAGCAGCCAGGGCAGAAGCTGCAAGTAGTTTTGTCGTGTTCATGGTTACTCCGTATACAGTGATTGGAATTTCAGTGTGTAACCTGTATAATTTATTTTAACTGGTTACTTACTTGCAGTGTTACTGATCTTCAGTAACCTGTCAAATATATTTTTAAGGGTTACTTATGCAGATCAGTGCAATTAAAAGCGATAACAACCTGAGTGATGCACCTATGCTGGGAGATCACCTGGCAATGGATTTGCTAAATACCCAGGCTGTTGATAATGGCAATACGGTGGAATACTGGCACAGTGACAACGATGTACTGCACTGGCTAGCCAGATACGATATTACACCTGCGGCCGGTGGCGGGGCTTTCAAAGCAGGGGAGTTGCTGACGCAGGCCAAAGCGCTGCGCTTGCTGGCGCAGCGTCTGATCAGCGAGTTCAGGTCGGGTACAGTGCAGGACATCAGCGGCCTGAATGAATATCTGCATGCCTATCACAGTGTGTTGCACATGCAGTACAACAAAGAAACCAACACGCTGGCACTTAACCGGGTCGCCAGTGGCGGAACCATCGCATCCTTGCTTGGGCCTGTGGCTGAAGCCGTAGCGCAGTTGCTGGTTGAAGGAGATGCGACACTGGTGAAACAATGTGAACACCCGGACTGTATCTTATGGTTTTATGATCGCACCAAAGCGCATAAACGCCGCTGGTGCAGTATGGCGCTATGTGGCAACCGCTATAAAGCTGCGCAGTTCAGAAAAAGAAGCAGCAGTTAGCGGCGATACAGCCTTCGTTGTCAGGTGAAGGCTGTAGCTACTCACCGGTATCAGAAGTTATAGCGCAGCCCGGCGTTAACAGAGCGGCCTGCAGCTTTAATGGGCATAAAACCGTTGCCGTTATCCAGCCGGTACTGAGCAATATTAACGCCGCCCAGTGGCAGCTCATAATCTTTATCCAGCAGGTTACTGACACCAAGGTTTAACTTAAGGTTGCTATGTTGCCACTGGGTGCTGATATCGAGCACAGCATAACTGCCGGTTGTATTTTCCAGCCGGCGCGGATCGACCCGGTGTTTGCTGTCCTGCCATTGCCACGTCAGCTGTGTTTGCCAGGCCCCTTGCTGATGCTGGACGCTAACAGAGCTATGCAGAGGGCGTTGCTGGTACAACGGCTCGTTACTGTCATCCCGTTTACCGCGGTTCAGGTTTAACCCGCCCAGTAATCGCCATTGCCCGGCTGACTGCGTGTCACTTAACAGCCACAATGCGCTGGCTTCTGCACCGTACAGAGTGGCGTCAAGGTTAGTAAATTGCAGCCGGTTGCGGCTCATCTCTGCGCTGTTAAAACTGCCTGCTAATTCAACGTCGATATAATCGCTGACACGGGTGTAAAACGGCCGAAGCTGAAATTGCCAGTTATCATTACTGTACTGATAGCCAACGCTCAAGGTACGGGCTGTTTCTGGTTTTAATGCTATATCGCCTATGTAGCCGTTAGCATCACCAAACCAGCCTATCATGGTGATGGCCATAGTCCCCTGGCCCCAGCTGTAACGCTCGTATAGGTTTGGCGCACGGTTTTTCTGCGCCAGACCAAATTGTAATAGCTGGTTGCTGCTTGGCTGATAACTGGCGACAAAGGTGATGTCAGTCAGGGTATCTTGCTGTTTGCGATCGCGCAGGTTAAACGCTTGCGCGGCAATTGTATCTGCCGCCATCATGCCCATCGTCATATTGTTGTATGCCTGCACATCGCCGGTATTGGTAGTAACCTGTTCCAGCCGGATACCATAATTAAGCTCCAACTGCTCTGTAACTTGTTGGCTAAGCTCAGTAAAAGCAGCAATGCGGCGGCGCTTGCCGTCATTAATATTGATGTAGTCATTTGGCCCCATCATCATTGAATCCGCTACCGCAGGCCAGATGTCATCCAGCGTAAGCTGATAAAACTCGTGTCCCAACTTAAGCGTACTGTGTTTGGTCAGGGGGTTGCTCCAATGCAGCTGGTAACTGTAGTCATCGCTATCTGTCAGCATTGGCATGGTGCCGGACTTATCGTCAGTAAAAAATCCCATTTCATGTTTAATACCATGCCAGTTCAGTCTGGCCAGTAAATCACCCTCTGCTAATGTGCGCTGGTATTGTAACGTGATGCCGTAGCTGGTGTTGTCGGTCATATCCATATACTGGTTGGCAAAACCCTGAAACGGAATGTGCTGATGGCTTAATTTAACCGCCAGTTGTTGTGTACTATCTTTCCAGGCAGCGGTCAGTTGGTGGTTTTGCGCCCGATATAACGTGTCCGGGACTTTTGCACCATTACCATCATTGTAACTGTTGGCGTCTTCAAAGGCGCCATCGTATTTCAGGCTGACATTTTTTGCTGAAAACTCTGTACCGGCACTGGTTTTAAAAATGTCGCCATTGCTGCGATAGTCAGTGCCAATGTAGCTTTTGTGATGCGACAGCGCTGATGTATCTGAAAATGTCGGATTAATACTGTTAATGCTGATAACTCCGGCAATATTGTCGCCGCCCATACTCACCGGTGATATGCCGGCTACCACATTAACCTGGTTTATTTGATTAGCAGAAATATAAGACAGTGGCGGGTTCATTTCATTGGCGCAAGCAGCGCTGATATCACTGCCATCAATCAGTACTTTAATGCGCCCGCCCATCATGCCATTTAATACCGGTAATGCCGACATACCGCCTGCGGCAGAAAAATCCACCCCTGCACTTTGCAGTTGCTGGTAAGTATCCTGATCGACTGTTTTTGACCAGCTCAGGCCTTTCACTTCAATAATTTCAAGTGGCGCACCGGCGTAAGCCGAACAACAGGACAAAATCATTGCGCTTAAGGCTGAATAACGAAAGCAGCGGCCACTTTGGTCTAAAAAGAAAACAGACTGGGTTTGCATAACGGCATCCTAAACATAACATCAGGATGCTATTGTAATAAATACATAGCCTTAAGCCGCTGTGACAAATTGCCGCAGCTGTGGCGCATCGGTGACCACAACGGGCTAATATCGCTTAGTGTTCTCACAGGCAATGGTCATTTTGCCTTGCAACACCGTAACGGCCTGGCCTGATAGTTTAACTGCACCGCTTTGCATCAGCTCAACGTCAACAAAGCCACCCCGGCGCGAGCATTGAAACGCTTGCAGCCGGGGTTTGTTCAGCTTTTCTGCCCAGTACACTGCCAAAGCACAATGCGCAGACCCGGTTACCGGGTCTTCATTTACGCCCACCCAGGGTGCAAAATAGCGCGATACTACATCTACCGTTTCCGCTTTTGCTGTTACCAGCACGCCACGGCCAGCAAGTTTTGCCATGCCGCTAAAATCCGGCTTAAGCGCAGTCAGCAAAGCTTCACTGTCAATGACGATCAGTTGTTTATTATCAAAGCTGGCGTAATCGACGATATGCTGTTGTGCTATGCCTAATAGTCGCAGCAGCTCAGGGTTTGCTTCAGCGCTCATATTCAGCTCAGGCGCAGGCAGGGTTATATGGATGCAGTAATAGTCTAACTCTGCCGTTAGTACGCCGGACAAGGTATGAAAGGCAATGCTGTCGCCGCGGCTATAATGACCTAACTGCTGTAAAATATGCGCTGTAGCTAAGGTGCCGTGGCCGCACAACCGTACTTCTACCTCCGGCGTGAACCAGCGTAACTGCATGGTATCCAGCGCCAGAAAAGCGGTTTCAGACACCGCCATTTCAGCGGCAATCGCCAGCATCATGCACTCGTCAAGGCCATGCTCGGTAATACACACACCGGCCGGGTTACCTTTAAATGCTTCATTGGTAAAGGCGTCTACCTGATAAATATTTACGTCCATTAATGCTTCCTGATTGAGAGTGTGTCAGGCCTTATTGCCAGTGCTATAGGTAGTGCAGCGTATGAATAATTCCGGTGCATAATAATGACTTTAGCCACTCAGAACCGTGCCAATCCAGTTTAAAAAAGTATCGGCATTTCTGCTATCAAAACTTGGTTTATCAGGCACGTAGTAACATAAGTCCGACGCAACTGGCAGGGTGCCAAACTGCTGTAGAAGATTCATTTTTAACAGCCGCCTGGTCAGGGTAGTAGAGCAAAATACCAAAGCGTTTTCTGCCATCGCCTGCTGTATACCGAACAGCTCCTGGTCAAATTTTTTCACAATAATGTTCGCACTATCTATTTCGTTTGCTGCCAGCCATGCCGTCAAAGGGGCCTGCGGCAAGGCGGTATTTTTCCATGCCGTGGTATAGAGGGTGACAGGTTCAGCCGACCAGCAAGGTGGCTTCATGCCGTGGCGGCCAAATACATCAAACTGCTCATGGCGAATGATATCGCCGGGCGCTGCGGTTGTGGCATCACCGTAACGAATAGGGATGATAAAAGGGTGGTTATCTACGGCTTCACCTGTTGTTACTTCAACTGCAATACCCGGATAAGCTTGCGAGAACTCCTGCAGGGCCGGGATCAGCAACATAGCGGCGAACGATGATGTGGTGGTTACCTTCAGCGTGCTACCGACAGTTTGTAGCTCTGCCAAGGCGTGCTCAATTTTTCGAAAACCGTCAGAGGTGGCCTGGGCCAGAATTTTGCCTGATTCGGTCAGTATTATTTGTCTGGTTTGCCGATGAAACAGATTAACATTTAACCGGCTTTCCAGATTGCTGATGTGATGCGACACCGCTGTTGGGGTCAGCGACAGCTCTTCTGCCGCCAGTTTAAAGCTCCCCCGGCGTGCAGCCGCCTCAAAGGCTTTCAGTGCCTGCAACGATACCTGCAATTGTGCTCTCCTGATCTGTGCGGTTTGGTGTCACTATAGATGATTTAAACTCATCTGTTAATGTGTTTTTCTCGTTTGTGAATTTTTACCTGCAGCGCCAAGATAGCGCTCGTTATCAACTAACAGAGGTATTACAAATGAGTACTATATTGCACATAGATTCCAGCGTAAGAGCTATTACTAACCCGAACCCAAACCATAATTCTATTTCGAAAAATATCGCGCTGAGGTTTATCAATACCTGCCGGCAGAAGCGCCGTACAGATGAGTATATATATCGTGATGTTGGTATGAACCCGCCGGCATTTATTACCCAGGACTGGATAGGCGCCGTGTTTACACCTGAACAAAAAAGAACCCCGGCTCAGCACGATATTTTAGCGCTGTCAGACAGGTTAATTGCCGAAGTCGCCAAGGCGGATATTATTGTTATTTCTACGCCGATGTATAACTACGGTATGCCGGCGCAGTTAAAATCCTGGTTCGACCAAGTGGTGCGTATTAACAAAACCTTTGATTTTGACCTGGCCCGCGGCGACTTTCCGCTACAACCGCTGTTGTCAGGTAAAACTCTGGTAACCATTACCTCAAGTGGCGAATTCGGTTTTGAAAAAGGCGGCATACGCGAGAGTGCCAGCCATTTACAACCGCACCTGCGCACGCTGAGTAAATACCTGGGGGTAGAGACAATCTATGAAATTGCCGCTGAATATCAGGAGTTTGGCGATGAACGGCATAAAACATCGGTTAGCAACGCGCTAAGCCGGGCAGAAAAGCTGGCCGCAGAACTGGCAGATACTGCCGCAGCAACAGCGCTGCAACCGGAGGCTGCTAATGGGTAACGCTAAGCTGACGCAAGCGGATATTAAGTGGGCAGAGCGGGCCATTGATTTGGCAACCAATAATGTAAAAGCCGGTGGTTTGCCGTTTTCCGCTGTGATTATTAATCAGCAGGGGCAGGTTATCGGCGAAGGCGTAAATCAGGTAGCCGCACAGCTTGATTGCACTGCACATGCTGAAATTCAGGCAATACGGCATGCGTCACAACACGAGCAAAGCATTTCGTTGCAGGGCGCAACGTTGATTGCATCAGGCGAACCTTGCGCACTGTGCTATATGGCCATTTTGCTGGCGAAAATAAGCCGGCTGGTTATCTTAGCTAACAGGCATGAAGCAAAAGCGCATGGGTTTGACTATCTGTGGACTTACGATCTTCTAAACAGCAATTCACTGGGGCAGTTAACGGTGCTGAAGTTAGACACCGACAGAAACACGCTGCCGTTTAAGCTCTGCCAGGTTCGTATGCAAGACATAGGCTTGTAGTAGCAATATGCCATGTTGTCCGGTTGACAGGGGCCACCTCCGGGTGGCTTTTTCATTCAGTATTGATTCTGGCGGCTTTATGAAAACGGTCTGGGGGCATGCCAAATACTTTTTTAAAATCACGGATAAAATGTGCCTGGCTGCTGAAGTTATAGGCATAGGCTATCTCGCTCCAATCGGGTGCTTCTTGCAAAAATGAGCCGGTGAGTGCATCAAGCAGCTGGCTTCGCTTGATGATCCATTTGAGGCTGGTACCTACTTCTTCACGAAAAATATGCTGCAGTGTGCGCTCAGGTATGCCAAATTCCCTGGAAAGTGCAGCCACCGAGTGGCGTTGGGGTTCGGCAGTGATTTTTCTGACGATGTCATGAATGGCTGTGATATGCCGGTTGCATTTAACCGGAATCGACCTGAAGTAATCATCAAAAATACGGCTGATGGCCACATCATCGGCATAATTCAGCATGTTTGGCCCCAGGTGCGGTGCGGCTTCAGGCAAGACATCAGCGAGGCTGAGCTTACCGGTTGGCATCTGATGCATCGGTCTTTTCCAGTAGGGCGAAAACCCCGCAGGCAGAAAGGTTACTCCGGCTATTACGTCGCAGCCCTGTGCCTGGTATTGCAACCAATCAGGCGTTATGCCGTAGACAAAACTTCCGCTGCGCGTAACAAAGAGTGTAACTACAGGATCACTCAGCACTTCTCTTGGTTTAAATACCACGCCATCCGGCAGATCCCAACGCAGGATCCAATAATGCGATATTTTGTTTCTCAACTCCGGATGAGGCAAGAAAGCGCGCAGTTCTGTTACTTCACTAAACTCTTCAGCGCTAACAACACCCGAGCGCAGAAGTTGAGTCTGCCAATCATTTTTTGCGGGTTTGTGAAATATCTCTTCCATTTTGTTCTCTATTTTATTCCCTGCAGAGGTTACTTAAGGCCGCTGACATATAGATTGAATCAACAATGTTATAGGAGCTTCAATGTCTACACAAACCGAGTCAACGGCGATTAATTACTCGCCCAGTAATAAACTGCAGGCTTTGAGCAAGCTATTGGGAAGCTGGATTGTCACCGGCGGTGCTACCGGTACGGTCACTTATCGTTGGATGGACGGCGGATTTTTTCTGCTGCAAGAGGTGGATCTGATACAAAATGACATGCAGATAAAGGGCATTGAAGTGATCGGGCATCTTCGCCCTTTTGAGCAGCCAGCAAGCGAGAATATCGTATCCCGGTTCTACGACAATCATGGCAATACTTTCGATTATGAGTATGAACTTGAAGGCAATCAATTAACCATTTGGGCTGGCGGCAAGGGCTCCGACGCATATTTCAGAGGCGTTTTCAGCGAAGATGGTAAGTCAAACCAAGGCGCGTGGGTATACCCGGGAGGCTATGGCTACGAGTCGACCATGACGTTGCAAACCTCATCAGGAGACTAACATGAGCGCCGATTATATTGAGGTTGCCTACAGCAGAAATACAGCAATCTTTGCACGAATATCTGTTGTTTCATCGGCTCTGGGCTTGGGGCTTTTGCTTCTGCTGCATTTTATTCAACCAAACTTAAGCCCACTGTCAGGTTTTATCAGCCAATACGCAGTAGGGAAGTTCGGAATTCTGATGAACGTTGCGTTCCTTAGCTTTGCCATCAGTTTGGCCAGTTTTGCGATGAGTTACAGAAGCCTTTCGCCCTCCCGGCTTTTGCGTACAGGCGTTGTACTGGCCTGTATCAGTGCAATCGGAATGCTGCTGGGGGCGCTGTTCAATACAGACTCCGCAGATATTATGCGAGCTTCACCTACTACAATCGGGATGCTGCACAACATTGGCGGTCAGTTAAATCTGACGCCATTTGTAGCACTGTTAGTTACGTTCGGCGTTCGCCACGTTGATGCCGTAAAACCCTTATGGCGACGCATGCTAACTATTTCTGTTGTTGTACTCAGTTTTACCTTGGGTTTTGTCATTACTGCTGCCTGGTCCGAAGGCGACTTTGGCCCAGGCAGCATAACGGCGCTTTTCGGAAGGCTAATGCTGGTTTCGTATTTTATATGGCAGTACGTTGCGCTTAAGTGCTTGCTGAAAAATGAAACCTAATTAACACATGCCTCAGCACAAAACAGTAACAGGCATCCGTCAGTGGGTGCCTGTTTTTATCCGTTAAGATGCTGTTTTCGCCACAGTACCATCTTTACTATTAAATCTTTTGGCATGGCTTTATTAAGCGGAAACTGCACCGAGCCCTTCGCATATTTATAATCGACTAATTCATCAGCAAAGGCCTCTATGGTAGTGGGGTGGGGATAAAACCCAATATGCTTGGCGTAACCTGCAATCATAATTTGTTGCTCGCGCTTACCGCCAGCAATCAGCGTAAAAGCCGGTATGTTGTAGTTCAGCAGTTGTTCGGTGTCTGGCAGCGCCTTAAGGATCAACGTTCTAACTTGTTCCAGCGCAGCGGCTACCTCTTTTGGCTGGTCGGCAATGTATTCATCAACGCTTTGGTAAGTCTGTTTCTGCATTATTAGTTACACCCCTGTTTTTTAGTTAAACCCTCTAATTGGCTGGTTACTTATGCTTTTCTCAGCCGTATGACGTGCCGGTGTAAGCAAACACATGGTTTCGGTGTTGCTCACCTTCGAGGTTGAAAGTAAGCTCACCAACAATGTTAAAGCCTAATTTATGGTAAAAGCCAATGGCATCATGGTTATTCACCCAAGCAGATAACCAGAAAGGGCAGCCATGTGCATGTTCAATTTCTTTTAGCAGCTGGCGGCCCACACCTTTACCATGAAAATGTTGAGACACATACAGCGTGACAATTTCGTAGCCTGAACATCCTTCAAATGTTGAGTTCAAGTCAGCGACGATAAAACCGATAAGGTGCGAGTCCTGTTCGAATACCCTGATATCAACCGATTCTGTTTCGAGTAACTTAATGAAATATTCTTCAGTAAACGTAGACAAAGCGTATTGTGATAGTGAAGAGCGAATACCTTGCGGGGCGTAGGTGTGTAACCAAACCTGCAGTGACAAAGCTGCCAGATTTAAACAATCGCTTGGCAAAGCTTTTCTAATCATTGATGAATTCCTAGAGGCGTATAACGTCGCCAGCAGGGGCTGAAAAACCAGAGCGAAGCGGCGGTTTTGCAGTCCCTCTGCCTGGCTTTGTTAGCTATTTGGTTGGCAACACAATCACTTCCAAACCATCTATAGATGGGGTTAATGTTTCAAGTGATTTATTGATACCTTTCTTTCCTTCAAATACTGGATTGATATCTCCACATTGGTACTTCATGGACAGATTCAAGTTCTCATCCCAGTTTTCTGGTGGATCTGGAAGTTTAATACTATTTATTTCTACGTTTTTTCCTAAGGCTTTTGAAAGATTCACAATAGTATCTCTAATTGAGTCCTCAAGTAACCCAGCAATTTTCTGGTTTGGATCACCATAAAGCCTTTGAATAGCAAGTGAATTTTTTCTTGATATCAGTTCATCCTTGCTTTTTGAAATCAGCTTTTCATGGTTCTTGAACCAAGCTCTGTCCAGGGTGAATGCTTTCATCATCTTTATTTCTGATGACAATACATCTAGACTTGAGACCTCCACATTCCATTTTTCTGGAGTTTCTCCTTCGGGACTGGCCTTTTTCAAAGCTATGCTAGAAGAGTCGACTCCGTATTGAAAGCTATATCCCGTTAAAAACAATGCCTTCCAATGGTTTATTCCTAACCCTTTTTCTTGGCAAATGTAGAAATATTCGGCCATGTCATCTCTGGCTAAATTGAATTTTGACTGTTTGGTAGCTTGCTCCAAGGTTAAGTGAATCTTTTCAGTAGGTTCGGGTTTTAGCCAATCATTCACGAACCAACCTATTGCCAAACCTACAACAAGTAAAACTGCGTAAAATACTTCCTTCATATATCCTCCTTTTTTATAGCTAACTCTGCCCCTTGGCTGGCCTTATTAGAGGGCACTGGCACAACTTTTTAACATCTCGACACCACCAATGGATTTGAGGAGTTCCGAGACCGTTGACTCAATAGTTTCATTTGCGATTGGCCATCCTGAGGCGGCTTTAGTATACGGAAACACTACATATAGAATCTTTCCTTTTGGAGTTCCAGCACCGGTTCGAGGGTTCGGATCTGAGCCTCCCAATGCACTGCCTAAGTAAATTGACATTTCACCTAAATGTGCTTTCGGTGGCCCCACTTCTGCAACTATAAAAGACGACGATTTTCCGTTATCCAGATTTAGAGCGAATCCATAATCACCGACGAAACCGGTACCGGTTTTGGAATAAAATTGGCCGGGAAAGACAAGATATGGAACAGCTGTAGAATCAACATATTTTGCAGGGTCTAAGTTCGATTTGGATTTATCTTTTAAAGACGTCTGCGAAACAAAATAGCCTTTGAATCGCCCATCCGGTTGGATGTAGCCCTTGCTGTTGTTTTTTGGGTCGGGAACTATGGCGGAGCGCCACCAACTTTGATTGGGGTAGCCACCGTTTGCGGGACAGTCTAGTCCTTTAAATCCAACTCCTTTAGTACAGTGAAGCCCCACATCATCTGGATGATATGCGTTAGGCGCACCATCTGCGTCAACTTTAACGTCGCTCGTAGCAAATATATAAGGCCCTTTTACGGCCTGCCTAAGCAGTTGGCTATCTTGATATTTATCCCATTCTAGAAAAGAGCACGAAGGCGCTGCTTGAACCGTTATAGAAGAAAGCAACAACCCTGTTATCAAATAGATACGCATAATTGGAATCCCTTTATTGCAGTAAGTCACGCCCGCTAACGCCGAGTTCAGCGGCAGTTTTTAAGTTGTGGTTTTATGGAATACTTTTGCGCAGCAAAACCATAAAGCCGCGACTTAAAAACTGTCCAGCACACGAAGTGTGCGAGCTGCAGCGACTTGTTATGTCTACTCTATTATTGTGACCGACTTTCCATTTGGTAACCGCTGAATATTCATGGTAGCTGGATAATTACTGCCTATATTCCGATATATTTCAACTATGTCAAATAATGTGATCAAGTATATACCAGAGGTTCTTTTGTAATCAGAACAGAAAAAGAAGCCTATTAAATTTTTACCATTAACAAAGAACGGCAAAAAATGGTGGCTATGGATAAACTGATTACATAACTGAGCAATTGTAAATTTAGCGCTATTTGCCTTGCTCAGATCATAATCAGACTCTTCAAAGTGCATGAATATAGAATTTGGACTTCCCTTATACGAGAATTGCTTTACCTCAAAAACCTTTTCTTTAAGTGAGTCTGATATTTTTTTTGACTCTATTAATTTTCTGATGGAGTAAAACCCAATAAATATTTCTTTCTCTAGAGTATATAAACTTTTCTCTCCCCATCGCACCTGAACAAGCCTAAGTTCAAGCTTGTTTGCGAGCTTAATAAGATCATTTTTCCAATAACTAGATTCGTGAATCATATCTTTCACTTATTGCCAACATAACACCGCGTTCTGCGGCAAATTTGGAGCGCAGAGGAAAATTTGTCAGGCAGCAGCGCATTGTTATGCATTGCTTGCCTCATCAATTCTGCGGGCTAGCATGCTCGCAAAAACCAGATATTGTGCTGCTTTCATTTCGTTTAAATCATGATTGAGGGTATGTGCTTTTGGGTTACGAATACCTTGATAAGCACCTTTGTATATTTGCATGAATCCTTTTTGGTCATTTTGACCTGATTCAGATTTGAGTTCAGAGAGAATTAGAACTGGATCATTGATAGAGAACACCTGTCCGATCAGGCGATCACCATCTTCCATTACCCCAGTCCTTTGCCTTATTAAATCGAATATTGCTGTTATTGAGTTAAGTACAGACTCTCGCAAATGCCCATTGACATATAGATTTAAAGAACTGGCAACAATAGCTGGATGAAGTAAATCCTCGAAGCCCACTTGAGGAATTTCTTGCAGCCTAGAATCAAGTTCCATTTTCTTGACTGCTTTATTTAATATTCCAATCGCATTATTCATGCAGGTGCTTGAATCCTGATAGTCTTCCATCCTATAAGTGACAGTTGCACCTGTTACAGCTTGATTAAACTCTGTTTCATATGGTTGATGGTAAGACAAGAAAGGCAAAACAGAATCTGCCCAATCTTCAAATTCAATCAAAGAAGAGAATGGCATCCCGTCTTTTCTGGATCTTTGTAATGCCTTCAATTCATCCAACATTTCCATGATTCTCTCTATGCTGCATAACATTTTATTATTGTGCATGCTCGTTTTCTCATTTCCAATAGAGGAAACAACCTTCAGTATGCCTTTGTAAAGTAAAAATAATTTCAACAGCTTCACATTCGCATTCTGGGAAAACGAGCATGCGTTTTATTTCTAAAGCCGTGCGTTATATTTCTAAACCCAGCTACGTAAGTACCTAATTTATAGCATGTAAATAAAATCAGCAATTAGCTTATGAGCAATGTTAACGGGATATCTGACCTGAAATGTCTCATCTTTCAGATAACACTGTATATAACAACATAAAACACCGCTGTTACTGAAGGTGATGATTAGCGCTAAAGTCAGAGCTAATCGCCTGGCTTACAATGTCACAGGTTACTGGCTAAATCACCTGCTGATACTGCTGCAAAAAATCTACAAAAGCGGTTACCCGGGCCGGGCGGAAGCGCCCTGGGGGATACACTGCATAAATACCGCCGCTGCTTAACGACCAATCGGGCAATACCTTTACCAGCGCACCTTGCTGCACCAGATCCTTAGCGCTGTAATCGGGTAACACACCAATACCGGCACCGGCCAGCATTAACGCGGTAGTCGTTTGTGTTGAGCTGCTTTTATAAGCGGCGGTTAGCTGCACTTCAACTTGTTGCGTATTCTGCTGAAGTTGCCAGGTTAGGGGCTGGCGCAGGGCGGTAAAGGCGATAAATTCGTGCTGGCGTAGCTGCGAAGGGGCTGTGGGGATGCCTGCCTGCTGCAGATAGGCCGGTGCTGCCAGCAGCCACTGCTCAAAGTCAGCCAGTTTGCGTGCTGTCTGGCTGGAGTCGCGCAGCCAGCCGATGCGTATTGATAAATCGATGTTTTCTTTTACCGCGTCTTTTACCTGATCACTGCTACGAAACTCAAACTCCAGCGCCGGGTGCTGGCGGCGAAAGGCGACAGCGGCCGGTGCCAGTTTACGGTTGGTGTAATCTTCCGGCGCGCTGACAACCAGTTTACCCTGCAGCACTTTGTCGCCGCTTTGCACACTTTGCAGCGCCTGCTGTAACTGCTCCAGTAGCGGCATGCAACTTTGCAACAGGTGCTCACCGGCACTGGTTAAACTGAGCTGGCGTGTGGTGCGGCGAAACAGCGCTGTGCCCAGTTGCTGCTCCAGCGCTTTTAGCTGCAGGCTAAGCGTGGTTTTACTGCAGCCAAGCTGCTCGGCTGCGGCGGTAAAGCTGCCGGCCTGCTGTAAACGTTGCACCAGTTGTAAGCTATTCAGATCAAGTTGGTTTTGCATGATTGTTTTATTTTTTAAAACAGTGATTTTTATATTAGGTTATTTTTCGTTGTTAATCGAGCAGTGATAATGGCGCAGGTTTTCAATTGAGGAATACATGATGGAATTGGTTATCTTAGGCGCGTCAGGTTTTATCGGTTCGGCCATTACGGCAGAGGCATTAAGCCGTGGTCATAAAGTGACGGCTGTTGTCAGCCGCCCCGAGCGTGTTACGCCGCAGGCCGGTTTAACAGTATTAGGGCTGGATATTAACGACACCGCAGCATTAACCAAAGTGCTGAGTAATAAAGCGGTTGTGATCAGCGCTTTTAGCGGCCATGCCCAGCAGGATGTTAAAGGCTATTATGTCGCTGCGTTTAACTCTGTGTATAAAGCTGCAGTTGCAGCTAACACGCCACGTTTGCTGGTGGTAGGCGGTGCGGCAACATTAAAACTGCCTGATGAAAGCCGTTTGCTCGACAGCCCGGATTTTCCGGCGGAGTATCGTGCTACAGCAGAGGGCGCAGCAGAGGTACTGCAACAACTGCAGCAGCAAAGCGATATCAGCTGGAGCTTTTTATCACCAGCGGCAGAGATTTTCCCCGGTGATAAAACGGGGCAGTACCGCTTAGGGCAGGATTATCTGCTGGCTGACCAGGATGGCCGCAGCCGTATTTCTACCGGCGATTATGCTGTTGCGATGCTCAATGAAGCAGAGCAACCGCAGCATCAGAACAAGCGCTTTAGCATCGCTTACTAAAGGGGCAGCGTATTTAGCTGGCAGTGGCCGCCTGCAAAGCGGCGCTGCGTTCTGCTTCGGTCAGGATCCCCACCAGCACAGTGCGCCGGCGCAGCTTTGTCATGCGCTCGCCACTATCCAGTAACTCACGGCGAAATAACGCCGGGTCATCAATGCAGTCCAGAATACTGTGCCAGTGAATATAGCCACTGTGCCTTATTTGTCCGGCCTGGTAGCGCTGTTCCAGTGTTTGGCGAACGTCGGCAATACGCCAGGGCTCAGCCAGCAGTTTCTCTACGATGGCCTGGTGTATCAGCCAAATCTGGTTATCTGCCGCGCTGTTGGCGGTGCTGTTGGCGGTGCTGTTGGCGGTGCTGTTGCGGCGTCTTTTGTATTGCATAACGACACACTACAAGCTGAAATCACGGCTTTCCAGGTAAAGTTGCTGCACCTCTATGCCTTGTTGTTGCAATTGCACAGTGGCTGACTGGGCATCGGCATTGTCAAATTGCAGCGTTTGCGGCCATTCAGACACGCGCAGGATCTGATCAAAGCTTGGGGCTGTACCGATCTGATGCAGCATAAATTGCTGGCCGGCACTGGTAAACGTTGCATATTTAATGGTACCCGCTATTACATCAGTGTTATTTAACCGGCGCTTGTATACCTGACGCACAAACCTGACCGGCAGATTGCTTAGCCATAGCGTGCCTTCACGCTCAAAGTGCCCCTGATAAATATCGGCGTTCAGCGTAAACTGGCCGGCATCAATCATCTGACGTAAATCAAAATTTTCCGGCAGCAATGTTAGCTGTCTGGTTTGGCTCAGTTCAGCTAACACGGCTTTACTGGCCTGCTCTGGCAATATAACTTCATACACCAGCTGATAATCATGGGGCGGGCGGTAAAGCGGTAAATGCGATACTAATAAGGTGTCATTGGCCGCAAACAATACCATGCCATGGCTACCGTTATAATCGTGCTGGTGTTGCGGCTCTGCACTGAGCATCAGTGACAGGCAGCAAAGCAATACAGTCAGGAGTCGTTTCACAGCTATTTCCGCCATCTGAATATCATCACTGGTTGCAGCCAGCAGTATGTTGGCTGACATTCTGCATTAGCGCAGTGGCTTTATCCAGTGTAAAAACGGCAGCGTGTTAACCAGCGCTGCCGTTGTCGGTGCCACAGTTAGCAAAAGCGGCTTATTTCAGTAGTTCGTCTACCGAGCCCTGAGACAGCGGGTGATAACCCGGCCGGGCTTTTTCGTATACGGCACGGGCAAAAGCCAGACCTTCCGGTGTTGTGGCCAGTTGCTTATACAAAGGAATGATCAGTTTGCGCCGGCCGATATTGATCAGGTAGCGCTCAAGTGGTGCGGCGATCTCCTGATAGCCGGTTTTCAGCGCCAGCAAGTACCAGGCGTGCGCGATCTCCGCATTGGTTGACTGTGTCAGCTCAAAGGCGGCATCAAGCTGCACCATTTGCTCGGCGCTGATAGACAGCGGCAGGTTATTAATAAAATACAGCCACTCATGCACTGTCCAGTCAGCCGTTGGCAGCGAGTCTAAACTTGCTGCACCTGTCAGCCAGCTATCAAGCTGCTGCTGTACCTTATTAAACGCATCAGATTGTGGCTGTGGCGTACCCTCTGGTAAGCCGGTACCGTAAATCCAGGTTTTGGCTTCGTCGCTTGACACTATGCCCGGGTATTTGCTTAGCAAATTCTGCTGCAGGTATTGCTCAAAGTCGGCGGTGGTGATGCTTTCAAAAGCGTGGTCGTCAAAGTACTGGCGTACAAAAGGGTCAAATTTGTCGCGGCCAAACTTCTGCTCTAAAAACATTAAGAATAACTGACCCTTGGTGTATGGCACACCGCTGAAGGCATCGTCCGGGTCACGTCCCTGCAGGTCAATGTGCAGCACGCTGTCGTTAGCGCTTAAATTTTGCAGCTCTTCTTTTAAGCCCTGTACCGACAAGGCCTGTTCCATCACGGCGCGATCAACACCAAATACCTGCTCCATAATGCGGTTTTCAACATAAGAGGTGAAGCCTTCGTTTAGCCACAGATCGCGCCAGCTGGCGTTAGTTACCAGGTTGCCAGACCAGGAGTGTGCCAGCTCGTGCGCGATCAGGCTGACCAGGCTGCGATCACCTGCTACTACTGTTGGTGTGATAAACGACAGTTCAGGGTTTTCCATGCCGCCAAACGGAAAGCTTGGCGGTAACATCAACAGGTCGTACCGGCCCCAGCGGTAGTCGCCATAAAGCTTTTCTGTAGCGTCAATCATCGCCTGGGTGCTGGCGAACTCTTCTGCTGCGGCATTTAAAATATAAGGCTCTGCATAAACGCCGGTTTGCTCACTCATGGCTTTGAATTGCAAATCGCCTGCGGCGATGGCGATTAAATAAGCCGGAATGGCTTTTGGCATAGTGAACTGATAGTCGCCGTCACGAATCATGCCCGGTTCATTATTGGCACTCATAATGGCCAGAACATCGTCGCTGGTATGAATGCGTGCAGTGTAGGTGAGCCGTACTGAAGGCGTATCCTGAATTGGGATCCAGCTACGGGCATGGATCGCCTGATTCTGGCTAAACATAAAGGGCGTGGTTTTACCGGCAGTTTGCTCAGGTGTCAGCCATTGTAAGCCAGACGCTTTATCAGTAGAGCGGTAGTAAATACGTAAGGTTTGTGCCTGAAATTTAGGGTTGACGGTAAGCTTGCTACCCAGTACATCGTCACGCTGGCCCAGCGTAAAAGCGACTTTTTGCCAGCTGCCATCAGCACGTTTGGCGTAAATGCGCTCAATTTGCAGATCGCGGGTATCAAGAAATACGGTAGTGCTGTTTGCATCCAGCCAATTCAGTTGTAAATCGGCAAAGCCAGACAAGGCTTTTTCGGCAAAGTCGACACTAAGGTCGAGGTGTAAATGCTTAACAACCACATCGTCAGTATTGGCATAGGTATAGCTGTCGGTTGCAGCCATAACATAGCTGCTGCACAGCAGGCTGGCGGCAAGGGGAAACATACGTACAGACATCAGAGTTTTTCCTAAAAACAAGCGAAAGCGCAGTGTAAAGGCAAAGGCCGCGCGAACACAAGGCTACAAATATTGACAATTCCGCCAGGCCGGCTCTGTTGTAATAAAGGTATTACGCCAGGTGCAGAATAAATTTAACAGTGAGGTATGTATGAAATTAGCAACCCGTATCAGCAGTGCAGTTTTACTTATCAGTAGCAGTGTTGCCGCCAGCCCGTTACCGGACTTTCCGTTTATTAATGTTACAGGTGAAGCCAAACTGGACGTCGCGCCGGACAAAGCCCGTATTCAGTTTATGATCCGCCATACTGCCGAACGTGCAGATGCCGCCACCGAAGCCGTGTATAAACAAGGCCGTGATTTAATGCAGTTTCTGGCCTCTGTGGGCGTGAGCGAGGCCGATATTGATGCCGCGCAGATTAATAAAGAAGCGCTGTACAAAGATTACAACGACAGAGCCATTACTGGCTACGAAGCCAGCCAGCCGATAACCGTAACACTAAATCAGCTGACGCATTATATCGATGTGATGGATTATCTGTTTAAGCAGGAGAATGTATTTTCTATCAATGGCAGTTTCGACAGCAGCCAGCGTGAAGAGCTGGAAACGAAATTAAGCCAGCAAGCCGGTGAAGATGCCCGTCGTCGGGCGGATCGGCTGGCCGGTGCACAGGGCGTAAAAATTTCCACGGTATTTGCAATAACCGAAGCCGGCGGTTGGGGTCAGCTGGCTGGTGACTTTGGTTTTAGCGGCAATGCCGTTAGTTTTGGTGCTATGCGTGGCAAAGCAGAGATGGCCGACAGCGGGGCTAACCTGGTACTGCCAAGACACATTACGCTGCAAAAATCAGTTAATGTGATTTATAAAATTAAACCCTGATCCCGGTTATCTGTCTCAAGCCTGTCGTTTGCGCAGGCTATATCAGGTAAGGTAAATACTACCCTGTTGTAGCAAGGAAACCTGATGAGACGACAATTTACTTACCGCTTGGCAGCAGCGACGGCTTCAGTTGCCGCCTGCCTGCTGCTGGCATCTTGTGTTAATCACCAAGCCGCAGTGCCGGCAGATAGCAATGCTAATCAACCTGCTGCGCAAACAGGCCTGGTACAAACCGAATTTAACCGCAATTTCTCCGCGTACTTTCAGCGGATTGCCTCAGATGAGATGCAGGGGCGGGCACCTGCGACTCAGGGGGAAGAAAACACCGTACGCTATCTGGAGCAGCAGTTTGCCCGCATCGGCTTAACGCCGTATAAAGACGGCAGTTACCGCCAGCCAGTGCCGGTGATGCAAATTGACCCGGTTAAGGTGTCGGCGTTAACGCTCAGCACCGATGCTGGTGTTAAGCGCAGCCTGACATACAAAACCGATATGATGGCTTGGTCTACCCGCATGCAAAAGCAAATTGATGTGACAGACAGTGAGGTGGTGTTTGTCGGTTACGGTATTGTCGCGCCAGAGTATAACTGGAACGACTACGCCGGCCTGGACGTAAAAGGTAAAACGGTGGTGATCCTGGTGAACGATCCGGGGTATGCCACACAGGACCCGGCCCTGTTTACCGGCAATGCCATGACGTACTACGGCCGCTGGACCTACAAATACGAAGAAGCCGCGCGTCAGGGTGCAGCTATGGCGCTTATCGTGCACGAAACCGATGCGGCCAGCTACGGCTGGAATGTAGTCGCCGGTACATCGCCTATCCGGTTTGAACTGGCTGCCGAGCACAAAAATATGCACAAAGCCCAGGTAGAAGGCTGGTTGTCGCTGCAGGCGGCAGAGCAACTGTTTGCACAAAACGGCACTTCGTTGGCGAAGCTGCGGCAGCAGGCGCTGAGCAAAGATTTTAAACCGGTCAGGTTTAAACAACGCGCTTCTATCAGCATTAGCAATAACCTGCGTCAGCTGACGTCGAACAACGTCATTGGCTATATCGAAGGCACTGAGCAGCCTGATGAGGCCGTGATCTATATGGCGCACTGGGATCATTTCGGCCTGGATTTCAGCCGGCCTGATGACAAAATTTTTAACGGAGCCCAGGATAACGCCGGCGGGGTTGCCGCCCTGTTAGCATTGGCAGAGCAGTTTAAAGCCGGCCCGGCACCAAAACGCTCGGTAGCGTTTTTAGCGGTAACGGTGGAAGAGCGTGGTTTGTTAGGTTCTGCCTGGTATGCTAATAACCCACTGTTTGATTTAAATAAAACCGTAGCCGGCATTAATATGGATGTGATTAACGTCTATGGCCCGATGCGCGATGTGATGGTATTTGGCTACGGCAGCTCAGAGCTTGAACCTGTACTTAGCCGTTACGCCAAAGCACAAAACCGTTACATAGCACCGGAACCCACACCGCAGGACGGTTTTTATTACCGCTCTGATCACTTTAACCTGGCGAAAAAAGGTGTGCCTATGCTGTATGCCCGCGGCGGCATTGATAGCTTTGAGCATGGTAAAGACTGGGGTTTGAAGCAGCGCCAGCGCTATGTCAGTGACTATTACCATAAAGTGACGGATGAGTTTGACCCGGAGTGGGATTTGCGCGGTGCCCAGCAGGATCTGTTTTTGTATTTTCAGGTAGGTAATGAACTGGCAAACAGCAATAGCTGGCCAAACTGGCTTGAAGGTAAAGAATTTAAGGCTGTGCGCGATAAGTCGCTGAGCTCACAACCTTAATTGCGTTTTACGCCACGGTTGTGCCGTGGCGTCTGGTTTGGCTTATCTGAACAACACTTGTTATCTGGCAGTGCTTTGGTTATGTTGGCGCTATTGGGTGTTCGCTAAGCGTGACTATGATTGATCTTTCTGCCATTAAGTTAACTGAGTACAGTCACGGCGCAGGCTGTGGCTGTAAAATATCACCTCAGGTGCTGGATAAAATTCTGCAATCCAGCCTGACATTTTCAGACCCCGGTTTGCTGGTAGGTAATAGCAGCAAAGATGATGCTGCAGCTTATGATTTAGGCGATGGCACAGCCATTCTCAGTACCACCGATTTCTTTATGCCTATCGTTGATGATGCCTTCGATTTTGGCCGTATTGCGGCCACCAATGCCATTAGCGATATTTATGCTATGGGCGGCAAGCCTTTGCTGGCGATCGCTATTTTGGGCTGGCCGGTCAGTAAGTTGCCGGCTGAATTGGCACAACAGGTGCTCGAAGGTGCGCGCCACACCTGTAAAGACGCTGGCATTGTGCTGGCCGGTGGCCACAGCATTGATACCCCTGAACCGATATTTGGCCTGGCGGTTACCGGGCGGGTAGATATCAACTATTTAAAACGTAATAACACGGCCAAAGCCGGAGACAGACTGTATCTGACTAAACCGCTCGGCATTGGTATTTTAACAACCGCGCAAAAACAGAAGAAGTTACAGCACAACCACAGCGACATAGCGCGTGACACCATGGTACAGCTTAACCGTATTGGCGCCGATATCGCCGGGCTGGATGGTGTAAACGCCATGACGGATGTTACCGGTTTTGGCTTACTGGGGCATTTGATTGAAATGTGTGAAGGCAGTGGGCTGAGTGCTGATCTGGACAGCCAGACGGTACCGGTGCTGCCACATGTCAGCGACTATATTGCCAAGGGCTGTGTGCCGGGCGGCAGTGCGCGTAATTTTGCCAGTTATGGTGGCAAAGTATCGCCATTAACCGAGCAGCAGCAGGCATTATTATGCGATCCGCAAACCAGCGGTGGTTTGCTGATTGCAGTTAATGCTAAAGCTGAGGCCGCACTTATTCATCTGGCCGTAGCGCACGATTTAACCTTGGCGCCGATCGGCGAGCTGAAAGCTGCACGTAAAGGCCATCTGGTCAGGGTGCGCTAACGCACGTTATGGCAGAGCATTTTCCGGTAACTGATGATTATCTGCACATTCTGCGCCTGCGGTTGCCGCTAATGGATGTGCGTGCGCCGGTGGAGTTTACCAAGGGCACATTTAATCACAGCTACAATTTGCCCTTGATGAACGACGCCGAGCGCGCAGCTGTCGGCACCTGTTACAAACAACACGGGCAGCAGTCTGCTATTGCGCTGGGGCATCAGCTGGTCAGCGGCGCGCTAAAGCAGCAACGTATCGAAGCCTGGCTGGATTTTACACAGAAGTACCCTGATGGCATCTTGTACTGCGCCCGTGGCGGCCTGCGTTCACAAATTGTGCAGCAATGGCTGGCAGAGCAAGGTGTGGTATATCCGCGTGTTAAGGGCGGCTTTAAAGCACTACGCCATGCTGCGCTGCAGGTCATTGACCAGGCAGCGTCACAGCCGTTGCTATTGCTGGCGGGGCCGGCAGGCAGTGGTAAAACCCGCTTGTTGCAGCAGCTGAAGATGCTTGATCTGGAAGGCTTGGCGAATCATCGCGGTTCTGCTTTTGGCCAGCAATTGACACCACAGCCGCCGCAGGTGCAGTTTGAGAATGATTTAGCAGCGGCTATTATACAGGTGCGTGAGCTGAAGGCAGATTATCTGTTACTGGAAGATGAAAGCCTGCTGATCGGTCAGCGCAGTATTCCGCATCGCTTATATCAGGCCATGCAACAAAGCCCGGCATTATTACTTGAAGAACCGTTGGAAAAACGCATCGAAGTTATACTGCATGATTACATCACTGATATTTTGGCAAAAGCCAGCAAGCACCATGCTGAAACGGCATTCAGCGTGCTAAGTGCTATGCTGCAACAGGGGCTGGCGCGGATCAGTAAACGCCTTGGCGGGGCTTTGTACAGTGAATTACGGGCACTGTTGCTGCAGGCATTGGCTGAGCAACAGTGCAGTGGCGACATCAGCCTGCACCGGGTCTGGATCAGCGCTTTGCTAACGGATTACTATGACCCTATGTACCGCTATCAACTGCAAAAAAGGGCTTTGCCGGTATTGATGCAGGGCAGTGCACCGGCGCTGGCAGACTGGTGGTACAGCAACAATAAAAGGATAGACTGATGGTATCGAAGTGGGGCTGGCAATTGTTAAAACTGAGCCGTAAGTTGTGGGTGCGGACGGTTTCATTTGCCGTGCTGGCGCTGATTTCGGCGATGGTGGCTATCGCTGTACAGCCGTTTATCCCGGAATCGCTGTCCGATATTATCGGCGCCGGCGCGGCAGAAAAAATTCTGACCATACTGGCCTCCAGTATGCTGACGGTGACTACCTTTTCGCTCAGCGTAATGATCGCCGCGTTCAGTGCCTCTACCAACAGCGTGTCGCCACGGGCCACCCGGCTGCTGATGGAAGACACCACCACCCACAATGCTCTGGCGACCTTTGTCGGCTCATTTTTATTCAGCATTGTCAGTATCATTTTGCTTAACACTGAGCTTTATACCAAGCAAGGCAAAGTCGTACTGTTTTTGACCACTATTCTGGTGATTGTACTGATAGTCGTTACCATATTAGTGTGGATCAATCATTTATCCGGGCTTGGCCGGGTGGGGGAGACTGCACGTAAAGTAGAAGATGAAGCCTACGCGGCATTAACCGCTTTTACTAAATGCCCGTGGTTAAATGCTAACCCGTTGACAAGCCTGAGCCAGATCCCCGATGGCGCCAAAGCGGTACAAACAGAACGTATTGGTTATATTCAGCATATTGATATAAAAGCGATTAATAAATGGGCTGGGCAACACAGCTGCAAGGTGTATGTGGTGGTGCGGGCAGGGGTGTTTATTGACCCGCACCGGCCGCTGTTATGGGTTGACGGCGCATATGCTAACCTTGGTTACAATGAGCTGCTAGCCGCTTTTACCATTGAAGACTTTCGCACCTTCGATCAGGATCCGCGCTTTGGTTTACTGGTGTTAGCCGAAATAGCGTCAAAAGCCCTGTCACCGGCAGTGAATGACCCCGGTACGGCTATTGAAATTATCGGCCGTGGCACCCGGGTGCTAACCAACTGGCAAAGCCCGCAAGATGATAAAGCCCAGATAGATTATCCTTATGTCTGGCAGCTTGGCCTAAGCCTGACAGATTTATTTGATGACTTTTACACACCGATAGCACGTGACGGGGCTGCAGTGCTGGAAATTCAAATCCGGCTGCAAAAAAGCTTTATTGCCCTTAGCCAGATAAATACTGATTTTAAACCACATTGCCAGCGCCACTCTGCGGCGGCTCTGGCCAGAGCAGAACATGCTATGGTTTACAGCGAAGATATTAAGATCCTGGCCAAATTGCACCAGCAATTGCAAGACAGTTAACGATGGGCTGACGCTGCCGTAAGGGCAGTTATCATCCGGGTAGAAGGGCTGGCAAAGCCGGATAAACCGGCTATAGTATTTCGTTATCTGTGCTAATAACATCAACACCTTATGAATAAATATCTGACCGAAATACGCTGGGGTATTATTTTTACTGCCGTAATGCTGCTGTGGATGTGGGGCGAGCAATTAGCAGGTTTACATGGCCGCCTGATTGCGCAGCACGCCACTTATACCAATCTGTTTGCGATACCGGCAATACTTATTTATGTGCTGGCACTGAGGCAAAAAAAGCAGCGCGATTACAAGGGCAACATGGACTGGAAACAGGGTATGCGTGCGGGCTTGCTGATCACTCTGGTGGTAGTATTGCTAAGCCCGCCGGCACAGTGGCTTACCCATAAGGTGATTACGCCGGAGTATTTTCTGAACGTGCAGGCTTATGCTGTTTCCCAAAACATAATGACAGCAGAGCAAGCAGCGGAATACTTCAGCTTAGGTAACTATATCCTGCAAAGTATGATTGGCGCCGCCATTATGGGCATTCTGACTTCTGTGATAGTGGCATTTTTTCTGCGAACTAAAAGCCAGGCAGCCGGATGATGTTATTAGTAACTCTTGGTATACCAGTGGTGGTTATACTGATGGTCGCCTTTGCAGTTAAGCTGAAATCCCCCTATAACTATTTGCTGATTGTGATACTGGCCGTGTGTTCAACATTTATAGTTGATTTCATTTTCTGCTCAGTATTAAAAAGCCAATGCGAAGCCGATGCGCTGAGCGCAGTGGCTTTTGTGACGCACCCGGCTTTAGTCTGTGTTATTACCGTAATTATTTACAAAGTGATATCTGAAAAAAGTTTTCTTGAGTAGCACCGTTACCAGTGCAGGCTATTTTGCAGCACAAGATGCATTTTGCTGCTGCCGGATGCTATTGCCGGCTGTACAATAGCGCACCGTTATCGCTGGTGCTTTCGCTCAATGTCTTTACCTTCTGTCTCTTCGGTTGATAGGCCGCTACGCGGTATTTTGTGCATGGTGCTGGCCGTGGCGCTGTTTGCTGCCATGGATGCGGCGATGAAATCGTTAACCCCTTATTACAGCGCCATGCAAATAGCCTGCTTGCGCGGCGCTTTGGCCTGGCCTTTAGTGGTGTCGTGGCTGCTGAGCACCGGGCGGCATAAAACCCTGCTCAATACGCGCTGGAGCTTACATTTATTGCGCGCTGTGCTGGGGGTTACCATGTTATGGGCCTTCGTGTTCAGCCTGCAAAGCCTGGCGCTGGCAGAAGCCTACACTATCTTTTTTACCGCTCCGCTGCTAATTACAGCGATGTCTGCCTTCTGGCTGAAAGAGTATGTTGCGCCCAGACATTGGGTGGCTATTGCGCTGGGGCTGTTGACGGTAGGCTACATGTTAAAACCTGACGGCGACAAGCTGCTAAGTTTCGGCGCACTGATGGCATTACTGGCGGCATTTTGTTATGCGGTGTCAGCGATTACTGTGCGTATTCTCGGCCGGCGCGAAGGTACCGGCAATATGGTGTTCTGGCTGATGACGTTGTTATCCGTTGGCGCCGGGCTATTAGCCTGGCCTGACTGGCAACCACTACGCAGTGAGCTGTGGTTGAGTTTCGTGCTGATTGGTGTTACCGGCTTTGGTGGCCAACTGGCAGTGACCGAAGCGTTTAAAGTGGCCCCTGCTGCCATCGTTGCGCCGTTCGAGTATCTGGCGCTGTTATGGGGGATTGGTTTTGACATAGTGTTGTGGCAGCTTTACCCGGAATTTTCTACGTTGGCCGGCGCGGCTGTCATTATGTTAAGTGGTTTATATCTGGTGTGGCAGCATAAGGCATAACACAGCAAAAAACGCACCGCAGCTTGCTCTGAACCAACCATTAACCTTGGGGAACTGAGCAAGCCTTGCTTTTGGCGCTACTTATTTTTGCGTGTTAATCCATTCCAGCGTTAGCTGCTCCAGTAAGTCCAGTGGCAGGCTGCCGTTTTTCAGCATCTGATCATGAAAGGCGCGGATATCAAATTTATCGCCTAACTGCTGCTCGGCTTGGGTGCGTAGCTGACGGATTTTTATCTCACCAATCTTGTACGATAACGCCTGTGCCGGCCAGGTAATGTAGCGGTCTATCTGGGCTTCAACCTCAACCATGGTTAACGCCGTATTGGCTGCCAGATAATCTATCGCCTGCTGGCGGCTCCAGCCCAGTGCATGCATACCGGTGTCTACCACTAAACGGCAGGCGCGCCAGGCTTCATAGGTTAAGCGGCCGAAATCGCTGTAAGGGTCCTGATAAAAGCCCATTTCTTTGCCCAGACTTTCGGCATACAGGCCCCAGCCTTCTCCGTAGGCGCTGTGATACAGGGTTTTTCGAAACTCCGGTATGTCCATCTCCTGTGCCAATGCGCTTTGCAGATGGTGCCCGGGTTCGGCTTCATGAAAGGTCAGCGCTTCTAAATTGTACAGCGGCTCGCTTCTGACATCATTGGCGCCGATAAAATAGGTGCCTGAGGTGGTGCCACTGCCATCAGATGCCACGTAGTAAGCACCGCCGCTGGGGCTGGCTTTAATGTCAAAGGTGTTGCGGGGCAGGGTGTTAAACCATTTGGGTAGCTGGCCGGCCATTTTGCGCGTGATAAAGGCGGCTTTTTCCATCAGCTGCTGGCCTGAGCTGGCGTAAAATTGCGGGTCTGTGCGCAAAAAATGGACAAAGTCGGCAAAGCTGCCGTCAAAACCAACCTGCTTAATAATGGTGTCCATTTCGCTGCGGATGCGTTTTACTTCATTCAGCCCCAGCTGATGAATTTGCTCCGGCGTCATACTGGTAGTGGTATAAAAGTTAATCAGGTACTGATAGTACGGCGCGCCATCTTCCAGTTGGGCAATACCAACCTGCTTACGGCAAGCCGGCATGTATTGCTGGGTAAAAAACTGATACAGCTTTTTGTATTCAGGGATCACGGTGTCTTCAATCAGTTTGCTGCCTTGCTCGGTGTAATAGTTTTGTTGCTGTGGGCTAAACTGCGCCGGTTGGCGTGACAGTGGTGCATAAAACACGCTGTCGCTGACGTTGTCGACGATGTGCTGGCTAATGGTTTTATCGTAGCTTTTAAAGCTTTCACAGTAGTGGGTGTAGCCTTTAGCGATGGCTTGTTTAAGATTATCAATATGCTGCTGGTTGTAGCGTGGAAAGTCGGCCAGGCTGATCAGGTAATTGTCATAATCTGCCTGGGTTAAAAACGACATATTATCCGGTGCAGCGGCAAAATAGCTGTGATAGCCAGCGTACGCCTGCATAGGAAACAGATGATCAAATTGCTTATAGCTTTGTGCTTCGGTTTGCCGCTCATAGCGGAATAACCGCAGCGTGACTTTATCCGCTTCAGACAGTTCGCGCTCATCAATACTGTCGAGCCGTTTTAGCAACTGGGCATTATATTGTTCCCGCCGCTCGCGGCCTTTGGCCGACACATCCGGCAGTTTGCCGTTCATGCGAAAGGTATCAGGGTCTTTGCGAAAGAAGATTTGTTCTTTATTGGCTTTTTGCCAATGCTCACTGAGCAAGGTGTCTAGTTGCTCAGTAGCCGTTACGGCATAAGCGTTGCCGTTATTAAGTGCCAAAAACATCGCGGCGGCGCTAAGACTAAGCTTTACTGTCATAGTAAGGTCCCACTGGGTTATAGGTAGTGGGCTTTTATATCACAGCCGGGTAAGCCCCGGCCATGTTTGCAGGTAAAGTGTTGTTATAAATAAGCCGGGCGGGTACTGGCTTTGCCCCCTGGCAGTGAGTAGCGCAGGATACGCCAGAACACTGTGCCGTACTGACGCAAAAAACTGCCGGTGTTGTAAGGAATGTTAAAGCGCGAAGCAATCGCCTGCACCTGCGTAGCCATAGCCGGATAATGCCTTGCCGGAATATCCGGAAACAGGTGATGTTCAATCTGGCAGCTTAAATGACCGGTTAATATATGCAGCCAGGTTGGGCCGGTAAAGTTGGATGAACCCAGCATCTGGCGGTAATACCACTGGCCACGGCTTTCGTTCTCGCATGCTTCTGCGCTAAAGGTATGGATATCGCGGGTAAAGTGGCCACAGAAAATGACGGTCGATGTCCACAGGTTTCTTATCAGGTTAGCCAGAGCGTTGCCGCCCAGTACCCATAGCCACATCGGGCCAGCAATAAGCGGAAAAAACAGGTAGTCTTTAATCAGCTGACGTGCGCCTTTACCGAAAAAAGCTTTTTTTAGCTCGCTATCGGTGACCTGGCTGTGGCGGTCGGCTTTTTTCTTGCCGAAAAACACCCGCTGTGCCGCCAGCTCATGGTAGGACACGCCCCATTGAAACAGCATGCTTAGCAATAGATAAGTGCCACCTTGCCACAGGTTACGCAGCCGCCAGCGAAAGTCGTTACTCAGGCGCAATAAGCCGTAACCAAAATCACGGTCTTTGCCGATGATATTGGTGTAGGTGTGGTGCTCAAAGTTATGGGTACGTTGCCACGAGCCAGCGTCGCAGGCTATGTCCCATTCAAAGCGTTTAGAGTGTAAAACCGGATCGTTCATCCAGTCATATTGGCCGTGCAGCACATTGTGGCCAATTTCCATATTGTCGAGAATTTTCGCCAGTGCCAACGCCAGAACCCCCGCCAGCCAGAACCATGGCGTGATAAAGCCCAGCACCATTAATACGCGGCCACAGATGGCAGCTAAGCGCTGGCACAGCAAGACGCGGCGGATGTAGCACGCATCGGCTTCGCCTATTTGCTGTTTTACCTGCAATTTCAGCGTATCCAGCTCAAGTGCTAGTGCATCAAATTGTTCGGTTGTCAGTTTCATTTTGGGTCCTGCTAAAGCTTAATGACCAGCTCAGTAACGGGCTGGCTGATACATAACTGGATTTGTTCACGGCCATGGCCGCTTAACTGGCCGCTGCGCATGTCACGCACCTGGCCGGAGACCTTTTCGCACACACATTGGAAACACACTCCCATGCGGCAGCCAAAAGCAGGGGCTAGTCCTTGCTGCTCAGCGCTTTGTAACAGGCTGAACATACGGGGCAGTGCCATCATCTTAGGTAGGCCTGCGACAATAAAGGTGCTGTTAATTTCATCCTCTGCACAGCTATGGGCGGTGTTTTGTAATAAGGGCGCAAACTGTTCGCAGTGGATCTGTGCTCTGCTTACGCCATGCGCAGTCAGGTTGGTAGTAATGTGCTGCATAAACATGGCCGGGCCGCACAGATAAAATTCGCGTTGTAACGGCTGTCGCATCAGCCTGGCACTGAATTCAATTGCTGTTTCAACCCGGCTGTCTGATAGCTGCAGGTTAAACAGCGGGTTACGCTGTGCCAGTTGTTGCAGCGGGGCAAGTAAGGCTGCATTTTCATTGCCGCGCACCCTGTAGTGCAGTGTCGCTTCGGACAACCAGTGACGCTGACTAAGCAGCATAGCGGCGACAGGCGTAATGCCAGAACCCGCAGCAATAAAAACCGTACTAAGTGCCGGGTGTTGCCAGACAAAGTCACCTTGTGCTGCGCTGATACTGAGCCACTGGCCTTTCGTCAACCTTGGCAGTAGTGGCGTAAATTCTCCCTCCCGGTTTAGCTTGCAACACAAGCTGATTTGGCCCTGACTTTGCCACAAAGAGAAGCTTGAGCAAATACTGAAAGGGCGGGTCAGGTAGCGGCCATTATGCTTTAAGGTGACATTAATATGCTGCCCCGGCACAAAACCCGGCCAGCGCTTTGACAGCTGCAGCGTCAGCTCAATCATGTCAGCCGTTTGCCATGCGGTTGCGACAAGCTGTGCACGGTATTGACCGGGCAAAAAGCCCGGTTTTAACCATTGTACTAGGGGGAGCAAATACCGTGTCAGGCTGGGTTGATTACCCAGCATCAGACAAAACGCACGCCATGACCGTGCTAATAACGCTTTCACTACATATTAATCCGCTTGGTTAATTTCAGCGTACAGTTGTACACTAAAATATCTGGTATGGCCAGTTAAATTAATATGCCGCTCAATTAGAATTATTTATCTATTTGAATAATATAGTTAAATTATTGATCTCGGTTGTGGTTATTCTTTGGTTAAGCGAACAGTTGTTTTTTTATTCTGGCTGGGTGGGCTTAAGGCCTGCGCCAGTACCCGCTTTTCTTCGTTATCCAGCACCACTGCACCAGTGCCTTCAGCGGCCAGTTTGTCATCCGGGTTATACAACGGACACTTGCTCATACTAAGGCAACCGCAGCCAATGCAGCCGGTCAGGTAGTCGCGCAGTTTTTGCATATAGGCAATACGGGCATCAAGCATCGTGTGCCAGTTTTGCGACAGCTGCTGCCAGTCTTCCACTGTTGGTGTGCGGCTATCGGGTAACGACAGAAAAGCCTGTTTGACTTCTTCCAGACTGATGCCGACTTTTTGTGCCGCTTTGATTACGGCGATACGGCGCAAGACATCAGGTTTATAACGGCGCTGGTTACCGGCATTGCGCCAGCTTTTTATTAAGCCTTTTTGCTCATAAAAATGCAGCGTACTGACATTTACGCCACAACGCTCGGCCACCCGACCGACGCTCCAGGTTGCTTCCGACATAAGCTCTCCACAGTATTTTGAATTTTTTAGTAAAAAAACACTTTACCTTAACTTAGGTTAAGGTTTTACCCTGCCTGTCGAACTAATTCAAGCAAGCCTGAGGAGACTTTTATGTATTTGGAGCATGTAAACCTGGTGGTGTCCGATCTTGATGCCATGCTCAAATTTTACCGCGCCGCTTTTCCGCACTGGCGCATTCGCGACGAAGGCAAAGGCGAGTGGTACGGCAAGCCGAGGAACTGGCTGCATTTTGGCGATGACTATCACTACATAGCGCTAAGCGATCATGGTGAGGGCGCAAACCGCGATCTCGCCGGGCACAGCGTTGGTTTTGCGCACTTTGCCTATGTGACAAATAATCTGGATGCGGTTATCAGCCGCTTGCAGGCCGCCGGTTTTAGCATTGCCAAAAATGGTGCTGATGACCCTTTTCGGAAGAATATTTATTTTGTCGACCCGGCCGGTTTCGAAGTGGAGTTTGTTGAGTATTTAAGTGATATCCCCGCCCAGCGTAATTTAAATCAGGAAAAAGCCCGTCAGGAGGTACTATGAGAATTCTTGCTTTTGCCGCCAGTAATAACCCGCAGTCAATAAATCAGCAGTTGGCCGTTAGCGTTGCGCAGTTACTGCCGCAAGCAGAGGTGACAACCCTCAATATTGATGACTACGAGCTGCCAATTTACAGCGAAAGGCGTGAAATTGAGCTTGGCTCGCCGCCCCAGGTTCAGGCTTTTTTACAGCAAATCGCTGCGGCAGATGGCCTTATCGTCTCTTTTGCCGAACATAACGGTACCTTTACTGCGGCTTTTAAGAACCTGTATGACTGGGCCTCGCGCAGCCAAAAACGTATTTTTCAGCATAAACCAACGCTGTTTCTGGCGGCAGCACCGGGTCCGGGTGGTGCGCAAAGTGTGCTGCAGGCAGCTGTAAAAGCCGCGCCTTTTATGGGCGCAGAGCTTAGCGGCGCTGTGTCGGTGGCGAATTTTCATCAGGTGTTTGATTCGCAGTATCAACAGCTGAAAGACGCGACGCTGTTTATCCAGCTGCAAACCGCAGCGCTGAATTTACAGCAACAGATTTTACAGGCCAAAGCCGCTTAACAGCGGCTTTTAATCTGTATCAGCTTGCTAAATCTTTGCAGATCAAAGGCGTTATGCTGCTGATAAGCTATGCTTTACTGACCAGCTGATAAGCTGGGTGTAAATATCAGTAGCGCGTTGTTGTTATTTTTAAGGAGACACACCCGCCATTTATCCGCTAAACAAAGGAGCTGACAATGAACCTCCACCCTAAGTCCCGCTTTGGTTTTTTCACCACAGTGTTAAGCATGATTGTCGCACTCAGTGCCTGTGATAAGTTGCAGCAAACCGTTGATTCGGCAAAAGAGCCGGTCAATACAGGTGAGCCGGCAGAGGTTGATCAGCCGCTTGGCCATGTTGTCGAGTTTAACGATTTTACGTTGCGGGCGAACGTCAGTCGTGCGTCGGTACTGAACGATGCTATGGCTCAAAAGTACGATATCGCTGTCAGACCAGATTTGGCAGTGCTTAATCTGGTTATTCTGAAAAATAATGCCAAACCGGCAGAGGCGACGGTACAGGCACAGGTGAGTGCTAAACATGAGAATCTGCTTGGTCATACCGAAGACATTACCATGAAACCAATTGAAACCGATGGCTATATCTCTTATGTCGGTACTTTAGATACCAGTTCACAACGGGTATTTCAGCTTATTATCAGTGCCGTGCCGGAAGGCACTGAACAGCCGCTGCAGATGACCTTTGATGTTCAGCTTGACTGGTAGCGCACGGGTCACTGGCAGTAATTGAAAATGTTGCTGTTGGCAGTTAGGCTGGCGTTATTGACAATTGAAAACCGGTAGCCTGTATAAATGGAACTGATACCCGATCTGGACTGGAACATCGTCGTGCTGCATATCCGCGATTTAATTATTGCTTTTGTTCTGGCGTTGCCGATTGGCTGGGACCGCGAAAAGCACGAGCGCACAGCAGGTTTGCGTACCTTTCCGCTGGTTGCTGTTGCGGCCTGTGGTTACATGCTGGTAGGGCTGCAGGTATTAACGTCAACCGATGCTGAAGCCCGGGTAATGGAAGGGATCATTACCGGTATTGGCTTTATCGGTGGCGGGGCGATTTTAAAAAATATGGTCAAAGGCGAAAGTTTTGTCTCTGGTACGGCAACTGCGGCGGCATTATGGTTAACCGGTGCTATCGGTATGTCTGTCGCGACAGGGCGGCTTGAGATAGCGCTAATCTTAAGTATGTTAACGTTTTTCACGCTCAGAATTATGACGCCGGCGAAAAGTTTGATCCGCCCGCCAGAGGACAAATAAAAACCGCTGCATGACATAATGGCAGTCAGTTAAGCTTCTTGCTGCCATCGGTTTGCCCACGCCAACACGCCGTAAACCCAATCCCTGGGGGCTCCTCTCAGCCCGTCCAGGGCTGAGAGGGTTGGCTTAGGGCAAACCGATTCTGCTTAAATGAACAGCATTACTGCATGGCAGCGGTTTTGTCCTTCGTTACCTGCTTACAACCCCAGTTTAGTCGGCATGGCCGGTGCTTTACTGTGGTCAGCTGGTGGGTTGGCTTTAAGCTCGTTCAGCGTATGGGTAATGGCACGCTCTAACTGCACATCTATGCCTTTATTGACCGCTATCGGATCCAGTTCTACCTCGATATCCGGCGCTACGCCTTCGTTTTCTACCCGCCATTCACCATCCGGTGTATAGAAGCGGAAGAACGGCACAACATGGAAACCACCGTCAATCATCGGCGGGTTGGCTGAAATACCAATTAAGCCGCCCCAGGTACGGGTACCTATGGTTTTACCCAATTTCAAACGTTTAAACGCCCACGGCAGGAAGTCGCCGCCTGAGCCGGCATCCTGGTCGATCAGCATAGTTTTCGGACCGTAAATACCACCACCCGGTGTGGTAAAGACTAAACCGTCACGGTCTTTCCAGCTTGACAGGAACTGCCGGCCAAGAATTTCGGTGATGTAATTTGCTGCCTGGCCGCCGCCGTTTTTGCGCTCGTCCAGGATGACGGCCGGTTTATCAGTTTGGGCGAAGAACATGCGGTTGAAGAAGTAAAAGCCGCCATCTGCGGTGTTCGGCAAATAGACGTAAGCGACTTTGCCATCGGTCTTTTCGTTTACCAGCTTACGGTTATGTTCAACCCAGTGCCACAGCCGCAGTTCACGCTCGTTAGCTACCGGCTCAACCACAATATTGCGCTGGTTTTTACCGCGTGCATCATCGGCGATAGTCAGCACAACCTGTTTACCCAGCGTATTATCCAGCAGCGCATAAACGTTATCGTTGCAGCTAAGCGGCTTGCCGTTCACTGCCAGCAGGTAGTCGCCGGATTTTGCACTGGCACCGGGTACATTTAACGGTGCCTGTAAAAACGGGCTCCAGCGATCACCCTGATACACGGTTTTAAACTGATACTTACCATTGCTGATGGTAAAATCGGCACCCAGCAGACCCGCTTTACTTGAGCCTTCCTGATGCACATCGCCACCGCCAATGCGGTTGTGGCCAACCTGCAGCTCGGCAATCATGTCTACCAGCACATCGTTTAAATCTTCGCGCCGTTGCACGTGTTTCAGCAGCGGCTGGTACTTATCGTATATTGCTTGCCAGTCAATGCCGTGCATATTGGCATCGTAGAAATATTCTTTCTGCATACGCCAGGCATCATTAAATATCTGTTGCCATTCATGCGCCGGGTCGATAAAGCTACGCACCTCTGCCAGCGATACGGCTTTGGCTTCTGGCTTGGTTTTAGCGTCACCCACTTCGAGTTTATTCGGCATACTTACCAACAGCAGTTTTTTACCGTCGCTGCTGAGGTTGTAGTTGGCAATACCCTGTTTTACCACTTCAGCTTCTTTTTCTTCAAAGTCAAAGCGATACAAGGTGCTGCTGTTATCTTCATCACTGCCTGGTGGCTCATTGCTGCTGCCCGGCTGCGGATGTTCCAGATAAAACAGTGCGCCATCTTCAGCTACCGCCAAACTGTCGTAGTTACGCTCGGCAACGGGCAGGGCAATAATACGCTGCTGCAAACCAGCAAGGTCAATATCGACTGCTTTAACGGTTTTGTCGGCATCTTTTTCTTTACTGTCTTTTTTGTCTTTGCTGTCGGCTTTTTTTACCGGCTCGTCACCGGTTTTTGGCAACAGCGGCGACTTTCCCTCGCTTGACAGTACATAGGCATAAATCGCTTTACGCACCGGCCGTTCGCGGGTAGATAAATCCAGACCAACCTGAGACGGGCCGGTATTCACCGAGGCGGTAAAATACAGGTAGTCCTGGGTGAACACCGGGTCACCTGCGTGGCTCATGCCATCGGTAATACTAACGGCTTTATTGCTGGTAAAGTCGAATAAGCGGATTTGGCTAAAATAATTGGCGCCTGCTACGGTATAAGCCAGATAGCGGCTGTCAGGTGAAAATGACACGCTAAAGCCATCACGGCGCTGTGAGCTGTCTAGTTTCTGGCTACGTTTAGTGCTTAAATTAAACACATACAGGTTCAGGTGGTTGTCGTGGTAGGCAATCAGGTTGCCGTCCGGCGAGAAACTCAGCAGATTAAAATAGCCACTGTCAGACAAGTCATAGCTTTGTGGTTTGCTTAAGCCGTCTTGAGCCTCCAGCACCAGTTGGTGTTTATTGCCGGCATCGGATATATAAGCTACTTTGCTGCCATCCGGGCTCCATAAGCCGTCGAACTCACGCACGCCACTGCTCTGTGTCAGATTGCGGCTGCTGCCATCTTTTACCGGTACGGTGAAAATATCGCCGCGGGCACTGACGACAATGCGTTGGCCGGTGGCTGACAAACCGGCGCGGGTTAGAGTTTTACTGGCATCTTTCCACTGTGGCCGCTTTTGCGCTGATTGCATTTTTATGTCGACAACAATAGGTGTGCTTTTACCACTGCTAACATCATAACGGTGTAAATAGCCGCCAGCTTCGTACACTATGCTGTCGCCATAGCCTGCGGCGCTGCGTAAGTCCCAGTCTTTACTTTGTGTCAGTTGTTCTACCTGTTTGTTACGGTAGCGAAATAAATTAACCGCCTGGTTATCGCGGTCAGATAAAAAGTACACCGTGTCATCCAGCCAGAACGGGTTAAATTCATTGGCATTAGGGTGCGGGATCTTCTCCAGTTGCTGTTTTTCCAGGTCGATAATCCACACCGGTGGTGTACTGCCGCCGCGGTGCAAACGCCAGCCACTTGGGCCGCTGTAGGCCATATTATTCGGCCGGTACGCCAGTTTGTTACCGCCATTGTTAAGCTCGCCTTCGAAGGCGACGGCTTCCATCAGTTTTTCAGCAAAACCGCCCGTTACCGGCACACTGAACAGCTGATTACTTCGGCTGTTAGCTACTTCACGGTTAGAGGCAAAAATGACGCTTTTACCATCCGGGCTCCAGCCGTTAACAGTGTCGGCACCGGGGTGGAATGTCAGCCGCGTGGCTGCTCCGCCGGCAGTGGGCATCACATAGACATCGGTATTGTTGTCATAGCTGGCAGAGTAAGCAATCCATTTGCCATCGGGTGAGAAATGCGGCGCAAACTCGCTGGCCGGGTGGCTGGTGAGCTGGCGTGGGTTTTTACCGTCTTTATCTGCTATCCAGATATCACCGCCGTATACAAAGGTTAAATGGCTGGCCGATAAATCAGGCTGGCGCAGCAGGGCTGTGCCCTCAGCTGCCATTAATGGCGCTGTCGCCAGCGCACAGAATAGGGCAAGGTAACGTGGTTTAAACATAAAAGATCCCTGTTGTTATGGTTCTGAATCGACAACAAGTAAAGCACATTGCTATAGCGGGGGAAAATGCGATGTTGTAACAGAGCGTGTCAGTGTGGAATTTTTCTTTGCACCAGGGGTCTCAAAGCCAGATATAAAATACCGGAGATAATAATGAATACTAAAGGTTTATTAGATCAGTTGTTTAAGCAAGGTTCTGAGTTGCTGTCCGGTCAGGGCAGCAACACTGGCGCAGCCAAAGGCTTTTTATCCGGCAAAGGTGGTGCCGCACTGGCCGGTGGTGCGCTGGGGCTGCTGCTGGGCAGTAAAAAAGGCCGTAAAATCGGTGGCAAAGTACTGACCTATGGTGGCTTAGCGGCATTAGGCGTAGTGGCGTATAAGGCCTACAGTAACTGGCAGCAGCAACAGAGCAGTGCTGCAGTGCAGCGTGAGCCGCAGCGTGAGCCGCAAACTATAGACCAACTGCCGGCACCCGAGGCGGAGCAGCACAGCCATGCAATATTACGCGCCATTATTGGTGCCGCTAAAGCCGATGGCCATATTGATGATAAAGAGCGGCAACTGATAGACAGCGAAGTTGCCCGCCTGACCAGTGACGATGCGTTGCAACACTGGTTTGATGCTGAACTGAAAAAGCCACTGGATCCGGCAGAGATAGCCAGCAGCGCGGCCACGCCTGAAATGGCAGCAGAGATGTATCTGGCCAGTGTGCTGGTAGTGGATGAAGAGAACTTTATGGAGCGCAGTTACCTCACTGAACTGGCGCGGCAGTTAAAGCTGGACCCGGCGTTAAAAGCCGAGCTGGAGCAGCAGGCCAAACAGGCGGCAGCCGTTTGATAAAAAGAAACACCCGGCCCACCGAGGCCTGTGCTTTTACCCGTCCTTATCACGTTAACAACAGGCTTAGCCGCTGTTTAAACAGACAGCGTTTAGGCCTGAGTTTTTCCACAACAACTTGCGGGTGCAATACCCGCAATTCTCAAGTATCAATTTCGCTACAGAATAAAAATTGTTGATTTACATTTAACTAGCGGCATAAACTGGTGTTGATTTTGTAATTTTCGTTTCTTTGAACGCAATATACGGGTATTGAACCTATGAGTAAGTAGTGAGGTATATAGTTTAATTCCCATGTTCTTATGCACTTAGAATAAGGATGTTAAAATGAAAAGAATTCAATTATCAGTACCATTTTCAGTTGATCTTACAAAAGAGAGTTCTTGGGAAAATTTAAATAGTAGTGGTACCTCATTCGGAATTGTTAGATGTCATTTTCAATTAAATGAAAGGTTGCTTAACGAGCCACACCAAGTTGGAGAAGCATTAGCGGTGTACAAGTCCCCAAAAGGCGTTGGCGCTCAACATGTAATATCTTCTAGTTTTGAGTTAGAGGAAGTTAAGCAAATTAGCTCAATCGAAAAATTTCTCTTTGAGAGTGAGTCAACCGCTACGTTCGCTTCAGAATTAGCTTTAAAAATAGGATTTAATAAAGAAAACTCCATCTCTGGAAAAATAAAATCAGAGCTATCTGAAAAGTTGAAACAAGGTGTTACTAAAAGTTTAGAAATAAATGAAAGTCAAAAAATTAGAGATTCCACTTCTTTTGAAATTACAAATACTATAGACCCAAATGTTACTGCTCCTATAGTTGCTGTGCCTGTTTTTAAAAGAAAATCTTTTGACCTTTTGTTAGGGTATGTTGACTTTCTAAGAGTCGATTACGAGAGAGACATGCTTTGGCTCAGAAGGAAGTCAAGAAAATATCCACGGATTGTGGATTTTAATAATCACCCTAACAGGATCGAATTTGGGATTCCGCTTGCAACTATTAAATATTGGGAGTTTTTACCCAAAAGTTCAGTTCTGATGTTGGAGGATGAGCATATTGTTCAAGTTGAAAACTCTGAGCAGTTAACAATCGAACCTCCTCATTGTGAGAAAAGAAAGTTTGTGAAATTTCCAGATGTTCCGAGTTTATACCAAATAGCAAACGCTGCTTTTCCAAAAAAATGGATTCTAAGAAAATCACCGACCAATCAATGGACAGAAGATATGTTGAAGAATATTGAACTAGATGAAGTGAAAAAGGCTAATAATGGGTGGTGGCGAAAATATGGGAAAAATAGCTAAAAAGCCAATTAACTAACTCGCGTTTCTCACTCGGGTGCAAACACGCTGGACCTTTTCGCTATTTCGCTAAACGTGCTTGCCCCTGTTTTAGTGTGTTAGAGGAAGTCCACTACATTGCAACACCTTGCTCGCCTTTTGCACGAGCTGCCGGCTGAATATTAAAAAAAGGAGTTTGAATGAAAAAGTTGATTATTACTTTGATGGGGCTGGTATTTTTTAGCCCTACTATGTTAGCTGATAATTTTGACTACGATGCATTCGTTAAAGCGTATTACGAGGCAGAGGTAAAGACACAGCAACCGGATGCGACTGCAGAAGACCTGGAGCATTATTTATCTTTTCTTACCGACGATGTCGGTAATCAGCATTTCCCCAATGCGCCCGATGATTCGCGCGAGCCGGACGGTAAAGCCCTGATGCGTAAAGGGATGAGCCGCTACCTTGGTATTCACAGTGAATATAAGGCGGAGCTTATTGATTACCAGCATGGTTACAATGCAGTAGCTATTAAGCATAAGTTCTCAGCAAAAGGTAAGCGTTCAGACGGCTCGGATTTTAGCTACAGCAAAGTCGCGCTGGATGTGCTTGAGCTTGAAAACGGCAAAGTGTCTGTTATCCGCCGCTACAGCGAGTAACTGAAACAATAAGCCAGCGCAGCTGCCAGTACCCTGTGCTGGCAGGTTGCCTGCAGCAATCGCTACAAAACACCACCGTTGACAACCAATAATCCGTTTTTACACATGCTCCGTATAGTTATCTGTGTGTCACGGCTTGCAATACTTTTTTACAAATCTTCATATAAGTTTTATCTAAGTTTTATTCCGATTGGTAAAAAATGTGCTATTTTACTGCGGTTACATCGTAAATCCGCTACTTATATCGCTCATTTTATTGCTCAATTTGCCGCGCAATTGTGCGTCAGCCTGGCTGATGCAGAGATCGCCGGTCAGCTAAAGGTGCTTTTATGACAAGAACGTCATTTTATTCCCGCGCAGCATTAACCTCTGCCTTGCTATTGTCAGTATCAGTATTAACCGCCTGTTCAGATCCGTCTGCAAGCGCCGAAGGGGCAGCTGCCGGTGGCATGCCGCCAGCGTCGGTTAATGTGCTGACGGTTAAACAGCAAAGCGTACCTTTACTGATTGAAACGCCAGCATTACTGGCCGGCTCGCGTGAAGTGGAAATACGGGCGCGGGTGTCGGGCATTGTTGAGAAGCGTAACTTTAATGAAGGCGCAAAAGTTGAGGCCGAACAATCATTATTCAGCCTGGATGCGGCCACTTTCGAGGCGACTGTTAACCGCAATAAAGCCGAACTGGCTGCGGCACAGGCGCGTCAGGCACAGGCTGAGCGCACCTTAAAGCGGCTGGATAAGCTGCGTAAAGACGGTGCAGTGTCACAACAAAGCTTAGATGATGCGTTGTCTGCAGTTGATGTGGCCAAAGCCGATGTCAAAACCGCTGAGGCCATCTTACAGCAGGCACAGGTGCAGCTAAATTACACTGAAGTGCGCTCGCCGATTAGTGGCGTGGTAAGCCGTGAACTGGTGTCTGAGGGCAGTCTGGTATCCGGGCCAGAGGTGTTGCTGACTTATGTTACCCAGCTGGACCCGATGTATGTGCGTTTTTCTGTGGCCGAGCGCGATCAGCTGCGGCTGAGGGCTGAGGCACAAAGCGGTAAGGTAGATTTGCCTAAGCAGTGGCAGGTTAAAGTGCTGCTGGCCAATGGTGATGTGTATAACCAAACCGGTATTGTCGACTTTTCTGATGTACGTATTAACACCCAAACCGGCACCAGCGAAATGAAAGCCGAAATTGCCAACCCTGACGCGCTGCTGCGCCCGGGCCAGTTTGTCCGTATTCAGTTAGAAGGCGCAGTGCGCCACAACGCGATAGTGGTACCGCAAAAAGCCGTGCTGGATGGCGGTACCGGCAAGTTTGTTTATGTAATGGCCGATGGCGAGCATGGCGGCAAGGTGGCTATGCCGGCGCCGGTTGAAGTGGGCGAGTGGGTAAAATTAAATGGTGAAAATGGCTGGGTGATCAAAAGCGGCTTGAAAGACGGCGATGTGGTCATTGTTGAAGGCATGGCGCGTATTTTCTTCCCTGGCATGCCGGTGCAGCTGGCACAAGAGTCAGCAACTAAAGGCTAACAGGCAAGGATAAGTTTATGTTTTCACGCTATTTTATCGACAGGCCGATCTTTGCTTTTGTTATCGGTATTTTTATCTGTCTGGCCGGGCTTGCTGCTATGCGCAGCTTACCGGTTGCGCAGTACCCGGAAATTGCCCCGCCGGTGGTTCAGGTTATGGCGGTATACCCCGGTGCGTCATCTGAAGTGTTAGAGCAAACCGTGGCAGCGCCACTGGAAAATGCCATTACCGGTGTGGAAGGTATGATGTATATGTCATCTACCTCTACCAGCTCTGGTGTTACCACTATCTTTATTACCTTTGAGATTGGCACTGACGTAGATCAGGCGGCGGTAAACGTTAATAACCGCGTCAGTAAAGTAGAGGCCCGCTTGCCGGAAGAAGTACGCCGGCAGGGTATTACGGTAGAAAAGGGCTCTTCGAGCTTTTTACAGGTACTGGCGTTTTACTCACCTGATGGCAGCCGCGATGATTTGTGGACCTCTAACTATGTGACGTTAAACGTACTGGATAGGTTAAAACGGATACCGGGCACCACTAACGTACAGATTTTCGGCGCCAAAGATTACGCGATGCGGATTTGGCTGCGCCCGGATCAGATGAGCCAGCTTAAAGTCACAGTGCCAGAAATTGCCGCCGCGTTAAGCGAGCAGAATGCCCAGTTTGCGGCCGGTAAAATTGGTGCGACACCAACCGCGGCTGATGCGCAGGAAATGGTGTACACGGTAACAGCGCAGGGGCGTTTTTCCACGGTAGAAGAGTTTGAGAATGTTATCGTCCGCGCTAACCCTGATGGCAGTACGCTAAGAGTTAAAGACATTGCCCGGGTTGAGCTGGGGTCTCGCGATTACGACTTCCTTGGCCAGTACAACGGCCAGTCTGCTACGCTGGTGGGTATTTTTCTGCAGCCGGGTGCCAATGCACTGGACGTTGCGGCAGAGGTTAACGCCACTATCGCCGAGCTGAAACAACGCTTCCCCAGCGGCTTGGCGCAGGCCACGCCTTACGACACCACGCGCTTTGTTGAAGTGTCAATTCGTGAGGTTATCAAAACGCTGGCCGAAGCAATGCTGCTGGTGTTTCTGGTGGTGTATCTGTTCTTACAGAACTGGCGTGCGACGCTTATTCCTATTCTGGCGGTACCTATTTCACTGCTTGGTACCTTTGCCGGTTTGTACATGCTGGGCTATTCCATCAACACGCTGACGCTGTTTGGTATGGTGCTGTCGATTGGTATCGTGGTGGATGATGCCATCGTGGTACTGGAAAACGTAGAGCGTATCATGCACGAAGAGCATGTATCAGCACGTGATGCCGCCATTAAAGCCATGCAGGAAGTATCCGGCCCGGTAGTCGCTATTGTGATGGTGTTGTGTGCGGTGTTTGTGCCGATTGCGTTCTTAGGCGGCTTAACCGGCGAGCTGTTCCGTCAGTTTGCGGTCACAATCTCGATTGCCGTCAGTTTGTCCGGCGTAGTGGCCTTGGTGATGACGCCAGCGCTGTGTGTGGCGATTTTACGCCATGAGCACAAGCAAACAGCGAAGTTCTTCCTCTGGTTTAATGATTTCTTTCAGCGTATTACCGGCCGTTATGTGTCGACAGTAGGCTTTTTCCTGCGTCGTGGCTTGCTGGCGTTAGTGCTGGTCGGCGGCATGATTTTTATCACTGCCGGGCTTTGGAAAGCGACACCGGGTTCACTGGTGCCGGATGAAGATCAGGGCTTTTACATTGCCGCCATTTTCCTGCCCGATGGTGCCTCGCTGGAAAGAACCCAGAAGGTTACTGATGAAGTGGTGGCGGCTATCCGTTCAAACAGCGCGAATAAAGACATTATCAGCTTTGCCGGCTTTGACTTTATCGGTGGCGGCTATAAGAACAGTGCGGCAACGATTTTCGTCACGCAAAAAGACTGGAGCGAGCGCGATATCAGCGCCAGCGACCTGGTCAACGAGCTGTTTATGAAAACCGCCGGCATTAATGAAGCTTTAGTACTGGCGTTTAACCCGCCACCGATCTTTGGCCTGGGTAATACCGGGGGTTTTGAGTTTTATCTGCAAAACCGCGGTGACGGTGGCCCGGAAAAGCTGGCACAGGCGATGGGCATTATGCAGGGTGCTGCAGGACAAAGTCCGGTTTTAGCTGGCGTACAAACACTGTGGCGGCCTAATACACCTCAGCTGAAGGTCGATTTAGATCGTGAACGCGCCAAAGCGCTGGGCGTGCCGGTAAACGATGCCTTTAATACACTGGCAGGCACTTTAGGTACTTACTACGTCAATGACTTTAATAAGTACGGCCGTGCCTGGCAGGTACTGATGTCGGCGGATGCACAGTTTCGGATGAAGCCGGAAGACATTAACCACATTTACGTTAAAAGCAGCAGTGGCGAAATGATCCCGATGTCCGCGCTGGCGAATATTCAGTACAGTTCAGGCCCGGATAACATGGAACGCTACAACAACCTGCCAGCGGTAAAACTGTTGGGTAATGCCGCACCTGGCTACAGTTCCGGCCAGGCAATTGCCGAAGTTGAACGTATTGCCAATACCATGCTGCCGCCTGATATCAGTTACGACTGGACCGGCAGTGCCTTTCAGGAGAAACGTAGTGGTGGTACCACCGGCATTGCGCTGGGGATGGCGGTTGTGATGGTGTTTTTAATTCTGGCGGCGCTGTATGAAAAATGGTCGCTGCCACTGTCGGTACTGCTGGCAATGCCTTTTGGTATTTTCGGTGCGCTGGTGGCGGTGTGGATAGCCGGTTTAACTAACGACGTTTACTTCCAGATTGGTCTGGTAACGTTGCTCGGCCTGGCAGCGAAGAATGCCATTTTGATTGTTGAGTATGCGCTGATGAAATCGCAGCAGGGCTGGTCTACCGGCACAGCTGCTTTGGAAGCCGCGCGGCTGAGGTTCAGGCCGATTATTATGACGTCACTGGCGTTTATTCTGGGCGTAGTGCCGCTGGCATTTAGCAGCGGCGCTGGCGCTGGTGCCCGTCACAGTGTAGGTACCGGTGTTATGGGTGGTATGATGGCTGCTACCTTCCTGGCGGTATTTTTTGTACCGCTGTTTTTCTTCTGGCTATCAGAGCGGCGTATCCGGGAGTCACGCTCTAAGCAGGAGCTGGCAGCCGAGATTGCTGAGCATCACAGGCAGGAACATCTGGATACCAAAGAGGGGTTACTCTAACCACTTGCTCCAGCAGCACGGTGTACTTTGTTTGACCAAATGGCGCTGCCTTATGCTAAGGTAGCGCCATTGTTTTTTCTGTCGTTGCCTGTTTATGCAAACCTCTGACAATAATAAAAAATCCCTGTTTGGCCCGGCAACCTTAGTTACTGCTGCCTTTATTGGTCCTGGCACTGTGGTGACCGCCTCTCTGGCGGGGGCCAACTTTGGTTATGCGCTGATCTGGGCGCTGGTATTTTCTGTTGCGGCCACCATGATCCTACAGGAGATGGCAGCACGCCTCGGTATTGTTACCGGCCGTGGCCTGGGAGAGAACCTGCGTCAGCTGGTGCAGAACCCGCTGCTACGCTGGCCGTTGTTGTTATTGGTTGTCGTGGCTATTGTGATTGGCAACAGCGCCTATCAGGGCGGTAATATCAGCGGTGCAGCCCTGGGTGCTGATGCGCTGTTTGCTGATAGTGCCGCTGTAATGCAATGGAAAAATTACAGCTCGGTCAACCCCTGGGCGTTATTACTCGGCTTAGTGGCGGCAGTGGTGTTGTGGTTTGGCCAATACAAGCTGATAGAGCGCTGCCTTATCGCGCTGGTTATTCTGATGAGTTTGGCCTTTATCGGTACTATGCTGCTTACCCGCCCGGATCTGGCGGCGCTGCTTAAAGGCGCGTTTTGGCCGGCTATTCCAACAGGTGCTGTACTCAGTGTTGTGGCATTAATCGGCACTACGGTGGTGCCGTATTCGCTGTTTTTACATGCAGCGGCAGCAGCACAAAAATGGCCGCACAACAATGTAGCGCCGCAGGTGGCTATCCGGGCAGCAAGGCAGGATATTGCTGTTGCGATACCGCTGGGCGGCCTTATCTCCATTGCTATTGTGTCAACCGCGGCGACGGCTTTTTTTGGCCGTGAACAGCAGCTGGATAATGTGGCCCAGCTGGCTCAGGCACTAACACCAATGTTTGGCAGCGCCGCGACCTGGTGTCTGGCATTGGGGCTGATGGCGGCCGGCTTGTCATCAGCCATTACGGCACCGCTGGCGGCAGCTTATGCGCTGGCCGGCGTGCTGAATAAACCGCTTGATTTAAAGCAGTCGGTGTTTCGTGCCACCTGGATCTTTATTGTGCTGTGTGGGGTAGTGTTATCATCGCTGGGTATCCGGCCAGTCAATGTTATCTGGTTTGCCCAGGTAGCCAACGGCATTTTACTGCCGCTGATTTGCCTGTGTTTATTGCTGGCGATGAACCATAGCGTGCTCGGACAATATCGTAATAACCGCTGGCAAAACGGCTTGGGTTTAGTGGTGCTGCTGGTCAGTTTGCTGCTAAGTGGCAGAAGCCTGGCGCTGGCGTTTGCATTGCTTTAAACGCACCTTAACTGTAGAGCGGCTGGTGTGCCTGTAATGGTAAACGCCTGAATGCCGCAGATGCTATGCGATAGCGTAAAGGTTGTTTGTTCGCTGCCAGTATAGGCCAGTGCTGTTTGGGGCCATCTAACCAGTCAGGGTGCTGCATCATATCCAGCTTGCTGTGAAAATACGCTGACAGCGTGCCGACATCCCGCCAGTAATGCGGCAGGCTTTGCTCGCCGGGCAACTGGTTCGTGCTGAAATCGTATACACACGCCAGCTGTTGCCCGCATATTTGGGGCAGTAGATGATGGCCAAAGTCGTGATGGCAAGATAGGTCAAGCTGTTCTAACTGCTGGCACAGGTAGCTGGCGTCAAACAGATAGTTACCCATTGATGCCAGTGCGTAGCCAGGGCGCTCCGGTATAGTTGGAATGTCAGCTTGCGGCTTTTCACAAAACTTAACGATGTGGTGCTTTGCATCAGTACTGAAAATACCAAATTGCCGTGCCAGGCTAAGTGGCACCGCTACAGCACTAACGGTGACAGCAGCCTGCTGGTTAAGATGAAACGCCAGCATCTGCCGGTAATCCATTTTGTACACATGATCTGCACTTAATATCGCAATCACATCCGGGCGGTAGTCACGAATGACACTCAGCTGATGCGCTACTGCACCCGCCGTACCCTGATCGGCATCAGCTGGAGCCCTGCACAGCTGCAAAGCGCCTGAGCTGGCAAATAAAGGTTGCCAGTATTGCTGCAGATGCCGGTGTAAGCTTGCAGGCTGATATTGTGTCAGTACCAATAACTGATTAAAACCAGAGTGGTACAGATTGCTTAAAACAAAGTCGATAATACGCCGACGACGCACGAAGGGCAGGGCCGGCTTGGCCTGCTTTAACGTCAGCGGTTGCAACCGTTTACCGGCACCGCCGGCCAGAACGATGCTGAGTACTCTGCACATGTTCGTTACCTGCAATCTAGGTTTGAACATAAAATGTACAGCATGATAAAAAAGCAAGCTTGATATGTATCAAACGAAATTATGATATCGGGTAAAAGCGCCTTAGCAGGCGCTATCAGGGCTATTACTCACCGATGCGGGTACGTATTTCATTAACCAACGGGGAGGCTTCAAAGCCATTTGACTTGGCCCAACCCACATAGTCAAATTCAGCCAGGGTTTTCGATGGCATTTGTTTCACGATAAAAGTACCAGACTCATAAGCGTCGTTGCGGATAGCAAACTGCAACATATTCTCGTTATTGCATTTGACGCCGTCATAAATATTGCGAACGTTTATTTTGTTATCGGTCAGCATTTTGCGTAACTGGTTGCGGTTATCTTCTTTCAGGTAGCCACACATACTGGCAGCCAGTTGGTCATCGTTTGCACAAACAGTATGGCTTAGCGTTAATGCTATAAAAGAAACTAACAATTTTTTCATAACCCCTCCCAGGGTATGGATTAAGATCTGCACAAGTATAGTGCGGCTTTCATCACAGGGTTAACTTAGCTGTAAGATTATGGCTGAATATTTTCAGTTGCTTAGCAGGTTTAGTCATATAACAGCGTTATACTACGCAAAGCGGTAGCCCGGTGTGCCGGGCGCGGGTAGCAGGAGATAAGATGTCTACGCTGGAATATATGTTGTTAATGTTATTGCTGGTGGCGAGCAGTGCTTTTTTTTCAATTTCAGAGATAGCGTTGGCGGCTTCACGCAAAATGCGTCTGCGGCTGATGGCAACAGAGGGCAACATTAACGCGGAAAAAGTGCTGGCTTTGCAGGAACATCCGGGTAACTTCTTCACCATAGTACAGATTGGCCTGAATGCAGTTGCTATTTTGGGCGGTATTCTGGGCGAATCTGCGTTTACACCTTATTTCAGCTCTGTGCTGGCCATGTTTTTCAGCGGGCATTGGGTGGCAAATGCGGCCTTTGCGCTATCAGTGTTTTTTGTAACATCACTGTTTATCCTGTTTGCTGATTTAATGCCCAAAAGGCTGGCGATGATTTCACCTGAGCAGATTGCCATCCGCGTGGTGAATCCAATGCTGTGGCTTATCACACTGCTTAAACCCTTTGTCTGGCTGTTTAACAGCCTGGCCAATGCTTGCTTCAGCCTGTTTAATGTACCGACGATGCGTAAAGATGACATCACGCCGGATGACATTATTGCGATGATGGAAGCCGGTGCCCAGGCTGGCGTGCTGCAGGAGCATGAGCACCAGCTGCTGGAAAACGTGTTTGATATGGAGTCCCGTACTGTTACTTCGGCAATGACTGCGCGCGAAAGCCTGATTTTTTTTACCACCGATGAGTCTCAAGACAATATTAAAGCCAAGATAGCCGAGCATCCGCATGCAAAGTTTATAGTGGTTGACGGTGTGCTGGACAGAGTCGTGGGCTATGTGGATACGCGCGATATTTTAATGCAGGTGTTACATGAGCAGCCGATATCACTGAAAAAAGAGGGCATAGTGCGCTCGCCACTGATTATTCCGGATACATTGTCATTGTACGAAGTGCTGGAGCATTTTAAGTCTGCCGGTGTCGATTTTGCCATTATCATGAATGAGTACGCGCTGGTGGTTGGTATCATTACGCTAAAAGATGTGATGAGTATTGTAATGGGCGAGTTGGTTAGCTCAGAGGAAGAGCAAATTGTCGCCCGCGATACGAACTCCTGGCTGGTTGAAGGCCTGACCCCGTTGCAGGATGTGATGCGGGTGCTGGATATAGACAGTTTCCCCAACCCGGAAAACTACGAAACCATTGCCGGCTTTATGATGTATACACTGCGCAAGATCCCCAAACGTACCGACTTTGTGTTGCATGGCGGCTATAAGTTTGAAGTAGTTGATATCGACAGTTACAAAATTGACCAGTTGCTCGTTACCCGCGTAGCAGCGCCGGAGAGCATAGAAAAGGCATGAGAACCGCCAGCAGCTTAAGGCTGCTGGCTATCGTCGTTGTCAGATTGTACCGGGGTGGTGGCAAGCTCAAGCATTTTATCGCGAAAGCTGTTCAGTCCCTGCATCACCAGTCCATAGGTTTTGTCGACGCCGCTTTCTACTTCACCTTCGTAGACTTTCAGGCCCTTTAAAATGTCCTTGGCATCGGTAAAGCCTTTTTCGATGCCGCCACCTATGACCTTTAGAAAACTATCGAGGGTTTCCTCTTCTGATTTACCCGGGTTCAGCTCTTTGTAACGGCTGTAAAAACCGGTAGCGAAGGCTACTATGCGTTCAGCGGTCGCTTCCGGCGATGTATCAATACCGGAGTCATAAATTTTTTGGGCGGCATTTTCGCCCAGCACCGGCTCCAGCTCTGCGTTAATGCCTTCCAGTGCCGTTTTATACAATAAACTTAACGAATCATTGTTACTGCGCAGCGACACCTGCTCGTTAGCACGCAGTATCGCCGTGTTCTGTGCCTGGCGGGCCTGCTCTGCACGATCTTTTCCAGTCAATTGCTCAGACGCTTTAGTATTGCTGGCCGGTTGTTTTGCTACGCCACCCAGTGGCGAATTGCTGCCGGAGGTAATAGACATAATGCCGCTCCTGTTTAAATATCAGTATATTTAGTATAACCCGTAGCCGGTTATCGGCCGCTTCTGCTTAAACTTTAATCATTTTTCAGCATGAATAGCCTGTTTTAATTTACCCCGGTATAAATGGTACGCCAGCGTTCCGGCACGCAACGCCATAAACAGCGTCATTGCAGCCCAAAGCGCATGGTTTTCATGTTGTTGCAGCAACCAAAAGCAGCCAGCGAACCCCAAGAGAGCAATAAACATGCTGTTACGTAGCAATGCGCCTTGAGTCGCACCGATAAAAATACCATCGAGCAAAAAGGCCCAGCTGGCAATCAAGGGAATAACTATCATCCATGGCAGATAGCGCGCCGCTTCTTGCTGCACCGTATCTATGCTGGTAAGTAATGCCACTAACTGGACGCCAAAATTCGCATAACCCAGACTGAAAAGCACTGACAGCAGCAGACACCAGCATGACAGCAGGCTCAGGAAGATGTTCAGATCAGCATTATTTCTGCTGCCGATGGCATTGCCCACCAGACTTTCTGCGGCATAAGCCAGACCATCAAGCGCATAGGAAACCAGCATCAGAAAGCCAAGCAATACCGCATTGGCGGCAAGAGTATCATCGCCAAAAGCAGCTCCCTGAAACGCAATAAATACAAAGACCGCCTGCAGGCACAGGCTACGCAGGAAGATATCGCGGTTAAGAGACAGCAGTGGCAGGGCGCTGCTCAGATTTAACTTTAGCTGCCGTAGTTGCTTAAAAATGTCGTAGCCGGCACTTTGTCGTAACAAATAAAGCCCCAGCGCTAATGTTGCATAGTCGGCAATGACTGATGCGGCCGCAACACCGGCGGTATACCAGCCCAAAACCAGCACAAATAACAAATCGAGAATGATATTTACCGCGTTACCAAACAGCAGCAGCCACATAGGTGCACGGGCATTTTGCCGGCCCAGAAACCAGCCCATCAACACTAAATTGACCAGCGTTGCCGGGGCGCTCCAAATCCGGACACTGAAGTAGAGCTCAGTTTGCTGTAGTACTGCCGTGCTGGCATCACTGAAATAAAAACTGAGTGTAATCACCGGCCATTGCAGCAACAGCAGCAACGCACTTAACAGCAGTGCCAGCAGTATGCCCTGTTGCAGGCCCGGCACTGTAGCTGCATCGCCGCCCCGGCCGTAGGCTTGTGCTGTTAGTCCTGTGGTACTCATACGCAAAAAGCCCAGTAAAAAGTACAGCAGGCTGATAATGCTGCCACCCAATGCGACACCGCCCAGATAATGTGGCTCAGGTAAGTGACCAACCACAGCGGTATCAACTAAACCCAGCAAAGGCACACATAAGTTTGACAGCACCATAGGCAGCGCGATTAACGCTATTTGTCGCTGTTTTTGCCAAAGGGCGCTGCGTTTGAGCATATATTTAATCCGTTACCGCTAAAACGCTGATAATACACGCTGTATTAATGTGCTGCGACCTCGTTTGTATAACGCGGCGCCGGTATAATAATCGCAATTGTGTTTAGCGGAAGCCGCCGGGTGATTGAATATAAAAGTGCTGCTTTTTACCGGGCAACCTTTGCGCTTTGTCTGGCTGCCGTTGTGGTATTTGCTAATTTGCATTTGCTGCAGCCATTGCTGCCGGTATTAAGCCGGCAGTTTATGTTAAGCCCGCTGCAAACCAGCTGGGCTTATGCCATCGGCACTTTGTGTCTGGGCTTATCATTACTGGTATATGCTGCGTTGTCAGATGCTTGGGGGCGCAAAAAGCTGCTGCTAGTTACGCTATTTGGTATGACATTGAGCACCCTGGCACTGACTCAGGTTGAAAGTTTTAGCACTTTATTGTTCTGGCGGGCAGTGCAGGGTATTTTTCTCGGCGGCCTGCCCGCTGTGGCGATAGCGTATATGGGGGAGGAGTTCAGTAAACCGGCGCTCGTCGCAGCGGTAGGGTTTTATATCAGTGCGAACTCCTTAGGTGGCATCAGCGGAAGACTAATGGCGGGAGCGCTGGCAGATCTTGGTCACTGGCAATGGGTATTCTGGCCGGTTGCGCTGCTTGGTGTAATAAGTTGTGTGTTAGTCTGGCGCCATTTACCGCCGGCAAAGCAGTTTGTCGCTAAACCTTTTGTGCTGCGTCAGGCGCTGGCAGACAACCTGTATCATTTACGTCAGCCTTTATTATTGCTGACTTACCTGATTGGCGGACTCAGCTTTTTCATTTTCCTCAATCAATATACCTACATTGCCTTTGTGTTATCCGATGCGCCTTATCATTTATCCAGTTTCTGGATTGGGTTGCTATTTGTAACCTATTTCACTGGTACTGTCGGCTCTGCCATTTCCGGAAAAGTGGCAACAAAACTGGCCGCGCCTTTGGCGATGGGGCTGGGCGTGCTGATTGTGATGCTGGGTACCTTGCTTACCCTCAGCAACCAGTTATGGCTGATAGTGGCAGGTTTCTTTGTCAACGCCTTTGGTTTTTTTCTGACCCATTCACTGGCCAGTAGCTGGGTTAACCAGTGCGCGACCCGGGCTAAAGCCAGTGCCAGCGCACTTTATCTGGTGTTTTATTATGTTGGCGCCAGTACCGGCGGTATTTATTTGCAGCCATTCTGGCAGTGGCTGCAATGGTCTGGTGTGGTGATAGGGGCCTTACTGATGTACAGCCTGACATTGGGTCTGTGTTTTTGGTTGTGGCGACGCGCTAAGCGTCTGCAGTTGTGTTAGTTCAATTGCGGTTAGCTGGCGTAGCTGTCCTGGCGCAAGCTGGCCAAGGCTTAGGTTATGCAGGCGGATACGCTTTAGTGCTACGACGCGGTAGCCTTGAGTTTTACACATATAGCGTATCTGCCGGTGCAGGCCCTGTGTCAGGGTGATGGTAAACTGCTGCTGGCTGTTGCGGCTGACCCTACATGGACGCGAATGATATTGTGTAGTGCCCAGTTGCCAACTGACACCTGACGCCAACGCCTTAATAAAGGCTTCGCTGATAGGCTTATCAGTATCTACCAGATAGGTTTTTTCGTGATAAAAGTCGGGGTGCATCAGCTGCTGGCTAAGCCCGCCATCGTTAGTTAACAGCAATAAGCCGCTGGAGTCTTTGTCTAACCGTCCTACCGCAAATACGCGCTCTGGCAGGGTTTTCAGCAGCTGATACAGACTGGCCGGATCCTGCGGGCGATTATTGCAATCTATGCCGACAGGTTTGTGGTACAGCCAATATTGGCGTGGTGGCAGCGCCGGTAAAGGCAGGTCATTTATCAGAATGTCATCGCTCTGGTTGACCATGTCAGTATGTAGCGCGGCTTTGCCATTGCAGTGTACTTGCCCGGCGCTGATCAGGCGCTCTGCTGCGCGGCGAGAGCAGTAGCCGCTTTGTGCAATCCATTTAGCTAAACGGTGTCGGGGAGTATCTGATGACATACTTAGAGGTCTGTTTCGTTAAAACGCCAATAATAACCGATAAGGCGCAGAATAATCATCAGCTTGTAACACAACTGCGGCATGATGTTTGTGCCTGCTAAGGCAAATCTGTTCCTCCTCGTTCTTTGTTTATACCGGGCCCTGGTGCCCGGTTTTTTTTATTTCTTTTTATACAGATGCATTCATAAAAGTATCGTTTTGCTGTCATACAAATGACGCAAAAAGCCGGCACAATGCTCCGCGTTATACCTTCCTTCCTGGATTATTGACACTATTTAGTGGCGCGGGAGTTCGCTCCCGCTTTATTTTCCCGCAAAAAAATTCACAGCGCATTTAAACCTTTCGTTTTACCCTGTCGACTAACCACACAAATCAGATAGTTATTAAACGATTTAAGGGCGTTTATGGCAATGGAGATTGCACAGGCAGTCGCGGCGGCAAAAGAAGGTGATAAAAAAGCGTTTTATCAGCTTTATCAGCAGTTTGTCGGCAGGGTGTATGCCATATGTTGGCGATTGCTGGGGAATAAGCAAAAAGCCGAAGATGCCAGCCAGGAGATTTTTATCAAAGTGTGGCAGCAATTACCGGCGTTTCGCGGCGACAGCAGTTTTGGCACCTGGTTACATACCATAGCGACGCGTACCGCAATAGATTTATGGCGTCAGGATAAGCACTTGCGGCTAACCGACAGTAGCGACGAGCAGCCGGAGCTGGCCGACGTGGCAACAGAGTGCAGCAGCAGCGCTGCGCCGCTGGAGCAGGCAATACAGCGATTGCCCGCCCAGGCCAGAGCCGTATTTGTGTTATTCGCGCTGGAAGGCTATCAGCATCAGGAGATTGCTACCATGCTCGGTATTGCCGAGGGGACATCCAAAGCACAGTATTTTCGTGCCAGACAACTGTTACAGGAGTGGCTAGCAGATGAATGAGCAACAATTAGACAAAGCAATCAGCGCCTTAGCACCAGACATAATGCCAGAGCGTGACCTGTGGGCAGGTATTGAACAGCAACTGGCTGAGCGGTCGCCGAAAGCTAAACCGGTGTTGTGGCATTGGGCCACGGCTGCCATGCTCGGCCTGGCATGTCTGGTTAGCTGGCAGCTGGCACTGTTGCCGGGTACATCAGGCAGTACCCAGGCCAGTATGCCGACTGCTGAGTTGATGCTGCTGCAGGTATATGAAACGCAAAAGGCCAATCAACTTAGTCAGACCGTTGCTATTGCAGAAGGGTTTGATAACTGGCAGCAACAGTTACAGGTGTGGGATCAGGCAATTGCTCAGGTTCGTCACGCCTTACAGTTTTATCCGGATGAACCGCAGTTGTTAGCGCAATTGCAAAGCTTATATCAACAGCAACTGGCGTACATTCAGCGCGCCACTTTGCAACAACCTTTAGTCATGAGTTAGGAGAGTATTATGCAAACAGTAAGCAAAACCTGGGTTAGCGGCCTGGCCGCAGTATTGTTCTTAGGTATCAGCCAGCTTGCGTTGGCTGACGATAGACAAAGCGTCAATGAAAACCGCAGCGTCAGTGCCAATGAAAAAATCTATATTGAAGTGATGAGTGGTGAAATCAAAATTAATGCGGTCAGTAGCGGCAAATTCAGCGTTGTGGGTAAGCTGGATGAGAAGGCTACCGGTTATACCTTAGATAGCAAAGATGGTTTTACCCGCTTTGAAATGACCATGCCACGCCAGGTTAATTACAACTGGAAAGATAAAATTAACGCCGCTGAGCTGAGCTTTGAGGTGCCAGTTGGCAGCTCGGTAGAGTTTAAAGGCGTAAATGGCAACGTTACTGTGGTAGGTATTCATGGCAGTAGCCAGATTGGCACGGTAAATGGTGATATAACAGCTACCGATTTGCGTAATGAAGTTGCGCTGAACACGGTAAACGGTGAAATCAAACTAAAAGGAGGTAGCGGTAAAGTCGAGTTGAGTTCAGTCAATGGCAAAATAGATGATGAAGGTTCAAGCGGCCGTATAAGCTACGATGTGGTAAATGGCAAAGTAAAAGCTAAAAGCAAAGCCGATGAAATCAGTGTCAGTACCGTCAATGGTGATGCCGAACTGGAACTCAATGGTACCAAACAGCTGAAATTGAGCACTGTTAATGGCGAGATCGACGCCAAACTACGTGGTGTGGCTCAGCCCCGTGTCAGCGGCAGCAGTGTCAGCGGTGATATCGAGCTGAAGCTGGAAACAAATGTCAGTGCCCGTTTTGATATCAAAGCATCAGCCGGTGGTGATATCGACAATAAGCTCACCAGCGACAAAGCCAGTAAAGCTAAATATGGCCCGGCACGCAGCCTGCAATTTAGTACAGGTAGTGGTGATGGCAGTGTCGAACTGAGTACTGTCAGCGGTGATATCGAGCTGGATAAGCTGTAACGCTGAGATTGACAAAAGTCCTATGACAACAAAGGCCGCTGCAGCGGCCTTTGTTGTTTCTGGCAAAAAATGGTACAAGATTTGTCTGCCTGACTGCAATTGTCTGTATGGCAGAAACCGGGGACTAAAATAACATTGAGGAGGCTAAATGGAAGGGATGTATCTGGGGTGGGGAACGTTAGCACTGATTAATGCCGCGCTGGCAAATATAGATGGGCGTAGCCCACTGCTCTACCTGCTGGGGTCGATGTTGTTTGGTCCTTTGGTCACCCTGGTTCTGGCTGTAACCCGGTATGACTCAGAAAAGGGCACAGTATTCAGCGACCTGATTTATGGTCAAAAGTACAATAAAGCTGTCACGCCGGGTTCTTTTCCGGGTTGGTTGGCAGCTTTTGCCTTCGCTGGTCTGATATTACTGGCAGCTTATGTCATCTGGGGCTGAGCGCCAGTTTTTGTAAAATGCGCTGCAGTGAGCTGACGAGCTTGCTGCAGCGATTCAGTTAAGCGCGTTAATCTGCTAAACTCTGCGCGCCTTTTACCAGCCTCAGAAGAAGTGAAGATGACTCTTGCAACTCAGGTTCTGGCGGTCAATGACGATCTGCCAATTCGTACAGATTTACCGGTGCACTCCGGCAAAGTGCGCAGTGTTTACTGGCTGACAGCCGAAGACAGTGCTCGGCTTATCCGTGAGAAAAATTATCCTGTAGCGTTAGATACGCCGCTTGCAATTATGGTAATCAGCGACCGTATATCGGCTTTTGACTGCATATGGCATGGTGAAAATGGCCTGAACGGGGTGCCGGGTAAAGGCGCGGCATTAAATGCGATATCCAATCACTGGTTTTCGCTGTTTAAACAGCATGGCCTGGCCGACAGCCATATTCTGGATATTCCGCACCCGCTGGTGTGGATAGTACAAAAAGCCCGGCCGGTTAAAATCGAGGCCATAGCCCGCCAGTACATCACCGGCTCTATGTGGCGCGCTTACAGTAAAGGTGAACGCGAATTCTGCGGCATAACGCTGCCGGAAGGGCTGCAAAAGGATCAGAAATTGCCTGACATTCTGATCACGCCTTCTACCAAAGGGATATTGACCGGACTGGACGGTGTGCCAGAGGCAGATGACGTCAATATTTCGCGTGCTGATATCGAGCGGCACAGTCAGGCGTTTGGCTTTGAACAGGTAGCAGATATTGACCTGTATGAAACTTTGCTGAAACAGGGCTTTAGTGTGATCAGTGACGCGCTGTCTGCGTTGGATCAAATGTTTGTCGACACCAAGTTTGAATTTGGTTACGTCAAAGATGCACAAGGCAACAGCAAACTGATTTATATGGATGAGGTGGGAACACCTGATAGTTCCAGAATTTGGGATGGCGCCAGCTGGCGCGATGGCAAAATTGTTGAGCAGTCTAAAGAAGGCTTTCGTCAGTGGCTGCTGAATCATTTCCCTGAGCCGGATATTCTGCTGAACAAAGATCGGATGCCAGAGCGCGCCGCATTGGCCCGCGACAACGCCTTGCCAACAGAGGTGATGATGGATATTTCCCGCACCTACCTGGGAATTGCCGAGCGCGTAGTGGGTCACAAAATTAGCTTGTCAGCCGATCCGAAGGCAGAAATTATCGCGGTATTAGATCAGCAGTACGGCCTTATCGCCAAATAAGCCGGTCGGCTGCCTTGTCATTGCCAGATGCCAGTAGCTCCACCTGCTGGCATCTGTATTTTCAGCCTGGCAAATTTGCTTTTACCGCAACGGATGTAATTAATTCTTCCTGTTTGTAATCAAACGTAACCAACTGTTTATTTTGGTTAATTCACATGGTGTTATCAGCATGAAGTCCTTACTCTGAGCCGGTTATAATTACCCTTCGGAAGGACTTCATGAAATCAGTTTATTTATCTTCAATGCTCTTGTTATCGGCGGCACTTGCCGGGTGTGGTGGCAGCAGCGGTGGTGATGAAACCACGGCAGACAGCTATCTGCAATTTTATAACGGCGCCTCTGTCGCAGGTAATACTCAATTAAAAGCCGGTGATACCAGCATTGGTTCTGCAGCCTACGGTGATGTTAGCTCTGTTGTGGCATTAAAAGCTGATGCTTATGAGCTGGAACTGATTGATGTAGCATCGTCAGCCAATTTGCTGAACGACGATATTACGTTAACGAAGGACAACAAGACCCTGTACATTTTGACCCAGCAGGACGGCCAGTATGATCAGCTGAGCCTGAGTTTTGTCCGTGAGCCTGAGCTTGACGATAAGTTTAATTTACATATGGTGAATTTATCTGAGCAATATCCACAGCTTGACGTGCATATTGCGCCAGAAGGCAAAGGCTTTACCGATGCAGAGTTGTTGGATAGCCTGAGCCTGCTTGAGGTAACCACAGAGGTAAAAACCCAGGAGCTGGGCAAGTATAACCTTTACCTGACTCAGGCTGGCCAAAACACGCCAGTGTTCACTGCTCAGGGCGTGAACTTTGCTTATGAAAATACCTATGTCATGATTATCCGTGACAAACATGGTGCACTGGAAAACCAGCTATCGCTTGATTTAGTGCTGAACTCATCCTCAGTTACCGCGTATAACAATGTTGATGCCAGTGCGCAGTTCCGTATGTACAACAGCCTGGCGCAGCCGGTAACGCTGGCGTTGGATAATACTGAGGTTGCTACGGTACCTGCAGGCAGCATGAGTAGCTATGTTGCAGGAGCTAAAGGCGACTTTAGTCTGTCGGTACGTGACGCAAGCGGTAATTTGCTACTGAACAGCGCGCTGCTGAGCCTGGCAGCTGGCGAGAGTAAGGCGGTATTGCTTTACAATAATGATGATGAACAGGCAGAAGCTTTGACAGTAGTCGAAAAAGACACACCGCAGCTGCAGGCGCATGATGTGGTCGTAGCAAATCTGGTACCGGACTTTGAAAAACTGCAGTTTTACTTTGTTCGCCAGAACGAAACCATCAGCAACGCACGCTATAACGTGAAAAACCTGGAGTTTAAAAAGCAGCAAGCTATCAACCTGCCAAAAGACTACTACGCCATTTCGCTGGTGCAGGTGGCCGATAATGGCAGTACCACTTTGCTGGATAAAACTGCCAGTATGATGCTGGAAAGTGGCAAGCACTACACTCTGCTGGCAGAAAAAGACGATGCAGCACCTTCTGGTTACAAGTTAAAGCTGGTGCACTAACAGCTTAGTTAACGCCGGGTGAAGGTTCTGGCGGCATAAAAAAGGCGATCGTAAGATCGCCTTTTTTGTTGTCTGTTTATCACTACCGCCAGTGAGCTGTGATAATGATCAGCATGTTTTATCAGAAGCTGTAGTTCGCACCCACAGCAAATAACTGACTCTTATTGCTGTAATCACCCTGATAACCGCTGTTATACAGTGGTACGTCCTGCACGTTATATTCACGCTCATTTACAGAGACATCGCCGGTAAACAGGTAGCCGTAAGCGAAATCCAGGCTCAGCTTGTCCGTTAACTGCCAGTTGGCGCCCACCGAAGCCCAAACCCGATCGTCGGTTGGAATACGCGCGGTTTTGTGTGATTGTCCGATAGGGTTCTCATCGTAAGCTACGCCGGCTTTTAACGTAACATCGCTTTGCAGCACGTAGGTTGCACCTACTGCGAACGACCAGCTGTTGTGCCAGTATTCCGGAATGTAACCAATCTGCCCCGGATTATTCAGATTCGATGGGATCTGGGTGCTAAGTGAAATACTAGGGTTAGCGTCGGCACTTAAAATATCAATACTTTCAAAAGCACTCCACTCAGTCCAGGCTGCACTAAATTGCACAGACAGAGCTTTGCTCAACTGTTGGTCAAGGCTGAATGCCGCGGTGGCAGGAGTAGTTAACGCCACTTTACTGGCTTCGGTCAGCTGGCTGTTTGCGGCCAGTTTGCCGGTAGATAAATCAATTGCTGGCAGGTTAGGCGCGACAACCAGATAATTAGGATTGCCTACCACATTGGCGCCGGTTATTGGCGTATTGGTAATGACGGAGTCACCGGACAGTCGGAAATGAATAGCAGAGTGGTACGTCAGAGCTAACCGCGTACCCTGAACCGGCTCTCCATGGATACCCAGCGTATAACCGAAGGCCACGTCATCGCCTTCAACTTCATAGTGGCTGTCGCAATAGGCGGCGTTATACACCGGCACGCCAAACATTGCATTGGTGGTTTGCTCACCGAGCTCACACAGGCCACTGTGGTCTTTATACTTAGACAGCGTGCCTTCTGCGCGGTTAACTGAAATACCCATACCGACAGACCATTGCTCGTTTAACTTATAGCCAACACTCGGCTGCAAGCTCAGCACTTCAATTTTCGTTTCATCAGCAAAGTAACGGCCGACAAAATCGTTGTCGTAGTCTGACGACAAACCAAACGGCACATAAAACCCAATACCCCAGCTTAATGAATCTGACACTTTATCGCTGTAAAACACAAAAGGTACCAACTCATTCAAACTATTTGAGCCTTCAGTACGACCAACAACTGACTGACCGTTAGCACTTTGTGCTTGTGCATTACGGTAACGGGTTTTGGCAGTAATAAGGTTCAGGCCACCACTTAACTGGGCGCCATCAAGTTGGGTTAATGCTGCAGGGTTTGAGTACACCAGGCTGGCATCAGTAATTTGCGCGCCACGGCCAGCGTAGGCATTACCCATACTGCTGACAGACTGTTCAAACAGTTTATAGCCTTCAGACTGCGCCGACAGGCTGAAAAGGGCGGAGAGAACGGCAACAGAAACGGCGGTTTTTCTAATCATATACATACCCGGTTGAATGTAAAAACCGGCAGTATAAAGAGGTCAGACCATAGAGTACAGGCATCAGCCCGCAAAAAGTTGTGGCTTGGTCGTTGAAGTTGGCGTTCTGTGCTGCAGCCGTGTGGCATTTATGACTAATAGTTAGTGTTTTTAACTAACACAAACGAACGTGATGAGTAGTTAATTGCGATGAGTATATTTTATCTTATTGAAAATATTAACGAATTTATTTTTTATGGCGCTGGCACAGCAGCTGCATTGTTGGTATTAACTTGTTCAGTATTTTGTTTTCCAAAGGATGAATCATGAAAACGTCAAACACTTTTAAACTTACTGCTGCCGCTGCTGTATTGGCCAGTGTACTACTGACTGGCTGTAACCAGGCGAACAGTACTACCGCGACTACTACAGCAGAGGCTGTAGTTGCTATTCCGGTAGAGTCTGCACTGACCCGTCAGGGCGAAATCAGCAGCAGCTATCGTACAACTGCTACCTTAGAAGCGCGCGGTGAAGCGGAAGTGATCAGCAAAGCCACCGGCATAGTACAGCAAATCCTGGTGGAAGAGGGTGATAAAGTGGTTGCCGGCCAATTACTGGCGCAGCTGGATAACGAGCGCCAGCAGTACAGCCTGAACAAAGAGAAAGCCGAATTAAACCGTCTGGGTAGCGAATTAAAGCGGATGGAAGAGATGTATCAGCGCAAGCTGATAAGTGCCGATGTATTTGAAAAACTGCAGTGGCAGTTTGATGCACTGCAAGCTTCTGTCAACCTGGCAGAGTTGGCGCTGAAAGAAACCGAAATTCGTGCTCCTATCGCGGGTGTGGTATCCCGGCGTTATGCCAAAGTTGGGCAACTGGTGAATCAACATGCGACTCAGTCGCTGTTTCATATCGTATCGAATCAGCAGTTGGAGGCCGTGGTGCATTTACCGGAGCAGCAATTAGCGCAGGCCCATGTTGGCCAGAATGCGGTGTTGCAGTTTGCCGGTATGCAGCCGGTAAAAGCCGAGCTGGTGCGTATTTCACCGGTAGTTGATGCGCAATCGGGTACTGTTCGTGCTGTGCTGAAAGTAGCCAATGAGCAGCAGATATTAAAACCAGGCATGTTTGCGCAGGTACAATTGCAGTTTGATGTAAAAGCCGATGCTTTACTGCTGCCTAAACGCGCACTGATGAGCACTGACAATACGCAGACCGTGTTTGTTATCGACAGTGAGAATAAAGTCAGTCGTAAACAGGTGCATCTGGGCTATCAGGCCGACAATACTGTTGAGGTGTTATCAGGTCTGGCGCTGGGCGATCAGGTGGTGATTGCCGGTCAGTCAGCATTAAAAGACGAAGCCCTGGTAAATGTGGTAACGGTACGCGAGTTTTAAGACAGCTCAAATGGAGTAAAAACCGGGTTATCTTAAGCCAACCGTTGGAGCCCTGGACGGGCGGAAACGAGCCCCCAGGGATGGGTTCACGGCGTGTTGGCGTAGGTAAGCCGGTTTTGCAGATTAACTAGAAGTACCGCCTTTCATTGAATAAATACAACAATAATTTAAGCTCACAGGACATGATGCTATGAAGCTGGTTGATACCGCGGTAAGCCGCCCCGTCACTATCTGGATGTTCACACTAGGTATTTTACTTTTCGGTCTGGTTGCTGCAGGCCGCCTGGCGGTGAATTTATTGCCTGATTTATCTTACCCGTCACTGACAGTGCGCACCGAATTTGTCGGCGCTGCGCCGGCTGAAGTCGAGCAGCTGGTCAGTAAACCTATTGAAGAAGCCGTCGGCATTGTTAAAGGGGTGCGCAAGGTGCAGTCGGTGTCACGCTCTGGCCGCTCTGATGTGGTGATGGAGTTTGACTGGGGTACTGATATGGACCTGGCGGCACTGGAAGTACGCGAAAAGCTGGATGTATTATTCCTGCCTTTGGAAATTGAAAAACCTTTGCTGCTGCGGTTTAACCCGAACTTAGACCCGATAGTGCGCCTTGCCCTGAGCCGGGATACCGAAGCGGAAGCGCTAAGCCCGGCGCAGCTGGTTAGTTTACGCACCTTTGCTGAAGAAGATTTGCGCCGTGCACTGGAGTCGTTGCCCGGTGTTGCCGCCGTAAGGCCTGACGGTGGTCTGAGCCAGGAAATTCAAATTCTGGTCGATCCGGAAAAGCTCAGTCAGCTGCAGCTGGATATCAGTCAAATCAGTGAGCGGTTACGTGAAGAAAACCTGAACCAGGCAGGTGGCAGGCTGGAAACGCCAAGCTACGACTATCTGGTGCGTACCATCAACCAGTTTGCAAACCTAAGCCAGATTGAAGATCTGTACGTAGCCGAAGTGGCAGGCAGCCAGATCCGCTTAAAAGATATTGCCCAAGTGCGGGACAGCTTTGTTGACCGTCAGAGTATTACTTATATTAATGGCAAAGAAGCCATTGAAGTGGCCGTATACAAAGAGGGTGATGCTAATACCGTACAAGTCGCAGAAACACTGCTGGCGCAGTTACCACAGTTAGAAAAATCTTTGCCAGCCGGTTACCGGCTAACCCTGGTGTATGACCAGTCTGAATTTATTAAACAGGCGATTGAAGAGGTTAAATCTTCAGCCATCGTCGGCGGCCTGCTGGCGATGCTGGTGCTGTATCTGTTTTTACGCAATGTTTGGGCAACACTGATTATTTCGGTTTCGATACCGGTATCGGTAATCGCTACCTTTAATCTGATGTACGGTCAGGGTATTACGCTGAACATGATGAGCCTGGGCGGTATAGCGCTCGCGGTTGGCTTACTGGTTGATAACGCTATTGTTGTGCTGGAGAACATTGCCCGGCATAAAGAACAGGGTAAAGATGCCTTTACCGCCGCCAGAACCGGTACCCGCGAAGTGGCGATGGCGATAACCGCATCTACGCTAACGACAGTTGCGGTGTTTTTCCCGCTGGTATTTGTTGAAGGTATCGCCGGGCAGTTATTCCGGGATCAGGCTCTGACGGTTACTTTTGCGCTGCTGGCATCGCTGGTGGTGGCGCTGACACTGATCCCTACCATGGCCGCGCGTGAGCGTAGCCGTAATAACAATGCTGTTGCAGCTGTTGCCGACGTAACAAGCGCTGAGCCGGTGCGGCGCTGGTACTACTGGCCAACCTGGCCGCTGCGGATGCTGGGCAAGGCTCTGCGTGGCCTGATGCTGTTGGTGATGACGTTGCTAACGCTGATATTTCGTCTGGTTGGCCGGGCGCTGGCATTCGCCTTTAAACCGCTGCTGGCGGTAGTGCAGTGGTTGCTGGTACAGCTGGAGAGGGTTTATCGCCGTGCGTTACAGGCTGCGCTTAATTTCAAAGCGTTAACTATAGCGATTACTTTAGCGGTAGCCGCAGGCTGTTTTGCGTTATTGCCGCGCTTAGGCGCCGATGTCATACCGGCGATGAGCCAGGGCGAATTTTTTGTTGAAGTACAGTTGCCGGTAGGCAGTGCTATTGAACAGACCGATAAAGTACTCACCAGCCTGGCAGCTATTGCCGCTGAGCAAGCCGTGGTTAAGCGTAGCTATGCGCAGGCCGGTACCGGTGCCCAGATGACGGTTGATCCCAGTATAGGCGGTAGCCACTGGGGACGGCTGAGCATAGTGTTAGAGCCGGGTACCAACGCTGAGCAGGAGCAGCAGGTTATCACGACATTGCGTGATTATCTGGCCCGGCAGCCTGATATTATGGTGAAAATTGACCGGCCGCAGCTGTTTAGCTTCAGTACGCCTCTGGAAGTGGAGCTGTCCGGTTATGAGCTACCACAACTAAAAACGGCGGCAGATAACCTGGTTGCAGCACTGGAAGCCGACGATCGTTTTACTGATGTTAAAACTAGTCTGCGCCGCGGCCAGCCGGAAATTACATTGTATTTTAATCATGGTTTGTTATCGCAACTGGGTATGACATCACATGATGTGGCCAAAAGGGTTGCCGCTTATGTCGGTGGCGAGCTGGCGGGGCAATATTCAGTGAATGACCGTAAAGTAGATATCCGTGTCAGGCTGGAAGAGCAGTACCGTCAGTCTGAGCAGCAACTGGCACAGCTGATCATTAATCCGGGCAGCGATAAGCCGTTACCCTTGTCTGCTGTGGCAGAGATAAAACGTGAAACCGGCCCGAGTGAAATTACCCGTATTGGTCAACAGCGCGTGGCCGTGGTCAGTGCTAACCTGGCTTACGGTGATTTAGAGCAGGCAACTCAAAGCGCCCAGGCGATATTATCAGCGCAGCGTTTACCTTATGGCGTCAGTGCGGCGGTGATGGGGCAAAGTGAGGAAATGGAGCGTGCTTACACCTCGCTGACGATGGCACTGTTACTGGCGGTTTTTCTGGTGTACTTAGTGATGGCGTCGCAATTTGAAAACCTGCTGCAGCCGCTTTTGATCCTGTTTACTGTGCCTCTGGCCGGTGCCGGTGCTGTGCTGGGGTTGTGGCTAACCCATACCCGCTTGTCTGTCATAGTATTTATTGGTCTTATCATGCTGGCCGGTATAGTGGTAAACAATGCGATAGTGCTTATCGACCGTATAAACCAGTTGCGTGGCGAAGGTGTTGCATTAACACAGGCCGTGTTGGATGCCGGTAGCAGCCGCTTGCGGCCGGTTCTGATGACGACACTGACCACCATTCTTGGCTTGTTACCTATGGCAATCGGAGGCGGTGATGGTAGCGAAATCCGTGCGCCAATGGCCATTACCGTGATCTTCGGTCTGGCGCTGGCTACTATGCTGACCTTGCTGTTTATTCCGGTGTTATATGCGCTGTTTAGCCGTGATAGCAAAGTACAGCCTGTCGCAGACAGCACACAGGAGGTAGGTGTATGAGTCAGCAACCTTTGGCACTTACCCGGTTTGCATTAACGCGGCCTGTGACTATTTGCATGATGTTTTTATCGATGCTGGTGTTTGGCATTATTGCCAGCCGTATGCTGCCACTGGAGAAATTCCCCGGCATTGATATACCGCAGATTTTCATTAATGTGCCCTATAATAACGCGACACCGACTGAAATTGAGCGCTTGATCACCCGTCCGGTAGAAGAGGCGCTGGCAACCGTCACCGGTGTGAAGGAAATGCGCTCCTGGTCAAATGAGAACAGTGCGGAAATCTCGCTGGAGTTTAACTGGGAAGAGAACATTAACAGCAAGAGTATCGAAGTGCGTGAGCGGCTGGACAGCATCCGCCATCTGTTACCTAAAGATGTGGAACGCGTGCTGGTGTTTCAGTTCAACACCAATGATATGCCGATCTTTCAGCTTAGGATCTCAAGCGAGCGCGATTTAGCGATGGCGTACGACTTGCTGGAGCGGCAGATTAAACGGCCGCTGGAACGAGTAGCAGGTGTATCAAAAGTTGAGCTGTATGGTGTTGAAAAGCGCCAGGTTGTGATCCGGTTGGACCCGGATAAAATGCGCGCGCTTAACATTGATGCCACCACTATAGTCAGTATGTTGCAAAGTAATAATTTTGCTATGACAGCGGGGGAGCTGCGTAATAGTCAGAACAGCATACTGGTAAAACCGGTTGGTGAGTATCGAGAGCTGGAAGAGATAGCATCGCTGCCTATCCGGCCTGGATTAAGCTTGCGTGAAGTTGCAACCGTGCAGCTTGAACTGCCCAAACGTGAAGATGGCCGTCATCTGGATCAAAGCTACGCAGTGGGCATGAACGTATTTAAAGAATCAGGCGCGAACCTGGTTGAAGTTGCCCGTGCTGCACTGGCGGTAGTTGAGGCTGCCGACAATGATCCGGCGTTTAACGGGATCAGCCTGTACATCATGGACGACACTGCCAAAGGCGTTACCACCTCACTGGCCGACTTGTTAAGTGCCGGTGGTATAGGCGCGTTATTGTCTTTTGCCGTGTTGTATCTGTTCTTACGCCATTTTGGCACCACTATGGTAGTGGTGCTGGCTGTGCCTGTGTCTATCTGCATAGCTCTGGGGCTTATGTATTTTATGAATTACAGCCTGAATATCCTCAGCATGATGGGGCTGATGCTGGCCATCGGTATGCTGGTGGATAACGCTGTGGTGGTGACGGAAAGTATTTTCCGTGAGCGTGCGCTGGGTGGTGATGTAAAGGCCGCTACAGCCCGTGGTGTACGCCGCGTCAGTCTGGCGGTTGTTGCAGGTACTGCGACTACAGCGATCGTGTTTTTACCTAATATAGTTGGTCAGAAGATGGAGTTGACTATTTTTCTTGAGCACGTCGCGATCGCAATTTGTCTGTGCCTGGCGGTCAGTCTGTTAATGGCGCTGACGCTTATCCCTTTGTTAACTACCGGTTTGAAGGTGCAGCCGGTCAAAGAGCAGAAATCAGGCGTGTTTGAAGCTAATTATCGCCGTGTTTTAGGTTGGGTGATGTATCACCCGCGTTGGTCAGCTTTTGTTGCAGTACTGCTGCTTGGCAGTATTGTCATTCCGATGGGCGCTGTGTCGGGCGGTGACGAAGACAATGAAGACCGGGACCGGATTTTTCTTAATTACAATGTGCAGGGTAACTATGCTATTGCCGAAGTTGAAGAAGAAGTCAGTGCAATGGAGCACTATCTGTACGCGAACAAAGATAAGTTCGACATAGAGTCGGTATACAGTTATTACCGCTCCGGTCATGCTATTTCTATCATTATTTTAAAAGAGCAGCTTAGCCAGCCGATGCTGCAGCTGAAAGAAGCTATCCGTAAGGACTGGCCGGCGCTGGTGCGTTCAAAACCGTCTTTTGGCTGGGGAAACAACGGCGGTTTACAGGTGCATTTACTCGGCAGCTCTACCGAGGTGTTGCTGGATTTGGCCACGGAAATTGAACCTATGCTGTCAGCCATTAAAGGGCTAGAGGATGTCAGCTCAGAAATTGCTCATGGTCAGCAGGAGATCCAAATCACATTAAAACTGGATCAACTGCAGCGGCAGGGGTTATCTGCACAGCAGGTTGCCGGCGCTGTATCACTGGCATTGCGTGGCACCAACTTACGCACTTTCAGAACCTTAGAGCAGGGCGAGCTGTTAATGCGGGTACTGTACGATGAAAAAGTCAGTCATTCGCTGGCAGAGTTGTCAGCCCTGCCGATCCTGAATAAAGATGGCGTAGTGATCAGCCTGCAGCAGCTGGCCGACATAAAAACAGCGCCAAGGCTGGATCAGATCCGCCGTTTTGACCGTCAGACTGGTATCGCGATACGCATGAATCTGGCAAAAGATTACACCATGGACAGTGCGCGGGAAGACATTAAAAAAGTGATGGACCAGTTGGCGTTACCGTCTGGTTATCGCTGGTCATTTCAGGGTAGTTTTCAGCGTCAGGACGAGTCTCAGCAGGTGATGATGGTAAATATGCTGCTTGCTGTGGCCATGATTTATATCGTGATGGCGGCGTTGTTTGAATCATTATTGCTGCCGACAGCAGTTATAGGTTCACTGTTGTTCTCGCTGGTCGGGGTGTTCTGGACCTTTATGTTCACCGGCACCAGCATGGGCATTATGGGCATGATAGGCATGCTGGTGTTGATGGGCATAGTGGTAAACAACGGCATAGTGCTGGTTGACCGGATCAATCAGGACCGGCAGGAGCAACCTGATGCGTCACTGCGTGAATTGATTATCCATGCCAGTGAGTCGCGGCTGCGGCCCATACTGATGACGGTTGCGACAACCGTGCTGGGGCTGCTGCCTTTGGCATTAGGCGGTACGCAAATTGGCGGTGACGGCCCAAGCTATGCACCTATGGCCATTGCTATTATCGGTGGCCTGTTGTTTTCTACCCTGACTAGTCTGGTACTGGTGCCGCTGACTTACTGGGGTCTGGTTAACCTGATTAGTGGCTGGACCAACTGGCGCCAGCAGTCGGTGCGCTATGCTGACAAAGTGCTAAAAACACGGGGTGACTCAGTATGAACTGCCGCCTGCTGGGATTATTACTGGCATTGCTAAGCAGTTGTTCTGCCTGGGCAGTATTACTTGAGCCGGAAAAAGTATCCACTGCGCAGGCTAATGTAAGTGTACTGCCTCAGCACTTCACGATAGCCGGGCTTAACCGGGACCGCCAAATATGGCTGTACCTGCCACCACATTATCAGCACAGTACCAAGCATTATCCTGTGCTGTATATGCATGATGGCCAGAACATCTTTGATGATGCTACTGCCTATGCCGGCGAGTGGGGGGTAGATGAAACCCTTAATTTGCTATCAGAGCAAGGTTGGCTGGACCTGATAGTGGTAGCAATAGATAACGATGGCCGCCACCGGATGACGGAATACAGCGGCTGGGATCATCCCCGCTTTGGCCGTGCAGAGGGACACGAGTACACCGGTTTTATCCGTAGCGTGGTAAAGCCTTATATTGACTCACACTACCGTACCCTGCCAGGGCCAGCCTTCACTGGCATTATGGGTAGCAGTATGGGCGGTTTAATCAGCCACTATGCGGTGTTTAATCAGCCCGGTACTTTTGGCCGGGCGGGTATCCTCTCGCCGTCATACTGGTATGCCGAACAAGTGTTTGAGCAAACTAACAGCAGCACTCTGCCTGCAGACAGCCGAATTATGTTGCTGATGGGGCGGCAGGAAGGCAGTGAGATGGTTGGCAATATGCTGAAAATGGCTCATCTGCTGCAACAGCAAGGCCTGGAGCCACAACAGCTTGCAATTAAGGTTGTTGCGGGTGAGCATAACGAAGCGTTCTGGCGGCGCGAGTTTGCTGACGCTGTACTGTATCTGTTTAATCCTGCAGCATTCTATTTAAGGCGTCCTTGAGCTGCGCAAGGTTTTACGCTAGACTGCCCGCCGTCCTTAAGGGAGTAATCTGCGGCTGTTTGATGCAGCCGCGCTACGGTCAACATACTTGTGCCGCATTGCACATGGCCGTATCGTTCAGCGCCCGCTGAATTGATGAGACTTAAGACATAATACCGGTCCATAGCGGGAGCTGGTTTATGTCTTATGTTTATTCCCGCTAAGGTTGTATTATGGACGCGTTTATCTCTTCTTTTACTGCTGTTGCGGTTGCCGAAATTGGCGACAAAACCCAGTTGTTGTCGTTGTTTCTGGCCGCCCGTTTTCGTGCCAGAGGCGCTATCGTTGCTGGCATTTTGGTTGCTACCTTGCTCAATCATGCGGCATCAGCCTGGCTAGGTGTCTGGGTTGCGCAGTTTATTCCCCACGGTTGGCACAACATGTTGCTTGGTGGCAGTTTTATCGCGGTAGCGCTTTGGTTACTGATCCCGGACAAAGATGACAGTGAAGACAATGGTATGCTGCGTTATGGTGCTTTTGCTGCCAGCTGCATGTTGTTTTTTCTGGCTGAGATTGGTGACAAGACTCAGATCGCTACCGTTATTCTTGCCGCCAGTTTTGAACAGGCTGTGTGGTGGGTCATCGTTGGCACGACACTGGGCATGTTGGCCGCGAATGTCCCTGTGGTTTATGCGGGTAGCTGGCTGATGCAAAAAATCTCACTTAAGTGGGCCAGATGGTCAGCTTGTACGCTGTTTATTGTGTTAGGAATTTACATAATCTGCTCTGACCAGCTTGCTGCACTGAGCTAAATTGCAAGACTAGTATCCGAAGCCATTGATTGTTATTTACTTTGCAGTTATGTTGCTTTATGAAACTGTTGTGTCAGCGTAACATTGAATCGGCAGCAGTTTTAATAAAACAATAATAGTAGTAAAGGAGAATGCGTCATGAATGACATTAATGCGGCACCGGTAGTAAACAGCTCTACCGCGAAGTTGGTGTATATTCTGTACTTGGTTGGTTTGGTGTTTGGTATCACCGGTATTATTGGTGTTATTGTCGCTTATGTGAATAAAGACGATGGCCCGGAGTGGCTGCAAAGCCATTATCGCTTTCAGATCCGCACGTTCTGGATGGGGCTGCTGTTCATGATCGTTGGCGGTATTTTACTGGTCGTCATGATTGGCTGGCTGGTCTATCTGTTCTGGATCGTCTGGTTGATTATCCGCTGCGTAAAAGGCCTGAAGCAGCTTGAACTGCAACAGCCCGTGCAGGACGAAAAAACCTGGATGTTCTAAACTGTTTTTTATAAAAAAGCGAAGCTCAGGCTTCGCTTTTTTGTTTATGGCAGCTTTCTTAGGTATTTCCGTCACAGTGCTATTGAACTGCCGGCGTGCTTTTTCTACCCTGTATCCGTTCAGCAACATGTTGCACAACTAAAACAGGATCCTACTATGCGTTATAACGCCCTTTATCTGGCACTGGCTTTTGCCGGTGTGCTAAGCGCCTGCTCTCCGGCAGACAACACGTCTTCTACAACATCAGCAAATTCTGACGCTAAAGCAGCTGAAACAATGGCAACGGTAAGCTTGTTGCCAGCATTTGAAAAGCGGCTGGATATTTACCGCAGTGTTGATTTAACGGCGGATTTATCCGTGCTTAACGATAATCAGCGTACTATGCTGAGTAAACTGATCGATGCCAGTAAGATTATGGACGATCTGTTCTGGCAGCAGGCTTTTGGAGAAGAGAAAGCGGCATTTCTGGCGAAACTGCCAGAAGGTAAAGTACGCACTTTTGCTGATATCAACTATGGGCCGTGGGACAGATTAAAAGGCGATGAGCCGTTTCTTAGCGGCTATGCTGAAAAACCTGCCGGGGCACAGTTTTATCCTGCTGATATGACCAAACAGGAGTTTGAAACAGCAGAGCTTAGCGACAAAACCGGGCTGTATTCGGTAATACGCCGCGACAGCGAAGGTAAGCTGCATACCATACCTTATTCCGTGCAATACAAAACAGAGCTGGAAGCCGCTGCGAAACTGCTGACAGAAGCCTCAGTACTGGCCGAAGACAAAGAGTTTGCCGAATATCTTAAACTGCGGGCGCAGGCGTTACTGACAGACAACTATCAGCCATCAGATTTTGCCTGGATGGCGATGAAAAATAACCCGATTGAATTGGTGATTGGCCCGATAGAAACCTACGAAGATCAGCTGTTTGGTTACCGTGCCGCGTTTGAAGCCTATGTACTGGTAAAAGATTTAAGCTGGAGCGAAAAACTGGCGAAGTATGCAGCCACTTTACCGGCGCTGCAAAAGGGGTTACCGGTAGCCGACGCGTATAAAGCTGAAACACCGGGGTCAGACGCCGACTTAAATGCTTATGATGTCATTTACTACGCGGGCCACTCGAATGCCGGCTCTAAAACCATTGCGATAAACCTGCCAAATGATGAGCAGGTACAGTTGGAAAAAGGCACCCGCCGTTTACAGCTTAAAAACGCTATGCAGGCCAAATTTGACCATATTATGCTGCCTATTGCAGATTTACTGATCGCACCTGAGCAGCGCAAGCATGTCACCTTTAATGCATTTTTTAACAACACTATGTTCCATGAAGTAGCACATGGGCTGGGCATCAAAAATACCATTAATGATAAAGGCTCTGTACGTCAGGCGTTAAAAGAACATGCTTCAGCGTTGGAAGAAGGCAAAGCCGATATTCTAGGCCTGTATATGATTACCCAGCTAAAACAGCAGGGTATGCTGGATGAGGGTGAGCTGGAAGATTATTACACCACCTTTATGGCAGGTATTTTCCGTTCGGTGCGTTTTGGTGCCTCCAGCGCGCATGGTAAAGCCAATATGATTCGCTTTAATTATTTTGCCGAACAGGGCGCTTTTGTCCGTAACGACGATGGCACCTATCAGGTGGATTATCCGAAAATGCAGGCGGCTATGGCGTCGTTATCTGAGCTGATCCTAACACTGCAAGGCGATGGTAATTACGACGGCGTTGCCGCACTGGTAGCGGATAAAGGTGTGATTAAACCGCAACTCTCTGCAGATCTGGCTCGTTTGGCGGCTGCCGATATACCGGTTGATGTGGTGTTTAACCAGGGTAAAGAGGTGCTCGGTTTAAAATAAGCACAGTGTACGGGCAGCATGCGTGCTGCCCGTTACGCATTTATCTGTCGGGAGATAAGTATTCCCTGTCATAGAAAGTGCGCAACCAGTGCGGGCGGTAAATAGCCATCAAGGTGATAGCACTGCCGTTAAGCAGCGCCTCGGGAAACCAGATCAGCAGTGCCAGCTGCCAGTAGTTATCAATAATAATTTGCCAGCTGTAGCGACCCTCCAGACCAAACCAGAGCGATGTCAGGCTGATTTGCAATACGATAGTAAGCGCCGCAGTAATAAAGCCCGCGACAAAAATATAGATGAATAAATGCCGGCTCAGGTAGCGGTAACTGGCCAGAAACAGCGTATAGCTAAACAGGCCCGGCAAGATAAAACTGCACAGTGCATATAAACCACTGTCCTGCCATGCCAGCTTGCCAAAACCAATCAGCAGCAACATAGGCAGCAAACAGAGCCAGATAGCAATACGCCAGCCGTGGCACAACACTACCGTAGTAACCAGCAGAAAATGCAGGTTAAGGCCTTCTTTTATACCTGCCTGCACACTCCAGAATAAACTGAGCGCGACAGCGGATGCCAGCACCAGATGCTGATAGCCCGGCTCGGCCAGCAATTTAGGAATAAACTCACGCGGAAAGTAATACCACAGCAGCGCCAGCGTGATAAGCGCTCCGCAGATTTGCCAGCTTGTCATGATGGTGTTCATCTTATGCCGTCAGTTTGGCGCCAGTATAACGGTGTATTGCTGTTCAGTCACCGCTGTGGCGGGGATCTGAGCCTTCCAGTATTTGCCCGGCACCTATTGCCGTGCAAATCAGTAGCACCGGTACGGCAAATAAATGCATCATTAATGACAATTCTGCCGCAAAGTTTATCCAGAAAATCACCAGCCAACTGCTCAGCCAGACAGCGATTGCCGGCCATTTTTTGTTTAACTTACTCATACTGCCTCCTGCGTTATGTTGATGCTACGGTTGCAGTGTAAAACTTGCTAAACCCTGATAGCAGTGTCACTATTGATAAAAATAAGGTGGATAGTGACAAAGCTGTTGTAGTCAGCGTAAACAGGAAAAACCATGAAACAAATAGCCGTCCTGGCGACAAACAGCAGTATCAGCAGTGATCTGTTCGGCTTGCTGGATTTTTTTGAGTATTGCAACGTGCTGTGGCGTTATCAGCAAGGTGAGCAGGCCGCGCCGTTATTTCACTGTTATCTGGTATCGCCTGACGGTAAACCGCTGATATTGAAGCAGGGCGTTACGCTTGATGTGCAACCACATAACTGGCAAAGCGCTGACGTGCTTATTCTGCCTGCGGCCTATGCCTATAGCCGGGCGCAGCTGAGCACTTTGGCTCAGCAATCTTCGGTTTACTTTGCTGGTTTAGCGCAGGCTCAGGCGCAGGGTAGCCTGATAGCTGCACATTGCACCGGTACCTTCATCCTGGCGGGCAGCGGCTTGCTTGAGCATAAAAGCGCGACATCGAGCTGGTTTTTCAAAGACGTATTTCAAAGCCTATACCCCAATGTGCATTTACAGTTGAATAAACTGCTGGTGCAGGATGGCAATCTGCTAACGGCCGGTGCGACGACTGCTTTTATGAATTTATGCCTGGCTTTAACAGAGCGTTTGGTTGGCGAACAGTTTGCCCGGCAGATTGGCAAAATCATGCTGACAGATCCTAACCGCAGCTCGCAAATACCTTATATGGATTTATCCGTCGGGCAGCCGCATACCGACTTACTGATTGCTCAGGTGCAAAAACACCTGCTCAAATCGCTGGCAGAGCCTTTTGCGCTGGAAGCTCTGGCGGCACAATTTCATTTAACCAAGCGCACATTGCTGCGCCGCTTTAAAGCCGCCCTGAACGATACACCGCTAAATTATCTGCAGCGGCTTAGGGTAGAGCAGGCCAAGCGCCTGCTGGAAACCACCAATCTGCCGGTAGAACAGATAGTGCTGCAGGTAGGCTATGAAGATATGAGCTCATTTCGCAAATTGTTTCTGAACTACACCGAGTTAAGCCCAAGCCAGTACCGGCAGAAGTTTATGCTACAGGACAACCCTGACTGTTGCCCGGCAACAAGCTTAGATAAGGCTGGATAAATAATTTTAAAAATAGCTTGCGCTTATTGATTACGCTTGTAATATTAAATGTATTACAGATGTAATCAATGGTGTAACTATGATTGAAATCAGCAATGCCGAATTAAAAGTGATGCAAATCCTCTGGCAACGTCAGCCGTTGTCGGCGAACGATGTTGTTGCAGCGCTGGCCGATGATAAAGACTGGCATGAAAAGACCGTCAAAACGTTGTTAAACCGTCTGGTTGGCAAAGGTGCGCTGGGCTTTGATAAAGATGGCCGCGCTTACCTGTATTATCCACTTATCGCCGAGCAGGACTATCAGCTGCAGCAAAGCCGGTCTTTTGTTGAGCGCTTATTTGCTGGTAGGGTTGCGCCTTTAGTGGCGGGATTTGCCAGCCAGAATAAACTCAATGCTGATGATGTAGAGCAGCTAAAACAGTTGATCGCGGAATGGGAGCAAAAGCATGACTGAGCTTCTGTTGCAGCTTTTGGTGCCGTTTTCAGCATTGCTGTTAGTGCTGGTATCAATACAGAAATTGCTGTTAAAGCGTTTAGGCGCCCGCACGGTTTATGCGCTTTGGTCTGCTGTTCCGCTATTTTTCTCTGCGCCGCTGCTTATTCCGTTACTGCCGGTAACGTTTCACGCAGAGCCAATAAAACGTTATCAGGTTGGTGTACAGCAACTTTCTGCCAGCGTCAGTGATGTGAGTACCATATTTAGCGTGTGGCTTGTGGGCAGTGCTTTATGTGCTGCATATCTGGTATTAAGTTATTTAAGCTGCAGGGCGCAATATCGCCGCGCTACGCCGCTAAACACAGTAAACATTGGGCCTGCATACCGCCAGGCTGAAGACAGCAGCGGCCCCTGCGTAAGCGGCTTGCTGGCACCGCGCATTTTATTACCAAATGATTTTTTTACCCGCTTTGACCCAACACAGCAACGGCTAATCCTACAGCATGAATTGACGCACTGGCGCCGCGGCGATTTACACCTGAACTATCTGGCATTGCTATTACTGTGTTTGTACTGGTTTAACCCTCTTTGCTGGCTGGCATATCGCAAATATCGTCAGGCGCAGGAATTGTCTTGTGACGCAGTTGTGACTGAACACGCGGGCAAGGCAGAAAGAATTGCTTATGGTCATGCTTTACTAAGCAGTACGCAGCAGCCTGCCAGTATATGGTGGCCGCTTTCTCATTACTACGGAGATTTTAATTCTATGAAACAACGCATTATGCAATTACAGCAACAAAAAGGACTGAGTAAAACCCTGGTTATGACTGCCATGGCGTTGGTACTAGGCTCAACGTTGTTACTGCAACAACCTGCCTTAGCTGGTGCGAAAGATACGACACAGTTGTCCCCAGTTATGCGCATAGAGCCGCGCTACCCGGTGAAGGCAGCGAAAGAGGGCATAGCCGGCTTTGTACAGCTGAAGTTTGATGTCAGTGCTGAGGGTAAAGTCAGTAATGTCAGTGTGATAAAGTCGAGCCCGTCTGATATTTTTGATAAAGAAGCCATTAGGGCACTGAAAGAGTGGCAATACAATGCAACCGGACAGGAGCATAAAGCGCTGCTGGTGCAATTAGATTTCGAACTGGATGTTGTGCCGCCTGAGATGGAAAGGATCAGTGTGAAAGCTGCCACGGCTGATCATGGCTAAATAAACGGCATAATGCATAAAAGCAGCATTAGCAGCGCCATTTAATGGTGCTGCTTTTGTGCATTGTCAGCAGTCAGAACCAGCCAAATGCCAGTACAGCTTTGTTTAGCACGTCATCATGAAATAACAGCTCGGCGCTGCTGCCTTTGGCAGCGCCAAAACAAACATGCAGCGGCAGTAAATGCTCTTCCCGCGGATGCATTAAACGGGCATAAGGCGCATCCAACCAGCGCTTCAGTTTTTCGGCTTGCTCCGGATAATCCCGCTCTGGCGATAAGCTCTGAATCAGATACTGATTAAACTCGTCAACCTGCGTTTTGCTAACCAGATCCGGGCGAAAGAATGCCTGCATATTATGAAAGCTCATGCCTGAACCTATAATCCAGATATTTTGCCGGCGTAAAAAGGCCAGTGCTTCACCCAGCGCAATATGTTGCGCCGGGTCCAGCCCCTTGAGTAAGGATATCTGTAAAACCGGAATATCGGCTGCAGGGCGCAACATTAATAGCGGCACAAAGACGCCGTGGTCAAGGCCACGGTTTTTATCAAGCTGTGGCGTAAAACCTGCTTCGGTAAGCTTCTCTGCTATGTTTGCGGCCAGCTGCGCAGCGCCCGGGGCCGGGTAGGTCAGCTGATAACTCTCAGCGGGAAAGCCGGAATAGTCATACAGCAAATGTGTTGAATTATTCGCTGTCAATGCCGGTATCGTTTCTTCCCAGTGGGCGCTTATTACCACAATTGCCGTAGGTTTACTAAGCTCCTGCTGCAGCTGTGTTCCAAGGTTACTGATAAAGCGGGTCAGCCCGGCATGGCCAGGATCACCGAGTAACGGCAGCGGGCCACCGCCATGAGGTAAGAACAACACAGGGGCCAGAGCAGTTTGCATAGTCATATCCTTCAGTGCGGGCAAGAGCTCAGCTTAAAGAGTAAAACCTTTCTACACAACTAAGATAAGGTTGATATTTTCGGCGTTAACCTATCTAAAAAATAGATTCAATGGTCGGGTGGCAACAAGATAAACCAACACTCCATATTGTTTTTATTGGCCACAGGCCGCATTATAACGCTCAGTTTTACTGCAGCCGTCGGGGCTGCGGTGTGTTTTGGGGTGTTATGCGCTGGCTTAGCCGTTTTGCCATACTGTTTTATTTAAGTTTATTGTGTACACCGCAAGCTTTTGCCGTGCACGATTTACGCCTGTCGCCTCTGGCTGACACTCAGCTACAGGCAGTATTGCCAGCACTGCCAGTGCATCTTGCCGACAACAGCCAGACCGACGATAACGACCCGCCCGTATTACCAACAACGTTGACCGTTAAAGTTCGTTGTTTATATTGCCATCATGTTTTGCCTGCCGCGGGCCTCTGCTACAGCGCTGTCGTGCTGGTATGTCATCAGCCGCGCGCGCCGCCGATGTTTTCTCACGCTGAATATTTGCTGCCAGCCACTGTGCTGGCCTGAGTTATTTTGCTAAGCCAGCCGCTCTTCAGGCACTGGCAGTGAGGACGATTATCCATGTTGAACAAAAACCCTGCATGGCGCTATGTCGCCGTGCTTGGCATGCTGCTGCTCGCGCTGCTGTATGCCTTACCCAATTTATACCCTGAAGATCCGGCACTGAATATCAGTGCGACCCGTGGCGGTACCATCAGCGCTGAGGCCAGTAGCGCATTAAATCAGCAGTTTGCAGCTGCTAACCTGACTGTCAAAGCACAAACCTTAACTGACCATAAATTACTGATACGCTTTGCCAGCACAGATGCACAGCTAAAGGCGCGAGAAATCGCCGGCCAGGTGCTTGGTGACAAGTTTGTCGTGGCGCTGGATTTGGCACCGGCCACACCGGCCTGGCTACATGCTATCGGCGCTGAGCCGATGAAGCTCGGCCTGGATTTACGTGGTGGTGTGCATTTTTTAATGGCAGTAGATATGAAAGCTGCTATCGATAAAAACCTGACAGATCTGGCGCAAACGCTACGCAGTGAGCTGCGTGACAATAAACTGCGTTATCGCAGTGTGCAGCTGGATTTAGCCCGGCAGCAGGTTGTCGTAAACTTGCGCAGTACAGAAGATCTGTCGGCGGTGCAGGCTGCACTTAAGCAGTATGACCACAATTTACTGTTAAGCGTGCAAAGCGATGGCTTAGCTGTGCAGGTAGCCTTAAGTGAGCAGCAGCTAAAACAAATTCGTGAATACGCCCTGGCGCAGAACATTACTATTATCCGTAACCGTGTTAACGAGCTTGGTGTGGCCGAACCTTTGGTGCAGCGGCAAGGCGCTGATCGTATTGTGGTACAGCTACCTGGTGTGCAGGATACCGCTAAAGCCAAAGAAATACTGGGGGCAACCGCAACACTGGAGTTTCGTCTGGTGGATGAGCAAAGCGATGTTGCAGCTGCACAGGCCGGGCTTTATCACAGCCGCGATGGCAGAGCTTTGTTACTTGAGAAAACGATTATGCTGACCGGGGAGCATATTACCGGCGCCAGCAGCGGTTATGACGAATACGGCCGGCCGCAGGTGAATATTAAGCTCGATACTCAGGGCGGCGAGATGCTATCGGCGCGCACGAAAGACGCGGTAGGCCGGCGCATGGCATCGGTGTTTATTGAATACAAACCCGGCACTGAGACAGGAGCAGACGGCAACCCTGTACTGGTTAAACAGCAGGAAGTGATTAACGATGCCACTATTTCACAGCGGCTTGGCCGCGACTTTGTCATTACAGGCCTGAGCTCACCCTCTGAAGCGCAAAACCTGGCAACGTTATTACGCGCCGGAGCCTTGATTGCACCGGTACAAATCATAGAGGAGCGCACTATAGGCCCAAGCCTGGGCCAGGAAAATATTTCGCTTGGCATGACCGCTATTGTCTGGGGCATGGCAGCTGTGCTGCTGTTTATGCTGGTGTATTACAAGGCCTTTGGTCTGGTAGCGAACATTGCGCTGGTTGCCAATCTGGTGCTTATCGTCGGCGTGCTGTCGATGATACCGGGCGCCACCCTGACCCTGCCGGGAATGGCAGGCATAGTGCTGACCGTCGGCATGGCTGTAGATGCAAACGTGCTTATTTTCGAACGCATCCGCGAAGAGCTCGCTGAGGGAAGGTCTGTGCAGCAGGCGATTCATCTGGGGTATGACCGGGCTTTTGCCACTATAGCCGATTCAAATATCACCACCTTGCTGGTGGCGCTTATTCTGTTTTCTGTCGGTACCGGGCCGGTAAAAGGTTTCGCCGTCACGCTGGCTATCGGCATTATCACATCGATATTCACCGCTGTAGTGGGTACCCGTTTGTTGGTGAACCTGTGTTGGGGCGGTCGCCGTTTGCAGTCACTGCCGGTTTAAGGAGAATAAAATGCAGATTTTTCAATTTACTTCGGCCATTAATTTTATGCGGCTGAAATGGCTGGCGGTAGGGTTGTCAGTGCTGCTGATGGTAGCGTCGGTTGTTGGTTTTGCCAGCAGGGGTATTAACTGGGGGCTGGATTTTACCGGTGGTACTGTTATCGAGCTGGGTTTTAGTCAGGCAGCTGATTTGGCCGATATTCGCCGCACATTAAGCAAAGCGGGCTTTAGCGATGCCGTTGTGCAGCTGTTTGGCACCAGCCGCGATGTGTTGGTGCGTATTCCGCTGCGCGATGACATGGCGCAGGCCGCCGTGGGCGAAACCGTCGTTTCAGTGTTAAACACTGCGGCAGAGCAACAGATCACGCTGCGCCGGGCAGAGTTTGTTGGCCCAAGTGTTGGTGAAGAGCTGAAACAGGACGGCGGTATGGCGATGCTGGTCGCGTTGCTTGGTATCTTATTGTATGTGGCGATGCGTTTTGAATGGCGGTTATCGGTGGGGGCGGTAGCAGCGCTGATACACGATGTTATTTTAACATTGGGGCTGTTTTCCTGGCTGCAAATTGAGTTTGACCTGACAGTACTTGCCGCGATACTGGCGCTGATTGGTTACTCGATTAACGATACCATAGTGGTATTTGACCGTATCCGCGAAAGCTTTCGTAAACTGCGTGATACGCCAGCGGCTGACGTGATTAATTTCGCCATAACCTCGACATTAAACCGTACCGTTATCACTTCCCTGACAACGGTGTTGGTGCTGATAGTGTTATTTTACATGGGCGGTGCGCTTATTCATGGCTTTGCTACTGCACTGTTGTTTGGTATTGCTGTCGGTACCTATTCCTCAGTGTATGTAGCCAGTAGTATCGCGGAAATACTTGGTATTAGTCGCGAAGACATGCTGCCACCTCCGCCACCGCCGACAGAAGGTGAACCGGGTGGGGCCGTGTTGTAACGCTGCGGTGCTGTGCCGGCGCCGGGCCGTTTAGAGAGGCGCCGGTATTTTATTTTGACGGCAGAATTCGTCTGGCTTTATAGTTATATTTTATGGATAGCAGGGTAACTGATGACACCAGCAATTGATTTGGCTAAACAGCAGGGAATTCAGTATCAGGTGCATCAGTATCAGCATGATGCGGCTGCTGCATCTTATGGCCTGGAAGCTGCTGAAAAACTGGCATTGGCACCGGAGCAGGTATTTAAAACCCTGGTCGTGCAGCTTGATACCAAACAGTTAGCGGTGGCGGTATTGCCCGTGAATCAGCAGCTGAATATGAAGCTGATGGCCAAAGCGTTGGGGGCCAAAAAAGCGGAAATGGCCAATGCCAATGATGTGATGCGCTCCACCGGCTATGTGCTGGGGGGCGTAAGCCCACTTGGACAGAAAAAACGTTTGCCTACGGTTATTGACAGTTCAGCACAGCAATTTCGCAGTATTTATGTCAGCGCCGGACGGCGCGGTCTGGAGATAGAACTAAAAGCCAGCGATTTATGTCAGTTACTTGGCGGCAGTTTTGCGCTAATCGGGCATTAGATTGTTGCAGTGGGTAAGTTGTTAAGTCGCGTTTTCGGCGGCACTTTCTTCACTTTTCTGCTGGCTGAAATGTACCAGCCAGTACGCAACCGGCTTGGGTTTAGAGAACCAGTAACCTTGCAACTGCTCTGCACCGAGGCTGGACAAAAAACGCTGCTGTACCTCGGTTTCTACGCCTTCAATAACCAGCCGTAATTTCAGTGCTTTTGTCATTAACATCACCGATTGCACCAGCTGTGTCTGGCGCGGGTCGCCCGGCACATTCAGCAAAAAGCTGCGATCGAGTTTTACCGTATCGACCGGCAGTTTATTCAGCATGCTCAGCGACGCCTGGCCGGTACCGAAATCATCCAGTGCCAGTGTATACCCCAGCCGCTTTAATGCATGCAGTTTATCAAACAAGGGTTGCTGATGTTTGGCTATGCTGTTTTCGGTCAGTTCAAGCGTCAGTTGTTGCAATAATGCTGGCTGGTGTGTGGCGATATGTACCAACTCGTTGTAAAACGGTGCGGCTAGCAGATCACTGCCGGTCAGATTGATGGCAATGGCATAATGCAATTTGTGCTGATGAAACCGCTTAATGATCGCTATAGCTTTATTAAGCACATGTGATGACAACTGCGCGATCAGACCATATTGCTCAGCCAGTGCCACCACTTTTTCTGGTGCAGCATAACTGCCATCTGATTGCTGCCAGCGTAGCAGTGCTTCAAAGCTCTCAATAACGCCGTCCGGCTTCACTTTGGGCTGTAACCAAAGCTCGGGGGTGTTATGTTGCAACGCAGTTTTAAATTCGCTCAGCAGTTGTAATTCGGCGTTACGTTGCTGCAGCGTATCAGGTTGAAAAAATGACAACGGACAGTTGTAGGCATCGGCCTGCTCCAGCGCCGACTCACACTGCTCCAGCGTTTGCTCAGCCGAAGCATGTTGGCGGCCACTGATGCTGATACCAGCCTCAAACACCGGGTTAATTGCGCCGACAGACAGTGCCAGCTGTTGCGGCAGCATGCTAACTAAGCGACTGGCTTCTGTTGTCAGCGATGTACTACCGCCGGATAGAGGCCGCCATAGCGCGAATTTAACGCCGCGCAGCCTCGCTGCGATAACGTCTTCCGGCAATGCGGCTTTTAGCTGCGACGCAAACGCCGCCAGCAGTTCGTCACCGGTATGATAACCATGTTGTTGGTTAAAGGCTTTGATATGACACAAGCGGATAATGACCATCAAACCGCCGCTGTCAGCTGAATGTTGCTTTACCAGTTGCAGGAAGAAGCTGGGGTTGGGCAGGTTGGTTAAATCATCGTAATTGCGCCATAAATCTTCTTTCTGATGGTTATTGGCCAGTTTTTGGTGCAGCTGTTTTAGCGGTGTAATATCGTCCAGTTGCACCAGATGATGTTGCTGTTCAATAGTACACATATGGTTTAACAGCACATGTATGTTCGGATCCGCGATTAGCATGCATTCAATATCATGGCCTTGCCAGAACGCGGCTTGGGTTGAAGCGGTAGTATGCAGCAGATCGGTAATATGGCGCTGCTCGGCAGTGATGCTGCGCAGTACCTGGCGGGCTTTATTATTCGCTTTTACAATATCGCCGTCAGCGGTAAGCAGCAGAGAGGCTTTACTGCGCTGATTAAAAATATCCTGATATAGCTGATTACTTTGGCTGATAAGCTGATTTTGTTGCCCCAGTGTGAGAGCATTGCGTTTTAACGTACTGAATACCCGCATCACCGCCAGCGGAATACACAGGTTAAAAAATAAGAACAGCAGGCTATGCAGATAAACCGGGGTTGCAGGTAACGTAATGGAAAAATTAAACAGGTTGATAGGTGCTTTACTGTAGAGTAAAAACAAATAGGGGATAAAATTCAGCAGCATGACTGCCAGCGTTACGCGGGCATTGAAAAACAATAAAGCAATCAGCGGCGCCGTATAAACAAACAATAACCCGAGCTTTGATAATTCAAAGTTATCAATAAAAAACAACATGCAAAGGCCAGCGCCAAAGATGATAACCAGCAGCAGGGTTTTACTGACGGACAGCAGACGGCTGGAAAAGTACAGCGCCAGTAACAGTGCGATATAAAAAGCGGATGTAATGGTAATGATATACCAGGCATGTATTTGATAAGCCTGCCATGAGCTGTGCAGCACTATACCCAGCACCAGTAATAACCCTGAGCTGAGGATGATTCTTAACACACTTTGTTGCAACAGCGTCACAGAGCTGGAGTTAAGATCGGTTTCGGTTAATAGCAGCAGCTGCTTGATACGGCTAAGCATGGCACTTCCATGGTAAAGATAAATACGACATCCTTACTGTGCCTGAATAAAACACCGGCACACAATTTTAACTCCCTGTTAAAGCCTTTTCATGCTAATCAATAAACTCAATGGATACAACCGCTATCTGTTGCTAATACTATGATATAGAAAAATAAAAGCCCGCACTGCGGGCGGGCTTTTAACGGGTATGCCGATTATTTCAAATCAAAGCGGTCAGCATTCATCACTTTAGTCCAGGCTTTGACAAAGTCGCGCACAAACTTCTCTTTAGCGTCGTTAGCGGCATAGACTTCAGCCAGTGCCCGCAGCTGCGAGTTAGAACCAAACACCAGGTCGACCCGGGTTGCGGTCCATTTAAGTTTACCGGTTTTGCGATCGCGGCCTTCAAACAGCTCGGCAGCTGCAGAGGTAGGCTGCCACTGCGTACTCATATCGACCAGATTAACGAAAAAGTCATTGCTCAGCGTACCTGGCCTATGCGTAAACACGCCATGTGATGAGTTATCGTAGTTCGCATTCAATGCCCGCATACCGCCCACCAGCACTGTCATCTCCGGTGCGGTCAGTGTCAATAGCTGGGCTTTATCTAGCAGCAACTCTTCTGCCGAAAAGCTGTAGGCATTTTTACTGTAGTTGCGAAAACCATCAGCTATCGGCTCAAGCACATCGAATGAATCTGCATCAGTCTGTTCGTCGGTTGCATCTGTGCGGCCCGGAGCAAACGGCACTGTTATGGTGGTACCGGCGTCGGCTGCCGCTTTTTCTATCGCTGCACTGCCGCCAAGCACAATCAGGTCTGCCAGCGAGATTTTCTTGTTACCACTTTGGCTGCCATTAAACTTGTGCTGAATGTCAGTAAGCACGTGCAACACCTTTTTCAGCTGCTCAGGCTGGTTAACTTGCCAATCTTTTTGCGGTGCCAGCCGGATCCTGGCGCCGTTAGCTCCACCACGACAATCCGAGCCGCGAAAGGTTGATGCTGACGACCAGGCGGTATAGACCAATTCAGGCACCGTTAAACCCGATGCCAGTATAGCGTGTTTCAAACTGGCAATGTCAGCGGTATTTACCAGTTCATGATCAACCGCAGGCACCGGGTCTTGCCAGATTAAATCTTCCGCCGGTACTTCCGGCCCCAGATAACGGGATTTTGGCCCCATATCACGGTGCGTTAACTTAAACCAGGCACGGGCGAAGGCATCTGCAAACTCGTCCGGGTTCTGGTGAAAGTGCTGTGATATTTTGCGATAGGCCGGGTCTTCACGCATCGCCATGTCAGCCGTGGTCATCATGATGCCGACTTTTTTGCCGGCGATTTCTGCATCCGGCGCGTGGTCTTTTTCTGCCAGGTTTTTTGCCGCCCACTGATGGGCTCCGGCAGGGCTCTTGGTCAGCTCCCACTCATAACCAAACAGCACGTCAAAATAGCTGTTATCCCATTGTGTTGGTGTGGGGGTCCAGGCGCCTTCGATACCGCTGGTAATAGTGTCACGGCCTTTACCGCTGTTAAAGCTGCTTAACCAGCCAAAGCCCATATCGTGCAAGGCTCCGCCTTCTGGCTCAACGCCCACATGGCTGGCATCGCCGGCCCCATGTGCTTTGCCAAAAGTGTGGCCGCCAGCTGTTAGCGCCACGGTTTCATAGTCATTCATGGCCATACGCTCAAATGTATCGCGTATATCGCGCCCTGATGCAATAGGGTCAGGCTTACCGTCCGGCCCTTCCGGGTTGACATAAATCAGCCCCATTTGTACCGCGGCTAATGGGTTTTCCAACTCTCTGTCACCGGAGTAACGGCTGTTTTCACGGTCGCTGGTAGCCAGCCACTCTTTTTCAGCGCCCCAGTATACGTCTTCTTCCGGCTCCCAGATATCGGCCCGGCCACCACCAAAACCGAAGGTTTTAAAACCCATGGTTTCCAGTGCTACATTACCGGCAAGAACGAACAGATCGGCCCAGGATAAACTGCTGCCGTATTTTTGTTTAACCGGCCATAACAAGCGCCGGGCTTTGTCCAGATTACCGTTATCTGGCCAGCTGTTCAGAGGCGCGAAACGCTGATTGCCGGTAGAGGCGCCACCACGGCCATCAGCGGTGCGGTAGGTGCCGGCTGCGTGCCAGGCCATGCGGATCATAAAAGGACCATAGTGGCCATAGTCTGCCGGCCACCAGTCCTGTGAGTCGGTCATCAACGTAGCTAAATCTTGTTTGACGGCGGCTAAATCCAGCTTTTTAAACGCTTCTGCATAGTTAAAGTCATCTCCCAAAGGGTTAGACTTCTTGTCATTCTGATGCAGTATTTTGATATTCAGCTGATTTGGCCACCAGTCGATATTCCTGGTACCCCGGCCTCCCACTTTGGTGTTACCGCCATGCATAACCGGGCATTTACCGGCCGAGCTGTTGTTATTGTCCATATATTACTCCTTGCAACCTTGGTTTTCACTGGGCCCATTGCATGTACCCGCTTTTGTTAATGCATAGACTATAGACCGGCAGAGAACAGTGCGAAAGCCAGTTTTGACTATCGTGCTAATCGCTTTTTGTGATTAAAATTTATAGCCTTAGCGCTTGTCTTAAGGGAAACCGTATAGCGGAATACATACGGAATAAAAGGTTGCCTCTGTGGGCTTTGCCGGTTAGCTTAGCGGTATCTTGTTAACCTAAGGCTTACCATGCACAGCGTGACTATTCTGGTCGATGTCCAAAATATCTACTACACCTGCCGCGAAGCGTATCAGCGTAATTTTGATTACAATGCATTTTGGCGTCAGGTTAGCGCTGAACGTACTGTGGTAAAAGCGATTGCTTACGCGATAGATCGGGGGGATGAAAAACAGCGCCAGTTTCAGAATATTCTGCGTGCCATTGGTTTTGAAGTAAAACTAAAGCCTTTTATTCAGCGCGCTGATGGCTCCGCTAAAGGGGACTGGGATGTTGGTATAACACTTGATGCGATTGAATATGGCCAGCATAGCGATATATTGGTGCTGGCGTCCGGCGATGGCGATTTTGCGTTGTTGGCCGAAACCCTCATTACTAAGTACCACACTGAAGTTGAGATATACGGCGTAGCAGGCTTAACAGCGCAGGCGCTGAGCAATGCAGCCAGCCGTTTTATTGCTGTCGAAGAGCCCCTGCTATTACCAAAGTAGGCATACCCATATAGTCCCGACAGCTTTGCTGCTGCCGGGAGCTTCAACGTATCGGCTTATTGGTGCTCCATCGTTTTGGCCAACGCATCATCCAGCTCTGTAGCACGGCTGTATGCCTTGCGCGCTTGTAATCGCTGTACATAATCAGTAAAAGCGGGTCGCCTCTCTAAAGTGCCAAACAGCATGCCCCAGCTTATATGGCTGCCAACATAAACATCAGCGGCGGTAAATTGCTCACCACACAAATAGGGCCCGTTAGCCAGTGCTGTTTCCAGTGTATTAAGGGTATCGTTGTATAGACCGCAGCCGACCGAAGTACAGTTGTCGCTGTCGAGGCGCCAGTTATATGCCTTGGCGGTAGTAGCCATTTCCAGCGGGCCGGCAGCAAAAAATAACCAACGGTAGTAAGTGCCACGTTCCGGGCTGTCAGGCGCCGGCGCCAGGCCTTTATCTGCAAACTGGTCGGCCAGGTAGGCACAAATAGCAGCGCCTTCAGTTACTACAGTGTTGCCATGCTTGATAGCCGGAACTTTACCCATAGGGTTAAGCGCGAGGAATTCAGCCGATTTGATATTGCCGCCAAAATGCATCAGTTCAACATCGTAAGGCAGGTTCAACTCTTCCAGCATCCAGCGGATGATGCGGCCGCGCGAGTTAGGGTTGGTATAAAAAGTTAATGGTTTCATTCAGCTGATCCTTACAGGTAGAGGTGAGTATCAATAGTGTTTTTTGTGCTGCAGAGACAGCATAAAACCTAAATAGGACAGAATGCGTCCTAATTATCAGTTATAGTGTTCACTTTATTGTTTTAGCCGTAGCAGCCTGTGTTTAACCGGAGATCAGTATGAGCGGCCCAACCATTCGTGTACTTAGCTTGCTGGAGCTGTTGCAATCGCATGGGCGTTTAAGTGGCAGCGAAATAGCGGCACGGCTGGGCGTTGATAAGCGCACAGTGCGCCGTTATATCCGTGCGTTGGAAGATCTGGGTATCCCGGTAACAACAGAGCAAGGGCGTGATGGTGGCTATATGCTGGTCGCGGGCTTTAAGTTACCACCGATGATGTTTACCAATGATGAAACGCTGGCGTTGTCATTGGGCTTGCTGGCGGCTAAAAATTTGCAATTGCCTGATACCGATACCGCGATCAGCAGTATTCAGGCCAAACTTGAACGGGTAATGCCGGCAAAACTAAAATCACGCACCAGGGCCATTGCTGACAATATCAAGGTGATAATACCGGCGGCAGAAGCAGAAACATCAGGCCAGCATTTGGCTCCGTTGTTAGAGGCAATAGAGCGGCAATGTTCAGTCATTATCCAGTACGCGGCTTATCAGCAACCCGTTGTCGCACGGCAGGTTGACCCTTACGGTTTACTGTTTCGTCTTGGTCGCTGGTATTTGTGCGGCTACTGTCATCTGCGCCTAGAGCTGCGTACGTTCAGGCTAGACCGGTTACAACATATTGAACTGCACCCGCACCCGTTCCAGCGCCCGGCAGGTTTTGACTCTGCCGAGCATTTTAACCGCAGCTTGTTTGACATGCCGGGTAATCTTGAGGTGCAGATAGTATTTCATACTGACAAGCAGACCGCCGCACGGGCAATAGGCCTTACCGCGTCTATGCTAATACCCCATGCTGATGGTTTACTGCTAAATAGCCGCACCGACAGCTGCCTGCATCTGGCGCAGTGGCTTAGTCAGTTACCGTTTGATTTCAGCATTATCGAACCGCCAGAGCTGAAGCAGGCGTTAAAGCAGCAGGCAGGCCGTTTAATGGCAATAGCGCAGCAATAAGCTAAGGCTTATTTCTGCAGATATCATGGTGGCCTCTCTAATGTGGCCAGATGTTCACTGTTTTCAGGCATAAAAAAGCGCGAAATAATCCGCGCTAAGGTACATATATTGGCACCTTGTATCAGGTGCGTTTTCTAAATCCGGCACAACCGGCAAGACCTAGCACCAGAATAGCTATACTGGCAGGCTCTGGCACTGGCGTTGTGCCGGGAGTCACTGAGCCAAAGGTAATATCATCAAAAGCTATCTGATCTGCAACGCCAGCAAATGAAACAGATTTAGCTATTCCCTCAAAGCCTACACCTATTGCAAAGAAAGGGCTGAAATCACCATTCGGATCACCGCCATCAGACGGCGTGATGGCAATAAATAATGTCGCAAGCAAGTTACCGGTACCGCCTATATCATCCCACACACTGACAGAACCGGCATTATTGACCGCACTGTAAAAAAAAGAAAAGCCAGTATCAAAGCCGGCCGCAACATTCATAATAGCTTCGGCGCCGCTAAGAAAAAACATAACGGTATCCGGGCTGGGTTCGCCACCAAAGTTACCGCTTCCGCCGGCATCTATATCTTGTATAGCTAAGGTATTACCAGAAAATTCAATGCCATAGTTAGGGCCTGTGTTACCATTTTCACTGGTGCCACCATTATAAAACCCTCCAATAGACTCCAGATCATCTAAGCCCTCGAAGTCTAATACAATGACATCTGCCTGGCTAAAGCTGGTGATGAATAGTGCAAAAATACACAATAGTTTTTTCATTTTTTTCTTCCCTTTGAGTTGATAACGAGAAGCACCTTCACTGCTGCGCTCAGTCATCTGCTTAGCATTAAACATTCCATTTTAAATAAGTATTTGTTTTTGCTGTGCATTCTTCTTTTTTGCCAAACTAGAACGGCGTTTGATGTTAACTATTCTGACGATAAAGAGAGTACGGTGTTAATAATGGCGCTAAGTATACAAAATGCAGAGGTTCTGATTTACCTGAAAAAATAATTGCCGGTGTTAAATCCAAACGAATACCGCCAGGCATCTAAGTTTCAGATTAACTCACTGGAACCAAGATGATGCTTAAACTATCTGCTTTACAATACTTTTCGCTGCTGTGTTGCAGCGTACTTGTTTCAGCAAGTCTGTGTGCTGCTGAACGGGCTGCTGCTTCTGGGCAGCTTTCATTGCAAGATGAACTTAAGATAAAGGACGCTGAGTTTTTTCAGCGCGGATTTAACGAGTGCGATATGGCTTATCTGGATGCCACTATCAGCCCGCAGCTGAAGTTTTATCATGATAAGGGCGGTTTTCAGGACAAAACCGCTTTTATGCAAAACACCAAAAAATACATTTGTGGCGATCCGGCGCATAAACCAATCCGGGCCCTGACTGAAGGCAGTTTAACCGCATTTCCGCTATACAATGATGGAGTGCTGTATGGCGCTGTGCAACACGGAGAGCATCAGTTTTACTTGCGTGAACCCGGCAAGCCGGACCAGCTGACGGGCACTGCGCGTTTTACCTCGGTCTGGTTAAAGCAGGGGGATGCCTGGCAGCTAAGTGACGTGCTTAGTTATGACCATCAGCCTGCTACAACAAAGCGGCAACAGGCAGCCCAGAAGCAGTCAGCATTGATAACGGAACTGTTAAAACAACATAAAGTGCCGGCCCTGGGCCTTGGTATTATTGAGCATGGCAAACTGGTATCAGCGCAGGTGTACGGCGAGCTGACACCGGGTACGGTAGCGCCACAAAATACGTTATTTAAAGTTGCCTCGTTAACCAAACCTGTTGTAACCATGCTGACATTACGGTTGGTCGCAGCAGGCAAGTTGCAGCTTGACGAACCTCTGGCGACTTATTGGGTCGACCCGGATATCAAAGCTGATCCGAATCATTTATTACTGACACCGCGTATTGTACTGACGCACCAAACCGGCTTTGCCAACTGGCGTTATCTGGAAGACGATGACACCTTGCGGTTCCAATTTAAGCCTGGTACGCAACATCAGTATTCCGGGGAGGGGTTTGAATATTTGCGCCGTACGCTGGAACATAAGTTTGTCCAATCGCTTGAAGCTCTTGCACAGCAGTATGTGTTTGAACCGGCAGGTATGAGCGACACCTATTTCTGGTGGTCACAAGAGGTTGATGAAGCACGCTATGCGCGCAACCACGACAGCAATAGTAAGGCGCTTGAAACAGAGAAATACTACAAGGCAAACGCTGCCGCTAACCTGATAAGCACGATAGAGGATTACAGCAAATTTATCGTGTTTGTCATGGCACAGCAGCAGGCAATGCCAGCAGTGTATCAGGATATGCAAGCGCATCATGTCAGTATCGGGCCAGAGCATTATTTTGGCCTGGGCTGGGAGATTTTCAGTGGTTTTTCCAACCTGCAGTCGCTATTGCTGCATAGTGGCCGCGACCCTGGGGTGTCTACTTTGGCGGCGTTTTCGCCGCAAAGCCAGAATGGCTATGTTATTTTTATGAATGGTGATAATGCCTCGGCAGTACTTGAACAACTGCTGCCCCAGCTGTACCTTGGTGCAGAATTGTGGCAACGAAATTAAGTAGATAAGCATGAACGGACAAGAATGGGCAGAAATTTTGGTGCCGCTTATCGTCTTCAGCGCCCTGGTAGCGCTTATGGCGTTAATACTGCTGTATAAGTATAAGAAAAAGCGCCTGTTTCTGCAGATGATTGAACGTTCACTGCAACGCCAGGCCGTGCTGCCGCCGGAAACCATACGCGAGATAGGATTGCATTTTTTCTCTGCTAACCGTGATTTACGTAAAGGCATTTTTTTGCTGGTGCTCAGTGCCAGCGTCCTGGCATTTTCATACTTCGCTGACTTTAAGAGAAGTGGCAATCTGGATCTGAATGATGCGCTAACTGGTATTGCTTTTCTGCCCGGCTTATTGGGGCTGGCATTTATACTGCTGGCCCGGCTTGACCGGCAGCAGAATCGCTAAGACGATACAGTGTCATTAAAACAGGCGTCGGTTGAGCAGTTGGTTGCCATTGTTCAGGTGTCAGCTGATACGGCGGCTTTTAACGAGCTCTTTGGTCGTTTTGACAGTAAATTGCGCGCTTTTTTGGCATTTAAATCGGCCGGGCAACGCCAGGACGTTGATGATATGGTGCAGGAAACCTATGTTAAAGCGTTTCTGAATATTCGCCAGTTTCAGCAGCAATCGCAGTTTGCCACCTGGTTATTACGCATTGCCATCAATGAAATGCTGCAAGCTAAACGCTCGGGTAATTTTTTTGCCCGCTTTAAAGAGCGCTGGTTGGCTACAGAACCTGACTCACTGTCGCACCGCGACAATACGGCGGCGCACATTGATGCTGAATCACTTATTGCACAACTTTCAACAATTCAACAGCAGGTGTTTGTTTATACAGAGTTTTATGGTTATTCACAAAGTGAAATTGCCGATAAACTGCAGATCCCGCTTGGCAGCGTTAAAACCTATATGATGCAGGCCCGCAACATGCTGAACAGGAGTGATATCTGATGCTGAAACTAACATTGCGGCAAAAAATAACATTATGGCTGGGCCGGCATCGAAGAAGCCTGGTGTTAACCGGTGCTGGTGTTACGGCACTGGCGTTGACACTGGTATACAACGCTCAAATCAGCCAGCACAACGGGTTGATTTCTTTGCTAACCCTGTTTCAGTTAGGGGCTGGCATAGTGTTTGTTTTGCTGGTGATTATTCTAAGCGACTAATAAAACGGATTCAGGCCAGCGTAATTAACTGCCAGGCCATCAGTGCCAGTATCGCTGCTATAGTGGCATCAAAAGCGCGCCAGCGGCGGGCCGAGCTGAGTAAGCGTCTGAGCCCGGGGGCAAAAGCAGTTAAACTGCCAAACCACAAAACTGAGCCAAGGCAGGCCCCTAAAGCAAACATCACAGGCGTTTTTTGTACCGCGCCTATGCTGCCCAACAGCACCACAGTATCCAGATACACATGCGGATTTAACAAGCTTATCGCAACAGCCTGCAAAGCGGTTGCTTGCCAGCTGCGTTTGATGACCTGCTGCGTATTCAGCCCCGAGCTACCATTTACCGCACGTTTTACGGCAGCAAAAGCCAGATATAGCAGCATGGCAACACCACCATACGTCAGATAAGGCATTAAATCTGGCAGTAGCTGGGCAACTTCGGTAGCGGCATAGACACCCAGCATAATAAGCAATGCATCGCACAGCATGCAGGACAACGCTATTGCCAGACGGTTAGCGCCGGCCATGCTTTGGCTGAGCACCCAGATATTCTGCGCGCCTATGGCGATAATCAGGCTTAGCCCTAGCAGTAACCCACTGACGAATGACTCCACTGTTGCTCCGCTGCTGTGATGAACGTCTTGCATTTTAGTGCAGTGTTTGCATTAATCTAATGAATAATAAATTGGCATCATGCGAAAAAATCATGATTAACTATCAGCAACTGGAAGCGCTGCATGCCGTTATCAGCGAAGCCGGTTTTGAAAAAGCGGCGGCAAAATTATTTATTACCCAATCAGCAGTTAGTCGTCGTATTCAGCAGCTGGAATTATTGCTGGGTGAACCGGTATTGGTGCGCAGCCAACCGCCCAAAGCCACTGCTGCAGGGCAGCGTTTGCTAAACCACTTGCAGCAGGTCATGCAGTTAGAAGTCGCCCTGGGGATCAATGCGTTAAACGCACATTATAGTGATGATGCGCCGCTGACCGTGCGACTGGCAACCAATGCCGACTCACTCGCGACCTGGCTGCCAGAAGCTTTGGCACTGCCACACGCTGATATTAACGGCACACTGCGGTTTGAACTGGTGGTGGAAGACCAGTCGGTTATTTTAAAACGGATGAAAGCGGGCGAAGTGATGGTGTGTATTTCTGCCAGTGCCGAACCGGTAAATGGTGGGTTGGTAAGCCCGCTGGGCGCTTTGCGTTATCTGGCCATGGCAAGTCCGGCCTTTGTACAGCGCTATGGCGCGCACCGGGGAATTGAACTGGCAAAAGTGCCATGCCTGATATTTGATGAACATGACAGATTGCAGCATCAGTTTTTACGCGATGTGGCACAGTGTGAGCCAGAGTTTGTGCATTACTGCCCTTGCCCGCAGGGCTTTAAACAAGCGATGATCGCCGGCCTCGGCTATGGCCTTGTACCGGAAATACAACTGGGTGATGCTATAGCCAAAGGTGAGCTGGCGCTGTTTAAACCCGGTTATGCGCTGGATACACCACTTTACTGGCACTACTGGCAAACCGAAAGCCCACAGTTAAAAGCGCTCAGGCAGCATGCACTTAAGGTTGCAGCTAAGTATCTGGTCCAGCCTTAATTATGGGAATGTGCGTAGCGGGTATTTTTCAAATTCTGATTAAAAAAAGTAGCGAATGACAAAAAGGTTTCTTCTTTTGGGTTTTGTATTCGTAAGTGTTTGGTATATATCAAAATGTAGTATCAGTGAACCTTATATACCGGCTGAAACTACTGAACACAAAGCGTCTGAAAAAGTGGCTGATACAGCGCGGGCTACAACTACAAAAGTGCCCAGTAGTCATCATGAGCTTAATACTACGTCCAGCGGGTACGCGGTCGAACACCCTAACGCTTTAGTTCAGATAGCAAGGCCACGGTGGCGGCAAGACGATACTTTGCTGCAATCTTTTGATGCGCTTAATGAACAAGCCCAACGTGGTGATCTGGTAGCCTCCTATGTGCTGGGCATGAACCTGCGTCATTGCTATTACGTGCCGGATGATAACGCCGCTTTAGCAGACAAGCTGCTACAAGCCTCTGAGTTTAAAGATAATGGCGAGGCGCTTGCTGATATTCAGCAGAGTTATGACTACTGCGAAGGTGTAACCAGGTCCGAACGTAACCGTTTTTATCACTATCTGGAGCGAGCTGCCGAAAACGGCAGTGTGCCAGCGCAGGAAGCCATTGCCGAGCTAACCCCAGAGCTTTATATGGCAGCAAATAACTTCGCTGAAATTAGCCGAGATGAATATGTTGAAAAGCGTCAACGCTTTGTCCGCCAGCAAGTGGATTTTTTAACGTCAGCCGCTCAGCATGGCAGCCTGAAGGCACCAGATGAAAATAACCTGCAATAAAGTGGAGCCAAAATGACACCAGCAGCAATTAAACCCGCTATCAGTTTTGATGATTTAACCAAAGTAGATATCCGTGTTGGTACCATAATCGAGGTGCTGGAAGTAGCGAAATCAGACAAACTGATGAAGCTGATTGTCGATTTTGGCGATCATCAGCGAAGCATTTTGGCTGGAATTAAACAAGAGCGCGCCAACCCGCAAGAAATTGCAGGTAAGCAAGCACTGTTTGTGGTGAATTTACCGGAGCGTAAAATGGCTGGCGAGCTATCGCAGGGCATGCTGTTTGATATTGGCTATGAAGATAAACTGACACCTTGTTTAGCCAGCCCGGAGCACACAGTACCGAATGGCACCAGAGCAGGTTGATGCCGTAAATGCGTAGAAAGCCCGTTCCCAGGCCTTCTAATTAAGCCCTGCGGTTGTACTACGCGTTGTAGGCCCCTGCCGCGTAATGCAGTTCATAGCTGTGGCTGTATATCTCCAGAATATTGCCAAACGGGTCTTCCATATAAATCATGCGGTAAGGTTTTTCACCCGGGTAGTAATATCGTGGCGCCGGCATGCGTTTTTTACCGCCTGCTGCAACTATGCGCTCTGCGAGACCTTCAACATCCGGGTCCTGCACACAGAAGTGGAAAACGCCGGTTTTCCAGTATTCAAAATTGTTTTCCGGGTTCTGTTGATTATTAAACTGAAACAACTCAACTCCGACCCGATCACCGGTGGATAAATGCGCGATACGGAATTTTTGCCAGCCAGCGCCAAAGACGTCGGTACACATCTGGCCGATGGCTGAATCATCTTCAATAATTTCTGTGGGTTGCATAATGACATACCAGCCCAGAACCTCGGTGTAAAACTTAACTGCTGCCTTTAAATCCGGCACCGATATCCCAATGTGTGAGAAGGTTCGGGGATATACCTTTACGTTATTTTGCATAGCTAAACTCCTGTTTTAATGACAGGTGTATGGTAGCTAGACAGATTGAAAATAAAAAATTATGATTAATTATTAAATTAATAATATATTATTATAGATGTTAAATCCTTTGTGGCTACAAACCTTTATCTGCCTGGTAGAAACTGGCAGCTTCACCCGTACCGCACAACTGCGCTTTATGACACAGCCCGGCGTTAGCCAACACTTAAAAAAACTGGAACAAGCTTGTAACGCAGAGTTGTTAATTCGCTTAGGTAAAGGTATTGAGCTTACAGAGCAAGGCCGCAAGGTATATCAATATGCGCTGTCACTTCAGCAAAGTGAAGATGCACTGCTCGATAGCCTGAAATTTGATGAACCTTTCGAAGGGCGCTGCATTGTTGCTTGCTCAGGCGCGCTAGCTCAGCGTATTTATCCCGTGATGTTGGCCGTGCAGGTTCAGTACCCCGGGTTAACGATTGAGCTGGAGGTCGCCCCTCAGCGCAGTATTTTGCAGGGTATTACGCAATCCGATATTGATTTAGGCATCAGTACGCAGCGGGATGATAACGAACACTTTAGCTTTCAAAGTTGTGGCATTGAGCCACTGGCTTTAATGCTGCCCTCAGAACATGCAGACAGTACCGATATAGCAGAAACACTGAACTCGCTGGGGCTAATTTATCATCCTGATGTACTGCATTACCTGAATTTGTATTTTAGTCATTGCGGTGACAGTGCCCTGGCATCATGTGATCCGGCCAGATTTAAACGCTCCGGCCGTGTTAATCAGTTATCGCAAATATTGCTGCCGGTGAGCTTGGGTTTGGGATTTACGGTGCTACCCAGCAGTACCTTACCCAAGTTTACAGAGCAGACCCATATTGCCATGTATCGGGCGCCTCAGCCTGTCGCTGAACCCTTGTACTTTGTGCAGTCACGCCATCGCCAGTTGGCTGCGCGCTACGACACACTGAAGGCTGCAATTTTACCGTTGTTAACAGGACAAGCGCTATAGCACGCCTACCGAAGTACGTTGCTGTTGAAATAAAATGTTGGCTTTAGCGTTCCTATTGACCACTTTTGATGTGTAACAAAGAGAGCTATATGAAACCTTTTGTCTTGCTGCTGTTGATAGTCCCACTGACGCTGATGGCGGTAGCTTTGCTTGCCGGTGAAACGGGTTCTATAAAAGCAATTAGCTTTTTTTACACTGATACAGCGCCGTTGCCAGCGTTGGCTCAGGTCATCGGAGTTTATTTATTACTTAGTAGCGCTGCGTGTATTGCCGCCTGGCGATACCAGCGTGCGCTAAAGCTGGCCGCGCTAATGTTGTTTATACCGTCAGTACTGGCGATAACATCTTTGCTTGGTGTCCATCAATATGTACCAGAGCTGGGCGGCTTTCCCATCATTGGCTCGGGGCAGGGGGTGATCAAGTTTGTTGCATTGCTGACATTGGCTGTTAGCTTATGGCGTTGGCAAAAGGCCGGGTCAGCAGAGCGTTTCTGGTTGAACTACCTGCCGGTTGGGTTGGTGTTGTTATGGATTGGTGGTATGAAGTTCCTGCAGTTTGAAGCGCAGGCTATAGTGCCTCTGGTTGAAAGTTCACCGCTGATGAGCTGGATGTATCAGCTGTGGTCGGTGAAAACGGTATCAAACATTATTGGTGTATTTGACTGGCTGGCATTACTGCTTCTGGCCGCAGGCTATTTTTGGCGCCCGGCGTTTTATATTGGCTTTGCTGGCTGTTTCGCTGTATTCGCCACTACGCAAAGTTTTTTAATCAGCTTTGAACCGGCGTGGCAGTCATTTGCCGCGCTAAGCGGCTCTGGTATATTTCTGATTAAAGATCTGTGGTTTGTCGCCAACATGATGCTTATTGCGCAGGCGTTTAGTTTACGTAAACCGCACTAGCATTTACTTTTTCATTTGTCGTTATGGGGCAGTGAAGCAAGCTAAGGATAACGACTTGAGTATTCAAATTATCGGTCCACAACAGTGGCAAACCCAGCGCTGGCAAAATGGTGGTGGCATTACCCATCAGCTATGCCAGCAGGATGATGAGCATGGCCTGCTATGGAGGGTATCGGTAGCGGAGGTGGCCAGCGACGGGCCCTTTTCCCGCTTTGATAATATAGACAGAGTTATTATGTTGCTGGCAGGTGCAGGCTTTAGCCTTATGGGCGTCGGTGATAATCCGCAACTGCTTGCTACGCCTCTTGCACCATTCTCGTTTGCAGGTGAAACGCCCATTCATTGCAGTTTGATAAATGGTGCTGTGCGCGATTTTAACCTGATGACAAGGCGCGGTGCGTTAACAGCATTGCTTGAAGTGCTAACGTTAAACAGCGAAGCGCAACTATTGCCACTTGGTGAGCAAACAATAATTTTTGTAGCAAAAGGCGGCGTAGAAGCTGCTGTTAACGGCCAGCGTTTTACTTTAGACACGGAGCACAGCCTGCTGCTGCACAATGAAAAAGGCACTTTGCAGCTGAGTGCCGGCAGCAGTGCGAAGGTGATATTTATTCGATTGGAAGCAACTGCTGAGGGCTAAGTAAGACAACGGCGCTGTTGCCAACGCCGTATCCGGATAAGCTTTAAGCGCCTATTTCGCCCGACGCGGTTTGGCCTTCGGCGCTGCTTTGTTACTGCGTTTTAGCTCAATCTGCGTTTCGCTGGCTTTATTAGCGCGGCCCGTTAATACTTTGCGCGAAATACTCTTTAGTAGTGACTCGCGGTTGCTGACTTCAAAGCCCGGTTTCACTACACGTTTGATATCGCTGCCAATCAGCTTTTGAATGCGCTTTAAGGTTTGCTCTTCTTCGCGGCTGACAAAAGATATTGCATTGCCTTTAGCACCGGCACGGCCGGTACGGCCTATACGGTGCACATAGTCTTCCGGCAGGTAGGGCAAGTTAAAGTTAACCACATGATCCAGCCCCTGAATATCCAAACCACGCGCGGCCACTTCGGTAGCGATCAGCACCTGCAACTTGGCTGATTTAAAATCGGCAATCGCGCGCCGGCGGGCACCCTGGCTTTTATCGCCATGACATACTGCAGCGTCAATTTTGCGCTGTTGCAAACCGGCTAACAACTGATCGGCCTGCTCTTTAGTACTGGTAAATACCAGCACCTGAAACCAGTTTTGCTCGCTCAGCAGCTGCTCAAACAGTTCTATCTTGCGGCTTTCCTCTACCGGATACACCACATGCTGCACGGTATCTGCAGTGCTGTTTACTTTTGCCACACGAATATGTTGATGATTTTTCAGTATTTTATGTGAAAGCTCATTCACCGCCGGTGAGGTAGTAGCGGAAAACAGCAGGGTTTGGCGTGAGTTTGCTGTCATGGCGACAATTTTCAGTACGTCAGTGACAAAACCCATATCCAGCATGCGGTCGGCTTCATCCAGCACGACAAACTCTACATCGGATAAAATCACGTTACCCAGTGCCATATGCTCCAGCAACCGGCCTGGGGTGCTGATAACAGTGTCAACGCCAGCCTTCAGTTTGTTCGCCTGCAGGCCCATTTTTACGCCGCCGTACAAAGCTGTGCAGCTAAGTGGCAGAAACTGTGCATAGTCTGCAAAAGCATCGGCAATTTGCTCAGCCAGTTCACGGGTTGGGGTTAGCACTAGTGCCCTCGGCCGGCTGGCCACGGCGGCTTTAGGCTTATCCAGCATGCGTTGCAGCAGTGGAATAGCAAAGGCCGCGGTTTTACCGGTACCGGTTTGCGCAGTAACCTGCAAGTCTTTACCGCGGCGGGCCGGCGCTATCGCCTGCTGTTGTACCGGTGTCATGCTACTGTAGCCACAGGCGTCCAGTGCGCGCTGCAGGTCGGCAGCTAAATCTAATGATGAAAATTGCATAAAGTGTCCTTTGTAGCCGTGCTACCAGTAAAAGCTATGGCAGAATTACTCTTCACCGTCATCCTGCATAGCGTCCGGGCGTGGCTTGTGCTTACAGGCACGGGCCAGAATTTCGACATACACAGCTTCTTGTTGTGCTGCCGCTGCGGCATCAATGCGCTTATTAATTTCAGAGGTGAATACTTTCTCTGCTGTTTCTTCCGTCGCGCCAAAGCGGCAATCAAAGCTCCAATAGTCCATGCCTGGTGGCAGCGCTTTACGTCGCTCACGGCCCAGATACTTCTTAATATCATGCTTAACAAGTTCAACCCAGCGCTCGGTTTTATGCTTGGGGTGGGTTAACGCTATTGTCTTTTTCATCAACAGTCCTACAAATATACGTTTAGCTGCACACTGTCTGTGTGCTGTAAACCGCGCATTCTACATGGTTAAATGCAAGATAACCGGTACTATCTGCTATTTTGTTGCAATATGCTGAATTACCTTGCTATTTGGTGACAACATTACAGTATAGAGCCAAGCTGCTGTCTGCTTATTCGGAATGTTCATGCTAAGTATTTCTATCGGTCCGTTATCTTTACCCGTACCAATGCTACTGTTGTTTGTTGCTGTGGTGTTGGGGCTGGGCGTTGCGCGTTTTGTCAGTCGCGGGCAACAGCAAAGCGCCAGCGATGTACTGTTAATAATATTGGTGGTTGCGCTACTGTTTGGCAGGCTGGTATTCATACTGCGCTTTGCTGACAGCTATCAGACCATGTGGCAGATGTTGGATATTCGGGATCGTGGGATTGATATCAGCACAACCATAATGGCTGCGATGGTGTTATTGTTTACTCAGGTAAAACGCTTACCTGAACTAAAAACTGCCCTGGTAAGTGGTGCTGCCTGTACCCTGATTTGTTATGCAGCCGGCTCGGCCTGGCTTTATAGCCAACAGCAACAGCAGGTGCTGGCCGATATTCAGCTAGAAACTTTGTCGGGTGATCAGGCCGTGCTAGCCGACATGGCGCAGGGCAAGCCTGTAGTACTCAATATCTGGGCAAGCTGGTGCCCGCCATGCCGCCGGGAAATGCCGTTGCTGCTTAACACCCAGCAGCAAGCGGCTGATATCAGCGTAATAATGCTAAATCTGCAGGAAAGCCGCACGACGGTAGCGAAATATCTGCGTAACCATCAGCTGAATTTTCAACAGGTATTACTGGACAAACAGGGTGACGTTGCCCGCTACTACGGCGCGCTGGGCTTACCGGCAACGTTGTTTTTCCGTGCCGACGGCTCACTTAGTAGTGTGCATTTTGGCGAGCTATCCCAAGCCACCCTGCAGCAGGGAATTGATACAACGCTTAACTGAAAAACTGGCTACCACTCCGAGGTATGGTTGCCAAAGCCCCTTGGTTGCAATTTGGCGTTAAGCCTGCGGCTTTGCAGCAAAACAAATCCTTGACCAGTTTAGGTTTATAGATAACTGTGACAGCAATATTTGTATGTAACCTAATCAGGCAAGAATTTGCTCAATGAACATTCGCTCTGAACGACTTGAAATGACGCCACTCACTGTAGACGACTGGCCATTGTTTTACACATTACACAACACACCCGAAGTAATAGCGCAGTGTTTTGACCCTGTTGATGATGCCGTTTTGCAGCAAAAGTTTCAGCAACGTTTAGTGCCCTGGCATAAAGAGGCTGAGCACTGGCAATGTCTGGTGATACGGCAGCATGATACTGGCGAAGCTATAGGTGTTACTGGTATGTGTTTATCGCAGGGCAGGGCTGAGGTGGGCTATTTACTGCTGCCAGATTTTTATGGTCAGGGCTATGGCACAGAGTCATTACAAGCGCTAATCAATTGGGCTGTAAGTACGCAGGGCATTGTGTCTTTCAAAGCAGCGGTTACCGAAGGTAATGTGGCATAAGAGCGGGTACTGCAAAAAATAGGCTTTCAACTGGTCGAAAAAGTGCCCGATGCACATAGCATTGGCGGTAAACGCTATGCAGATCATATTTACCATTTTGACGCGGAATGATACTGCCAACCCACCATTCGCCTTTCCCCAATACTCCTTGTATAATACGCGCCCTTGTTACACTCAGGTGCTTAATTTATGTCCACTGTTGCTACTACCGTTTCCCGCAAGTCTGCCCCTGTAGCACGGATGGCGCCTGAGCGCGATTTATTCTCTTACCCGAAATACTGGGCCGAGTGCTATGGCACGGCGCCGTTTTTACCTATGTCACGCGCAGAGATGGACAAACTGGGCTGGGACAGCTGCGATGTTATTCTGGTCGTCGGCGATGCTTATGTTGACCACCCCAGCTTTGGTATGGCAGTAGTAGGGCGCATGTTAGAAGCCCAGGGCTACCGCGTTGGCCTTATTTGTCAGCCGGATTGGCACAGCAAAGACGACTTTATGCGCCTGGGTAAGCCGAACCTGTTTTTTGGCGTCTCCGCCGGCAACATGGACTCGATGATTAACCGTTACACCGCTGATAAAAAGCTGCGCCATGACGATGCCTATACTGCCGGTGATATTGGCGGTAAACGGCCGGACCGCGCTGTTACGGTGTACACCCAGCGCTGTAAAGAAGCCTTTAAAGACGTACCGGTGATTATCGGCGGTATTGAAGCCAGTTTACGCCGTATCGCACACTATGATTACTGGTCAGAAAAAGTGCGCCGCTCGGTGATTTTCGATGCCAAAGCCGATATTCTTATTTACGGCAATGCCGAGCGGCCTTTGGTGGAAGTGGCGCACCGTATTGCCTCTGGCGTGCCGGTAAGCGAAATACAAGACGTGCGCGGCACAGCAGTTATTCGCAAAGAGCCGCTGCCAGGCTGGCGCGGGGTAGACTCTACCGCCATTGATAAAATCGGTAAAATCGACCCTATTCCAAACCCCTATGGCGCCGATGATGTCGGTTGTAGTAGCTATTCTGAATTTGCCAAAGCCGGTATCGATTTAACCAAGCCAACAGAGGTTGAAGCCAAACCGATTATGGTGCAGGCGCCACGGCAAAAGCCGTGGGAACAAACCTACGTTAAGCTGCCAGCCTTTGAGCAGGTGAGCGTGAATAAACCGCTGTATGCGCATGCCTCGCGCATTTTGCACCAGGAAACCAACCCCGGCTGTGCGCGCGCGATAATGCAGCGCCATGGCGACAGGCATATCTGGGTTAACCCGCCGGCCTTTCCGCTTAGCACCGAAGAGATGGATTTAGTGTTTGGCCTGCCGTATCAGCGCGTGCCGCATCCGGTCTATGGCAAGGAGAAAATTCCGGCCTACGAGATGATTAAAACGTCGGTTAATATTATGCGTGGCTGCTTTGGTGGCTGCTCGTTCTGTTCTATTACCGAGCATGAAGGCCGCATTATTCAAAGCCGGTCGAAAGAGTCGATCATGCAGGAGATTAAGGATATTCGCGACAAAGTGCCGGGTTTTACCGGCGTGATATCCGATCTTGGCGGCCCGACGGCCAATATGTACCGCTTAAACTGTAAAAATCCGAAAGCCGAGCAAACCTGTCGTCGGCCAAGCTGCGTGTATCCGACCATTTGTGAGCATATGGATACTGATCAAAGCCCGACGGTAGAGTTGTACCGCGAAGCGCGTAATCTACCCGGCATTAAAAAGGTGCTGGTGGCCTCAGGCGTGCGTTACGACTTAGCGGTGGAAGATCCGAACTATGTGCGCGAACTGGTGCAGCATCACGTTGGCGGCTATTTAAAAATCGCGCCGGAGCATACCGAAAGCGGCCCACTGTCGAAAATGATGAAGCCGGGCATGGGGGCTTATGACAAGTTTAAAGAAATGTTCGACCGCTTTAGTAAAGAAGCCGGCAAACAGCAGTATTTAATTCCGTACTTTATCGCTGCGCACCCAGGCACCACGGATCTGGATATGGTTAACCTGGCGCTGTGGTTAAAAGAGCGTGATTTTAAACTGGATCAGGTACAAAACTTTTACCCCAGCCCAATGGCCAACGCGACGACTATTTACCATACCGAAATGAACTCGCTAAAGAACATCAACAAAGCTAATGACGAAGTGGTAGCAGTGCCTAAAGGCGAGCGCCAGCGCCGCTTACATAAAGCCATACTGCGCTATCATGACCCTAAAGGCTGGCCGATGATCCGCGAAGCGCTGATTAAAATGGGCTTAAAACACTTAATTGGCCGCAGTAAAGGTTGTTTAGTGCCGGAAGAAGGTAAAGACGAACAGTTTAAAAAACCACTTAAAGGTGGCAAGCCCGCACTGAGCCGTCACACCGGCTTAAACCCGGCAGCGAAAGCCATTGCCAATCGTGGCCAAAGCGACAAAAAGCCTTTCAATGCAAAGCCAAACAAAAGCGGTACCGTAAAACCTGCTGCCAGGCAGCCTAAGCGGTCTAACGGCTGATGCAGCGGCTGTTTTTCAGCCTTAAATTTACCACTGCACAACAGCAGTTATTGTTGTCATATCAACAGATTCTGAGTAAGCAATTTCCTCAAGCTAAGCCAGTATCTGTTGATAACCTGCACTTAACACTGTTTTTTTTAGGCCAGGTCACTGCAGAGCAAAAGCAACCTTTACTTACGGCTGCCAAAAGCATAGCAATGCCATCGTTTGCGCTGACATTAGATACAGTGGCCAGCTTTAGCAAACCGAAAATACTGTATCTGGCGCCGTCTGTAGTAGCGCGCGAACTGCTGGTGTTACAGCGGCAGGTAGCGGATATCTGTAAAGCGATGGGGTTTAACGAGATCCACGATGGTTACCGGCCTCATGTCACACTGCTGCGTCACGTATCGGTACCGGAGGGGTTTCCGCAGCAGGTGCTGCCGCTAAGCATCGTTGTCAGCGAGTTTGCGCTTTATCAGTCTTTGAATATTGAAGGTGCTGTGCGGTATCTACCGCTGCATACCTTTAACTGCAGGGAGGGATGACAGCACCCGCTTGTAACCGGGGGCTGCCAGTATTTAGTTAGAAACCGGTTTCAAACTGTGCTGTTGCCTGAACAACTTCATAGGTACCATCTGTATACAAAATAGTAGCCTTACCTAAATGGAAAATATAAGGCTTTATTGCTTTGGTACAATAGGTAGCTGTTGAATCGCAGCCAGTTGTTTTTTCTGACCAGATGACTGACGATACAGGTTTAGTCAGATTGGTGATACGCCAGATAGCGTCATTAGGCGCGTAGTCCATAGTGTACTCAAACGACATGCACTGGCCGACAGACCATTCATCATAGGCCGCGGTATCAACCATGCACTCCATTTGTGCAGAAAAAGCCGAACCGGATAACAATAATAAGCCTGCAGCAATAATCTTCTTCATGGTATTTCCTTTTATATTATGTGAACCTTGGTTGTTTTGCGTACAGCACACCCAGTCAACATTGGAAAGAAGAAGCGGTCAAATGATAAATGCAGATAACATTTTTATCATTTTTTTATCTTTTATAAAGCCGTAGTCGTCATCCGCTAAGCGGCGACAGCAGATGATTTAGTGTGCCAGATCAAAATGCTATAGTTCATCAGTGATTAATTTTCGCCGGTTATACTCGCCGGCGGAACCCCCGTTAACAAGGACTGGTTATGTCTGCCTCTGCATCATCTTTTAGCAAACTGCTAAACGCCGTGTTCGGCTCGGTAAACTGGACTGCGCCGCACTGGCTGCGCCAATTACGCAATTATGCCAGGTCGGAACCGGCAAAATTCAGCGGGATAACACTGTTGCTGCTTTTAATACTGGCGGGTGTAGCAGGGGGCGTGTATTACTACCAGCAATTACCAAAGCCATTAAAAGTGCTAGCCAATATTGAAGGGCCAGAGCTGGGTTACTATCAGGATAATATTGAGCAGCCCACGCCGGTAACGCTGCGCTTTAGTTATGATTTTAGCCGGCATAACCAACAAATAATGCCGGCGCCCCAGCTTTCAGCTGCCCGGCTGGATCTTATCGGTGAAGTGTTAACAGAGGGGGTAAGCCTTAAACCACAGGTCGAAGGTAAATGGCTGTGGCAGGATGAAAACAGTCTGGTATTTATGCCAGAGCAAGCGTGGCCGGCTGGCCAGCACTATGAAGTGACGTTCAGTAAAGACATTTTTGCCCGCGATATTCTGCTGGCACAGCAGCAGTATCAGTTCATCAGTCAGCCGTTGACGGCAGAAGTAAACCGCTTGCGGTTTTATCAGCACCCGGCTGAACCCGGCACCCGGCAAGTGGTGGCCACAATTAACTTCAGCCATCCGGTTGATTTAGCGCAGGCTAAGCAAAAGTTGTCTATAGTGATGCGTGAAGATGGCAGTGACCACGACACTAAACCTGCTCAGCTTGAATTTACGCTTACCGCCGATAAAACCGGCCGCGAACTGTATGCGCAGTCAGAGGCGTTAACCTTACCCGAGCATGAGCAGTATTTGACGCTTGAGCTGAAAAAAGGTGTAAAAGCACAGCATGGCAACGGGCTGACGGATAATACGTTAACCGAACAACTGCTGGTGCCGGATAAACGCAGCTTTTTAAAGGTAGATGAGCTGCGTGCCGATATTGTCCGCTCGCCCGAGCTAGAGCCTGAGCAGATGTTGCTGCTAAGCCTTACTGACCGCATCAGCCGCACTGAGCTGCAAAATAAGCTGAAACTCTATGCACTGCCAAAACACTCGTGGCGTAATTCTTATTACTGGTCAGTTGGCGAAGTAACCAGCGATACATTACAACGTAGTAACCTGCTGCAATTTGAGCTGATGCCGACTCCTGAACCGGCAGATAACAGCTTTAGTATTAAACTGGATTTACCGCCGGGCCACAGCCTGTTTGTCAGTGTGCCTGAGGGCTTGAAATCGGCTGGTGATTTTGTGCTTGGCCGCGAATATCGTGCTGTCGTGCAAGCGCCGCAATATCCGAAAGAAGCCAGGTTAAGCGGTGAAGGCGCGCTGTTGACACTAAGCGGTGAGCAAAAGCTGCAGCTGTTAAGCCGCGGAGTAAAGGGTGTCAGAGCCAGATTGTTTAAGCTGTTACCCGATCAGCTGAATCATTTTATCAGCCAAACCGGTGGCGATATCAGCCAGCCATATTTTCAGAACTATAACTTTGATGAAAGCAACATCAGTAGCGTATACGAGAAAACCTTCACGCTGGCCAACAGCCACGCCAAACAGGCGAATTATCTGGCGCTGGATTTAAAGCCCTATCTGGAAAAAGCCGGTATGGGCATGTTTTTTATTCAGTTATCTGAGTTTAATCCGGCGCGGCCAAAGGATGAAGGCGAACAGCTGGATAAGCGCGTTGTATTGGTCAGTGATTTGGGGTTGTTAGTTAAACATAACAGCGACAGCAGCCAGCAGGTATTTGTAATGTCACTGGCAACTGGTAAACCGGTGGCAGGTGCGAAAGTACAGCTACTGGGTAAAAACGGTGTCGCTGTGCTTGAGGGCACAACAAACAACCAAGGCACTGTAGAGCTTGCGAAAACACGTGGTATGCAGCGTGAGCGTCAGCCAACCGTGTATCTGGTTAGCCATAGCCGTGATGGTAAAACAGACAGCAGTTTCATTCCGTATGATAGGTACAGCCGTCAACTCGATTACTCTAAATTTAACACCAGTGGTCGCTATCAGGATGAACAAAGCAGCAGCGCACTCAGTGCTTATATGTTCAGTGACCGTGGTATCTATCGCCCGGGAGAGCAGGTGCAACTGGCGGCTATTATCCGCCAGAATGATTTAGCCGCAGCGCCACAGAAGCTGCCGCTGAAAATTCAGGTGCAGGGCCCGCGGGGCACCACTTTTTATCAGCAAAACTTCAGTTTAACTGGCCGCGGTCTGCATACCTTTACGTTAGATACGCAGCCAAGCAGCGATACCGGCGATTACAATGCCAGCATTAGTTTATTGGATAACAAGGGTAATACTGCACGTTATTTGGGATCGGTCAGCTTTTCAGTTGAAGAGTTTCAGCCTGATACGCTGAAAATAAGCAGCCGTTTTAACCAGACGAGTGGCGGCACGGCACCAGGCTGGTTGTCACCGGTGAACCTTCAGGCATGGGTGCAGTTGGACAATCTGTTCGGCACACCGGCGCAGCAGCGGCGGGTAACGGCCCGTTTTGAACTGATGCCGGTAAGCTTCGGTTTTGACGAGTACCCGCAGTATCGTTTTTTAGCGCCGCAGGATGAGCAGATAAAAACTGCCGCTGTAAAACAGACGCTGCCTGAGCAGCAGACCGATGCAGATGGCAAAGCCAGTTTTGCATTGCCGCTTGAGCAATACAGTGGCGGTACTTACCGTTTATTGTTGCACACTGAAGGTTTTGACAGCGGCGGCGGTCGCAGCGTGAAAAGCGTCAGCAGTGCCTTGTTGTCGCCGCTTAGTGCTTTAGTCGGGGTAAAAGCGGACGGCAGCCTGAATTATCTGAAAAAGCAACAAAGCCGTGAGCTGGAATTTATTGCCATTGACAACAGCTTGCAGCAAATCGGGCTTTCGCAGCTGACACTGAAACTGGTAGAAAAACGGCCGGTGTCAAGCCTGGTAAAACAAAAGGATGGCACTTATCAGTATCAGAGTATCGTGCAGGAAGTGGTATTAAACGAAGCACCTTTTGCTATTGATGCCACCGGAAGCCGGTATACAGTGCCAACCACAGACGCCGGTGATTTTGAACTGCAGCTTAGCCAGGCCGATCAGTTACTGGGTAAAGTGGCCTTTAGCGTCGCCGGTGCCGGTAACATCAGCGCCATGCTGGAAAAAGACGCCGCGTTAAGCGTAAAGCTGGATAAGGCCGATTATAAAGCCGGAGACTGGATAGAGCTGAATATTACCGCGCCATACACCGGTAGCGGTTTAATCAGTATCGAAAGCAATAAGGTACATGCTTTTAGCTGGTTCACCGCCAGTACAACCAGCAGTATTCAGCGCATTAAGCTGCCAGAAGGTATTGAAGGCAATGCTTATATCAATGTCAGCTTTGTGCGCGGCAGTGACTCAGACGCTTTGTTTGTCAGCCCGCTTAGCTATGCGGTGGTGCCGTTTAATATCGACCGCAGTAAACGTCAATTGGATATAAGCCTGGTCGTGCCGCAAGAAGTACGGCCGGGTAAAGCCTTTACACTAGGGTATAAAACAAATCACGCGGCAGACTTATTATTGTACGGCGTTGACGAGGGCATTTTACAGGTAGCAGCTTATGACTTACCGGACCCATTGTCACATTACTTACAAAAACGTGCGCTGCAGGTACGTAGTATGCAAATGCTTGATTTACTGCTGCCAGAGTTCAGTGCGCTGCAGCGCCAGTTAGCCGGTGTCGGTGGCGATACTGAACGTCGTGCGCTGGCAGCAGCCATGATGCTGAATAAAAACCTTAACCCCTTTGCCCGCCGTGCTGATCAACCTGGCGTATTCTGGCTGGGTAAACTCAGCGCTTCCGCCGAGCTTGCCACAACCGAGGTAACTCTGCCTGCCAGCTTCAGCGGTAACGTGAAAGTGATGGCTATCGCAGTTGGCGATGATGCCTTGGGCGCGACCAGTAAAGACTTGCGTGTGCGCGGGCCCTTTGTGCTCACACCGGATGTGCTGCAAAGTGCAGCGCCGGGTGATGAATTTGATGTCAGCGTGGCAGTGGCCAATGGTTTAAAGGGCTCAGGTAACAATGCCAGCATCAAGGTATCACTTGCGCTGCCGGATACCATAACCGCTGTCAGCCCGTTACAGCAGCAATTGTCTATCAGTGAAAACAGTGAGCAGATTGCCCGCTTCAGAGTAAAAGCGGGTGAAGTACCGGGCGAGGCCAGCATGAGTTTTACGGCAAGTTATCAGCAGGGCAACCTGCAGGAAGTCGCCAACCGCAGTGTAAGCCTGAGCATCCGCCCGGCCAGCAGTTATGAGAGTACGTTACAGGCCGGTTTTGCCGACAAAGGCCCTGTGCGGCTCAATACCCGTTATCCGCTATATCCGCAATTTGCTGAGCTATCTGTCAGTGCATCTGCCAACCCGCTGGTATTGGCAGAGAGCTTTACCCGCTATCTGGAGCAATATCCGCATGGCTGTACCGAGCAGGTTGTGTCTCAGGTATTCCCGTGGATTGGCCTGGTGCAGCAAAAAAGCTATCAGGCGCAGTGGCCTGCACTTAACGACAAATTTGCCGTGTTAATTCAGAAACTGGCGCAGCGGCAGCAAAGTGACGGCGGCTTCAGTTTTTGGCCCGGCGGTTACAGTAGCGCTGATTTCCCGAGCATTTATGTGATGCACTTTTTACTGGCCGCACGTGAGCAGGGCTTAGCCGTGCCGGATTATCTGTATCAGCAGGGGCTGGAGTATTTGCGCGGGGTGGCGAGATTAAGTGGTGCTAACCTTTATCAGGCGCGGCTAAGGGCCAATGCTATTTACCTGCTGACCCGTAGCGGTGAAGTGACTACCAATTATCTGACCGAGCTGCATGAGCGGTTAGAAAAACAACATAAACAAGCGTGGCAAAATGATCTGGCTGCTATTTATATGGCCGCCAGCTATCAGTTGCTGCAAAAGCCTGAACTGGCTCAGGGGCTGTTATCCGGTTACCGGCTGGGTAAGGTGTCGGTGCTGCAATCAGGCTATCTGGCGCGCAGCAGCGCACCGCTACCTGCATTTGCCAACCCGTCGTTTCAGTCGCAACTGAGCTTGGATGCACAATATGTTTATCTGTTATCGCAGCATTTTCCACAGCGCGCTAAAGCATTGGATGGTGAACAGATCTTACAGTTGTTGCAGCCGGTATTCAGCGGCCAGTACAACACTATAGCCGCAGCTTACTCTGTACTGGCGTTGTCAGCCTACGGCCAGCTGCAAAACGGTAGCAGCGAAGGACAGGTGACGTTTTATCAACTGGACGGGCAGGGCAACCGCTCAGAGCTGGCACCGGCCGATAATAGCAGTGCAACGCCTGTTGCTCACTTTACCGCAGCTGCTGAGAAAATCTTAATTGAAAGCAATGAGCAACTGTTTTATGCGTTAAGCGAAGCGGGTTTTGCCAAACAACCTGCTACTCAAGCGGTAGCGAACCAGCTGGAAATAGTGCGTGATTATCTCAATGCAGAAGGCAAGGTGGTAACTCAGGCCAGACAGGGCGATGAGCTGACAGTACGGCTGCGTCTTCGCAGTTTAACCGACAGCTGGCATAACAATATCGCAGTAGTTGATTTGTTACCGGCAGGCTTTTCGGTGGTACGCAGCTCAGTGCCACGCCAGCAGGGACGTTGGCGGGCTGATTATGTGGATATCCGTGAAGACCGTATTGTTTACTATGCTGGCTTTGGCCCACAGCTGACGGAACTACAGTACAAGGTAAAAGTAACGGCTGCCGGTGATTTTATGCTGCCAACCGCGTCAGCAGAGTCTATGTATGATCGTACTGTATTTACCAGTACTGCGGCCGGGCGCTTTGTGGTTGAGCCCGCTTCGCCGTAATGGATAAAGCAAGCAGTGTTAAAACGTAGCGGCAGAAATATGATGTTCAACGCTAAAGCGCTAAAGAAAATGCTGAAGTATGCCGCTCTGGCGCTGTTACTGATGCTGACGGTTGCATTTTTGCTGCTGTCTTTGCTGCCAGCACCGGCGTTATATCCGCAATATCAGCAGTCCGGTGCCTATTTTGCTGCCGATGGCTCCTTGCTTAGCCTGCGGCTGGCTGCTGATCAGCGTTATCGCTTAAAGGTGCCGCTGTCAGACATCGCACCCTCTATGCAACAGGCCACACTGTTGTATGAAGACCGCCGCTTTTACCAGCATCCAGGCGTTGATTTGCCAGCTATAGGCCGGGCGTTTTGGCAAAGTGTGCTAAAAGGCGGCAGACGCCAGGGTGCATCTACGTTAAGTATGCAGCTGGCCCGGCTGCGCTTTGCACTTGATACCAGCCACTTCGCGGGTAAGTTGCAGCAGTTGTTACTGGCGCTGTATCTGGAGTGGCACTACAGCAAAGAAGAGATTTTAGAAGCTTATTTTAATTACGCACCTTATGGCGGCAATATTGAAGGTGTAGCGGCTGCCAGCCTGATTTACTTCGGAAAAGAAGCCAAAGATCTGACTGTGCAGCAGGCGCTGGCATTAAGTGTCATTCCGCAAAATCCGAATCTGCGAAGCCCACTGACAAAAAAAGGCGAGCAGCAGCTTGAGCTGGCCCGTCAGCGTTTGCTGTCATTGTGGTTACAGCATTATCCTCAGCAGCAAGTCAGCGCAGCACGGCTGGCACTGCCGCTGACGTTTTTACACCGCACAGACCTGCCTTTTGCTGCAGCGCATTTTATTAATCAGCTTCAGGCACAGGGCGAGCTACAGGGCCGGTTTTACACCAGTCTGCAGGCAGATACTCAGCAGGCGATGCAGCACCAGCTTAGCCGCTATTTACGCCGTAATAGCGACAAAGGGTTCAATAATGCCAGTGCATTGCTGATTAAACGTAGCACGATGCAAATTATCGGCTGGCTTGGTTCGGCGGATTTCAATGACGTTGCTATTGCCGGCCAGGTTGATGGTGTGACAGCGCCGCGCTCGCCGGGCTCTGCACTGAAACCTTTTGTGTACGCACTGGCACTGCAACAGGGGCTTATTCATCCGCTAAGTTTAGTTAACGACTTGCCCAGGCGTTTTGGCAGCTTTAATCCGGAAAACTTTGACCGTCAGTTTGCCGGTCCGGTCAGTGCAACCGAAGCGTTAATCAACAGCCGTAATTTACCGGCAGTGCAACTGCAGGCGGGTTTAACGGCGCCGGATTTCTATCAGTGGCTTGCTTCAGCGGGCGTACCCTTACCACACAGTGCCGAGTATTACGGCCTGGCACTGGTACTTGGTGGCATGGAGCTGAGTATGCAGCAATTGGTACAGCTGTACGCCATGCTGGGCAATGGTGGTAACTGGCAGGCGCTGCAGTGGCTTGCCGATAGCGAACCACAACCCGCTAAACCGGCGCTGACACCGGAAGCGGCTTTTTTAACGCTGGATATGCTGCGCCAGCACCCAAAACCACAATCGGTGTTGCTGCAACAGCTTACCGACACTGCACCAGTGGCGTGGAAAACCGGTACTTCCTATGCGTTTCGGGATGCCTGGGCTATTGCTTTGCGCGGCGATTATGTACTGGCAGTATGGCTGGGTAATTTCGATGGCAGCAGTAATCCGAATTTAATCGGTCGCAGCGCCGCCGGGCCATTATTGTTTGAACTGCTCGCGTTATTGCCGCAACAAGCAGACACTGAGACGGCGTTATTTACGCCGGCAGCCGATCTTAATTTAAAAAAAGTCGCTTTGTGCAGCCGCAGTGGCGACTTGCCGAATAAATACTGTCCGCATACGCGTGAAGGCTGGTTTATTCCTGGTGTGTCGCCTATCCGTATGTCTGATGTCCATCGCGCTGTACCGGTATATAAAGCAACCGGCCTGCGAGCCTGCCAGCATCAGCCGCCGCAAACTGAGCTTAAGGTGTATGAGTTTTGGCCGTCGGATATTGCCTCTGCCTTCTCGCAGGCGGGTATTGTATTAAGTACTGCGCCGCGATATCAGCAAGCGTGCAGCGGTGTACCGATGCTGTCCGTTCAACCGCCACAAATCCGTTCGCCGCAACCGTCTTTGATTTATCAGCTTGGTCAAACGGCACAACAGCGGCAAATAGCATTACAGGCCAGTTTTGATGGCGCTGTGACCAAGGCGCACTGGTTTATTGATAACCGCTATCTTGGTGCTGTGACGCCGGGCGAAACCCTGTTCTGGCTAGGCGAAGCTGGCACTTTCCAGCTTCGTGTCGTTGACGATCTGGGTGGGGTTGCCAGTATATCGCTGCAGCTTCGGGACAGCCTCTGAGGCCCGGTTAAATCGGCTTAACTGCTTCGCAGCAGGTAGGTCGCAAACAATTTCTTATCTGCCAGCCAGTGTTGCTCGGTGTGCCAGCCGGCAGTCGCCGCCAGTTGCATAAATTCATCCGGGCTGTATTTGTATGAGTTTTCAGTATGAATGCTCTCACCGACACTGAAGGCCACCGCAGTGCCAAATACATCAACAACCTGTTCTTCAGTGCTGACAAGATGCATTTCTACCCGGCTTTGTCCGGCGTTATAAAAGGCGTAATGTTCAAAGGTTTCGGGCCGAAAAGCGGCGTCCAGCTCCCGGTTAATGCGGGTCAGAATATTGCGGTTAAACCTGGCGGTAATCCCGGCAGCATCGTTATAGGCCTGGTGCAGATATACCGGCGATTTTTTTGTATCCACACCAATCAGTAACCAGCCGTCTGGCCCCAGTGTCTGGCGGGCGTTGCATAAAAATTGCCGGGCCTGTGCCGGGGTGAAGTTACCAATAGTTGAACCCGGGAAAAAGCCTATACAGTGTTGCAACGGCATGACCGGTAGCGTGAGTGTGGTGCAAAAATCGCCAACCACAGGGGAGACAGCCACCGCCGGAAAATCGCGTTGTAATTGCTGACATGCCAGTGCCAGATGCTCTCCGCTGATATCGATTGGCACAAACTGACGGATACCCGGCAGAGCCTGTAGCAGTGGCTTAACTTTGACAAGCGAGCCGGCACCAAACTCGACGATCAGGCTATCACCGGTAAAACGTTGTGCCAGATCCTGCGCAACTTTGGGCAGTAAAGCCAGCTCGGTCTGATACGGGTAATATTCTTTTAACGCGCAGATCTGGTCGAAATAACGTGAACCTTGCTGATCGTAAAAGTATTTTGGCTGCAGCTGTTTCTGCTGCTGCGATAAACCCGCCAGAACATCGCTGGCAAAGTCCCGGTCTACCAGATAGTCAAATACTGGCAGGCTGTGCTCAGTGGCGGTTAAAGGTAAGGCATTTTGCATTATTGATCCTCCGCTAATCGGATGCCGCTAAACTGCCAGCGCTGTTGAGGGTGAAAGAAATTACGGTAGCTGCTACGCAGCTGTTGCCGTGCTGAGACGCATGAACCACCACGTAATACAAATTGATTGGCCATAAATTTGCCGTTGTACTCAGCCAAAGCACCTTGTGCCGGTTTAAAACCGGGGTAAGCGCTATAAGGGCTTTGACACCACTCCCACACATCGCCAAACAGTTTCTCCATGTTCGGCTGAGAGCTGCAGGCCGTAGGTTGCCAGATATGCTGTTCGAGAAAGTTAGCCTGCTGCAGAGGGGGTTGAGTTAAGTTGGTGGCATATTCCCACTCCTGTTCGCGCGGCAGCCGCTTGCCGGCCCAGCGGGCATAGGCATCTGCTTCGTAGTAGCTGATATGGCAAACCGGTGCAGACGGCAGCAACGGCTGATTACCACTGAAACCAAAGCTGTGCCATTGCTGATCAAGGTTGCGCCAGTACAAGGGGGCTTGCCAGTTGGCACTCTGGCAGTAATGCCAGCCGTCAGAAAGCCAAAGCAAAGGGTTTTGATAACCACCATCACTGATAAAATCCTGCCACTCTGCGTTAGTCACCGGCCGGTGTGCCAGCTTAAAAGGTGCCAGATACACGCTGTGTCTGGGGTTTTCACAGTCATAGCTAAAACTCCCTGCTTCGGCACCGATCTCAGCCATACCGCCATCAAAACAGATCATGCTGACAGCAGCGGCAGCATTGAGGCTTGGCTGACTTTGAGCAGCTAATAGCGCCGGAGCCAGCGGATTATGAGATAGCAGGTGCAGAATATCGGTTAGCAGTAACTCCTGATGTTGCATTTCATGGTGCAAGCCTATCGTGAGTAAGTCGGTTATCGCAGGATGCTGCTGGCGCAGTAATATGCTGATATGACTATCTACATGTTGTCGATACTGCATGATATCTGACAGTGGCGGGCGGCTTAGTAAGCCGCGTTGTGGCCTGGCATGACGGCTGCCTACTGTGTCGTAATAGGAATTAAACAGATATTGGTAATGATGGTTAAAGCATTGATAATTCTGGAAATAGGGCTGCAGAATAAAGTGTTCAAAAAACCAGCTGGTATGCGCCAGGTGCCACTTCGCCGGGCTGGCATCCGGCATCGACTGCACCACCATATCCTCAGCTGACAGGTCTTCTGTCAGTGCCAGTGTTTGCTGGCGAACCTGTTGATACCACTTTTCAGCTGATGACGTCATTTTACTCCCTGATGTAGTCCGGTCATATCAGTCTAGCAGTGAAAGAGTGGCAGTGCCGGATGACAGTTTTATGTTGTGGCAGTAAAAAAATAAGCATAGATAAACAGATAATTGTTAATTTGTATTATGTCTTTGTTGTTATTGTATTTCTGTAAATGTAATCTCTTGTTGTTTAAGGTTGATGGAAGGTGGAAATAAGGATGTATGTGCAATTTATTCGGTTGTTGGTCGTATTTTGTCTGACAATCACCGGCAGTTGTCTGGCTGCAGAAAAGGACATGGTGGTTGAATTCAGTAAAGCAGCAGCTTTTAGTGATGTAAAAATCTCACCCGACGGTAAGTTTCTGGCGGTGGTTATTAATGTTGAAAAGAAAAAAGCGCTGGGTATAGTCGACCGTGCCGGGCACAAGATGGTAAACGTTATCCGCTTTGACGATGATTACGAAGTGGGGCAGTACCTTTGGGTAAATAATGAGCGCCTGGTCATTAAGATGGTTAAGTCGAACCGTTGGAGTAAGGAACCAAAATATTACGGTGAGTTATTTGCGGTTAACTGGAATGGCAGAAAAGGTGACATGATTTATGGTTATTCAGCGGCAGAACGCCAGACCGGCAGCAATATTAAAGCACGCGAAGCAACACAAGGTTGGGCTGAGATTGTGGATGTGCTGCGTGATGATAAAAGGAAGATTCTGATCTCCAGCACACGCTGGGGCAGTGATGGCAATATTGTGCCCGAGCTGTTGTCACTCGATGTGTATAGCGGAAAAACCCGCAAAGTCGCGCACGCGCCTGCACCACACAGTAACTTTCTGACCGATGCCAACGGTGATTTAGTTTTAGCTTTTAGTGTAGACAATAAAAGCCAAAGGGCAGTTTATCGCTATAACACTAAGACAAAAGACTGGTCTGAGGTACCCAAAGAAAAGTTTGGCAACCGCTTTCATCCGGTTGCGGTGAATGATACCGGTGATGGTGTACTGGTGCTTGATAATTATCAGCAGGATAAAACCGGCCTATTTGAACTGAAGCTGGCAGACTTTTCTTACCGTCCGGTATTCACCGACAGTAAAGTAGATATTAGTAGCGTTGAAGTAACCAAAGATGGCAATGAAGTTTTTGCGTTTAAACTTGATGATGGCCGGCCCGGTTATGCGCTTTTTTCTGACCAATATGCTGAAGCCAAGCTGTTCAAGCAATTGTTACAAACGTTCGCCGGTGACGCGTTGCATATCACCAGTAAAACAGCTGACAGTGCTTTTTGGGTAGTACTCAGTTACTCAGATATCAATCCGGGTGCTTACTATTTATATGATGCTAATAAAAAAGCCATTACCCGTTTGTTCGAGCAGATGCCGGATTTAGCTGATGTAAAGCTGGCATCGACCCAGCCTGTCTCTTTCCCGTCTTTTGATAAGCAGATGATTCACGGTTACTTTACGCCAGCTAAAACGTCAGGCAGCAAAAAACCGCTGGTGGTCAACGTGCATGGCGGCCCTCATATTATCCGGGACACCTGGGGATTTGATCCGGAAGTCCAGTTATTAGCTAATGCGGGTTATTCTGTTTTACAGATAAACTACCGTGGCTCTCCTGGTTATGGTGAGGTTTTTTTACAGGCTGGTTACCAACAATGGGGAGATGCAATACAACGCGATATTATCGCTGGCACAGAGTGGGCCATTTCATCTGGTATGGCTGACGCTGACAATATTTGCATTATCGGCACAAGCTTTGGCGGCTACTCAGCGCTGCAATCGGCCACGCTGGCGCCAGACTTATTCCGCTGTGCTGTTGGCGTAGCCGGGGTATATGATTTGAATATTATGAAGTCTGAAGGCGATGTGCCGCTGAAGTCTTTTGGTATTGCTTTTCTTGATCATGTGCTTGGCACTGATAACGCGCAGCTTGATTTATATTCGCCGGTGAACCAGGTGGGCAAGCTCAAAGCTGCTGTGCTGATTGCTCACGGTAAGCTTGATGACAGGGCGCCGATTGAGCATGCACTGCGGTTAAAAAAAGCGATGGATGAAGCGGGTAAACCGTACCAGTGGTTGGAGTTTGATGATGAAACACATGGTTTTTATTCACCGCAGAACCGCGAGCTATACTATCGCCAGCTGCTGGCATTTTTACAGCAGCATCTGAAAAAGTAATAACGCAGCACATTTAGTAAATAGCCGGATGCAGTATAATGGCCTCTGTTTATAAACAGAGTAATCTATGTACTGCACCCATTTTGATGCTAAGCGCTGTGTTTCCTGTCACTGGTTGGATAGACCTTACCCTGAGCAGTTGCTGTTAAAACAGCAGCAACTGACGGCTCTACTTGCACCTTTTGCCCCGCTTGAGGTGTTACCGGCAGTGGCAAGCAGTGAGCAGGGCTTTCGCCATAAAGCCAAAATGGTTGCGCTTGGTTCATTAGCAAAACCCGTGCTGGGAATTATCAACAGTCAGGGCGAAACCGTTGATTTATCTGACTGTCCGCTGTATCCGGCAGCTTTTCAGCGGGTTTTTAACCTGTGTAAAGCCTTTATCAGTCGTGCTGGTTTAACGCCGTATCACATCGAAAGCCGCCGTGGTGAGCTGAAGTTTATTTTGCTAAGCCAAAGCCTGCACAGTGGCCGCTTTATGCTGCGTTTTGTACTGCGTTCTAAAAATTGCCTGGCGTCAATACAAAAGCATTTACCCTGGTTATTACAGCAGCTACCAGAGCTGGAAGTGTGCTCCGTTAATCTGCAACCCAAACCTGCAGCAATACTGGAAGGGGAGGAAGAATTTGTACTGACAGAGCACAGTGTTCTGGCTGAGCAATTAAACGCCGTGCCATTGTATTTACAGCCACAAAGCTTTTTTCAAACCCAGCCGGTGATGGCGGCCAGCCTTTACCAAACCGCGGCAGACTGGGCAGCAAAACTACAGCTGCAGCATGGCCGCTTTGCCGCAATTTGGGATTTATTTTGTGGCGTCGGTGGCTTTGGTTTGCATGTGGCAAATCCTGCACAGCAGCTGACGGGTATTGAGATTGCACCAGCTGCCATTGCCAGTGCGACCAGATCAGCAGCAGAACTGGGGTTTACTGATGTGAAATTTCAGGCTCTGGATTCTGCCGCTTTTGCGCAGGCGGCAGCAACACCGCCGGATTTACTGGTGGTAAACCCGCCAAGACGCGGTTTGGGGCTTGGATTGTGCCAGGATATACAGCGGCTGGCACCTGAGTGGTTGTTGTATTCCAGCTGCAACGCTGACAGCCTGGCGCAGGATTTAGCCAGGCTTTCCCAATACCGGTTAATAAAAGTACAGCTATTTGATATGTTTGCTCACAGTAGCCACTATGAAGTACTGACTCTGTTGGCGAAACAGGCTTAGCGCCTGCCTTCAAGAATACGCACAATTTCCCGGCTGTGTTCAAACAGCTCCACTACAGTGCCTTCTATCTGAATACTGATAATACCGTCGGAATTGGGTCTGCCCAACACAACGCCACGACGATAGTAGTCATCCGGTAAAAACTGGCCGGGTGCCAGTTTTTTCTGCCAACCCGGAGGCAGCGGCTTACCCTGTGCCACTTTTTTTGCTAACCCCGGCGGTAAAGGTTTGTCTTTATCCGGTGCGGCCATCAGCGGCTGACTGATAAGTAAAACAAGGCTACAGGTTACTAATATCTTGTTCATATCGTTTACCTTTTTGTGTGCATAGCTAAGTTGTAACAGTTGCAGCTTAACTGCAGCTTAACTGGCCGGACAGGCTTTGCCTTGCATCCGGAAATTGTTGCTATATACTGTATCAATGTACAGTATTTGAGGTGGGTATGTCTGCATTACTTGAGCAATTAACCCGGCGCCAGTTGCTGTGGCATGGCAACAGCCAGCAGGCCGCGTATCAGGCGGTAGCATCCGGTTATGCGGAATTAGATAAGCAATTGGCGGGTGGCTTACCGGCAAACGGCCTGATTGAAATTCAGACCGAGCAGGGCATAGGTGAACTGCGGTTGTTGCTACCCTATTTACAGCAGCAACACCAGGATGGGCGTTTGCTGGTGATGATTTCTCCCCCGGCTGATCCCTGCGCCGATATGCTGGCGGGCGCGGGGATTAATCTGGCCCAGTTGTTGGTTATTAGTGTTAAAAACAACAAGGAAGCGCTATGGGCGGCAGAGCAATGCTTACAAAGCGGCTGTGTGGCCGCTGTGTTGCTGTGGCAGGTATTGTTGCGGCTGGCACAGGCCCGGCGCTTGCAACTGGCAGCTGAGCAAGGCAATGCCAGTCTGATCTTATTACGCCGGCCCCAGGCAGCATTAAGCTTGCCGGTGAATTTAAGCCTGACACTGGCTGCGCATCCATATGGCGTATTACTGAATGTGAATAAACGCAAAGGCGGCTGGCCTGCCGGCCCTTTTCTGGTTGATATGCAAAGCCGCTGGCCGGCGCTCAGTTATCGCTATGACGGGCTAAAGCAGGCACAGCGCAAGGCTGGCTGAGATGGCGCTATATTTGTACCTGCAGTTTCCAGCGTTACAACTGGATAACGTCAGCATAGCGGCAACTTCGGCTTTGCCACTGGCGGTGGTGGATGAACAGCACCGTATCATCCAGCTTGACAGCCTCTGTGCCGAGCGGGGTATTAAGTTTGGTATGACTCTGGGTAGCGCAGCGGCGCTGTGCCATAATCTGCAGCTTATTCCGTATCAGCATACCCGGCAACTGGAGTTGTTAGACGCTGTAGCACAGCAACTGTATCAACTAAGCCCTGATATTGCGCTGGATCCGCCTGATGGCCTGTACCTGAGGTTATGCCAAATCCTCCGGCTGTATCAAGGGCTGGACAGTTACTGGCAAAGGATACAGACGGCGTTGTCTGCAATGCCTTACCGTTACTTTTATGCAACCGGCAACACACCTTTGGCGGCTAAATGTCTGGCCCGGCAACAGCTGAATCTTATCAGCAGCGATGGCGAAGCTCTGCTGGCACAATTACAGCGCAGCCCGCTCAGATTTACAGATTTAAGCCCTGACATACAACAGCAACTGCAGCGCTTGGGATTACAGCAATTGGGGCAGGTGATGGCGTTGTCACAAGCAGAGCTTGCCCGGCGCTTTGAGCATGGTTTGCTCAGTTATCTTGGCCGGCTGCGCGGCGAGTTTTATCATGCCTTAGACTATATTCAGCCGCAGCAGGGCTTTAGCAGCACACTTGAGCTGCTTTATGACATCATTGACACCGCTGTGCTTACTACACCGCTTAAGTTACTGCTGCAGCAGCTTGAGCAGCAGCTTAAGCGCGCTGATGCTCTATGCCATCAGTTGCTGCTGGAAATACGCTTTCGTACTCAGAAAGCGTTGACGGTAATCATCAGCTCGGTGCAGGGGGAATACCGGGCTGCGCAGTGGCTGCGGTTGTGCCAACTTAAGCTGGAAACTGTGCGCCTGACTGAGCCCGCGTCCGGCATAAAGCTTGACGTACCGCGCTTTGCACCGCAGCGCCCGGATAGTAATACCTTGTTTCAACCGGTACAGGGCGCTATGTCTGCCTTGCAGCTTACCTCTGTGCTGCAGGCCCGGCTGGGCCGTGCTGCTGTCAGTGGTTTGTCGTTGCAAAATCAGCATTTACCCGAGCAGGCCAGTGGCCGGCCCCTGCCTTTTAGCACTGTGAACAATGAGGTGCCCGCTCTGGCTGTCAGGCCAGCGTTTTTATTTCAGTCTGCCATCGCATTGACCGAACAGGTTGAACTGAACAGCGGCCCGGAGCGGTTTTGCATCAATCGCTGGCAACCACAGCTACAGCGGGATTACTTTATTGGCCGTAACCGCCAGGGGCAATGGCTATGGTTATACCGCACAGCAGAGCAGCGCTGGTTTGTGCAGGGCATGTTTTCCTGACGGGGTAATATGAACTACGCGGAGTTGTTTTGTCAGAGCCACTTTAGTTTTTTGCAAGGCGCGTCCAGCCCGCAAGAGCTGGTACAGCAGGCAGCTGAACTGGGTTATAGCGCGCTGGCGCTGACAGACGAGTGTTCTGTTGCCGGTGTGGTGAGGGCTTATCGCCATATCAATGAGCAGCAACTGGCGATTAAACTGATTATTGGCAGTTATTTGCGGCTGGATAAACTGCAACTGGTACTGCTGTGCCCGGATAAACAAGCCTACAGTGAATTGTGCCGGGTCATCACTAATGCCCGCCGGCGCAGCAGCAAAGGCAACTATCAGCTGACCGAGTGGGATTTAATGTCAATCCGGCATTGTTTACTGCTGTGGTTGCCGGATGGCGATGCCGATAGCGATGCACACTGGGCCAACTGGCTGCAGAAATATCATACAGGGCGTTTATGGCTGGCAATGCGGCGTGAGCTTAACCACAACGAAGCCGCCTTTCATGCTTACTGCCAGCAACTGGCGCAGCAATGTCAGCTGCCACAGATGTGCTGCGGTGCTGTGCTGATGCATACGCCAGAGCGGCTGGCATTGCAGCACTGCCTAAGCGCGATTAAAGCCGGCAAGCCTATCGCTGAGCTGGGGCGGCATTTACTCAGTAATACCGAACGGGCCTTGCGAAGCATTAGTAAGCTGCAAAAATTGTTTGCTGCAGACTGGCTGGAGCAAAGCTGCCTGATTGCCAACCGCTGCAGTTTTTCCCTCGATGAGCTGAAATACCAGTACCCCAGTGAACTGGTGCCTGAAGGCGAAACCGCCAGCAGTTATCTGGCAAAGCTGGTCAGTAGCGGGGCAAAGCTCAGATTCCCTGATGGGGTGCCTGAACGGATACAGGCCATTATCGATAAAGAAATGGCACTTATTACTGAGCTTAAGTACGAGTATTTCTTTTTAACTATTTATGATCTGGTGCAGTTTGCCCGCAAGCAGCACATTTTATATCAGGGCCGGGGCTCGGCGGCCAACTCGGTTGTGTGTTATTGCTTGCAGATAACCGCGGTTGACCCGGCAAAAATCCAGGTGCTGTTTGAGCGTTTCTTGTCAAAAGAGCGTGATGAACCGCCAGATATTGATGTCGATTTTGAACATGAAAGGCGCGAAGAGGTTATTCAGTATCTTTACAGCAAGTATGGCCGTGAGCGGGCAGCACTGGCCGCAACAGTCATCAGCTACCGCTTTAAAAGTGCGCTACGTGACGTTGGTAAAGCCCTGGGCTTACCGGTTAGCCAGCTGGATTTTCTGGTAAAAAATATTCAGCGGCGTGACCCAGCGCTGAGTTGGCAGCAGCAGCTGACCACACTGGGGCTTGATACAGACAGCGAGACCACACAGCAATTGGTACAGCTGGTTGAACAGTTGCGCGGCTTTCCGCGGCATTTGTCGCAGCATGTTGGCGGCTTCGTGATTTCGCAGGGGCCTTTGTATGAGCTAGTGCCGGTAGAAAATGCCGCTATGGCCGACAGAACCGTGATCCAGTGGGATAAAGACGATCTGGAAACGATGAAGCTGCTCAAAGTAGATGTGCTGGCACTGGGCATGTTGACCGCTATCCGTAAATGTTTTGCGCTGGTAAAGCAGCATTTTCAGCATGACTTGAGTATCGCCGGCATCAGTGTTTTGGGTGATGACCCGGCGGTGTATCAGATGATTCAGCATGCTGATACCGTTGGTTTGTTTCAGATTGAGTCGCGGGCCCAAATGAGCATGCTGCCAAGGTTACGGCCGAGGAATTACTATGATTTAGTGATCCAGATCGCAATAGTGCGGCCGGGGCCTATTCAGGGCGACATGGTGCACCCGTACCTTAAACGAAGACATGGCGAGGAAGCGGTTGAGTATCCGTCAGAAGAGGTCAAGGGTGTACTTAGCCGCACACTGGGGGTACCGATTTTTCAGGAGCAGGTGATTCAGCTGGCGATGGTCGCCGCCGGGTTCAGTGGTGGCGAAGCTGACCAGTTACGCCGGGCGATGGCGAGCTGGAAAAAGACCGGTGAGCTGTTGCAGTTTAAGCACAAGCTGATCGATGGCATGCAAAGCCGTGGTTACGCCAAAGAGTATGCCGAGCGCATTTATCAGCAAATTTGCGGTTTTGGTGAGTATGGTTTTCCCGAGTCGCATTCAGCCAGTTTTGCGGTGCTGGCTTATGTGTCAGCCTGGCTGAAGTATTATTATCCGGCTGCATTTTGTGCCGCACTGCTTAATAGCTACCCGATGGGGTTTTACAGCCCGTCGCAGCTGCTGCAGGATATCCGTCGCCACGGCGTGACGGTATTACCGGTATGTATAAATGCCTCAGACTGGGATTTTACGCTACAGCAGCAAGGTAAGGCTATCCGGCTTGGGCTCAGGCAGGTAAAAGGCTTAAGTGAAGCCGGTGCTTTGCAGCTGGTTAAGCTACGCCCAGCGGCTGGCTATCGGCATATTCAGCAACTGCGCCAGTTAGGGCTTAGCCGCTCTGACTTACAGGCGCTGGCCAGTGCCAATGCTCTTAGCAGTATCAGTGGCGATCGCTATAACAGCCGCTGGCAACTGCAGGATACCCAGTACAGTTTGCCGTTGTTTAGCGCCGGATCAGAGGTGGCTGAAAGTACTTCTGCCTATTTATTACCCCCAGGGCCGGTGCAGAATGTACTGGAAGATTATGCAGCCACCGGACTTAGCCTGTTGCAACACCCGGTAGCACTGCTGCGCCAGGCCGGTAAGCTGGTACGCAGTGTGCCGGCGGCAGAGCTTGGCAAGGTGCGGCATAAAAGCCCGGTAAGGGTCAGTGGGCTGGTCACATTGCGGCAAAGGCCCGGTACCGCAGCCGGGGTAACTTTTATGTCACTGGAGGATGAAACCGGCACTACTAATGTACTGGTGTGGCTTGCCACCGCGCAGGCCCAGCAAAAGAGTTTTTTAACCGCCCGCATTTTACAGGTAGACGGTATTTTAGAGCGCGAAGGCGAGGTTACCCATGTTATCGCCGGTAAGCTGGTTGACTTATCAGCACTTTTGGCTGAACTTAGTACCTCTTCCCGCGATTTTCATTAACAGGACCCTTTATGTTGCTAAAGGCTGAACACTCACTGGTGTTGCTGATTGATATGCAGCAGAAGCTATCACCGGCAATTTTTGAGCATAAAGAAGTGGAACAGGCAGCCGCCTGGGTGTTGCAGGTGGCAATACAGCTGGACGTGCCGGTATGGGCAACTGAACAATACCCACAAGGGCTTGGCACGACGGTACCTGCGTTAGCTGAACTGGTTCAGCCGGCACAAATGCTGCAAAAAATGCATTTTAGTGCGCTTAAAGAGCCACATATTGCCAGCAGTTTAGCCTGCGCCGAGCGTAAGCAAGTCGTGGTGCTGGGCACAGAAACCCATGTGTGCGTGCTGCAATCGGTATTCGATTTATTGGATTTAGGCTATCAGGTGTTTGTCGTTATTGAGGCCGTAGGGTCGCGTACAGAGCAAAACAAGCAACTGGCCCTTAGCCGGATGCAGCAGGCCGGGGCACAGATTATCAGTAAGGAAATGCTGGCGTTTGAATGGCTGCAGTGCTGTGGCACTGATACCTTTCGTCAGATCAGTAAGGGGTGGATCCGTTGATGCGTTGGTACTTGTTATTATTCTTGTTAGCCTTGCCGGCTAAAGCCGATTCGCTGATTGATCAGCAACTGCCTGATTTTTATCAGCAGCTTAAACTGGAAACTTACCCGCTTAGCTGGCAAAGCGGTAACTTTACCGATATCGCTACCTGGCGCAGTAATGCAAGGCAAACATTGCGTCAGGCGTTGCTGTGGCCGGACGAGCCGGTTGAATTTTCCCCGCAATTGCTGAAAACAGAAGCGCGTGATGGTTACACTGCACAGCTTTGGTCAATTCAGCTGACAGCGCAAAGCCGTGTTTCGATACTGGTGTTAAAGCCTGATACTACTAAGCCTGCTCCTGCAGTGTTGTTGCTGCATGATCACGGTGCCCGGTTTGATATCGGTAAAGAAAAATGGATTAAACCTTTTGCCGGCGATAGCCGTTTACCCTCTGCTCAGCAATGGGCCGATAAGTATTTCAGTGGTCATTTTGTCGGTGATGCTCTGGCAAAGCAGGGCTATCTGGTTATCGCCGCCGACACCTTTGGCTGGAGTGAGCGTGGCCCGATAGAGTTTTCTGCACAACAGGCCCTTGCCAGCAATATGTTTTTGCTTGGTCGCTCACTTGCCGGTATGGCAGCATATGAAGATTTACGTCTGGTACAGTTTGCAAAGCAGCTACCTGACACAGATAACTCGCGTCTGGCGGTACTGGGGTTCTCGATGGGGGCTTATAAAGCCTGGCAGCTGGCGGCGCTGACGGATGATATCAAGGCTGCCGTAGCGGTGTCGTGGATGAATGACTATCAGCATTTAATGCAGCCGGGGAATAATATTTTACGAGGCCAGTCAGCGTTTTATATGTTACATCCGGGTATTGCAGACAAAATGGATATTCCGGATATCGCCAGCCTGGCAGCGCCTAAAGCAATGTTATTTATCAATGGCGGTAAAGACACGCTAATGCCACTGGCTGGCGTAGAGGCTTCTTATCGTAAGATGCAACAGGTGTGGCAGGCTTATGGTGCGGCAGATAAGCTCAGCACCACAGTGTATCCTGAACTTGGGCATGAGTTTAACGCTGAGCAGCAGCAACAGGTGTATAAGTGGCTGCGTACTCAGTTGGCGGAAAATAATTGATCTAATACCATTGCCAGGCGCACACCTGCTTGTTTCAGCCTTTGCTCGACGGTGCTGCTGTACTGGCTGACATAAGCGTCATCCAGCAACATGCCTGGCTTATATTGTTGATAAATCTGCTGTGTCAAAGCAGCAGATTCATTCGCCCAGCTGAGCACATCGCCTTGCTGCCACTGTTGTATTTCGCTGCGATTTAACGCTCTTTTAAGTGCATCGGCTTTAGCGTTATTTGTTTCGTAGCCTAATTGTTTTAACAGCGCAAAGTCCCACACCCCATGCAGGTTATTTGGCAAACCATAAAAATACACAGCGGTGCGGTTGCCACCTAAATCATCGGCATAACTTACATGCAGCGGCTGATGCAAATCACCAATAAAATGCACCAGAAACAAAAGTGCCTGCCAGTCATCACGGTTTTGCTTCAGCTTTAGCTGCATATGGCTGATGGCTGACAAAATACAACCTTGTTGTGGGCAGTCAGCCTGGGTTACCTGCGTATGTGAGCGCGGGAAATTAACGTAATGCAGTGCTGACGCGAAGCTAAACTGAGGCTGGTTACGAACTTCATCTGCCCAGCTACAGCCTTTAGTGAAATGGGAATAGGGGCTTTTGCTGATCATCATATCCAGTTGCTGGCGGGTAGTGTCGCTTACCTGTTGGTAAGCTATTTCACATACCAGCTGATGCCCCATCTGGCTAAAAGCATACAGCGGACTGCTAATGAGCAGTAAAACGACGGCCCAGAAAAAACGCATATTATTTACTCTGCAACTAGTTGATGAACCTGAAACTCGCATGCTTCGCTGATAAAAGGTGATACTTCCGCCAGGGCATGGCGCATATCGTCTGCCAGTGTATAAGGCGGGTTTATCACCAGCATACCACTGCCAGTCATACCGAAGCCGCAGCTATCGCTTTGAGGGCACAGCTCAATACGTAACTGATCTTTTATTCCGGTGGCCACTATCGCGCCGATAAAGGCCTCTACGGCTGCGCGCTCTATCACCGGATACCAGATTGCATAAGTTGCCTGAGGGAAACGGCTGTAAGCCAGCTGTAAACCGGTTACAACATCCTGATACTCGGTTTTCAACTCGTACGGTGGGTCAATCAGTATCAGCCCGCGCTTGTGTAAAGGGGGTAGCATAGCTTTAAAGCCAGCCCAGGCGTCCATGTTTTCGATACGGCTATGACGGCGGCGGGCAAACTGGCTGGCCAGTACCGGGTAGTCTGTCGGGTGTAGCTCTGTTGCCTGAATGCTGTCGGTACTGCGTGCCAGCATCGCTGCGATCTTCGGTGAACCCGGGTAAAATGCCAGGTCACCGTCCGGGTTCAGTTGTTTAATCACATCAATATAGCCCGCCAGTGCCGGGCTTTTCGCCTGATACTGCCACAGCTTGCCAATGCCGCCCTGGTATTCACCGGTTTTTTGCGCCTGTTCTGCCAGCAAACTGTATAAACCAGCACCAGCATGGCTGTCGTGGTAACAGAACGGTTTATCTTTTTTCAGCAGGTACTGCAGTATGGCAACCTGTACCAGATGTTTAACCACATCAGCGTGATTGCCAGCATGATAACTGTGACGATAACTCAGCATACTAAAGCCCAACCGGTGAAAATAAAGGCCGACAGCATACTGCGCAGCACAGAAAACACAAGTATTGTTAGCATTCTGCTGGTAAAATTCGCCGCATTAATGATTATCGGCCGCCGGCCTTCGCAGGAATACTGATGTCTCAACACCGAGCTAAAAACGGCAAAGTTGCCAACCCATTACAAAAGCCTTGGACCAAAACCGATAAATCAGCATCTGCCAAGCCTAACCGCAATAGCTCGCCAGCCAGGCAACAAACTGTAAAAGTAACAAAGTCGGTGCAGGACAACGAGACCAAGGTATACAGTGCTAACGCTTGCCGGGTACTGTTTCAGCAGCGGCCTGAATCTGTGATCCGGCTTTATGTATCGGAAAAAATAGCACCGAAGTTCGCTGATGTGATGAAATATCTGGCAGCAACGAAAAAGGCGTATCACATAGTCGATGATGCCGAGCTGGAAAAAGTGGCCGGCAGTGGCCACCATGGTGGTGTTGTGATGCTGGTTAAACGCAAGCCCACCGTCACTTTGGCGCAGTATTTACAGAGCAACAGCCGTAAGCGGCAAGATTGTCTGCTGGCACTGGACGGCGTAGGCAATGCACACAATTTAGGTGCAATTACCCGCAGCTGTGCGCATTTCGGTGTTGGCGGCATTATCATCAAACAGCCTGAATTACTGCAATCGGGCGCTGCACTGCGTACCGCTGAAGGCGGAGGCGAGTTTGTCGACGGCCTGGCCTGTGACAACCTGCCACTGGCGCTGAAATTATGCAAAGAAGCCGGTTATACGCTGATTACCACTTCCAGCCACGGTGGCACCTCACTGTATCAGAGCACACTGCCTGCCAAAGTGGTTATTGTGTTTGGTGAGGAGATGTTTGGCGTGTCGAAAAACGTCGCGCAAAGCGCCGACATTGCGCTGCAAATCCCGGGCTCGGGTAAGGTTGAATCACTGAATGTCAGTGTTGCAGCCAGTCTGATCCTGGGGGAGTGGTACCGGCAGCAGCTGTAAGCTGCTTTACATCAGAAGGCGCTGAACTGCTGTTTTAGCAGCTGCGCCTGGCGACGGCTGACATCGACCCGCTGGCCGTCATCCAAAACCGCAATTAAGCTGCCTTCTGCAATAGCGGGTTCTATCTGGCTGATTGCACTTATCCGCACTATGTCTGCCCGGCTGGCTTTAAAAAACAGTGCCGGGTCTAGCTTTTGCTCTATTTTCGACAGCGAGCTGTGTATAAAGCTTTTACCATAAGGGGTATATACCGCAGCATGGTTGCCGATGCTTTCAAACCGACTGATTTCACTTAGCTTTACCACCCGCTGGCTGTCGCCGAATTTGAGCAAAATACCGTGTTGCTCTGCCAGATAATGCGCTGCAGCGCTGTTGCTGGTGGGGCGCAGCTTTTGTAAAGCTTTGGCCAGCCGCTCTGGCGCTATTGGTTTGAGCAGGTAATCGACAGCATTTAATTCAAAAGCATTAAGCGCAAAGCTGTTATAGGCAGTGCAAAAAATAAACTGGGTTGATGCCTGTATTTGCTGTGCCAGCTGCAGGCCAGTGATACCCGGCATCTGAATATCAAGAAATACCAGGTCAATACTTTGCGTTGTCAGGCAGGTCAAAGCTTCGCTGGCGTTTGCGGCTTCGGCAACAATGACGCATTCCGGATGGGCACTCAGTAGCCGCTTTAGCTCGGCGCGGGCCAGGCGCTCATCGTCAACCAGTAAACAGTTATACATCAGCAAACTCCAGTTTTACGCAGTAGCTGTTTTGCTGTGGTGTCACGCTGAATTTGGCTTTACCTGCATACATCAGTTGTAAGCGATGGCGCAGATTAGTCAGGCCGGTGCCGGTTCCGGCTTGTTCGGTGCCGTTTTGTACGCTGTTGCTAACCTGTAACTGCCAGCCTTGGGGCAGCGTTGACGCGGCAATATGCAGCAGGCCGTTGCCGGAGTTAGGTGCAATACCGTGTTTAATGGCATTTTCAACTAAAGTGAGCAGGCTGAGTGTAGGCAGCTTCTGCTGCCACAATCCGGCGTCTATATCGTAGCTAAATTGCAGCCGTTGCTCCAGCCGTACCTGTTCAATAGCCAGATATTGCTCACACAGTTGCCACTCTTGCTCCAGTGTTGCCGAAGGTTGCAGATGCGCTTGCAGGTGAAAGCGAAACAGCTCAGACAACCGGGTTACTGTATCTGCGGCTTTATGCTGATCTTCAAAAATCAGCGCTCTGATACTGTTAAAAGCGTTAAATAAAAAATGCGGGCTAAGCTGATTAGTCAGTTGTTGCAGCTGTGCCTGCTGCATCTGCTGTTGTAAGGTTTTACGGTGTTGCCAGTTTTGCCAGGTAACATAAGCTGCGACCCACAAAGCGTACATAATGCTAAACGATGTTATCAATGCCATCAGCATAAAGCCTTTGCTGAAGGTCATTTGCAGCGGCGAGTTGTGCTTTTCCGATAACAAGGTTACCTGGCTCATATCGGTAGCTTTTAGCAGCTCTAGCTCCGATAAAAAGAACGAGACAGCGGTTTGCAGCGCAGCTGCAACGATCAAAAATAAGATAACCAGCAGCCACCGTTGTCCCGCCTGCTGCGATTGGGTTTTAAGCACCGGACGCAGAAAACAATGAGCAAAAAGTGCAAAGCTTGCGCTTTCTATGATGTATTTCAGCAAAAACAGAAAGTGCAGATTAAGCTGCTTGTTATCCAGCAAAGGCAGGGTATACGCCATAAAATAGCTGGTATATACCCCTATAGTAGCCAATTGCGCCCACAGGTAGGCGCGGCTGCAGTGCCTGGTTGGAATATGTTGTTTAAAGCTGTCAAGTAAGGCCATATCAGGTCGCAAAAAAGCTGAGTAAATACAGTCTACTATTGATCAGGCTGTCTGTTCAGCTGGTTTTTTCTGTTTTCCGGTAAAGGCCCAGATAATCAGTGCCATCCAGGCTATCCACGAAAAACCTGCCGGGATATTGGCTAAAAAAATCTTACCCAGATGCTGACGGTTGCGAAACATTGCGACAACAGTGGGCAAAAAGTAAATTGCCAGAAAGAGCGGAATAAATACGGCCCACAGTATTGGGTTGATTTGGCCTAACTGATGAAAAAATTCGGTTTGTTCAAACATGTTGCTGTCCTCTTGTTAGTTGGCAATAACAAGATTACTGCGAGCGCAAATACAAATGGTGGCTTAAGTGATAAACGGCGCCAGAGACTGACAAAAGGCCGGTTAAGCCTGTCCGGTGGTTTAATCCACGGCCGTCAACGGGTTTTCGTCACCGACATACTGAAAGCGGGGCAGCAGTTCGCCAGCGATTTCGACGTTTTCGGTAAACATGCTAAGTGGCCTGGCCCACAGGCCAAAGTCGCCATACAGGGCACGGTAAATAACCAGCCACTCTTCAGTTTCACTGTGGCGTGCTACATCTATAACCTGATAATAAGCCCCTTTGTAGTGCTGGTAATAGCCGGGTTTTAGTGGCGGTTCAATATTGTTGTTCATACCAGCTCTCGAAGATGATTTTCGCTGACAGGCTGTCTACTTTGTCTTTGGTTAGCTTCTTGTAGCCGCCTTCGGCAAACAGCTGGCTGCGCGCTTCTGTGGTGGTTAGCCGTTCGTCATGTAACTCTACCGGCAAACCAAAACGGCCGTGCAGCCGGTTAGCAAATTTACGTGTTCTGGCGGTAAAAGGCTGCTCTGTACCGTCCATATTCAGCGGTAAGCCTACAAGCAGTAACTGCGGTTGCCAGTCTGTGATCAGTTTCTCCAGCAGGTTCCAGTCTGGGGTGCCATCCTGCGCTTTTAACGCGCTGAGCAGCGATGCTGTGCCGGTTAATTCCTGGCCTACGGCAACGCCAATACTTTTAGTGCCATAGTCAAAAGTAAGTACAGTGCGGCTCATCAGGCATGCCCGGCTTCGTTGGTAAGCTGCCAAGGTTTAATGCCTATTTTCGCAGTCGCTGATTGCCATTTCTCGGCGTGGGTTAAGTCGAAGATAATAGCGCTGTCAGCCGGGATCACCAGCCAGGCATTGTCAGCAATTTCCTGTTCCAGCTGGCCGGCTGTCCAGCCCGCATAACCCAATGCCAGAATAAACTTATCCGGCGCCTGTGCTGTCGTTAAATCGAACAGAATATCTTTGGAGGTAGTGACCATCAGCTCGTCGCTAAGGCGCATACTGCTACCGTAACCTTCTTTAGCTGTGTGCAACACAAAGCCTCGGTCGTGCTGTACCGGGCCACCGGCACAGACATGTGCTGTCGCTGCCGGGCTTTTGCTGTCGTACTCAATTTGCAACTGTTGCAGCAAATCGGCGACTTTGACATCGAGCGGATGATTAATCACGATGCCCATAGCGCCCTCGTCATTGTGTTCACAAATATAGGTCACGCTGCGTTTAAACAGCGGATCATCCAGAGCTGGCATCGCTATTAAAAAATGGTTCTGAAAATTCTGCATCGTGACCTCACTACAACTTGTTGTCACTGGCGGCTGGCCAGCAGCTGTTCAATTTCATCAAATAACATCGCGGTAATACTAACCGGAAACGCCGCTTCAATTTCGCGGATACAGGTAGGGCTGGTGACGTTGATTTCGGTCAGTTTATCGCCGATAACGTCCAGTCCGACAAAAATAAGCCCTTTAGCTTTCAGGGTTGGGCCTATGGCATTGGCTATCTGCCAGTCTGATTCTGATAGCGGCCTGGCTTCGCCGCGGCCACCGGCTGCCAGATTACCCCGGGTTTCGCCGCTGGCAGGGATCCGTGCCAGACAGTATGGCACGGGTTTGCCATTAACGACTAAAATCCGCTTGTCACCATCGGTAATTTGCGGAATATAACGCTGCGCCATCGCATAGCGCTGGCCATGTTCGGTCAGGGTTTCGATGATCACACTGACATTGGCATCATTAGGCTTTAAACGGAAAATAGAAGCGCCACCCATGCCATCCAGCGGTTTTAAGATAATATCCTGTTCACTCTGGTAAAACGCTTTTAAGCGCTTCGCATCGCGGCTGACCAGGGTTTTAGGCGTGAACTGGCTAAACCAGCTGGTATAGAGCTTTTCATTGGCATCGCGCAGGCTTTGCGGTTTGTTTACGATCAATGTGCCTTTATCTTCTGCCCGTTCCAGAATATAGGTAGCGTAAATATACTCGGTGTCAAACGGTGGGTCTTTGCGCATCAGGATGACATCAAGCTCGTTCAGGGCAATATCCTGCTGGCTGGAGAAACTGAACCATTTGTCCGGGTTTTGTTCAACACTGAGTAATTTCGTGCTGGCACGGGCCTCGCCTTCCAGCAGGTATAAGTCGGCCATTTCCATATAGTGAACTTCATAGCCGCGCTGCTGCGCCTGCAATAACATGGCAAAACTGGAGTCTTTTTTTATGTTAATGGCGCTGATTGGGTCCATAACGATACCCAGCTTTATCGCGTTGCTCATGTTAAGTTCCTTATGCTAAATCACCAAACTGCAGCTGCAAGGCACTGATGGCGGTTAATGCGGCTGTTTCTGTACGAAGTACTCGCGGGCCTAGCTGTATACCGGTAAAGCCGGCATCACTGGTTTGTGCCATTTCCAGGTCGGTAAAGCCACCTTCAGGCCCTATAACCAGACGGATATGACAGCTGGCTGTTAGGGTCTTAATGGTGTCGGTGGCGCGTGGATGCAAGGTCAGCTTCAATTCTTTTGTTTGTTGGCTCAGCCATTGCTGCAGACTGATGGCCGGGTATACCTTTGGCACTATGCTGCGCCCGCTTTGCTCGCAGGCGCTGATAGCGATTTTTTGCCACTGCTCGTTACGTTTTTGCAAGCGCTCACCGTCAAGTTTAACGCCGCAGCGCTCGGTAAACAGTGGGGTAATTTCGGTAACACCCAGCTCAACCGCCTTTTGAATAGCAAAATCCATTCTGTCGCCGCGTGATATACCCTGACCAAGATGAATACTGATCGGCGACTCAACCGGGTTAGTCAGTTGCGATGTTGCCGTTACCATTACCCGTTTTTTATCGGCGTTACTGATGTGTGCGGGGTAATTAAAACCATCGCCGTTAAATAGCAGCAGTTCACTGCCGACCGGCATGCGCAATACACGGCCAACGTGATTGGCTGCATCTTCATCGAGGGCAAATTCGTGGTGCAGCGCTATAACACTGCTGTGATAAATACGGGGAATACGCATAGAAATACACTTTAGAAAAATATAGTGAAATGGTAGCAGGCCGGCGCCAGTGTTAACAGTAAAAACAAACCCTGCACTGGCAGGGTTTGTTGGTTTTAAATCGGCAGTTTAGCCAGCAACAGGGTAGGTGTAGCTTGCGCCTACGCCAAGCGGGATATCCAGTGCCCAGAAACCGAGCAGGAAACAGGTCCACAGCAGTAACATACTGATTGAGAACGGCAACATCAGCGCTATCAGGGTGCCGATACCGGTTGATTTAACATACTTCTGACAAAACACCACAATCAGCGGGAAGTAAGGCATCAGCGGGGTAATAATATTGGTTGATGAGTCGCCAACGCGATATGCTGCCTGTGTTAAATCCGGTGATACGCCAAGCTCCATCAGCATAGGTACCATCACTGCACCAATCAATGCCCATTTCGCAGATGCAGAGCCCACCAACAGGTTAATAAAGCCGGATAAAAATACAATACCAACCAGTGTAACCCCCATAGGGAATGACATTTGCTGCAGCCAGTTTGCGCCTTTAATGGCAATTAACGCCCCCAGGTTAGACTGACCAAAGGCATAAATAAATTGGGCACAGAAAAATGCCATAACGATATAGTAGCCCATGCCGCTCATCGCTTTGCTCATGCCTTTAATGATCTCGCGGTGGTTATTGGCTGTGCCGGCCACATAGCCATAAACGACACCCGGGATTAAAAAGAACACAAAAATAATGCCAACAATAGACTGCATTAACGGTGCAGAAGAGTGGGTCAGTTCACCATTTAGCGGTGAACGCCAGGCTGATGTTTCAGGCATTGCCGACACCATCAGCAGCACACCGCTTAATACCATGGCAAATGTTGCCCAGCGCAGGCCTTTGCGCTCGTGTGGTTGCAGTGCATCCATTTTTGGCAGGTCTGCCGGATCGCCGTCTATAGCAGTGTTTTTCAGCCGTGGTTCAATAAACTTATCTGTCAGAACCCAGCCGATGATGACAATTAAAAACGTAGACGCAGTAGTGAAGAAGTAGTTGTTAAGCGGATTGATCACCAGTTGTGCAGCCGCCGGGTCGGCAGACAGCCGGGCAGAGGCTTGGGTTAAGCCGGCCAGTAACGGATCTAAGCTGGACGGAACAAAGAAAGTGGCCGAAAAGCCACCGGATACACCGGCAAAAGCGGCTGCAATACCTGCCAGCGGGTGGCGGCCAGCCGCGTAAAAAATTACCGCGCCCAGCGGAATAACCAACACGTAACCTGCATCCACCGCAACGTGGCTTAGTACACCGACAGCAATTAATACCGGCGTTAGTAACATTTTAGGCGTAACAGATAAAATAGAGCGCAGGCCGGCGTTGATATAGCCGGTATATTCGGCCACGCCTAGCCCCATCATTGCAACCAGTACGACACCAAGTGGTGGGAAACTGACGAAAGTCGCGACCATTTTAGCCATAAAGGCGGTAAGCGAAGTAGGTTCCAGCAGGTTATTAATTTTAATGGCATCGCCGGTGCGTGGGTCAACTTCGGCAAATGTCATGCCTGATAACAGCCATGAGCTTAGCCAGACAACAATCATTAACAGGGCAAACAGTACCGCCGGATCCGGCAGCTTGTTGCCAATCACCTCAATGGCATTGAGGGCGCGGTTTAGCCAGCCACTTTTGGCAGCATTGGCAGTTTGTTCAGACATAGTGGTTCCTTTCTTATAGTTTTGTATTCGCTCTGTGAGGTAACAGAGGACCCTGTGTTATCGCGCACTTATCATACACAAAAAGCTGCAGATGATAAGCTGAGAGTGCGCGTTGGGGGAATGTAAAAATCGTATCTTAAATACCGGTTATGAAAAAGGAGAGCAGGGCTCTCCTTTAACTTACTTTAACGCTTTTTAGCGAAGATTTATTTCGCGTATTGGCGCAGCAGCTCAGCTTTGTCAGTTTGCTCCCACGGGAACTCGTCGCGGCCAAAGTGACCGTAAGCGGCTGTTGGCCGGTAAATCGGGCGCTCCAGTTTCAGCATTTCGATAAGGCCATATGGGCGCAGGTCGAAATGTTCACGTACCAGCTTAATCAGTTCTGCTTCGTCCAGCTTGCTGGTACCAAAGGTTTCCAGGCTGATAGATGTTGGCTCAGCAACACCGATGGCATAAGACACTTGCAGCTCACAACGTTCAGCTAAGCCTGCCGCCACTATGTTTTTTGCCACATAGCGTGCAGCGTAGGCAGCAGAGCGGTCAACTTTGGATGGGTCTTTACCAGAGAAAGCACCACCACCATGACGGGCCATACCGCCGTATGAGTCAACAATAATTTTACGGCCGGTTAAGCCGCAGTCGCCCATAGGGCCGCCAATCACGAAGCGACCCGTTGGGTTGATGAAGAACTTAGTTTTGCTGTTTAACCATTCAGCAGGTAACACCGGCTTGATAATGGTTTCCATCACAGCTTCACGTAGATCGGATGTGCTGACGCTGTCACAGTGCTGGGTTGACAACACCACGGCGTCAATGCCCACCGGCTTACCGTCTTCATAAATAAAGCTCAGCTGTGATTTTGCGTCCGGACGTAACCATGGCAGAGTGCCGTTTTTACGCACTTCAGCCTGACGCTGCACCAGGCGGTGAGAGTAAGTAATAGGCGCAGGCATTAATACATCGGTTTCGTTACTGGCATAACCAAACATTAATCCCTGATCGCCAGCGCCTTGCTCTTTCGGATCGGCGCGGTCAACCCCCTGGTTAATATCGGGTGATTGTTTACCGATGGCGTTTAATACGGCACAAGAGTCGGCATCAAAGCCCATATCAGAGTGAGTGTAACCAATTTCACGCACTGTTTTGCGCGTCAGCTCTTCAATGTCTACCCAGGCGCTGGTAGTGATTTCACCACCAACTAACACCATGCCGGTTTTAACGAATGTTTCGCAGGCGACACGGGCTTTAGGATCTTGTTCCAGGATTGCATCCAAAACGGCGTCGGATATCTGATCAGCAATTTTATCCGGATGTCCTTCAGATACTGATTCAGACGTAAAAATATGTTGTGCCATCGGTTGTATTCCACAAATAAGTTAATGCAGTCAGTTTCGGTTATCGTTAACAGCATAGCCGAACCCAAAAAATAGGCGGGTATTCTAGAGAAACTGTAAAGTGTTTGCCAGAAAAATCTGCCACCCAGACGTCTTTAATGCTATTTTACGAAGCTAAATACGTAGCATTGGTTATTTGGATCGGTAAGCATGAAATTTCAGCATGCGGGTTGATTTAAATTTGCCATCGGGCGGGGGCTCTGGGAAAATAGTGCCACTTAACGCCTTAACATTTCAGCTTAATAATAACTTGCTTCGTCAAACAGAAGCCGCGCAATGTCAGGAGTGAACATGCCATCTCGTAAACAACTCGCCAATGCGATCCGTGCGCTTAGCATGGATGCGGTGCAAAAAGCTAAATCAGGCCACCCGGGTGCCCCCATGGGTATGGCGGACATTGCCGAAGTGTTATGGCGCGATTTTCTTAAACATAATCCGCAAGACCCTAGCTGGCCCAACCGCGATCGTTTCGTTTTGTCCAACGGCCATGGTTCTATGTTGTTGTATTCGCTGTTGCACCTGACTGGTTATGATCTGGGTATTGAAGATTTAAAACAGTTCCGTCAGTTACATTCACGCACGCCTGGCCACCCTGAATATGGCTATGCGCCAGGTGTCGAGACAACAACTGGTCCTTTGGGGCAGGGCATTACTAATGCCGTTGGCATGGCGATTGCGGAAAAAGCACTGGCAGCGCAGTTCAACCAACCTGGTTTCGACATTGTTGACCACTACACCTACACCTTTTTAGGTGATGGCTGCCTGATGGAGGGTATTTCTCACGAAGCCTGTTCATTGGCGGGTACGCTGGGGCTGGGCAAATTGATTGCGTTTTGGGATGACAATGGTATCTCTATCGATGGCCATGTTGAAGGCTGGTTCACGGATAACACGCCTGCGCGGTTTGAAGCTTATGGCTGGCATGTGATCAGTAATGTTGATGGCCATGATTCAGCAGCAGTAGAAGCGGCCATTACGCAGGCCAAAGCCGAAACGTCAAAGCCGACCTTAATCTGCTGTCGCACTGTAATAGGTTACGGTTCACCTAATAAAGGTGGTAGCCACGATTGCCACGGCGCACCTTTGGGTGATGCCGAAATAGCAGCGGCACGCGATTTTCTACAATGGCCGCATGCACCTTTTGAGATCCCAGCCGATATTTATGCAGATTGGGACGCCAAAGCCAAAGGCGCTGCCGAGCAACAAAGCTGGCAGCAGCTGTTTGCCCGCTACAGCGCGGCTCATCCTGAACTGGCAGCTGAGTTCAGCCGTCGTGTTGCCGGGCAATTACCCACCGATTGGGCACAGCAATCAAAAGCGTATATTGAGAAACTACAGGCAAACCCAGCCACTATCGCTACCCGTAAAGCATCACAGAACGCACTGAACGCATTTGGCCCCTTGCTGCCAGAGTTTATGGGTGGTTCTGCTGATTTGGCCGGTTCTAACCTGACCATCTGGAGTGGCAGTAAACCTCTGACCGGTGAAGACGCCAGCGGAAACTACATTTATTACGGCGTGCGTGAATTTGGTATGTCAGCCATTATGAACGGCATCGCACTGCACGGCGGTTTTGTGCCTTACGGCGCTACCTTTTTAATGTTTATGGAATATGCCCGTAATGCTGTGCGTATGGCAGCATTGATGAAACAGCGGGTAATATTTGTCTACACTCACGATTCTATCGGCTTGGGTGAAGATGGCCCGACACATCAACCAGTTGAACAGCTGGCTGCATTACGTGCGACGCCCAATCTGGTGAACTGGCGGCCTTGTGATCAGGTTGAGTCTGCGGTTGCCTGGCAGGCGGCCATTGAGCGTACCGACGGCCCGTCAACGTTAATTTTTACCCGGCAAAATCTGGTACAGCAAGAGCGCAGCGCGCAGCAACTTGCAGATGTACGACGCGGCGGTTACATCCTGTGTGATTGTAAAGGTACGCCAGAGCTGATTATTATTGCCACCGGTTCTGAGGTGGAATTGGCTGTACAGGCCGCAAAAACGCTGACAGAACAAGGCAAGGCTGTAAGGGTGGTATCGATGCCGTCAACCGATGCGTTTGAAATGCAAGATGCCACATACCGTGAAGCTGTATTACCTGCTGCTGTAACAAAGCGCATCGCAGTTGAAGCGGGCATTACTGACAGCTGGTATAAGTATGTTGGGCTAAACGGCAAAGTTATCGGCATGACCGGTTTTGGCGAATCAGCACCTGCCGAGCAGTTATTTGAATACTTCGGCATTACCACCGAAAAAGTACTCGAAGCGGCGCAGCAGTTGCTGGCGTAATATTTAATACAATGGGATCAATTCTGGTCCCATTTTTTTATGTGGTGTTATGGCAATCAGATTGGCAATTAACGGCTTTGGCCGTATAGGCCGCAATATGCTGCGGGCTATTTACGAAAAAGGTTTGCAGCATGAGCTGCAAGTGGTCGCGATTAACGAACTGGCCGATGCCAAAGGCGTTGCCCATTTATTGAAATACGATACCTCACATGGCCGCTTCGGGTACAGCGTCAGCTCGTTTGACGGCGGTATCCGTGTAGCTGAGGACGATATAGCGCTGTTTTGTGAAGCGGATCCCCTCGCTTTGCCGTGGCGTGAGCTGGATATCGACGTTGTTTTAGAGTGTACCGGCGTATTTCATAGCCGCGAACATGCACAGTGGCACTTAACCGCTGGTGCTAAAAAAGTGTTGTTTTCTCATCCTGCCGATGCAGATATTGATGCCACTATTATTTACGGTATTAACCATGACAGTTTAACTGCCGCGATGAATATAGTATCGGCCGGCTCCTGCACGACCAACTGTATCGTGCCGGTGATCCAGGTACTGGATCAGCATTTTGGTGTCGAGAGCGGCACTATTACGACAATTCATGCGTCTATGCATGACCAGCAGGTTATTGACGCCTATCATCCGGATTTGCGCCGCACCCGTGCTGCCAGCCAGTCTATTATTCCGGTAGACACTAAGTTGGCGCTGGGAATCGAGCGGATCTTACCAAAATTCGCTGGCCGCTTTGAAGCGATAGCTGTACGGGTGCCTACTGTAAACGTAACTGCAATGGATTTAAGTGTCAGTTTATTGCGGGATGCCAGTATCAATGATGTGAACAACGTACTGGCGCAGGCACGTTACGGAGAGTTAGACGGTATTTTGGATTACACCGAAGAACCACTGGTTTCGGTTGATTTTAATCATGATGCCCATTCCTGCATTGTTGATGGTTCGCAAACCCGGGTTAGTCACAAACGGCTGGTAAAATGTCTGGTATGGTGTGACAACGAATGGGGCTTTGCCAACAGGATGCTGGATACCGCATGGGCGATGATGCAAACGAATTTAAAACAAGGAGCTTGAAATGTCTGTTATTCGCATGAGCGATTTGGATCTTAACGGCAAACGTGTGCTGATCCGCGAGGATTTGAATGTACCGGTTAAAAACGGCAAAGTGACGTCGGATGCACGCTTAAAAGCGGCGATACCCACTATAGAACTTGCCCTTAAACAAGGTGCGAAGGTGATGGTGATGTCACATCTTGGCCGGCCGGAAGAGGGCGTGTTTGACCAGGAATCATCGATGCAGCCGGTGGTTGATTATCTGGCGCAGGTATTATCGGCGCCAGTTCGTCTGGCTTCCGATTACCTCGCCGGCATCGATGTAGCCGCCGGTGAAGTGGTGGTATTTGAAAACGTGCGTTTTAATAAAGGCGAAGGGAAAAATGATGATGCGCTGGCGCAGAAGCTGGCGGCGCTGTGCGATGTATTCGTGATGGATGCGTTTGGCACTGCACACCGAGCCCAGGCTTCAACGCATGGTGTGGCGAAATTTGCTCCTGTTGCCTGTGCCGGCCCACTGCTGGTTGCTGAGCTTGATGCGTTAGCGGCTGCACTGAAAAATCCAAAGCGGCCTTTAGTAGCAATAGTAGGCGGCTCTAAAGTGTCAACCAAACTGACTGTACTTGAGTCGTTATCAGGTATTGTTGATCAGTTGATAGTTGGCGGTGGTATTGCCAATACCTTTATCGCAGCAAATGGTAATAATGTCGGCAAATCATTATACGAAGCTGATCTTATCCCTGAAGCTCAGCGGCTGATGGCCCAGGCTACAGCGCGCGGCGGCAATATCCCGGTGCCGACAGACGTTGTCGTAGGCGGCGCATTCAGTGAAACGACGGTAGCAACGTTAAAGCCGGTTGCTGCGGTTGATGATGCAGATATGATTTTTGACATCGGCCCTGATACAACGGCGGAGCTGGTAGATATCCTGAAGTCAGCAGGCACCATTGTCTGGAACGGCCCTGTAGGGGTATTCGAGTTTGACCAGTTTGCTGCCGGCACTAAAGCAATTGCTCATGCGATTGCAGATAGCGACGCGTTTTCGATAGCTGGTGGTGGCGACACTCTGGCGGCAATCGATAAATATAACATCGCAGACAAAGTATCCTATGTATCTACTGGTGGTGGCGCTTTCCTTGAGTTTTTAGAAGGTAAAACTCTGCCAGCAGTAGCTATACTGGAACAACGCGCTAAAGCGTAAATAAAAATAATAAAAGTGTCATATTAAAACTGTACCCTAAAAGATTATAGAGAGGATTTCATGGCCCTTATTTCATTGCGTCAAATGCTGGATCATGCCGCCGAATACGGTTACGGCATACCAGCCTTTAACGTAAACAATCTGGAGCAAATGCGCGCTATTATGCTGGCTGCTGATAAAACAGATAGTCCGGTAATAGTTCAGGCATCAGCCGGTGCCAGAAAATATGCCGGCGCGCCGTTTCTGCGTCATCTCATTCTGGCGGCGACGGAAGAGTTTCCGCATATCCCGGTAGTGATGCATCAGGACCACGGTACCTCGCTGGCTGTTTGTCAACGTTCAATTCAGTTAGGGTTTTCATCTGTCATGATGGATGGCTCCCTGGGTGAAGATGGCAAAACACCCATGGACTACGCATACAATGCAGATGTAACGCGCAAAGTTGTTGAAATAGCGCATGCCTGTGGTGTATCGGTTGAGGGCGAGTTAGGGTGTTTAGGCTCACTGGAAACCGGCGCTGCGGGTGAAGAAGATGGTATAGGTGCAGACTGCATCTTAAGCCATGATCAAATGCTGACAGACCCCGAAGAAGCTGCACAGTTCGTCCGTGAAACACAGGTTGATGCGCTGGCGATTGCTTGTGGCACATCTCATGGTGCCTATAAGTTCAGCCGCCCACCAACAGGTGATATTCTGGCGATTGACCGTATTAAAGCGATCCATGAACGTATTCCTGATACACATTTAGTCATGCATGGCTCATCTTCGGTACCGCAGGAATGGCTGCAGATTATTAATGAGAACGGTGGCCAGATACCTGAGACCTATGGTGTTCCGGTAGAGCAGATCCAGCAGGGCATTAAATACGGTGTGCGTAAAGTTAACATTGATACCGACTTGCGTTTGGCGTCTACCGGTGCTATCCGCCGTTACATGGCGCAGCATCCGGCAGAATTTGATCCTCGCAAATATTTACAGGCTTCAGTAAAGGCAATGACAGAAATTTGTATCGCCCGCTATGAAGCCTTTAATGCCGCCGGACACGGTAGCAAAATCAAAGCCATTTCACTTGATGACATGGTTGCTTTATATACGGCCGGGAAACTGACGCCGAATATAAAATAAGCAGAAAATTTAATGAACTATAACAAATTAATTTTCATTTGTTTAATAGTGCATAAATTGGGTGATAAGCCGGTTTAACAGCCGGATCAGAACAGACCTCTGGACGCCTGCGTTATCTTGACAAGGGCGTTTTTACCTGTAATGATGCGGACGGTTTACCCTCTAACCGAGGGCCTTTCCTGTCTGTAAGAACAGCTTGGCCCTTACAACTTCAGGTTACGTTAATCAGCAATAATTGGTTGGGAACTATGTTTAACAATAAAATTCGCAAGAGTCTTGTTGCAACAGCTCTGGCCGGTACTTTCGCCCTGTCGGCGAATGTTCTGGCAACAGACTTAAAAGCTTTGCATCAGGAAGGCAGTCAAATTCAACGCGCAGCAGTGCAGTCTCAGGAGAAGATTAACAACATTTATGAACAGTCTCAGGAGCTGCTGGGCGAATATCGTCAGGTGGTAGACCAGACTGAAAACTTAAAAGTTTATAATGATTTCTTAGCCACTCTGGTTGCTGATCAACAGCGTCAAATCAATTCAATTCAGCGTCAAATCAATGGTCTGGAAGATACCCGTAAAGGTACAGTACCACTGATGTTCCGTATGATCGACGCGCTGGAGCAGTTTGTAAAAGCTGATATTCCTTTGCGTACCGAGCGTCGTCTGGAACGCGTAGAAAAACTGCGTGAACTGATGGGCCGTTCAGATGTTCAGTTATCTGAGCAATACCGTCAAATCCTGGAAGCTTACAGCATCGAAGTCGATTACGGCTCAGTAGTAGATGCATTCCAAGGCACACTGCAGTTAAACGGTCAGGAAATCACAGTAGATTTCGTACATGTTGGCCGTCTGGCGTTAATGGCACTGTCACTGGATGGAAACTCTGGCTGGGTGTGGAACAAAGAGACCTCAAGCTGGGAAGAGTTGCCAGGTTCATACCTGACATCAGTCTCTCAGTTTATCAAGATGGCTCGTCGTGAAGCCACGCTTGAAATGGATCGCGTACCACTTATCGCAGCGGAGTAAGAACACATGAAAAAGACATTTAAGACAATGTTAATTGCCGCAGCGGTAACTCTGTCCGCTGGTGTTGCTTTTAACGCAGCTGCTGACACTCAGAAGCTGGATCAGTTGTTAGAACAACTGAAAAAAGAACGTACAATTGAAGGCCGTGCTAACCAAGAGCGTGAGCGTGCGTTTCTGGCAGAGCGTGCTGACAAGCAAGCGCTGTTAAACACCGCTAAGAAGCAGTTCACTGATGAAGAGAACCGTGGCAAGCGTTTACAGAAAGAATATGCTGATAACGATATTCTGATCGGTCAGAAGCAGCAGGAACTGGAAAGTGCTTTAGGTACTATGGGCGAGCTGTTCGGTGTTGTTCGCCAGGCAGCTAACCAGTCAATCGGTGATATCACTGGTTCTATCATCAGTGCTCAATATCCGGGCCGTGACGTACCACTGCGTTCAGTTGCATCAGCAACTGAATTACCAACTCTGGCAGAAATGGAAGAGTTGTGGATGGCGTTGCTGACTGAAATGACTGAGTCAGGCAAAGTTGCTCAGTTTGACGCTGAAGTCGTTAAGCTGGATGGCGGTGTTGAAACTAAACGCGTAACACGTTTTGGTTCTTTCCACCTGACAACTGATACTGAATACCTGGTTCTGAACCGTGATACTGATCAGATCCAACCTCTGGGTCGTCAGCCACAGTCTAAAATTCATGATTCTGTAGCGGCATACCATAACGCCAGCAAAGGTGAAATTACCGGTATTTATGTTGACCCGACTAAAGGCAACAGCTTACTGCGTCTGAACCAGCAGCGTTCAACTCTGTTTGAATACTATCAGGCTGGTGGTGAAGTAGGTTATATCATCACTGCGGTGTTCTTTATTGGTTTGCTGATTGCACTTGAGCGTATCATCGTTCTGTCTGCTGTTGGTGCTAAGATCCGTGCTCAGCTGAAAAACCTGGCGAACCCGTCTGATAACAACCCACTGGGCCGTATCTTACGCGTTTACCATGAGAACAAAACTGCTGATGCAGAAAACCTTGAACTGAAACTGGACGAAGCGATTCTGCGTGAAACGCCAAAAGTTGAACGTGGTGTTGGCCTGATCAAACTGTTCTCAGCGGTTGCTCCGTTACTGGGTCTGTTAGGTACTGTTATCGGTATGATCCTGACATTCCAGCAAATTACTTTATACGGAACAGGTGACCCGAAACTGATGGCAGGCTCAATCTCTCTGGCGTTGGTAACAACTGCTCAGGGTCTGGTTGCGGCGATTCCATTACTGTTTGTTCACTCAATTGTTTCATCAAAAGCGAAATCTATTTTACACGTATTAGATGAACAGGCTGCCGGCATTATCGCTGCGCACGCGGAGCAGGAGAAAGCCTAATGATACTCCAGCTAGTAGAGCTGTGGGAATCTGTTCAGGATTTTATCCATACCGGTGGCAACGTACTTTACGTTGTCGCCCTGGTACTCTTCATCATGTGGTTTCTGATGATAGAGCGGTTTTGGTTTCTTAAGGCAGAATATCCAAAGTTAAAACGAGATATTATCGCCCGTTGGGATGCCAGAGCTGATACCACATCATGGTATGCACATAAGATCCGTGATTGCTGGATTTCCGAGGCTTCAGATAAATTAGACCAGCGTATGCTGCTTATTAAAACCTTGGTTGCACTGTGTCCACTGGTTGGATTGTTGGGAACGGTAACCGGTATGATAGCTGTGTTTGACATTATGGCGACACAGGGTACCGGCAACCCAAGAACCATGGCAACAGGTATCTCTATGGCGACTATCCCGACAATGTCAGGTTTGGTTGCAGCGATATCAGGTGTATTTTTCAGTGCGCGGTTAGACGTACAGGTTAAGCGGGAAAAAGCTGCTTTAGCCGATAGTTTACCGCATCATTAAAGAGAGTTTTTTATGGCACGCAAACGTATTCGCGAAGCTGAAACGGCGGAGATTGATATCACGCCAATGATGGATATCGTATTCATCATGCTGATCTTCTTTATCGTAACCACATCTTTCGTAAAGGAAGCCGGTATCGATGTAAATAAACCTGAAGCTGCTCAGGCTCAAAAGAAACCAAGCGCCACTATCTTTATCGCTATCCGTGCTAACGGTGAGATTTGGATGGACAAGCGCCCGGTTGATGTTGAGCGGGTTTCGGCTAACATTGAACGGCTTAGAGCTGAGTCACCGACGGACACCATTATTGTGCAGGCTGATAAAGAAGCGAAGCACGGTATTGTGATGGAAGTAATGGATCAGATTAAAGCGGCTGACCCTTCACTGGTGATTAGTATAGCCGGGGAGACTAAGTAATTATGGTACGTTTCCTGACATCGTTAATAATCGGTGGGGTGGTAACGTTTCTGTTGTTTTTAATGATGGCTACTTTGCTGCAATCCAGTGGAAAGCGCGAGGTAAAAGAGCAAGAGCGTATTGTTATTGAAATTAACACTACGCCGCCAGACTCAGAAACACAGACGCGGCGGCCACCACCACCGCCACCACCGCCGCCACCGGCTCAGCCGCCTAAAGCGCCGCAGCCTGAACCTGATACAGCTAATGCTGCAGGTGCCATTGGCTTTAATATGCCAGGGTTGAACTTAGGTTCGAGTGGTGCTGGTTTGGGTGATCCATCAAGCATGATGCGTGATGGTGATGCAACGCCAATCGTTCGGATTGAGCCACGCTATCCGGTTCAGGCAGCACGTGATGGCTTACAAGGTTGGGTTAAACTGCGTTTTAGTATTATGGAAGATGGTAGCGTTGACGAAGTTGAGGTGATTGAAGCTGAACCTCGTCGCGTGTTCGACCGTGAAGCTATTCGTGCTCTGCGCCGTTGGAAGTACAGCCCTAAAGTGGTTGACGGCAAACCAATGAAGCAGACAGGCCAGCAGGTTCAACTTGATTTCACTTTAGATATGGCTGGAGGTTAAGATGTTGAAGCTTAAAAAACTTACCTCGGCATTGGTAATTGCAACTGCGCTTACTGTGACAGCAACCTCTGTGACTGCAGCTGTACAACCTAATATGGCTAAAGTTGAAGAGCGTAAAGCGCGTAAAACCCAGATAGTGGGTGAACGTGTAGGTAAAACGCTGGTTAAAGCTTTCGATTTGTACAACGAAGAGAAGCTTGATGAAGCCATTGCAGTTTTACTGGATGTAAACTCAAACAACGAGTTTGATACAGCCACGCTTAACCGCTTTCTAGGTAACCTGTACGCAACTAAAGACGAAAAGCAGGCTATTAAATATCTGACGCTGGCTGTTAAGCCGGACGTGCTGACATTTAATGATCAGGCGCTGTCTATGAAGTTGCTGGCAGATATGCTGCTGCAGGATAAACAATACCAAAAAGCCATTAAAGCGTATGAAGACTGGATTATGTTCACTGGTGAACAAAATTCAGACGCCTATATGCGTATAGCTAATGCGTATTACCTGATGAATCAGCATGATAAGGTTATCGCGCCGGCTGACGATGCAATTCGTTTTTCGCCTAAGCCGACGGAAGGGCCTTATCAGCTGAAAATGGCTGCACTGTATGAGCTGAAGCGTTACAAAGATCTGGTTGCTGTGGTTGAAACCATGGTGCAGTTATTCCCAGAGAATAAGCAGTTCTGGGTATACCTGGGTAACTTCTATACACTGACGGAAGAGTATTCCAAGTCATTGTCTACGTTACAGCTGGCATACTCGCAAGGCTATCTGGAGAAAGACTCTGAAGTAAGGATGTTGGCACAGATGTATGCCAATAATAACATTCCTTACAAAGCAGCGACGACGATGGAAAAGCACATGAAGAGCGGATTGGTCAAAAAAGACAAAAACAATCTGAACTTCATTGCCTCTAACTATCAAACTGCGCGTGAGTTCTTAAAAGCTGCAGAGTACTACGGTGAGTTAGCTAAGATGACAAACGACGCTGATGCTTATCGTCGTCAGGGTTCTTCTTACCTCGCTATTCAGCGTTACAACGAAGCCATTGCTGCATTTGATAAAGCATTGTCAATGAATGTTGATAAGCCTTCAGGTGTTTATATGAGTCTGGTAGATGCGTATTTCTATCAGAAGAAGTATAAAGAAGCCTATGCTGCGTTGATGAATGCTAAAAAGGATCCTGCTATGTCACGTCAGGTGCGTAGTTGGGAGTCTTACATCAAAGACAAAGCCAAGCAGAAAGGCGTTAGCCTGTAATAAAAAAACCCACTTCGGTGGGTTTTTTTATATTGCCAGTTTAAAACTGCTTTTGCACAGCAAAGCAAAGTTAGCTTTCAGTCTCGGTATTACGTAAGTCGTGTAAGCGGTATTTATCAATTAGCGCATACAGCGTGGGTCGTGTTATACCTAAAGTGTCTGCAGTTTTAGATAAATTTCCCGCTGCCAATGTGTAAGCATGCCTAATAGCCTGCGTCTCTGCCAGCTCTCTTACCTTGCGTAAGGTATCAATTTTGGTGTGTTGTACCGCAAGAGCCAGATCTTCTACAGTGATATATTTACTGTCTGCCAGGATCACTGCCGATTTAAGTTTGTTTTGCAGTTCGCGAATGTTACCAGGCCAGGCATATTGCAACATCGCTTGCATCGCAGACTCGGTAAAGCCCTGCACCTGAGTATTAAACTCCAGGTTAAATTTATTCAACAGCGCTTTAGCTATCACAACAATGTCGTGACCACGCTGGCGCAACGGTGGGATCAGCAGCGTTATTTCGCTTATTCTGTAGTATAAATCTTCCCTGAAGCTCTGTTCTGCTACCATTTCGGCCAGGTTACGGTGAGTTGCACAGATAACCCGAACATCTACTTCGATTTCCTGTCTGCCACCGACACGTTCTATTACCCGTTCTTGTAAAAATCGTAGCATTTTTGCTTGCAAGCTAAGCGGCATATCGCCAATTTCATCCAGCAGTAAAGTACCACCATTTGCACATTCTATTTTACCAAGCGTAGTTTTATTGGCTCCGGTGAATGCCCCTTTTTCGTAGCCGAACAGTTCGCTTTCCAGCAGGTTTTCCGGAATAGATGCGCAGTTTATAGCGACAAATGGTTTATTGACTCTTGGACTTTGGCGGTGAATTGCGCGGGCAAACACTTCTTTACCTGTACCACTTTCGCCTAACAACAAGGTGGTGATTTCAGTTGGGGCAATTTTCTCAACGGTACGGCATGCTTTTAAAATCGCCTCACTGTTGCCGATAATATCATTGTTGCCAAGATTGGCGCTTTTGAGCGCACGGTTTTCAGTTTCAAGCTCGCTTATTTTAAATGCACGGGCAAGAATGATACTGAGTACTTCTGGATCTACCGGTTTTTGGTAGTAATCGTATGCGCCAAGTGCGATGGCCTTTAATGCATGTTCTGTATCAGTATTGCCTGTGATAACAATGATTTTGCAGTTGGGTTTTAACGCCAGTATATCATTCAGGCAGGCGAGGCCTTCGCTGGCATTAGCCGGATCTGGCGGCAGCCCTAAATCAAGGGTAACAACTTCTGGTTCATAGCGGCGCAGCTGAGTTAGCGCGGACGCTCTGTCTTGTGCGAAGACGAGTTCGTAATCAGACAGGCTCCATTTAAGCTGTTTCTGAATGCCGATATCATCTTCTATGATTAATATAGTCTTCATCTAACGATCCTTGTCAATCCTACTTCGAACTGAATAGTTTAATAGAAGCGTACAGCTAAGGGTAGTCAATTAGCCATTAACTTGTCTGGTATACGGCAGAATTTATCCCATACTAACAAAGAATTTATCAGTTTAAGGATAAAGCTGGAATGCAAGCCAAAAGCAATACCGCGATAGTACCCATCTTTTCCGGAGGCGGAACCCGGCTCAGCTGTTACATAGGAATTTTGCAGGCTTTGATTGATATGGGGTTTTCTTTTCGTCATCTGGTCGGTGTTTCCGGCGGTAGTATAGTGGCTGCGCTCTATGCATCTGGCTGGAGCCTGGCTGAAATTAAAGCCATAGCACTAAGCACAGACTTCAGGCAGTTCTGGAGTTTTTCGATGACATCTTTGTTGCGAAGCGGGGGATTGTGCAACGGCAATAAACTAGAGAGTTGGTTAGACAAGCAATTAAAAGGTATTACTTTTGCGCAATTGGATTATGACTTACATGTGCTGGCAACAGATATAAATGGTGGGGGACCTGTCGTGTTTAACCGTACTTTGACCCCGCGGCTTAAAGTATCAAAAGCTGTGCGCTTTTCCATGTCGATACCATTGTTTTTTTCATTCCAGGAGTTTGAGAATCATATTATGACAGACGGCGTTATTCTGTCCGAGGATGCGCTGCACCATGACTGGTCGGGGCTTGGCTTGCCTTTGATATGTTTCCGTTTAAAAAGCGACAGCGAAGCAAAGCCCTTGCAGCCTGCGCGCTATTTTCCCTTACTTTCATACATTTATATGTTGATTAGAACCTTTATGAGTGCTGTTTCACGAGAGTACGTACACGCGGAATACTGGCACAATACAGTCGTGGTAAATACCGGAGAGGTGTCATCAGTCGATTTTGCGTTGAGCACGCTGCAGAAGCAGCAGCTATACAATATAGGCTATGAAACTGCCATAGCCATAGTACCAATGAAGCTAGCTGAGTTTTTTAAAGAAAACGGACAAAGCCACAGCAACTAGTGGCTTTGTCCTGCTGAACTATTGTGTTTTACCGCGACGGATTATTTCCTGTGCCATCAGATCTGCTACAACACTGGTTGGTTGATTATCCGCGTCTGCACGCTCAAAAATATTAATCAGAGTGTCATAGATAGCCATTACCTTGGCTGTAGACTCTTGTTCAGAGTAGCCTTCAGGGCGCATTTCGAATGCAACGTTTATAATGCCACCGGCATTGATAACATAATCTGGGGCATACAGAATGCCTTTCTGACGCAGGATCTCACCATGTCGTGCTTGCTGTAACTGGTTATTAGCACAACCAGCGACGATGCGTGCTTTTAGCTGAGGAATCGTTTCATCACTTAAAGTGGCGCCCAGTGCGCATGGTGCATATACGTCAGCATCTACTGCATAAATGGCATCCAGTTCTACCGCTGTGGCGCCAAATAGTGTTACAGCTCGTTGTACGGCTTCCTTATTAATGTCGGTTACAACCAGTCTGGCGCCTTCTTTATGCAAGTGTTCACACAAATAGAAACCAACACTCCCCAGGCCCTGAACGGCAATAGTTTTGCCTTCCAGACTATCTGAACCGAATTTATGCTTAGCCGCAGCTTTTATACCCCGGTAAGTGCCAAGAGCTGTGAAAGGGGCTGGGTTGCCGCTTTTACCTTCCAAACCTGCTACAAAAGACGTTTCTTTGTTGACAATCATAATGTCGCCGGTCGTGATATTTACATCTTCTGCGCTGTAGTAGCTGCCAGACAAACGATGAACCATGCGGCCAAAAGCACGGAATAAGGCTTCTGATTTTATTTTCTTGGCGTCACCGATAATAACCGATTTACCACCACCCAAAGGTAAACCTGCCATAGCATTTTTATAGGTCATTCCGCGGGACAGCCGAAGGACATCGTTTAGCGCGGCTTCATCTGAAGCATAATCCCATAATCTGCAACCTCCTACCGCAGGGCCAAGCGCAGTGCTGTGAACTGCGATAATGGCTTTTAAGCCTGTTTCAGCGTCTGCGCAGAACACAACTTGCTCATGACTATCGAACTCAGAATGATTAAATACGGCCACGACTGATTTCTCCGTTTAAATACTGCTGGTAATTGCAGCAGGTGATCGGGTTGACTGCCAGTAAAAGGCAGCAATTTTGCGCGGCGAAATGTAGCATTTCAGACTGCATTACACCAGAAGACTGAATAAAATTACCCTGGTCTGTCCAGTGGATTGTCGACAATTTAGCGCAACACTTGATTGTTGCCGACGAGTCCCCTAGAGTATTGCGAAAATTTACGCAGGAAATAACGACATGAGTGAGCAGTGGACTCAGGAACAAATTGCCCAGGCAGAAAAAGCACGCACAGAATGGGTACGCGAACAGTTTCAAAAAGCAAATCAGTATTTGGCAGGTAAAGGAATATTGCCGGACAATGTTGCCGTGTCTGAGAGCCGGTATTTACCGCCTTACTTTGCTGTCTGGAAATTAAATACTAAAGAAAAACAATCATATTGGGTAATCAGTGGTGATTTGCCAACAGATCATATTGCTGTTTCTGCTGCGAGTAATGCGCGCGAAGCCGTACGGGCATTTTCACTGCATTGGCAATTAAAAGCACAACAGATCGCAGATTCCGGCTTGCAGGATAAAACACAGCACGACTTTGCTAATTTACTGGTAAAGCGGGCACATAATTTGTACGACATGTTTAATAAAGATGAGCTTTGGCAGATGGAATCAGCCGGTGAGGTGTAATTTTTCGTTTACATAAAACAAAAAACCGCACAGAGTGCGGTTTTTTTGGTCATTTTATTCGCTGAAATACCAATAGCCTTGATTAATAAGATTAGTAAGCAGCATAGTCCGCTCTACACTTTGGCAAAAGTGCAGGTTGTGCTCTGATGCCAATTCTGTGTAATCACACAATAGCTTTGCGGTTGCCAGTTCGTCAGGCGGTAAGGTGATCTGATCGCCATTAATAAAAAGTGCGATGTTAGCGGCGGCATTGTCCTGGAAATAACAGCAACGCAGTCCTCCGGTGCGGCTTAACACAGAACCTTCTTCAATATATTCGGCTATCTCTTCTGCTGAGTAATGTGGGTCGGGTTCATTTAAATCCAACTCATGTTTAGCCCGTGTTATAAGGCTACCAAACCAGTTTGGCAGCATGGAATCATCTTCAACCAGTTCTTGCATCAGTTGACGTACTTTCTGCAGATCTGTTTTCTCTATTGCACCTACAGAGACAGACGCCTGACGGGCCGGGTCCGTAAAACGTTTGCCGGTGACATCATGGTCGATAAGATAGTCTGCCAGACCGGTCAGCAAGTCTTTCTGTGCCGGCGCTCTGAAACCCACTGAATAATTCAGGCTGTTTTCCAGGCTAATGCCGTCATGCGGACATCCCGGCGGAATATACAGTATGTCACCAGGTTCGGTAATAACGTCAATGCAGGCGTTAAAAGGGCTAACCTGTAACAGCCGCGGGTGAGGGCAGAGTTGTTGTAAAGAGGGATCTGGCATGCCGACTCGCCAATGCCGCCTGCCTTCACCCTGAATAATAAAAACATCATATTGATCAAGATGTGGCCCCACGCCGCCGCCCGGGGTAGAAAAGCTTACCATCAGGTCATCTATACGCCAGTTTGGAATAAATCGAAACGGATCTATTAGCCTGGCTGCCATTGGGTGCCAGTGGTCAACGGCTTGCACCAGCAGGGTCCAGTTTTTCTCTCCTAGCTGGCTAAAATCATCGAATGGGCCGGTTTGCATGTCCCATTGCTGCCCTTCGCAACTGACAATCCGTGATTCAATTTCTTCGTCCTGTGCCAGCCCGGCCAGTTCATCTGCACTTAACGGATCGGCGAAGTTTTTAAAACCGTTTTTGATCAGTAGCGGTACTTTCTGCCAATAGTTGTTAAGAAAGTCAGATACACTAAGTTCAGCCAGATTCAATTGATACATATGTCTTTCCTGAGAAAAAAGGCGCTGATGTCAGCGCCTTATGTTTTGTCAGCTACTGTAAGGAGTCAGTAATTTCTATTGCCGCGCCAATGTAGCTTGCTGGTGTCAGCTGTTTAAGCTGTACTTTGACGTCGGCTGGTAATTCCAGTTTATCGATAAACAGGTGTAAATCGGCCTGATTAATCCGCTTGCCGCGGGTAAGTTCTTTCAGTTTTTCATAGGGTTGTTCTATACCGTATTTGCGCATAACGGTTTGTACCGGCTCTGCCAGTAATTCCCAGTTGGCATCCAGTTCAGCGCGCAGGTTAGCCTCATTTACTTCCAGTTTACTGATACCTTTGAGCGTCGCTTGGTAAGCGATAAGTGTATAACCAAAGCCCATGCCTAAATTACGCAGTACTGTTGAATCTGTTAAGTCACGCTGCCAACGCGAAACCGGTAGCTTTGCGGATAAGTGGTTAAACAAGGCGTTAGCAATACCCAGGTTACCTTCAGAGTTTTCAAAATCTATCGGGTTAACTTTGTGCGGCATTGTTGAAGAGCCGATTTCACCTGCGATAGTGCGTTGTTTAAAATGGCCAAGCGCAATATAACCCCAGATATCACGGTCAAAATCGAGCAGCACTGTGTTGAAGCGGGCGACAGCGTCGAACAGCTCAGCAATATAGTCGTGCGGTTCAATTTGAGTTGTGAAAGCGTTCCAACTCAGCCCCAGACTGGTGACAAACTGCTCCGATAACTGATGCCAGTTAAGTTGTGGGTAGGCTGACAAATGTGCATTGTAGTTACCTACGGCACCGTTTAATTTGCCCAGAATATTTACCGCTGCGATCTGATCGCGCTGACGTTTTAAACGAATATATACGTTAGCCATTTCCTTGCCCATAGTGGTAGGAGAGGCTGGTTGGCCATGCGTACGTGCCATCATTGGCACAGTGCGGTGCTCGTTGGCCAACTGTTTTATTGCATCTAGCAACGCATCACATTGTGGCAGTAATACTTTTTCGCGCGCTTCCGATAGCATCAGGCCATGAGAAAGGTTATTGATATCTTCTGAAGTGCAGGCAAAGTGAATAAACTCGCTGATTGCAGATAGCTCGCTATTTGCTGCTACCTTTTCTTTCAGCAGGTATTCTACGGCTTTAACATCGTGATTGGTGGTGCGTTCAATTTCTTTAACCCGCTCGGCGTCAGCTAAACTAAAATTGTCGACAATATCATCAAGTATCTGGTTAGCTTGTACTGATAATGGCGGCACTTCAGCAATGCCTGTGGTTGCTGCCAGCGTTTGCAACCAGCGAACTTCTACCATCACCCGGTATTTAATTAAACCGAACTCACTGAAATAATTCCGTAAATCCACAGTTTTGCTGCCATAACGTCCGTCAACGGGGGATATAGCGGTTAGGGCGTTCAGTTGCATACAGGCTCCTATAAACTTGATGAGGGTAGTTGCGCAAGCATTTGTTTTGCCTGTGCCACCAACTTACGACGTTTAAAAATAAAGTTAAGGCGACTGCCTCCGGCCTGACGCCATAGCACAGCAGAGCGGATTGCAGCAAGCAACAGCGCCCGTACTTTATGTTGTACGGACTGTTGCTTTAATAATTCAGGTTGACCATATATCTGGATCCGACCGCCAAGGCTGCTGATACAGGTCGAATAGATGTCTGCCAGACTTGCCAGCATATTGTCGTCGGTAACCGCAAAGTGTTGCAGCTGACGTTGCAGATGTTGCAGTTTGTCGCCAAGCTGTTTCAAATTGCCCGCGCTTTTATGCAGCCGCCGCTCAAGTGCCAGAACGCCCACGATATAACGGGTAAGCTCAACATCTTTCTGTGGTTTGTCGCCAAGTTGGTCTACTATTAGCTTTAAACCTGTGGCCAGGTTTGCCGTATCGTCGCCATATATCGATAACGGCTGTTCAGCATCAATAACCGCTACACTATTCAACATGACCTGCAACGCTGCTTTGTCCTGCTCGGTGCTGCGGGCGACCTGTTGTACCAGTTTTAACGCCTGGCACAAGCCTGCAAGCGCAATAATTTGTGTGGATAAAGATTCTTGCATAATCAGTTCAGTGCCACATCGATAATTCCACCACCAAGGCAGACTTCATCCAGATAAAATACTGCAGATTGCCCCGGCGTTACGGCTTTTTGCGGTGTATCAAAAATAACTTCAACACTACTGTCTGCGTTAATATGTAATGTGCAGGGTATGTCTGTCTGACGGTAGCGGGTTTTAACCGAGCAGCGCAGCGTGGTTTGAGGCCCAACTCTGTCAGTCCAATGTAACTGATTGGCAATGAGCCCACGCGATAGCAAACTCGGATGGTCATGGCCCTGTGCTACGATGAGCTGGTTATCGGTCAGATTTTTACCTACCACGTACCAGGGTTCGTCACCGCCATCACGTAAGCCGCCAATACCAAGGCCTTTACGCTGCCCAAGAGTGTGGTACATCAGGCCCTCATGGCGGCCAATAATATCGCCATCTACTGTGACGATATCTCCTGGCTGAGCAGGCAGATACTGCTGTAAAAAGTCTTTAAATTTGCGCTCGCCGATAAAACAGATGCCGGTACTGTCTTTCTTATCGTGGGTAATAAGGCCTTGCTGCTCGGCAATCGCGCGTACAGCCGGTTTTTCCAGCTCACCTACGGGAAACAGTGTTTGGGCAACGTGTTCTTCGCCAATGGTATACAGAAAATAACTTTGGTCTTTATTGTTGTCCAAACCACGCAGTAGCTGCCAGTGGCCATCTTGGTAACGGCGGCGGACATAATGTCCGGTCGCGATGTAATCTGCACCTAGTGCTTCTGCTGCGAACTCAAGAAATGCTTTAAACTTAATTTCTTTATTGCACATAATATCCGGGTTTGGAGTACGGCCAGCTTTGTACTCTGCCAGAAAATATTCAAATACATTATCCCAGTATTCTGCGGCGAAATTTACTTTGTGTAGCACTATGCCTAGTTTGTCGCATACTGCCTGGGCATCACGCATGTCTTCAGCTGCGGCACAATATTCGTCATTGTCATCTTCTTCCCAGTTTTTCATGAAAAGGCCTTCAACCTGATATCCCTGTTGTAATAACAGGTAGGCTGACACTGACGAATCAACACCACCGGACATACCGACGATGACTTTTTTACTGCTGTTGGCAGACAGATTATCTGGCATAACACCCGCGCTTTAGAAGGAGCAAAAAATCAAGGCGCGGATTATACATCAAATTTGTTTGCTGCGCATGTTATCGCGTTGGTTGGATTAGCGTTAGCGGTATCCGCACGCCCTGGCGGTAAGCTGATATCGCATCACTTACAAGCTGGCTGCGAAGTGGTAGCGTAGTAGCAGATAACTGATGGCTATCGTACCAGTGCAGGGCCAGAATATCGCTATCCTGTGGCTGATAGTAAGAGGGAAGTTTGTCTGGCTCGAATATAAAGTTCAGCCGCACGTAACGATGACCGTTAGCGGCTTTTAACTGCGAGATACCTAACCACGCGCTGGGCTCAAGCTGCAATCCGGTTTCTTCATACAGCTCTCTTTTTACTGCGCTGAGTAAGTCTTCATCCTGCTCTACATGGCCGGCGGGCTGGTTTAATACCCGCCTACCAGTTTGTTTATCAATTTCTTCAACCAGTAAAAATTTCTGCTCAAAGTGTACTATTGCTGCCACTGTTAAGTGCAACTGCTCCCGGCTCATTTGTCTGTACATCCTTATGTCAGTGGGTGAACCTGATATTGCCCGGGACGCAGGTCGCCCAGTGCCCAATTACCGATTTGTACCCTGATCAGCCGCAACGTAGGGTAACCAACTGCGGCCGTCATCCGTCTTACCTGACGGTTACGGCCTTCTGTTATGGTTAGACTGATCCAACTGGTCGGGATATCCACACGCTGTCTGATAGGCGGGGTACGCGGCCAGATATCTGGCTCGGCAAGATGTTCAGCCCGGGCTGGCAATGTCAAGCCATCCTTTAATTCAACCCCCTTCGTCAATTGCGCAAGCGCTGTGTCGCTTATCAGCCCTTCCACCTGAACCCAGTATGTTTTGCTCATTTTATGTTTAGGGTCGCTTATCAGGTGCTGTGTTTTGCCACAGTTGGTCAGTAGGAGTAAACCTTCGCTGTCCCGGTCAAGTCTGCCTGCCGCGTAGACGTCGGCTATAGGCAGGTAATCGGCTAAGGTAGCACGTGCGGGAGTGCTGTTATCAGTAAACTGACACAATACATCGTAGGGTTTGTTGAACAACACTAATGTTGGATTGTCGACCTTGGTCGCATTGCGTTTTTTCGCATATGGATTATTTTGCACTTTCTGTCTGCTCTTTGCAGGTTTAACTGTCTTTTTGTCTTTGAAATTCATAGCATCGGGTCATATTTCGAGCTGTTAAGCCAGGTTAAAAGGTCAGCCTGAAAAGACGTTATTTACCGTAACGCATGCAACACGCTGGAGCAGGCAGCTGCCTATTTTATTGAATGTCATGCTGCTATACTACCGCCGCTTTGCAACAAATGCGTTTAAAACATCAACATCGCCCGGATGAAGGTGCGAACTGGCCCGTTTAAGCCAGCTGATCGCGAACACATTACAGGAACTAACATGTCAAAAGATATTGCAAAAATCATTTACACCGAAACCGATGAAGCGCCAGCGCTGGCTACATATTCTTTATTGCCTATCGTTCAGGCTTTCTCAGCCGCCGCAGGTATAGCAGTTGAAACGCGTGACATATCGCTCTCTGGTCGGATTATTGCGCTTTTCCCTGAATTTTTAACTGCCGAGCAGCGTATCGCTGATGCACTGGCTGAACTGGGTGAAATGGCCAGTCGTCCTGATGCAAACATCATTAAGCTGCCTAATATCAGCGCATCTATTCCTCAGTTAAAAGCGGCGATTAAAGAATTACAGCAACAGGGTTACGCACTGCCAGAATATCCTGCTGAGCCAAAAGATGATAAAGAGCGCGATATCAAAGCTCGCTACGACAAAATTAAAGGCAGTGCGGTCAACCCGGTACTGCGTGAAGGTAACTCAGATCGCCGCGCACCGGCGTCTGTTAAACAATATGCGAAGAAGAATCCCCACAGCATGGGAGCCTGGTCTGCCAGTTCTAAATCCCATGTTGCGCATATGCAAAGTGGTGACTTTTATGGCAGTGAGCAGTCAGCTACCTTTGCCGCGGCAGATAGCCTGAAAATTCAACACTTGAACACTGATGGCTCGGTAAAAGTGTTGAAAGACAAGGTGGCAGTGCTCGAAGGTGAAGTTGTTGATGCCGCCACCATGAGTAAAAAAGCATTGCGCGCCTTTTATCAGCATGAAATAGCCGACGCTAATCAGCAAGATGTATTACTGTCTTTACATTTAAAAGCGACAATGATGAAAGTGTCTGACCCTATTATGTTTGGTCATGCTGTGCTGGAGTTTTTCCAACCAGTGTTTGAAAAACATGCAGCGTTGTTTGCTGAGTTGGGTGTTGACGTTAACAATGGCGCCGGTGATATGTTTGCCAAAGTAGCGACATTACCGCAAGCTAAACAGGATGCTGTTCTGGCAGATATCAAAGCGTGCTATGCGGCACGGCCTGCTCTGGCGATGGTCAATTCTGATAAAGGTATCACTAACCTTCATGTGCCAAGCGACGTTATTATTGATGCGTCTATGCCGGCTATGATCAGAAGTTCAGGCCAAATGTGGGGACCTGATGGCAAGTTAAAAGATACCAAGGCGATGATCCCTGATCGCTGCTATGCCGGTGTGTATCAGGAAACAATCGACTTCTGTAAGAAAAATGGTGCTTTTGACCCGCGCACTATGGGCTCAGTGCCTAACGTTGGCCTTATGGCACAAAAAGCAGAAGAGTATGGTTCACACGACAAGACATTTGAAATTGCAGCTGATGGCAAGGTTCAGGTTCTGAACAGCAAAGGTGAGGTTGTATTTGAGCATGTGGTTGAGCAAGGTGATATCTGGCGAATGTGTCAGGTCAAAGATGCGCCAATCCGTGACTGGGTAAAACTGGCTGTTAACCGTGCGCGTTTAAGCAACACACCAGCAGTTTTCTGGCTGGACAGTGCCAGGGCGCATGATTCACAGCTTATCGCTAAGGTACAAACGTACTTAAAAGAACACGATACTGACGGGCTTGATATTCAGGTTCTTGCCCCGGTTGAAGCAACACGCCTGACGTTACAACGTATGAAAGACGGGCTGGACACTATATCGGTCACCGGTAACGTACTGCGTGATTACCTGACAGATTTGTTTCCAATTTTGGAGCTGGGTACCAGCGCGAAGATGTTATCCATCGTTCCACTGATGAATGGCGGCGGTTTATTTGAAACCGGAGCCGGCGGTTCTGCACCAAAGCATGTAGAACAATTTATTGAAGAAAATTACCTGCGCTGGGATTCGCTGGGTGAATTCCTGGCTCTTGCTGCATCATTGGAGCATTTAAGTCAGGTAACGGGTAATGATAAAGCGAAAGTGCTTGCTGACGCGCTGGATGCAGCCACAGCGAAGTTCCTGGATAACGATAAATCACCGCGCCGTAAGCTGGGCGAACTGGATAACCGTGGTAGCCATTTCTACCTGGCTCTGTATTGGGCCGAAGCATTAGCTGCTCAGACGAGTGATACAGAATTACAAGCCCGCTTTGCGAAACTGTCAGCTGTGCTGCAGCAACAGGAAAGCACTATCGTTTCTGAGCTGAATGGCGCTCAGGGTAAGGCGGTTGATATTGGCGGATACTACCGTCCGAATCCTGAACTTGCCTCCAAAGCGATGCGGCCTAGCCAAACGTTCAATCAGGCATTGGCTAACGCATAGCGAAATAAAGCGTAAAGAAAAAGCAGGCTTATAGCCTGCTTTTTTTGCCGTCGTTCCTGGTAACACTAAGCCTGCATTACGCTCAGCGAATATTTTACTCTGTCAAATCACCTGGCACTTTAATATTCACAGCGTGTAAGCCTTTGGGGCCCTCAGACAAGTCAAATTCCACATCTTGTCCGGCTTTTAGCGTACGGTAGCCATCCATGCTAATGGTTGAATAATGAGCAAAGATATCTTCATCACGGCCATCTTCACGAATAAATCCAAATCCTTTGGCATTATTGAACCATTTTACTTTACCGGTAGCCATACAACTTACTTCCTTCTCTAAGTTAGCTAAATTCTGTATTCTAGTCTCAATAGCGGGATTGTTGTTGATCCCAACAACTAATGTAGATAATTTGAGCAGACAGTCAAGTTATTTGCAAAATTAAACTAAAAATTTACCAAAAATTAACTTTTAACCCTTTGATGGAATACACAGGCGTGGCTATAGTTTATGAGCGGCAATAAAGATAGTAACGAACAGTTCGGTGATTTAGAAGAGTTAACCCGGCAACGGGTTGCTCCGCCTCCGATGTATAAAGTGGTACTGCATAACGATGATTACACTCCAATGGACTTTGTCATCGATGTTTTGAGCCGTTTTTTTAACATGCAGTATGAGCAGGCGACAGAAGTAATGTTAAAAGTGCATTATGAAGGAAAGGGGATCTGTGGAATTTTTACAGCAGAAATAGCAGAAACTAAGGTGCAACAGGTGATGCAGTATGCAAAAGAGCACCAGCACCCGCTGCTATGCACTATGGAACGCGCATAAGGTAAGCCTTTGCATGATTCTGGTGTCGTTACTCAGGTGGATTAGGAGTGGTATATGTTGAATAAAGATCTTGAGTTAACTCTGAATTTGGCTTTCAGGTTTGCGCGTGAACGTCGTCACGAATACATGACGGTGGAACATTTGTTGTTAGCATTGCTGGATAATCCTGCAGCAGGTGAGGCCTTGCGCTCTTGCGGTGCTAATATCGAGAAGTTGCGCCAGGAGCTTTCCAGTTTTATTGATTCTACTACGCCCGTATTACCTGACGGTGAAATGGAGCGGGATACTCAGCCAACACTTGGTTTCCAGCGCGTATTGCAACGGGCCGTATTTCATGTGCAGTCGTCGGGTAAAGCTGAAGTAACGGGTGCAAATGTGCTGGTTGCTATTTTTAGCGAGCAGGAATCCCAGGCCGTTTATTTGTTGAAGAAAATCGATATTACCCGTCTGGATGTTGTTAATTTTATTTCTCACGGCGTCACTAAAACTGAAAAGCTGGAACAGCATGACGAGCATGTGCAGGAGGACGGTGCTGAACAGGTAACGGATGACAGCAAATACCTGGAGAATTTTACTGCCAATCTTAACGTGCAGGCTAAAAATGGCCAGATTGACCCTTTGATTGGTCGTGAGCACGAGGTTGAGAGGGCGATTCAGGTACTATGCCGGCGCAAAAAGAATAATCCTCTGTTGGTAGGTGAAGCTGGCGTAGGGAAAACAGCTATTGCCGAAGGCTTAGCGTATCGTATCGTGCACAAAGCCGTTCCTGAGGTTATTGCCGATGCGACCATTTACTCTCTGGACATGGGCGCTTTACTGGCTGGTACGAAATATCGTGGAGATTTTGAAAAGCGGCTGAAATCATTGCTTAAAGAATTAGAGCGTGAAAAAGACGCTATCTTATTTATCGATGAAATACACACTGTAATAGGTGCCGGAGCAGCGTCTGGTGGCGTGATGGATGCCAGCAACCTGATAAAACCGCTACTATCCAGTGGACGTTTACGGTGTATGGGGTCTACCACTTACCAGGAATTTAAGAGCATTTTTGAAAAAGATACTGCGCTTGTGCGACGTTTTCAGAAAATCGATGTTGCTGAGCCCAGCGTAGATGACACTACCCGCATACTGCTGGGATTAAAGGAGCGCTACGAACAGCATCATAATGTCCGTTATACCCAGAAGGCAATTCGTGCCGCTGCTGAATTGTCTGCCAAATATATTAATGAGCGACACTTGCCTGACAAAGCAATAGATGTCATCGATGAGGCCGGAGCCAGTCAGCGATTGCTGCCATCTTCGAAGCGGCGCAAGGTTATTAATGTGCCAGAGATAGAACATGTGATTGCAAAAATGGCCCGGATCCCGGAAAAGTCAGTGTCGGCGTCCGACAAAGATGTATTAGCAAACCTTGACCGTAACCTGAAGTTGGTTGTGTTCGGTCAGGACGAACCTATCGAAGTGCTTACTGCCGCTATCCGTCTGTCACGTTCAGGATTGGGGAATGAAGAAAAGCCGATAGGTAATTTCTTGTTTGCAGGTCCGACCGGCGTGGGCAAAACAGAAGTAACTAAGCAACTGGCGAAAGCGCTGGGTGTAGAGTTGTTGCGTTTTGATATGTCTGAATATATGGAACGCCATGCGATCAGCCGTTTAATCGGTGCGCCGCCGGGTTATGTTGGTTTTGAGCAGGGCGGATTATTAACCGATGCTGTGTCTAAACATCCGTACTCAGTGGTATTACTGGATGAAATAGAAAAAGCCCACAGCGACATCTATAACATTCTGTTGCAGGTTATGGATCACGGCACTCTAACCGATAATAATGGCCGCAAGATTGATTTTCGCAATGTGGTATTGGTTATGACCACAAATGCTGGTGTACAGGAGACGATTCGTAAGTCAATCGGCTTCAAACAGCAGGATCATAGCCATGATGCATTATCGGAAATAAATCGCACCTTCAGCCCTGAATTCAGAAACCGGCTTGATGGTATTATATGGTTCAAGCACCTTGAATCTGACATTATTCTGCAGATAGTCGACAAATTTATCTGTGATCTGCAAGTGCAGCTGGATAAGAAACAGGTATCTATGGAACTAAGTTCTGCTGCTCGGCAGTGGCTGGCGCAAAAAGGGTATGATCATGCAATGGGGGCTCGGCCAATGGCGCGGGTGATCCAGGAGCAGCTGAAGAAACCACTGGCTAATGAAATATTGTTTGGCCGCCTGCTACAGGGTGGCGATGTCAAAGTGGAACTTGTAAATGACCAATTGCAATTTGACTATCATACTCAGGCTGAAGCTGCACTGACAGATTAACAGGCCGCTATTAAAGCATTAAACCCGGCAATTTAGCCGGGTTTAGCGTCAGATCCTAAATCTTTACTTAGCGCTGACGGAACACAATACGACCTTTTGTTAAGTCGTATGGCGTTAGCTCTACGGTTACCTTGTCGCCGGTTAAAATACGGATATAGTTTTTACGCATTTTACCTGAAATATGAGCGATAACGACATGGCCGTTTTCCAGTTCAACTTTGAACATGGTATTTGGCAGGGTATCCAAAATGGTACCTTGCATTTCAATTACGTCTTCCTTCGCCATTCAGCGTACTTGCCTCTTAAAATTGGGTGAACCATAAAAAACTGCGCAGATTGTGCCGAAATCGCCGGCATAAGTAAAGCGACAAGCGCTTTTTTAGCCAAATGAGCACCATTCTCCGTTGATAAAACGTTGTTGCGGTAAAAAACCGGCTTTATAAGCCATCTTCTGGCAGCGATCAATTTGATATCCCAGATACAGCCATTGCTTGTTGTCGCGTGCAGCACATTGCAGAAGGTACAGAATTGCCAGGATCCCCGGAGAAAAGCTACCTGCACTGCGGTGAAAAAATGTGTAAACAGCCGAATAGGCATCTTTTGTTTCATCTACAACTGTCACTGCAACCAGCTGTTGCTGGTAATACTGCTCCAGAAAGTGAACTTTTAACCACGAACACTGCATCATCGCATTTAACTGATCCCGGGAAGGCGGGTACATACTGCCATCACGATGCTTGTGATTAATGTAATCAGAAAATAATGGAAAATAATCAACGGATGGAGCCGCAGTCAGTTGATAACGCCACTCTTTGTTGTTGGCCCTGTTAAGTATACGGCGTTGGCTGCGGCTGTATTTAACTGCGGCAGGGTTAATGCGAACTGACTGACAAGCTTTGCATGCAGCACAATAAGGTGTGTAGACCTGATCGCCGCTACGGCGAAAATTCAGTTGCAACAACTGCTGATATAAAACGGCATCGACAGGTTGTTCTGGCAATAAAAATACCAATTGCTCCTGTTGCTTTGGCAGATAACTGCATTGGGAAGCAGCTGTAAGACCAAATTTCAGTTCATGCATCAGCTATATCCTGCGCGATGGTGCCTGCTTGCCAGTGTGATTTGACAACAGTTTTATCCTTTAACTGTTTTAGCAAGCTGATATATTCTTCGCGGGGGATGGATTGTACGCCCATCTGCTGCAGAAATGGGTTTGGCAGCTGACAATCTATCCAGCCTTCAGCTACTGCTTTTAAATGCTGTTGCAGCACGACTAAGGCGATTTTTGCTGCATCCGGTAAAAAATTAAACATAGACTCGCCACAAAACAGCTGGCCAATCATCACACCATATAAACCGCCGACCAGCTTGTTATGCTGCCAGACCTCAATACTGTGAGCAAAACCAAGATGGTGCAGTTGCAAATAGGCCTGCTGCATCTGAGGCAGTATCCAGGTACCCGGTTGCCTGGCTCTGGGTGCGGCACAATGCCTTGTCACTTCCGCAAAAGCAGTATTGACGCTGAAGTGCAGCTTGTAGCGTCTTATCTGCTTTCTAAGTGTACGGTTTAAAGTTAGCGTATCCGGTGGAAAAACAGCTCGTACAGATGGGCTCCACCATAGCATGGGGTCGCCTTCACTAAACCAGGGGAAAATACCGTTTGAATATGCGCTGATAAGACGGGCGGTTGATAAGTCTCCGCCCATTGCCAATAAACCATCCGGCTCAGTCAGGGCATGATGCAACTCAGGAAAGCTGACATCATGCGCATCTAACTCTGGCAGGTATATGGTCAAAATGGTTACTTGTTTAAAGCGTCCAGATAACGTTCAGCGTCAAGTGCGGCCATACAGCCTGTCCCTGCTGACGTAATAGCCTGGCGATATATATGGTCTGACACATCCCCGGCAGCGAACACACCCGGTATGCTGGTTTGGGTTGCGTTACCTTCAGTTCCACTGTGCACTTTCAGGTAACCACCGTTCATATCCAGCTGGCCTTTAAAGATATCGGTATTAGGTTGATGACCGATAGCGATGAATACGCCTTGCAGCGCAAGTTGTTCTTCGGCTTCACCTTTGGTTGATTTAAGGCGGACACCGGTAACGCCCATTTCGTCACCAAACACTTCATCCAGCTCACGGTGCGTATGTAATACGATGTTGCCGTTTGTTACTTTAGCCATCAGGCGATCAACCAGTATTTTTTCCGCTTTAAAGCTGTCACGGCGATGAACCAGGTGCACCTCTGCAGCAATATTGGATAGGTACAAGGCTTCTTCTACTGCGGTATTACCACCACCGACAACAGCGACTTTCTGGTTGCGGTAAAAAAATCCGTCACAGGTGGCACAGGCAGATACACCGCGGCCGCTGTATGCCTGCTCAGATGGTAAACCGAGATATTTTGCTGACGCGCCGGTACAAATAATCAGCGCATCACAGGTATAGGTGCCATTGTCACCTGTTAGAGTGAAGGGTTTTTGTTTAAGATCTACCGTATGGATATGGTCAAATACAATTTCGGTATTAAATGTTTCTGCATGTTCACGCATGCGATCCATCAACGCTGGCCCGGTTAATCCATGCGCATCACCCGGCCAGTTCTCGACTTCAGTTGTGGTTGTCAACTGACCACCTTGTTGCATACCAGTAATAAGTACTGGATTCAGGTTGGCGCGTGCAGCATAAACTGCCGCAGTATAACCAGCCGGACCTGAACCTAGAATAAGCAGGCGGCTGTGTTTGACATCAGACATGAATTTCTCCGAAAACAACTTAATTAAACCGGGTAATGGCGACGATTCTAAAAGAATGCAACCCTAAGCGAAAGTACCGCGGTATATTTAATGCTTTAGCGGCTGTAAAGCGATAATGGCTATGCTATGTTTAGGCAGCTAGGCATAGTCAGATATTACTCAATTCCAACGACTTTTTTATGACGAGGTTGTTTTGCTCTACCTGAAGATAAGGATGGTTTTCACGGTACGCTTTATTCTTTTACTGGTGTTTTGCACCTGTGTTAGCGCTGAAGAACGTTTTAACCGCCTTGGCGTTGACGACGGTCTGCCAAACGCTACCATTTACAGTGTTCAGCAGGACAAATCAGGGTATTTATGGCTGGGGTCAACCAACTCAGGTTTGTTGCGATTTGATGGTTATCGTTTTGACGAATTTGCGGTATTAACCGCAGCAGAGTTGCAGCAGAATCAGACACCTGATGTCGGAGCGGTGCTGATTGATAAGCATGACAATATTTGGGCGGGTACCTGGGGGCTGGGTCTATCAAGGCTCGATGCCGGAACGCAAACTTTGCATCGATATACTGAAGCCCATGGCCTGGCCGGTAATCAAATTCAGGCCTTGATGCTGGACGCTCAGCATCGTTTGTGGGTCGGAACCACTTCCGGTTTAAGCCGGATTAATGCTGATGATAGTATTGATAATGTTGGTAGTGGCACTGAACAGACTGCTCTTGCCGATCAGCGGATCTGGAGCCTGGCGCAGACAGACGATGGCACCGTTTGGATTGGAACATCGGCCGGGTTACACAGTTGGCGTGAAGATCGTGGTTTAGGCCCGGTTATTGAGCTGGTAAACGACGCAGACAGCCTGAGCAGAAAGAATGAGATCAGGGCTTTGGCCGTTTGGCAGAATAAGCTCTGGGTCGGCAGCCGGCAAGGTCTGTTTCGTTATGAACCCGAAGAGCAGCAATTTATCGCCCAGCCGCTTGCTCAGGCTGAACCGCTTGTTAATGTGTTATTTGCCGACAACAGTGAGCATCAGTTACTGATCGGCAGTTACAATGGTTTACACAGGCTAATACCTGCCTCTGTGGATATGATTGATGTCAAGCAACAGCTGTCACATGTTAACGTAAGAAGCATAATGCGGGACCGGTCAGGCGTATTGTGGCTCGGTTCACGCGAGAGCGGACTGTATCGTAATGTTGTCTCCAGCGAGGCTTTTTCTGATATCGGCAGTATCTCTCCCGGGCTGTCTGAACAAGAACCTTTCTCCGTAACAGCAATTTTAAAGCGACAAGATACAGTGTGGCTGGGCAGTACTGATGCACTTTATCGTATACAGCTCAGCGATGGTCAATTTACACGGCAGGCCCTTAATACCCGGGTTAATGCTATAGCTGCCGATAAAAGTGGTCAGGTTTATATTGCAACAGATACAGGCTTGTATCGTTTTACCGACGGCACTACAGAAAAAATAGACATGCCTTTTGATCTGACGAATGTATCAAACCGAAATGTACGTGATTTATATATCGATGCAACAGACACTTTATATCTGGGAATGTGGGGCGAAGGTGTTATAGCCTGGCAGCCAACAGAACATCGGGTGCAGCATTGGTTAGCAGAGTTGTCACAGACGTCGGTCGGTAATGCGGTACAGCAAGTGTTTGTCGGCACTGATCGCCAGCTATGGGTTGCAACCCGTTACAGCGGTTTATTTCAAATTGACCTACCCAGCGGAAAAATACAGCAATACAGCACAGCAGCAAACTCGGCAATAACGCTGCAACACAATAATGTGCAATGTGTCAGTGAACAGGCTGGCATACTTGCGATCTGCAGCAGAGACGGCCTGATACTCTATAATCGCATTACTACCGAACAGAAACTGCTGGGACGTGAAAACGGGTTGCCTTCTGAAATAGTGCTGGGGGTTTTGCAGCAAAAACAGCAACTCTGGGTTATGACGGCAAAAGGGCTGGCGCACCGGCTATCTGAGCAGCAACGCTTTTCTAACTATAATAGCCGGGATGGTATGGTCAGCACCGAACTTAATACCAATTCGGTTTATGCAGACGACAATCAAATACTCTTTGGCTCCATGGGGGGGCTGGTTGTTGTTGAACCTGAATTATTAAAAGCAAACGTTTATATACCGGGACCAACCTTGTCTGCAGTTGTTATTGATCATAAGGAACAGCAACTTAAACCACATGGTCAGCCTTGGGGCGTGATTAAGTTGTCACCTGAGAACCATACTGTTAATTTCGAATTCAGTGCTTTGGATTATCAGGATCCGCAGCGCAATCAGTTTCATTATAAATTGGAAGGTATCAACTCAGAATGGGTGCTCGCTGGAGCCAGAAACAGCGCATTCTATGCGAATTTACCGGTTGGCAGTTATCCGCTATTGCTGAAGGCATCTAACAATCATGGTGTTTTCAGTGAGCCCCGGGTTGTTGCTACACTGCAGATATTGCCGCATTGGTGGCAACAGAGTTGGGTACAGTACTCAGCTATTGCTATTGCCAGTTTATTTTTGTGGTTGATGCATATCTACCGGCTGAGGCATATCAGGCAGGTTAACCGCCTGCTGCAGTCTGCGGTCGACAGCAAAGCTAAAGCTCAACTGGTTTTGGAAACTCGTGTTGCCGAGCGCACCCGGGCGTTGGAGGAGAGCTCCGTGACATTGTCTCTGCGCACCAAGCAATTAGAGCGTAGTCTCGAAGAGCAAGCCCGGGTTAACAAAGAGTTAAAGCGTCTGGATAAACTAAAAGACGAATTCATTGCAACGGTAAGCCATGAACTCAGAACGCCTTTGACGGCTATTCGGGGTGCGGTAGGCTTATTGGCACAAAACGTAGTGACGCCGGGTAATCCGGTGTATAGCGAAATGCTGCATACTGCTCAGGCAAACAGTGAAAGATTGGCGCATCTGATTAATGATTTGCTCGATCTGCAGAAATTTGCTGCCGGTACTTTTACTTTAAGCATGAATAAGTTGGATTTATTGGAGTTGGCACATCAGGCAGTTCAGGTGATGCAGCCTTATGCCAAGCGGTTTCAGGTCGAATTGACTCTGGATGCCGTCAGCCCCGAAAGTTATAGCGTAAACGCTGATGCGTTACGCTTACGGCAGGTTATCGATAATCTGGTTTCTAACGCAATCAAGTTCTCACCTGCAGGGGCTATGGTGATTGTCCGTTTAAGCACTACAGATAAAGACGTGCTGCTTGAGGTCGAAGATCATGGTTGTGGTATTCCTGAGTTGTTTCAGTCTCATATCTTCGAAAAATTTTCCCAGGCAGATAGTTCAGATAGCAGAACCCGGGAGGGGACGGGGTTGGGGTTGGCAATCTGCAAAAAAATTATTGAAAATCATTATGGCGATATCGGTTTTACCTCAGCTGTGGGACAGGGCACTACTTTTTGGTTCAAACTGCAACGTGCCTGACAGTTAGCATTTCACATATTAACACCAGTAATTATTCGTTACCTTCACTTTGCCTTGTACCTGAAAAACCTATTTTGTTTCTGATAGTTATATTTAATTATCAGCTTTTGACAATCTCATACATTTGTAACGCATTTATAATATATTTGTAATGGATGTATGCTCTGCGGTTGGTTATTTTTTCGGCGCCAGGATGCGTCATGTACAACAGGGACCTAAATAATTAACCAAGGGTACTATGATGAAAAAAATCACTACTACAAAGATGCTGACAGCTCTGTCTGTGGGTTGTTTTACGTTAAGCCTTACTTCAGTTGCTGTAGCGGCAGGAATACAAAAAGCAGAACCCGCGCAGAGTTTATCTGCGTTGTCTGACGATACAACCAACCGTTACATCATTAAATATAAAGATCAGGTTGCCTTGTCTGCAGACAGTAATAGCGCTGTTGTCGCTGCTTTTTCAGTTGCCCGGGCGCAGCAAGCATTACAAAAAGCCAATGTTACCGCTTTGTCTCATCTGGACTTTATCAACGCCAGTGTGGCGGAGTTAACACCTAAACAGCGCAAAGCGCTGGAAAGCGACCCTACGGTTGCTTATGTAGAAGAAGATTCTAAACGTTATATCATGGATGTTATTACGCCAATGGCTCAGACAACACCTTATGGTATTAGCATGGTTCAGGCTGATCAGGTTAGTGACAGCAGTGCGGGCAACACAAAAGTGTGTGTAATTGATACCGGTTTTGATGCCGATCATGAGGATTTACAAGGCTCAGGTGTCACCGGCTACGCATTCTCCGGCCATGGAACCTGGTATACAGATGGTAATGGTCATGGTACTCATGTTGCCGGTACTATGGTGGCGTTAAACAATAATACCGGTGTGGTCGGTGTTATCGGTTCAGGCCAGGCAGGCGTGCATATTGTTAAAATCTTCAACAACTCAGGTAACTGGACCACTGCATCTAATTTAATTACGGCAATTCAGTCATGTAAAGATGCCGGTGCTAAAGTCGTTAATATGAGTCTCGGTGGTGGGTCGTCTAACCAGACAGAAAACAATGCGATGACTAACTTTTATAATGGTGGCATGCTGTTGGTTGCGGCCGCGGGTAATGACGGCAACACTAGCTTCTCCTATCCAGCGTCATATAATTCGGTGGTTTCCGTTGCAGCAGTGAATTCAAGCGGCTCTTTAGCCAGCTTTTCGCAGCGTAACTCACAGGTTGAAATTGCAGGACCGGGTGTCAGTGTCAACTCTACCTGGAATAACGGTGGCTATAACAGTATCAGTGGTACCTCGATGGCATCACCTCATGTCGCGGGCGTTGCAGCTTTGGTATGGAGTAATCACCCACAGTGTACAGCTGCCCAAATCCGCAGTGCATTAAATGCAACGGCAGAAGATCGTGGTTCTGCAGGCCGTGATACGTCATATGGCTGGGGTATTGTTAAAGCTAAAGCGGCTCATGATTATTTAACCAACAATGGTTGCGATGGCTCTGGCGGGGACGGTGGTACTCCCCCAGACGGTGGTGCATCTTTCCCTAATCTGTCAGCAAGCACTGGCCAGTGGTTAAGAGGCAGCTATCAGATCCCATCAGGTGTATCGTCAGTAACATTCCAGATCTCAGGCGGCTCCGGTGACGCAGATTTATATGTCCGCTATGGCAGTCAGCCAAGTACCACTGCTTATGATTGCCGGCCATACCTGGAAGGTAATAACGAGGTGTGTACTATTAATAATCCGCAATCGGGAACCTGGCATGTTGGTATCCGTGCATATTCCGCGTTCAGCGGTGTAACGTTCAGTTATCAGTACTAACTGAGAAGGCCGGCATTGTCCGGCCTTTTTATTAACTGAGCACGTAAAAATACACAGAAAGAAAATGGCATATACTGCCTGCCAGTACAAACAGATGCCAGATAGCATGATGCAGGAATAATCGTTTCCAGATATAAAAAATCACGCCGAAAGAGTAGCTTAACCCGCCTGCGAGTAACAATAATAAGCCACCGGTTGCCACGTTATTTAACATAGGTTGAATAGCGACTATCACCAGCCAGCCCATGCCCAGATATAACGCCAGCGATAACTTTTTATGTTTCAGGTTCGTCGCCAGTTCGATAAATACCCCTGTCAGAGCAATAGTCCAAATCAGAATAAATAATGGTAAACCCCAGCTATCACGTAAGTTAATCAAGGTAAAAGGGGTATAAGTACCTGCTATAAGAATGAAGATCGCCGCGTGATCTAACTGTCGCAGTTTATGTTTGACGCCAAGATGCGAAACCGCATGATAAAGAGTCGAGCTGCTATAGAGCAGGATCAGGCTACAGCCGTAAACAAGACTACTGATGAAATACCTGCTGTCATCACTGGGCAGCGCCAGCTGTAACATCAGGATAAGGCCGACAACACTCAGAATGGCACCGATACCGTGACTTAAAGCATGACAAAGTTCTTCGAGCGGTGAGTAAGGTGTCGCAGTCATTATCGTTCCGTCAGAGTCTGTGTAGCGGTTATCTTAGCATGGCAGGCTGAATTACCAAGCTGTCACTACAGGCAATTAGTGGTTAGAATGCACTTTTTTCCGGAGTTGATATGTCGTCATCCAAACAACCGCTGCTTATCATTGTCGGTTATGTGTGGCCTGAGCCAAACTCATCTGCCGCCGGTTATCGTATGTTGAGTTTAATTCAGCTTTTTATTGCAAAGGGCTGGCAGGTGATCTTTGCCAGCGCGGCAGAGCTTAGTCCGCACCGTTTTATGCTAAGTACCATAGGGGTGGGCGAACACCTTATCAGTCTGAATGACAGTAGCTTTGACCAGTGGATTTCAGAGCAGGCCCCTGACGCAGTTATATTTGATCGCTTTATGTTGGAAGAGCAGTTTGGTTGGCGGGTAGAGCAGGCATGCCCTGCAGCCTTACGTATTTTGGACATGGAGGATTGCCATGCGCTGCGTGAGGCACGTCAAAGCAGTTTTCAGCGCGGTGTTGCTGTCGATGCTCAGGCCTTAAATTCAGCGCTGGCCGTGCGGGAAGTCGCCGCGATTTACCGCTGCGATCTTACTTTTGTTATCTCTGAATATGAAATGCAGCTGTTGCAACAGCATTATGCCGTACCGGCCATGTTGCTCTGCTACTGCCCGTTTTTATTGTCAGACACCCAGCCTGGCACTTCGCCGGATTTTAATCAGCGTCAGCATTTTATTACCATTGGCAACTTTCGCCATGCGCCAAACTGGCATGCAGTATTGTGGCTGCAACAGGATATCTGGCCAAAGATCCGGCACAAACTACCGGATGCTGAGCTGCATATTTATGGTGCTTATCCGCCGCCCAAAGCAACAGCATTGCACAATACCCGGCAAGGATTTTTGATTAAAGGCTGGGCGGCAGATGTTGCTGATGTGATGCAACAGGCCAGAGTGTGTTTGGCACCATTGGCTTTTGGTGCCGGCTTGAAAGGCAAGCTTTTGGATGCCATGCGCTTTGGCACGCCCAGTGTGACTACTGATATTGGTGCAGAAGGGATGGCGACACAGAATGGTTGGCCGGGAATGATAGCCAACAACAGTGAAGCCATCGCAGAGGCAGCGGTAGCGCTATACCAACAGCCTGAATGCTGGCAGCTGGCGCAACAGCTTGGTTATACTACGCTTGATGCCAGGTTTAGTCTGACAACGCATGAAACGAGAATATGGCAACAGCTGAGCAGTATTAAGCAGGGGTTAGCTGAGCACCGGCAGCATAACTTCACCGGCTTGATGTTAAAACATCATGCTTTTCGCAGTACCAAGTTTATGGGGCAGTGGATTGAGGCAAAAACGCGTCTGGCTGCGTTAACACAGCCAGACTGACGTTTTATCAGCGAGTGCCTCTTGGTGGGCGCTGGCCTGCACCGATACGCTGGTTCCAAAGGGCTGCAGCTGACTGACCACTGCCAGATGCGGCTTTTTTGGTCTTCTTAGCCGGTTTGGCAGCTGGCTTTTCTGCCGTTTTGGCTGGTGCTTTAGGGGCGGCAGCTTTCTTCTCAGCAGCAGGTTTAGCTTTGTCGGTACTGTAACTGGCGCCCAGTTCTGCTAATTCCGCCAGGCGGATATTTTTACCGCCGTCTACGCTGAACCAGCCTGGTTTTTGCTCCAGTTGCGGTGCCTTGCCAAAAGCGGCTTTGTAGGCTGCTGTAAAATCGGCAACAACCTGATCTTTATCCAATTTAGTCATACGGATCCTTAACAGACATTATTTGTGCATGTAGCTCGCTATTTATACAACATTTTGCCGTGATTAGACAAATATGCTTGTTTTTTTGTCTGTTGCAGTACAATAACCGGCAATAACGCTAACAGGAATACAGAAGAATGATCGAACGCTCGCAGTTAGTCAGTTTTCTCAATGCAGAGCTCCAGAGTGATAAAATTCGTGACTATTGCCCGAACGGGTTGCAGGTCGAAGGAACAAACACTGTCCATAAAATCGTTACCGGGGTAACAGCCAGCCAGGCTTTGCTCGATGCCGCTGTTGCAGCAGGCGCCGACACAGTGTTAGTGCATCATGGTTATTTCTGGAAAAACGAACCAGCATCGATAACCGGGATTAAAAAAGCACGGCTACAAACTTTGCTACGCAACGATATCAACCTGCTGGCGTACCATTTACCCTTGGATGTACACCCCAGACTAGGCAATAACGCCCGCCTTGGCGCTTTGCTGGGTGCTGAGAATATCTCTGCCGTACCCTCGGCCGAACCGCTGGGGATACTGATGCAGGGGCAGTTTAAACAGCCTATTTCACTTGACGATATTGCCGTTAAATTAAAACAGACGCTGGGTCGTGATGTGCTGGTGCATGATGCAGCAGTCGGCGATGTTACTACTGTGGCCTGGTGTACCGGCGGCGGTCAGGGGTACATTGAGCAGGCAGCTGAAGCCGGCGCTCAGCTGTTTATCAGTGGTGAGGTGTCAGAGCAAACTATCCATTTGTCGCGCGAGCTTGGTATTCATTTTATCGCAGCCGGCCATCACGCGACGGAGCGCTATGGCGTGAAAGCGCTGGGCGAGTATATCGCCAGCAACTTTGATGTAGATGTCCAATTTATAGATATTGATAACCCGGCATGAAAACAAAATCAGATCGCAGTTTCGACGGCATAGCGGCAAAGTTTCAGCACAATATTTATAACAGTACCAAAGGTAAAGTGAGGCAAGCCGTACTGCTGCGTGATTTGGCTGAATTAGATATTTTACGCCAACCAACACAGATACTGGATGTCGGCGCGGGGCAGGGGCAGCTGTCGCTGGCACTGGCTGCACAGGGCCACAGTGTGCATCTGACTGATATTTCCGCCGATATGTTGCAGATAGCCCAGCAGCAAGCACAGCAGCAACAGTTGGCTAATGTTAGTTTTGAGCAGATTGGCCTGGCTGAGCTTTCCAGCTCACACCAAAAGCGTTATCCACTGATACTGTGCCATGCCATGTTGGAGTGGCTGGCAGAGCCAGAGCAGGCCATTTTGCAACTAAAACGGTTGCTGGCACCTGGTGGGATATTATCACTGATGTTCTATAACAAAGACGCCAAACGCTTTGGTAATATTTTGTTTGGTAACTTTGATTATGTCGCAGCCGATTTCCAGGTTAAAAAGAAAGTCAGTCTGAATCCGCAACAGCCACTCGTTCCGACGGATGTCGAAAAGTGGTGTAAACAGGCCAGTTTTAGACTGTTGCAAAAAACCGGCGTTCGTTGTTTTCATGATTATCTGCGCGACAGAGCGTTGCAACAAAGCCATTTTGACCAGTTACTGGCGCTTGAGCTGCAATATAACCGCATGGAGCCTTATGCATCGCTAGGACGGTATCAGCACTTATTACTTATGGTTGATGCTTAATCAAACTCAAATTTGTAAAGCAGGTCTACCGCGTTATCCAATCCGGAAACGGCTTCCAGATACAAACGGCGCATCAGGCGGTAACGCAGCGTAAATTCGCCAACCGCATTGAAAATTCCGTAGCCGTATTTTAGCTGCAGATCACGTGACAGGTAGCCACTGACTGTCACCTGAGAGTTATCACCGCTGCCGGCGGTATCCAGTGTCAGGTCTTGTAAACCAAAGGCTTCGCCGATTTCACCAACAGCCTTACTGCTGGAAGCCAATGTCATGCCAAGTAAGCTGGTGGTTACCGCATTACCGGTGTTGCCACTGCCGCTGTCTAAATCGCGTCCCATAATCAGATAAGACAAGGCATTGGCCTGTGCTTTTGCCGGTTCAGAGAAAATACTGACTTGTGGCTCATCTGCCGGGCCGGTTACCCGGATCCCGGCAATAACATCATCTTCCATATTGTCCGGATTGCGTATCGCTTCGATATTCAAAAATGGCTGATCGGCAGGGCCATTGAAGTTCATTTTGCCTTTACGGATCAGTAAGTCCTGGCCATAGGCGCGGAAAGTCCCATCCCGCAGACTGACATCGCCATTCAACAGCAGCGGACGACCCGGTTGCTGACGTACCCGCAGTTTACCATTCAGCAGCGTTTTCAGGCCGAAGGCTGATAACCGCACCCGGTTACCCAATAGAACATTGATATCTGTTTCAAAAATAAATACTGATTTTTCCTGTTGCGGAATAGGTTGTAGTTTCTCGTCCAGTAATATCAAATCGTTAGATAGCTCGATCGCATTTTGCGGCAGGCTGTCGATATTGATATTGGCCTGTGGGATCGTGACAGTGCCACTTAAGCGGGTAAGTGCCGGCGTGGCTTTAAGGACCAGATCCGGAGCAACCAGCAAGCGTGCTTGCGGTACCTGCAGCCGCAGCTCATCGCCGGTAATATTAACCTGGGCCTGCCAGTCAGAAAGTTGTTGCCAGCTGGCATCCCCGGACAGTTTTATCTCACCCCGGGTTGTGGTGACCAGCCCTTGTAAACTGGCTTGCTGACCAGACAAGCTCAGCTTAATATCTGCGTCGTCTATATCAACCGGTGCTTGCTTACCTTTTACTCTGATATTGCTGATATCAATCTGGCCATTCAGCAATGGCTGATCAAGACTGCCGGCGAGATCCAGCTCGCTTGACAGTTCTCCCTGCAACTCACTGAACTCACCCAGTAAAGGCTGCAGTAAGCTCAGAGCAAAGCGGGTCAATTTGATATTACCCTCAAGTAACCTGTTATCACTTTGCAGCTGACGGATATTGGCAGTCGCATCTAAGCGGGTTTCATCAGTCAGTGCTAAGGTCAAATTGCTTTGCAATGTGTCGTCAGCAAGAGTGCTGTTGAGGTTAAGTTGCTGCCAGGTCACAGCGAGCGGCAGTTCAGTTTGTTGTGTAAGCTCACCGTTATCGCTGCTAATACTTAGCTTCGCCTGAGGTAGTTGTCCTTTCTGCCAGTCAGCGTTTAACTGGGCGTTAGCCATGCCTGATAGGACAAGTTGATTTGGCATCAACGGTGTAAGGGCTGCCAAATCAAACTGCTCAATTTGCAGGGCGGCACTAAGCTTGTTATTGCTCAGCTGTAGTGGTTTGTTAAAGCAAATACTACTGGCCTGTTGTTGCCAGCAGTGTGCTGCCATGTCAAATTGTTTGGCAGCGGGTTTAAACTGCATATTAACACTCTGGCGCAATTGCCAGCTGCCGAGCACACTGCTTAGCTGTGCTTTTTGTATCTCTCCTTGCCACAGTTGTCGCTGCTGCGACAGAGCTCCACTCAGTTGCAGCTCAGCCTGATGTTGCTTACTGTCGAGGCTTAGCCGCAGTTGGTGCTGTTGTTCATTACCGTCAAGATTAATCTGCACTTTTTGCAGCTGCTGCTTCTGGTAAATAATGTTGCTGGCTTCAATTCCGACACTGGCATTGAGTACCTGTTTGCTATCCAGCCAAGCCGCAGTTTTGGCTGTTAGCTGTTCAAGTCGCAGGTCCTGCCAGCGAATCTTCGTCGCGCTGATATCGCCTTTCAGTTCAGGTTGCTGTTGTGAGCCGGTAATACGAAATTCACCTTTCATGCTGCCTTTAGCGCCCGGCACCGATTGTGCCAGTGCAGGAATGTCTGCCGCTAATGTCAGGTTCCAGTCTTGCTGCAGCGAACCTTTCACTGACACCGAATTATCCGCATGTTTGATGCTCAGGTTTTCTGTGCTGATCCGGTAATCACCATCACCGGTCTTGTCCGCAAGGGTTAGCGCGCCATTAATATCCAGCGCGTAGTCACGTAAGCTTCCCTGTAGCGCTATGTCAGTTATATCAACCAGCCAGCCTTGCTCTGCGCTCATCTGCCCTTGGTGTTGCAGCACACCGTTTAGTTTGCCGCTGTATTCAGGCCAGAAAGTACCAGGCTGAATATCACGCAGCTTTATCTGTCCGCTCCAGTTAAATGTATCTTGCCAGTCCAGCGCGGCATGAAGAGCCAGCTGACCACCCAGCGTATCCAATAGCAAGCGTTCCAGTACTGCACCGCTCAGACCAACAGTGCCACTGAACTCTGCGGCGGTATCAGGCATATCGGTGGCTTTGATACTGGTATGGCCGTTGAAATGGCTGCGCGCCAGATCGCCTTCGAGTACCAAATTAGTGCGGGACAGCCGCAGTCGCGGCTGCTCTGTTGTCGCTGGCCACTGCAGCTGTTCGCTTTGTAGTTGCAACCGGTGTGGCAGAGCAGGCTGTAACAGATTTGCGGCCGCGTTAAGTGATGCGTTTACCTGGCCTGATGCATCGGCCTGTAACTGTATAGCCGACAAATCGCCTGACACGTTTAGCTGCAGGTGTTGTCCGCTAAACTCGCCATCTGTCAGTTGTATCTGCAATTCGGCCTGCAGCGGATATGCATGCCCGGTGGTGAGCTGAGCACTGCCTTGCACGCTAAGCTGTGAATGGTTGGCTTCAAGTTGAAGTATTTCAAGTTGCTGCTTTTGCCACTGCAGTGAGAAATGCAATGCATTTAACTGCTGTTCGGTGTCTTGTTGCTTCAGCGTAAAATCAGTCAGTGTAAAACGGTCAACAAACAGGCTAAGGGGGAAACTGAAATCGGTAAGCTCAGGGGGCTGATAGCTAAAGGCCGCCCCGGCTACAGGTGCAGCAGCCTCGTTGTTATCTGGCATCAGCAGGGTAACCTGCTGCCAGGTTGGCTCGTTCAGCTGTACTTTACTGCCCCAGGCTTCAACACCGGTGCTAAAACTTTCCCACTCCAGCTTTGTACCGGCGACACTCACGGTGGCATCGTTAATTGCCAACTGGCTGACCGTTAGGGGAAATGGCAGCCAGATTGGCGCCGCACTGGTATTATTTGTGTCACCGCTGGCCGCATCCGATTGAGACAGTTCAAGCGTTACGCCCTGTAACAATAGCTTGTCGGCACAGACACTCAGGTTAAAAAAACAATTATTATTGACTTGCAGCTCTGCCTGCTTAACGCTGAGCTGCACATTTCCCTGTTGATAACTAATACCGTGCAGAGAGTTTCCGCCCAGCACACTACCTTGGCTATGTGTTATCTGTAAGCCAGGTAACGATTTCTGTGCCAGCCACAGCGACAAATGCAGCCCCGGCGCTGTGTACAGTAACATCACTATTGCCAGTATCAGGCAAACTGACGGCAATAGTATTGTCAGGTTCAACCATTTCAGGCTGTGTTTTGCGATACGTTTGCTGCGGTGCCAGCTCATAGTTCAGGCCCCAATGAAAAATGCAACTGGAAGCCACTGCCGCCGCCGGGTTGATCCAAACCAAAGGCAAAGTCTAGCCGCACCGGGCCTACCGGTGATGCCCAGCGCACCCCCACGCCAACGCCCTGTACCCAGTCGGGTGTATCGTCCCAGGCGCTGCCGTAGTCAGTAAAGGTTGCCAGCCACCAGTTGCCACTGACACGATATTGGTATTCAAGGCTGCCGGTTAGCATATAGCGCCCGCCGGTGAGTTCTCCGTCATCGTTACGGGGGCCAACGGTTTCATAACTGTAACCACGGATACTATTGTCACCTCCGGCAAAAAACCGCAAAGAAGGCGGCAAGCTACGTAATGTTTCCATCAAAATGGCGCCGCCGTCTACCCGGGTCACAAAACGGTGATTATCGCCGGCGCTGCCAATCCAGCCAGCTCTGCCGCGCAGTCTGACAAAACTGGCATCAGAGCCCCAGGCTTCATCCGATACTTCAACTCTTAGCGATAGGCGGTTAGCCCAGTAGGGCATGGTGCCGCCTTTTTGTCTGGTACGGTTGTAGCTGACCCCCGGCATAATCAGGCTGATGTTGTCGCGCTGATCTGCCTGCACGAAGTCCTCATACAGCCAGCGCACCGAGACAGTGCGGTACCATTCATCGCTTAACAGCCAGTAACGCTCAAGTAATAAGTTAGATTCACGGCTGGCAGTGTCTTCATTATCGCGGTTACGAAAACCAAGCTGCACCTGATAAAAATCAGTCGCTGCAGTCGTCAGCGGTAACTTGTATGCCGCTTCAACACTTTGCTCAATTTCGGATATTGCCATATCAGAGCGCAAACTGTGGCCTGCTTTATTCAGCCACGGTTTGTGCCAATTCAATTTTAACCGTGGGCCGATATCCGTTGAGTAGCCGATACCGGTCTCAATAATATTGCGTCGTTCAGGCTCAAGGTTTACCTCTATCGGTAAGTGGTACTGGTTGATGTTTTCAACGTCGCCCTCTACCAGTATCGAACTGAACCAGCCACTTGCGGCCAGCGTCTGGTTTAACTCGCCCAGTTTATTCACATGATAGGGATCCTCTGGGGCAAAGGGCAGCATGGAGTAAAGCCGTTCAGTTTCTATCTGATTACCGTGAAAACTGACCTCGCCAAACTTATAACGTGTGCCGCTATCAAAATGCAGATGAACGAACGCCTTATTTAATTCAGCAGCAACTTCAAGACGGCTTTCAGTAAAGCGGGCGTCAAAATAGCCTTTACGCAGAGCAAGGTGACGCAGCGCCTGTTTGAAGCCATCATACTGGCCCTGATGCAGAACTTTTCCGACAGCGGGTGCTTGCTGTTGCCGCAGTGCCAGGAACTCTTCATCATTTGCGGCATCACCCAGCAGCTGAATATCTGCGGTGTCAATTCTGACCGGTTCGCCCGCATTTACATGCAGCGTAATAGTGTGCGGTTGGTCGGCTGAGGCCTCTATCAGAACTTCACTGTGGTAGTAGCCTAGGGCTTCAAGGGCAGTCCTTACTTCACGCTCCAGCTCAGAATGAAAGCTCAGGCCTGGTATGGCGTCATCTTCACGAAACTTTTGCAGGTAAATGTCTACGTTGTCTTTTAAGGCACCTTTAACCCCAGTCACCTGTAACTTTAGCTTTGATTGCGCACAAAGCGTAAAACTGGTTGTTAACATGGCAAACAGTGCCAAGCTGTTGAGCAGCCGGGGGATAGACATGAGTAATGCGGTGTCCTGACAAAACGAAATAAGAAATTAGAAAACGGCTCTATTATGGCTCAGACCACATGCTACTGTACACCGGCCAGCATAAATCGGCCCTGAACAGCAATGCAAATCAAGGCATACGCATTTATATCATGGAGGAAATTCAGTTATACTGGCCACACTAAACAGGTGGTGGCAAAACCATTGCAGGACAAGGCATAGAAATGAAAAATGTTGTGATAAGCGGCTCAGGTCTGTTTACGCCTGAAGAAACAATCAGCAATGAAGAGCTGGTGGCCAGCTATAACCAGTATGTAGACAACTTCAATGCTGAGCATGCCGATGCGATAGCTGCAGGTACTGTGGATAAGCTGGAACATTCAAGCTGTGAGTTTATTGAAAAAGCATCGGGCATAAAATCCAGACATGTGCTGTATAAAAAAGGCATTTTGGACCCGGCCATTATGCGCCCGGTGTTTGAGCGCAGATCAGAAGAGCAGATGCCGGAAATGGTTGAAATGGCGCTCAGTGCCGCCCGCGAAGCAATGACACAGGCCGGTAAAACCGCAGCCGATATAGACTTAATTATTTGCGCGGCGTCGAATATGCAACGGCCTTACCCGGCACTATCTATTGAACTGCAGCAACAATTGGGCGCCCACGGTTATGCTTTTGACATGAACGTTGCCTGCTCATCTGCCACTTTTGCTATCAGCAATGCAGTGAATGCAATCAGAGGTGGTACGGCCCGGGTAGTGTTGGTGGTGAATCCTGAATTTGCGTCGCCGCAAGTGAATTATCGTAGCCGTGATAGCCACTTTATTTTTGGCGACGTATGTACTGCAACTATTATCGAGGCAGAAGATACATGTAGCAGTGACAATGCCTGGCGTATTAACGGTATGCGGTTGAAAACGGAATTCTCTAACAATATCCGCTGCGATGTAGGCTACACCGAGCATTGCCTGACACCAGACCCGTTAGTGCCGTTTTTCAAACAGCAGGGCCGCAAGGTGTTTAAGGAACTGCTGCCGATCGTTGCCGATGTGATTTTAACTGAGATGGCGGTGCAGCAGGTTGCGCCCGAGCAACTGAAGCGGCTGTGGCTGCATCAGGCAAACATCAATATGAATATCTTTGCTGCGAAGAAAATACTTGGCCGCGACCCTTTACCGGAAGAAGCACCGTTGGTGCTGGATTCTTATGCGAATACCGCCTCCGCAGGCTCCGTCATTGCATTTCATAAATATAAGCAAGGGTTGCAATCTGGTGACCATGCAATTTTATGCTCATTCGGAGCCGGTTATTCAGTGGGTTGTTTAGTGCTGCAAAAATGCTAAAGGATGGAATGGAACGAAAAACAGGGCTACTAAGCCCTGTTTTTTTTACGCTATACCCTAATTACTGAATTATGATCATAGGACACTGGCGAGGGTTGATAGCTGTCTGCGGCTTCATCATTTAGCCAGGTACCGCCGTTAACCAGATAGCGAAACTGGTATTCTTTGTCTTTTTCCAGATTCAATGTGGCAGTAAAGTCACCACTTTTGCTTTTTTTCATCGGTAACGCCACCGGATCCCAATCATTAAACTCGCCCAGCAGTGCGGCCTGTTCAATACTGTCCAGGCTGTTTGCCGGCAAAGTGAAGGTAACTTTACACAGTGGTTTTGTTTTCAGATATTGTTTACTGATACTCATAGCGGTTCCCTCAATACATTGATTTAAGTCGAATACGTCATTAAATACCTGTCATAAATATAGTGCGGCCTTTATATGATGTAATTATGAACACACCGCTGTCTTCAACACCTTAAGAAATTTTATTTCGCTACGCAAATAACCGTTTTCAAGGTCGATATAACAAAATAGCAACGATTGGCTGTCTGGCTGATAAAGTTTAGTTGTAACAGGATATTACAAATATTAGTTGTTAATACAGGTGCTGAAGACGACTAGTGGTAATCAGCATTGAGCACGAAAGTGTGCTCAAGCAGTTAAATACGCAGTTTATTAGCAAGGCCTGATGTTGCCTTTTTCGCTATCCAATAACGCTATTATTGTCTGCCACACCTACACTGATACAAAGCGTAACATTCACAGCGTTACAATCTCGGCGTGGCGTTTTAGTATAGCGTCAGTAAAACAGCATTGTGGAAATCAACATGGCAGCAAAAATTATAAAAGTTTTGATTCCGGTCGGTGTTATTGCCGTGGCCGTCGTTCTGGCGGGTGGGTTAATGAGTATGCGCAAGCCACCTGAGAAAAAGGATGAACAACGTCCTGCTGTGCTCATTACGGCTCAGCCGGTGCAGGCAGAGGATCTGGTTTATCGTATCCGCTCTCAGGGCACCGTTAAACCTAAGTTGGAGACGAATTTAAGCTCTGAAGTTAATGGCCGTATTGTCGAAGTGGCGGATAATTTTATTGAAGGCGGTTTTTTCAATAAAGGTGATCTGTTGGTTCGGGTAGAGCAGGCTGATTATCAAACTAACGTAAAAGCGGCTGAGGCCAGTCTGGCAAATGCGCAGTCAGCATTGGAAGAAGAAAAAGCCCGTGGCCGTGTCGCAGAAGAAGAGTGGCGCTCTTTTACCGATGGTAAAGCGCCGGAGCTTGGTTTGCGCCGTCCTCAGCTAGCAGGTGCGCTGGCGAATGTGCGTTCAGCTGAGGCTGAGCTGGAACGGGCACAAAGAGACCTGAAAAGGACTGAAATTCGGGCGCCTTTTGCCGGTATGGTAAAAAGCCGTTCAGTTAATCTGGGGCAGTTTATCAGCCGTGGTAACCAAATTGGCACGATCTATGGAACCGATATCGCTGAGGTCAGGCTGCCAATTACAGACAACGATTCCGCTTTTGTTCAGCTGCCTGACTTTACCGATGATGACATCAAACCTGAAGTGGTGCTGACAGCGGTTGTAGGTGGTGAAGTCATGCAATGGCCGGCAAAACTGGTACGTACGGAAGGTGTGCTGGATGAGCGAAGCCGGGTCATTTATGCCGTGGCACAGATTGTTGACCCCTATCAGCGCGACGGTAATAGCGATAAAGCTCCGTTGCGCTTCGGTCGTTTCGTTCAGGCTGAAGTTCTGGGCGATGCAACGTCTCAGGTGGTTGTTGTACCTCGGCATCTATTGCTGGCTCAGCAGCAAATTCTGGTAGTAGATAAAGATAACCAGCTGCAATTTCGTACTGTGCAACTTGAGCGCACAGATGACCGCTTTGCTTATGTCCGCAGCGGTTTTGCTGACGGGGATCGTCTGGCAACATCGGCGATTGCTAACCCATTGGCAGGTACTTTAGTGCGGGTAGCATCAGAGCAAACGGAGCAGGTCGCCGACAAGAGCGGCGCTGATGATAAATCGGCACTGACGTCTCAGGTGCAGGAGTAAGCCAATGGATACCAACAAGGGGTTAATAGCCTGGTTCGCCCGCAACAGTGTTGCGGCCAATCTACTGATGGCAATTATTCTGGTTGCTGGCGTGTTTTCACTGTTTACCATAAAAAAGCAGATTTTTCCTGAAATTGTACTGGAGCAGGTCAATATTCGTGTGCCTTATCTTGGCGCCGCGCCACAAGAAGTCGAAAGTGGCGTTATTGAAAAAATTGAAGAAAGTCTGCGTGGTGTTAACGGCATTAAGCGCATCCGCTCTACAGCCGTAGAGGGGCTGGCTACGGTTCGCGCCGAGATTGCCAACAACTACGACATTCAGGAAGTGATGGATGAAATAAAGACTCAGGTGTCAGCTATTTCATCATTGCCTGAGCAAACTGAAAAGCCGGTAGTGTATCGGGTTCGGTTTCAGGCAGACGTGATGTGGCTGTCTTTATACGGTGATGCGACTGAGCGTACGCTAAAAGAGCTGGCGAAAGACGTGCGTGATGAGCTGAAAAAGTTGCCAGGTATCAGCAAGGTTGATGTTGTCGGTGATCGTGAGTACGAAGTCGCCATAGAGCTGTCTGAGCTGAAACTAAAAGAATACGGCTTAACCTTTGAGCAGGTTGTTAATGCTATTCGTGGTAGTTCGGTCGATTTACCCGGCGGCTCGATAAAATCTGAAAGCGGTAATATTTTACTGCGTACCAAAGGTCAGGCTTATTTCGCGCAGGATTTTGAAGATATCGTATTGCTGAAGTTTGCTGACGGTACCCGCCTGGCACTAAAAGATATCGCAACCATTAATGATGGCTTTATTGAGCGAGAAGACTTATCAACCTTTGATGGCAAAAATTCGGTATCTATCCGTGTTGGCGCGGTGGGCGATGATAATACGCTGAAAATCGCTGAAACGGTTAAAAACTATGTTGAGCGTAAGCAAAGAGAGCTGCCATCGTCCGTATCGATAGCGCACTGGGGCGACTCCAGTTATTACCTGCAAGGCCGGTTAGATCTGATGAGCAATAACCTGGTGATGGGGGCCTTTCTGGTGCTGCTGGCATTGACGTTGTTCCTGGAGTTCCGCATTGCGTTTTGGGTTATGGTGGGGATACCGGTGTGTTTCCTCGGCGCCATGGCAATGTTACCTCTGCCGCTGTTTGATGTTTCTATCAATATGATCAGTTTATTTGGTTTTATTCTGGTGCTGGGCATAGTGGTAGATGATGCGATTATCATAGGTGAAAGCGCCTACAGCGAGATAGAAAAGCGGGGCAAATCTGCTGAAGCGGTCATCGCCGGCGCGAAAAAAGTCGCAATGCCAGCTACGTTCGGCGTTCTGACAACTATTGCGGCCTTTGCGCCAATGCTGATGGTAGGCGGTGCCCAGGCGCCTATTTGGGGCTCTATCGCCTGGGTTGTAGTGTTATGTCTGATCTTCTCGCTGGTGGAATCAAAAATGATTCTGCCGGCACATATCGTCAAAATGGACACCAAGCCATGGGATCCTGATCGCAAAGGTATTTTTTATGGTATTGGCCGGGCTTGCAGTAACGTTTTAAAAGCGGTGCGTCTGAGCGTTGCGTCTGCAATGAACCGCTTTGTTGACAACACTTATCAGCCTTTCGTTGAGCGTTGTATCAAACACCGTTATGTCACTATGGCGGGCTTTTTGGCGATGTTGATCCTGATGTTTGGTGTGTTAGGTGGTGGTTTGGTGCGCTGGGTGTTCTTTCCGAATATTCCAAGCGACTTTATCAATGCCAATCTGACCATGCAGGAAGGCTCATCTAATCAGGCCACGGTTAATGCACTGCGCGAAGCTGAAGCTGCACTGGTGCGTGCCAATGACAAGCTCAATGCTGAATACAATGAAGATATCGTCAAACACCGGCTGATGTTCCTTGAGAGCGATACTGGCGGCCAATTGGTGGTAGAGCTGGAAAAAAGTGAAGGCCGTGAGATCGATGGTTTTGAGATAGCTAACCGCTGGCGTGAAGAAATGCCAGAGATCCCGGGCTTAAAAGCCTTCAAAATTAATGCTTCGACCGGCGGTGGCGGCGGTGCAGACATCGCGCTGCAGCTGCGGGGGACTAACCTTGATAACCTGAAACTGGCAACCGAAGAGCTGAAAAGCCGTCTGGCAGAGTATGCCGGTGTCTACGACATCGAAGACAACCTGCTTGGTGGTAATGATGAGATAGTACTGCAACTTAAGCCAGAAGCCTATATTTTGGGACTGACACTGGCTGATGTTGCGCGCCAGGTACGTTATGGCTTTTATGGTGCAGAAGCGCAGCGGGTGCAGCGTGATGGTGAAGAAGTCAAAGTGATGGTACGTTACCCCAGAGACGAGCGTAGCTCCATAGGCAGTTTGGAGAATATGCGTATCCGCACCGCAGATGGTGGTGAAATTCCGTTTGCTCAGGTCGCTACGTATACGCTGCAGCCAAGCTTCAGTGCTATCAACCGTGTGAATGGTGAGCGGGCAGTGACCATTACTGCTGCGGCTGATAAAGCCACGGTGGAACCTGGCAAGGTTGTTGGGGAGATGAGAAATACGGTGATAAAAGAAATCACCGATAAATACGAAGGCGTAACCGGGGAGCTTGATGGAGCCAGCCAGGATGAAATGGATGCTCAGGTAGACCTGATGAAAGCCGGGGTGTTTGCGCTGTTCTGTATTTATGCGCTGATGGCTGTTCCACTGCGCTCGTACAGCCAGCCACTGATTATCATGAGCGTGATCCCGTTTGGTCTGGTTGGTGCCGTCGTGGGCCATATGGTGCTGGGGCTGAGTATGAGTATTATGTCGATATTTGGCCTGGTCGCACTGGCAGGGGTAGTGGTAAACGATTCACTGGTCATGGTTGATTTTGTTAACCGGGCGCGGGAGGAGGGCTTATCAGTACGTGACGCCGTATCTCAGGCCGGCGCACAGCGCTTCAGGGCTATATTACTGACTTCTCTGACGACCTTCGTAGGGCTTGCACCTATCGTGCTGGAGCGCAGCCTGCAGGCTAAAATTGTCGTGCCGATGGCGGTATCACTGGCATTTGGTATCCTGTTCGCCACTATTATTACGCTGGTACTGATACCTGCGCTGTACGTGATACTGGAAGATGTGAAAAACCTGTTCCGCAGTAAGCAGAACAAACAGGATACCCGGATCGGTAAAGTAGTATCGGAGTAAGACTTTGTTAAAGCAAAAGGCCACGCAAATGCGTGGCCTTTTTTTGTCGGTGTGTTTTAGTAGCCTTGCGTATGCACATCGCGAACGGCACGGCCGGACGGGTCGGTCAGCTGTGCCATTTTGGCATCCCAGGCTAAGGCTTCAGGTGTAGAGCAGGCAACAGATTTGCCACCCGGTACACAGGCGATGGCGCCGGCATGTGGGAAGTGCTCTTCAAAAATAACCCGATAGTAATAGGCTTCTTTGCTATCAGGGGTGTTGACCGGAAAGCGGAAGCTGGCTGTCGCCATTTGTTGATCTGTCACTTCTTTTTCAGCATGGGCTTTTAAGCTGTCAATCCAGCTGTAGCCAACACCGTCTGAGAACTGCTCTTTCTGCCGCCACAAGATCTCATCCGGCAACACGCCATCAAACGCCTGACGCAGAATATGCTTTTCCATTTTCCCGCCACCACACATCTTAGCTTGTGGGTTTAAGCGCATCGCCACATCCATAAACTCTTTATCGAGGAAAGGCACCCGCGCTTCAATACCCCAGGCTGACATCGCTTTGTTGGCACGGTTACAGTCAAACATATGCAGACGGTCAAGTTTGCGCAGCGTTTCTTCATGAAACTCCTTCGCATTTGGCGCTTTGTGGAAATACAGGTAGCCACCGAACAACTCATCAGAGCCTTCACCAGACAGCACCATCTTGATGCCCATGGCTTTAATTTTACGCGCCATCAGGTACATTGGTGTTGAGGCCCTGATAGTCGTGACATCATAGGTTTCCAGAAAATAGATAACATCGCGCAGCGAGTCCAAGCCTTCTTGCACGGTAAAATGCACGGTATGGTGCACGGTGCCAATAGCGTCAGCGACTTTCTGTGCTGCAACCAGATCCGGCGAACCTGCAAGGCCGACAGCGAAAGAGTGCAGACGTGGCCACCAGGCCTCGCTTTGGTCATTATCTTCAACCCGACGTTTGGCAAACTGCTGCGCAATAACCGATGTTAGTGATGAATCCAGACCGCCAGATAACAATACGCCATAAGGCACATCCGACATTAAATGGCTTTTTACGCTATGCTCCAGCGCCGCTTTAAGTTCTGTCAGGCTGGCCGGGTTGTCTTTCACTGCATCGTAGCTCATCCAGTCACGCTTGTAGTACTTTCGCAGCTCACCTATTTTACTGTCAAAGTAGTGTCCCGGCGGGAACTCTTTAATCTGCTTGCACACCGGTACCAGCGCTTTTAACTCTGATGCGACGAACAACTGGCCGTGCTCATCGTAACCGTAATACAGTGGAATAATGCCAATGTGATCGCGGGCGATAAGGTAACGGTTTTGCTCTGCATCGTACAAAATAAAGGCAAACATGCCCTGTAATTTGTCAATAAATTCAGTGCCATGCTCCAGATATAACGGTAATATCACTTCACAGTCTGACTTGGTTTTGAATGGATAAGGTGCCGCCAGCTCTTTTTCGAGCTGTTTATGATTATAGATCTCACCATTCACTGCCAGAATGTGATTTCGATTATCATTAATCAGGGGCTGGGCGCCGTTTTCAGTATCTACAATCGCCAGGCGCTCGTGCACTAAAATGGCATTGTCGTTATTCCATACGCCAGACCAGTCTGGCCCGCGATGACGTAATAACTTGGATAACTGTAGCGCCTGCTGGCGCAAAGCTTTAACATCAGTTTTGATGTCAAGCACCCCGAATATCGAACACATGATAACCTCTATTAATTAATTTCGGATAAACCCTAAGGTTTAAACACATTGTTTGGCAGTATGTACGTCTAAACGCACTACCTGAATGTGCCATGCCACGGCAAAAAAGCAAGCGCTTTTTATCGCTTTTAAAAAGTAATTAACGGTGGCTAATTTCAGCTACGGCAACAGAATTTGATGTTATGCAAAGAATCCCAGGTAAAAACCGTTTCTCAGCACCGGCAGAATGGCAGAGCCATATACTGACTGCTCACCCGATATTCTCAGATCTGTGCCAGCGCTTTGATCCAGGCCGATTCAGCGACTGGCCTTCAGTGTCTGCACTAAATAACTGTCGCAGTGATAAGACATTCAGCTTTGTTGACAATGCAGTGCTGGAGCAGGATGGCAGATACTATGAAGAGTTTATTTATGCCACAGCCCAGATCCCGACGCGCGGTGAAAACTGGCACGATTTATTTGGCGCGATGATTTGGTGTTTATTCCCTCATACCAAAAAGCTACTTAACCGTTTGCACATCGCTGAAATTAATCTGCATGGACAGAAACAGCGCAGTAAGCTGCGCAACAAGCTGACGTTGTTCGATGAGTGCGGCCTAATACTCTGTGTTGAGCCGGCTGCACAACATCATCTGGACTGGCTGCGAGCCCATCAATGGCAGCATAGCTTCGTGCAGCAGCGCGCTGAATGGTGGCAACAACTGAGGCCGGTCATTTTTGGCCATGCTATTTATGAAATGGCCACAGCGCCTTTTATTGGTTTAACGGCAAAAACGCTATTTGTGGAGGTGCCGGTTGGGTTTAGCCAATGGCCTTTAACAGCTGCTTACAGTTTTCTTGACCGTAAACTACATGAACAAATTGCTAACGGCGCAGTACTTCTTGATAATCAACAGCTAACACCTTTGCCTGTGCTGGGTGTACCCGGTTGGCACGACGAAAATAATAACCCCGGGTTTTACGACAACACAGACTATTTCCGACCGCAGCGACAGCGTTAGCGGTACAACAATCAGGATGGTTGCATGATAGATATTCAGGAATTAGCAAAAGCGTTTGCGCTTGGGAAAAACAACAAGCTATCTGACACTGAAAAGCAGGATGTGCGATACAGCAAAGAGGCGTTTCACTCAGTAAGAAAGGTCAGTTTTAACTGCGGCAGTGGCGAAGTATTGGGGTTACTTGGCCCAAACGGTGCCGGTAAAACAACTACCCTACGCATGCTATCCACGGCGTTAAAGCCTGACAGTGGTACTGTGCTGCTAAATGGTGTTGATGTGTTAAAACAACCGGTAAAAGCCCGGCAGCAGATCGGCTTTTTGTCGGCAGATACGGGCCTGTACGGCAAGCTGACAGCGTATGAAAACGTTGCCTATTTCGGCCGTTTACATGGTATGGATGAAAAGGCATTAAAGCAGCGTATCGATGAGTTATTTACGTTGCTGAATATGCACGATTTTGCTAACCGCCGTGCTGATAACATGTCTACCGGTATGAAACAGAAAACCGCTATAGCACGTGCAGTGGTACATAGCCCTAAGGTCGTTATTCTGGATGAACCCACAACGGGGCTTGATATTATGACCGTACAGACAGTACTGGATTTTATTAAGAGCTTAAAAGCTGCCGGTACGCCGGTTATTTTTTCTACCCACCATTTAGATGAAGTAGCAACGCTATGCGACCGCGTTGTGGTAATTGATAAGGGCGTCAGTGCTTTTTCCGGTGACATTACCCAGTTTAAAGCCCTATCGGCTGAGGGCGATTTACGTGAAGCATTTTTGTCGGTATTGCAGGGCAGTGCCGGTACACAACAGCAAGGAGTGGCATAAATGTGGCAGGTCTATTTTAAAGAGCTGACTGAGCTGATGCGGGACAGGAAGACACTGATTTTTGTTATTTTGCTGCCGATTTTTATCTTTCCGGTTATTTTTGGCGTGATGGGGCTGGTGTTATCGAGTACCACCAGTAAAGCGATGCAGGAAGAGCACCGTTACGTGATTGTCAATGCTGAACAAGCGCCTGAGTTTCGTGATGCCATGTTCTACCATAAAAACTTTAAACAGGTGCAAACAGAGAAAACCGCAGAAGCTGATCTTGTAGCGGCTATTCGTAATGATGAGTTTGATGTGGCAATTATTATCCCGGCAGATTTTTCAGTAAAACGTCAGGCCGTGGAGCAGGTGCAATGGCAGATTATTTATAACCAGTCATCACAATTTGATTTTATGTATCGCTACTTTACCGACATGCTGGCAACCTACAATGAACAGCTGCAACGCGAGACACTTAATCAGCTGAATGTCGACCCACAAAAGCTGGCGGCCATTATCAAGCCAGTGGATGCGAAAAAAGTAGATACCGCAGATAAACGTGAAAATATCGGTGAAAAATTTGGTGCAGTGATTGCCTATATTCTGGTGCCGCTTTGCCTGCTCGGCGCTTCTTATCCCGCCATTGACATGGGAGCTGGTGAGAAAGAACGGGGTACACTTGAGACATTATTAATATGCCCAATCAGCCGCATCAGCATCGTGCTGGGGAAATTTTTAACTGTGCTGACGACCGGTCTTGTGGGCGCGATGATTACGGTGGGCAGCTTTGGCATCTGGGGCGCTATTATCGGCTCTTTCGCCGGTATGGCTGTGGTGCAAGAGGCGATGTCAGCTATAGCTATCACAGAGCTTATCCTGATTTTCTCGCTGTTATTGCCAATATCCGCGGTTTTTGCTGCACTGCTGCTGGCAATATCTATTTATGCCAGAACCTTCAAAGAGGCACAAAACTATATCAGTCCGTTATCAGTGTTGATCTTTGTACCCTTAGTGGCTGCTATGATGCCGGGTGTTGAGCTAAATGCGAAAACGGCTTTAGTACCGGTAATGAATGTGGCGCTGGCGATAAAAGAGCTGATAAAGGGCACGGCCGATTATATGATGTTAGCCCTGATTTTTGGCTCAACACTGCTGCTGGCCGCCGCTGCGATTGGCTTTTGTGTGCATTGGTTCCAGCAGGAAAAGGTGTTATTCCGCTAAGCCCAGGGGCAATGTTTAACGCTCAATACGCCGGCTAGCTGCTGGCGTATTTTCGTTTGGCTGGCGCGCAAATACTATTGATAATAGTTCTTAATAATATTAAAATGCCTTTGTCTTAGCCCAGAGGTGCCCAGATGTACGTATGTTTATGTAAAGCAGTGACTGATAAAACCATTAAGCAGAAAGTGGCTGAAGGGGTATCAACGATGCGTGAACTGAAAATGTGTACCGGTGTGGGTAGTCAGTGTGGTAAATGCACCTGCCAGGCACAACAAATATTGCATAATGAGTTAGTGCGTATTTCTGATAGCGCAATGGATTTGGCACAACCAGCTGCGTAATTTGAATTTATATTCATATTTAAAGAATTTAAATTCTTAATCTATTCTTTTTCCTTTCTGTTCTGGTCATAATATCGCTCTTGCATTAGGCTAAGCCTGTATTACAGCATTGACGAGCGTATTTATGGATCACATTAAACAAGTCGCCATTGTCGGCGGTGTACACGGTAACGAATTCTCCGGTATTTATTTGGTCAGACAGTATCAGGCCAAACCAGAGCAGGTAACTCGCCCCAGCTTTAGTACTGAGCTGGTGTGGGCAAACCCCGAAGCGCATTATGCTAATAAGCGTTATTTACACAGTGATCTGAACCGACAGTTTAAAAATACCGATCTGGCGAACCCAGAACTTAGCAACTACGAGCAAAGCAGGGCGAAGGTGCTAAATGCTCAGCTGGGCCCCAAGGGTAATGCCAGAACTGATCTGTTAATTGATTTACATAACACCACCAGCAATATGGGCGCTTGTTTAATTCTGACTCAGGCCGGGCCGTTTTATAACCAGCTTGCGGCTTACGTTAAAATGGTGATGCCGGAAGCAATAATTTCGCGTGATGAAGATCATTTCGCTGCGCAAGACCATGCATTGATGTGCACCCTTGGCCGTTACGGTGTATTGGTGGAGGTTGGCCCGCAGCCTCAATCAGTGCTACGTCAGGATGTACTGGAGCTGATGGATACCATGACCGGCCATATTCTCGATTTTGTTGAGTTATACAACAACGACAAATTACCTGAGCTGCCTAAACAAACCGAAGCCTTTCGCTATTTGCACAGTCTTAAGCTGCCGATGAATGACAAGGGCGAGCGTATTGGCATGGTGCATAAGAATGTGCAGGATAACGACTATCAGCCGATCAATCCCGGCGATCCTATTTTCACATTGTTTGACGGTACAGAAATTTATTATGACGGCGACGTGACGGTGTACCCGACCTTTATCAACGAAGCGGCGTATTATGACAACAACCTGGCGATGTCACTTAATGAAAAAGTGATAATTACATTAGATTGAACATAGATATAAACTGTTGTTTTATTCTCTGTTTTACCATGTTATTAACCTTGGGATGAAGAACAGTTTTTTATATGGGTAATGCAGTTATGCCACCTGTGCTGCAAAAATGGTTGGTGTTAGGTGTCGTCTTGTTCAGTTTGCAGGTAGCTGCAAAATCAGTTGAACCACTGCGTATTTTGACAGAACACAATCCGCCAGCGGAATATGTGGATGATACTGGCAGGGTGACAGGCGTAACCGTTGAGCTGGTAAGGTTGTTGCAGAAACGGTTAAATGAGCCGGCCGATATTGAACTGATGCCCTGGGGGCGGGCCCTTAACATTGCACGTACTGGCAATAGCATCATGCTGTTTGAAACAGTGCGCACGCCAGAACGTGAAGCCTGGTTTAAGTGGGTTGGTCCGGTAATGCTGTACAACATTTCGTTGTATGGTTTAAAGCATAGGATAGGTGACGATCCTGCAGACTGGGCGTTACCCGGAAAATATATCGCCTGTAACTATGTCAACTCGATAACAGCGCAGAACCTGGCCGAGCTTGGCTTTAAAGATGGTAAGAACTTGCTGCTTACCAGCAAATCGGGTGATTGTCTGGACATGTTACTGTTTGAGCGGATCGATCTGATTGCAGTTACCGAGTATGCACTGCCCGAGTTTCGTCAAAGGGTTGCGGCTGCGGGCTACGAACTGGTAGAGCTTAAAGTTTTAACAAAACGTAAGCGATACCTCGCATTTAGCACAGATGTTGAAGATGAGCGCATTGCCAGCTGGCAACAGGCATTGGAGCAGAGTTATCTTGATGGCACTATGCGTAGCTTATATCAGCCTGTGTACAGCGATGCGCTGATTAGCCGTTTAGAACAATTTGCTGCTGCGGTAAAGCGCTGACGTTTTGCTGAAAGGCAGCGATAAAAGCTGAGCCTGCTGTAGTGCATATGCAGGCTCATTTAACATTACAATGTGTCGTAACGGTCTTTTTTCTGGATCAGCTCTATCGCATAGTTATCAGGATCACGCACAAAGGCTATTTCTGTAGTACCGCCTTTTACCGGGCCAGGTTCACGGCTTATTACACCACCTTTGGCACGTATCTTATCGCAAGCGTCGTAAACGTTTTCAACTTCCAGTGCAATATGGCCAAAAGCATTACCTAAGTCGTAGCTGTCGGTGCCCCAGTTGTACGTCAGCTCCAGTACAGTATTCTCGCTCTCGTCGCCGTAACCTACGAAAGCTAGCGTATATTTGTATTCAGTGTTTTCAGACTGACGCAGTAGTTTCATACCCAGCACTTCAGTGTAAAAAGCAATAGATTTGTCCAGATCACCTACGCGCAGCATAGTGTGCAGCATTCTCATAACGTGCTCCTCGTCAGTTTTGTTGCGGGACTTGCAAAGCAATTAGATACCAAAATGCCGGCCTTAATAGCTTTGTTGCCTGGCCAGCATTGGCAGTACAGCGGCAGATGTTACCATATCAGGCCGTTTTCTGTCGCTTAACATATGACATGCTTAAACAAGATAACCGGGTTGCAGGCGCGGAATTGCAACAGTGCATGCACGGCATGTACAAATTTATCTGACACCAGTATGCTGAGATTTTTATAAATAACGAAAGGATGGTTTGTGGCTGCAGCTAATCTACTGGCCCTTATTGATGATATCGCCACCTTGCTTGATGATGTTGCTGTGTTGTCGAAGGTCGCAGTGAAGAAAACAGCAGGTGTGCTGGGTGATGATCTGGCACTCAATGCTGATCAGGTAACGGGTGTTAAACCAGAACGGGAAATTCCGGTGGTTTGGGCGGTAGCAAAAGGCTCCTTTGTCAATAAACTCATTTTAATTCCTGCCGCATTGTTAATCAGTGCTTTTATACCGGTGCTCATTACACTGTTACTTATTCTGGGCGGTTTATATCTGTGTTATGAGGGCGCAGAGAAAGTTGTACATCGCTTTTTTCTGCACGCGCCGCCAGCTGAGCGGCAAGCCAGGCTAAAGGCGTTGGCAGATGACAGCGTTGATATAGTGGCATTAGAGAAAAAGAAAATAAAAGGCGCTATCCGAACTGACTTTATTCTTTCCGCAGAAATAGTGGTGATAGTACTTGGTAGCGTAAAAGCGGCTGATTTAATTACGCAACTGGGTGTGTTAAGCGTAGTTTGTATTGCTATTACCATCGGGGTTTATGGCCTGGTGGCGGCAATCGTAAAAATGGATGACGCCGGCTTATATATGCTTAGAAAAGCAGTCAGCGGTAAGTGGAATAATCTGCAACGTGCTTTGGGACGCGGGTTGTTAATCGCGGCGCCTATATTAATGAAAGCGCTTGGGGTTATCGGCACCATTGCCATGTTTTTGGTTGGCGGCGGTATACTGTCGCACAACATTGATGTGCTTCATCATCTGTCGTTGATGGTGCAACAGGCGGCTCCGGCTTTTGCAGTGATCACATCGTTGCTGGTTGACGGTATTACCGGTTTGGTTGCCGGTATGATTATTGTGGCATTAGCGGCGTTGGTGCTTCGCTGGCGCAACCATTAGCTATTATCTGCACTTAGCGCCTGTTTAAGGCGCTAAGTTGACAGGCTATTCAGTTTTGTCTTTAAACTCGCACAGATCTTCAATAATACAAGAGCCGCATTTGGGCTTACGTGCCACGCAGGTATAGCGGCCGTGCAGTATCAGCCAGTGATGTACGTCGAGTTTAAACTCGCTTGGGACCACTTTTAGCAGCTTTTGCTCGACTTCATCAACGTTTTTACCCGGTGCCAGTTTGGTACGGTTTGACACGCTAAAGATCTGCGTATCCACAGTAATAGTGGGCCCCAAAATATCGCAGTGCGGTAGCAGGTGTTAACATATGTTGCGCCAGAAAGACGGCTTTTAACCACTATAGCGGGCGTTCATAATTCAACCCTGTAATTGCTCCAAATGTTGCCAAATATGTTTGTAATAGCAGAGGCGATTCAAATTCGCTATTGTATTATCACAAAATGGCATTGCCCCCTTGGACTACTCGAATGATGAATCGTTGTAACAGGAGCTACACCCAATTATGGATTCGGTAAATACGATAGAAACAGCGATTACTTCGCCAGTAAATCATGTACCACCTTTCGTCCCGGTTCAAACAGTTTTGCAGTCATTGCCTTTCCATGAGTTGCGCTGGGAGAACTTTGAAAAACTGTGTTATCGAATAGCTGGCAAAGATGCTGATGTTGAATTCCATAGTTTGTATGGCAGATCCGGGCAAGCTCAACAGGGAATAGATATTTTTGCTAGAAAGCGCAACAGCAGGTACAACACTTGGCAAGCGAAGTGTTATAAAAAGTACTCCGAAACTGACCTGAAAAAAGCTTGCTCGACTTTTCTATTAGGGGAGTGGGTACATAAAACAGACGAGTTTTTCATTGTAGTGCAATGTCCTGTAGATGATGTCCACTTACAGAATGAAATTGAAGAGCAAGCAAAGGTTTTTAGGGCCCAAGGCCTAGTTCTAAGGGTACTTGGAGGCCATGATTTATGCACTGTCTTGCGCAGTCATCCTGACATTGTTTTAGAATTTTTTGGACGAGAATGTGCGCAACAGTTTTTTGGGGATACGGTAAGTAAAGACCTTCTTCTAAAATTGGATGGAGCCGAGTTCCAAAAGGTTAGAGCGCAGTTGCAACGAGTTTATCAAGCTGGATTTGAACTTCTTGATAAAATGCCCGTAAACGCGCCAACACCATTTTCCGATCAGCGTCATGAGCCTATTTCTCTGTTAAAGCGTTTTTCTGCTCCAGATGTTTTGCTGAAAGAAAGCGTAGTAAATCATCTAACGAAAAAACAAGAAATTGGGTTAAGTGCATCTACGCATGAACCTCAACGGGCCGAAATACTCTCACAGATTAAAAATGAAGAAAGTCGCCAAACTGAGCAGTATCGCCGAACCTCGATCTTAAACTGGCTAGCTGAATCTGATCAAATTGCAGTAATTGGTCATGCTGGGACTGGCAAAAGCACCGTACTCAGGTGCCTGGCGCTTGATCTACTGGGTCAACAGCAGCGGTTTACTGACGTTGCCAAAAAATGGGGCCGTCACTTACCTTTATTTATCTCATTTGCCAAATGGGTACGGCTTACTGAGGCCAGTGCAGAAGCGGTAGGCATTAAAGATTTACTTCGAGCGACATGGCAGCAGCAGCTAACTACAGATTTGGTAACTTTGATAGATCAAGCTATTGATGAGTCACGTGTGGTACTGTTTGTTGATGGGCTTGACGAGTGGGCTAATGAACAGGCGGCGCGAACCACTTTGCAGACAATGTTGACTATAGTATCTGCACATAGTATTCCAGTTGTTGTTAGTGCTCGCCCTGGTGGACTTGCGAAAATCGGAGGTATCCCTGACGATTGGGTAGTGGGTCAATTAGCTCCTTTATCGAAAATGCAGCAAAGAGAAATAGCAACCATTTGGTTCTCGCGAAATGTTGGTCGACACAATGATCTGGCTGCTCATGAAGATTCTGTGCTCTGGCAGACAAATCGATTTTTTCAAGAGCTGAATAAAGGAAGGGGGTTGGCAACATTAGCGGAAACGCCGCTTTTGTTATTAGGGCTGATTGCACTAGCTGTCCGTCAGCTAGTTTTGCCAATAAATAAAGTACAAGCTCTGAGCCAATTAACGGAGCTTTTGTTAGAACTTCATCCTTCTAGCAGGGCAACTGCAGCTGGCGATGTGGTCCCTCGATTTTCTTCAGCAGCGTCAACTGATGTTCGCCGTGAAGCGCTGGCGGCGCTTGCTTATGAGATCCGCACCAAAGGGGCTGATGCAGGATATCCCATCCAATCAGCCCGGAAATGTATAAAGTCTTTTCTCACTGATCCGGAGGGGTTCTGCTACACCCCTAGGGAAGCAGCTGAAGTAGCTAACGAAATTCTCGCCGTTAATTCAGAGACGATGGGGTTACTTGTAGAGAAAGGACGCGAAGAGATAGGGTTTGTGCATGCAAGTCTGGAAGAATATTTGGCTTCGGTTCATATTCATGGCTGGCCGTTAGAGCGTATTTTAGAGTTTGTGCGAACAAATGCGAGCAACCATCGTTGGAGAAGTGTATTCGGAGATTTGATTGCTAGAAATAATAGAAGGTCCGAAGCCGAACAAATTGTTAGAGTTATTGACGAGCCAGAAACTGACGCTGTTGGAGCTCTGCAGAGGCGTTTACTTCTAGCGGATGTGGTGTTTAGTGGCGCTGAAATAAATAAACCGACAGCCAGTAAACTTGCTGAACGTAGTTTTGAAATAATTGCCGGTGCTGGCTGGATTGGTGAACGAAATGCACACTTAGCTGCGGCTCTGGAAGGGGTTTATAATCCTACCCTCAGAAATAAGACGTCCGATAATATCAGTCGCTGGGGAATTAGAAGTGCAGAATACTTACAGGACTTTTATAGAGCGTTATCGAATTGGTCTCGTTCAGAAATACTGCTCAATATTTTAAAGCATGGTATGAAGGATGATAATGTTCTTAACTCTCGTGCTGCTGCTCGCACTCTCGCGATTGTGTACAAAGGAGATCCTGGAGTTGAAAGATGGTTGATATCTTTACTTCGAGGTGATTCGGATTTGCTTGTTGTTGGCATAACTTTAGAGACACTGACAGTCGGTTGGTCGAATAATCCCTTATTAGTAGATTTTATAAACAGTGCTTTAGCTTCAAAGGACAAAGCAATTCAGTTAAGCAGTATTTGGTGCAAGGTACAACTAGGCCTTCACTTAGATACAGATCTGGAAACTCTGCTCAGATTTGCGAGTAGGCATAGCGGAGTAAATTACAAACTGAGAGATTTGCTTAGTGAGTGCTTTGTGCAGGGATGGAAGAATAATGCTTATATCATAAATAAATGTCTTGATGTTTTAAATAAAACTGTTGCTGATGACGACCAAATTGAAGAGGCAGTCGCCATTAATTATTTGATAAATAGTGATATTAACAATCCTGTTTTCTTTGATTGGATTTTACGGGAGTTCGAGTCAGATTATCCATTCATCATGATGTTTGGAATGCATTGGGAATGGTTGTTAAAATTTGCTGAAGTTAACAAAGAAGTTCGTGAGAAAATTATTCTCACTTTGATATCGGGTAAGATGGATCACTATGAATATTTATTGCAATCTGTCTACAGTAAAATCAAAGATCCTCGCATCAAACAGCATCTTCTCGATAAAGTGAGGAATTCCAAAGATTTTACGAGTTTCTGGTGCTTAGCACCATTGCTAAACAGTTGGACGACTGGTGATCCAGAGGTAAGCGAGCTAGTTCAAGAGGTTCTTAAATGGCCTAATGAACGAAAGCAACATTTAGTTAGCCTGTACCCTAAAATGCTTGGCCCTGAAGAATGTATTGAGGAACTTCAGACTATAATAAAAGACAATATAAAAGTCAGAAACGATCTTCTGATCTCCGCATTCGCCCAGTTGAACATCATCGCAGACAAAAGCATTGTTGGTGTGTTACTAGATAAAGTGCTTTCTGAAACAGAGAGTGGATTCTCTGGCTCGAATGGCCTGATTACACTAAGCCCTGATGAGCCTTTAATAAAAGATTATGCTTTGTCTAAGCTCGCCAAACGCAATCCACCTCTTGCTTTAATAGCCTCTGTATATCGCGATGACCAAAATATCCTGAGCAAAATTGCTGAACAAGTTGGTTCACTAACAGCAACTATGCGGCAGCAAATCATTGATGCTGCATCAAATGAGTTTGATCGAAATGATACAGCGAAGGAAATTCTAGGAAGATATGATAATGAAGTTGATGGTCCACTAAAAGTTCAAGGTGCTATAAAAAATTATCAGGCACTATATCCTACTGATAATGAACGTGAAAAAGTGATAAATGAATTACTTCTAGATGCAAATGCAGTAGGGCATGATAATCAAGAACGCCGAGCTGCAGCTTTTGCGGGGTTGATAACTTATGGTGCTACAAAACAATTCGTGCCTCTTGAATGGAATAATAAGCCTTTAAATATTTCCTTAGGAGGTTATGATCGAACTTCTCAAGCTCTGCTTAGGCTGGTGGTTGAGCACTGGGAAGAGCTTGATAAAAACTTTGATGGGCAACTCATTTCCAGATTAAATCATTTGGATTCAGACACTAATTTCTGGGCCAAGGTATCTCCATATATTTCCGTTAGTCCTTCATTACGAAACAGATTTATTGAAAACTGTGCAAGCACTACGAGATGCCTAGAAATGCAAGAGTTGAAAGCACTTGCCAAAGAACTTCCAAAAAGTGATTTGCTCTTACAGCATTGCTTATTAGGTGTCACTAACTTTGAGGATCAACGGAGCCGTGGCTCATTATCAGCCTATCAAAGCTATTTTGAAGCATCTTATATTTTAAGCGAGCAATTCGGCGGTGATGTGGAGTTATCAAATAAGCTTCAGAAGGTGCTAAAGGATAGTAATTTCCGACATGGTGTTGTGGCAATGGCAGTCTATGATCCGCAAAATGCATGTCTGGATAAAGTCGTCGAACAGATTCTAAGCGAAGCGAACACATCGGAAAATTATGCTCCGTCTATTATTCTAGCTGCATCGCGCTTTGATAGCAGTGAGTTAGAAGTTCTTGTTAGAAAAATGATAAATCGTTCCAGTCATTCGTTGTGGGATTTTCAGGATAGGATTAACTTTGCCCTCAAATCTCGACTCGGGAGTGACGGAGATTTTGTCGATCTGATTAGAATGTGTTTAGCATCAAACCCGACTGAAAGTGAGATTTCGAGTTTCTCCCGCTATTTAGCATCTACCGGTAAACTTGATGAACAAACACAGAAACTCTGCCAGCATTTACTTAACGAGAGGAACATTACTAATGTTATTCCGGCCAGTGCATATGATGCAGTATCCGACTTTGTAAGACCGGTGGTTCACTCTCTGTTTGATGTTCTAGCAGGACCAATTCATTAGCGTACGATGGTTAAGGAATCTTATAAGGGATGCATACAATGTGGTTAAATTAATACTTTGGTGGGCAAGTATCAAAGTATTAATTTTCGAATCGGTTCACACATTTTTCAGCTAAGGTATAAACATTGTAAAGAGCATGTTCAATCGGCGATTGAGGTGTGTCAAATTGAATAGCTTGCTTCATGCTCTGATATGCAGAGTGTGAAAGCTTAACGCTTCTTACTTGTTCTTTACAGTAGTTGTAATGAAAATCCAGAGCGCTTTTGTATTTGTTGCTAAGCTCATTGAAAGACTTATTCAACCCTTCGAAATCTGATGTGAGTTTGGAGTATTCCCATTTTTGTCTTTTTAGCTCCTCGTCTTTACTCATGACCTCTACGTTAAATTCTGACATTGAAATCTCGTATTTTGTTCTGAATTCAGAAAGCGAAGCTTCATGGAGTATGTTCATAATTAAATGAGTTATGCTCCATGTGGATCCAGCGCCCAAAATCACACCGGATATAAATAAAGGGGATCGAAATGAGCGTAACAAGCTTTTCGTTTCTTTTAGTAATGAGCTTTCATCAGCAACATTTAAGTCCATTTCTGCCATTAGTCTTTAGTCTTCAGTCTTTTCTTTAAACTCACACAAGTCTTCAATAATACAGCTGCCGCAGCGTGGCTTGCGTGCCACGCAGGTATAGCGGCCGTGCAGTATAAGCCAGTGGTGAACGTCGAGTTTAAACTCACTTGGTACCACTTTAAGCAACTTCTGCTCGACTTCATCGACGTTTTTGCCCGGTGCCAGTTTGGTGCGGTTAGATACACGGAAAATGTGTGTATCGACTGCTATGGTAGGCCAGCGAAACGCGGTATTGAGCACCACGTTAGCCGTTTTACGGCCAACGCCCGGTAGGGCCTCTAAAGCTTCGCGGTTCTCGGGAACCTCACCACCATGCTGCTCTACCAGAATACGGCAGGTTTTAATGACGTTTTCGGCTTTGGTATTAAATAAGCCAATGGTTTTAATATAATGTTTAACGCCGTCCACGCCTAAATCCAGCATAGCCTGTGGCGTTCTGGCTGCCGGAAACAGGTGTCTGGTGGCTTTATTGACTCCGACATCTGTGGCTTGTGCTGACAGTAAAACCGCAATCAGCAATTCAAAAGGCGAGCTGTATTCAAGCTCTGTCGTAGGCTCCGGGTTTGCTTCGCGCAGCCGGCTTAATATTTCTATACGTTTTTGTTTGTTCATTTTTTATCCGGCAGTTTACTGCGCAGCGCCGGTTACACGGGCGCGGGCAATGCTGCCTTTTTCAATGGTTTGTTTTTGCTTAAGTTTATTATCAATAACGTTTTTCAGCGCGATTAATAAGCCCATGCCCAGAAAGGCACCGGGTGGCAGCATGGCTAATAGAAAATGACTGTCGACTGCAAAAACCTCGATGCGAAGCATTTTAGCCCAATCACCAAGCAATAAATCGGCACCATCGAATAAGGTGCCCTGGCCAAGCAGTTCGCGCATAGCTCCGAGTACCAGCAGTACCAGCATAAAGCCCAGACCCATCATAAAACCGTCTAACGCCGAGGGGAGCGGAGCATTTTTTGATGCAAAAGCTTCAGCCCGTCCAATAATGGCGCAGTTAGTGACGATTAATGGGATAAAAATGCCCAGCGACTGATACAAGCCAAAGGTATAAGCATTCATCAACAGCTGTACCACCGTCACTAAGCTGGCGATAATCAGTACAAACACCGGAATGCGGATCTCGCTGGCAACATGATTGCGTACCAGCGATACCGTGACGTTTGAGCCAACCAGCACCAGCAAGGTTGCGACGCCCAAACCCAGTGCATTGGTTACGGTCGCCGTTACGGCCAGCAGAGGACACAGACCCAGTAGCTGAACGAGGCCGGGGTTGTTTTTCCACAGCCCTTGTATTGTCAGCTCTTTAAATTGACTCATATTGTTACTCTACCTTGTTATTGCGAACAGTTGGCAGCCTGAGTGGCCAGCTCGGCATGTTGCTGCACATAGAGTACGGCATTGCGCACGGCTTTAACAACGGCTCGCGGGGTAATGGTGGCGCCGGTGAACTGGTCAAAGTCACCGCCGTCTTTGCGTACTGCCCATTTGCCGGCGTTGTCTGCTGTTACTACTTTGCCGCTAAAACTAAAAATCCATGGCGAGCGACGCGCTTCAATTTTATCACCCAGCCCCGGTGTTTCCTGATGGTTTAGCACCCGGGTGCCCAATACCGTGCCATCAGGCTGAAGCGCGACAATTAAATCGATATTGCCGCTGTAGCCATCGGGCGCAGTGGTTTCAATAATGTAGGCGTGCAGTTCGTTACCGTCACGCCAGCGATATAGCTGCTGCGTACCAGGCCGACCTAAAAGCTGTTCATCCTGCACCAGCACGCAGTCCTGCAACAGCGAAGAGGTCACTTTAATGCCTGGCAGCACTTCAGTCAGTATTGCCATTTTGCTGGCCTGACGCTGCTCTTCAATACGCGGGGCGGTTTGCTGGTTTACCATGCCCAGTATCGCGACACAAAATGCTGCTGCACCAGCCAGCGCCAGAGCGTTTTTGCTGATTGCCTTTATCATTTCAGCTCGCTCCTTTGCCTATGGCCGTAGGTTCGTGGCCGGGTATAGTAGTCAATCAATGGTACCGTCATGTTGGCCAGCAATACTGCAAAGGCATACGCATCCGGATAACCACCAAAACTGCGGATAAGAAACACTAATAAACCAATCAGCGCGCCGTATATCAGCCGGCCCTTGTTAGTGGTTGAAGCGGATACCGGATCGGTCGCGATAAAAAAGGCCGCCAGCATGGTGCCGCCACTGAATAAGTGAAACATTGGCCCTGCGATGCTGTCGGGGGCTGCAAGGCTTGCAACAGCCGATAACACAAACAAACTGGCCAGAACCGCGACAGGAATACGCCAACCAATAGCTTTTTGCTGAATTAAGACTAAACCACCGACCAGATAGGCCAGATTCACCCACAGCCAGCCTGCACCGGCAAAGGCGAAGAACACCGGGTTTTGCAGGCTTTCGTCCAGTGTCAGGCCTCGGCTGAGCCCGGTTCTTAAAGTATCCAGTGGTGTCGCCATCGTTACGCCATCAACGTTGGCTTGCAGTTGTGCAAGGCTAAAACCGCTGCAACTGTACTGCGTAAAAATACTGCACACGGCATCAAGTGGCGTTAGCGTCACGCTCTGTAATGAAAGCGGGGGTAACCACTGCGTCATTTGCAGCGGAAAAGACACCAATAGCAGCACATAGGCCGCCATCGCCGGGTTAAACAGGTTGTTACCCAGGCCGCCATATAGCTGCTTTACCATAATGATGGCAAAAGCCGTACCGATGACAATTATCCACCAGGGCGCATAAGGTGGAATAGCCACAGCCAGCAGCACCGCAGTCAGCATGGCACTGTTGTCCTTTAACCTGATAAATACGGCTTTACGGCGTAGCATTAACACTAAAGCTTCACTGAGCCAGGCTGTGATCACCGCAAGTAATAGCTGAATTAACACACCGTAACCAAATAGCACCGCCTGCACGGCTATGCCCGGTATGCAGGCCAGTACAACCAAACGCATAAGCTGCGATGTGCTGCGCTGACTGTGCTGGTGCGGTGAACTGGCTATTTTAAAACTCATGACTTCTCACTGTCGGCTTGTTTACGGGCTTTAGCCCGTGCAATAGCCGCAGCTATCGCGGCTTTACGTGGATCTGTATCTTTATCTGTCGGCTCAGATGCACCGGTAATACTCTTGCCAGCTTCATCGGGCTCGGCTGGTTGCGCTGAGGTAACTTGTTCAGTCTGCTCATTACCCTTTGCGCTATCCTGAGCTTTCTTAGCTTTGGCCCGGGCCAGTGCTGCCGCAACGGCCGCTTTACGCGGGTCGGATTCAGTAGCCGGCGGTGGTGAAGCAACCTCGCCAGCCGGTTCAGCGTTGTTATCAGCAGTGGCGTCCTGCACTTGTTGTGTCTGCTGTTTGGCTTTTGCCCGGGCGATGGCGGCTGCAATGGCCGCTTTACGCGGATCGGTCTGGTGTTGCGCATCCGCATTGTCAGTGCTTTTCGCAGCAGTGTTATCAGTATCCGCTGGCTCAGTCTGCTGCGCTGCCTTTTTCGCTTTAGCGCGTGCTATGGCTGCTGCCACAGCAGAGGCTTTATCCGATACAGCTGCAGTAGCAGAGGGCTGTTGTACAGATGATGGCTCAGCATCAGCTTGTTGCTGGGCTGCCTTTGCCTTTTGTTGCTGGTACTCGCGTGCTTGCTGTTTTTTCAGCTCGCGCTCGGCTTGCAGCTGAGCTTTGCTTCGCTCGTCTTCCGACGCTGCTGCTTGTGTTTGTTTTGCTTTAATACGGGCCAGCGCATCCACAACAGCTGTATTAGCGCCTGATGCTTGCTGTTGTTGCTGGCGTGCTGCTGCAAGTTGCTGGTTACGCTCTAACCGCTCTTGTTTTTCACGTTCCAGCCGGGCATTACGCGCTTCAAATCTGGCTTTGGCTTGTTCTGCTTTTAACGCTTCGCGCTGCTGCTCGCGAAGTTCGGCCTTGGCAACACGGTAATATTGCACCAGCGGTATTTCACTGGGGCAGACGTAGGCGCAGGCACCACATTCAATGCAGTCTGCCAGATTATATTCTTTTAACTTGTCAGTATCTTTGGCTTTGCTGTACCAGAGTAACTGCTGTGGTAGCAGGCTGGCAGGGCAGGCATCTGCGCAGGCACTGCAGCGTATGCAGTCCATCTCTTGCGCGGGGGCTGGCATCTCTTTTGCCGTTGGCGCCAGTATACAGTTGGTGGTTTTAACGACCGGCACACTTAAATCCGGCAGTGTAAAACCCATCATCGGGCCACCCATGATAACCCGTTGCACCGGCTCGGGCTGGAAGCCACAGTACTGCAATAAATCTGATACCGGCGTGCCAAGCAACGCTATAACGTTTTGCGGCTGGCTTAGCGTGTCTCCGGTTACTGTAACAATGCGTGAAATCAGAGGATGGTCATCCAGAACCGCCTGCGCAATGGCAAACGCCGTGCCGACGTTTTGCATCACAATACCGATATCGAGTGGACGGCGGCCATTGGGTACTTCTTTATTGGTCAGCAGCTGGATCAGTTGTTTCTCACCGCCTGACGGGTATTTGGTTGGTACCTCGCGAACATAATAATGTTCGCGCTGACTGCAGGCGGCCATCATAGCCGCTGCTGCGATAGGCTTATCATCTTCAATACCAATCAGCACCGCTTTGGGATTGAGCAGGCGGCACAGGATATCAATACCTTTGACGATAGTGGTAGCGGCTTCCTGGATCAGTAAGTCATCTGCGGTAATATAGGGCTCGCACTCAACGGCATTGATGATCAGATAGTCTACCGGCTGGTTAACGCCGGTTTTTAAGTGGGTAGGAAAGCCAGCGCCGCCCATACCGGCGATACCGCTTTCCTGGATCCGGTTCAACAATTGCATTTTGTCGCTACTGGCAAAGTTCAGCGGCTCACGCTCACGCCACTCATCCAGGCCGTCTGGCTCAAGCACCAACGTTAGTTCAGGTAACGCGGATGGGTGAGGGCTGGTATGCGGTGTGATTTGCAGTACGGTACCCGACGTTGGGGCATGTACCGGCACCGTCATAGAGTTATCAGCGCTGGTTAATGGCTGACCTTTTAACACCCGCTCACCGGTTTTTACTAATAACTGGCCGGCGACGCCGATATGCTGGCGTAACGGAATATATAATCTGTCGGGCAGTGGCATCACTGCAGCGGGTTTTTGGCTGGTGCTTTGCTTACGTGATGGCGGGTGTATGCCACCGTGGAAATCCCAGATGGTACCCGCCTGAATTTGCTTAAATAAACTGGGCATGGCGTTACTCCACCATCCGAACCGGAATGGCTGCTAAATCCCATTTCCAACGCTCTGGTGTACTGGCGAGTGGGATCATATCAATACAATCTACCGGGCAAGGCTCGACACAGAGATCGCAGCCGGTGCATTCGTCGACCAATACCGTGTGCATTAGTTTGGATGCGCCCACTATGGCATCGACCGGACAGGCCTGAATACATTTAGTGCAACCTATACATTCATCTTCGCGGATATAGGCTACGCGCTTTACGTTTTCGGTTTGGGCGGCGTTAAGTGGTTTGGCTTCAACGCCGAGTAAATCGGCCAGTTTACGGATGGTCGCTTCGCCACCTGGCGGGCACTTATTAATGTCATCGCCGTCAGCAATAGCCTGAGCATAGGGTTTGCATCCCGGATAGCCGCACTGGCCACACTGTGTCTGAGGCAGTATGTCATCTATCTGGTCAACCAAAGGATCGCTGTCTACTTTAAAGCGGATAGCCGCGTACCCGAGCACAGCACCAAACAGCAGTGCTAGTAGACCTATAGCAATGAGAGCAGTAAGCAATGTCATCAGGCTTTCACCAATCCGGTAAAGCCCATAAAGGCCAATGACATCAGGCCAGCTGTTACCATGGCAATGGCCGCACCTTTAAAAGGTACCGGTACATCAGCAGCCGCCAATCTTTCACGCATGGCAGCAAACAGGATCAGCACCAAAGAGAAGCCAACAGCAGCACCAAAACCATACACTACCGAATTTACAAAGTTGTGCCGGGCGTTTACGTTCAACAGTGCAACACCCAATACGGCACAGTTTGTCGTGATAAGGGGCAGAAAAATGCCCAGCAACCGATACAGCGTCGGGCTGGTTTTATGCACCACCATTTCAGTAAATTGCACTACTACAGCGATAACCAGAATAAACGCCAGCGTACGCAGGTAAAGCAGGTCCAGTGGTGCCAGCAGGTAATAATCCACCAAATAACTGCACAGAGACGCCAGTGTCAAAACGAAGGTAGTAGCCAGTGACATGCCGATAGCCGTTTCCAGCTTGCCTGACACGCCCATAAAAGGGCAGAGGCCGAGGAATTTTACCAGCACAAAATTGTTCACCAGTACGGTACTGATTAACAACAACAGAAATTCAGTCATCGTATCGCTCGGGAAAAATGAGGGCCATATTATGCTATTAAGCTAACAGCGACACAACCTGATAAATCGTAGGGTTGTTGCAGCTGTAGCGGAATGACAGCTGCATTTTTTCGCTACAGCGCAGCCGGCTTCCCGACGTAATAGCCCTGATTGCCATCAATAAACAAAGACTCCAGCATATGCTTTTCTTCCTGTGTTTCTACACTCTCGGCAAAAACACCCACACCGATACGGTGAGCGAGGTCTATCATCAGGCGCATAAAGTACTGATTGTTCTTGTCTTCATTAATATGGCGGGTGTAACTGCCGTCCATTTTCACGTAGTCGGGTTTTAAATCGCGGAAAAACTTGAATGATGTAATACCAACGCCAAATTTCTCTACCGTGACCCGGGAACCGGCACGGTGAGCCATATCGATAAAGCGTTTACTGGTTTTCAGGTTTTGCTGCATGCCAAATTCAGTTACTTCGAAAACCAGCTTGGCAGCAATATGTGCATCTTTTAACAAACGGCGTTCCAGCCAGATAATAAACTGATCATCATGCAGACAACGGGCAGATAGGTTCAAACCAAAATACTGATCCTGCAGATTTTTATTTTTAATCGTCGTGAGGGCGGTTTCAATGATCAGCCGGTCAACAGCCACTATCCGATCAAGTTTTTCAGCCATCGCCAAGAATGATGCTGTAGGTAATATCTGACCTTCCTGCGTTTTGAACCTTACCAGAATTTCAGAATAGGCCTTGGCAGAGCGGTTGGATGGCTGTATTAATTGCGTCAGTAAGCTGATGCGATGGTTAGTCAGCACATCGTCAATTACATTGCGCCAGTTTTGGTTACCGTAGCCGCCACTGGACATTTCCATCGCGGCAGATTCTTTTTGCAAGTGCCAGGCGTTAGGTTGTTTCGTCTGAGCCAAACTGATTGACGTATCGGCAATGGCCAGTAATTCACCTAAAGCCTTACCGGCTTCATAGCTGACCAGGCCGGTATAGGCAACTGAATCAAGCTCTGCGTTTTTTTGGTACTCATTTAGCCTGCTTTGCAGCTGCAGTGCAAAGTTCTCAGCTTCTTTTGGCGTTACCCGTGGTAACAAAATGCCGAAATCTGAACTGTTGAGGCGATAGACCCGGTGATCTTTGTAAGAGCCGCACAGCTTTTTAATCAGCTCGGCCACTTCGCGTACATAAGTGTCACCTTCCTGAAAGCCACGGGTTTGATTCAGCGTCTGTAATTCGGTACACCGTGTAATGCCAAAAATGCCGAAATCGTTGTTTTCGTTCTGGCGGATGTTTTCTTCGTAATATTGCACAAAACGATTACGGTTCGGCAAACCGGTTACCGGATCTTTGTAGGCTTCTTCCGCAATATGCTGTGCATTGGCGGTCATTTCGTTAAACTGGCTACGGGTATAGTGTGCCAATTTTTGCAATGCGGTATTGATATCTGAAAATTCGGCGGGGATCTTTTGCCAATCTGGCTCAGCTTTTTGTGGATCCTTAATAAAGCGGTCGATTAACTCATTAACTGCCGATGTAGTACGCCGGTAACTGCGGCTAATACTGCTTTTGCTTAACAGCACAGGTATCCAGCCTAACAAAAATGGCAGGAGTACCAGTATTAACAGCATAATTTGAAATTGTTGCAGGCGTGCCGTGAAATCCAACTGGTAACTGAGCTGAATATTCTGCTCCTGATTGCGCAGCGTCTGTTGTTTAAACTCAGTGCCAAAAAGTTGCAGCAGCAGTGTGGCAACTGGCGCCCCATCTGTATTGCTATTCTGCTCATGCAAAACAGTGTCATCCAGTTGACTGATGCGCAGTTTCTTAAGATTAAAACTGCGATCTAACTGACGGCTCAGTACCTTACCGTCACCGGTAATATGATGATTCAGAATTTGCTCAATCGCGATTCGGATATTATCCTCAGAACTGTTTAGCTGCTGTTGGGTGTATTTGACCAAAACAACCATCGCCGCACCGGCAAGCACAAGCGCTGACAGTAATTGACTGATAAGTAAAGTTCGCAATATTCTCATAAGCATTGACCACCAGATATAACCAGCTTCCTTGTCCTAATGCATAATATAGTTTTAGGCAGCTGCAATAGAAAGCTAATTAAATCAAAAAAATAGTGATAAATATACAAATTACGACAAGCAGGGGGAAAATACAGACGGTATAAATGGCTCCCCAGACTGGACTCGAACCAGTGACCTACGGATTAACAGTCCGCCGCTCTAACCAACTGAGCTACTAGGGAATTGAAGATTACATATTTAGATGGCTCCCCAGACTGGACTCGAACCAGTGACCTACGGATTAACAGTCCGCCGCTCTAACCAACTGAGCTACTAGGGAAGGGTAAAACTACTCTTTGTTATTATGCTGTTGGCTCCCCAGACTGGACTCGAACCAGTGACCTACGGATTAACAGTCCGCCGCTCTAACCAACTGAGCTACTAGGGAACAGCATTCAACGGGGCGCAATACTAATGCCAGCTATACCCCCTGTCAACACTTTGAATCACTGATTTTCACGAACTTGGATTACTTGCGTAATGTTTGAACAAAGCCCCTGATTAGCGCTTTTAACTTTGCTGTTAAAACGGCTAGCTGGCGGATACTAGTTGCTTCAGAATTTACCACAGATTATAAGGACTATAGCGAGTTACCCACAGTTTCTGTGGATAACTCTGTGAATGATATGCGAGGTAGCGTTTGCATGTCTTGATTCTGCTGGCTTTGCTGGTCGTCAAGCAAGTTGCGATGAAAATTAATTGTATTTTAAAACAAAGGCTTATGTTTTTATTGTTTGTCGTTCCTACGGCTTATGACAGATAAAAGTCAGTGGCGGCGGAATTGTGAACTATTTTCCAACTTGCTAATTAAGCTAAATACTGCCGGAAGGCGGAAAATCAGGACAAAACAGCATGGTTTGCCATGGCGCTTTTCTCTACAATAGCACTACCAATACTCCAGCCTGAATTTATGACCACTAAAAAAACCTCATATTCACTGACAAAAGATGACATTCAGCCAACATTGGTCGCGATGACACTGCCCATGCTGGTTGGTATGATCACCTTAATGACATTCAATCTGGTTGACACTTTTTTTATCAGTATGCTCGGAACTGTGCAGCTTGCGGCAATCAGTTTTACCTTTCCGGTGTCTTTTACGCTGATCAGTTTATCGATTGGTTTAAGTATCGGTACCTCAGCCGTTATTGCAAAAGCATTGGGGGCGGGTAGTCTGACAGAGGCAAGAACTGATGGTCAGGTCGCTTTGTGTTTGTCGGCGCTGCTTGTTGCCGTGCTGGCAGTGCTGGGTTATGTTTTTACCGTGCCGTTGTTTACCGCATTAGGTGCTGATACCGACACGCTAAGTTACATCCGCCAATATATGGATATCTGGTTTTGCGGTGCGGTATTGCTGGTGCTGCCTATGGTGGGCAATGCTGTACTGCGGGCCTCGGGCGATACGAAAACGCCGAGTATTATTATGGCATGCTCCGGCCTGGTGAATGCTGTACTTGACCCGATATTGATCTTCGGTTTGGGGCCACTCCCCGCAATGGGAATGCACGGTGCTGCCATTGCGACTGTTATCTCCTGGGTATTTGGTTCTGCACTCATACTGTATTTACTGGTGAAACGCGGGTTAATAACAACCAATTGGATTAAACCGATATTGCTATTGAGTATTTGCCGCAAAATTTTGCGTATTGGTTTGCCTGCGGCCGGGGCAAATATGCTGACACCACTGGCGATGGGCATACTAACAGCCATCATGGCCAGTTATGGCGCGGCTGCGGTAGCGGCATTTGGTGTAGGTGCCAGGCTGGAGAGCATTGCCTGCCTGGTGGTGCTGGCTCTTTCAATGACATTACCGCCTTTTGTCAGTCAGAATTACGGTGCGGGTTTAATGTCACGGGTACAGCAGGCATACCGGTTATGTGCCCGGTTTGTCATGCTATGGCAGTTTGGTATCTATTTGCTGCTGGCCGTGCTGGCCTATCCGGTTGCCACACTGTTTAGTGATGAGCCTGAAGTGATTAGGATTTTATGCCAGTTTATTTGGATAGTACCGCTGGCCTATGGCTTGCAGGGCATTACTATTTTAACGAATTCTTCTTTCAATGCGTTGCATTTGCCCGGCAGTGCTCTGGTATTAAGCCTGATCAGGTTGTTCGTGTTTTATGTGCCTTTTGCCTGGCTTGGGGGCAAGCTTTATGGCATAACCGGTTTATTTATCGGCTGTGTGCTGGCGAATGCATTTACCGCAACGCTGGCCTGGCGCTGGTTTAACCGCGCTGTAGTACGCAATTTACAGGAGGTTACTGCATGACACGCGCATTTGAACTGGTTTCACAATATAAGCCTGCCGGAGATCAGCCGCAGGCGATCAGCAAGCTGGTAGAGGGCCTGGAAGCGGGGCTTGCTCATCAGACACTGCTGGGCGTAACCGGCTCAGGAAAGACATTCACGATGGCCAATGTCATCGCAAGCGTTGACAGACCAACGCTGATTATGGCGCACAACAAAACGCTGGCGGCGCAGCTGTATGGTGAAATGAAAGAGTTTTTCCCCCACAACGCCGTAGAGTACTTTGTGTCGTATTACGATTATTATCAGCCAGAAGCTTATGTGCCCTCAACCGATACTTTTATTGAAAAAGATGCATCGATAAATGAACACATCGAGCAGATGAGGTTATCGGCGACTAAGGCACTGATGGAGCGGCGTGACGTGGTCATTATTGCCTCGGTGTCGGCGATTTATGGTCTGGGTGATCCTGAGTCCTATATGAAAATGCTGCTGCATCTGAAAGTGGGAGACATTGTCGATCAGCGTTTTATTCTGCGCCGCCTGGCCGAGTTGCAATACAGCCGTAATGACATTGATTTTCAGCGTGCAACCTACAGGGTGCGTGGTGATGTGATAGATATCTTTCCTGCCGAATCAGATGATGTTGCGGTCAGGGTCGAATTATTTGATGAAGAGATTGAGCGGATAAGCATTTTTGACCCGCTAACCGGTGCCGTGGAGAAGGTTGTTACCCGCTATACGGTATACCCCAAAACACACTATGTTACGCCGCGGGAAAAAATTCTGGCCGCTGTCGATGAAATCAAGCTTGAGTTAAAACAGCGCCGAGATGAGTTATTGCAAAATAACAAACTGGTGGAAGAGCAGCGACTAAGCCAGCGAACCTTGTTTGATATCGAAATGATGGTTGAGCTGGGATATTGTTCTGGCATTGAAAACTACTCACGTTATTTATCCGGCCGCGCTAATGGTGAGCCGCCGCCAACGTTGCTGGATTATTTCCCGTCAGATGGCCTGATGTTTATTGATGAGTCTCACGTTACTATTTCCCAGATAGGTGCAATGTATAAAGGAGACCGTTCACGTAAAGAGAATCTGGTTAACTATGGCTTCCGTTTGCCGTCGGCGCTGGATAACAGGCCGCTGAAATTTGATGAGTTTGAAGCAATAGCACCGCAGCGGATTTACGTTTCTGCCACGCCGGCGGCTTATGAACTGGAGCATTCTGCAGGCGAAGTCGTTGAGCAGGTGGTGCGACCTACCGGCTTAGTGGATCCGGAAATAGAGATCCGGCCTGTTGCTACTCAGGTGGATGATTTGTTATCAGAAGCTTTTATCCGCGCCCAGCGCCAGGAGCGGGTGCTGGTCACCACGCTGACGAAAAAAATGGCGGAAGATTTAACCGAGTATCTGAATGAACATGGCGTAAAAGTGCGCTATTTGCATTCGGATATTGATACCGTTGAGCGGATGGAAATTATCCGCGATCTGCGCCTTGGCGTATTCGACGTTTTGGTCGGTATTAACCTGCTCCGGGAAGGCCTGGATATACCAGAAGTGTCGCTGGTCGCGATTCTGGATGCCGACAAAGAAGGCTTTTTACGCTCTGAACGTTCACTGATCCAGACTATTGGCCGTGCTGCGCGTAACTTGCAGGGCAGGGCTATCCTGTATGCAGATCGTATTACCGGCTCGATGAAGAAAGCGATAGATGAAACGGAGCGCCGTCGTGCTAAGCAGCAACAGTTCAACCTTGAACATGGCATATCGCCTACTGCCATCAAAAAGAAAGTAGCTGATGTGATGGACCTGGGACAGGATGCTGCACCGGCCTTACCTATGGTTGCCGAGAAAGCGCGACTGATTAAAGGCAAAACACCTTATCAGGTTGAGGCCGATATTAAGCAACTGGAGCAGAAAATGCTGCAACATGCGAAAGACCTTGAGTTTGAACAGGCTGCTAAATTGCGTGATCAGGTGCACTTGCTGAAACAGGCATTGCTTGAAATTTAGCCAAGGCCAGATGATTTTTTATCACGCTTTGTAACAATGATGCATTTGCTTGCAAATTAAGCTGTTTTTGTACAATCAATTAATTGTTTGTTCAGACATAACTGCTAGGATGCGCGCGGCCTTGCAAGGTGCAAAGGCCCTTAGCATTGGTATTTTTAAGGACAGTTATGAAGCAGACTTTTCTGGCAACACTTATCGCAGCTTTCTCAGTTTCCGCTTTCGCTAATACTTTTCAGCATCAGAGCGATGCCAGCTTTGGCTGGCTTGATACCTCTGATGGTGATTTACAACAATGGACGTTGTCACACCGTTTTTATCTGGCGCCGGTCAGTACAGGCAACCAAGCTCCCTATGCCGAGGCGGGCTTTTTAAGCCGTAGCAGCAGTGTTAACGCTGGCTATAACTATTTAAATATCGATACCGGCTTGGTTGAGGGCAGCATCAGTGGCTGGAACATCGGTGGCGAATATAAAGATAACAGCCATAACTTTTATGCTTCAGCGCAGTTAATTGAATTAAATGGGACTGACGATCGGGTTGTGCTGCTAAGCGGTGGCTATTTTATTCAGAGCGACTGGTTGGTTAAACTCGATGCCCGCCATTACCGGGAGGATGGTGCGGGCAGCGAAACTGAATATGGCATCAGCACCAAGAAGTTACTTGCGCTGGAAAATGGTAACTTTATCAACATTGAAGCGCATTACATGGATGTAAAAGGCGATGATGAATCTGAATTCGGCGTAGCGGCAGATTATTACTTCGGCCGCAATATTGCTTTAGGTGTTGCGTATGACTGGACATCAGATGATGTGGTTAATGCTGACGAAGACAGCGTGACGGTGCGTGGCAGCTGGTATCTGCAACCTACGCTGGCACTGAGTGCGGCGGTTGTGTTTGACTACCTGGATACCAGTGAAGAATTATACCAGCTGGGTGTAACGTACCGCTTCTGAGGAGTTAGCCGCAAGTTACCTCAATTTACCCGCCGTTTATGGCGGGTTTTTGCTTTCTGAAAGCCGGTAACAGGTTTATACTTTTCAAACTGTTACTTCATATGTTGCTGTAAATGCGACATTTATCGTGCTGCCTCGCGGGAATTTAATTATGCCAGCCAAATATACCTCTACGATTTTGTTACCCTGTTTTTTAATGTCGTCAGTATTATTGTTAAACGCCTGCGAACCAGCGCCAGAGCAAGCCACAGCTGAAGAAGTACGGCCGGTTAAGTTATATACCGTCGGTAATGGCGGCGCTGGCGTGATAAGGCAGTTTCCGGCCGTGGTTGAGCCCAGTGAAAATGTCAGGCTGGGATTTCGGGTAAGCGGCAAACTGACCCGAATTCTGGTGCGGCCCGGACAAACCGTTACTGATGGCCAGCTACTGGCTAAGTTGGATGAAACCGATTTTGCCCTGATTGTAGAGCAGGCGAGCGCGCGCTATGAGCTGGCAAAAACCCAGTTTGAGCGCTCTGAGCAGCTGATTAATCAGAAGCTGGTGTCGCAGTCAGTATTTGATGAAGCAAAAGCACAGTTTCAGGTAGCAGCCGCCGATTTAAAAACCAGTAAAGCGTCATTAAGTTATACCGAACTACATGCGCCTTTTGCAGGTATCATTTCCAGACAACTGGTTGATAACCATGAAAATGTTGCAGCGCAGCAGCCTGTGCTTGAACTGCAGCTGCGCGATAATGTTGATATCGTTATTCAGGTGCCTGAAGATGTAATTTCTAACGTTAAGAAAGATCTCGACTACCAGCCAGAAGTGATCTTTGACTCGCACCCAGAGTTTCGCTACCGCGCCAAAGTTAAAGAGTGGGATGCACGGCCTGATCCGGCGACAAACAGTTATAAGGTTGTATTTACCATGCCTACACCACAGGACTTTAATTTACTGTCGGGCATGACAGCCAACGTTGTTGCGGAAATGGATAAGATAAGCCGGTACGAAAATAACGTCAGTTATATTCCGCCCAGCGCCATTTTTAGCCCGTCAGGGCAAAGTGTCAGCAGTAAAGACAAATTTGTCTGGGTGTACAACCCCGACACGGGTACCGTTAGCCAGCGCCAGATCCAGGTCGCTGAGTTAAGCAGTGCCGGCCTTGCGGTAACGTCAGGTCTGAGTGCCGGAGAACAGGTTGTCAGCGCCGGTGTGCAGCAACTTAGCGAAGGACAGCAGGTAAGGCCCTGGCAACGGGAGCGGGGGCTGTAAGCATGAGTGTAGCCAGTTATTTCATCACAAACCGTACTTCATCCTGGCTCTTCGCAGCCATTTTACTGATAGGCGGTATTATCGCTTATACCGGCCTTGGCAGATTGGAAGACCCACAGTTTACGCTGAAACAAGCGATGATAGTGACACAGTATCCCGGTGCCTCGCCGGAACAGGTAGAAGAAGAAGTTAGTTACCCGCTGGAAAATGCGATTCAGCAATTACCTTATGTCTATCATGTCACGTCAGTATCTACTGCGGGTTTATCTCAGATCATGGTAGAGATGAAAGACATTTACCGCGCCCGTGAATTGAAACAAATCTGGGATGAGCTACGGCATAAAGTTACAGACCTACAGGGGAAGTTGCCGCCTGGGGTGGGTACACCACTGGTTAAAGATGACTTTGGAGATGTGTACGGTATTTTGTATGCGGTAACCGGCGAAGGTTTCAGCGATGACGAACTGCGTGATTACGTTGATTTTCTGCGCCGCGAACTGGTAACAGTGCCCGCAGTTGGCAAAGTAGCGGTTGGGGGCGAACAACAGGAACAGGTTATTGTCGAGATGTCCCGTTCCAGACTGGCTGCACTGGGTATTTCACCGTCGCAGTTGGCCAGTTTGCTGCAAAGTCAGAATGTTGTGTCTAATGCGGGCTCTATCAGAGTGGATGCCGACAGATTACGAATTCATCCTACCGGCGAATTTCAGCAGGTATCAGAGTTGGAAAGCCTGATTATCAGTAATCCGGCAGCCAGTGAGCTTATCTATCTGGGGGATATCGCCAGGGTGTACCGCGCGCCAACGGAAATGCCAAGCCAGATTATTCGCCATGGCGGTGAAAATGCGCTGACGTTGGGTATTTCTTTTAGTGCCGGTGTCAATGTAGTGGATGCAGGGGAGCAGATAGCGCAGCGTTTGCAGCAGCTTAACTATAACCGCCCCGTTGGTATTGAGTTACACACTATCTATAACCAGCCTGACGAGGTTGCCAATTCGGTCAGCGGCTTTATTGTCAATCTGGCTGAGGCAGTGGCTATCGTTATTATTGTGCTGCTGGTATTTATGGGGCTGCGTAGCGGTATCTTAATCGGCTTGATCCTGCTCCTGACCGTGCTGGGCACTTTTATTTTTATGCAGCAGATGCAAATTGAATTGCAGCGGGTATCGCTTGGCGCCTTGATTATTGCTTTGGGTATGTTGGTGGATAACGCCATCGTGATTACCGAAGGTATCCTCATTGGTATACAACGGCGGTTAAAGCTCGCTGATGCGGCAGCTTTGATTGTAAAACAAACACAATGGCCGTTACTTGGTGCCACTGTGATAGCAATTACGGCTTTTGCGCCGATAGGGCTATCGAGCGATGCGACCGGTGAGTTTGCCGGCAGCCTGTTTTGGGTGCTGCTGGTGTCCTTGTTGCTAAGCTGGGTAACGGCTATTACATTAACCCCGTTCTTTGCCAGTTTATTGTTTAAATCGCAGTTGCAACAGAGCCAGCAAGCAGCAGATGACGAGGCACTTTACCGCGGGGCAATATTTGATGTTTACCGCACAGTATTAACAGCTGCAATGCGGCACCGCTTTATTACTTATGCCCTGACGATACTGTTATTAGTTAGCAGTGTGCTGGTGTTTGGCAAAGTAAAGCAGGTGTTTTTCCCACCTTCAAACACGCCGATATTTCTGCTGGATCTGTGGCAGCCAGCTGGCAGTGATATACATTATTCTGCCGATCAGGCTAAGCAGATCATGACTTATTTGCTACAGCAGGATGGTGTTACAAATGTGACAGCTACCTCAGGACGAGGGGCTGAGCGCTTTATGCTGACGTACCAGCCGGAGAAAATATATAGCAGTTACAGCCAGCTGATTGTGCGGATGGAAGACAAAGCGCAATTACCGGCGTTGATGAAGCAGGTAAGGGAGCATATTTACAGCCATTATCCCGCTATAGACGCTAAGCTGATGCGGCTGGAGGTCGGGCCGTCAACACCGGCCAAAATTGAAGCGCGTTTTAGTGGCGCGGATCCTGATGTACTGCGTCAGCTTTCTGCCCAGGCACAGCAGATATTAAAAGCCGACCCCGGCGCACGCAATATTCGCGATAACTGGCGGGGCAGACAAAAGGTTATCCGGCCACTGTTTAATGAAGCCATGGGACGCCGCGCCGGGATCAGTAAACAAGACATTGATGATGTATTGCTGACCAGCTTATCGGGTAAGACACTGGGCGTGTATCGGGATGGCACGCATTTACTGCCGATAGTAGTGCGCTCGCCGCTGAGTGAGCGTGACAATATAGACGCGTTGTATGATTTACAGGTATTTAGCAGCAAACTCGGGCGTTATATCCCGATAACCCAGGTAGTTAACGGCTTTGAGCTACAATGGGAAGACCCTCAAATTCAGCGTCGTGACCGTAAACGTACTATTACCGTGATGGCTGATCACGATATTCTCGGTGATGACACCGCCGCTAATTTACTCAAGCGTGTTAAACCGCAGATAGAGGCAATACCGTTACCGACCGGTTATTTCCTGAACTGGGGCGGCGAGTTTGAAGCGCAGCAAAAAGCACAGAAAGCCCTGTTTGGTTCTTTACCTATGGGGTATCTGGTCATGTTTATTATCACGGTACTGCTATTTAACTCGATGCGTTCTGCATTGGTTATTTGGGCCTGTGTGCCGCTGGCCATCATCGGTGTCAGTTTTGGTTTAAAACTGATGGGGGCACCTTTTGGTTTTATGGCGCTGTTGGGTTTCCTCAGCTTATCAGGCATGCTGATTAAGAATGGTATTGTACTGGTTGAGCAAATTAAGCTGGAACTGGAAGAAGGCAAACAGGCTTATCACGCCGTGTTTCACAGCGCTGTAAGCCGGGTTCGGCCGGTAGCGATGGCCGCTATTACCACTATTCTTGGCATGATCCCGCTACTGGCAGACGATTTCTTCGCCAGTATGGCGGTAGTTATCATGTTTGGCTTAGGCTTTGCGACAGTGCTAACGCTGATATTCCTGCCGGTGCTGTATTGTAGTGTGTTTAAAATAAAAACGAGTGACGCCTGATATGAAAATGCATCTGATTTCGGTACTGACCTGTAGCCTGTGTCTGACACTAAACGCTGCCCAGACTGAAGACTGGCTGCCACCTTTACCGGCCTGGCAGGGCAGCAGCGAGGCCTTGATTAAGGCTAAAACTCACCCCTGGATTAGCCCGGCAGAGCTTAGCGGATTAACAGAAAGCCCGGATTACAACAGCACCATTAGCTATCTGCGCCGGCTCGTAGACAGTTCTGATTTACTGGAAATGGAGCAATTCGGCAGCAGCGCGCAGGGGCGGCCACTTTATTTGGTCAAAGCCAGTGCGGCATTGCATAAAATTGCACAGAACCCACAACGCCCCTTACTGCTGGTACAGGCCGGTATTCACAGCGGTGAAATTGACGGCAAAGACGCTGGCCTTATGCTGCTGCGTGATATCGCTCATGGCGACAAAGCCAGGCTGTTGGCCAATGCCGATTTACTGTTTATTCCGGTATTTTCAGCCGATGGTCATGAAAGACGCTCTGCCACTAACCGGATGAACCAGCGCGGCCCGCTAATGCAGGGCTGGCGCGCAACAGCACAGAACCTTAATCTGAACCGCGATTACAGCAAAGCTGATGCACCGGAGATGCAGGCTTTACTGGGGGTACTGAACAAATATCAGCCTGATCTTTACATTGATGTGCATGTAACAGATGGCGAGGATTATCAATATGACATTACCTACGGTTTTAATGAGCCTTTCGCTGCAGTCAGCCCCAATGCAGCCAGTTGGCTGGCAAAATTATATCGCCCGGCAGTAAACAGGGCTCTGGAACAAGCCGGCCATATACCAGGCCCGCTGGTGTTTGGTGTGGACAGTAAAGATTTCAGTAAGGGGATTAGTGGCTGGACCGCCAGCCCGCGCTACTCCAATGGTTATGGCGATGTGCGGCATTTACCGACGGTGCTGGTCGAGAACCATAGCTTAAAACCATACCGCCAGCGTGTGCTGGGTACTTATGTTTTGCTGGAGCAAAGCCTGAAACTGCTTAACGAGCAGGGCAAGGCGCTGATACTGGCGCGTCAGGCCGATATGCAGGCCAGACCTAAACGCATGGTGCTAAGCTATAAAGCCAGTGAACAGCCGGAGTTTACCGACTTTAAAGGTATGGCATTTCAGCTTAAGGCATCCGACATCAGCGGCGACAGCTATGTTTACTGGACTGGTGAGCCCAAATTGTACGAAAAGCTGCCGGTGTACTGGGACAAGGTAGCAGATAAGGAAATCGCTGTGCCCACCGCCTACTGGTTACCGCCAGAGCAACACACCGTTATCGGGCGGCTAAAGTTGCATGGTATTGAAATGACAACGCTGGATAAGCCGGTAAAAGTCTCGCTGCAGCAGTTAAGTGTTGCGAGCCATCGTTTTGCCGAAAAGCCGTTTGAGGGACATTTTATGCTGCAGGATGCCCGGTTTACTAAACAGAGCATCAGTCGCACGCTGACGCCGGGCTGGGTAAAAGTCAGCACCGATCAGGCTCTGGGCCGTTTGGCTGTGGCGTTACTGGAGCCAACTGCACCAGACTCCTTTTTCAGCTGGGGCTTCTTCCCTGGCATGTTTGAGCGCACCGAGTATTTTGAACCCTATGCTATAGAGCCGCTAATACAGCGTATGGTGGCACAGCAGCCCGAGCTTAAAGTGCAGTTTGAACAGGCACTGGCACAGGATGAAAAGCTGCGCAACAACGCGCGGGAGCGCTATAACTGGTTTTATCAGAAAATGCCTTACTATGATCAGGCCTATCTGAAATATCCGGTATTAATAGAACCCTGATCGCGTAAAGCCTGATGTTACCTAAATTTCTGCATCGTACTGATGTCGGTGCAGATCTGTGTAAATAACGCCATTCCATCCTGCAGATCTGTAATAGTCTGCTACTGTTAACTTTGTTTTTTAATAAATTACTTAGTTAACAATTTGCTTATGATTATGTCTGTCTTACCCGCAACAAATGATGGGTGCAGATGATCTGGTTATTATTTCTGCACCTGTGCGCTTTGATAACCTGGTCGGCTGCACTGTTGATCCTTCCTGTACTTATTCCGCGCTCTGTAAGTGAACTGGCAAGCTGTGGCCCGGATGGTACTGATATTGCCCGTTTATGGTTCACGCACCTTGCGAGCCCCGTGGCCTTATTAGCAATAGGTTCAGGTACCGTTATCTTTATTGTCAGCCGGCAGATTGATGCCTGGCTTTTGGTAAAGCTGACGCTGGTGACGGTGTTGGTTGTATGCCATGTACTGGGCGGTTTACTGATTTTGTATAGTAAACGCGAGCATGCCACAGGAGTTGTGGTTAAGTGCCGGCTACTGCTTTGCACCATCCTAAGCTTGGAGTGCAGCATCATTGCATTAGTGTTGTTTAAACCATCAGAGGAGCAACTGCTATGGTTTCTCTGACGTTTACTGCACGAGCTTCACGATTTAGCATCTTGTTGCAGCATGTCGTCGATATTGACGCCAACCGCATACTCGTACACCAGCCTGCCTCCGAGATAGCCGGTAACAGTGATAAGCAGGCCACTGAGCACCGACAAATAAATGCCTTGTGGCAATACAGCCAAGGCGGGATCAGGCAGCCTTTGCAGCCAGTTAAGGGTAGCCAGCGACAACAGCATGACTGCCAGGATGGCATGACACCAGGCAGTGATCAGCCGGCGGATCTGGCTTACCAACAGCAAATCGAACAAGCCCGCCAATCCTGCGACCCATCCACCTATCGCACCCACGCCAGCAAGCCACAGGCTGGCTCTGGCCCAGAACGGATCGTCGCTGTACAAAAAAGCGACGTCGGTGGCGATAAGCCCAACCAATGCTGCGACGGGAAAATGTATCAGCCCCGGGTGCAGCGGATGGCCAAAAACAATGATCTGACTGGTGATAGGCTGCATCGACATAGCGGGCTCCGGAACTATTCAAAGAAAGATAAGGCACTGCATTTACGCCCTAGTTTAGCAGCTGTTGGCTGCGGCGTGGTTTTGCTGGGACTCAGCGGCTGCTCTGGTCCATTTTCTACTCTTGACCCGAAAGGTCCAGCGGCGGCAGACGTCGCGTTGCTATGGTGGGGGATGCTTGCAGTAGCAACACTTGTATTGCTGGGCGTTGTGGCGCTGTGGTTATATGCGATAAAACGCCGCCCACGAGAAAACGACGCATTATCAGAATCTTATAGCTGGTTGTGGCGGGGCGCTTTAGCATTACCGCTGGCATGTATAACGGTATTGCTGGCTTTTGGTATACCTGCCGGCCAGCGTATGGCAGCCTTTGCAGACAGTAATGCGTTGCAAATTGATGTCACCGGCCATCAGTGGTACTGGCAGGTTAAGTATCGCGGCTACGCCATAGAGATGACCAACGAGCTACACATTCCGGTTGCAACAGCCGTTTACCTGAATTTGCGCAGCGCCGATGTCATTCACTCATTCTGGGTTCCCCGGCTGGGTGTAAAACTGGACATGTTGCCGGGGCGCACCAATCTGTTAAAGCTTGAAGCGTCAGAAGCCGGCGTATATCGCGGCCAGTGTGCGGAGTATTGCGGATTGGGGCATGCACATATGCAGTTTACTGTTAAGGCTTACGACAAAGAGGCGTTTTTGCAGTGGCTCAATGCGCAGCAGCGGGAGGAGCGGCGGGCAGATGACTGAACACCACAACAGTGCACCGGCGCATCAGCAACACCTGACTCAGATCTGGGCTAATTTACCCGGCTGGCGCAGCCTGGCCGCAGTGAATCACGGTACCATAGGATTGCGGTTTATTGTCACTGGTATGCTGTTTTTCCTGATTGGTGGCGTGCTGGCCATGCTGATCAGAACCCAGCTGGCGTTGGCTGAGCAAACTATTGTCAGTGCCGAGGTGTATGCCCAGCTGTTTAGCATGCATGGCAGTGTAATGATGTTTTTGTTTGCGATACCCGTGCTGGAGGGTATCGCTATCTACCTGATCCCTAAAATGATTGGCAGCCGCGATTTGTTATTTCCGCGTTTGAGTGCTTTTGGCTATTTTTGTTACCTATTTGGCGGGCTGATCATTTTATTCAGCCTGGTATTGGGTATAGCGCCGGCGTCAGGCTGGTTTATGTATACGCCGCTTAGCAGCAGTGAATTTTCACCCGGACCCGGCTCAGATTTCTGGTTGCTTGGCATTACCTTTGTCGAAATTTCAGCACTGGCGGCAGGTGTCGAGCTTACGGTATCAATACTAAGCAGTCGTGCCAGAGGCATGACACTAAGCCGGATGCCACTTTTTTGTTGGTATATTCTGGTGATGGCAATGATGATAGTGTTTGGTTTTCCGCCTCTGATCCTGGCCAGTATTCTGCTTGAGCTGGAACGCGCTGCCGGTATGCCCTTTTTCGCGGTGGCGGGGGGCGGTGATCCTTTGCTGTGGCAACATTTATTCTGGCTGTTTGGCCATCCTGAGGTCTACATCATCTTTTTGCCGGCAGCGGGCATTGTCTCTACGCTGATCCCGGTATTCTCTGGCCGTCCTATTGTCGGATATCGCTGGATTGTTATCGGCGTAATTCTAACCGGTTTTATCAGCTTTGGTTTATGGGTACACCATATGTTTACAGTGGGGATCCCACAGCTGGCACAGGCATTCTTTTCGGTTGCCAGTATGCTGGTTGCAGTGCCAACCGCCATTCAGGTATTCGCCTGGCTGGCGACGTTGTGGCGGGGTAACGTAGTGTTTCGCCTGCCGATGCTCTGGTTATGCGGCTTTTTAGTCGTGTTTGTCTGTGGCGGGTTGACAGGCGTGATGCTGGCGTTAGTACCTTTTAACTGGCAAGTGCATGATACTCACTTTGTGGTGGCCCATATGCACTATGTGCTGGTTGGTGGCATGTTTTTTCCGTTGATGGCGGGCCTGTACTACTGGCTGCCGCTGGTGTCCGGCCGTATGCCGTCAGACAGCATTGGTCGCTGGGGATTCTGGCTGACTTTCATTGGTTTTAATCTGACGTTTTTGCTGATGCATCTGACCGGTTTGCTGGGCATGCCGCGGCGTATTTACACTTATGAAGCAGGGCTAGGCTGGGACTGGCTAAACTTTATATCGTCGATAGGTGGCTTCATTATGGCTACCGGCGTTGCGATAACCTTACTGGATTTATTACTGCATTTTCGATTTGGCAAACACTCTGCCGCTAACCCCTGGCAAGCCGATACGTTGGAATGGGCCATGCCATTGCCGCCACCACAGTATAATTTTGCCAGCCTGCCCACAGTAAATAGCCGCCAGCCATTATGGCAGCAGGCCGATGTAGCCGAAGCTGCAGCGGCAGCAGCTGAGTTCAGCCACAGCTATTCAGGGCTTCGAGAAAACTGGGGAACCACGCCGCTGAATGCCAGACTGGCAAAAATACTGTGTCTGCCAGGCAATTCGTGGTGGCCGCTGCGCTGCGCTCTGGTGTTGGCAGTGGTTTGCATCAGTCTGTTGTGCCGTCAATATGGGCTGGCGGCACTGGCAGCAGTTATTGCTGTCGGTTTACTGCTTTGCTGGAGCTGGCAAAATGGTGCCCGTTTACTCAGTGACAAGCCGGTGATAACGCAAAATACAGAGCTGCGTTTTGACTACCAGACAACTGACGGCCCCGGGCGTATCGGCATGATCGTCAGTTTGCTGGCAAATGCTGTACTTTATATGTCTTTGTTATTTGGCTGGTTTTATCTTTGGACTGCGGCGCCGCTGTGGTCGTCGGTACAACAGGGGCCTGTGCCGGTGTCAGCACTTGTTGCTGGGGGCGTGATACTGACTGTTACAGCCTGGCAGTTTAACCGTGTTTGCCGGCAGTTGGCGAACGGGGATGATACCGCTTTACTACGCCGGCTTTGCTACTGCGCCGCAACAGGTATCACTCATATCGCGCTGCTTGGCGGCGTGTTTGTCGTTACGCCGTTGCAGTACACCGGCAGCGCGCATGATGCTGTTATCACTGTGGTGCTGCTGTACCTGCTGGGGCACGCTTGTCTGGCGGTGCTACTTACACTGTTGCAAGCTATCAGAGTCAGGCTTGGCTACGTCGGGCGCTCGGCACCCTATGAGCCACAAGTCATCAAACCGCTCTGGCTATACTATCTGGCCGTTTACTGGCTGAGCACGGCCTTATTCTTTTTGTTGCCGCTCGGATGGTCTGCAACATGACCGGGCAGGCTGCAGAGCAGGGGATAAAACGCTTCTTCAGGCCGGATCATCCGGTGCAGTTTGTACTGGGGTTAGCAATCTGGAGTTTATGGTTTGTGGTGATGTATGCCGCTTTGTCAGTAGGCTGCGGGTTTTTCCCGCCTGTTACTGAAACAGTGTTTAACCTGATAACACCAACTTTGCTGCTATTTACACTGCTGATAATGTTGCTGTTTACAGTTTTAGCCCTACGAAGCTGGCGGTATAGCCGGCATGCCCAAAACCTTAGTCACATGCAACGCTTTACTGTCCGTGTCGGGTTAGCATTGCATTTGTTAGCGGCGCTGGCAACACTGGCCGGCGCTTTGCCGGTGTTGGTGCTAAGCCCTTGCGTATGATATGGGTGTGCGCCGGCGCACTAACTCTGATTTTGGCAGGCGTTAGTATGGAGTTGCGGGCTGACAGCATTTTATCGCTTAGCGGGCAAACCCTCGTTGCTGAGCTGCTGGCGGCGTCTCTACTGGCGGTGCTCTGGTTGTGCTATCTGTGGGGCAGTGTAAGGCGTCGTCCTGCACCTATGCAGGCGCTGATGTTTCACAGTGCCTGTCTGCTAACGGTTTATGCTGTATTGGGGCCGCTTAATATAAAAGCAGAAGTCAGCGCCAGTGCACACATGGTACAACACATGCTGTTTATCGTGGTAATAGCACCCATGTGGGCCATTTGCATGCCGTTGCCACAGTTTGCTGCACTTTGGCGCAGCAGAGGCAAACGTTACTGGCAGCCGCTGCTTAAAATGGTCCGTTTCCCAATGCGGCTGGCTTACCTGCATGTGTTGGTTATCTGGTTCTGGCATATTCCGACGTTTTATGTGCTGGCACTGGAAAATCCCTGGTGGCATCTGGTTGAACACAGCTGCTTTTTGCTTACTGCTGCACTGTTATGGTGGGCTGTACTGCATTGTAATGAACGCAGCAGGCCATGGGCATTGCTGGCATTACTGTTTACGCTGGTGAATACTGGCTTTCTCGGCGCTATTCTGACCTTTGCAAGCAGCTTGCTGTACTACCCGACCCATGAGCTGGCCGATCAGCAACTTGCGGGACTGTTAATGTGGGTACCGGGTGGTATGCCGTATTTATTAGCGGCGGCCTGGTTAGGCTACTGCTGGCTAAATGGAATTAATATGCGGGATGAGCTTGAATAACGGCTATGAGAATGATGGTTACGCAGATATAAAAAAGCCCCGCGGAGTGAACCAGCGGGGCTTTTATCAACAGCTACAGCTTAGTTTTTAGCAGCTGCGGCTTTCTTTTCTTTCTCTTTCGCGATTACAGCGTCCGCTACGTTAGTAGGGCACGGCGCGTAGTGAGAGAACTCCATAGAGAACTGACCACGGCCTGACGTCATAGTACGCAGGGTAGAGATGTAACCGAACATTTCTGACAGTGGTACGTCTGCTTTGATACGTACGCCTGTTACGCCAGCTTCCTGACCAGAGATCATGCCGCGACGACGATTTAAGTCACCGATAACATCACCAACGTGGTCTTCTGGGGTGAACACGTCAACTTTCATGATTGGTTCCAGCATCTGCGCGCCAGCTTTTGGCATAGATTGACGGAACGCACCTTTAGCGGCGATTTCGAACGCGATAGCTGATGAGTCAACGGCATGGAAACCACCGTCGAACAGTTCAACTTCAACGTCCAGTACCGGGAAGCCAGCCAGAGGACCAGTAGACATCATAGACTCGAAGCCTTTCTCGATCGCCGGGAAGAATTCTTTTGGAACGCTACCACCAACAACGGTAGACACGAACTTGAAGCCTGAGTTTGGCTCGCCCGGACGAATGCGGTAGTCGATTTTACCGTACTGACCAGAACCACCAGACTGCTTCTTGTGCGTGTAGCTGTCTTCGATTTCACGGGTAATGGTTTCGCGGTAAGCAACCTGAGGTTGACCTACAATCAGCTCAACGCCGTAAGTACGTTTCAGGATGTCGACTTTGATATCCAGGTGTAATTCACCCATACCTTTCAGAATGGTTTCGCCTGAGTCGATATCAGTTTCAACGCGGAACGTTGGATCTTCAGCAACCATCTTACCGATAGCGATACCCATTTTTTCCACTGAACCTTTATCTTTTGGTGTTACAGAGATAGAGATTACCGGCTCTGGGAATACCATTGGTTCCAGAGTACATGGGTGCTTAGGATCACACAGCGTGTGACCAGTCTGGGTGTTGTTCTTCATACCGACGATAGCGATGATGTCACCGGCCTGAGCAGTAGTCAGGTCAGTACGGTCGTTCGCGTGCATTTCAACCATACGGCCAACACGTTCAGTTTTACCGGTGTAAGAGTTCAGGATGGTATCACCCTTGTTCAGCACACCTGAGTAGATACGTACGAACGTCAGGGCGCCGAAACGGTCATCCATGATTTTGAACGCTAAGGCGCGGAACGGCTCATCTGGAGAAACAATAGCTGATTCGCCGGTTTCGTTACCTTCTTCGTCAGTCAGAGGCTGAGGAATAACTTCAGTTGGTGACGGCAGGTAATCAACAACAGCGTCTAACAGTAATTGCATACCTTTGTTTTTGAAGGCAGAACCACAGTAAGTAGGGAAGAAGGCCAGGTCGCGGCAACCTTTACGGATACAACGCTTGATATCTTCGATTGAAGGCTCTTCACCTTCCATGTACGCCATTAACAGGTCATCATCCTGCTCAACAGCAGTTTCGATCAGTTGTTGACGGTACATTTCAACGTCATCAGCCATGTCAGCTGGAATATCAGTTACAGTGTAGTTTTCTGGCTGGCCAGAATCATCCCACACGTAAGCTTGCTTGCTTAACAGGTCAACAACACCTTTGAACGTGTCTTCACGGCCGATAGGTAGTGTCATGATCAATGGGTTTGCACCCAGAACTTTTTTCACCTGCTCAGTAACGCGGATAAAGTCTGCACCGATACGGTCCAGTTTGTTAACGAAGATCAGACGTGATACTTCTGCGTCGTTAGCATAGCGCCAGTTAGTTTCTGACTGAGGTTCCACACCGCCAGAGCCACAGAATACGCCGATACCGCCGTCCAGAACTTTCAGTGAACGGTATACTTCAACAGTGAAGTCAACGTGGCCCGGTGTATCGATTACGTTGAAACGGTGACCTTTCCAGAAACAGCTTACAGCAGCTGACTGGATAGTAATACCACGCTCTGCTTCCTGTTCCATGAAGTCAGTTGTTGATTCACCTTCGTGAACTTCACCTAACTTATGGATTTTACCGGTCAGTTTAAGAATACGTTCGGTTGTAGTTGTTTTACCGGCATCAACGTGAGCGAAGATACCAATGTTTCTGTATAACGATAAATCTGCTGCCATAGTCATCTCTATAAGCTGGGGGTTTGAAAATAGTGCGATAATATACAGGATTTAAAATCAATTTGCCCGAAAAAAAATAGCAGCGGCAGATGAATTTTTTGTCTCTGTAGCGAATTGTTTGCACAATCTACCGTGTTTTGGCCGCGAGACAGGTGTGCTAACACTGTACCACTGCAGGCTGGCAGCGTTTGGCGCTGGGCACTTAGCTGCACAGATAAGCTTTATGTCCTACCTCTTTTTATGGTTTTTGTGTCTTTCCTCACATAGATTGCGCGGTACAATAACGACATAACCGATAATTAACTGGGTGTTTCTATGCGATTGAGCTTGTGGTTGGCAGGGGTAATAACGATGCTGTTTGTTTCATCGGCAGTGTTGGCTGATGATTTCAGACAGATCACTTTGCAACAATTTGGTAGCGGCAATAGCGTAACTCTCGCGAGCTTATCCGCAGATAAACCTGTGTACGTGAAGATGTGGGCAACCTGGTGTAAGCCTTGTATGGAACAAATGCCGCATTTTGAAGCATTACAGCAGCAGTACGGCGATAAAGTAAATTTCGTTGCCGTTAATATCAATATCAATGAAAACAACGATAAAATCGCTCAGGTAATAAAGCGGTTTAACCTAACCATGCCGGTTTGGCTCGACAATGAAGGCCAGCTCGGTGTCGCACTTGGCTTAACCGGAACACCCTATAGTGTACTCATTAACAGCAAAAATGATGTGGTGTATACCACGCACGAATCTGACAGCAATCTGGATCGTTTTATCAGTATGCTGGCAAAAGGCCAGGCGCTAAAGAGCGCGGCAACAGATGCACTAACTGCTGAACAAAAACACACTATATTGCAAAACTGGCAGCAGGGTGAGCAACTGGTGTTTTTCACCGCAACCTGGTGTGACTGGTACTTGCTCGATACCCGCCCTGAAATGGCAAATGCCTGTAAACAAGCGCAAACTCAGCTTAACAGTTTGCAACAGCAACTCCCTGACAGACAGTGGCGGGGCGTGGTAAACCATCTGTGGACAGATGAGCAGGCGTTAGCGGAATTCAACTTGCTATATAACATCACTGTGCCGTTTAGCATCGACGAAGCCGGTGTGCTGTTTAATCATTTTAATATCCGTACTATACCAACGTTACTGGTTATAAAAGACGGTAAAGTGCAGCAGCGGATCACGGATTTTAGTAATACAAATAGCCTTGTTCAGCAACTGTCTGGTCATTAATGGTTATGCTTGCAGTCGTTTTTATACAGTTGGTGAAACGCCAATAACAGGAAAATAATATGAGTGGTGGGGCAGGCAATTTGCCGGGGGCTATCGGTATTTTTGACTCTGGCATTGGTGGCTTGTCGGTGGCGCTGGCGGTACGCAAGGTAATGCCGGCGGAACATCTGATTTATGTGGCCGACACAGCATATGCGCCCTATGGAGATAAAACCGACGATTTTATCTATCAGCGTATGGCGCTGATTACGCAGCAATTAATACACGCTGGTGTGAAAGCGGTGGTGGTGGCCTGCAACACTGCCACTACCGCGGCAATAAGTAAACTGCGGGAAAACTTCGCCTTGCCCATAATTGGAGTTGAACCTGGCGTTAAACCTGCTGTGCTGGCCAGCAAAAGCAAAGTGGTGGGTATTCTGGCCACCCCCCGTACTTTACTTACACCGGCTTTTGCCAACTTAACGCAGCGTTATGCTGATACCGCGACAATCTTGCTGCAACCTTGTCCTGCGTTCGTACCTCTGATTGAGTCCCTGCAATTTGATACGGCACAAATGCGGCTAGCAATACAAAGCGCCATTCAGCCGTTGCTGATACAAGGGGCCGATACCCTGGTACTGGGCTGCACACATTATAATTTTATCGCTGATATTGTCGCTGATATTGCCGGGCCGGATGTCACGGTTATACGCACTGAACACGCGGTAGCAGAACAAGTAAGCCGCAAGCTGGCAGAGTGTCAGCTGTCAACTGACGAAACGCGGGCCGCTACAGAGCAATTCTGCAGCAGCGGTGATTTAAATTTGTTCAGCCAGCAATTGCGGCGACTATGGCAACGAGAATGGCCAACTTCAACCAACCCCAGGTTGTTTGCTTTAGCCGAGTTATGCGTTGTACAACCAGCCCCGGCTGACATTTAGCGTAAAAAAATTACATTTGGCGGGTAAATGTTTACCAGTCATCTGGATGCCTTCACCTCTTTGCAGCCCCACAACAGCTGCCAGTCATACTTCGCCTGACTGGCCTTCTTTTTGCACCTTGAAGCGGACTTTTAACCCAGCAGTGTTCGTTAAAACGGACACTGTATTTTCCCATTGCTAAGGAGGTTATTCATGGCCGACTCATTCAGCTACTCAGACAACAAAGGTAAAGGTGGCGAGTTACATCAGCCCGCTTCAGATAAGTATCCTACCATGACCACTGCTCAGGGCTGCCCGGTAAGCGATGATCAAAATTCGTTAAAAGCCGGTGAAAGAGATCCGACACTGATGGAGGACCATGTTCTGAGGGAGAAATTGTTTCATTTTGACCATGAACGTATTCCGGAGCGGGTTGTGCATGCCAGGGGCTACGGCGCCCACGGCTATTTTGAGACCTATGAGTCTTTATCTGAGTTGACCAGCGCCGATCTGTTTCAACGTAAAGGCGAGAAAACACCGGTGTTTGCCCGTTTTTCTACTGTCGCTGGCAATAAAGGTTCCGCAGATCTGGCCAGAGATGTCAGAGGTTTCGCGGTAAAGTTCTATACCAAAGAGGGTAATTGGGACTTAGTGGGAAACAATATTCCGGTATTCTTTATTCAGGATGCGATGAAGTTCCCGGATTTAATCCATGCCGCCAAAGCAGAGCCAGACCGCGGTTTTCCTCAGGCGCAAACTGCGCATGACAATTTCTGGGATTTTATCAGCTTAACGCCTGAGTCGATGCACATGGTGATGTGGACAATGTCTGACCGGGCTATTCCGCGGTCGCTGCGTTTTATGCAGGGCTTTGGTGTGCATACTTTTAAGCTTGTTAACGCCGACGGTAAGCAACACTTTGTTAAATTTCACTGGAAGCCCAAAGGCGGAATGCAATCAGTAGTCTGGAATGAAGCGCTGAAATTAAATGGTGCTGATCCGGATTTTCACCGGCGTGATTTGTGGCAGGCGATAGAGCGGGGGGATTATCCGGAGTGGGAGCTGGGGGTACAGATTTTCGATCAGAGTTTTGCCGAGCGTTTTAATTTCGACGTATTTGATCCGACCAAGCTTATTCCGGAAGAGCAGATACCCGTTAAAATCATTGGCCGGATGGTGCTTGACCGGGTGGTCGATAACTTTTTTGCAGAAACCGAACAGGTGGCGTTCTGTACTCAGAATATCGTTCCCGGCCTGGATTTTACGCCGGATCCTTTACTACAAGGGCGCAATTTTTCTTATCTTGATACCCAGTTAAAACGCCTCGGGGGGCCTAACTTTACCCATATCCCGGTTAATGCGCCCAAATGCCCGGTGCGGCATTTTCAGCAGGACGGTCATATGGCGATGCGTAACCCTAAAGGCCGGGTAAATTACGAACCGAACTCCTGGGACGGCGGTGAGCATAATCCCAGGGCTTGCCCGGCACATGGGTTTGTCAGCTCAAGCCAAGCGATGGGTGACAGCAAGCTGCGCTATCGCTCGCCAACTTTTGCTGATCATTACAGCCAGGCCAGGCAGTTCTACATCAGTCAGACTGCTGTGGAGCAGGAACATATGCAAAATGCGCTGATCTTTGAGCTGTCCAAAGTAGAAAATCTGCCGATCAGGCAGCGGCTTGTATCGCATTTACTGAATATAGATAAAACCCTGGCAGAGCAGGTTGCAAATGGCCTCGGATTCAGGTCTATGCCTGATGCTGCTGAGGCAGCGATGCCACCGCGCCAGGATTTGCCGGTGTCTGATGCGCTGAGTATTTTAAAGAATAGTCCCAATACCTTCAGCGGTCGAAAACTGGGCATTTTAGTGTCGGAAAACTTCAATGCGGCCTTGTTGCGTCAGGTAACAGAGGCGCTGAAAAAAGAGGGCGCCAGCTATGAAATAATCGCACCGAAAGTCGGCGGTGTATGTGCAGATGATGGCAAGCATCAAGCTGGCGATCAGCTGGTCCAAGGCGGGCCGTCAGTGCTGTACGATGCCGTGCTGTTGCTACTCAGTGCAGAAGGTGCTCAGTCGCTGGCAAAATTGGCAGAAGCGAAAGATTTCGTCACAGATGCCCACGCCCATATGAAATTCATCGGTTACACAGCAGAGGCTGAGGCACTTATAGATGCGGCAGGTTTAACGGGCAGTAAAGATGATGGCTGGATAAACCTTGAAAAAGTATCTGCAGATGGTTTTCTGAAGACCTTGCGTGCTTTACGTTATTGGAAACGAAGCTGATTTATTGATGGAATTAAAAAAGCCGCAGTAGTTACTGCGGCTTTTTAATGAGTGGTTATTTACTCAGCGAGTGACGCCCATAAATCGTACTCGTCAGCTTCTTCAATTACCGCATCGATAATATCGCCAGGTTTAACGCTGGTTAAACCGTTCAGGTACACTGCACCGTCAATTTCCGGGGCATCAGCAAAGCTTCGGCCGATAGCGCCTTCTTCGTCTACTTCATCTATCAGCACTTTAATGGTTTTGCCAATTTTTGCCTGCAGCCTTGCAGTGCTTATCGCCTGCTGGGTTTGCATAAAGCGGTGATAACGCTCCTCCATTACCTCATCTGCTACCGGATCGGGCAGGTCATTCGCTTTGGCGCCTTCGACCGGGCTGTATTTAAAGCAACCGACGCGGTCAAGCTGGGCTTCCTGTAACCAGTCCAGCAGCATCTGGAAGTCTTCTTCGGTTTCACCCGGGAAGCCAACGATAAAGGTTGAGCGAATAGTTAATTCAGGGCAGATTTCGCGCCATTTTTTAATGCGTTCTAATACACGGTCAGCTTGGCCTGGCCGTTTCATCAGCTTTAAAATACGCGGGCTGGCATGCTGGAACGGAATATCCAGGTAAGGTAACACTTTGCCTTGTGCCATCAGTGGGATAATGTCATCCACATGCGGGTAGGGGTAAACATAGTGCAAACGCACCCAAATGCCCATATCACCGAGTGCTTCACACAGCGATTGCATTGAGGTTTTTACCGGTGAGCCATTCCAGAAACCGGTGCGGTGTTTTACATCAACGCCATAAGCACTGGTGTCCTGGGAGATAATCAACAGCTCTTTTACGCCGGCGTTTTTAAGCCGTTGTGCTTCGTCCAGCACCTCACCGACCGGGCGGCTGACTAAATCGCCACGCATTGATGGAATAATGCAGAACGTACAACGGTGATTACAGCCTTCAGATATTTTTAAGTAAGCATAGTGCTTAGGCGTTAATTTAACGCCGTGATCCGGCACCAGCATAGTGAACGGGTCGTACTTAGGCTTAGGTACAAACTCATGCACCTGCTTTAACACGTTCTCGTAAGAGTGCGGGCCGGTGATCCCGAGCACGTTCGGGTGCACTTCGCGTATTTCATCTTCGCGCGCACCTAAACAGCCGGTGACAATCACCTTACCGTTCTCCGCTAAGGCTTCACCGATGGTTTCCAGCGATTCCTGTACCGCACTGTCAATAAAACCGCAGGTATTAACAATGACCAGCTCAGCATCATCGTAGGTTGGCACTATGTTGTAACCTTCGCTTTTTAGCTGGGTCAGAATACGTTCAGAGTCGACCAGGTTCTTCGGACAACCAAGGCTGACAAAGCCGATAGTATTGCCTTTGCCACTACCGGTTTTAGCCTCTGCAGCAAGGCTTTTGGCTGGCGTATCCAGCGTGGTGGTTTGTGTCGGGTCAAAGGTTTGTACTGTCATAGTGTCTCTTGAAATGGGCTGAGCCTGAAAAAAGTCGGCGGATTATACCTGAATACGTATAAAGATACAGAGCTGACTGGATAAAAAATAGACAGATGTTGGCAGGGCTACGCTACCACAGCCGGTTGCGCCCGGTGCCGGAAAAAATACCGCGCCAGTTGCCACTTCTTACGCGCGGAAAACCCTGCAGTAAAGCACTGTTGCAGCAGCAATGACCTGACATCCTGCTGCAGCGAAGGTGTCAGGCTTATTTGCAGCGTATTGTTTAATTGCAGACTGTAAAAAAGATAAACCAGGTTTAACAGCAATAAGTTACGACATTGGGTTGGCAGCGCCGTATAACACTGCGCCTGACGCAAGCTGGTATAGAACTGTTGCAGCTGTTGTAGTTGCCCCGGTGTGACGTTATAGGAAGCGCTGGCGGCATGGTCGCGGTAGCCGTAAAGCGGCTGGCGCAAATGGTATAGGGTAGCGGCCTGCTGATACAGTTTGGGGATTGCCATGACATCTTCACAATATGCGACACCTGGCTCGAAGCGAAAATCCGGCGCAATGTTTTTGCGGTATATTCTTAGCCACGGAAACCAGCGGTTTGACTGAAATACCGCTGGCGCAACGCGTTTTACCTGATGATAGCCCGCGTTGTGTTTTAAATATCTGGGTTTAGACATTGGCAGCCGGGCAATATCTGAAAAGCGTTTAAAGCCTATTTCGATAAGATCAGGCTGATGTGCGGTAATAACGCTGAGTAACTGCGGGATATAACCCGGTAACAGCACGTCGTCAGCATCGACAAAGCCAACATACCGGCCTGTACTGCGTGCGATACCCAGATTTCTGGCCACACTTACGCCGCTGTTTAGCTGACTCAACAGCAAATAACATTCTGGCCATATAGATTTGGCAATATGGCGTTGCGCTACTGCCAAACTGTTATCCGTTGCGCCGTCACAGACTAACACCAGTTGTACCTTAGCGGTAAGCTGTGTCTCAACCGACATCAACAATTGGTCCAAATAGTCTGCCGCATTATAAAACGGCACGACAAGAGATAATAAAACCTCAGACGACATCTTTAACCACTGCTAACTTAGAACCAGGCGGCCAGTTTATCAGCGGGCAAAGCAAGAAAAGTAACGCTTTTACAGTTGGTTACCAATAATCACAGCTGGGTTTTATTTGTGAAGTTTTGTTCAGTCCGGCTAAGGCTTTTTCCGACCCGGCTCTTGTGCAGCTTTAATAATCAACTTAGTATAATGGGCTAGTTGGACAGCGGCCCTGTTCTGTCTAATAGCTAAAACGTTAATTGAACTGATAAAGCGATAATAGCCTTGATAAGTAATGATGCACTAGCCAATACACCACTAAGCAGAATGCTGATGGCATTGATGCTGGTTGTGCAATTGCTGTGCGTCATGTCGGGTACTTTTTCGGTTGAGGCGGCTGATGATGTTCACCATACTTATCAGTCTGAGCCAGACCAATATCAGCTTGTCATGACCTTAGTTGAGACAGCTGAGCATGGTAAGCACACCAGCTGCGATCATTGCAGCCATTGCCATGCCGCACATATTGGCCTGTTTAAACCAGCAACAGCCTTACCTGCTTTACAAAACGAGAAACCAACGTTTTATATAAACCGTATTCCAAGCTCTCCCAAACGCAATATATACCGCCCACCAATCGCCTGATCCTGTTTTTTTCTGGTTTTAATTCATCACTAACAGGATTTTATTATGTTCTTGAAAATAAGTTGCAAGCGCTATGCGGCGTTTGGCTTGTTTGCTGCCGGTATTGTACTACTGCATACGCCAGCAACAGCCCAGGCTGCAGACGCGGACTTGTCGCTGCAACAAGCGGCAAAACGGGTATTACAACAACACCCACAATTACAAATATTTGACTGGCGTTTAAAAGCGGCAGCAGGCCAGCAGCAATTGGCTGAACTTAAACCCGGCTATGAGCTTGGCTTACAGGCTGATAATGCCTTTGGCACTGGTGATATGTCGGGTGTTAAAAGCCTTGAGGTCACCGTATCACTGTCTTCGGTTATCGAGCTTGGCGGTAAACGTCAGGCAAGGGCGGCAGTAGCCAACGCTAATCAAGCGTTAATACTGGCGCAGCAACAAGCCAGTAGTCTGGATTTACTCGGCGAACTGACCCAGCGTTATATTGCAGTGCTGACATTGCAGCACAAGGTTGCTTTAGCTGTGCAAACCGTAAATATGGCAGAGCAGGCATTTACCCTGGTCAGGCAGCGGGTGCAGCATGGAGCCGCGCCGCAAGCTGAGCAATTAAGGGCTCAGGTCGCACTCAGGCAAGCTCAGTTGCAGCAAGGTCTGCTGCAGGTAGAGCTGCAAAGCAGTAAACAGTTGCTGGCCAGTTTGTGGGGCGCCAGCCAGGTAGATTTTAATCAGGTTAGCGGCGATTTATTTTTGCTCGCTGACAGCCCGTCATTTCAAATCCTGTATCAGCAGGTTTTAAGCACACCGGCAGTTGAAGTTTATGCCGCACAGCAGCGCGTGAACGATGCACAGCTTGCACTGACACAAAGCCAGTCTGCCAGTGATGTACGCTGGCAGGTGGGGGCGATGCGCTCGCAAGAAAGCCGGGACTTTGGCGTTGTTGCCGGCGTGTCTGTGCCGCTGTTTGGTAATCAGCGTAATCAAGGCGCAGTTACTGCCGCTCAGGCAGAGCTAAAAGTTGTGCAATATGAGAAAGATGCTGAGTTACTGCGTTTACGGGCGCGCTTATACCAGGCCTGGCAAGCCCACCGCTACAGCGCCATGGCGGTAAAAGATATGCAGCGCGATATTCTACCTGCGCTTGAACAAGCGTTACAGCAAACCGAACAGGCGTATTCGCGTGGCCGTTATGGCTATGCCGAGTGGCTGTCTGCCCGCCAGGCATTACAGGATGCTCAGCTTGAGCTGGTTAATGCTGCCAGTACCGCCTTGAGTAACCAGGCATTAATAGAGCAACTTAGCGGCGTTGCACTTGGCACAGCTGCAATGATGAAAACGACTTCCACACAGCTTATCGCTACCGGCTCAGGATCTTCAAAATGAAATACTCAGCATTCTTAATTGTTTTACTTATAAACGTGCTGGCAAGCCCTGCACAAAGCCATGTCAGTGATGAAAACACTAAAGACAAACAGACACGTGCTGCTGTTGCAGATGAACCGGATCACGTCGAAGGCCTGGGGGAGGCCGCTATTATTAATGCCGACATGGCAAAGCGGGTGGGCATAGAGGTTAGCTCAGCAGGTCCAGGCACTATTGAGCGACATTTGCCGCTTTATGGCGAATTGGTTATTCCGCCAAACCGGCAGGCGCAGGTTAGGGCGCGTTTCCCCGGCGTTATTGCGCAAATAAAAGCCAGCGTGGGCGACAAGGTGAGTAAAGCTGATGTGCTGGCGCTGGTTGAATCAAATGACAGCTTACGCACCTACCCACTAACGGCGCCAATCAGTGGTGTCGTCATTCAGCAATATGCCAGTCAGGGCGAATACACTGCGGGTGAATCGTTGTTTTCGCTGGCCGATAGCAGCGTGCTGTGGGTAGAGCTGAAAATGTTTCCTGCCTCATTAGATGAGATTAAAACCGGGCTACCGGTGCATATAGAAGCCCGCGGTGGCCGCGTTGACAGTCATATCAGCCACATTTTGCCGGTAACGGGGCAGCCTTATGTGCTGGCCCGGGTAGTGCTGGATAACTCGCAAAACCGATTTGCCGCTGGTGAGCGGGTGAGGGCGCTGGTTGACGCCGAAATTATAAATGTGTCTTTGGTGGTTGATAACCGTGCTTTGCAGCAGCTTGATGGTAAACAAGTGGTATTTGTACGTGAAGGTACGCGCTATGAGCCACGCCCTGTGCAGTTGGGCCGTACCGATGGGCGCTTTAGCGAAGTGCTGTCGGGTTTACATGCTGCAGAAGACTATGTGGTGGTGAACAGTTATCTGATAAAGGCTGAGATTGAAAAGGCCGGCGCAGCTCACGAGCATTAATATCAGGAGATAAACATGATAGAAGCTATCGTCCGTTTCTCGATTGAGCGCCGGTATTTGATGCTGAGCCTGATTTTGCTGCTGATAGCAGGCGGGCTTTGGAGTTACCAGCGTTTACCGATAGATGCAGTACCGGATATTACCAACGTACAGGTGCAAATTAATACCGAAGCGTCTGGCTATTCGCCACTGGAAGCAGAGCAGCGTATTACCTTTGTGGTGGAAACCGCACTGTATGGTTTACCCAGGCTTAACTATACCCGCTCTTTATCACGTTATGGCCTGTCACAGGTAACAGTGGTATTTGACGAGGGCACGGATATTTATTTTGCCCGTAACCTGATTAACGAGCGTCTTGGCAGTATTAAAAATGCGCTACCACCGGGGTTAGATCCACAAATGGGGCCCATTGCCACCGGCCTTGGCGAAATATTTGTTTATACCGTCGATGCGAAACCCGGTGCCACAGATGCTAACGGCAAGCCGCTGGATGCCATGTATTTGCGTGAAGTGCAGGACTGGATCATAAAACCGCAACTGGCACAGGTAAGCGGTGTGGTTGAAGTAAACACCATCGGTGGTTATGACAAGCAATACCACGTCATGCCAGATCCGGCAAAAATGCTGGCAATGGGCGTTACTTTGCCACAGTTAAGCGCCGCCTTGCAGGATAACAATGCTAACCGTGGCGCAGGTTACATTGAACGTAACGGCCAGCAGTTGTTGGTGCGCTCGCCGAGCCAGCTTAATACCATTAGCAGTATTGAAAATGTGGTTGTTGCGCTTAATGGCTCGGTGCCTATCCGGGTAAAGGATGTGGCAGAGGTTGGCCTGGGCAAAGAGTTACGCACCGGTGCTGCCACCCGTGATGGCCATGAAACCGTAATGGGCACCGTAATGATGTTGCTGGGCGAGAACTCGCGCACCGTCGCACGTGATGCTGCCGCCAGGCTCGAAGCAATAAAAAGCTCATTACCGCCGGGCGTAGTGGTTGAAGCGGTATACGATCGCACAACGCTGGTTGATAAAACCATTGTTACCGTGCAAAAAAACCTGCTGGAAGGCGCTTTGCTGGTCATAGTGGTGCTGTTTGTGCTGCTGGGCAATATCCGTGCGGCGCTTATTACCGCCGCTGTTATTCCGCTGGCGATGCTGACGACAATTAGCGGTATGGTACAACAAGGCGTATCGGCTAACCTGATGAGCTTAGGGGCGCTCGACTTTGGCCTGATTGTCGATGGTGCGGTGATTATTGTCGAAAACTGCATTCGCCGTTTAGGCCTGGCGCAACATCAAACCGGCGGTTTGCTGCTACTGCGCGAACGTTTAAAAGTAGTGTTTAAAGCCACCACCGAGGTGATTAAACCCAGCTTATTCGGCGTGGCCATTATTACCGTAGTGTATATTCCGGTGTTCGCGTTAACCGGGGTTGAAGGCAAAATGTTTCACCCTATGGCGGCAACGGTAGTGATGGCGCTGCTGGCGGCGATGGTATTGTCATTAACGATAGTACCCGCAGCGGTCGCGGTATTTATGGCTGGCAAAATCAAAGAGCAGGAAAACCCGCTAATAGTAGCTGCTAAATCTGCCTACCGGCCGATACTGTACGCCGTGCTTAAATTCCGGCTGCTAGTGGTGGGGCTAGCCAGCGCGTTGGTTGTTGGCTGCATCTGGCTAGCCACTACGCTTGGCTCAGAGTTTATTCCACAGCTGGATGAGGGCGATATTGCCTTGCATGCGATGCGGGTAACCGGCACCGGCCTTGAGCAATCTGTGCAGATGCAGGAAGTGCTGGAGCAGCGTATCAAGCAATTCCCCGAGGTTGATAAGGTGTTTGCTAAAATTGGTACACCAGAGGTGGCAACCGACCCGATGCCGCCGAATGTGGCCGACAACTTTGTGATTTTAAAGCCACGTAGCGAATGGCCCAACCCTGCGAAAACCAAAGCGCAGCTGGTTACTGAAATGGAAGCCGCGTTGGAGCAGTTGCCAGGGAATAATTACGAGTTTACCCAGCCTATTCAGATGCGCTTTAACGAGCTGATTTCCGGCGTACGAGCAGATGTAGGCATTAAGGTATTTGGTGATGATCTGGATATGTTGCTAAAGGTTGCCCAAAGCATTGAGCAGGTTGCCGGTAGCATCAGTGGTGCGGCCGATGTACGCACCGAGCAGATATCGGGTTTGCCAGTACTGGCTATTACGCCAAAACTTACCGCATTATCCCGCTACGGGCTGACAGTCAGCCAGTTTCAGGACGTTATCGCCATGTCAATTGGTGGCGAACACGCTGGTTTGATCTACGAAGGCGATCGCCGGTTTCAGCTGGTGGTACGCTTGCCAGAGCAAATCCGTAGCGATATTGATAACCTGGCCTGGTTACCAATTCCCTTGCCTGATGGCGGTTATGTACCACTGACAGAAATTGCTACGCTGGATATTCAGACCGCGCCGGCGCAAATTAGCCGCGAAAACGGCAAGCGCCGCATTGTGGTGTCAGTGAATGTGCGTGAGCGTGATTTAGGTAGCTTTGTCGCTGAGCTGAAACAGCGGGTTAACTCGCAAGTGAGCCTGCCAGCCGGTTACTGGCTGGATTATGGCGGCACTTTTGAGCAACTGGAGTCTGCCAGTAACCGGCTTAGCCTGGTAGTGCCAATTACATTGCTGCTGATTATCGGTTTACTGGTAATGGCGTTTAACTCGTTAAAAGATGCGCTGATTATTTTTACCGGCGTGCCTTTGGCCTTAACCGGCGGCGTATTGGCACTGTGGCTGCGCGGTATGCCGCTATCTATTTCGGCAGGGGTGGGTTTTATTGCGCTATCTGGCGTGGCGGTGCTAAACGGCCTGGTCATGGTGTCGTTTATCCGCCAGTTGTGGCAAGAGAAAGGCGATTTACTGTACGCGGTGGTTGAAGGTGCGTTAATCCGCTTGCGGCCGGTATTAATGACCGCACTGGTTGCCAGCCTGGGGTTTGTGCCGATGGCACTAAACACGGGCACCGGTGCAGAAGTACAGCGCCCGCTGGCAACTGTGGTGATTGGCGGCATTATTTCAGCTACCTTGCTGACTTTAGTTGTGCTACCGGCGATTTATCATTGGTTACACAATAAAAAAGCCAATAACCTGAATTAAAACGTAAAAGTAAAGGCACAGTTGTTGTGCCTTTACAGCTTGTAGTGCTGTATTAAGCATTTTGTTTACGTCGTTATAACGATAGAATACGCCTTTTTTGAAAAAGGGAACAAAACGCTGATGAGATCGTTCTTGGGCTTTTCGCTGTGTGTAATGCTTGCTGCATGCTCTAACCCAAATAAAGACGTCGAATTTTCACCGGTACAAGGCGAAGAGCGCGGTTATCAGGCAGTAAGTCGCACGCATATTTCTATTGATACCGGCCGTGGCAAACAGCAAATGAGCTCTACGTCGCAGCAATTAGCCCGCTACAAAGTGGTGCAGACCGGTAAAGAAACAAAGCTCGAACTCTATATCGATTATCTTAACATGCGCGATGGCCAGAGCGGGTTGCGAAGTTCCCGTCGCGCCAGTGCCAATCCGGAATTACATGCCTTGTTCTCTAAAGGTTTTAGCTTAACAGCTGATCTGGAGGCCGGTAAGCTGACACATTTTGCCGCCTTAAATGACGAAGTCTGGCAGGCACTGCTAAAAAACAGGGGCACAGAGCTTGAAGCTGAGCTGAAAAAAATGTTCAGTGCGGCCACCTTTATTACGACAGTACCGGCCAAAGTAGGGGCGACCGTTACATTGCCGGGCTATCAGGATCTGACAGATGTTACCCTGACAGTATTGGCCGTAACCGACGAGCAATTGACAGCGCAGCTGGCAGCAGAGCTTGATGATGGCAAACTGTACGGGCAACTGGTGTTGTCGCGGCAAAGCGGCTGGCTGGAAAAAATGCTGATGGTTGCTGATCTGCCGTTTGAGCAATATGGTTATGCCGGACGTGTACGATATCAGGTGGTGATGGTGCCGGACTCAGAAATGTACGGCAGCCTGTTTCAGCAACTTGAGTACAACTATCAGCGACCGGTTTATGAATATACCACGCCGCCTGAATTAGCGTCAGTGACAACGATGCAACCGTTAACGAGGCAGCAGGTCTTTCCCTGGCCGCAGGGGTACTTTGTTCTGAACGATGATCTGTTAGGTGTTAATTATCAGCACGATTTTTCTGCCGGCCAGCAAGGGCGGCTAAAATTAACGGCGATTAGCGCCCAGAACAGTGCTGGCGAGCCAATTCCGCTACAACTCAGATCTCAAAGGTTATATACCTATGCCAATGACGATAGGTTTGTTAAATCCAGCCAGCAAAATTTACTCGTGGGCTGGAACGAGCCGGACGAATTGATGAATGATGTGGCACAGCTTAGTGCGGATGCCGAGTTTTACCCGGCAGAGTTAATAACACTGCGTATAAAACCAGATCCGGCAAATACCGTTACGGTAAGCGAAGGAGAGTTAACGGTTACATTGTCGCCTGTGCCAGATGAACCGCAGACCTATAAGCTGACGGCGTCGGGTAACGAGCGTTATCAATTGTTACAGCGTTACGATGGTGCAGAAGGCGCGATGATTTCTTACCCCGGCGCGCAGTTTTCAGGCCCGGACTGGCTGACAGAAGATGAACGGAATGCGTTGGATCTGGTGATGGCGCCGTATTACAACGATGCACAAAACGTCACTATTCTTCAGTTTAAGCAGTTGCCGGCAGAGCTGACGTTGTATGCCAGTGTTTATGCCGACAAGCCGCTTTACCGGCAAAATATACAATTTCTGCCACATGATAAATATCCTCAGGCTGATACGCTGCCACCAACTAACCAGTATTTGCTGTTTGATGAAGATCGCTTTGGCCAGTACGCTGCGGATGATGAATTATCGCCACCGCCGGTACCGCAAAACCCGGCAGACGTTAAGCCTGAACCAGTAAATAACTTTGGATTGGCAGTGCACTTAAGTGCCGAATTGGCGCAGCTTTGTACGTTAACTGTCGTAGAAGCGCCAGAAGTATCCGGCCAGGCTCTGGTGTGGCAGCTAGTGCCGCAATCTCCCCGTCAGGTGTTGCCGAAACAGGTAAAGTATCAACTTAGCACTACTGATGGCATCCGGCGTTACTTTTATGAAATTGACGTAACAACCACATTGTCTTGCAAAGGTACGCCTATCTGGCAGCGGCTTGATTACACACCGGAGGTTTCATGGCTGGTAGATTTAAATAAACTACCAGAGTGGGACCCAGGCTGGACAATGGCGACGTTATTACAGCGTTACCGGTTTTTAAACCATGAAGGGCTGGCACTGTCTCCGGTACAATCCGGCTGGTCTTATGATTTATCAGAACAACTGCTGTCAACGCAGCTGCATAACGAACACTATCTGAGAATTCAGGGGCGTGTAACACAAATTCAGCACCTTACACAGCAAGGTGAACCGGTTACAGACGACTGGTCATACCGTTTTCCTGCATTGCCATAAGGAATAACTATGAAGTATTTATATCTGTTATTTAGCCTGTTGGCCTGGACAGCCTCTGCTGAAAAAGTACTGTTAACAGAAGATTGGCAGTTGGCCCAAAGCGAAGCCGACGCCAGTTATTATGCCGAAGCGCCGGCAACAGACGCGCAGCAGCCGTGGCCTGTAAAGCTGTTTTATATCAGTAATCAGCAAGTGTATTTCAGCGGTACCTTAAATGGTACAGATTTGATAAACAGCCCCATTATCGGTGACTTTGTTTACTACCATAGTAACGGCAACCCCATGACAAAAGGCCAGAGCAATGCGCTGGGGCAGTATCATGGTGAGGTAATAAGTTACTGGCCAGATGGCAATATGCGTGGGCAATACCAGTACCACAACGGCGAATTAGTCGGAGAGCAACTTACCTTTCACGAGAATGGTAAGTTACACCGCCGTGAGCAGCATAAAAACGGCAAGCCTTTTGGCATAGCCCAGAGTTACCACAGCAATGGTGCGCTGGCGTCACGCCGTCATTATGACGAACACGGCGAGCAGGGGCTTTATGAAAGCTTTTATGACAATGGCCAGCCTGAGCAGCGAACCATGATAAAAAATGGTGAGCGCGAAGGCGAGCGTTTGTATTGGAGTGAAGACGGCTCACCGGTTTACCAGCAGCACTATCTGGCCGGCAAGCTACACGGCGAAGAGCGCAGCTACCGTTACGGCGGTGTTTTGTATGCAGTTAAGCAGTATCAGCATGGTATTCAGGTTGGTAAGCAGCTTACGTATGACGATGCTGGCAAAGTTGTTACTGAACAATACTTCGATGAAAAGGGCCGCGAAGTTCAGTCTGTTTCTTTTAACAGCGCGGGTAACAAAACCCGCCAAACGGATATTCGCTACCCCGAGAAAGGCAATGTCTCGACAGAGCAGCATTACAACGAGCAAGGCCAGCTGATATATAAAAATGAAATCGATAACGGCCGCGATTGGCGCTTGCTGCAGCGCTTTGATGATAACGGCAAGCTGATTGCGCGTGAAGAGCGGCTAAACGGTAACTATACCGGGCTTTACCTTGGCTCTGACTGGCAAGGCAATCAAACACGGGCGCACTACTATGACGGTGAATTTCACGGTGACTACCTGGAGCAAACGCCGGATGGCAGCGAGTTTAACCGGGGCAAGTACCACAAGGGCAAGAAAGTAGGCAAGTGGGTACAGCAAACTGAGTTTAGTACGCTGACCGAGCAATATAACGATAGGGGCGAGCCGGACGGCGAGCAAACAGAAGTAGACCCGCAAGGCGTTGTATTGCTACAGGCGTTCTACCGCAATGGCAAGCTTGATGGTGATTATATAAAACGTGATGCCAGCGGGCAGCTACAAGCTAAAGGCCGTTATGTTGATGGCGAAAAGCACGGCGACTGGCAGCAGCGTGACCTGTATTCATACGGTGCGCCACTGCTGTGGCAGGGCAATTACCGGCAGGGCAAAATGATTGGCCTGTGGCAGGCATTGTCTGACGCCGGGCATTTACTTGCATCAACGAAGTACGACGACAATGGCCTTAAGCAAGGTAAAAGCTACCGCTTTAATGAAGACGGCAGCCTGATTTCGATTGAAGAATTTAAAGACGACGTAGCGCCAGATTTACCCCGTTATTACTACAACGGGGTAAGCAGTGAAGATGATACGGGTATTTAACTCAGCTGAATGAGTTTTAATCTGAGCTGTCAGCACGGTAAAACGATCCTGTCGGCATTTGGGTATTACCAACGCATATTAGACGGATTAATCCGCCTTTGTAGCAAACGCAAACACCGGGTGTATCTATAACGTGTTGTAAGGTATAAAAAACCGATGTAATGTCTTAAACATTAAATTTACAAAGGCGGAAAAGTCCGTATTTAAATACGGACTTTTCCGCCGAATAAGCGTTATATTTCCTTATGAGCATACGAATACTCTTAGTCTCACTGCTTTTATTGATATCAGGAAAATCTATGGCCGGATACAATTTGCACATAGAACGTGAGAATCAAATCTCTGTAGAAGAATGGTTAGCTGTGTGTGAGCAAGACAAATCATTGTCGGTTCAAAATACGGCGTTGGCCGTAAATCCTCAGACAGGCGAAGCAATTGAAGTTTCAACTCCGAGCAGCTGTATTTGGACCAGTTCAATCCTCAAGAAAAAGTACTCTTTTACTTATTCAAATGGCTCAATAACTCTTGGTACTGATAAAACGCAGCTTAAAAAAGCTAAAAAGATCGCCAAAATATTAAATGCTAAGGTTGTTGGTGACGAAGGTGAAGAGTATTAAAAATATAACAAGCAAAGGCAGCATCGCCCTGTGGGCTGGACGCACTAACGCGCGCCGCTGCTTTGGGCGTTAGAGAACATTTTGAGTCTCGAGAATTATCAGAAACTAAAATTTCGCTACAAAGCTTACTTTGTATTCATTTGCTGGGGTGGAATAGTTGTAGGTTTGTATCCGGCCTTACAATATGTGCAGTGGCTCGAAAGTTTATTTCCGATTTCAGAGAGAAATGGTTGGTTTGACTTTTTGTACCTAACAGGTTTTTTTACTTGCGTTGGTGTGGGTTGGCTGGTTATTACTTGGATTATATGTAAGTTCAAGGGTTGGCAATGGAACCAAGCAATTGATTATTTTATTAAATATAAAAACTATCCAGAACATTGGTTCAAGGACTAAGTAGTGTCATTCTCTAATAAACGCAACCAAAGCGGGCTATCGCCCTCGACTCGCTACGCTCTCGGCTGTTGCGGGCGTTATACGCTATAAGCATTAAGGAAAGAAATGCTGTCTGAAAAACCCAAATATCTTCTCGCAACTCAAAAGTTAGGACTTAAATTTCCGTTAGTTTGGTGTGTTGTAACACTCATTCTTGGCTTTTTAACTCAGGATATAACCACAGCAATTTTCATTTCCCTTGCATCGTTTCTTGTGACTTGGCTCACTTGTAAAATTGCCAGCTTCTTCTTCAGTTTCCATGAGCATAGCGGCATTCTAAAAAATCATGTTTACGACAACGTAATGAAAGCCATTTGGTTTATCTCTTTGTTCTGCCTCGTTATAAACTTCTCTAAATCCATTTTATTTCAAAGTGGCAGTGAAGCATTTCTAAGTAGCGTATTTTCAATAGTCTATTTCGGGTTCATGCTTTCTGCATCAAATCGTTGGGGTATGCACTTCGTTGAAAAGCGCTCATAACAAACGCATTGACCACTCGCTGCACTTGCAGAGGCACAAACATGGCGGCTGAGTTTGAGCGCAAATGCGCATAACGGAGTGTCTACTTTTATTGGTAAGAGCAACACCATGAACAGAAAATTAAAATTTAGAGAAGAATTTCCAATACTGGTATACCTACTTGAGAGTTGGTACGACCGAGATACTTGGCTTGAATTCAAAACTGATTTTGAAATATGGGAAGCAGCATTTGAATCAGCGCAACCGAGAGGAATAGAGGCGGCGATTGAAGAAACCTCGTCAATGCTAAAAAGAGCGGAGGACGATATTCACGATTTTGTGCAATGTTTTGCTGAGAATAACCGTCACGAAAGTGCTTGTAACTCGAAAATATGGCTGCAAAATTTTCACAATTGGCTTTTAATCAGAGCCGGTAGTAATGCATAACAACGCCATGTTGCAACGCACACGTCGCGTGCTGAACAGTCTTTCCGCCGTTTCGTTTGTGTATGGCTTCGCCATTTCAGCACAAAAAATCAGCCCAAGCTCGCCGCAAATGGCAGCGTTAATGCCCACTTTCCTTTATAGCTGACTATCAGTTGGAATATAAAACTGTAAGTCAGCTATGAGCTAGCGCAAATTAGCTGTATTCAGGCTGATTAGCGGTATTTTCTCTGTGCTTTACGCTTACGCTCGGCTTCGCGCTCGGCTTTGTCTTTCACTTTGGCGGCTTCTTCAGCTTTGGCTTCAATTAGCTCCTGGCTGACCATCTCTGGGGTTTCCAGCGTAATGCCGCCAATATTGCCGGCTCGTAGCTCGGTGATCAAAATTGAGCCGACCTTTTCCAAATCGACAATACCGCCTTTACGCATAGCGCCGCGTTTTATACCAATGGCGTCCATCAGCGCGATATCATTTTCGGGCAATTCTGTTAAGCCAAAGCGTTGCATCACCGCTTGCGGATAAGCTTGCAGCAAATAATCGGCGGCAAACATAGCGATATCGGCGTAGTCAAACACGGTGTCTTTAATTGCACCGGTTACCGCCAGACGATAGCCACAGGTTGGCGGGCTGAGCTTGGGCCATAAAAACCCAGGCGTGTCGGTTAAAATCACGTTGTTGTCCAGTTTAATGCGCTGCTGCATCTTGGTTACACCGGCTTCATTACCGGTTTTGGCGATGGTTCTGCCAGCCAAGGTATTAATCAGCGTAGACTTACCAACGTTTGGAATACCCATGATCATCGCGCGGGCACCGCGGATGTCGAGATTGCGCTCTGGCAGCATGTCGTTACACAGCTTCAACAGCGCCCGAATTTGTTCTGGGTTTTGCTGGCTGATAGGAATGGCTTTTATACCTGCCTGATTGTCAAAGTGCTCAACCCAGCGCTGGGTTAATGCCGGGTCGGCTAAATCAGCTTTGTTCAGCACCTTGATACACGGGGTGTTGCCGCGAAGCTGCGGTACCAGGGGGTTTTCACTGGAGAAGGGAATGCGTGCGTCGAGCATTTCGATAATTATATCGACCTGCGGCATGACTTCGGCTATTTCTTTTCGGGCCTTGTGCATATGGCCCGGAAACCAGTTTATTGACATCTAGGGGTACCTTAAATTTAACTGACTGACTATCAGCCAACCAGTAACGCTCATCATAATAATGAGCGCTATGATACCGCAAAAATGTTCAAAGGTATGTCACTGCAAAACGAACTGATAAAAACTCAGTACAGAAAGTGGTGCCAGCACTGCAGAGTAATAAGCCGCATTAGGCAGCTGAATTACCCCCAGACTGCGAAACAGCAGCATCAACTGGTACAGCCCGGCGACAGGCGGCAACACAGTAAGCCAGATATTGCCGGTAAGTATCGGGAAAAACCAGCTGATAATGGGTTCGCAACTACTGACTAATACAAACAGGGTTAGCAACAACAGGTAGTGTTTCGGAGAGAGCTCCGGCATTGGGGTCAAATTGTCCATAATGCTCTACGATCAGATAAACCAGATAATTTAATATAAAAAAACAACATCCCATTTACCCGCGATGTTTTGTGTAAAAGTGTAATACCGCCGAAGCTTAGGCATTAGTTTCCACTTTGGCAATGGTTTTTGTTAAAAAAGTATCATTATTGCGACGTATTTGTGGCGTCATTTAGCTCAGGCTCTTCCTCGGCTGGCGGCTCATAGCGGCGTATCTGCAATATTATGCCCAGATGAGGGTGATCAAGGTAATGAATTTCGCCACTGATTACTCTGCGGCTCTGGCGTACATAAATCGTCTGCAAGCTGTTATCCTGTGCCGGTAAGCGCAGGTTAAATTCGGTGTTTACAAATAAATAATGATCCAGATGCAGTTTAAACAAACCATCCAGCTGCCATACCTGATCCGGCAGGTTACGGCTGGTCAGGCTGTCTGAATGTATCGGAGTATCGATTGCTGACTCTGCAGTATCGGGTAATTGGCTGTTCGCATTTAACTGCTGTAACAACATGTCAATATTAGACATTACCTGATGAGTGCCGGCGTCATTAGCCGCAACTAAATCATCGCTGATAAGATCTATGCTGTCAGTCGTGTGGGTGCCTGCATCTGCCGTAACGTCAGCAACCGGCTGACCCCAGTAGTCGAACTGCGCACTGTAGTTTTTTCCGCTGAACCAACGGCTGGCGATAGCGCGGCGTTCGGTCACCGGCGCCTGGCGCCAACTGGTGTGCAGTAAAAGCTGAGTGCCCGCAGAGCGGGTAATTTTGCTGGCAATATCTGTTAGCTGCAGCGATGCGCGCTCTGCCAGATAAGGTTTGTTCGTGTGCACTCCTGAGCCCGTTACAACAGCAGGCAGTGCAGCGGGGTACGGTACTTTATCGTAACTGCGGCGGGGCTCAAACAGATTAGTAAGCTGCCAGCTATGTTGCTGGCGTTCAACTATGCAAAGCTGCGCCGATAGTGACTGAGTAAACTGATATTCATCTTCTGGCTGCAGCGAGTTATGACACAGAGGTAATTCGGCCAGCAGGCTGGACAAATCCGGTTGCAGCAGCGGCGTCACTAAGTCGTAGGCTCTGCCTGGCTTTATCGGCGTTACAGCATCACCGAAACTTTCCTGCAATGATGCCGGTGGTGTTTGACTGAAAATCAGCATTTCAACTTCAAACCAGCGTTGTTCCTGAGCATGTAATACCGTACTAAACAGCGCGGCGCCGATGAAACTGCAACTGACAGCTTTACTCATTTTTGTACCTTATGTCTGGCAAAATCCTGCAACATGTTTGCGATAAGGCTCAGACGTGCTGCGCCATCATCAGAGGCAATATTAAAACGTAACTTCTGCCCACCCTCGAGTTTAAATACCCGTGATTGCTTTTGAATAAGCTCAATAATATAGGCTGGTGATACAGCCGTTTTTTCACTGAATTCGACCAGGCCGCCTTTACTGTTCGCCTCGATACGCCGGATCCCCAGCTGCTGCGCCTGGATTTTAAACTCGGATATTGCCACCAGATTTTTAGCGGCATCTGGCAATAAGCCAAACCGGTCTATCAGTTCTACCTGAACTTCATCCAGCTCTTCCACACTGGTCGCCGACGCCAGCTTTTTATAGCAGGATAAGCGTAAGTTTACATCCGGAATATAACTTTCAGGTAGCAGCGCAGGTATGCGCAGCTCCATTTCAGTTTGTTGGCTTAGCATTGCATCAAGGCTTGGCTCGCGGCCTTCTTTTAAGGCTTTGACGGCCTGTTCCAACATATCCATGTATAAACTAAAACCAACGGATTCTATCTGGCCACTTTGTTCATCGCCCAGTAACTCGCCAGCGCCGCGGATCTCTAAATCATGTGTCGCCAGCGCAAAGCCCGCGCCTAAGTCTTCCAGACTTGCTATGGCTTCCAGCCGCTTTTCGGCATCTTTGGTCAGACGCTTGGGTGGCGGTGTCAGCAAATAGGCATAAGCCTGGTGGTGCGAACGGCCGACACGCCCACGCAGCTGGTGCAGTTGTGCCAGGCCAAAATTATCGGCACGGTTGATAATAATGGTATTTGCGGTTGGCACATCGATACCGGTTTCAATGATGGTTGAGCACAACAGCACATTAAAGCGTTGATGGTAAAAGTCCGCCATGATTTGCTCCAGCTCGCGCTCGCGCATCTGACCATGTGCAATACCAATGATGGCTTCTGGCAGCAGCTGGGCTAAATCAGCGGCGGCTTTCTCGATAGTGGCAACATCGTTGTGCAAAAAGTACACCTGGCCACCACGCAGAATTTCGCGCATCACCGCTTCGCGGATCAGGCCGTTTTCGTACTCGCGGACAAAGGTTTTCACAGCGAGGCGTCTTGCCGGTGGGGTGGCTATAATCGACAGATCCCGCATGCCGGACATCGACATGTTCAGCGTACGTGGAATGGGGGTGGCGGTTAATGTCAAGATATCGATATCGGCACGCAGCGCTTTGATTTTCTCTTTTTGCCGCACGCCAAAGCGGTGTTCTTCATCGACAATCAACAGACCAAGATCCTGCAGTTTGATATCATCCTGCAGTAGCTTATGAGTACCGATTAAAATATCCACTTTACCGCTGGCGACATCTTCAAGAATGGCTTTTTGTGCTTTGCTACTGACAAAACGCGATAACACTTCTACCCGCACCGGCCAGTTGGCAAAGCGGTCTTTAAAGTTTTCAAAATGCTGTTGTGCCAAAAGTGTCGTGGGTACCAGCAGCGCCACCTGTTTGCCGTCATTTACCGCAACAAAGGCTGCCCGCATCGCCACTTCCGTTTTACCAAAACCGACATCGCCGCAGACTAACCTGTCCATTGGCTGCGGGCTTTGCATATCGCGTAGCACTGCATCGATGGCGTCCTGTTGGTCTGCCGTTTCCTCATACGGGAAGCTATCGGCAAAGGCCATATACTGGCCATCATCTATGGCAAAGGCATAACCCTGGTGTGCTGCGCGCTGGGCGTACACATCCAGCAGCTCTGCCGCGACATCCCGCACTTTTTCTGCGGCTTTACGCCGTGATTTTTCCCAGCTGTCGTTGCCGAGTTTATGCAGTGGCGCTTGTTCTGCATCATTACCACTGTAGCGGCTAAGCAGATGCAAAGAGGTGACCGGCACATATAACTTGCTGCCGCCAGCGTATTCAATGGTGACAAACTCAGCGCTGATGCCGCCGGCATCGAGTAACTGCAAGCCCTGGTAACGGCCGATACCATGTTGTAAATGCACTACCGGCTGGCCAAGATTCAGCTCAGCCAGATTGCGGATCACCGTATCACTGGACACCTGCTGGCTGCGTTTACGCCGTCTGCGCTGACTGATTTTTTGCCCGAACAGCTCGTTTTCGCTGATGAGAGCCAGCAGGCCGGGTTTTTCAATCAGCACACCTTGTTCCAAAGCACCGACAATAATGCCCAAATCGTCTTTGCTTTGTTCAAATGCCGCCAGGTTGTCGTACTGAGCAATGCGGATGCCGGCTTTTTGCAACAGTTGCAGTAAGCTCTCGCGTCGGCCTTCGCTTTCTACAAAAAACAGTGCCCGACCACTTTTTTGCTTGAGTTCAAGCATAAACTGCTGCAACGCCTGCAACGGGTTCTTCAGCTGATGGTTGACGCTCAGATCTGCCAGTGCGGACACGGTGGCATTCGCCTGGCCTGAGCGGGCAGGTAGCGTGGCCTGACTAAGCCGGATACGGCCGTGCTGTTTCAGTGCGGCAAACAGCTGATCGACTGAAAGGTAAAGCTCGTTGGGCTTCAGTATTGGCCGCAGCAGGTCAATGGCTCGGTCGTCATAGCGCCGTTTTAATTCCAGCCAGAACTTTTCAGCCGCGTGCTCGATATCACCCAGCAACAAAAACCGGCTGTCTGCTGGCAGGTAATCGAATAAGGTGGCTGTTTTTTCGGTAAACAGCGGTAAATAGTATTCAATGCCTGCGGGTAACATACCCTGACTGACTTGCTGATACAGCGATTCCTTTTCATTACGGGCGGCAAAGCGTTCGCGATAGGCGATACGAAAGCGCTCGATTGCCGCCTGATCTGTCGGAAACTCATGAGCTGGCAGCAGCTCAATCTGATCAACCTGCGCCTGGCTACGCTGGTTGTCCGGGTCGAAAGTGCGTATACCGTCGACGTCATTGTCAAAAAAGTCGATACGGTAGGGCGTAGCGGCGCCCATCGGGTACAGATCCAGAATAGAGCCGCGGGCAGAAAACTCACCGTGCTCCATCACTTGCTCTACGCTGCGGTAGCCAACAGCAGCCAGCTGGCGTTTTAGCGCGGCTAAATCGGCTTGCTGGCCTTTTTTGATCAGGAAACTGTTTTGCTCGAGATAATCGCGATGACAAATGCGCAGCAATAAGGTGCTGACCGGTACGATAACCACACCCCGGTTTAACCTTGCCAGCTGATACAGGGTTTTTAACCGCTGGGAAACAATGTCCTGGTGCGGTGAAAATACATCATAAGGCAGTGTTTCCCAGTCTGGCAGTGTTAGCAGCGGGCAGTCTGTTGGCGATAAAAACACCGCCAGCTCCTGCTCCAGTCGCAGTGCTGTTGGTGTGTCTGGTACCAGCAATAGATAAGTGCCGCTGTGCTGGCGCAACAACTGGCTGATTGCCAGCGGTAAAGCTGCACCTGGTAAATTGCCCCAGTGTAAATGGTCTGAGGCGTGCTTAATCTGGGGTAATGAAGAGATAAGATCCATGTAAAACAACTAACCTATAATGCGCTAAAGCCAATACTAAGAAGATGTGTGCTGCTGACGCTGCTCGGCTTTCTGTTTTAAAAGTTTTGATTGCTGATGCAGGCTGGCACGCACAATCAGCTCACGATCTTCCTCTCTGATACAGGAAAATACAACTTTTATCTGCCATTTTTCAGCCACTTGCTCACAGCTTAGTACCTGGCCATAACAAAATACCGCGCCATCGTTATTGTCCAGAAACAGTTTAACTTCAACTACCTGCAGCGGTGACAGTGCGCTGTCGGCCAGGTAGCAACAGCCGCTGCCACTGTAACTTTGGGTGATGTAACGTGTGCTTTCGTCGTCCTGTTGTCTGAGGACATAATGCAATAACAAATCTACTTTACGGGCCTGTTGTTGCAGGTAATTTGCCAGCTCTTCTGCCAGCTCGCCCAGCCGATTGAGTGAGCGTAGGGCAGAACTGTTCAGACTGTTGACGTCGGATGCCATCAGAAAAGGTGCCGGGATAGCGGCAGCCAACTCATCTGTCGAAGGCAGCGGGCGGTCCAGCGGCCTGACATTCAGGCTGATGCCGTGCTCTACGCTGAAATAATCCTGATAAGTCTCAGCCAGCTGCTGTAATGTTAACTCACTCATGGGCCTACCTTTGCAAGCTGCTTGTCACCACTGACAATAATCTCTATGATCGTCGCCACTTTACCATCTAACGCAGGTCTTGTCCTGAAGATTAGAATGCAGTTACCAGTCAGTTTGTTCATCGGCTTACGTTACAGCCGAAGCCGTAAAGGTAATGCCTTTATTTCTTTTATTTCACTGTTCTCAGTGGCCGGTATTTTTCTGGGCGTTATGGCACTGACAGTAGTCAGCTCTGTCATGAACGGTTTTGAAGGTGAGCTGAAAAAACGTATTTTGGGTGTGATACCCCATGTGGTTGTAACTGCGGCAGATGATGATACCGAACGCTGGCAGCCGGCTTTACTGGCACAGCCGCTGGTGCAGCAAATAACCCCTTTTTTGCAAACGGAAGCTTTGGTGCAGTCACCGCGCCAGCTAACCGGTGTTTTGCTTCAAGGCGTTACCGCCGATGCCATTCCGGATTTTATGCAGCAGGCGTTGTTGGCAGGTGACTGGCAACAGTTTGCGGCCGAGCGCTATGTTGTCATGCTGGGCCGAATGCTAGCAGAGCAGCTGCAGGTGTCGGTGGGTGACCAGCTGCGTTTTATGTTGCCTCAGGCTGGCAGTTACACCCCTATGGGCTGGGTACCACGGCAGAGACTGTTTACTGTCGCCGGCATTCTTGACACCGGCTCTGACGTCGACAAGTTGCTGGCAGTCACTAATCTGGCAGATTTAAGCCGGCTAAGCGGTAATACGAATACGGCAACGCAGTGGCGTATCACCCTGACAGAGCCTTTTGCTGCTCCGCACCTGGCACAACAGCTCGCAGCCGATGAAAAGCTAAAGGTGCAGGACTGGCGGCAAACTCAGGGTAAGTTGTTTGCTGCCGTTGCGATGGAAAAAGCCATGATGTGGCTGATGTTACTGCTGATCGTAGCGGTAGCAGCGTTTAATATAGTATCAGCGCTGGTGATGATGGTGACAGACAAACAGGCAGAAATTGCGATTTTAAAAACCCTGGGCATGAGCGATCGCAAACTGTTTGCTGTGTTTGCTGTGCAGGGGCTCAGTAACGGTTTAACCGGTGCCTTTAGCGGTGCTGTGGCAGGTGTGTTGTTATGTTGGCAGCTAAATCCGCTGCTGGCATTGCTGGGGCTGCAACTGGCGCCGGGGATAGCGCTACCGGTAGATATCCGGCTTGACCAGCTTTGCCTGATACTGCTAAGTGCCGTATTTCTGACGTTGCTGGCGGTATGGTATCCGGCAAAACGCGCAGTAAGTATTAATCCAGCGGAAATATTACGTGATGAGTAATGTACTAACAGCAGAGCAGATCTGCAAAAGTTATCGCGATGGCCAGCAGGTCACGGATGTATTACACGGTGTTGATATTAGTATTAACCGCGGTGACATGCTGGCTATAGTGGGCAGCTCAGGTTCTGGCAAAAGTACCTTGCTGCATATTCTGGGTACGCTGGATAAGCCTGATAGCGGCAAGCTAACACTGCTTGGCAAAGATGTCGCAAGCTTGTCATCGACGCAAAAAGCCGCGCTTCGTAATGAACAGCTAGGATTTATTTATCAGTTTCATCATCTGCTGATGGATTTTACTGCACAGGAAAATGTGGCAATGCCACTTTTGATCCGTGGATTATCTGCCTCAGCTGCAAAGCAGCGTGCAGCGGCGATGTTGCAGCGGGTAGGCTTGTCACACCGTCTTAGCCATCGCCCGGCTGAGTTAAGTGGTGGCGAGCGTCAGCGGGTAGCTATCGCCCGTGCGTTAGTTGCTGAGCCTGCATTGATACTGGCGGACGAGCCAACAGGAAACCTTGATCAGCACACGGCCGAATCGGTATATCAGTTGCTACGAAGTTTGAACCGTGAGCTGGGCACCAGTTTTATCGTGGTGACGCATGACTTGCAGCTGGCATCGCGTTTGGATCGTCACCTGTTAATGCGCGATGGCCATCTGGAGACGGCTCATGGCTAATCTTTCCTGGCAGTTGGCGAAACGTTACCGTAATACCCGCCACAGCAGTGGCTTTATCCGCTTTATCTCCGCCAGCTCAACCTCAGGCATCGCACTGGGGGTCGCCATTTTGATCCTGGCTTTGTCGGTGATGAACGGTTTTGAACAGGCACTGGAACAACGCCTGTTATCAGTGATCCCGCATGTCGAGCTGGAAGCTGCAGCTGAGCCTATTGCCGACTGGCAGAATAAGCTCAAACGGTTAGCGCAGGCTGAAGGCGTTAAAGGTGCGGCTCCTTACATTAAATCCAATGGCATGTTGCGCTTTGGCGCGGCTGTTAAAGCGGCTGAAGTGCGCGGCATAAAGCTGGACGCAGAGCGCCAAATCAGTGATTTTGCCTCTTACGTTAGCGCAGGCCAGCTGGACAGTTTAGCGGCTGATGACATCGTACTGGGGCAGGGTATTGCTGATGCATTAGCGGTTACTGTTGGCAGCCAGGTGCAACTGTTACTGCCTAAACTGACGGAAGACGGCCGTCTTGCCAGCCATAGCACTGCTGTTTTTACCGTTAGCGCCATTGTTGCTATCGGCGGCCAGCTCGATTACAGCCATGTCTGGCTGGATATGGATGTATTGGCAGAGCTGCTGGCGGTTGAAAGTGGCACTGTGCAGGGGTTTGCATTTCGCCTGAGTGATATCTTTCAGGCGCCGCAAAGGGCGCGGGAGCTCGGCCGGCTGTCTGAGGATTATGTCTATCTGCTGGACTGGTTTCGCACTCAGGGCCATGTATACCAGGATATTCAGATGGTGCGCAGTATTTTGTATCTGGTGTTAGCGCTGGTGATAGCCGTGGCCTGCTTTAATATTGTGGCTACGCTGATCATGGCGGTCAGAGAGAAAGAAAGTGATATCGCGATATTACTGACCATGGGAACTTCGCCTGCGACAGTCATTTTTACCTTTATGTGGCTGGGGTGGCTCAACGGTTTAGTGGGCAGTGTCGTGGGGGCCACTGTGGGTTTGCTGCTGGCGAGCTACATAGAACCCATATTTGCCTTGGTGACAAGGATCTTAGGGCATTCACTGCTGGACCCCAGCATTTATTTTATTGATTTCATTCCATCTTTTCTGCAGTGGCAGGATGTTGCACTGACGCTGGGCGTCGCCTTGCTGATGAGCCTGTTGGCAACCTTGTACCCGGCCTGGCGTGCCAGTAAGGTGCAACCGGCGCAGGTGCTAGGCCAACGTTAATTTGCCGGTTTGCTGCGTTTTAGTTTTCGCAGTAACTGCGCTTTTCGTATTGACACCCGCCACAGCCAGTCAATAACAAAATAACCGGCTACCGCAGAGCATATACCCATCAACAGGCAGCCGGTTAAGAACGGCTTGCCTATTGACGCTATGCTGTGCTGCAACCAGGCCCAGCTGGCTTCAAAGGCAAAATGTTCTATTGGTGTGCGCAGCACTACACAACCTACCAGATAACTTAAATAGAACAGCACCGGCATCGTCAGTGGGTTGGTTAGCCAAACCAGTGATACCGATAACGGCAGATTGACGCGCATTGGAATAGCGACCGCGGCTGAGGCGACCATTTGAAACGGGATTGGCATCCAGGCAAAAAATAGTCCGACAGCGAAAGCACCGCGAGCAGAGCGCCGGTTCAGATGCCACAAATTGCCATCATGCAGCAGGGATCCAAACAGCTTCAGAAGTTTCTGCTGCTTGATTTTCTCCGGAGATGGTAAATATTTCTTAATAAAGTTCTTTGGCATACAACCTGTTCACAAAAAACAAACATGAAATCTTTTTGTATCGGTGTGCTCGCTGGCAGCCTATTGTCATTATTTTTGCCAATAGTGCCACCTTTTTTCTCAGTATTTTTGCTGATACCGGTAATTTTAATCTTACTGCAATACAGTGGACTGTTTTACGCTGGGATCGTTGCGTTTTTTATCAGCTTTATCTGGCAATTTACTGCCTATCAGAATGCACGGCATGATCTGCTGGTCTCTGCACACAGTCTGACCGGTGTAATAACTGATACTCCCAAGCATTACGCAGAGTATAGTCAATTTAAGCTGAAACTGGATGACGGTGCAGCTGCGGGGTATTACGTTACGCTGAACTGGAGTCATGCGCCTGACGCTTTGCACCAAGGTCAGCGCTGGCAATTGCACGCCAGGTTAAAGCCTGTGGCCGGTGTGGCCAACCCGGCAGGGGTAAACAAGGAAACCGCCGCTTTGCTGGAGCAGGTAGTAGCGCAGGGCAGTGTGGTCACCTCACCGGCGCCTCAGTTGTTGTCGCAGCAGCAAAATATCCGTTCCCGCTGGTTATCGGATGTTACGGCTGCTGTGCAGCCACTGCAGACGGCGCCATTGCTACTGGCCCTGACGATGGGCGAGCGGCAGTTCTCTGCGCCGCTCTGGCTGGGATTGCAGCTATCCGGTCTGGCGCATCTGGTGGCGATATCCGGATTGCATGTTGGCTTGGTGTTTGGCTGGGGAATGCTGCTCGTTCGTTTACTGCCATGGCCGATACTTTATTTGCACTGGCGCAGACCCGCAGGCATTATTTGTGGTTTGATTCTGGCTTTGAGCTATGCCTGGCTCGCCGGTTTTGCCATCCCCACTATCAGGGCTGCCGTCGCGCTGTTACTGCTATCCGCTGCTTTGTTACAGCGTAAATCACTGAACTACCTAAGCTTCTGGTTGTTGCTCGCCGCCGTATTGTTACTCGCACAACCGCTGTTTGTACTAAGTAAAAGTTTCTGGCTATCGATGCTGGCAGTAGCCGTGATCTTTTTTGTGCTGTGGCGCTGGCCTTTACCTGCGACTACCTGGTTAGGCAGAGTAAAGATGCTGTTCGTTTTTCATCTGGTGCTGACTTTGTTTATGTCACTGCTAAGTGTACTAATGTTTGATGGCAGTACAGCTTTGTCGCTACTGTCCAATCTGCTGTTCGTCCCCTGGTGTAGCCTGCTGGCTATTCCTGTATTGCTGCTATGTTTGCTGGCTGAGTTGTCGGGTCTTCCCGGCAGTGAACTGTTGTGGCAACTGTGCGATATGTTATTTCAACCACTGATGTGGTGGTTACACTGGTGTGCAGCGCATGGTCGCTGGTGGGTGCTGCCTGATCTGCCGTTGCTGCTGGTGCTAGCCGTGACATTACTGTGCGTGCTTAAGCTACTGATAAAGACGCCTGTGCTCAGTTATCTGGCATTGATTTTACTGCTACCTGTGCTGCATCAGGTTACCAGAGCTGCCAGCTGGCAGTTGCATATGATTGATGTTGGTCAGGGCTTAGCCGTACTGCTGCAACATGGTGAGCATGGTTTGCTGTACGATGCCGGGCCGCGTTATGGCGAGTACAGTGCAACATCGGCGCAGGTGCTGCCATACCTGCGTCAGCGCGGGATCCGAAAGCTCGATTATCTGATATTAAGCCATGATGACAGTGACCACACCGGCAACTGGTTACTGCTAAAGCAGGCGTTCCCGGACGTTAAAATATATTCTGATATCCCAGATGTCAGCCCGGCGCAGCCATGCAAACAGTTGCCGGCATATTTTTTTCAGGCTCAGCTTCGGGTACTACACAGTGGTGGCAGCGGCAGTAAAAATAACAGCTCCTGTGTGGTGATGCTAAGTGTGCATGGCTGGAACATCTTGCTGCCGGGTGATATCAGCCAAAGCATTGAATTAGACCTACTTAAAAAATATCCGGCGCTTAACGCCAATGTGCTGGTATTGGCCCATCATGGCAGCCATAGTTCAAGCCATTACCGGTTTATACATCAGTTATCGCCGCAACTTGCGCTTAACAGCGCCAGCTTATATAACCGGCATAATCACCCGGCAGAGCAAGTGCAGCAGCGGCTTTCGATGCTTGGAGTGCCGCTGTTTAATACGGCAAACAGTGGTGCGTTGACACTTAATATCAGCCCCGCAAGGCTTGATTTGACAGAGTACCGCACACAAAGAATTCCCTTTTGGCAGCAAAAGCCGAGCACAAATGCTGAAACCTTAGTTACAACACGCTAGAATAAGCAAAATTTTTTCTCCAGGGTTCTATTTTGCCGCAGCCGGACATCATCAGATCTTCAACCGCACGCCGTTTACTCAGCTATGTAAAACCGTACCGTATGGGCTTTGTTGCCGCAGCGCTTGGCATGCTGGGGTATGCTTTGGTTGATGTGTATTTTATTTCTAACTTACCTGATTTTATTGATAAAGGTATTAACGACAAAAATACTGAGTATCTGCGTTATGCCCCGCTTTTTGTGGTACTTATTTTTCTGCTACGTGGTGTATGTAACTTTGTAGCCAGTTACTGCCTGAACTGGGTTGGTACCCATATAGTGCAGAATATGCGCCAACAGTTGTTCGAGCACTATATGCGCTTACCGGTAAGTTTTCATGATAGACACTCTACCGGTGAGCTGATTTCAAAGGTTACCTACAATACCGAACAAATTAAACAAGCCACGTCAAAAGCACTGGCAGTGCTGGTACGTGAAGGCGTTTTTGTTACCGGTTTGGTCGTGATGATGTTTTATTACAGCTGGCAATTGTCGGCAATCTTTTTACTGATAGCCCCGGTTATTGCAGTGGTGGTCCGGTTTGTTTCAAAGCGCTTTCGGATGTTAAGCCGCAATATTCAGACTGCTATGGGGGATGTCACCACCAGCTCTGAGCAAATGCTTAACGGCCACAAAGTTATCCTGTCTTTTGGTGGTCAGCAGATAGAGAGCAAAAGGTTTGCCGGTATCAATAATCTGACCAGACGTCAGGATGTAAAAATGGAAGCCACCCGCGCCATCAGTGTATCCTTGATACAGGTAATAGCATCCTTTGCTTTGGCTTTTGTAGTGTATATGGCCAGTTATCCTGACATGTTAGATAGCTTGTCTGCAGGTGTTTTTACCACCATTGTTGGTTCCATGATGATGCTGCTGCGGCCGTTAAAACAGCTGACCACTGTTAACAGTGAGTTTCAGCGTGGGCTTACTGCGGCAGCCAGTGTGTTTGAGATCCTCGACCATCCGGTTGAGCAGGATACCGGTACCACTGAACTGACCGGGGTAAACGGTGATATCCGCTTTGAGCAAGTGAATTTTAGTTATCCCGGGCATGACAAGCAGGTATTGTCTGATATCAGTTTTACTGTACCTGCTGGCAAGACAGTAGCACTGGTGGGGCGCTCAGGTAGCGGTAAAACCACTATTTCAAGCTTGTTGCCGCGTTTTTATGAGCTAAGTAGCGGTGATATTTTTATCGACCAGCATAATATCCGCAGTTGCACACTGGCTTCGCTTCGCAAGCAAATGGCGTTGGTGTCGCAGCACGTCACGCTGTTTAACGATACCATTGCAAATAACATCACCTACGGCTGTACTGAACCGGTTTCCGAGCAGCAGCTGCAGGCGGTTGCAGAGAAAGCGCATGTGCTGGAGTTTGCCGCTCAGTTAAAAGATGGGCTGAATACTGTCATTGGCGAGAATGGCGTTAGTTTATCCGGCGGCCAGCGTCAGCGTATTGCTATTGCCCGCGCACTGCTGCGTGAGGCGCCCATTTTAATTCTGGATGAAGCGACGTCTGCACTGGATACTGAGTCAGAGCGGAAAATTCAGGCTGCGCTGAATGAGCTGTTAAAAGGCCGCACCAGCATCGTCATCGCGCACCGTTTATCTACTATCGAAAATGCAGACAGTATCATCGTAATGGAGCAGGGACGCATTGTAGAGCAGGGCGATCACGCGACGTTACTGGCGAAAGACGGCGCCTATGCTCAGTTATATAAACTGCAGTTTGGCGAGGCCTGATGAGCCGGCTGAGCCAACGCTTGCAACAGAGCTGGTATCAGGGCAAACCTTACTGGTTCTTGCTGCCACTGGCCTGGCTGTATGGCGCGGTGACGGCGCTGCGCCGCCGGTTGTTCCGGTTGGGTGTACTTAAACAACACCGCATCAAGGCGCCTGTCATTGTAGTGGGAAATATCAGCATCGGCGGTACAGGCAAAACGCCTTTTACGCTTATGCTGTGTAGCCTGTTGCGGCAAATGGGCTGGCAACCGGGTATTGTCAGCCGCGGCTATGGCGCTGATATCCGTCAGCCACTGCAGGTTTCACCTGATGCAAATGCAGGGCAGGTGGGCGACGAGCCATTGCTACTTGCCAGACGCAGCGGCTGTCCGGTTGTGGTTTGCCCGGACAGAGTCGCAGCGGCACAATATTTATTGCAGCATAACCGGTGTGACATCATCATAAGCGATGATGGTTTGCAGCATTACCGCTTAGCCCGTGACGCAGAAGTTATTCTGATTGATGGTAGCCGCGGTTTAGGCAATGCCCGGTTATTACCCGCAGGGCCGCTACGCGAGGGTGCCTGGCGGTTAAAGCAGGCTGATATCGTGGTCGCCAACAGTCAAGCTGTAGCCGGTGCTGACGGTGTTATGCAATTAAAAGCCGCGCCCGCGCGCTCGCTGATATCGGATTCTGAGCTCGATAGCCGTGATGTAACACTGGTTGCCGGTATAGGCAACCCGCAACGGTTCGAGCGCACTGCTGTTGCGGCGGGTTTTAATATTACGGCAAGGCATTATTTTGCTGATCATCATAAGTTTACTGCCGCAGATTTTACTGCTATTGATGGCCCGGTTCTGATGACAGAGAAAGATGCCGTAAAATGCCAACAGTTTGCGAAAGCAGACTGGTTCAGCCTTGGCGTTGATGCTGAACTGGATGCACAATTACACACAAAACTCACTCTTTTATTGACTGAACTGCGGAGCAAATATGGCACTTAAAGCAGCACTGACCGAGATCCTGGCGTGTCCGCTATGTAAGGGTAAATTGAAATATGATCAGGCAGGGCAACAGCTTGTTTGCACTTTTGATCGTCTGGCGTACCCAATCCGCGATAATATTCCGGTTCTGTTGGCTGATGAAGCCCGGGAACTGACACTGGAAGAGACTGAACAATGGCGTTCGTAGTCGTTATACCAGCCCGTTTTGCCAGCAGTAGGTTGCCAGGCAAGCCGTTGGCTGACATTGCTGGTAAAACCATGATTGAACGGGTCTACCAGCAGGCATTGCAAAGCGGTGCCAGCAGGGTAGTGGTGGCCACAGATGACAGACGAGTCGCCGATGTAGTCGATTTATTTGGCGGTGAAGTCTGTATGACCAAAGCTGAGCATAATTCGGGTACCGAGCGTTTGGCTGAAGTAGTTAGCAAGCTACAGCTTTCAGCCGATACAGTGGTAGTTAACGTGCAGGGCGATGAACCCTTTATTCCGCCAATCATTATTCGGCAGGTGGCGCAGAATCTGGCGACCCAACAAAAAGCGCAGATGGCGACATTGGCGGTGCCACTTAGTCACGCTGACGAAATCAGCAACTCAAACATTGTTAAAGTTGTCAGTGACAAAGATGGCTACGCATTGTATTTCAGCCGCAGCGTCATCCCGTATGACCGAGATGGTAATTTTCAGGCAGAATTGGCCCGTCATTACCGGCGTCATATTGGTATTTACGCTTATCGTGCTGGCTTTATACAGCGCTATGTTGATTGGCCAGCCTCAGCCTTAGAACAGATTGAATCGCTGGAGCAACTGCGCGTGTTATGGCAGGGCGAAGCCATTCATGTTGATACCGCACTGGAAACACCTGCAGTGGGGGTGGATACGCCAGCAGATCTAGAGCATGCCCGCCGGTATGCCGCCAGCCTTAACTAATGACGCGCAGTTTCTCCGTTGTTGATGAGCAGCACGATTTTGTTGTGCTGGATAAAGCGCCGGGTATCAGCTTTCACAGTGATGACGGCCCTGGCTTGGCCGCAATTGCAGCGAAAACGTTAGGGTATGAACTGTTCCCGGTGCACCGGCTGGATAAGGTCACTTCAGGCCTTATTATTCTGGCTCGCAGTAGCAGTGCGGCTGCAGAACTGACGGCGTTATTTACCTTACATCAGGTGGAAAAATATTATCTGGCGTTATCAACCGGCCGCGCAGCCAAAAAACAAGGCTGGGTAAAAGGTGATATGGCACCGGCTCGGCGCAGTGCCTGGAAGTTGTTAACCAGCCTGCATAACCCGGCGGTAACGTATTTTGTCAGCCAAGGCTACGACGAACTGCCATTCCGGGCCTATTTACTTAAACCCTTTAGCGGAAAAACACACCAGATCCGTGTCGCGATGAAAAGCCTGGGGGCACCAATAAGCGGTGATGTGTTATATCAGGCCGAGATGGCTGACAGGGTATACCTACATGCGTATGCCTTACAATTTACGGTCTCAGGCCAGCAATACCGCTATGTCGCAGCACCACAGTATGGTGACAAGTTCCAACAGTTAATCCAGCATAACGGATTGTCAGAATGGCTGCTGCCGTGGCAGTTGAATTGGCCGCAGTATAGGCAACCTAAACAGGTTAGAAATTAAAGATGTCAGATTATCAGTTACGCTTTGCCGGTATAGGCCGGTTATATGGTATCAGTGCGCTGGAGAAATTTCGCCAGGCACATGTGTGTGTCGTCGGCATTGGTGGCGTTGGCAGCTGGGCTGCAGAGGCTTTGGCTCGCTCTGGAATAGGTACTATTACGCTGATTGATCTAGATGATGTCTGTATCAGCAATATTAACCGGCAACTACATGCGCTGACCGATACGGTAGGCCAGGACAAAGTGGCGGTTATGGCACAGCGGATAAAAGCGATTAATCCAGAGTGTAATGTGATTCAGGTCGAAGATTTTGTCGCTACAGATAATCTGGCGCAATTAATCAGCCCTGATCTGGATTATGTCATTGATGCCATCGACTCTATTAAGGCCAAAGTGGCACTGTTGGCTCATTGCAAACGCAATAAAATTAAAGTGATTAGCACAGGTGGAGCTGGCGGCCAGACTGATCCGACCCAAATTCAGATAGCCGACTTAACCCAGACGATAAATGACCCCTTACTGGCCAAGGTGCGTAATAGCTTGCGGCGGGACTATAACTACAGCCGTAATCCTAAGCGGCGCTTTGGCATTGATTGTGTTTATTCGACGGAACAATTGGTGTATCCGCAGCCTGATGGCAGTGTGTGTCAACAAAAAACAGCCCAGGTGACTGACAGCGGTGAGGTTAGCAGCATGCGGCTGGATTGCAGTGGTGGCTTTGGTGCCGTAACAGTAGTTACGGCCAGCTTCGGTTTAGCAGCCGTATCCAGAGTATTGAAAAAACTGGCGCAGGCAGCGTAGTTACGCTTATCAATCAGGCGGCGGGGCAGCAGGCTTTTATTTTTTCAGCCATAGCTGTCAGGCCATTGCCGCGGGACTGGCTTAAATAGGGCTTCAAATTTAATTGGTCAAACTTATGGCACAAGTCAAACTTAGCCAGCTCCGCACTGCTCATGCCATTAACCAGACATAGCATAATAGCCATCAGACCTTTTACTATCCTGGCTTCACTGTCCAGGATAAAGTAATGTTTGTCAGTGCTTTTATCGTGGTAGTGCATCAGCCAGGCACGGCTTTCGCAGCCTTTTACCAACCATTCCTGTTGTTTCATTTTTTCAGGCATCGGTGGTAACTTTTTGCCAAGTTGCATCAGGATACGGTATTTGGCTTGCCAGTCCGAGGCTTGCTGAATATCCGCTAAATCTCTTGTTTGGATCTCCTGCAGCGCAGGTTTGGTATCTGCCAGTAATTGTTCTAATGTCATGCAGTCAGTATCTCCACGGCTTGCTCCAATGCGAGCAGGCACCGGTTTACATCATCCAGTGTGTTATATGCGGCAAAAGCACATCTCACAGCACCGGGTCTTGCTAAATAACTGAATAGTGGCATAGCACAGTGCTGGCCTGAGCGTACTGCTACCTGCTGTTGATCCAGCATAGCTGCAACGTCTGAAGGGTGTTCACTGTCAACATTTAATGCCACTATGCCTGCATTATGCACAGGCATGGATAAAATATCTACGCCTTTTATTTGTGCCAATCCGCTAAAGAATGCTTTTAGTAACAGGGATTTATGCTGAATAAGGTCATTATTGTTATATTGTTGTATCCATTGCAGTGCTGCACCAAGGCCAATCACACCAGCAATATTGGGCGTTCCGGCCTCCAGACGAAAGGGAAGTTTGTTAAAGGTTGTGTTAACAAAGCTGACCTGTTCTATCATTTCACCGCCTGCCAACAGCGGGGTAAGCTGCTCCAGCAAAGCCGTTTTACCGTACAGTACACCCGTGCCGGTGGGGCCATAGATTTTGTGACCTGAAAATACATAAAAATCACAATCAAGCTGTTGCATGTCGGGTTGCTGGTAAACCACGCCCTGCGCGCCATCTATCACTGTTATGGCACCAGCGGCTTTTGCCATAGCGACCATCTGTTGCACCGGTTGAATATGACCCAGCACGTTAGATACGTGACTGAAGCTGACAACTTTGGGCTTTTGTAACAGCAATTGCTGATAAGCCGCGAGATCAAGCTGCAGGCTGCTATTAAGTGGCACCACATCGATATGAATACCATGACGCTGACAGTGTAGTTGCCACGGAACGATATTAGCGTGATGTTCAAGCTGAGTGAGTAGAATACGGTCACCAGGCTGCAGTACAGTGTGCATCAGACCAAAGGCAATCTGGTTCAGCGCTGCTGTGGCGCCACTGGTAAAGATGATTTCGTGCCGGTGTTTTGCATTAATAAAGCTGGCTACGATATCACGGGCTTGTTCAAACTCAGTGGTTGCCCGCTGGCTTAACTGGTGTGCTCCGCGATGCACGTTACTGTTTTGCTGCTGATAAAAGCGCTGTACAGCATCGGTGACCGCCTTGGGTTTGTGCATGGTGGCCGCATTGTCCAGATACACCCAATCAGGTTGCAGCTGAAAAAATGTGAATTGGCTGCGAAACTGCTGAACGTCAAAACCACTCATAGCAACGGGACTCATCAATTGAAAGGCGCGATTTTGCCCGTTTTTACGTGACGGTGCAAATCTGCAGGGCGCTATTGCTGGCAGGTTATTTACTGTTATTAGAAATAAAAAAGCGGCCGTAGCCGCTTTTTTAAGTAAAACGTAATTAACGTTTATTCAGAGGTTTGAAATCACGCGCTGTGTAACCGGTGTACAGCTGGCGTGGGCGGCCGATTTTGTGGCCTTTTTCGCCCAGCATTTCGTCCCAGTGCGAGATCCAGCCTACAGTACGCGACATCGCGAAGATCACGGTGAACATACTGGTTGGAATACCGATGGCTTTTAAGATGATGCCTGAGTAGAAATCTACGTTCGGGTACAGTTTCTTCTCGATAAAGTACGGGTCTTCCAGCGCAATGCGCTCCAGCTCCATTGCTACATCCAGCAGAGGGTCTTTTATGTTCAGCTCTTTCAGCACTTCGTGACAGGTTTCACGCATTACTTTCGCGCGGGGGTCGAAGTTCTTATAAACCCTGTGACCAAAGCCCATCAGGCGGAAAGAGTCGTTCTTATCTTTCGCCCGGGCAACAAATTCAGGAATACGATCCACTGAACCAATTTGCTGTAACATCTTAAGGCAAGCTTCGTTAGCACCACCATGTGCCGGGCCCCATAATGATGCGACACCTGCAGCGATACAGGCATAAGGATTCGCTCCTGACGAGCCCGCTAAACGCACAGTAGAGGTTGATGCGTTTTGCTCGTGGTCTGCATGCAGCATAAAAATGCGGTCCATGGCTTTTGCCAGTACCGGGCTGACAACGTAATCTTCTGCAGGTACAGAAAACATCATATGCAGGAAGTTTTCTGAATAGCTTAAATCGTTGCGCGGGTATACGAATGGCTGGCCAACCGTGTACTTATATGCCATTGCTGACAGGGTAGGCAATTTGGCAATTAACCGGTGCGCGCTACGTTTACGTTGCGCCGGGTCGTTAATGTCTAAATCTGAATGGTAGAAAGACGACATAGCGCCAACAACGCCACATAACATCGCCATTGGGTGCGCATCTACGCGGAAGCCCTGAAAGAATGCGGCGATTTTTTCATGCACCATAGTGTGGCGGGTGATAGTGTGTTTGAATTGGTTGTATTTCTCTGCGCTTGGTAACTCGCCTTCCAGCAATAGATAGCACAGCTCAAGGTAGTCTGAATGTTCAGCCAGTTGCTCTATCGGGTAACCGCGGTGCAACAACACGCCGTTGTCGCCATCAATGTAAGTGATTTTTGATTCGCATGACCCGGTAGACATAAAACCCGGATCGAAGGTGAAGTAACCATGCTGACCCAAGGCGCGAACATCAATTACGTCAGTGCCGGCGGTGCCAGAGTATATTGGCAACTCAAACGATTTCCCATCGACCTGCACGACGGCCTTTTTATCTGCCATTGGATTTCTCCTGTAGTTGTAGTATCGGGTTAAAGGAATTTAGCAAATTGGTCGCTATTCTACCTGCAAACGACCCCTTAAAGTCAATTTTAATGCGTTTTCGCTCAATAAGTATTCGACTCTAGTATTATTGCTCTAAAGAGTAAAATGTGTAATGTTCCAAATACGGATTTTTTCGAGTAAAACCAAACAAAAATTGTAATAGCGAACTGTGAAATATATACTATTGCGGTTTTTAAACAGTTCACTCAGCAAGCACTTTTGCTGTCTGGCAGTACTGATCCAGCTTGAGCAAAAAGGTGTATTGGTTTTGAGTGTTGACTGTTTATACAGCAATGACAACGACAATGACAACAAGAGCTCGATAATGGGCATCGATGGGCAAGCACTGTGAAAAAACAAAGACCAGTAAATCTCGACCTCTCTACCATATCGTTTCCGGCACCTGCCATAGCGTCAATTCTGCACCGTGTTACTGGTGTAGCATTGTTTTTTGCATTGGTATTCGTTATCTGGGCCTGGGCGTATTCGCTGCAGGATCAGCAGAGCTTTGACTTTGTTAAAGAGCTGATGACGTCTCACCTGGCAAAATTCATTGCCTGGGGCACTATCACAGTACTTATTTATCATCTGGTTGGCGGTATTCGTCACCTGATTATGGATATGGGACACTGGGAAGAGCTGAAATCCGGCAATTTAAGCGCGAAAGTTGCGATCGCTATCTGGATCGTATTAGCAGTATTAGCAGGAGTATGGTTATGGTTCTGAATCAGGCAAGCCTGAAACGCGATGGCGTACAGGATTATGTGTCACTGCGGGCAACAGCCATCGTGCTGGCTCTGTATAGCGTATTTATTCTGGGTTTCTTCATCTGTACCCCGGAAGTGACGTTTGAAGTATGGCAGAACCTGTTTGCCAATACACTGGTAAAAGTGTTTACCTTGTTAGCTTTAGTCTCTATTGCTGTGCATACCCGCATTGGTTTGTGGCAAGTGCTGACTGACTACGTTAAGTCTGCTGCGCTGCGTGCAGTACTACAATTTTTCCTTTATGCCCTGGCTTTCGCATATGTAGCGGTCGGCCTGTTTGTTTTGTGGGGTGCTTAAGTGACTATTCCAGTAAGAGAGTTTGATGCCATCGTAATTGGCGCCGGTGGTGCAGGTATGCGTGCTGCACTGCAAATTACCGAATCAGGTTTAACCTGTGCATTATTATCAAAAGTATTTCCAACCCGTTCTCACACGGTGTCAGCGCAAGGCGGTATTACCGTTGCACTGGGTAACAGCCATGAAGATAACTGGGAATGGCACATGTTTGATACCGTTAAAGGTTCCGACTATATCGGTGACCAGGACGCTATCGAATATATGTGTAAAACCGGCCCTGAAGCGATTACTGAATTAGAGAACATGGGGTTACCATTTTCTCGTTTTGAGAACGGCCGTGTTTATCAGCGTCCTTTCGGTGGTCAGTCAAAGAATTTCGGTGGCGAGCAGGCAGCTCGTACTGCCGCTGCTGCTGACCGTACCGGCCATGCGTTATTACACTTGCTGTATCAGCAAAACGTTAAAAATAAAACTCAGGTATTTTCTGAGTGGTATGCCCTGGATTTGGTTAAGAACCAGGATGGCGCAGTAGTAGGTTGTACTGCTATCGACATCGAAACCGGTGAAATCGTCTATTTCAAAGCCCGCGCAACTGTGCTGGCAACCGGCGGTGCAGGCCGTATTTTCGCTTCTACTACGAATGCTCACATTAACACCGGTGACGGTGTAGGTATGGCTCTGCGCGCAGGTGTGCCGCTGCAGGACATGGAAATGTGGCAATTCCACCCAACTGGTATTGCTGGTGCCGGTGTACTGGTTACCGAAGGTTGTCGTGGTGAAGGTGGTTACCTGTTAAACAAAGACGGCGAGCGTTTCATGGAACGTTATGCGCCAAACGCGAAAGACCTTGCCGGTCGTGACGTTGTGGCCCGTTCAATGATGACTGAAATTCGTGAAGGCCGTGGTTGTGATGGTCCTTGGGGCGTACACATTAAGCTGAAACTGGACCACTTAGGTGAAGAGGTTTTAGAAAGCCGTTTACCAGGTATTTGTGAGCTGTCACGTACTTTCGCGCACGTTGACCCGGTTAAAGAGCCTATTCCGGTAATTCCAACTTGTCACTATATGATGGGTGGTATTCCAACAAACGTACACGGCCAGGTTATTTCGCCAAAAGCGGATGGTTCAGAGCCAATAGTGCCAGGTTTGTTTGCTTGTGGTGAAATTGCTTGTGTGTCTGTACACGGTGCTAACCGTTTAGGCGGTAACTCGTTATTAGACTTAGTCGTGTTTGGCCGTGCAACTGGCCTGCACTTAGGTGAAGCTTTAGCTGCTACCTCTGAAGGCCGCGCAGCTAGCCAGTCAGACATTGATGCTGCGCTTGCCCGTACCCGTCGTTGGGAAGATTCTAAACCAGGTCAGGGTGAAGACCCGGCGCAGATCAAGAAAGATCTGCAGCAGTGTATGCAGCTTAACTTCTCGGTATTCCGTGAAGGTAAAGCGATGGCCGAAGGTTTAGAGCAGTTAAAAGAAATTCGCGAGCGTCTGAAGTTCGCCCGTCTGGATGATAAGAGTTCAGATTTCAATACTCAGCGTATTGAGTGTCTGGAGCTGGACAACCTGATGGAAACCGCATTCTCTACTGCTGTCGCTGCAAATTTCCGTACTGAGAGCCGTGGCGCACATGCGCGGTTTGACTATCCGGATCGTGATGACGAGAACTGGTTATGCCACAGTGTCTATTCGCCGGAAACTGAAGCGATGACCAAACGTAAAGTAAATATGGAACCTAAGTTCCGTGATGCGTTCCCACCTAAAGCACGTAATTACTAAGAGGGCACAGCGATGAAGAAGTTAGTTATCTCCGTCTATCGTTATAACCCTGACGTTGACAAAGCGCCGCGTATGCAGGATTACACGCTGGACAACCCGGAAGGCCGGGATATGATGGTGCTGGATGCGCTGATTAAGTTAAAAGAGCAGGATCCGACATTATCGTTCCGTCGCAGCTGCCGCGAAGGTGTCTGTGGTTCAGACGGTCTGAACATGAACGGTAAAAACGGTCTGGCTTGTATTACGCCATTGTCTGCTGTCGGTTTAAAAGGTGGTAAGATCGTGCTGCGCCCATTACCGGGGTTACCTGTAGTGCGTGACCTGGTAGTTGATATGAGCCAGTTCTACACCCAGTATGAGAAAGTGAAGCCGTACTTAATTAACGACAGTAAGATTACGCCAGCGGGTGAGTATCTGCAGTCGCCGGAAGAACGTGCTAAGCTGGACGGCCTGTACGAATGTATCTTGTGTGCCTGTTGCTCTACGTCTTGTCCATCGTTCTGGTGGAATCCTGATAAGTTCATCGGTCCGGCAGGGTTGCTGCATGCTTACCGCTTCCTGGCGGATAGCCGTGATACAGCGACAGAACAACGGTTAAACGATCTGGATGATGCATTCAGCGTATTCCGCTGCCACGGTATCATGAACTGCGTTAATGTATGTCCTAAAGGTTTGAACCCCACCAAAGCCATTGGTGAAATTAAATCGATGTTGTTAAACCGGGCGCTGTAATGCGCCCTTTTTTGGTATGTTAATAAAAAACGGCCTGGTAACCTGCGAACAGGCTGTTTTTTTGCTACTTTTTCCAGGTGCGCGGAAATTAAGGGAAACTAAATGCACGAAGGTGTAATGAAGGCATGGTTAGAGTCTTCTCATCTTGGCGGCGGCAACATGGCCTATGTCGATGAGTTGTATGAATCCTACTTAGCTGAACCTACCAGCGTTGGCGACGAATGGCGTGAGTTTTTTGCCAAGCTGCCAAAACTTGACGGAGTTGATTTAGAAACCCGTCACTCAGATGTCAGACAACAGTTTGCTGAGCTGGCCCGCAATAAGCACCGCGAAGTGGTAGTGGTGAATTCTGCGACAGCTGCTGACAGTCGTCAGGTGAAAGTGTTGCAGCTGATTAACTCTTACCGTTTCCGTGGTCATCAGCAAGCTAACCTTGATCCGCTGGGGTTGTGGAAGCAGTCCCGGGTGCGTGATTTAGAGTTGTCTCATCACGACCTATCTGAAAGCGATTATGATACCGAGTTTAATGTGGGTTCTTTTGCTATAGGCAAAGACACCATGAAACTGGGTGATTTACACAAAGCGCTGGAAAAAACCTATTGCGGCTCTATCGGCGCCGAGTATATGCACATCGTGTCTACCGATGAGAAGCGCTGGATCCAGCAGCGTTTAGAAGCAAACCAATCTACTCCTTCTTACGATCAAGCTGAGAAGAGTCGCATTCTGAATGGTTTGGTCGCAGCTGATGGGTTAGAAAAGTATCTGTCATCTAAATTCCCAGGCGCAAAACGCTTCGGTCTGGAAGGTGGCGACGCGATGATCCCTATGCTTAAGGCAATGATACATCGCGCCGGTGAGCAGGGTGCGAAAGACTGTGTTATCGGCATGGCGCACCGTGGCCGCTTAAATACGCTGATTAACGTGTTGGGCAAAAACCCATCAAAACTGTTTGATGAGTTTGCTGGCAAGTACGAAGTTGTGGGCGCCGGTGACGTGAAATACCACATGGGTTTCTCTTCAGATTTTGAAACCTCTGGTGGCAATGTACACTTAGCACTGGCATTTAACCCGTCACATCTGGAAATCGTAAACCCGGTGGTGATTGGCTCTGTGCGCGCGCGCCTGGACCGTCGTGGTTGTACCGATGGCTCTTTAGCACTGCCTATTACCATTCACGGTGATTCAGCGTTTGCTGGTCAGGGTGTTGTCGCCGAGACGTTTAATATTTCACAAACCCGGGCTTTTAAAGTCGGCGGTTCTATCCGCGTGGTTATTAATAACCAGGTTGGTTTCACCACCTCTAATCCAGAAGACACGCGCTCCACGGAATACTGTACAGATATCGCGAAAATGGTGCAGGCACCTATTTTCCATGTTAACGGTGACGACCCGGAAGCCGTTGTCTTTGTTGCGCAATTGGCAGTTGATTATCGCAATACCTTTAAGCGCGATGTTGTTATTGATCTGGTATGTTACCGCCGTAATGGCCATAACGAAGCGGATGAGCCAAATGCAACACAGCCGCTGATGTATCAGAAAATTAAAAAGCATCCGACGCCGCGTGAAATATACGCGAAGAAGTTGGTTGCCGAAGGTTTGTTCAGTAATGAGCAGATCAGCGAAATGATCGAAAACTACCGTGATGCACTGGATAAAGGTGATTGCGTTGTCGAAGAGTGGCGGGCAATGTCAGAGTCTTCAGTAGACTGGACGCCGTTCTTGGGCCATGACTGGGATGCAACTTACGATGCCAGCGTATCGGTAGATAAACTGGTTGAGCTGGGTAAGAAGGCAACGAGCATACCTTCAAGCCATACTTTGCAGCGCCAAGTCGGTCGTGTATACGAAGATCGCGCTTTGATGCTGGCTGGCGAGAAGAAAATTGACTGGGGCTTTGCCGAAATTCTGGCGTATGCATCCACCGTTGCCGAAGGGAACCGCATTCGTATTGTTGGTCAGGATTCAGGCCGCGGCACATTCTTCCATCGCCATGCGGTATTGCACAATCAAACAGACGGTAGTACCTATACGCCGCTTGAGCATATCAGCGACGAGCAAGGGCCATTCCAGGTGTACGACTCTGCATTGTCAGAAGAAGCTGTACTGGCGTTCGAATATGGTTACGCTACGGCAGAACCGCGCGCAATGGTTATCTGGGAAGGCCAGTTTGGTGATTTTGCCAACGGTGCTCAGGTTGTGATCGACCAGTTTTTAAGCTCAGGTGAGCAGAAGTGGGGCCGTCTGTGTGGTTTAACCTTGTTGTTGCCTCACGGCTACGAAGGTCAGGGGCCGGAACACTCATCTGCACGTTTAGAGCGTTTCCTGCAGTTATGTGCCGATCACAATATGCAGGTTTGTGTACCCACTACACCAGCTCAGGTTTACAACATGTTACGTCGTCAGATGGTTCGCCCAATGCGCCGGCCTCTGATTGTGATGTCGCCTAAGTCTCTGTTACGTCATCCGCTAGCGACCTCTTCACTGGAAGAGCTGGCATCAGGTAAGTTCCAAAACGTAATTGGTGAGATAGACGATATTAAACCAAGCGATGTTAAGCGTGTGGTGTTCTGTAGCGGAAAAGTATATTACGAACTGCTGGAAGAGCGCCGTAAGCGTGAACAGAAAGACGTGGCGATTGTGCGTGTCGAACAGCTGTATCCGTTCCCGCATGAAGAAATGGCTGAAGTTTTAAGCCAGTATCAGCATGTGACTGATTTTGTCTGGTGTCAGGAAGAGCCGCAGAACCAGGGCGCCTGGTACTGCAGCCAGCATCATTTCCGAGCTGCAATTCCAAAGGCTGGTTATCTGAGCTATGCGGGCCGTGATGCGTCATCATCACCTGCTGTCGGTTACTTGTCTGTACACAACAAACAACAGCAGGCGCTGGTTAACGACGCGCTGACTATTAAGTAAATTATTGGCCGGTGTGAGATATACCGGCATAACTAAATAAGACCAACCGGTAAAGGTGAAAAAGTGGAAATTAAAGTACCCGTACTTCCAGAATCTGTTGCAGATGCAACCATCGCCACCTGGCACGTTAAAACAGGCGAAGCCGTAACACGCGATCAGGTATTAGTTGATATTGAAACCGACAAAGTGGTACTTGAAGTGGTTGCCCAGGCCGATGGCGTTATGGGTGAAATCATTCACGATACCGGTGCTACTGTAACAGCCGAAGAAGTTATCGGTAAAATGGAAGCCGGTGGTGCACCTGCTGCTAAGAAAGACGATGCTCCGGCGAAAAAAGAAGACAGCAAACCAGAAGCTGCCGCTTCAGATGCTAAGTCAGACGATAGCAACGATGACGCCTTAAGCCCATCAGTGCGTCGTATGATTGCGGAAAAGGGTTTAGATGCCAGCAAAATTAAAGGCACCGGCAAAAATGGCCGTGTAACCAAAGAAGACGTTGAAAAGTTTGTAGCTGGTGCGCCAGCTAAATCTGCTTCCCCGGCAGCTGCTACAGCTGTAGCTGGCGATCGTAGCCAGAAACGTGTACCTATGACGCGTCTGCGTAAAACTATCGCCAACCGTTTGCTGGAAGCGAAAAACTCTACTGCGATGTTAACGACGTTCAACGAAGTTAACATGAAGCCAATTATGGATCTGCGTAAGCAGTATCAGGACGTGTTTGAAAAGCGTCACGGTATCCGTTTAGGTTTTATGTCGTTCTACGTTAAAGCGGTAACGGAAGCGCTGAAGCGTTTCCCGGAAGTGAATGCTGCTATCGACGGTGACGATATCGTATATCACAACTACTTCGACGTAAGCATTGCCGTATCTACTCCTCGTGGTCTGGTAACACCGGTACTGCGTGATTGCGACAAGATGAACCTTGCTGAAATCGAAAAAGCGATTAAAGACTTAGCGCTTAAAGGCCGCGACGGCAAGCTGGCGATGGATGATTTAACCGGTGGCAACTTCACCATCACTAACGGCGGTGTGTTCGGCTCACTGATGTCTACGCCAATTATCAACCCACCACAGTCTGCCATTTTGGGTATGCACAAAATTCAGGACCGTGTCATGGTAGTTGATGGCAAGATGGAAATTCTGCCAATGATGTACCTGGCACTGTCATACGATCACCGTATTATCGACGGTAAAGAGTCAGTAGGCTTCCTGGTAACCATCAAAGAATTACTGGAAGATCCGACACGTATCCTGCTGGATATCTAAATATCCATAAAAAGTAGCTAAAAATGCTGTTGTTTTACGACAACAGCATTTTTTATCGAACCGGTTGGCACTATAATATGCGCCGATCAAAAGTCAGGCTGTACCAAAAGGGCAGCCTCCATATTCAAATGAACGGAAAATAGCCATGAATTTGCACGAGTATCAGGGTAAGCAACTGTTTGCCCAATATGGTTTGCCTGTATCTAAAGGCATTGCCGCAGCTACAGTTGAAGAAGCGGTAGCAGCTGCAGATAAAATCGGCGGCGACATGTTTGTTGTCAAAGCTCAGGTTCACGCCGGTGGCCGTGGTAAAGCGGGCGGTGTAAAGCTGGTTAAGAGCAAAGATGAAATCCGCGCGTTCGCAGAAAAATGGCTGGGTAAAAACCTGGTAACTTACCAAACAGACGAAAAAGGTCAGCCGGTAAGCCGTATCCTGGTTGAAACCTGTACAGATATCGCGAAAGAGCTGTACTTAGGTGCTGTTGTAGACCGTTCTTCACGTCGTATCGTGTTTATGGCTTCTACTGAAGGTGGTGTGGAAATTGAAAAAGTTGCCCACGAAACACCAGAGAAAATTTTAAAAGCCACTATCGACCCGTTGGTTGGCGCTCAACCATTCCAGGGCCGTGAATTAGCGTTCAAACTGGGCTTAGAAGGCAAGCAAGTTAACCAATTCGTGAAGATTTTCATGGGTCTGGCTAAATTGTTCCAGGAAAAAGATCTGGCGCTGTTAGAAGTTAACCCACTGGTTATCACGCCAGCTGGCGACCTGCACTGTTTAGATGCGAAACTGGTTATCGATGGTAACGCTTTATACCGTCACCCAGAGCTAAAAGAAATGCAGGATCCATCACAGGAAGATCCACGTGAAGCGCACGCAGCTTCATGGGAACTGAACTATGTTGCTTTAGGTGGTGACATCGGTTGTATGGTTAACGGTGCTGGCCTGGCAATGGGTACTATGGACATCGTTAAACTGCACGGTGGCCAACCCGCTAACTTCCTGGACGTAGGCGGCGGCGCGACTAAAGAGCGCGTAGTTGAAGCATTCAAAATTATCCTGTCTGATGACGCTGTTAAAGCCGTATTCATCAACATCTTCGGTGGTATCGTACGTTGTGACATGATCGCTGAAGGTGTAATCGGTGCAGTGAAAGAAGTTGGCGTTAAAGTACCGGTAGTTGTTCGCCTGCAAGGTAACAACGCAGAACTGGGTGCAAAAGTGCTGTCTGAAAGCGGCCTGAACATTATCGCTGATACAGACCTGACTGGCGCTGCACAGAAAGTTGTAGCTGCAGCGGCTAAGGCATAAGGGGTAAGCAATGAGCGTTTTAATTAATAAAGATACCAAAGTAATTTGTCAGGGTTTCACTGGTGCACAGGGTACTTTCCACTCTGAGCAAGCCATTGCTTACGGTACTAAGATGGTTGGCGGTGTAACACCAGGTAAAGGCGGTCAAACGCATTTAGGTCTGCCAGTGTTCAACACGGTTAAAGAAGCGGTAGAAGCTACTGGTGCTGAAGCATCAGTAATCTACGTACCAGCTGCTTTCTGTAAAGATTCTATCCTGGAAGCTGCTAACGGCGGTATCAAACTGATCGTTTGTATCACTGAAGGTATTCCAACTCTGGATATGCTGGATGCCAAAGTTAAGTGTGACGAATTAGGCGTACGCTTAATCGGCCCTAACTGCCCGGGCGTTATCACGCCGGGCGAATGCAAAATTGGTATCATGCCAGGTCACATTCACAAGCCAGGTAAAGTAGGTATCGTGTCACGTTCAGGTACTCTGACGTATGAAGCGGTAAAACAAACTACTGATTACGGTTTCGGCCAGTCTACCTGTGTTGGTATCGGTGGTGATCCAATCCCAGGTTCTAACTTCATTGATATCCTGAAGTTATTCCAGGAAGATCCACAAACTGAAGCCATCGTTATGATCGGCGAAATCGGTGGTTCTGCTGAAGAAGAAGCGGCTGCATTCATCAAAGCTAACGTGACTAAGCCTGTTGTATCTTACATTGCTGGTGTAACTGCACCTGCTGGTAAGCGCATGGGCCACGCTGGTGCGATTATCTCTGGCGGTAAAGGTACTGCTGATGAGAAATTCGCTGCACTGGAAGATGCCGGCGTTAAGACAGTTAAGAGCTTAGCGGACATCGGTAAAGCGCTGAAAGAAATCACTGGCTGGTAATCGTTTACTGAGCTATCTTGTAAAAGCCCGCTGAATTAGCGGGTTTTTTTTCGCTTAAAATTGATGCTAAGGAGGCTGTATGTACAACATTTATGGTGCAGCCGGTTCAGGTTCTGTTGCTGTAGAAGCAGTGCTTGAATTGATAGGCGCACCGTATCAGGTGCTGGTTGAAGCGCCAGTCTGGGAAGGCGAGACAGAGCGGGCGAAAGTGATCCCGGTCAATCCGATGGCGCAATTGCCGGTATTAGTTACTGAGCAAGGCGAGGTGATAACCGAGAGTGCGGCGATTTTGTTGTGGCTAGCTGAGCAACATCCTGAGGCTAATTTGGCTCCTAAGCCCGGTAGTGCCAAGCGGGCGCAGTTTTTACGCTGGATGAGTTTTATACCTGCAGCAATTTATTCCATGTATTGGGTAAGAGATGAGCCTGAACGTTTAGCCGGTGACAATAAAGTACTTTACCCGGAACTTCTGCAGCGTACTGCAGACCGTATCGCCCATTGCTGGCATGTGATGGACTCACAGCTGACACCGCAGCCGTTCTTGCTTGGTCAGCAAATGTCAGTACTGGATATTTATGTCACGGTTGCCAGCCGCTGGACGCCAAGGCGACAGCGGTTTTACCAGGTTGCGCCTGCTATGGCCGGCGTTGTCAGGCTAATTGATACTTTGCCACAGTTACAGGCTTTCTGGGCTAAGCGTTTTCCATTTGCAACCGGTTGGGAAGGCTGATAGCTGGCCAAACAGCATAGTGTTTTCTGATATTTCAGTGTAGGGTGCCGCTATTACTTTGTAGCAGCAGGGGGTTAAGCATGAAAGTGGGTGTTTTTCCGGGTAAATTTTTACCACCTCACCGCGGGCATATTACAGCGATACTGCGTGCTCATGCGTTGTGCGATAAATTGTACGTTGTCGTTAGTGAACGCTTGCAGGAAGACGGTGAATTATGTAGCGATGCCGGCTTAGCTTATATCAGCGGAGTGTTACGCCAGCGCTGGTTATCTCAGGAACTACTGGGGCTTGGCATCGAAGTACTGCTGCAGGATGATAGCACGAGCGCACCTTTTCCGGCTGGCTGGGGTGACTATGCGAAGAAGCTTAAACAGACAGTGCCTGCAGCTTTCAATGTTATTTTTGGTGGCGAAGAGAGCTATCGTAGTGGTCATCAACAGCATTTTCCAGATATCGGGTATCAGGTGCTGGACCCCCAACGTACCCAGTGGCCGATTAGTGGCACCGAGATCCGTGAACATCCTTATAAACACTGGGATTATATTGCCGGTGCTGCGCGACCGTTTTTTGCCCGCAAAGTGTTGATAACTGGCCCTGAATCCTGCGGCAAAACCACGTTGACACGCAAGCTGGCGAAAGTGTATTGCTCGTCGTGGTCTGAAGAGCTGGGGCGTGATTATCAGCACGAGGTTGTTGGCGGCAACGGCGACTTGTTTGATCTCGAAGATTTTAACCGCATAGCGCACTTACAATACGAACAGGATTTGAAGGCATTAAGGACAGCCAACAAAGTGTGTTTTTTTGATACCGATGCGGTGGTAACAGCGTTTTTCAGCCACGTTTTTTTAGGTGAAGTGGCTGACAGGGTAGAAAGCTTTATTGACGCCGGAAAGTACGATCTGGTGATAGCGCTTAAACCCACTGTACCCTGGGTGGCCGACGGCATGCGCGAGTTGGGCGACCCGGCTACGCGTACACTCAGTTTTGACCAGCTGATGGCGCTTTATCAGCAGTATGGTTTCGACATCAATACTTTTGTCGTGATAGATGCGCCAGATTATTATCAGCGGCTGGAAAGTTGTATTAATAGCGTTGACCAGCTGTTGTGTCAGCGCTGAAAGAACGTCAATTTACATATTCTTAATCCTTAAGACTACTTTAAGTTTAGTGTTGCACACTGGTCGTAACGGTAAAACAGGAGTCCGTTATGACCAGTTTAATGCGCAGTGTCGAGTCATATTTAAGTTGCGGAGTCGCCTCCTGTGCTGAGGCATCGCTATTTGCTTATCAGCCATCAGAACAGGCTGCTACCCATGGCGTATTGCACCTCATTGAGCCGCAACATACAGCACGGCATACGCTGGAACATTTTATCGCAGAAGGTTTTAGCAGACATTATCAGGCAAATGTACAGCACTTTATGCCTCATTTGCTTGGAGTATTGTTGTCTGAGCAGTGGCAAGCGGTACTCGGTATCCGGTTTGCAACTGAGGGGCCGCTGTTTACCGAACAATATCTAACACTTAATGCAGAGCAGGCGCTGCAACAGCAGCATATCGAGTGTCAGCGCGCTGACATCGCAGAAATCGGTCATTTGTATGCACAGAGCCGGTCAGCACTGATGCAGCTATTTGTATTGATGGTTCAGGCGTTACATCAGCTTGATGTAAAACAGCTACTATTTTCTGCGACCTCTGATCTTAAACGTCTATTACGCAGGCATGGTATTAGCTTACTCGAGTTGGCAAGTGCTAATCCAGAGTGCCTTGGCGATAAAGCAAAAGACTGGGGCAGTTACTATCAAAGTCAGCCAGATGTTTGTGTATTGTCTGTTACTCAGGCTGCGCAGCGGATCCAGGCTGATCCTCGCTTGCAGCAACTTATTTTTCGGCACTGGCCACAACTGCATGCTCTGGTTGATACCTTGATGGAGGCCAAACTATGAAGTTTTCTGTAGCTGATGGCGCCCGGCTAATCGACGCTCAAACCGGTACTGAACTGGATCACAAAGCTATAAATAGCAAAATCGTCCAGTGGCAAACGTTGCTGTCTGGTTATGGTGGTAAGCGGGTTGTCCTGACAGCAGATAGCTCGATAAACTGGGTACTTATCGATCTGGCATGTTTAAGCGCCAACATTCTGCTGACACCATTACCGACTTATCTTAGCGAATCGCAAAAGGCAGCAGTGCTGCAAGCGTTACAACCTGATCTATGGTTAAGCGATTATGAAATTAACGATGCTGACAGCAGTTTGCTGGAGGAGTTTGATGGCATTTTGTTGTACCAGTGCGCTGTTAAGCAAAATGTTACCGTGCCTGCTGGTACCCAGAAAATAACGTTTACCTCTGGCTCAACAGGCTCGCCTAAAGGTGTGTGTCTGTCAGACCGCAGCCAGCTTGATGTCGCCTTGGCGTTAAAAGCCAGAGTAGAGCATATTTGCAATGGTTCCCCGCGTCATCTTTGCCTGCTCCCCCTGCCGACGCTACTTGAAAACATTGCTGGTGTATATGCCCCTTTACTGGCAGGCGGCGAAGTCATTGTTGCGTCGGATGCGCAGCGAGGTTTTGTCGGCAGCCGTCTGGCCCAGCCACAAGCTATGTTGTCACTGATCAGCAACGTTCAGCCTAAAAGCCTGATTGTGGTACCTGAACTACTGAAAATGTTGGTAGCCGCGGCCCTAAAGGGCTGGCCGGTACCTTCAAGCCTCGAGTTTGTTGCTGTAGGTGGAGCCTATGTCTCACCGCAGGTTCTGCAGCAGGCCTCTGCAATCGGGCTGCCGGTCTATCAAGGATATGGTTTAAGTGAGTGTGGTTCGGTCGTTGCGTTATCAGATGTCGTACCATCTGAAGCCGGTGACAGTGTTGGTTTGCCATTGGCTTGCCGCGATGTTCAGATAATTGATGGTGAACTGGTCGTCAATACGCCATTTCTAGGCTATCTGGGGGAACCGGACTCTGCGGCGGACTGTGTGTTTACAGGAGATTTAGCTCAGTGGACACCTCAGGGGGGGCTGTGCATTCTTGGCCGGCGCAAAAACCTGCTGATTAACAGTTTTGGTCGTAATATTTCTCCTGAGTGGGTCGAGTCTGCATTAACCGACAGCGGTGCTGTGCAGCAGGTTATAGTGTTAGGTGAAGCACAACCATACTGCAGTGCACTGTTATATGCCGCCGCAGCGGTAACAGATACTGAACTTGCCGCTGCAATTAAGCAGGTAAACGCTGCATTACCTGACTATGCCAGAATTGTGACCTATTATCGCTTGCCTACGCCATTTAGCACTGATCAGGGCACACTCACTGATAATGGCCGGCTACGGCGCAATGTAATTATGCAGCAATACAGCAATATCATTTCCAAACTTTATTCTAACCAGTCCGACGTAACAGGAGATAAGTATGAGCTTTTATCAATCTCTGCTTGATGCAACTACTGAGGAGCGCGCGTATCTGCTAAGTGCGCCTATGATCCAACGCTGCTTCAGCGGAGATTTTACACTTGATCACTACGTCGCGTTTTTACAGCAGGCCTATCATCATGTTAAGCATACCGTGCCGCTATTGATGGCAGTGGGCGCCGAGCTACCTGAAAAAAAAGAATGGCTGCGTGAGGCTGTAGCTGAATATATTGAAGAAGAGTTGGGACACCAGGAGTGGATTCTTAATGACATAGCAGCCTGCGGCTTCGATAAAGAGCAGGTCAGGCGAAGCACTCCTGCATTTGAGACCGAGATGATGGTGGCCTATGCCTACGATGCTATTCGTCGGACCAGCCCACTTGCCTTTTTTGGAATGGTGCTGGTGCTGGAGGGGACGTCCATCAACCTGGCAGAACAGGCCGCCAAAGAAATCGCCACGAAGTTGGACTTACCACGAAAAGCATTTTCATATCTCAATTCACATGGTGCGCTGGATCAGGAACACATTAAATTTTATGAAAACCTGATGAATAAAATCACTGCTACAGAAGAACAAGCGGTGATAGTGCATGCGGCCAAAAGGTTCTATCGCTTATACGGTGATATTTTCCGCTCGCTGGAGCAACCGCATGGTATTCAGCAACTGGAGCAAGTTGCATGAATAGCCTACAGGGAAAGCGCGCACTGTTAACCGGCGCCAGTGGTGGTATCGGTAAGGCTGTGCTGCAACTGTTGTTGGTATCCGGCGCCGAGGTTGTCGTGACAGGTCGCGACGAGGCGGTGCTCAGTCAGCTGATATCCGAAGCTCCGGGGCGTGTATATCCTTTTGCAACTGATCTTAATGACGAAAAAAATCGTCAGGCACTGTATGCATTCTGTTTGCAAGTCGGAGGGATAGACATTCTTATCAATAACGCCGGAATAAGTCAGTTTTCGGCTCATGCAGAGCAAGATTTTTCTGCATTAATTACGACCAATCTGTTATCTCCCATGCAGTTGACCCAGTTGTTTATGCCAATGCTTAAACAACGTGACGGTACAGTGATAAATATAGGCTCGACTTTTGGCAGCATTGGATACGCCGGCTTTAGCGGTTATTGTGCCAGCAAGTTTGGTCTTCGGGGGTACACCGAAGCACTACAGCGCGAGCTGGCCGATAGTAAAGTGCGAGTGTTGTATCTGGCACCGCGTGCAACCAGGACCGCGATTAACACGCCGCAGGTTGACGCTTTGAACCGGGCTTTAGGCCAAGGAGTAGATTCACCGGAGCAAGTTGCCAAAGCCCTGATAGATCAGCTTATCAGCGGTCGCAAAAGGCGTTATCTCGGCAGCGCCGAAAATATATTTGTTCGCTTAAACGCGTTGCTTCCCGGGCTTGTTGACAAGGCTCTTGGCAGTAAGCTGCAGCGAATTAAGCAGTATTTCAAACCAACTTCAGCAAAAAACAGTGTGGGGGTTTAATATGAAAACAATAACGGGGATCATTCTGGCTGCTTTTGTCACAATACCAGGAGTTTATGCGGATGTGCTCACCGATATTAAGCCGCTGCAGCAACGTTGGGCAGAGGTAAACTATCAGCTTGATGAAGATAAACGCGAGCAGGCATTTGCCGATTTGTTAACTCAGGCGGATGCCGTGGTTGCGGCAAATACCGATAAAGCTGAAGCGTATATCTGGCGCGGTATTATTACCTCCAGTTACGCGGGGGCTAAAGGTGGTCTGGGTGCTTTATCACTTACAGAGAAGTCCAAAGCAGACTTAGAACGGGCTATTGAATTGGACGATACAGCCCTTCAGGGTTCTGCTTACACCAGTCTGGGGGTTTTGTATTACAAAGTGCCCGGCTGGCCGGTTGGCTTTGGTAGTGACAAAAAGGCCAGGCAGTTGTTGAATAAGGCGTTGGAGCTTAATCCTCAAGGTATTGATCCTAATTATTTTTATGCAGAATTTTTGACAGAAGAGCGCGACTACAAAGCCGCAATGCGCTATCTTGAAATAGCTAAGCATGCTCCGGCCAGGCCTGAACGACCTCTGGCTGATAGTGGCAGGCAACAGGAAATTACAGCACTAGAGCGAAAGCTGATGAAAAAGCTAAAATAGCCTCAGAGAGTAAAGATGCGATTATTGCTGGTTGAAGACGATGTGGCACTGAGGGACGGTTTGCAACAAGCACTGAGTGTGCAAGGGTTTGCTGTCAATTCTGTTGGTACCGGCCAGCAGGCCTTGGCGGCTGTCCGCTCCGGTGACTGTGATGCGGTTATTCTTGACTTGGGTTTGCCTGACATTGACGGTCTGTCAGTATTAAAGCAGTTACGGCAGAAACAGCAACGTATGCCCGTGCTTATTCTTACCGCGCGTGATGGCATTGATGAGCGGATAAAGGGGCTTGATTTAGGGGCAGATGATTACCTTGTTAAACCCTTCGCTGCACCTGAGCTGTTTGCCCGTTTACGGGTGATTGAGCGCAGGCTTGGCACAGCGTCAAGCCACCTAATTCGCTGCGGCGAGGTTGAGCTTGATACCACAGCGATGCAGTTACAATCGGGTGGTATTTCAGTGTCGTTATCACGTCGGGAATACGTGCTGTTAAAAGAACTGATGGAATCGGCAGGCAGAGTAAAAACCCGTGAGCAACTGGAAGCAAGCTTGTATAGTTGGGGGGAGGAAGTTGCCAGCAATGCCCTGGAAGTGCATATATCAAACCTGCGTAAGAAATTACCCGGCGATTTCATCCGAACTGTTCGTGGTGTAGGCTACAGCATCGCCAGACCATGACATCCGTCCGTCGTTACCTCATTTCAGTGCTGATTGCGATACTGGTGCTAACCAGCTTTCTGGCGGCGCTGCAAAGTTACCGTTTAAGTGCCGACAGGGCGCGTGAGCTTTTTGATCAGGACTTGCAACTTGTCGCCGCTGCTATTATGCAGCAATATCAGGTGGATAGTGTTAGTTTCGAGCAATCTATGGCAGTGCAGCTAATGCAGGGTCAGCAGATGCTTTATCGCAGTGAGCAAGCACCTGCACAAGCTGTCGGTGCGCCGGACGGGTTTTCTGAGCAGAATTTTTCCGGTAAACGTTGGCGGGTGTTTGTGCAAAATAGCAGCAACGACTGGCATATTATGGTGGCGCAACCTTTGCAACAGCGTTTGCAGCTGGCTGATGAGGTGGTTACAGCCTCTATTTATCCGGTCGTGTTGAGCCTGCCGTTACAGGCGTTGCTGATTTGGCTTGTAGTCAGCCGGGCGCTGCGGCCATTGAACACGTTTTCTAAAGAGCTGACATCACGTAAGGCGAATGAACTGACCCCGGTTACGTTGGAGCAGGTACCGCAAGAGCTGGCACCGGTACTGCTGTCAACCAATCATTTGTTCGAACGGTTATCTGCGGCATTTGCACGGGAAAAACGCTTTGCCTCAGATGTGGCTCACGAGCTCAGAACTCCGCTAAGTGTACTTGAGATTACGCTGCACAACGCGTTAACGCGGTGGCAGCAGCAAGGAATGTCGCAGACTGATGAAAGCATGCAGGCGTTACGAGACGGTGTAGACAGAATGCGCCAGCTTATTGAGCAGATTATGCTACTTAACCGCACTAATCCGGATAACTTTCAGGCGAAAATGCAGCCGCTTGATTTAGCCGCCCTGTGCCGTGAGGTTGTGGCCGATTGCTACCTCCAGCTGGAACGAAAACAGCAAAACATCAGTATTGAAGGTGAGGAGCATTTGCAGATCAGTGCTGATGCTTTTGCTCTGCGCTTAGTCATATCAAACTTACTCGGTAATGCAATTAAATATACGCCGGACGGTGGGCAGATCAAACTGACACTAAGCCGTGGCGATAAAACAGCAATCCTTGACGTGTCAGACTCTGGCCCGGGTATAGACCCGGATGAATACGAACAGGTGTTTAACCGTTTCTACCGAATTGGCGGCGACCGGCATCAGGCTGGTGTGCCGGGGTCTGGCCTTGGGCTGGCAATAGTAAAAGACATAGTGTTGTTGCACAGCGGCACCATAAACCTGGCTAAGTCTCAGTTTGACAGTGGATTAAACGTGAGGGTGGAGCTGCCTTTATGACGTTACTTTATCGCAGTTTTATACTGTGTTGCGCCCTAATGTCATGCAATGTGTTTTCCCGCCAGGAGTTTGTTCTGGTGATAAAAGACCATCTGTTTTCTCCAAGTCACCTTTATGTGCCGCAAGGCCAGAAAATTAAAATACGTTTGCTGAATCAGGACGCTACACCGGAAGAATTTGAGAGCTTTGCGCTGAACAGAGAAAAAGTAGTGCTTGGGCAGTCAGAGGCCGTGCTGTATCTGGGGCCGCTTCAGGCTGGGGAATATGGCTTTTTTGGCGATTTTCACCCTGATAGTGCCAAAGGTACGTTAATCGTCTTACCCGAAAACGAGTGGATACAACGGCAGGTAGAGCATGTTGATTAACACCGTTTTGGTCTATATCAGAGAATTACTGCCGGTATTGCTGCTATTGGCCACCTTGTTGCGTTTGCAGCATCATAGCCGCCGCTGGCTGTGGCAAAGTACGTTTTTAACCGCAGTCATGCTGATAGTGTTGCCGCCCTGGCTGGGTGATATTACACAGCTGGCCGATGGTACAGGCCTTGAATGGCTGTTTATTTCAGCGCATTTATCGACGCTGATTGCACTGTTTATTTTGTTGGCAGGTAGGATGAACAGTGCTTCTGTATTAGCTCTGTGTGCTCAGGCACTGCTGTGCGGTATCAATTTGTTGCTTTATGGTCTGACAAATATTGGTACTGACAACAGCACTGAAAGCTTCTGGCTTGGCGCTGTGCTGGGTGTTGGTATTGGAGCCAGTATTGCCGTTATATGGTACCAGCTACTGGCTGAATTGCAGCGGGTTAGTCAGTTTATTTTAGGCATGATGCTGGCACTGATTGGTGCCAGGCAAGGCATTGAAACGGTAACACTGCTTGGGCAGATAGATATGCTGCCATCAGGTGAGGCGTTGTGGGACAGCAGTGCTTTGGTTAGTGAGCATACTGAGGTTGGGGTGTTTTTTCAGGCGTGGTTCGGCTATGAGGCAACCCCCGATATGGTTCAACTGGGTAGCTGGTTGATGAGTTTTATATTGATATTAATGTTGTGGCAATGGCGAAGAGGCAAGCTATGAAACAAGTGCAGCTGGGTGTCATGCTGCTGTTGTTAGTGTTCAGTTCAGTTGCACTGGCAGATGGCAGGGTTGTTGATAAGGTGTATCACCCTTATGTGCAGCCGCTTGAGCGTGAATTTGAATACCGCGCCCTATATCAGCGACAGACTGACCATCCTGATAATAATGCGCTGGCGCAAAAATTCGGCTATGGCTTCTCATTGGGCAACAATATGGCATTCTCGCTGTACTTGCTGGCTGAACGTGTTATGCCGGAAGACTATACACTGGCTAGTTATGAAGCGGAGCTGCGCTGGATGTTAACTGAGCAGGGACAGTACAGTTGGGATTGGGGCTTATTGTTTGAAGTTGAGCATTACCAGCAGACCGATAGCAACGAGTTCACTACGGGTTTATTAGTTGAAAAAGAGTTTGAACATACCAGTCTGACCGTAAATGCGTTATTGGTATACGAATGGGGGCAGAACGTGCCGTCAGAGCTCGAAACCGAGTTTCGTCTGCAATACCGCTACCGGTTTCTACCCGCATTACAGCCTTCAGTCGAGATATATTCCGGTGAAAATTACAAGGGCGCCGGGCCCGGTTTTATGGGGGTATACAAGTTCAGCCCCACACAACAGTTGAAGTGGGAAGCCGCTATGGTATTTGCACTGGACAACGACACCATAGACCGCACCTTTCGTTTTGCGCTGAAGTATGAATTCTGAATAAGTGCGCAGTAAAATCTTTTCAATTGTGAGGAACTGGCAGTAGTCAGCCTTGTTTCTGCTGCTATAATGCCGCATCTGAATGAAGTTCCAGTGAGAAGAAGGACAACATATTTTATGGCGGACGCAGAACATCGCCCCAGCAATTTTATCCGGCAAATAATAGATACTGATTTAGCATCAGGCAAACATAATGCGGTACAAACCCGGTTTCCGCCCGAGCCAAACGGCTATTTGCATATCGGTCACGCCAAGTCTATCTGTCTTAATTTTGGTATCGCGCAGGATTATCACGGCAAATGTAATCTGCGCTTTGATGATACTAACCCGGAAAAAGAAAACGTCGAGTTTGTTGAGTCAATTCAGCGTGATGTTAACTGGTTAGGATTTCAGTGGGATGGTGCTGTACGTTATTCGTCTGACTATTTTGAACAGCTCTACGGTTACGCGGTTGAGCTGATAAATAAAGGACTGGCCTACGTTTGTTTTCTTAATAACGAACAAATGCGTGAATACCGGGGCAACCTTACTCAGCCGGGTAAGGCCAGCCCGACACGTGATACCAGCCCGGCAGAAAACCTGGCGCTGTTCGAGAAAATGCGCGCCGGTGGTTTTAAAGAGGGCGAATGCTCGCTGCGTGCCAAAATTGATATGGCGTCCAGCTTTATGTGTATGCGTGATCCGGTGATTTACCGGGTAAAATTTGCCCATCACCATCAAACGGGTGACAAGTGGTGCATCTATCCGATGTATGACTTTACGCATTGTATCTCTGATGCCCTGGAGGGTATTACTCATTCGCTGTGTACGCTGGAGTTTCAGGATAACCGCCGGTTGTATGACTGGATCCTGGATAACATCACTATCGCTAGTCACCCGCAACAGATTGAGTTTTCACGCTTAAATCTGGAATATGCCGTGATGAGCAAGCGTAAGCTGCAAACCCTGGTCGAGAAAACTGTGGTATCAGGCTGGGATGATCCACGTATGCCAACTATTGCTGGTTTACGCCGTCGAGGCTATACACCGGCTGCCATCCGTGAGTTTGCCAAGCGCATCGGTGTCACCAAGCAAGATAATGTCATTGAAATGAGTGCGCTGGAAGCCTGTATCCGCGAAGACTTAGATTCAGCTGCGCCGCGTGCCATGGCAGTGCTTGACCCACTTAAAGTGACCATTACCAATTACCCGGCAGACGGTATTGAGTGGGTGGAATCGCCGAATCACCCGAAAGATGACTCCATGGGCAGCCGTAAACTGCCGTTTGGCGCTGTGGTGTACATTGACCGTGCTGATTTTCGTGAAGAGGCGAACAAGAAATATAAGCGTTTGGTGCTAGGCGGCGATGTGCGTTTACGCAATGCCTACGTTATCCATGCTGATGAAATGGTAAAAGACGCTGATGGCAATATTGTTGAACTGAAATGTTCATATTTACCGGAAACTCTTGGAGAGAACCCGGCTGATGGCCGCAAAGTGCGCGGTGTTATTCATTGGGTAGAAGCGACTCATGCCGTGCCTGCGGAGTTTCGTGTGTATGACCGGTTATTCAGCGTGGCCAACCCTGCGGCAGAAGAAGATTTTCTAAATGTAGTAAACCCGCAATCGCTGGTCGTTAAGCATGGTCTGGTTGAACCTTCATTAAAAGATGCCAAGGCGGAGCAGGCGTATCAGTTTGAACGTGAGGGTTATTACTGTGCGGATAATCGTGATTCTACCGCAGCTAAGCTGGTGTTTAACCGCACAGTAGGCTTACGTGATAGCTGGGGTAAAGAAGAAGAGTAAACTGATCTGCAGAATAGATAAAAGGCCGCTACGCGGCCTTTTTACTTTTTAGCTCTGTTATTTCTTTAGCAAAATGCCAAGGCCGACAATAACAGCAACGGCACCACCGACCAGAAACCAGATAGAATTATCAGTTGGGTTACCCGTAACCATTTCGGTTACCTGAGACGCCGTTGAATTATACTCGGTATAGCCAAAATATAATAAAATTGCCCCTGCCACCAATACTGCCAAGCCTATAATTTTATTCATGTTATTCTCCGTATTCTTGGGTTTGTATCGTTTTTATTTTTGCCGTACTTCTTTTATAAAGTAAATATCACTATTTACACAACCATTTTCAGCGATACGGGCTGATACTGCTGGTTATAACATGGCATAGATATAGGGTGATGCAAAGTGAAACCCTTGCTTTGGCTGTTTTTTTGTCTGTTTGGTATAGTGTGCCACGCTGAAATAGTTCGTTATCCTGCGGTGGCTGATGTAGAGGATTATCGTTCGGTCTATCCGTTAGCTCTGCTGGAGCTGGCGTTGGCTCATTCCGGGCGTGAATATCAGTTGCAAAGCTCGGCTGAGCGTATGTCTAAATCCCGCAGTATGATGTTTCTGAAAGAGCAATCTGAATTGGATATATTGTGGACCATGACGTCAGTAGAGCGGGAGCTGGATTTGCTGCCGATCCGGATCCCAATCTTTAAGGGCCTGAGTGGCTATCGCGTGATGTTGATAAAACAAGATCAGCAAACTAAATTTGCTCGCAATGTCAGTGCGGCTCAGATTAAAAAACTGCTGTATGCCCAGGGGCATGACTGGATAGACAGCAAAATACTGACGCTGAATGGCTTCTCGGTCATAGGGGCGACGCACTACGACAACTTGTTTTCGATGCTGGAAAAAGGGCGGGTAGATGCCGTACCACGCAATGCCCTGGAAATTGCCGAAGAAGCGCTGGTTTTTGCTGCGCGAAACATAGTCATTGAGAGTAACTGGGTGATTTATTACCCAACCGCAAGCTACTTTTTTGTTAACCCTGCGAATAAGAAATTGGCTAAAGATCTGGAAACTGGCCTGAGAAAAACGATCGCAGATGGTAGTTTTGAGCAACTGTTCCAGCAGTTTTTTTCTGCTCATCTGAGTGAACTTAGGCTAAAAGAGCGCAATATGATTCGCCTTCATAACCCATTGTTACCCGCAGAAACGCCTGTTAATGAGCCACAGCTTTGGTATCATCAGCAGTAGACAACGGATACTTTGCAGTGGGACTTATATGGATTTGTTTTTAGCTGTACTGTTTTTTGCATTTTCGACCACGATTACGCCCGGTCCTAACAACGTTATGATTATGTCTTCCGGCATGAATTACGGTATTCGTGCCAGCCTGCCTCATTTGGCAGGGATCTGCCTCGGTTTTCCGTTAATGGTGTTGTTGGTTGGACTTGGCTTTGGCGTCGTATTTGAACGTTACCCGAATTTACATCAACTTATCAAAGTGTTGGGGATTACCTATCTTATCTGGTTGGCGTGGCATATTGCTGTCGCTGAACCCAAGTCGATAGCTCAAGGTAAAAGCAAACCGTTCAGCTTTATACAAGCCGCTTTATTTCAGTGGGTAAATGGCAAAGCCTGGGTAATGGCCAGCGGTGCGGTGGCAGCATTTACCAGCGTAGGTGGTATCTACTGGATTGAAGTCAGTGTGATTAGCGCTGCTTTTCTGCTGGTGGCATTTCCCTGTGTCGGTTTGTGGCTGGTATGCGGCTCGGCGCTGCGTAAGATCCTGACCCAGCCGCTGTTTCAGCGTATTTTTAATATCACCATGGCCATTATACTGGTGCTGTCGATAGTGCCTGTGCTGATGGAAGTATGGCAGTTTTATTTTATGGCGGGCGGTGACAGTCAGTAGCGGAGGTAGTAATGAAAGCCTTTTTTGTTAGTGTGTTATTGTTGTTGTGTTGCTATAGCAATGCACAGGAAATAACTTCAGACACCGTCTGGCTGGATGTACGCAGTCAGGAAGAATTTGCCAGCGGACATTTGCCTGGCGCGATAAATATCCCGCATACAGAAATTGCTGCGGCAATTAACGAGCTGCAACTGGATAAAAGTGCGCCTATAGCGCTTTACTGCAAAAGCGGCCGGCGGGCGGGTTTGGCGTTAGAGATATTACAGCAGCAGGGGTACACTAATCTTACCAACAAAGGTGGCTATGAGCAGCTGAAACAACAGCTTGCCAGTGATAATGAACGCAAGTGAAGAAAAAATAGCGCTGGAACATGAAGCAGCCCGTTTATTTATGCGGTTGTATGAAAAGCGTTTCGGGATCAGTATGCGGCATATCTGGCACAACGAGCCAGCCAGGCCTGATGTGTCATGTTACTACGATGAGCAGAAGCTGGATCTCGAAATTGCACATTTGTATGGCAGTGAAGTAGAGGCAATGCATATTCTCGGCCGCGCGCTCACGGACAATACTCATAAGGAACTACTGTCATTACTGCGTACACCGCCGCAGCACCGTTTGTTGACAGCGCTAAACCGTCTTATCAGCAATAAAGCTGAGAAAACCTATAACACAGACCGTGTCTGGCTGGTGATCCGCAATGCAAACCCATTGTGGACCAGGCGCGATATTTTAAGCCACTATCAGCAACTGCATATGCCGGCACAGCATCCGTTTGAGCAAATCTGGTTGATAGGTGACATGCACGGTAACAGCGGTATTCTGGCGTTGTACCCGCCAGCGTTGACTGCTCTGGAGCAAGGCTAATGCTGAGGTTTTATCAGCGCTGGGCTTACCGGCTTTATCCGCTCAGAACACTTATTTTAATCATATTTGTCGCCGCCACACTTAGTTTCGGCTGGATGCTATTTGCTGCACCAGTGGCAGTAGCAGAGCAGTGGCAGCTAAGTGTTGTGTTGCTGGCCGTTACCTGCCTGCTACTGTGGTTATGGGCTACGCTGTTTAGCCGGCAGTTGCCAAGTGTAGAGGTGGCAACAGGCTTTGCCGAAAAATTGAAGCTGAGGTTGCAGTATGGAATTTACTACCTACTGGCGCTTTTGGTGACGCTGATGCTACTGGCGACAGCCTATCTTGGCCTTCGTGCGTTAAAAGGTATAATAGCCGCCTTATTTTTCGGCTGAACCTCGCTTTTATGTCTGTATCGTCATCCCGCTGGGATATTTTCTGTGCTGTTATCGATAACTTTGGTGATATTGGTATTTGCTGGCGTTTAAGCCGGCAGCTAGCCAGCGAGCACGGCGTAAATGTGCGTTTGTGGGTGGATGATTTAGCCAGCTTTCAGCGCATTTGCCCGCAGATCAACGTCGATGAAATGCAACAAACAGTCGCAGGGGTTAACATTATGCTTTGGTCAGCACGTACGAGCTGGGCAGAATATAGCGTTGCTGATGTTGTTATTGAAGCACTGGCCTGCAGTATTCCTATGCCGTACCAACAGCAAATGGCAAAGCATGATGTGAAACCTTTATGGTTGAACCTGGAATATCTGTCAGCTGAAGACTGGGTGGAGGGATGTCATGGTCTGCCATCGCCACAACCACACTTACCGCTTGATAAATACTTTTTTTTTCCGGGATTTACCGCTGCAACCGGCGGTTTGTTGCAAGAAACTGCACTGCAGCAGCATGCACAAAGTTTCTCTGCTGATACTGTTGCTCAACAGCAGTTCTGGCAGCAGCTTGATATCAAAGATCCCAGCTATTATGCGCAGAAAATTTCACTTTTTGCCTATGACCACCCACAACTCAGTACCTTAGTTAATTGCTGGCGGCAATCTGGGCAGACTATATTGTGTCTGGTGCCGGAGGGGGCATTAGCAACCCAGCTAAGCGGGCTTTACCCGCAGCTTAGCATCAGCCGCGAGCTGGTCATTGATGCATTGACGATAAAAATACTACCGTTTATGCCACAGGACGATTACGACAAGTTGCTCTGGGCTTGTGACATAAATTTTGTTCGTGGCGAAGACTCCATTATCCGGGCTCACTGGGCCGGTAAACCTTTTATATGGCAGATCTATCGCCAACAGCAGCAAGCCCATCTGGAAAAGCTCAACGCTTTTATGTTGCGATACTGCGCACAGATGCCAGTCGATACGTGTGAAGCGGTTCAGCAGTTTTGGTTACAATGGAATACCGATGGTCTGTTAGATAAAAGCTGGCAGAAATTTAGTGCAAATCTGGTGCAAATCGCCGAATATAACCGCCTTTGGCGCGTAGCGTTGACGGCAAACGGAGATCTTGCCAGCAACCTCGTGCACTTTGTTGAAAAAAAATTTATAATGCGACGCAATTTTTCCTAAACGAGAAGATATTTCAGTCATGATGAAGACAGCTCAAGAAGTGCGTGCTGGCCAGGTGATTATGGTTGGCAACGACGCAATGGTTATCCTGAAGGCAGAATTTAACAAATCTGGCCGTAACGCGGCCGTTGTAAAAATGAAAATGAAAAACCTGCTGAACGGCCAGGGCATGGAAACCGTGTACCGCGCTGACGACAAGTTCGAACAGGTAATGCTGGAAACTAAAGAAGTAACTTATTCTTACTTTGCTGATCCAATGTATGTCTTTATGGATCAGGAGTATAACCAGTATGAAATCGAAGCTGAGTCTATGGAAGGTGCGTTAAAGTACTTAGTAGACGGTATGGAATGTTCAGTAGTGTTCTACGGCGAGCGTCCAATCTCTGTTGACCTGCCGACTATCGTTGTTCGCACGGTAACGTATACTGAACCGGCTGCCCGAGGCGATACCTCAGGTAAAGTGATGAAACCAGCGAAAATCGAAACTGGTTTTGAGCTGATGGTTCCAGCTTTCGTTGAAGAAGGCGACAAGATCGAAATCGATACCCGTACCGACGAGTACCGTAGCCGCGCCAAGTAATATTGGTTGCATTGAGAAAAGGCGCTGAGGCGCCTTTTTTATTGGTTTTGACTCACTTACGTTAGTTGCGAGTAATTTTCACTTTGTTCACTGTGCGCAAGTTAAGCAGCCAGGGACGTTTGATACTATTGTACTTATTTACAACAGATCCCAGGCAATCCTAACTTAGCGTTGATTATAGGATTGATATCGTTTATAACCATATGCCACCGGTAGCATATGGCGGGTTATATGCTGTAAAACAGATGCTGTTGACACCGCTAACGATAACAAAAACACCTGGGTGGTTCTCTTTATTTTCGCCTGCAACGCTTTTTAAATATTGCTATACACTGGGGAACTCATGGTATTTCAACAGTCTTTTTTACAACACATCATTGGCCGCGCCGCGTTGAGCTGGCTTATATTAGGCGCACTTGGCGCGCAGCTGCCTGCCTCTGCAGCAACGTCAGCATTAGCGCATTATTTTCCCCGCTATCAGTGTGCGGACAACCCCAAAGCGATGTTTTGCCAGTCATTTGAACACAATGCACAGGGCCTGAATTTTCTGGCTGCAAAGAATGCTGCGCCGGGCATGGCCAATGGCCGTTTAGTATTGAACCCTGAGCGCCAGACACTAGGTTATAAAGCGGCGCGCACCGGTGGTCATCTGTTCACGATAGACTCCAAGCAGTTAAACGGCTTCAGTACGGATGATTTTTATTATGAAGCCCTTATACGGCCATACGCCAACAGCACAACCGATCGTGAAACGCTGTATCTGACGTTAAAAGATCAGCAGTCAGAACGCTACTTTGCTGCTGGCTTTAAGGTGGGCAGCAGTGTATTCACATCAAAGCTTGAGCTGGCCATTTTGCCTGGTTCGCAAACGCAGGCAAGCCAAGTTCAGGTGCTTTCAGATCTCGCGATGCCTTTAGTGCTGGGCGCGCAGGACGATATCGATGGTCAATGGTATTTGCTGCGGATACAGCGCCGCGGCGATGCATTATCACTTTATCTGAACGGGCAGGAAGTTGCATCTGCTGTTATTCCGGCCGGCACTGTGTTAATACCGGCAGGGGTGTGGAGTTATAACCGTTCATTTGAATTGGACTACCTGGCGGTGGGGCACGCTAAACCGGCTGAGCTGAATATCAACCTGCACCAGCTGGAGAATCAGCTGTTGACCGGCTACCAGTACGAAGAGAGCAGCGTTATTCCCTGGCAGGTAGATGCTGGCGATGCTGCAGATATTGAAGTAATTAATCTGACACCTGAGTTATTTACTCTGCAACAAGGTGTGCAGCAATTTACCCTGCAGTATCTGCAGCCTGGGCAGGGTGCAGTGTTATTACAAAGCAAACATCAGCCGCATCGCTTTAAGCAGCTCAATATACAGGTGCTGCCCGCGTTGGCATTTCCTGCTAAAACCGACAGCTCCCAGATTGCTGCACTGTGGCCGACTCCTGAGAGCAGCGTAAGTGCCGATACGCTGCTTCGGCTTACACTCGCGCAGGATTTCAGCCTTAGTGAACATGGTGCTGTTCGGCTGTACCAGCTGCAAGCAGGTGGTACAAAGACACTGGTCGATGAAATCAAAGCCGGTATAGAGATGGATGCGTTTGGCAGTAGCAGCGCCAATAAATACCGTTCTATCCGTCGTCCGATGATTTGGCAGGATGGTAAAACCCTGCTAATAAAACCGCACAGCGGTAAGCTCGAAGCCGGTAAAACCTATCAGGTTCAGGTATCAGCCGGCTTGCTGCAGTTTACCCGTGATACAAAAACCTTTAATGGTATCGGCCACGATGCAGGGTGGCGCTTTCGGATAAAGCCGCTTCCTGAAGCAAAACCAGAGATATGGGTGGCAAAAGATGGCAGTGGTGACTTCCTTAGCATTCAAGGCGCACTGAATTTTGTCATGGATCAGGTTGGCACCAAAGTGCAGAGTGTAAAAATTGCTGCCGGTGTGTATCAGGAGCCGTTATATCTGTATGGTGTCGAGCAGCTTAACATCGAAGGCGAAGGTGCAGATGAGTCGCAAATCACGTTTACCAATTATGAGTCGTTAAACAGTGGTTTAGGGCTGGGCTATGGCAAACTTGCCGGACATAGCGGTGGTGGGCGTAGCCTTTTTATGGTTGAAGATGTTGGTCTGCTGGTGCTGAAAAAGCTGAGCATTACCAATTTGCACCAACGGCGGGAAGGCGTGCGCAACCAGGCCGAAAGCCTGTATTTTAACAGTACAGGTAAACTGCTGGTGGTTAATAGCCACTTTACCAGCGAACAGGATACGCTGATGCTAAAAGGCACATCTTACTTTTACCGCAGTCTGATTGCCGGAAACGTGGATTTTATCTGGGGACAAAATTATCTTAGCCTGTTTGAGCAGAACGAGATCCGCTCGTTGGGTAACTCAGTAAAAGATCCAAAGTCAGAGTATGCCGAAGGCAGCTACATCCTGCAGGCTCGTACTGTTAGTGAGGATGCGCCAGGCTTTATATTTATCAATAACCGTTTTACCAGCTACCCGGGGCCTACGGGCAACCGGATCCGGCCCGGCAGTACCTTTATTGCCCGAAGTGCCGGCCGGCCCGTCTACATTGACAATGTATTGATGATTAATAACCAGTTTGACAATCATATTGCCGCGCAGGGCTGGGCTGGGCCACTTAATCATGAGCCGTTACCCAACCCCGTCCAGGCTGGTACAACTCAGGGGTGGCGGGAATACGGTTCAACCGATTTACAAGGTAACAAGCTTGATACCAGTGCCCGTAAATATGGCCGGGTACTAAAGGCAGAGGAGCTGCCTTTTTCTGATGTAGCGGATGTTATGCGGCAGTATTGGCCTGATTTTAAGCCGGAACTTATGTTAGAGAAAGAGTCGAAGCATTAAGTTTCTTGATATCATATTGTTTTGATACCGCTATCAGGCTAACAGAAGATATTACAATGCCAACAGAAAAAGAAAAAATGCTCTCCGGCCAGTGGTATAACCCGCTGGATCAAGAGCTCAGCGCTGAGCGTCTGGCGGCGCGCAGGTTGCAGCACCAGTTTAACCAAAGCCTGCCAGATGACGAAGCACAGCGCAGGGCGCTGTTGCAGCAATGGTTACCCAACACCGGTAAGCATTTCTATGTTGAGCCGCCATTTTACTGCGATTATGGCTACAACATAAAAACAGGTAGCAAGGTGTTTTTTAACTTTAACTGCGTGGTATTGGATGTTGCGCCGGTATTCATCGGCAACAATGTGTTCTTTGGGCCAGCAGTGCAAATTTACACTGTGAATCACCCGCTAGAGGCTAAAGCGCGTAATAGCTTAGTTGAGCAGGCAAAGCCAATCACAATAGCAGATGATGTTTGGATAGGTGGTGGCGCTGTACTGTTACCAGGTATCACTATAGGCAAAGGTAGTGTTATTGCTGCAGGTAGCGTGGTGACGAAAGATATACCCGCAGGTGTTGTGGCGGGTGGCAACCCTTGCCGGATTATTAAGCCTGTATCTGGCTAGCTGTTTGATAGCGTAAATAAAGTAAGTGTAAGTGATGTCGATAAATATTCGTTTGATCAACAAGAAGGATCTCAGCGCTGTGGTAGCAATTCAGGATAGCTGCTACGACGATGAGTTGTTTGAAGATGCAAGCCTTATTCAAAGACGGTTAGCGTCACAGCCTGACAGTTGTTGGTTGGCAGAAAATCACAGCAAAGAGGTACTGGCATACCTGTTCAGTTACCCGTCACGCGATAAGCAGGTTGCTGCGCTTGGTAGCGAGTTCCCGCGTTACACAGAAGCTGAACTGCTGTATTTGCATGATATGGCCGTAGGCCAGAATGCCAGAAGCCTTGGCTTGGCTTCCCGTTTATTAGGTTATGCTGAGCAACATGCAGTGGCGTTGGGGTTTAGCCGGCTGGCATTGGTAGCCGTGCAGGGTTCGGTACCTTATTGGCAAAAGCACGGTTTTGTTGTCGTTAACCTCAGCTCCCCTGAAGCGGCAAAGGCACTGGCCAGTTATAGCGGCCAGAATGCAATGTATATGCAGAAATCTCTGGCAAGATGACGCCGCCCTTGTAATGTAAATTAATTGAAAATATAGTTTGTGTATGTTGTTTTATTGAGTGCCATATCATTATACTCAGTGCTCTTTAGGTACAGGAAGTATTACGATGAAATGGTTTTTGATGACAGTGGCAGCTTTGACATTTTCAATTCAGGCTACGACATGTGGTTTCCGGCTGGATGATGGTAAGTTACTACGCTGTGGCATGAAACGTATTGATGTCATTGCTCTGGCGGGAGAGCCTGTTTCAAAAGATGTAGATACGTTAGGTGTTGATACTGGTGAGCCGGTCAAAGGTGAAACAATAGAAACCTGGTCTTATCGTCTGCAAGCCGATATTGGTGGTGAATACCTGGTGTCTCTTACGCTCAAAGCCGGCAAGGTGGTTGCAATTAATAGCAAACAGCTTGAGCGGATCTAGCAGATATTGGCTATGTTCATCTATCTTAAACGCGTAACCTTTGGGTTTATATGTTTTACCATGACGGCTTGCGGCGGCGGTAATTCGTCGGATAAACAAACGGATATCATCACTGCACCTGTGGTTTCTTTGCCAACCGCAGAGCCTCAGTTAGCGATCCCGGATAACCGGTATGCTGACAGTTACAATGTGCTGCTAGTTGGTAACAGTCATGTCAGAGCAAACAACTTGTCCGGGATGTTGAAAATGTTACTGCAGACAGGTAGCAATAAAGCGATGAGGGTGCAGGTGGCGCCCGGCGGCAGTTATCTTGACGAGCGTTTGAGTGATAGTACGACTGTTAACACAATACAGTCTGTAAATTGGAATTACATTATTCTGCAAGGGCAGAAGTACTCAACCTCAGGGCAGTATTCTTACCCGACAGAGGCAACTGAATACTGGGCTGCTCTTAGTAAAACCTACCATGCGACACCGATTTTGTTTCCTGAACATCCAAGACAGGGGAATGCAGACGAAGGAAGCCGGGTATATGCACTGCATCTTGGTATTGCAGAGCAAGAGCCAGCTTGTGTCGCGCCGCTAGGGCCCGCCTGGGACAATGCTCGAGTGACTTTGCCACAAGTAGCTTTGTATTCCGATGGCAACCATGCGTCCCTTGCAGGAACATTACTGACAGCATTGCTGTTTTACCAGATTATCAGTGGTGAAAACGCCGACGAGTTACCATATTTGCCAACGCTCTCTTTATCTGAATCACTGCAGTCTGAATTGGGGCAGCTGGCGTCGGCGACTTTACAGCGGTATGGCGCCTGTGAGTATTAAGTTGTTACTTGGGTGAGGCATGACTTAGCGTGATAGCAAATACAAATCACTTAACGTCATTTTGTTGCCGCCAAGTTTCAATTGGCTTAACAGCAATAATGCACAGCTGTAAGCATCTTCTAATGCATGATGATTTGTCATTTCCGGTAAATTATGCCGTTTAAGGCAGCTGGGTAATTTCAGCGCATCATGTTTTACTACTTTTCCTTGGCGCAACAACCGCTGCCATTCCATTTTCATGGTATCGATGAACTTAAAACGCGGTGCTTTCCCGAAACAACGTTCGCAAGCGATACGAAGAAATTGCTCGTCTAACTGACTGTGATGGGCGACAAATACAAATCCGGCATAGTCGGTCAGTAACTCCGTCAGTACCTGAGATAGCTCTTTACCGTTTGCCAGTTGATGATCATGCAAACCGTGGTAAACCGCGCTTTGTCCGACACTGACGGGGCTGCAGATCAGGTAGTGCCGGGCCTCAGATAGCACAATTTCTTCTGCTTTTACCGGTACCCAACCAATACTGACTATATGGTCTTTGCGTGGGTTAAGGCCGGTAAGCTCTAAATCCAGCGCTAAAAAGTCTGTCTGTTGAACCGGAGTAGAAGAGGCGGGGAAAGCTGTTCTGCTAAACCGGGTAACAATTTCGCTTAATGTCGTACGTTTACGCAATAACCAATTGAAAATCATTACATATCCCGGCAAAAACGATGTTTGAGACGGCTTTGCGCTTCATTGATAACGGCAAAGCCATCTTTTAACTGGTGCCGTGCCAGGCCGGAGACATCCATAGGGTCGAGCAGGTTCGTCACATCATGACCTTGCTGCAGATCCTGCAAATGTTTTTCCCAACGCAACTGGGCTAACAGATCAAATGCATCGATAATATTCTGACTGTCTTTGCTGTCAATGACACCTTGTGTTGCCAGCTGTTGTAAACGCCTGCGGGTATTAACATCATTAATACCTGCAGATAGTGCATATACTCTGGCAAGATCGGTCAGTAAACTGATGCCACGTTTCTTCAAATCAAGACCTTTCTTATGTTTACCGTCCTGCTCCAGAATAAAATTCTTGAATAACCCCAGTGGGGCCGTGCGTTGCAGTGCAGCCTGTGCCAGATGATACAAGAATAGTGGCGCTTCTGATGTACGTTGCAAGATATCCTGTTGCAGGGCATTGAAAAGCCCTTTGCTGCCATCAATGACTCTGAGATCAAAAAATATACTGGCTTTGAGCAATGCTTCCGGTGTGGGGGTCGCAATCCAGCGTGCAAAACGGCCGGACCAACCTTTCAAACTCAGCCGTAACTCAGGGTTGGTTGCCATAATATTGCCCGGACACAGCGGGATACCGCAGCGGGCTAAACCCTGGCAGACAAAATCTGCCAATGCACAGAAGTAATCTGCCACTGCGCCGCTTGGCTCTTTCTCCAGCAGCAAAGCATTGTCCTGATCAGCGTTTAAGCTCTGGTCCATTCGGGCCTGAGAGCCAAATGCCAGCCAGCTGAATACACATGGGGCTTCGCCCAGTTGCTGCTGCGCCAGATAGATAAGACGCTGCGTAAGGGCATCGGTAATAGTGGTAATGACATGGCCGGCTTCATGTGCAGGTACCTGTTGTTTATGCAAGGTGATGGCTAAAGCCGGCAGTTGCTGACTGCAGCGCTCCAGGCCGTCAATTGACGCTTGGCGGTGTATTTCGCCAATCAGATACACCGGATGATCCTGCTGGCTCCGCATAATATCGGTAGCACTCAACATGCCGTAACAGACGCCTTGCTCCATTACCGGCAAGTGATGGATGTTGTACTGGCTCATTTGCTGTACGGCTTCGTATAAAAAGGCATGGCGATCAATTACGTGAGGTTGGCGCGTCATGATCTGGCCGACTTGAGTGCTGGCCGTCAAGGCATGAGCAAGGACCCGGTGGCGTAAATCTCTATCAGTGACAATGCCGACCAGTTTGTCTTGCTCTTCTACCAGCAATGAAGATACGCGGCTATCTGACATCTGCCGGGCGGCATCCTGTACTGTTTGTTCCGGTCGGATGGTAACTTTACGCTGTTGTACTATATCACTAATTTTTAACGTGAAACGGCCTTGCTGGCGTTCTTGATACTGGTGCAGGCGGCGGCTGAATAAACGTTGGAAGAAAATATCAATATTTTTATATTGGTAGCGGCAGCGGTGAAAAGCCTCAGCGTTAAGGTAATACAGCAAAGCATCTTCATCACAAACCAGGGTGTCATTGTCAGTAAGGCCGGTTAATAACTGTTGGTAGCCATAAAAATCACCTGACTGTAATTTGGTCAGGAGCTGTTGCTGATCGCTATAAAGTGAAAAAATACCGGTACGGATAATCATCAAACGTTCTGGCTGCACTGACACTTTTTCCCGGGCCTGGCAGTAACATACTTTGATATGAGCAGACAGCTGCGCCAGTTCCATGCTGTTAAGCTGGTCAAACGGTGTAGTCTGCGCCAGAAATTGAGTAACGTCAGCGACTTCCATCTTAGCTCCGGGTAAGCCGAACAGGTTTAGGTGTTAACTGGCACACACTGCGCTGATCAGGGCGTCATCTTTATTAAGCATCTGCCATTGCTCACTTAGTTTGGCACCAGCTTGCGGGATCTGTAGCTGTTCGCTAAAGTCAGCCCGGGCAAACTGCCCGCAGTGCAGCACGACAGGAACGCGTCTGGCAGTGGCTCTGCGTTCAAAGAAATACAAATCGACAAGTTTTAGTTCTGCGTTTTGTGTATTAACCGATGCATTAGCAACATCTGCAGCAATAAACCTTAATGTTTGCGGGTATAAATAACTCCAGGGACGCCATACAGCCTGCTGTTCTACTGTCTTCACTACCACCACACCAGAAGGTAGTCGCGAAGCCTGATACGGGTACCAGCTATATTCACTATGCACTTGAAATGCCAGCATCGCAGCACCGGCAAATACCGGGATGATCCAGCGTGGCGCGCGTTGCCGGCTGACTTTACGTAACAGCAGGGCGATGCCAGCGGCACCCAGTCCGGCAAATACCGTCGCTACAAATTCCCAAAACATAATGTCTTCCTGAAAAGGACGGGCTTTCACCAGGAAAGCCCGTTTTGTTGTTGTCATATTGCTTTGTTTATAAAGCAATTTATCTCAGGTTACTAGTGGCCTGTTGCAGCGCCAGCACCTTTAGGATAACGCACACTCTCAACCAGATTCTGGATATGGGCAGGAGGGGCTTCAGTGGCAGATGATACCGCGAAGGCAACAATAAAGTTAATTACTGCACCTATGGCGCCAAATGACAGTGGAGAAATCCCAAATAGCCAGTTTGCTTGCACGTTTTCAAAGGTGTTAGTACCTGGAATAAAGAACCAGCCCAGGAACAGGAAGATATAAATAACAGTAGATAATAAACCTGCCAGCATACCGGCAATAGCCCCTTTGTTATTTACCCGTTTTGAGAAGATCCCCATCATCAGCGCCGGGAAAATTGACGCTGCGGCGATACCAAACGCCAGTGCTACTACCTGGGCAGCAAATCCGGGTGGGTTCATCCCCAGCCAGGTGGCAACGACTATCGCAACTGCCATAGATATACGGGCAGCGAGCAGTTCGCCTTTTTCACTGATATCTGGATTAATTGACCCTTTGATAAGGTCATGGCTCACCGCAGAAGATATCGCCAGCAATAAACCTGCTGCTGTTGATAACGCGGCAGCTAAACCACCTGCTGCAATCAAACCGATAACCCAACCTGGCAAATTAGCTATCTCAGGGTTAGCCAGTACCAGAATATCGTTGTTTACTGTCAGCTCATTGCCATTCCAGCCACGCTCTTGTGCAACTTGTTTGAAGCTATCTGATTTGTCGTTATACAGCTGAATCCGACCATCATTGTTTTTATCTTCAAACATAATTAAGCCGGTTTGTTCCCAGTTTTTAATCCAATCCGGGCGCTGTGCATACTCAATGGCATCGGCTGTTTCGCCAGCTGGATAAATAGTGGTTAACAGGTTTAACCGTGCCATAGATGCAACGGCAGGTGCAGTTAAATACAACAGCGCAATAAAGACCAGTGCCCAGCCGGCTGACCAGCGCGCGTCTGATACCTTAGGTACGGTAAAGAAGCGGATAATAACGTGTGGTAGACCCGCAGTACCAATCATCAATGACAGGGTAAACAGCACCATATTCAGTTTATTGGATACATCGGCGGTGTAATCAACAAAGCCCAGATCACGGACAATCATATCCAGTTTCTGCAATAACGGCATGCCGGATTCGACGTGGTCTGAGAACAGACCCAGTGGCGGCAGGAAGTTACCTGTTAACTGCAGTGAAATAAATACGGCAGGAATGGTATACGCAATAATCAGTACCACGTATTGTGCGACCTGAGTATAGGTAATACCTTTCATACCACCCATTACCGCATACAGGAAGACTACAACACCTGCAATGATAAGCCCGGTATCACTTTCTACTTCCAAAAAGCGGGAGAAAGCCACACCAGCACCTGTCATCTGGCCGATTACATAAGTAACCGAGGCGATGATAAGACAAGCAACGGCAACAAAGCGCGCATTTTTGCTGTAAAAACGGTCTCCGATAAACTCTGGTACCGTAAATTTACCAAATTTGCGCAGGTACGGTGCCAGTAACATCGCAAGCAACACGTAACCGCCGGTCCAGCCCATCAGGTAGGTTGAGTTAGCATAACCACCGGCGGCAATTAAACCCGCCATCGAAATAAAAGACGCAGCAGACATCCAGTCAGCCGCGGTAGCCATACCGTTCATTACCGGGTTTACACCACCACCGGCAACATAAAACTCTTTGGTTGACCCGGCGCGCGCCCAGATTGCAATAGCAATATAGAGCGCGAACGAGCCGCCAACGAAGATAAGATTAATTGCAAATTGACTCATGACGGGCTTACTCCTCGTGCAGGTCAAATTCTTTATCGAGTTTGTTCATTCTCCAGGCATAGAAGAAGATTAACGCGATAAAGGTTAAAATGGACCCCTGTTGAGCGAACCAGAAGCCAAGGTCTGTGCCGCCTACACTGATCCCCGATAGCAGAGGACGCAGTAAAATCCCCCCACCATAAGATACCAGTGCCCAAACGATGAGGCTGCCAACGATCAGGCGAAGATTCGCTGACCAGTAAGCCGCCGCGTTGCGATCGTGCTCTGTCATAATTACACTCCTTTCCTTTGTTATTTTTATCTCGCAAAGTTAATCTAGCAGTAGTTAACACAAGTGAAAGCCCGACTTTAGTCGAAGCTGGTGGCAGGATAATTGACTTGCGCTTAGCCTTAGGCCAAAAGTAAGCCAGATAATAACAACGGGAGAGCGCAGTGGCCGCTTGGGTAGTTGCCTTATTGGCATTGTTGTACGTCGGTGGTTTGTTTCTTATTGCCAACTGGGGTGAAAGGCACGCCGATGACAAACTAATACGAAAGTATGGGGGGCTGATCTACAGCCTGGCGCTGGCAGTTTACTGCACATCCTGGACCTACTACGGTGCGGTTGGTACTGCAGTGACCCAGGGGTGGGACTATATACCTATCTATCTTGGTCCGGCATTACTGTTTATCTTTGCCCAGCCATTTTTATTCAAATTGCTGTATGTCGCTAAAAAGCAAAACGTAACCTCAGTAGCTGACTTTATCTCGTCACGTTATGGCAAACGTAAAAACATTGCGTTGCTGGCTTCCTTAGTATGTTTGGTGGTGGTAGTGCCTTATATAGCTTTACAGTTAAAGGCGGTATCCAGTTCTTATCAAGTGTTGTTAGGGGGTGACTTCAGTGATGAAACGTCTAACTGGTGGCAAGACAGCGCCTTTTTAAGTGCCGTGGCAATGGCATTCTTTGCAATTTTGTTCGGTACGCGCAAGCTGCATCTTACTGAGCAAAGCCGCGGTGTGATGGTTGCTATTGCGTTTGAGTCGGTAGTTAAACTCTTCGCGCTAATGACACTTGGCCTGGCAGTTTATGTGTTTGTGCTGGGCGAAAGCTCAGACGTTTTTCAGCGTTTTGCCCAGCATGCCATGGCGCAGCAGCAGAACAGTGATTTTGGCATACTGGAGTTTATTACCAAAACCGTATTGGCAATGGTTGCTGTATTTCTGCTGCCGCGCCAATTCCATGTTGCTTTCGTCGAGAATGTCTCGCACCATCATCTGCGTCATGCAAGGCGTTGGTTTTCACTGTATTTGTTTCTGGTCACGGTAGTGGTGATCCCCATAGCCATTGGCGGTATGCAGCTGTTTCCACAGGCGCTTAACTCTGCCGATAGCTTTGTCCTGCTTATCCCGGCCCAGTCGGGTTGGAATACGTTAAGTGTACTGGTGTTTATTGGTGGCTTCTCTGCCGCAACGTCCATGATTATTATTGCCACTTTGGCACTGTCGACAATGATAAGTAATGACGTGGTGATGCCAAGCTTGCTTAGAAGCAGTAAACGCCAGGGGTTGCCACATGATTACAGCCTGCTTATTTTGCTGGTGCGCCGTAGCATGGTCATTCTGGTTATGGCGCTGTCTTACTTATACTACCGGGGTTTTGCCCGCAATTATGAGCTGGCAGAAACCGGTTTGCTGGCTTTTGCGCTGATTATTCAACTGGCACCTGCGGTAGTTGGTGGCTTGTACTGGCGCCGTGGCAATGCCTGGGGCGTTTATCTGGGGATGAGCACTGGTTTTGTGCTGTGGTTTTATACGCTGATGTTACCGCAGCTGGTCAGCACCGGCGCCATTAACAGTGACATTATGCAAACCGGGCTGTTTGGCTGGCAGATTTTGGTACCAACAGCGTTATTTGGTGCAGAACTTGATAGCTTAAGCCACGGCGTGATTTTTTCGTTAGGTTTTAATCTGCTGTTCTATATTTTTGGCTCTTTGCTGACGCAGGTCAGCTTGCAGGACCGCCTGCAGGCCGTTGCTTTTGTTAAACCTAATTTACCTGTCAATCATCAGGACACGCCAGCACGGCGTATTCGTATCCGTAATACTGATTTGAAAATACTGTTAGAGCGTTTTGTCGGCGCTAACCGCGCCAGCGAATGTTTGCAGGAATATGGTAAACGGCAGCAAGTTGGTCTGCAGCTGGATGATTTACCCAGTATTGGTTTGGTGGAGCATGTAGAGCGTGAGTTGGCTGGCGTGATTGGCGCTTCTTCTGCTTCGGCCATGGTCAATGCGGTGCTGGAAGGGCGTCAGCTTGGCTTCGAAGATGTAGTGACACTGTTTGACGATACCACTCAGGCCATTCAGTTTTCGCGCAAAATTCTGTTTTCTACGCTTGAACATTTAAGCCAGGGGGTCAGTGTAGTCGACAGAGAGTTAAAACTGGTTGCCTGGAACCGCGCCTACCTGGAGATGTTTGACTACCCGGAAGCGATGGTGCGGGTAGGGCGGCCAATAGCTGATATTGTCCGCTTCAACGCTGAGCGTGGTTTATGCGGGCCTGGCAGCGCCGATGAGCATGTCGAAAAACGTATCGGCCATATGCAAAATGGTACTGCTCATGTATTTCAACGGGTAAGGCCTGATGGCAAGGTTATTGAAATGCGTGGCAACCCGATCCCGGGCGGCGGCTTTGTTACCAGTTTTACTGATATTTCAGACCATGTCCGTGCCGTGCAGGGATTAGCTGAAGCCAAACAGCACTTAGAAGACAGAGTGCACGAGCGCACCCAAACCATTTCTGAGATAAACCATGAGCTGTTATCAGAGGTAAAAAGGCGCCGTGAAACTGAGCAGCAGCTGCTGCAGGCTAAAGCTGAAGCAGAAGTGGCCAATGCGTCAAAAACCCGTTTTCTGGCGCTTGCCAGCCATGACATTTTGCAACCACTCAATGCTGCACGGCTCTTCACGGCCGCACTGGCTGGCAGTAAAGATACCCAGCAGCAACAGCATATTATTGGCCAATTGGACAACTCGTTAAAAGCATCGGAAGAGCTTATTTCTACCTTGCTGGAAATTGCAAAACTTGACGATGGCAAACTGTCGCCCGATGTTCAGACCGTGTCATTAAAAGAGTTATTGTCTCAGTTAGCTGATGAATTTGGTTTGCTGGCAAAGCAGAAGGGACTGCGTTTGGTGGTACGTGAAGCAGATTATCAGGTGCAAACTGACCCGACATACTTGCGGCGCATACTGCAGAATATGTTATCCAACGCCATAAAATATACCAAACAGGGACGTATCTTACTTGGTGCCCGTAAACGGGGTAGCCAGCTATTGATCCAGGTTTGGGATAGTGGCCCAGGCATTGCAGAACCTGATCTGCAACGTATATTTGAAGACTTTTACCGGATTGACGCTACTGCAAAAGGGCAGCAAGGCGTAGGACTTGGCTTGGGCGTAGTTAACCGGATGGCAAAATTGCTTGGGCATAAGCTGAACGTTGCGTCCTGGCCTGGCAGGGGCAGCTTGTTCAGTATTGAACTGCCGCTGGTTGCGCGTCCGCAGCGTCAGGAGCTACCGTTACCCAGTGGCACAGTGCAACGGCCGGTATTCGGGCTTTCAGTTGTTTGTGTTGATGATGATGCAGCGAATTTATCAGCACTGTCTGTATTACTACAGCAATGGCAAATTGAAGATGTTATTTGTTTCTACGATGAGGAAAGCCTGTTGGAGTATGCCTCTAACCATAGTGCGCCTGATGCACTGTTGATTGATTACCAACTTGGGCAACATCTTAATGGCTTGCAGCTATATGAAAAAATAAAGCTTAAATGGGGCCGCGTGAATGGCATTCTGGTTTCAGCGTCACCAGAGGCAGGTTTGGCAATGAAAGCCAAACAGTATGGTTTGATGTTTCTGGCTAAACCAATAAAGCCTGCCGCGTTAAGAGCAAGCCTGAACCATTTAAAAATGCTCAAACGCTCTGCCGGATAGGTATTATTGCTAATGCTGCGCCATGGCTTTATTGACTGGCGGTTCCAGCGTCAGCCTTTGGGCCTGGATGACGACCTGAGTCCGGTTGGTAACGCCCAGTTTACGAAAAATTGCCGTTATGTGTGCTTTAACCGTGGCCTCGGAAATGTGCAGATCATAGGCAATTTGCTTGTTTAACCAGCCTTCAGTCAGATAGTACAGCACCTTATATTGCTGATGCGTGAGCTGTGCTACTTTGGCGGCCAGATCTAAATCTTCTTCTGACTCTGAGCTATGCTGTTCCAGCACCAGTTTTTTCAGCGCCGCCGGCACCCATAATTCGCCTTCCATCACCGAATTCAGCGCTGCACTGATATCGGCGGGGTTGGCGGATTTTGGTACATAGGCCGAGGCTCCAAATGCCATGACCCGACGGATCACATCCAGTTCTTCACTGGCAGAAATAACCACTATTGGTAGTGTAGGAAAGCTTTTACGCAGTTGAATAAGGCCGAGAAAACCGCAGTTACCAGGCATATGCAGATCCAGCAACAACAGATCAGTATCCGGGTGTTCTTCCAGTGCTGTACAAGTACTGTCGAAACTGTCTGTTTCAATGGTGGCTTTAGTGGCAAAAGTGCTACTGATGGCATTTATCAGCGCATTGCGAAACAACGGGTGGTCGTCTGCGACGATCAGTTTTGCCATCTTAATCTCCGGCGAGGTAGTGTTGTAATTATTATAATAAAGGCCGCTTGTGCGGCCTTTATACTGCTGTCAGGAGAGGTGTGTCAAGTTAACATGAACGGCCGGGGTTATTTCCGGTTTAACCGGTTGTTCACCAGCGTTTCTACGACTGACGGATCGGCCAGCGTCGAAATGTCGCCTAACTGATCGTGCTCGTTGGCCGCAATTTTACGCAGGATCCTGCGCATAATTTTGCCAGAGCGGGTTTTAGGCAAGCCAGTCGGGGCCCATTGGATCAGATCCGGTGTTGCGATGGGTGATATCTCTTCACGCACCCAATCCCTTAGCGCTTTGGTTAGCTCGGCACTGGGCTCTATGCCGACGCGCGGCGTGACATACACATATATACCCTGACCTTTAATATCGTGCGGGTAGCCAACGACAGCCGCTTCGGCTACTGCGTCGTGTGCAACCAGACAGCTTTCAATTTCAGCAGTACCCAGGCGGTGGCCCGAAATATTCAGCACATCATCAACCCGACCTGTCAGCCAGTAGTACCCGTCGGCATCGCGCTTGGCACCATCGCCGGTAAAGTACAGGCCAGGGTAGGTGCTGAAGTACGTCTGTTCAAAGCGTTCGTGGTCGCCATAAACTGTGCGCATCTGGCCGGGCCAGCTATCTTTTATCACAAGGTTGCCTTCACATTCGCCATGCAACTCCTTGCCCTCGTTATCCACTATCGCCGGTTGCACACCAAAGAACGGGCGTGTAGCCGAACCGGGTTTTAGCTCAGTGCAGCCCGGTAATGGGGTGATCAGAATACCGCCGGTCTCGGTTTGCCACCAGGTATCAACAATAGGGCAGTTACCTTTACCGAATTTATCGTGATACCAGTTCCATGCTTCGGGGTTAATCGGCTCACCGACACTACCAAGCGTGCGTAGTGATGACAAATTGCAACCTTCAACCGGTGCATCGCCGTGTGCCATTAATGCGCGTATCGCCGTAGGTGCGGTATACAAAATGTTGACCTTATATTTGTCAACAATCTGAGCCATCCGCTTCACACTCGGATAATTTGGCACACCTTCGAACAGCACGCTGCTGGCGCCATTGGCCAGCGGACCATACACAATGTAGGTATGTCCGGTAACCCAGCCGATATCAGCTGCACACCAGTAAATATCACCGTCATGGTAATCAAATACATATTGGTGCGTCATTGAAGCCCATACCATATAACCGCCGGTGGTATGCAACACACCTTTAGGTTTGCCGGTAGAGCCAGAGGTATACAGAATAAATAATGGATCTTCTGCATTCATTGGCTCAGCCGGGCAGTCGCTGCTTTGCTTACCTAGCAATTCGTGATACCAGACATCCCGGCCGTCTTTACCGGCATCCATGTCGACATTCTTGCCAACATGCTTAACAACTATGACGTTCTGCACCGGCGAATCAGCGCCAAGGTGTGCCAGCGCCATGTCGGTATTGTCTTTTAGGTTTGTAACGCGACTACCGCGCAGCGCCTGATCTGCTGTAATCACCAGTTTTGAATCACAATCTACAATACGGCTGCCAAGCGCGTCCGGTGAAAAGCCGGCAAACACGACCGAGTGCACGGCACCTATGCGGGCGCACGCCAGCAGTGCCACAGTCGCTTCCGGGATCATCGGCAAGTATATTGTTACCCGGTCACCTTTTTTAATGCCCAGCGACTTCATACCATTGGCCAGCTGGCAGACCTGCTGGTGCAGTTGAGCGTAAGTGACAGTTTTTTGCACATCTGGAGAGTCGCCTTCCCAGTAGTAAGCGACCTGATCTGCCCGCTCCGGCAAGTGGCGGTCCAGACAGTTGTAGCTGGCGTTCAATACGCCGTCGCTAAACCAGTTGATACCAACTTTGCCGCTTTCGAAGCTGGTGCTTTTAACTTTGCTAAAAGCGGTAAACCAGTGCAGACGTTTACCATGTTCCGCCCAGAACGTATCTGGTGAGCTGACAGACTGCTGATACATCTGCATATACTGCTCGTTAGTCAGAAGTGAGCGTTTTGCTGCACTGGCGGGTACCGGATAAACTGATGGATGTGACATAACTTCCCCTGTGAGATCTGCTTGATTTTATACTGCAGTCTTTCTATCTAAGCCGCGTGGCAATTGGAATTAGACCTTAGTCTAGCCAATGTCGGTTGGTACTGCTAGCAATGGTAAAGCAAATGTAATGCTGCTGATAAATAATCAATTTGCGACTAAAGGCTAATTGCAGTCAGTGCAGCGGTGAACCACAGTTGATGCGCAAAATAACCATTAAAAGAACAAAGTTGGAGAGACGGCATATGAAAAAAATAACAACAGTATCCTATCTGGCATCCTGTATAGCACTTGCTGCTGGCGGTGTGCAGGCTGCAGGGTTTGATATCGGCGGTACTAATGTTACCTTCGGCGGTTACGTAAAACTCGATGCGATGGTCACCGATGCTGATGGCGATATGGCGTCGCTTGGCCGGGAATTTTACGTGCCTTCGTTAACACCGATCGGCGGCGATAGTACTACGCGTTTTGACATGCATGCACGCCAGTCACGTTTCTTCTTTTCTACGGCAACTGAACTTGAGGATGGCAGCAAAATTACCGGCCACCTCGAGTTTGACTTTATGACCAGCAACAACGGTAATGACCAGCGCACGACTAATGGTTACAGCCCGGTAATGCGTCATGCCTTTATCAAGTACAAAAACTGGACTCTGGGTCAGACCTGGTCAAACTTTATGGATGTCGCCTCATTACCGGACACATTGGACTTCGTCGGTAACCCTGATGCAGCTATCTTTATCCGTCAGGCGCAGGTGCGTTACACTCATGGCAATTTTGCGTTTGCCGTTGAGAACCCCGAATCAACGGTGACACCTTTTGGTGGTGGTGCCCGCATTACCACAGACGACAACGCTACGCCTGACTTTACAGCCAGCTATAGCCTGAAAACTGATTGGGGTTTTGTGAAGGTAGCTGGTTTGGTTCGCCAGATTGCGATTGATGATGGCACCTTTGACGATGAAGTAACGTCGTATGGCTTGTCAGTCAGTACCAAAGTTGATTTCTCTAATAAAGATGATTTACGTGTGACGTTTAACACCGGTAAGGGTCTTGGCCGCTATGTCGGCTTAAATACCGTTAACGGTGCAGTGCTGGATGCAAATGGTAACCTGGAGACCATCGATGTTACTGCATTCTCTGTTGCATACCGCCACTTGTGGAATGATCAATGGCGCTCAACTTTCCTGTATTCAACATTGATGGCAGATAATGATACAGCGCTGACCGGTGTAGGCGTGACGAAAACAACACAGAGTTACAGTGCTAACTTGTTGTACCAGGCATCTAAAAAGCTGATGGTGGGTATTGAATACAAGTTTGCCAACCGCGAGGTAGAGTCTGGCCTTGACGGCGATCTGAATCGTATTCAGTTCAGTGCCAAATACGATTTCTGATAAATCCAAACCAATAAAAAAGCCAGACTATTGTCTGGCTTTTTTATTTCAACTTAACCTAAAGCAGCTTATTCATCTGCTTTAGGTTTGGTCATTGGTGCAGACACTGCCTGACGGGCGAATGCTGAACCAGCAGGGCGTTGTGAGCTGGCAACTGTTGGGCGCTCTGCCGCTGGCATCGCAGCCGGTGCAGGTGTGTCTTCAACTGTTGTTGCCGCTGTTTCAGGTTTAGTCATTGTCGCGACAACCATCTGTGCATAGCGCCCGCCAGCTGGTTTTGCTGCAGCAGCTTTCGTTTCTGCAACCGCCGGGGCTGGCGCTTCAGTTTTTGCAACTGGCGCAGGTTCAGCTCTTACTGTATCAGCGGTATCGTCAGAAGGTTGAGCGATAGCTACCTCAACAGAAGGCTGCACTTCGGCTATTTCTGCAGCTGTATCAGCAGTCGCAGTGCCAGTTTCCGCGTTGCTGCTTTGTGTCTTTTTCGCAGCAGGCTTACGGCGTGCACGTGGTTTAGGCTTATCGCTTTCAGCCTGTACTGGCGCGGCATCGACATCGGCTGCTTCAGCGTCACTGCTCGTTTGTGCCGGCTCAACGACTTCGGCAGTTTTATCATCAGCTACGACAATGGGTGCATCAGCTTTTTCGCCGGCGTTAGCTGCAGGTTCATCAGTTGCAGGCTCTTGCGCGACTGCTGGCACATTATCAGCTGCATCGGTAGTTTCCGCAGCAATATCACTTGCTTCTGCAGTATCGTTTTGCTCCTGATCTTTCTTACGCTTCTGGCCGGCAGCGCGCAGGTGACGTGGCGAGCGACGATTACGGCTGCGAGGCTCGCTGGCTTCCTGTTCGGCATTAGCGGCAGCTTGCTCAGATGTTTCTGTCACAGTTTCTGCAGTCGCCTCAGTAACGACAAGCGTTTCTGATACAGCGACGTTTTCTGTCGCTGCAACCGGCGCTGCGGTTACCGTAACATCAGCTGCAGCATCCGTTACGACAAGGTTAGCAGCAGCTGGTGCAACTACTGCAACATCGTCTGCAGGCTTCTGCGCGGCATTGTTAACCGTGGCCGCAGCAGTATTGTCTGCAGCGACAGGTTTATCCATCCGCACGGACTTACGCATATTACGGCGCTGGCGGCGCTCAGCAACACGCTGGGGTGCGCTGCTTTCATCGTGCTCTTTGGCAACAGGTGCTTTTTCAGCTGGCTTTTTCTGCTCTTGCTGAACACGTGGTGCACGTTGTTCCTGTTGCTTTTGCGGACGCTCTGGCTTGGTATGCGTTGTCTCGTCTTTTGCCTGGGCAACAGGAGCACTGCGCTCTTCGCCATCATTGCGTCGGCGCTGTTTGTTGCGGCGACGATTGTTATCACGACCGGCATCACGATTGTTTTCGCGATTGCCATTGCGTGGGCTGCGCTCTGGCGCTTTAGCCGGCTTCTTCACTTCGCTCTTTTCTTCTGTCGGAGCAAATAACTTACCAAACCAATTGCCGATAGCTGACAGTAGCCCTGGTGATTGTTCTGCAGGTTTTTCTGCTTTTGCTGCCGGGCGCGGGGTGGCATCTGCAATGTTTATTGCCGAAATGGCTGGCTTTTCTTTAACTGCATCAGATACCGGCTGATATAAGTTGCCTGTCAGTTCCGGCGCCTTAACCATGTTGTAACTGACATCGTCAATTTCTTCGTCGATACGGATACGGATAACTTCGTGGTTAGGCGTTTCCATGTGTTCGTTTGGAATAACATACACACGGATACCGTGGCGTGTTTCAATGCGGCGCACTGCGTCACGCTTTTCATTCATCAGATACGTTGCCACAGATACCGGTACCTGGGCATGGATCTGGCTGGTGTTATCTTTAATCGATTCTTCTTCGATCAAGCGCAGAATAGATAATGCTGATGACTCGGTGCTGCGGATAGTGCCGCGGCCATGGCAGCGCGGGCAAACATGCGTTGCGGATTCACCCAGTGACGGCCGCAGGCGCTGACGTGACATTTCCAGCAGACCAAAGCGTGATATGCGGCCAATCTGCACCCGGGCACGATCGTGTTTTACCGCATCTTTTAAACGATTTTCTACTTCGCGCTGATGCCTTACCGGCGTCATATCGATAAAGTCGATAACGATTAAGCCACCCAGGTCGCGTAGACGTAACTGACGGGCAATTTCATCTGCAGCTTCCAGGTTAGTATTAAAGGCTGTCTCTTCAATATCACCGCCTTTGGTCGCTTTTGATGAGTTGATATCAATAGCGGTCAGGGCTTCCGTGCTGTCGATAACGATAGAACCGCCTGACGGCAGCCGCACTTCACGACGAAACGCTGATTCAATCTGGGTTTCAATCTGGAAGTGCATAAACAGTGGCACTTCACCCTGATATAACTTAACGCGGTGCGCAAAGTCCGGGCGGAACTGTTGAATATAGACTTTGGCTTCTTCAAAGATGCGTGGGTTGTCGATCAGGATCTCACCGACATCACGGCGCAGATAGTCGCGGATAGCACGAAATACGACGTTGCTTTCCTGATGGATTAAAAATGGGGCTGCGCGCTTCTGTGCTTCTTCGGTAATAGCAGACCAATGCTTTAACAGCGCTTTTAAATCGTAATCCAGCTCTTCATATGACTTACCCACACCCGCCGTACGGACAATTAAGCCCATACCATCTGGCATCTCTAACTGGCCCAGTGAGTCTTTCAGCTCCTGACGCTCGTCGCCTTCAATACGACGGGAAATACCGCCTGCACGCGGATTATTAGGCATTAATACCAGATAAGAGCCAGCCAGACTAATAAAGGTGGTTAACGCTGCGCCTTTTTGGCCGCGTTCTTCTTTATCAATCTGAATGATAACTTCCTGACCTTCTTTAACGACTTCTTTAATATTAGGACGACCGTCAAAGCTGTAACCGGCAGGGAAGTATTCGCGGGAAATTTCTTTCAGAGGTAAAAAGCCGTGGCGCTCGGCACCATAATCGACAAAGGCCGCTTCTAAGCTGGGCTCGACCCGGGTGATTTTACCTTTGTAGATGTTGGCTTTCTTTTGTTCATGACCCGGGCTTTCAATATCCAGGTCATATAATTTCTGGCCATCGACCAGCGCAACGCGGATTTCTTCTTCCTGCGTGGCGTTAATTAACATTCTTTTCATCGTTAGTGACTCGCATTTTGCAGCCACAACGCAGCCCAAAGGGCACTTGCGTGTTCAGACGTAATCAAACACTAGTAGGTGCAGTCTCACGACTGGAAATGTCTGAAGAAACCAAATTGTCACTGCGCTTGCCGTTGTTGCCGGCACCGCCCAATGTATGCTGTTTTCGTTTTTGGATCTGAAACACACCGCCTTACGGCGCTGCGTTATAGCAATAATCTTTATTGCTCTGGTTGACCGGAATTCATGTTTTGCCGCTGTTGATAATAAATTACGCAGCATTATCTCAGGCAAATGGCGTTTGTTTTACGCCTGGGGTATAAAAACGTTGGTTTTCACCACGATTTCGGTATGATCTGTTCCCCAGACGCTGCCGCACAAATTCTCTTACGTCACTTTGAGCGCCCTAATTGCCAGTTTTGGCAGAATTAGCTCCGGGATTATCCCACTAATAAGCAGCCGATAGCAACTGAAATCTAATATTAGCAGAGTATTCAAAACCCATGACCGACGAAATCAAGTTACCGGTGCAAATAATTGAAATAGAACCTGATTTTATTGGTCAGCGTATAGATAATTTTCTGTTGGCACGGCTTAAAGGCGTACCAAAAAGTGTTATTTATCGTGTTTTACGAAAAGGTGAGGTGCGAGTGAACAAAAAACGCATCAAACCTGAATACAAGCTGCAACAGGATGACGTTGTACGGATCCCGCCATTAACCGTAGCTGCTGAAGGGGAAGCGGTTTCCACTAAACTATCGATGGTAAAGGGGCTGGAACAGCATATCTTATTTGAAGATAACGATCTGATTGTACTGAATAAACCATCCGGTATGGCAGTGCATGGCGGCAGTGGTTTGCAGTTTGGCGTAATCGAGGCGCTACGCGCATTGCGGCCATTGGCTAAACATCTGGAGCTGGTGCATCGTCTGGACAGAGATACCTCAGGCTGTTTGCTTATTGCCAAAAAACGCTCGGTATTAACCCATTTGCATGAGCAGCTACGTAATAAAACCGTAGAGAAAAAGTATTGGGCTTTAGTTGCCGGCGATTGGGATAATAAAGTGCGAAAAGTCACTGAGCCGCTGAAGAAAAATACGCTGCAATCAGGTGAAAGGGTGGTGCGGGTTGATGAAGCAGAAGGCAAGCCATCTGAAACCCGCTTCCGGATCTTACAGCGTTATCAGCAAGGCACGCTGGTCGAAGCATTTCCTGTAACCGGCAGAACACATCAGATCCGCGTGCATACTGCTTGCAAAGGACATCCAATTGCTTGCGACGACAAGTATGGTGATAACACCTTTACCGCTCAGATGCAGCAAATAGGATTAAATCGCTTATTTTTGCATGCTAAAACCTTAAGTTTTATGCATCCGAATACTGAAACAACTATGCGCGTTGAAGCGCCGCTGGATAGCGTTCTTGAGCAAGCACTAAATAAATTAACGAGAAAATAGTATGGTGTCAGTAGCAAAAAACAATGTGTCGTTAGTGATATTTGATTGGGATGGCACTGTAATGGATTCGGTCGGGCGCATTGTCTCATCAATGCGTGCAGCTGCGCTTAAAGCTGAGCTGGCGGTACCCACTGAATTTGCCGTTAAGCAGATCATTGGCTTAAGTCTCGACCCGGCTTTTGATATGTTATTTCCGGGTGTAGAAAAGGCGAAGCGTCAGCAGTTGTTTGCACATTATCGCGATCACTATGTATTACATGATACTACTCCAACGCCTCTGTTTATGGGCGTAGAACAGGTGTTGCAGCAGTTAAAAGACTGCAACATTAAACTGGCCGTTGCGACGGGAAAACAGCGCAGAGGTCTGGCGCGAATGTTTGCTGAAACCGGGCTGCAGAAGTATTTCGATACCAGCCGCTGTGCCGACGAAGCCCAGTCTAAACCTCACCCTGATATGCTGCAACAAATCCTGCGCGAACTGGACATGGCACCGGAACAGGCGGTTATGGTTGGGGATACCAGCCATGACATGAAAATGGCACAGGCGATCAGCATGCCAAGAGTTGGCGTTACACATGGTGTGCACGGCAGAGAGGTATTAAGCCAGTATGCACCTAAGGCGATTATTGACACTATGCCGGAATTATTGCACGTACTATAAGTGCAGGTAATCTGAGTTAGAGTAAAACATTGACGCCCTCGTTCAGCAGTAGCGCATTTAAACGGATAAGTGGTAAACCAATCAGACTGTTTGGGTCATTACCGTTTAAACTGCTAAATAAGGTAATACCTAAACCTTCGCTTTTAAAGCTACCGGCACAGTCGAGAGGTTGCTCTTTAGCAATATAGGCGTCAATCTCTGCAGCCGATAAATGGCGAAACGTGACGTCAAAAGGCTCTACTACAACCTGGGCGCTGCCTGTCTCAGCATTTACCAGAGCCAAGCCTGTTAGGAATGTTACGGTATGGCCACTAAAACGTGTTAGTTGCTTAACGGCATTCTCTGTCGTGTGCGGTTTGCCGATAATTTCATTTGCAAAAACAGCAACCTGATCTGAACCTATCACCAGGCCGCACTGTAGAGTGCTGGCAATACTGTTGGCTTTTGCTAATGCCAGCCGATGCACCAGCTGACTGGCGGTTTCTGCCGGCAGCGGCGTTTCATCGACCTCTGGCTTTACGGCGGTAAATGCCGTAGTCAGTTTGCTCAGCAGTTGTTGACGATAGACAGAGGTGGATGCCAGGTATAAAGGTGGTGATAAAGCTTCGCGCATGACAAAAAATAGCCTTAGTATTCAGAATCTGAAGCACTATAAACAGAATGAAAAAAATGCGCGAGAAAAACGGTAAAAATCTGTCAGATCCCTTTGACAGCAAGGGGGCGCTTCTATATGATGCGCGCCTTATGCAAAAAGTAAAAATGCCCGTTACTATAGATCCGGTTAAAGCAGCGCAAAAACGCTCTGATTACGAAGGTATTATGCCTTTGGTAAATTTAACCCGGTTAACCGAAAGTCTGCTTGATAAGCAGGGCGAGGTAACGGTACGAGTTGAATGCGGTACTGACCAGCAAGGCCTGACTGTTATACAGGGTGGCGCTTCTTGCGAAGTGAGTGTAACCTGCGAACGTTGTGGTGAAGCCATGACAGTGTCGCTGGACTGCAATTTTGCATACACTCCGGTTAAACCGGATGATGACGCTGCTTTGGAGTTAATTCCTGAGCGTTACGACGTGATCGAGAAAGACGAGCACGGCGAAATAAATTTACGGCAGTTAGTGGAAGATGAGCTGATTCTGGCTTTACCCTTGTTCCCGATGCATGACGAAGCGGTTTGTGCCGTTAGTGCATCATCGATGAGCTTTGGTGATATTGGTCCGGAACCGGAAAAACCCAATCCTTTCGCTGTACTGGCAGAATTAAAGAAAAAGTGAGTTTAGGAGAAATACCATGGCTGTTCAGCAAAACAAAAAATCACGTGCACGCCGCGATATGCGTCGTTCACACGATGCATTAACTGGCCCAACGCTGTCAGTTGATTCTACTACCGGTGAAACGCACCGTCGTCACCACATTACTGCCGACGGTTACTACAAAGGCCGTAAAGTAAAATAAGTCTGAGTGCATCGGGTGCAGCCGCTTAAGCTGACACTTGCATTAGATATGATGGGGGGCGATCACGGCCCCCATACTACTATTCCTGCTGCACTTGCTGCAGTGTGCGAATATTCTGATTTACATCTTATTCTGTGTGGCGATGAAGCCATACTAACCGAGCAGTTGAAGCTGCACGGTGTTTTTCCTCATCCTCAGCTTAGTATCCGTCATAGCAGCCAGGTCGTGTCGATGGCAGAGAAGCCATCAGTCGCTTTGCGTTCAAAACGCGATTCATCCATGCGTGTCGCTTTAGACTTAGTAGAAAAGGGCGAAGTGCAGGCCTGTGTCAGTGCTGGCAATACCGGTGCCTTAATTGCGATGGCGCATTTCGTGCTGAAAATGCTCAATGGCGTTGACCGCCCGGCATTGATCAGTGCATTACCAGCGATTGAAAGTAACCCTGTCTACATGCTTGATTTAGGTGCCACAGTTAACTGCGACGCTGATACGTTATTTCAGTTTGCGGTGATGGGCGCCGTGATGGCTGAAGAGGTGATTGGTATCAGTCAACCCAAAGTAGCGCTTTTGAATATGGGTGAAGAAGAGATTAAAGGATCTGATCAGATTAAACGTGCATCAATGCTGCTATCAGAATGCAACGACATTAACTACATCGGCTATATCGAAGGTAATGACATTTTTACAGGCAAAGCTGATGTTATCGTCTGTGATGGTTTTGTTGGGAACGTGGCATTAAAAACCTGTGAGGGTGTCGCTAAGCTGATTCTGCGCCGCTTTGAAACCAGCATTAAAGACAAGGTTACTGCACAATTATTCGGCTGGTTAATCAAACCTTTCATAAAAAACCTTTATCTGGGCGTGAACCCCGACCACTATAATGGTGCAAGTCTGTTAGGATTGCGCGGAATTGTAGTGAAAAGCCATGGAAATGCGACTAAAGAAGCATTTCTCAGTGCCATCCGGCAAGCGGTACGGGAAGTAGAACGTCAGGTACCCGCTAAAATCAAAGGCCGGTTGGAACACGTATTAATTGATAAAGCGTAGGTCCGCATGTATTCACGCATTATAGGTACCGGGAGTTATTTCCCATCTCAGGTTCGCAGCAATGCAGACCTTGAATCAATGGTTGAAACCACCGACGAATGGATTATCGAGCGAACCGGCATTAGAGAGCGCCGTATCATTGGTGACGACGAAACTGTCGCGACTATGGGAGCGCAGGCAGCTCTGAAAGCATTTGAAGCTGCAGATATCGACAAAAATAGCATTGATATGATTATCTGTGCCACTACCAGTGCGTCCCGCGCCTTGCCAAGTGCGGCGTGTGAAATTCAGCGTGAGCTCCAGATGCATGCAGTTCCTGCATTTGATATCGCTGCGGCATGTGCTGGCTTCTGTTACGCACTGAGCGTTGCCGATCAATATATAAAAAGTGGTATTGCCAAGCGCGTTTTAGTAATTGGCTCCGATTGCTTGTCCCGCCTGGTATCACCTGAAGACAGAAGTATGGTGATTTTATTTGGCGATGCGGCTGGTGCTGTGGTGCTTGAAGCTTCTGAGCAACCAGGTATTTTATCTACTCATATCCAGGCTGATGGTAAGTACTCAGAATTACTTTATGTTGACAATCCTATTCGTGGTAACGAGGCATCTGTCCACCAGTCATGGGGCTCAATGAAAGGTAATGACGTCTTTAAAGTTGCAGTAACCAAATTATCTGAGGTTGTAGAGCAGACACTGGCGGCAAATAATCTTGATAAGTCTGAGATAGACTGGCTGGTACCACATCAGGCAAACCTGCGTATTATTTCAGCTGTTGCCCGCAAACTGGACATGTCAATGGATCAGGTCGTTATTAACCTTGACCGCTATGGCAATACGTCTGCTGCTACAGTGCCAACAGCACTTGACGAAGCTGTTCGTGATGGTCGTATCCAACGCGGCCAGACATTATTACTGGAAGCTTTTGGCGGTGGGTTTGCCTGGGCGTCGGCGCTGGTGCGTTACTAAACTTAGTCAGTACTTTATATTTTTCTGCAGGAATTAACATGACAACAAAACTTGCAATCGTCTTTCCGGGGCAGGGCTCGCAAAGTGTTGGTATGCTGGCCGATTTATATGCCGAATTTGATATTGTAAAACAGACTTTTACTGAAGCATCTGATGCGCTTGGTTATGATTTATGGGCACTGGTCGCAAATGGACCTGAAGCCGACTTAAACGAAACTCAGCGGACTCAGCCGGCGCTGTTAACCGCATCGGTTGCGGTCTGGCGCTTGTGGCAACAGCAAGATGGCCTTAAGCCTGCATACTTCGCTGGTCACTCGCTGGGAGAGTATTCAGCGCTGGTATGTGCCGGGGTATTAAGCCTGTCAGACGCAGTTAAACTGGTGGAGAAGCGCGGCCACTATATGCAGCAGGCGGTCCCTGCTGGTGTTGGCGCTATGTCTGCCATTATTGGGCTGGATGATGCGGCTATCGCTGCCGCCTGTGAACAGGCCGCTCAGGGCGAGGTTGTGTCACCGGTTAATTACAACTCACCTGGGCAGGTTGTTATTGCCGGACATAAAGCTGCTGTTGAGCGTGCTGGTGAGCTTTGTAAAGCTGCCGGTGCAAAACGGGCTTTACCATTGCCGGTCAGCGTGCCATCTCACTGCGCACTGATGCAACCAGCGGCGGAAAAATTAGCCATCGATTTGGCGGCACTTAATTTTAATCATGCTGTCATACCGGTGGTCAATAATGTTGATGTTGTAATCACAAATGACGCAGCGGCGATAAAGGACGCACTGGTCCGTCAGTTATACAGCCCGGTTCGCTGGACAGAAACGATTGAGTGGTTAGCTGCACAGGGCGTAACAGATGTACTGGAGCTTGGTGCTGGCAAAGTATTAAGCGGGCTAATTAAGCGTATAAATAAAGAATTAACTACCGGTTCAGTAGGTGATGTCGCCTCACTGCAAGCGGCGCTTAGTGCAGAGTAAAGGATTTAACATGACACAGTTTATTTCATTAGAAGGTAAAGTCGCGCTGGTCACTGGCGCCAGCCGTGGTATCGGCCGTGCTATCGCGGAACAACTTGCTGCGCTTGGTGCCAAGGTTGTCGGAACTGCCACATCAGAGAAAGGTGCCGAAGCTATCGGTGCGTATCTTGGTGACAAAGGTTGTGGCCTGATGTTAAATGTTGGTGATACGGCGTCAATCGAACAATGCCTGGAACAGATAAAAAACCAGTTTGGTGATATTGATATTCTGGTTAATAATGCCGGTATTACCCGGGATAATTTATTGATGCGGATGAAAGATGAAGAGTGGTTTGACATTATGCAAACTAACCTGACATCGGTATACCGCTTAAGTAAAGCTGTGATGCGTAGTATGATGAAAAAGCGCTTTGGCCGGATTATCAATATCGGATCTGTAGTAGGGTCTATGGGAAATGCCGGCCAGACAAATTATGCTGCTGCAAAAGCCGGTGTGCTGGGTTTTACCAAGTCACTGGCTAAAGAGGTGGCATCGCGTGGTATTACCGTGAACGCGATAGCGCCAGGCTTTATTGATACCGACATGACGAAAGAGCTATCTGATGATCAAAAAGAAGCTATTTTCGCTCAGGTTCCGGCGAATCGTTTAGGCCAGCCGGAAGAGATTGCAGCAACGGTTGCATTTTTGGCATCACAGCAGGCAGCCTATATTACCGGTGAAACAATTCACGTAAACGGCGGTATGTATATGGTGTAGGCCGATCTGGGAGCAGGTTAGACCAGCATAAAATGCTGTGTTCCGAGCTTGCAACCCACAAAGCTTACGCATAAACTAGCGCCACACAAAATTGCACGAATTGTTGCGATTTATATGAGAAAAAGGAAGAAAAGATGAGCAACATCGAAGAACGCGTTAAGAAGATCATTATTGAGCAACTGGGCGTTAAAGAAGACGAAGTGAAAAACGAAGCGTCTTTCGTTGAAGACCTGGGCGCTGACTCACTGGATACAGTAGAGTTGGTAATGGCTCTGGAAGAAGAATTCGATACTGAAATTCCTGACGAAGAAGCTGAAAAAATTACTACTGTTCAGTCTGCGATTGATTACATCAAAGCGCACGCTGAGTAAGCTAACAGCTTGCAGAACGGGTAGCTAAGCTACCCGTTTTCATTTTACGATCGATAAAATTTCCATGGCGGAGGGTTTTGTGGCAAAACGTCGTGTGGTCGTTACCGGTTTAGGCATGTTGACGCCGCTGGGTAATGATGTTGCCTCAAGCTGGCAGGGTTTACAGCAAGCCCAAAGTGGTATTTCGCTGATTGAACATTTCGATACCAGCGCTTACACCACTAAATTTGCAGGTTTGGTAAAGAACTTTGATGTAGAACCATATTTTCCGGCGAAAGACGCCAAAAAGATGGATCTGTTTATTCAATATGGCGTTGCGGCTGGGATCCAGGCGTTTCGTGACTCAGGCATTGAAATTACCGAGCAGAATGCTCCGCGTATTGGCGCGGCAATTGGTTCTGGTATTGGTGGTCTGGGGTTGATTGAAGAAAATCATACCAAGCTGCTTAACAGTGGGCCAAAACGGTTATCGCCGTTTTTCGTGCCGTCTACCATCATTAATATGATATCCGGTCAGCTGTCTATTATGCTCGGTTTACAAGGGCCAAATATCAGCATTGTGACTGCCTGTACCACAGGCGTGCATAATATCGGCCATGCTGCTCGCATGATCAGTTACGGTGATGCGGATGTGATGATTGCCGGTGGCGCAGAAAAAGCGTCTACTCCGCTTGGTATGGGCGGTTTTGGCGCTGCGCGGGCGTTGTCTACCCGTAACGACGCGCCGCAACAAGCCAGCCGGCCATGGGATAAAGACCGCGACGGTTTTGTGCTGGGTGATGGTGCCGGTGTTATGGTGTTGGAAGAGTATGAACACGCCAAAGCCCGCGGAGCGAAAATTTATGCCGAGCTGATTGGTTTTGGTATGAGCGGTGATGCTTATCACATGACTTCGCCACCAGAAAATGGTGCCGGTGCAGCAGCATCAATGCGTAATGCATTGAATGATGCCAAGGTTAATGCGGAGCAGGTTGCTTACATTAACGCGCATGGCACATCAACGCCTGCCGGTGATATTGCAGAGACGAAAGCTATTAAGTCTGTGTTTGGTGATCATGCATCGAAAGTGATGGTTAGTTCGTCCAAATCAATGATTGGCCATCTGCTTGGCGCAGCTGGGTCAGTTGAGTCGATCATTACTGTGTTGTCACTGCAGGAAAATATTGTTACGCCGACCATCAATCTGGATAATCCGGATGACGGTTGTGATCTGGACTATGTGCCGCATGAAACCCGGCAGGTATCGATGGAGTATGCACTTTGCAACTCTTTCGGTTTTGGCGGAACAAACGGCTCAATCCTGTTCAAACGTCTTTAATCTGCTGTTTTTACAGACAAAGGCTGCCTCAAGTGCAGCCTTTGTTTTATCTGCGTTTTAAGGCATACTGCCGCTGATATTAATTTCCCGGTGACAGGTGTGCAATCGGCAATTTCCCCACAGGACCGTAGTTTTAATTATGGCGATGGTATTTTCACCACGATACAGGTGCGTGCAGGTGAGATACAGCTGTGGTCTTTGCATTTGCAGCGGCTACAACGTTCAGCGCGACAGTTAATGTTTGGTGATATTGACTGGGATTTAGTGACTGCCCAGGCGCGTTCCGCTATCACTATGTCTGAGCAGGTGGTCAAAATACTGATTTCCCGTGGCGAAGGCGGACGTGGCTATGGCTGTTCTGGTGTAACATCACCGCGCATTTATGTTAGTAGCAGTGCTATGCCAGATTATACTGAAGCGCAAAAAGGCATTTGTCTTGGCCTGGCAACTTTACAGCTAGCTGTGCAACCTGTGCTGGCTGGGCTTAAACATAACAATCGCCTCGAGCAGGTACTGATTAAGCAGCAGCTTAAGGGCAGTGCATATGACGATCTGCTGGTACTTGATCAGCTGGGTTTTGTCACTGAAGCCAGTGCTGCTAACGTATTATTTTGCCGGGAAGGCAACTGGTATACCCCCGAGCTGACACGGGCCGGCGTAGCTGGGGTAATGCGGCAGAACATTATGCAACAATTACCGGTACAGGAAGTGAACTGGCAGTTGGACGAGTTAAAGACGGTGGACGCTATTGCCGTTTGCAACGCCCTGATGGGGATAGTCCCGGTGCGCCGGTTTTGTAACAGGGATTTATCACTGACACCAGTACAGCAAATGAGAACGCAGGTAGTATGTTAAAACTTATCCGCTTAGGCTTTATCGTAGCGCTGTTACTTGGTGTCAGCTATTACGCGTTAGTCCGCTATATACAGCAGATCCCGCTGCACTTACCAGATGATATTTACACCGTGACTGCCGGCAGCTCTGCAGCGTCACTATGTCGGCAGTGGCAACAGCAACAACAACTTACATCAACAAACTGTTTGGCGCTTAAACTTTATCTGCGCCTGCACCCGGCACAGGCAGGTGTAAAGCAGGGGGTATACCGGTTATCCGGTGAGCAGACACTGTTACAGCTGCTGGCACTGTTCCGAAGCGGTAAAGAAGCCCAGTTTGCGCTTACGCTTATAGAAGGCGAAACCGTGCAGCAGAGCTTGCAGCGGATAACGCAAGCCCGTTATTTAACGCAGGATCTGCACACTGCAGAGGAAGTGCAGGCCATGTTGCAATGGCCCCCAGAGTGGGGTGAAACCCCGGTGAATGCAGAAGCACTGTTGTACCCTGATACTTATTATTACACTGCCAACAGTTCTGCCCGTGAACTGGTGCAGCGAGCACAACATGCTTTATTAAACGAGCTGGCGCAGGCCTGGGAACAAAGACAAGGCGATTTACCGCTGCAAACGCCTTATCAGCTGCTTATTCTGGCGTCGATTATTGAAAAAGAGAGCAGTTACCCACCGGAAAAAACCATGGTTGCGTCTGTATTTGTAAACCGCTTACGTAAAAATATGCGTCTGCAGACTGATCCAACAGTGATTTACGGACTGGAAAATTTTAATGGTAATATCACCCGTACTGATTTGAACAACCCACATCCATATAATACCTATCGCCATTTTGGTCTGCCGCCAGGCCCTATCAGTCTGGTTGGCAAGGCGTCATTGCTGGCCGCTGCCCAACCCGCTGAAACAGACTTATATTATTTTGTCAGCAAAGGTGATGGTACGCATCAGTTCTCTTCAACGCTGGAACAGCACAATAGTGCGGTAAAGAAATACATTCTGGGATCCAAGTTATGAACCGTAAGGGCAAATTTATCGTTATCGAAGGCCTGGAAGGGGCCGGGAAAAGCAGCGCTATTGCTACTGTGAAGCAGTATCTGCAGCGCGCTGGCCACGAGGTCGTGTGCACCCGTGAGCCGGGCGGTACTGCGCTGGCAGAAAGCCTGAGAACGTTAGTTAAACAGGTTCAGGATGACGAGGTCGTCGCCCCGCAAACAGAATTATTGCTGATGTATGCCGCCAGGATGCAATTGCTCGTCAATGTCATTCAGCCTGCGCTGATTGAGGGTAAGTGGGTACTGGGCGACCGGCATGATATGTCGTCCCGTGCTTATCAGGGTGGCGGCAGACAGCTGGACGAAGCCTTTATTAATCAGTTGCGCCATGCTGTGCTTGGAGATCTGACGCCTGATCTGACGTTGTATCTGGATATTGATCCTGCGATTGGGCTGGAGCGGGCGAAGGCACGCGGCGAGTTGGACCGGATTGAGCAGGAGCAGCTGACGTTTTTCCAGCGCACGCGGCAGAAGTATCTGCAAATCGCCGCCAGTGAGCCCAATATAGAAGTTATTGATGCCAGCCAGTCGCTGGAGCAGGTGCAAGACAGTATTTTAGCTGTACTGCGCCGGGTGTTTGAGTAAACGATGCTGCTGCCCTGGTTAGAGCGGTATCAGCAGCAGTTGAGTCGGCTGCTTGCGACACAGCAACTGGCGCATGGTATTTTGCTAACAGGCCCGTCTGGCATCGGCAAACATCAGCTTGCACAGTATCTGGTCGCCTCTTTGCTGTGTACTGCAAAAAATAAGCCCTGCGGTGAATGTAAAAGCTGTTTGCTGTTTGCAGCCGGTAGCCATGCAGATTTTCTGGCGGTGGACAACTCTGGTACCACTATTGGTATAGATGCGGTGCGCCAGTTAAGTCAGTTTATGCAGGGGCGGCCACAGCAACAGCCAAACAAAGTGGTGCTGGTAAGCGATGCGGATAAATTAACAGAGGCGGCAGCCAATGCGCTGTTAAAAACTCTGGAAGAACCACCTCAGAATAGTTTTATTATACTTTACTGCAACTCAGCCAATGCTTTACCTGCGACAGTCATGAGTCGCTGCCAGCAGTGGCAGTTGGCAGCAGAATTTGGTGATGATGCTAAAGATTGGTTGCGACAGCAAACGAACAGAGCAGTACCGGATTTTCTACTGACATACTGTGGAGGCGGGCCGCTAAAGGCTTTAGCATTGCTGGAAAGTGGTGCGGCTGACCAGCTTCAGGTCTCACTGCAACATTTAACCCAGTATCTGCAGCAACAATTGTCATTGACTGAATGCGTAAAACAGCTGGAGCAGTCAGAGGGGATCAGCCAATTGCTGGGCTGGTTCTTGCGCCAGCGACTTGTGCCTTCAGACGGCCAGAACCCGCAACGCTTGTTGGCCATGCATATGCTGTATAACCGCTGGTGCCGTGACGATAGTCAGATTTTAGGGCAGAATAAGCAACTGGCGTTAAGTGCATTTTTAACAGAGCTTAAACGGTTGCACGGATAACCGGAGGACATATGGAAGAACTGACGATAGGTTTTAATGATTTAAAAGACTTGTACCGCAGTTATATGCCGTTTCTGAAAAATGGTGGTTTGTTTGTCCGTACTGCCCGGCAATATAAAATGGGGCAGTCACTGGCACTGAGCGTTACTTTACCGGATTCACTTGAATCCATAACGGTGTCAGGCAAGGTTGCCTGGATCACACCACATGGATCGCAAAGTTCAAACCCAGCCGGTGTCGGGATCAGCTTTATTGATGATAAATCTCAACTGAGCGCCCAGATTGAAAAATTGCTCGGCGGAATGCTTAACTCCCCCGATCCAACCCATACTATTTAAATTGAGAGAATAACGTTGTTTGTTGATTCGCACTGCCATCTTGACCGGCTGGAACTGGATAAACTAGGGCTTACGCTGGAGCAGGTAATAGCCAACGCTCAAGCAGGGCAAGTACAGCACATGTTGTGTGTATGTGTTAGCCTGGCTGAATTTGACCAGATGCAGCAAGTAGTAGCGCCTTACCCGATGGTGTCTGTTTCTTGCGGTGAACATCCGCTACATCAGAACGATAATGTTGATCCGCAGCATCTACTTTCGTGCTGCCAGCTGGAACATGTCGTTGCCGTAGGTGAAACAGGGCTGGATTACTTTTACTCACCTGAGTCCAAGTTAAGTCAGCAGCAAGCTTTCGTTACCCACATTGAGGTGGCCAATCAGGTAAATAAGCCGCTGATTATTCATACCCGCGATGCCCGTTCAGATACGTTGGCATTAATGCGCAGCCATAACGCGGCTAATGCTGGTGGAGTGCTGCACTGTTTTACTGAAAACTGGGAAATGGCGAAGGCTGCACTGGATATGGGCTTTTATATTTCTATATCCGGTATCATGACATTTCGTAATGCAACTGAACTACGTGATGTGGTGAAGAAATTACCTCTGGATCGTCTGTTGATAGAAACTGACTCGCCTTATCTGGCACCGGTACCCTACAGAGGCAAAACCAATCAGCCCGCTTATGTAACCGCAGTGGCAGATGCGATAGCACAGGTTAAAAATATCGGCATAACTGAACTGGCAGACGCAACAACAGCTAACTTTTACAGCTTATTTAATCGCGTAAAAAGAGTCGCTTAATTGTCTGTCTTTCGTTATAGCTTTGCTTGGCAGATAAAAGTAGCCCGGAACCAATCCGCATTGTTCCGGGCTTAGGGGAATGGCTCATAGGGAATGAGCCGTGCGCTATCGTTACAACTGCTAAGACGTTTAAAAGGTAAGATTTAGTGTAGTTAAAACACAGCATTTTGCTGAAATGCATCGCTGTCGCGATGTTGATGATCATAATATTAATTTTCTATTTTGTGCCCAACTTATCCTCAAATTATCCCCAGCTTATTCCATCAAACAGGCAAGGTTACTGCGTTGAACCTTTTTTAGGTGCAAGTGTTTTTGTGGCTATTTTTAGTTCTTAAACGCATTTTAAGGTGTCGTTTAATAAAAAAAAAATCTAAAAATTGCAGTAAAAAAGCGTTTCCAGCACAGAGACGGTAGTCGTTTTAATGTCTTTAGTTGTAAAGTGAAATGCACAAGCTTTATCTGAATTGTCGACAATCTATTTGGCGTTAAGCTTGACTCACGCTTTGAAACGCTATAAAACAACGCTAACTCTTATTCTTTGTCGACAATTATGGCTATTATTCACCCGTCACTGCGACCTGCAATTACCGCTTCAGACAGAGTGCTGCTGGAAATACAGCGCGCTATTGTAGAGGGCGAAATTGCGGCAGGCAGTAAGATTAGCGAGCCGGAGCTGGCTAAACGCTTTGATTTAAGCCGGGCGCCATTGCGGGAAGCACTTGCCCGGCTTGAACGTTGTCATTTAATTGAGCGTATACCCAATGCCGGTGCCCGGGTAGTGAAATTGTCGACACAGGGTTTACTGTCTTTATATCAGCTGCGCGAAACTCTGGAAGGTTTAGCCTGCAGGTTGGCAGCCGAGCATATGGCTGATAGCGAAATCGCTGAGCTGCGTCAGTTACTGGATCAGCACTTAAGCACGCAGCGGGTGCGGGAAGGTGAAAGTTACTACCAGGAAGCCGGCGATCTGGATTTTCATTACCGTGTCATCTTGGGTAGTAAGAATGACTATCTTATCAACATCTTATGCGACGAGCTTTACTATCTGGTACGGATGTACCGGGTACAGCTTGGTATGAACGGGCCCCGTGTATCCCGGGCCTTTGATGAACATAAAGCTATCCTTAATGCCATTGCCAATCGCGATGGTGAATTGGCCGACTTACTGATGCGCAGACACATAGTGGCATCAAGACGCAATATTGAAAAACAATTGGAACAAACGGGGACCTGACATGACCAAACTTACCGCCGGACAAAAATTCCGTGCAACGATTAGCGCGAACAAGCCGCTGCAAATCGTTGGCACGATTAACGCTTACACTGCCATGATGGCAGAACGAACAGGGCATCAGGCGCTGTATTTGTCTGGTGCAGGTGTAGCAAATGCCTCTTTTGGCTTACCGGACCTGGGTATGACGTCACTGAATGATGTCTGTGAAGATATCCGCCGCATCACCGGTGCAACCGACCTGCCACTGTTGGTTGATGCCGATACCGGCTGGGGCGGGGCTTTTAATATTGCCCGTACGGTACAGGAAATGACCCGCGCCGGCGCCGCCGGTTTTCATATTGAAGATCAGGTGGCGCAAAAGCGTTGTGGCCACCGGCCGAACAAAGAAATTGTTAGCCTGGATGAAATGGTCGACAGGGTAAAAGCCAGTGTGGATGCCCGCACCGATGAGAGCTTCTTTATTATGGCGCGTACCGACGCGTTAGCTCAGCAAGGTTTAGATGCGGCTATTGAACGTGCTCTGGCCTGTGAAGCCGCTGGTGCAGATGCTATTTTTGCTGAAGCCGTGCATACACTGGAGCAATATCAGGCCTTTACCAAAGCGCTAAAAGTACCGGTGTTGGCTAATATCACAGAGTTTGGCCAAACGCCTTTATTTAATAAAACGGAGCTGGCAAGTGTTGGAGTGGCGATGGTGCTGTACCCGTTAAGTGCATTCCGGGCAATGAACAAAGCGGCGCTGAACGTATATCAGTCGATACTGGCAAATGGCGATCAGAAAGCTGTTATCGATACAATGCAAACGCGTGCTGAATTATACGATTTTCTGAACTATCACAGTTTTGAAGAAAAACTGGATCAGTTGTTTAGCAATAAAGCGAAATAAGTATTCACAAATAGAAAACGGGGACAAGACAATGGCGACAGGAAAAGTACTGACAGGCGCGGGCCTGCGCGGCCAGGTAGCGGGTAAAACGGCTTTATCAACGGTGGGAAAAACCGGTTCTGGTTTAACCTACCGTGGCTACGATGTTAAAGATCTAGCCGCCAACTGCAGCTTTGAAGAAGTAGCCCATCTGATATTAAAAGGCGAGTTGCCAAGCAGCACTGAATTAAGCGCTTACAAAGCCAAGCTAAAAAGTATGCGTAGCCTGCCGCAGGCACTGAAAGATGTACTGGAGCGTATACCGGCCACTGCACACCCAATGGACGTAATGCGTACCGGCTGCTCAATGTTGGGTAACCTGGAAACTGAGCAGAATTTTACTCAGCAGCAGGATGCAACTGATCGCATGCTGGCGATTTTTCCTGGTCTGGTAAATTACTGGTACAACTATAGTCATCACGGTAAACGCATTGAAGTTGAAACCGATGCTAATTCTGTCGCTGAGCAGTTTTTATGGACGTTACATGGCAAAAAGCCGCAGCAATTGCATGTTGATGTGATGCAGGCGTCACTGATTTTATATGCCGAGCACGAGTTTAATGCGTCTACCTTTACTGCCCGGGTATGCGCCTCAACCCTGAGTGATATGCATTCATGCATTACCGGTGCTATTGGTTCTTTACGTGGTCCGCTGCACGGCGGTGCCAACGAAGCCGCTATGGAGCTGATTGAAAAAATGGCGAACCCGGATGATGCCGAGCAAAAACTGCTGGGTATGCTGGAGCGCAAAGAGAAGATCATGGGCTTTGGTCATGCAGTCTACTCAGAGTCGGACCCACGCAATGCGGTAATTAAAGAGTGGTCAGAAAAGCTGGCCAAGGCCAATGGCGATACCAAGCTGTATGATGTGTCAGTGCGCTGTGAGGCGGTGATGTGGCGCGAGAAGAAGCTGTTTTGCAATGCCGACTTTTTCCATGCTTCTGCCTATAACTACATGGGTATTCCAACTAAGCTGTTTACACCAATCTTTGTTTGTAGCCGGTTAACCGGCTGGGCAGCCCATGTGATGGAGCAGCGCGCCGATAACCGTATTATCCGGCCAAGTGCAGATTATGTGGGCGTAGAGCCACGTAATGTGAAGCCGATTGCGCAGCGTTAAACTCGGAACTGAGGTTGGAACCCGTTGGCGCAGCCACAGAGTGTCTGAGCCCTGCCGCAGGCATTAGGGCGAGTTGCTGTGGCGAGCACGGCGGGCTTGCAACCGTTAGGTTTCACTGACTACAAGAACACTTTAAAGAGGGCTTAGCCCTCTTTTTGCCAGACAGAGTAAACACCATGAACAGCCAATACCGTAAAAAACTGCCCGGCACCAACCTGGATTATTTCGACACCCAGGCCGCGGTAGATGCAATAGAACCCGGCGCTTATGCAAAACTGCCGTACACCTCACGCGTGCATGCCGAAAACTTAGTACGCCGCTGCGATCCGGCGATGGTAACAGATGCCTTAAAACAGCTGATTTACCGCAAACGCGATTTAGACTTCCCCTGGTTTCCTGCCCGTGTGGTGTGCCACGACATTTTAGGCCAGACCGCTCTGGTAGATTTAGCTGGCTTGCGAGACGCCATAGCCGAAAAGGGCGGAGATCCTGCCAAAGTTAACCCGGTAGTGCCTACTCAGCTGATTGTGGATCACTCGTTAGCGGTAGAGCATGCCGGTTTCGAGAAAGATGCCTTTGCAAAAAACCGGGCTATTGAAGACCGCCGTAACGACGATCGCTTTCATTTTATTAACTGGACGAAAAAAGCCTTTAAAAATGTCGATGTTATTCCACCGGGCAACGGCATTATGCATCAGATTAACTTAGAGCGGATGTCGCCGGTAGTTCATGCCAAAGACGGCGTGGCTTTCCCGGATACTCTGGTCGGTACCGATAGCCACACACCGCATGTTGATGCGCTGGGCGTTATCGCTATCGGTGTAGGCGGGTTAGAGGCAGAAAGCGTGATGCTGGGCCGTGCCAGCTGGATGCGCCTGCCCGATATTATCGGCGTAGAGCTGACCGGTAAAGCGCAGGAAGGCATCATGGCGACCGATATTGTGCTTGCGCTGACTGAGTTTTTACGCAAAGAAAAAGTGGTATCCAGCTACCTGGAGTTTTTCGGCGAAGGTGCTGACAGCTTAAGTTTGGGTGACAGGGCAACTATATCGAATATGACACCAGAATACGGTGCTACCGCAGCCATGTTCAGCATTGATCAGCAAACGCTGGATTATCTGACCCTGACAGGCCGTGCACCAGAGCAGGTTAAACTGGTAGAAACCTATGCTAAAACAGCAGGCCTTTGGAGCGACAGTTTAAAAACCGCTGAGTATGAGCGGGTACTGAAGTTCGACTTGTCCAGCGTTGGCCGCACTATGGCGGGGCCATCTAACCCACATGCGCGGTTATCGACTGCAGATCTTACCGCTAAAGGTATTGCCGGCAAGTATGAGCTTGAAGAAGGTAAGATGCCCGATGGCGCAGTGATTATCGCTGCCATTACCAGCTGCACCAACACCAGTAACCCGCGCAATGTTATTGCGGCTGGTTTGCTGGCACGTAATGCGAACAAATATGGCTTAACCCGAAAGAGTTGGGTTAAAACCTCACTGGCGCCTGGTTCTAAAGCGGTGCAGCTGTATCTTGAAGAGGGCGGTTTGCTGCCAGAGCTGGAGAAGTTGGGCTTTGGTATTGTCGCCTTTGCCTGTACTACCTGCAACGGTATGAGCGGTGCGCTGGATCCGGTGATCCAGAAAGAAGTGATAGAGCGCGATCTGTATGCTACTGCAGTGTTATCGGGCAACCGTAACTTTGATGGCCGCATTCACCCTTATGCCAAACAGGCATTTTTAGCGTCGCCGGCATTGGTTGTGGCCTATGCTATCGCCGGCACCGTGCGTTTTGATATCGAAAAAGATGCGCTGGGTTATGATGAGAAAGGTAACGCAATCACATTAAAAGATATCTGGCCAAGCGACACTGAAATTGATGCAATGGTAGCGTCCAGTGTAAAACCGGAGCAATTTCGCAAAGTGTACGAGCCAATGTTTGATGTTGCTGTCGACTTTGGTGAGCAGATCAGTCCGCTGTATGACTGGCGGCCACAAAGCACTTATATTCGCCGCCCGCCCTATTGGCAGACAGAGGGAGAAGGCGCATTAGCAGGGGAGCGCTCATTAAAAGGCATGCGGCCACTGGCGTTGCTGGGCGACAACATTACCACTGATCATTTATCTCCGTCGAACGCCATTATGCTGGACAGCGCTGCCGGTGAGTATCTGCATAAAATGGGCTTGCCGGAAGAAGATTTTAACTCTTACGCCACGCATCGCGGCGATCACTTAACGGCGCAGCGCGCTACCTTTGCCAACCCCAAACTGATTAATGAAATGGCCATTGTTGATGGCAAAGTGAAGCAAGGCTCACTGGCACGGATAGAACCAGAGGGTAAGGTAACCCGCATGTGGGAGGCCATTGAAAGCTATATGCAGCGTAAACAGCCGCTGATCATCGTTGCCGGTGCCGATTACGGCCAGGGTTCATCACGCGATTGGGCCGCAAAGGGCGTAAGGTTAGCCGGTGTCGAAGCGATTGCAGCTGAAGGTTTTGAACGTATTCACCGTACTAATTTAATAGGTATGGGCGTGCTGCCGCTGGAATTTAAAGCGGGTACCACCCGTAAAACACTGGGCTTAGATGGTACTGAAACCTACGATGTGGTTGGAGAGCGTACACCGCGTGCGACTTTAACGCTGGTTATTCACCGTACAAACGGCGAAACGCTGAATGTGCCGGTAATCTGCCGTTTAGACACCGGCGAAGAAGTGTCTATTTATGAGGCCGGTGGCGTACTGCAGCGTTTTGCGCAGGACTTTTTGCAAGGGGCTGTTTAACGAATAGCAAGCAGCCTTTTAGGCTTCGGTTGCAACTCCCCGAAAAGCTCGCCACAGCAACTCGCTCGCTGCTGGCGCGCTCACTCAGACACTCTGTGTCGACTTTTCCGGGATTCCAACCTGTGCTATCAAGTTCAACTGATATCGACAAGGGAGGGCCGATACCTCTTTATGTCATCACAGAGTGTCTGAGCCCTGCCGCAGGCATTAGGGCGAGTTGCTGTGATGAGCAGAAAGAGGTTGTCGACCCGGACTTAACAAGTTACGCATTAGAAGAGACCAGTACTTATGTCTGTTCCACAAATAAAAATCCCCGCCACTTATATGCGTGGCGGCACCAGCAAAGGTGTATTTTTTAAACTGGACGATTTACCCAAGGCGGCCCAAGTGCCGGGTACAGCGCGTGATAACCTGCTGCTTAGAGTTATCGGCAGCCCAGACCCATACGGCAAACACACCGACGGTATGGGAGGTGCCACATCTAGCACCAGCAAAACCGTGATATTAAGCAAAAGCGCTAAAGCTGAGCACGATGTCGACTACCTGTTTGGTCAGGTTGCCATAGATAAGCCTTTTATTGACTGGAGCGGCAACTGCGGCAATTTAACCGCGGCAGTGGGTTCGTTTGCCATCAGCAATGGACTGGTGGCTGCCGAGCGTATTCCGCACAATGGCATCTGCACAGTACGCATTTGGCAGGCCAATATTAATAAAACCATTATTGCCCATGTGCCCATCACCAACGGCGAAGTACAGGAAACCGGCGACTTTGAGCTTGATGGCGTCACTTTTACCGCCGCTGAGGTTCAAATTGAGTTCCTAGACCCGGCCGCCGATGAAGGCGAGGGCGGCGGCGCTATGTTCCCCACTGGTAATCTGGTGGATGACTTAGAAGTCCCTGGTATCGGCACCTTCAAAGCCACGCTGATCAATGCCGGCATTCCAACCATTTTTGTCAATGCGGCTGATATCGGCTATACCGGCACTGAGCTGCAGGACGCAATAAACGGCGATAACGCAGCGCTGACGCGTTTTGAAACTATCCGCGCCTACGGTGCGCTGAAAATGGGGCTTATCAGCAATATCAGTGAAGCCGCCAGCCGTGCTCACACGCCCAAAATCGCTTTTGTGGCTCCGGCACAAAGCTACACAGCCTCAAGCGGAAAACAGGTTAACGCAGCTGATACCGATTTACTGGTACGAGCGTTATCAATGGGTAAACTACACCATGCCATGATGGGCACAGCTGCTGTGGCAATAGGCACAGCAGCTGCTATTCCGGGCACTTTGGTAAACCTGGCCTCCGGTGGCGGCAAGCGCGAAGCCGTGCGCTTTGGCCACCCATCCGGCACCTTACGTGTCGGCGCAGCCGCAGAGCAGGTTGGCGGACAATGGACAGTGACTAAAGCCATTATGAGCCGCAGCGCCAGAGTGTTGATGGAAGGTTGGGTAAGAGTGCCGGGTGATTGTTTCTAACCAATCAGGTTTAGCTTAACAAGGCGCTGCGGCGCCTTTGTTATAGCAACTGAGATAGTGGACTTTTAACACCTGCCGCACCACGATTCAAAACATGAGTGTAAATTTGTGTAGTGCGAACATCGGTATGCCCCAGTTGCTCTTGTACTGTACGGATATCGGCACCGGCCTCCAGCAAGTGGGTGGCGAAGCTGTGTCTTAATGTATGGCAGGTGACGTTTTTGCGGATACCTGCTTTTCTCGCTGCAATTTTAATTTCGCGCCTGACACAACTTTCGTCTAGATGATGACGACGCAAAAGCTTAGAATCCGGGTCTACGCTTAGCTGCAGTGAAGGAAACAGATACTGCCAACCCAGCTCTTTAGACGCAGATGGGTACTTACGTGCTAAAGCATAAGGCAACCAGACGCCGGCATACCCGGGGTTTGCTGTATCTGCCTGAAAATATTGCAGCACATACTGGCTTTGCTGTTTTAGCGAAACAACTAATTCGGGCGCCAGAGTAGTGCGCCGGTTTTTATTACCTTTACCCTGCCACACCATTACCGAAAAATAGTCATAATCAATATCATGTACCCGAAGCCTCACGGCCTCCATCAAACGCAGTCCACTGCCATACATTAACTGCGCAAGCAATTTGTAACGCGGCTCAATAACCTTGAGCAGAGCGGTAATTTCGCCACGAGTAAGTACAACCGGTAACTTTGGCGTAACCTGAGAGCGGTTAAAATTGAGGTTTAATGATAACGGTTGCTGCAATACCTTGCTGTATAAAAAGCTTAGTGCATTCAGAGCCGCAGCCTGGGTGCGCGGAGCTGCGTTTCGCTGGTTACTCAAATAGGTTAAGAAGTATTCAACATCACGATCTTTTAGTTGTGCTGGGTGTTGCTTTTTGTGAAACAAAATATACATCTTTATCCAGTACACATAGCCTTCAACCGTCCTTTTGGCATAACGGCGGGCATACATAAACTCAGCGATATATTGCAAAAACGGCGAGGCCATAACATTCACCAAAAAATAAATTAACATGTATGTATATACAGTAGTTGGTAAATTTATTGTAAGCAAGTTAATCGCGAGGTTTAACCCCGCTTTATCCACATTTGATGCTGCGTCACGTTAAAAATCTGTTGATTTAACAAGGCTTATTGTTTAGCTTGTTGCAATTAAATAAAGATAGAAGGGAGCAAACACTGCTTGAAAGCGTGTAAGCTCCAAACTATTAAGCTGTTAGGCACAAAGCATATGATCACTGACATCGGCGAATACATAGTTGGCGGCTGCCTCCAACTTTTAGAGGGCTGCGACTTCGTTGATTACAATGTCCGTGTACCTGGCGGCGGTCTTGACGGGCTAGGAGAACTAGACGTTATAGGACTTAATTTCAAGACGCAGACAGCTTTCATTTGTGAAGTAACAACTCATATTAGAGGGCTGCTATATATAAACAACAAAGAAACTGTTACCAGAATAATAAAAAAGCACGAGAGACAAAAAGCATATGCTTTAAAATACTTATCTAATTTTGAAAATAAAAAATTCCAATTCTGGTCTCCCGTTGTCCCTGTTGGCTACATCACAAAAAATCTAGGAGAGGTCTCCAGCCTAGAACTAATCATCAATGGTGAATACAAGCAAAGAATCTCTAAATTAAGAGAACTTGCTGGAAATACCACCCACGACGCTAGGAATCCCGTTTTTCGAATGCTTCAAATTTTCGAACACCTTCGTGATTAAGTTCGTGCGCCTAACAACAGGTTCAAACCGTTCGCTTCGCTCACTGGGACGGGCTAAAGCCCGCCCCTTAACCAAACGTTAGGCCTTATGCGAAAAATCATCTTCGCCAGTAGAATACTGCTCAGCATTGGAATGGCTTTGGCCGTTATACCAAGCCTGTATATATACTTTCGAGACAAACCAGAATGGATTGGTGAAGCCATTTATCTAAGTTCCGCATGGGTAGTTGCATCAGTTGTGGTAATGGCCCTATGCACTGAGGTCTACTATCGCTTCTTTAAGAGCATCTATCCGGCAGTGACTTTGCTTGCTGCAACACTAGCAGCGGTGCTATCGGCGTCTATTTACATCAACTGGGCAACATTTTTCGGGGCGAGAACAGCAGATATAAATACTTGGCATCTGCTGCCTTTATTCACGGCACTGCATCAAATCAAGGCCACAGTTTTCGTCACACTAACAACAGGTGCAGCGTGTATCTTATTTTTATTCGGCAAGGCGTTAGCTCGGCGTTTGGCCTAACAAATGGTTCAAACCGTTCGCTGCGCTCACTGGGACGGGCTAAAGCCCGCCCCTTAACCAAACGTTAGGCAGTGCATTCTATGGATGTGTTTTTTCAATTTGAACCCTTCGAAACAACAAGGCTTGAGCAGTTAGTTATAGTCATTGTTTATTCGAAAATATGTTTATTTTTCAGGTTCAAATTTAAATGGCTTGAAGAACGTTTTGATTTTAAAAAGCTCTTTTGTGTTGGAGTTTTATTAACTGCGCTGTATGGGGTATTGCTTATCAACGTGCTTGCTTTCGATAAGTATCAGTATCAATCCAAGACACTGCAATCAATGATCGTTAGTGGTAATTATCAACGAGCTGAAGGTAAACTTGATGCTCCTTACAGTAAGGATGGAGTTGATAGGTTCAGTATTGGCGATATAAATTTCGAGATTTTGCAGCCTCATAGAAATAGCTTGAAGGGATGTTTTCATGATTTCTTGGCATCTCAGTATCAATTGATTGGAAAGAGGATAAGACTCGAATATTTGGTAGTTGACATGCCTGGAGAGGCATTCGAAACACTTACTCAATATAACGGTGAAGGATTTTGTATTGTGAACATAGAAGTTTTTAATGAAGACGCCTAACAAACACAGTCACAAACGGCCACTGCGTGGCCTGGACCTCAACCGCTGCGCGGGTTTCGGCCTGTGCTGCGAGCGTTAGGCAAAGCAAGGAAGACAATCATTATGCGTAAAATTTTAATTATATTAGTTTTACTTTTATCTTCTATTGGTCTGTGGAATTACTTTGCTCTCCAAAAAAAGGTGACAGATATCATAGATTCTGATTACCGAAATGAAGGAATTAGTGTTTTTTTTCATTTTGAGTGGCTCGTAAATCCAAACGTTATCGTTTTTGATATTCGTGAAGTTAAGTCAGATAAAAGCCCAATGGATGTTTCCAGAGTCTTGTTACAGTTATCTGAAGCTTTAAAAGACAACAACTATAAGAAAGTCATTCTCTCATTTAAAGGCCGTCCGAAATTTATGCTTGAGGGAGATTTTTTTAAAAAAACAGGTATGGAGTACGGAATTCAAAATCCTGTTTATACACTTAGAAGCTTACCTCAAAATGTATATAACTTAGATGGAACACAAGCTTTTCCAACATGGATTGGCGGGCTAATAGGTGTGCTTGGTAAACAAATGGAAGACTTAACCGACTTTCACAAACAGTGGTATATAAATGAGCTCGTTTCCGGAAGCTGACAAGTTAAAGCATCCGGAAACCACTCGTTGACTTGCGTTTTTCGCTGTTTAAAGCGTTAGGTACATATTTTTCACATATGGAGAAATTGGTATGAATTTTTTGAAGTTAGCTATGATTGCCGTTTTGTTCGCTTCTGTGCCTACGTGGGCCAACAGCTTAACTGGCCCTCAAAAAAATGCCGTCAGGTCTGCCCAGCAATACATCAGCATCCAAGGCTTTTCACGCAACGGACTTATTGAGCAACTATCTTCAGACTATGGAGATGGTTATAACGTTTCTGATGCAACTGTAGCTGTCGATAGCATGAATATTGATTGGAATAAGCAAGCGGTAAGATCTGCAAAGCAATACCTAAGTATTCAAGGTTTTTCGTGCAAAGGGCTCATTGAGCAGCTTTCATCGAGTTATGGAGATAAGTACACCCAGAGCCAAGCAACCTACGGGGCAAAACAGGCTGGTGCTTGCTAAACCGTAAGGCTGCCTAACAAGTTGCTTAATTTCGTTCCAGCCACAAAAAGCGTGGCCTCCACTGGACTGCCTACGCTGCGCTGCGGCAGCCAATTAGCAAAGCGTTATATGGGATTAAATATCGGAGTCGGTGTGTAAAATGCTTACCTTTAAAGATGAAACTCTGACCGCTGAGGATGCCTTTTGGGTTATGTGGTATTTCCTAAAAGAGCATTACGATTTATCTGGGGGTGCATTTGATCTAAGTGACATTCTTTCTGCATCTGAGCCTATTGGATTCTTAGAGAATGGGCACATAAACTTTGCCAACCCGGAAATAGGCAAAATGGCACCGGCAGATAGCGGAATGATAGAATTTTGGAACGATGCTATCGCAAAATACCGCTCTGATGGTTTGCCAGAGCCAAAGTCTTTTAAATAATGTGGGCATATAACAAGCGCCATCAAAAACGCGCCCGTTGGGCGCTCGACTCGCCACAAGTTGCTCGCGTTTGTGGCGGGCGTTATGTGTTTACGGTGTATTTAGGGAGCATCTAGGTTGGAAATAGCGTTACTTGCTGCTTTGGTTCTTTTTCTATTACTAGTGGCCGTTTCTCCTTCCTGGCTAATGTGGCTATTAGCTGCCAGATGGCTTCCAGCTAAATATGCTATGCCGCCCAATCGCATGGCGTTTACGTGTTTATTGCTTTCGTTCATATCAGGTGCGTTGCTAAACATCGAGCTTGAAGGGGGGATTTTGTCAGCCCCAGTATTTATATTTGTATTTTCAATTCTGTGGTCTGTGCTTTTAATACCGACATGTGCATTAGCAAAATACATTTTGGGTAATAAACATGGCCCACAACACACATAACAAGGCGCATCACGCGCAGCCTACGGCTGCTGGGACGTCAAACGCTATCGCGTTTTTCCGCCCGTGTGCTTTGCGTTATGCGGTAAGGAAGTCATGAGCATCATTCAGGAAGTGAAAGATTCATGGGGTTGGATCGGAATCGAACCGCTCACAATTGTGGGCGAAAACGATTTTGGCAATCTTATGATTGAAGACGTGGGCGGTAAGTATTGGCGCCTTAGTCCTGAGGATGTCTATTGCGAGGTGGTGGCCAACGACCGAAGTGATTTAGAACGACTGTCTCAAGACCAAGATTTTTTAGAAGATTGGTATATGCAGGCGTTGGTTGAGCAAGCAAAAGAAAGCTTCGGTGAACTTCCGGAGGGCCGAAAATACTGTCTCGTCATTCCTGGTGCGCTAGGAGGGGAATACGGAATCTCAAACATCAAAACCGCGCCCCTTGTCGATCTAGTTCGTTTCTCAGGTGATCTCGCAAAACAGATTAAAGACCTTCCTGATGGGGCTGAAATTCAACTCAGGGTGGTTGATTGATTCCGCATAACAAGCGGCATCACAGCGACCGCTTTTCCGCCGCTTCGCGGCTCCAAACCGGCGCGTGTGCCGGGCGTTAGGGTTATTATGATCCGAAGAATTCAATATATTGTTTACATCATACTTATATTTGGGGTTGGCGAAGCGATGGCTCAGGAAGAATCAAGAATCGACGTAAATCAAGCGGTTGAAAATCCAGCTTTAGTTTCTGCGATGGATCGTGTCGCTCGCGAAGGTTCAGATGAAGCCAAAGATGAACTTCTAAAACAGCTTTTGCAGGCAAATTACCTAGCTGCAATGTTTACTGATGGCCTAAAGGTATCGTCCGATGATAGAAATCAGCAAACAATAGAAAAAGGCAGCACCTTTGGAGTTTTATCTGCCGAGAGCGCAGGTAAGAATTACTTGGTTTTATTCACAGATTGGAAGGCTTTAGGTCAATACACAGATCAAAAAGTCTCCGGGTGGATATTACCCAGCAGAGATGTATGGTCATTCGCGCTTCAGGGCAATACATATGATGGCGTTGTAATTAACCCTGCACATAATGCGCTTCCACTAGAGCGCCCAATGCTCGAGTATCTATCACATCATGCAAGCCAGCTACCCTAACACATATGAGCCCTCTCGGAGTCAATAGGTAAAACCGCTCTTCTGGCCGCGTTAGCGGCCAGTCTGTTGTCCATCAGCAAGATAGACTGCTTCATCTGTCATCATGATTGCCAGGCGATAGCCTGCAACAAACACATATCGGGGCTCTCTTATCTCATGCTCAATGAGTGCCTGCTGATTTCAGCATCCTTGCTGACAGCAGGGGCACCAGACATTCATCGGTTAACCTGCCGCTGGCACTATTCAAGGCGTTTGGCTTAAAGCCAGTTAGTTTCAGGCTCAGCACAGGTGCAAACCATCTTGCTGATGGGTATGCGCGGCGACAAGGTGTCTAATCAAGGCAACCTGGTTACGGCAGTGTGCCAGAAGGCGGGTGATTGAGCTTAGTGCTACGGGTTACCCAACCATCATTTGAGCATCAGCCATGGTGTTCCAGTTAGATGTTCAGCTCACCTTGCCCCGCGACTTAACCGGCTAAGAAACGTTTTTCATCGAACACCTTCTGGTTTTTCAGCATGTAATACACGCAGCGCCCCACTTTATGAGCCAAAGCGGAGAGTGCTTTGGCTTTGCTCATGCGCTTTTGTAGCTTTAACAGATAGTTTTTTGCTTTGTCGTTACCGCGCAGATAAAGCACGGCAATTTCACCGAAGGCCCACTTAAGGTGGGCATTGCCAATTTTATTGCCTTGGGTGCCATAGCTTTTACCTGCAGATTCAGCTTTGCATTTAATTAGCCGGCTGTAGGAGGCAAAATCCTGCACGGTATTAAAGCGTGCAATATCGCCAACTTCATACAAAATCGTCAGTGCCAGAATGCGACCAATGCCGGGGAAACTGGTGAGGATATGGTAGTCGTTGCCGTTGTGATGCTTGGAGTGTTTTTCGATAAAACACTCGATGGAGCTGAGCTCATGACGGTAAAACGCGATGATGTTCAAATCCAAATCAACATTGCGCTGCACGAACTGATCTGCAAAACAATCACGCATTGCTTCGTGGGCATAAGGATATTTGAGGTCTAAATTAGTAGGCGGCAAGTTGTACTGACTAACCGTGTTTTTGACGTGCGCTTTTAAATCGGCACCGTGACGGACTATACGGGTGCGACGGCGCAGCAAGTCACGGGCAGCACGCATTTTGGGCGGATACACATAGGCCAGTGGGAAGTTGCCGCCACGTATCAGGTGAGCGATTTTATAAGAATCAATGCGGTCATTTTTGGCTTTACCACCGTGAATAGCCTTCATATACAGCGCATGACCGAGGATGAAATCGATACCGTGTTCAGCGCAGAAATCACTGACCCAGTACCAGCAGTGCATGCATTCAACGCCGACCACAATATTGCCGATGTAAGGTGTTAATAAATTGAGTAGATTTTCTGGTAATGCTTTGATTTCGCGGTGTAAGATGGTGTCACCATTCGCATCCAGAATACAGACGTACAAAGAGCGGGCATGCAAATCAATTCCACAATAATACGGATGTTGTGTAGTATAAAATTTCATTGGGTCTTCTCCTTTTTGGTTTGGTCGCCTTCCAGCTTAGCCAAATGGCTGGGCTGGGGAGAAGGCTCAATGAGTATCAAGTCAATCAACTTCGCGCCTTCGGCGCCGGACGCAGCAAAGCTGAGCCGGTTATTGAGGCGTTATACATAATTGAGGTTACATGGACATCTGGAACACGGACGTCATCGCTACAAAGTTAGCTAAAGACGAAATTGATCAAAAGCAGAAAACGGTGTACTACGTTGCATGCTTCTACTTACAGGTTATTGGTACTGTAATGCCAATGTTTTTATTAGGGTATTCTTATTCGATTAACTTGTTTACGTTCGCTTCTTATGTGATCACTGTGGCTGTATTTCATCTTGGCGCGCTTAAAGTTTATAGGGCTTGCGCAAACCATAAAAAGGCTAGTGTCTTAGATACCTTAGTCGTTCTGGGATTGCCAATAAGCATAAAAATCCAGATAGGATATTGGCTTACTTATTTTTTCATAACATACATTTTGAATGTAATTCAGGCTTCGCCTTATGCATGGGTTATCTATGGCTTTATAACTATGCCAATTATGGTTTGGTTGCAATTTCAGCTAATTAAGCGTGCAGTAGACAAAAATTATGTATAACAAGTTACTTAATTTCGTTCCGGCCACAAACGGCGTGGCCTGCACGGGACTGCCTACGCTTCGCTGCGGCAGCCCATTAGTAAAGCGTTATGTAACACGGAGAGTTTAGTGAAAATTATACCTTTAGCGTTCTTGAGCATTTCAATTGCTTTTTCCGCTTTCGCTTCTGAGAGTAGCTCGATTGGATATAAAACAGTGGAGCTCGCGCTAAATGCACTCAAAAATAAAGAGGGCACAAATCTAAGCATCCAGGGCGGCTGGACAATAATTGAGGATAAAGAGGAATCAAACTTGGTTTTGTGGTCATTCACTCCTGATTCGCATCCAGCTCACCCAGCCGCAATAAAGCGCAAAGTTGTTGAGAAAAACCAAAAGATATACATTCAAATGTCTGCCCTCTGCCAAGCTAAAAAAGAAGACTGTGACAAACTGATGCAAGAATTTGAGCAATTAAATCAAAACATAATGAAAGGCTCGAGATAAGTGTTACATAACAAGCGCCTTAAACATCGCGGCTTTTGGCCGCTGGACTCGCAACAAGTTGCTCGCCGTTTAGGCGAGCGTTAGGGTTAATCAGTAGATGGTCAGGATGACAAGTTGAAGCACTTATTCAAATACTCTTCATTTTTTTGCTTGCAACGCTATTGGTTGGGGCTGTGAGTTGGTGGAGCGATTCAACCAGCATGCTAGAAGCCTCATTTTGGTTGTATTTGATTGCTAGTGCCATATTTGCTGTTTCTGCTTGCCTGCTCGTTCTAAGGCGCTACAAAACTAACCCATCTCAGGACATATTAATGCGGTTTACTGCTCTTTTTGGTGCCATATGTTGCATTACAGTTTGGCTAGCTATTGTTTATCCATTTGTAAGGCATTATAAATGCACCCTAACAAGCGCCATCAAAAACGCGCCCTGTGGGCGCTCGACTCGCAACACTTTGCTCGCGTTTGTGGCGGGCGTTATGCCATGAAGGGAGAGATCAGTGCATAAACTACTATCAGTTGTATTCTTGCCTTTCGCCGTTTTGAGTAGCGGCAACACCTATGCAGATGAGCTAGAAGATGCTCAGGCTTGGGGTGTATTGCTTACAGATGCTATTCAGCAAAAAACTAAAGTAAATTTAAAAAAAAGACCTGAATACATAGAAATCAAAAAATTTCTTAAAGAGAATCAGTGTCCAGGAGTTAAGTACGAAGGCTACTTAATTGGTGAAGAACAGCAGTATTTTTATCTTGTTGGTTCGAAGGGTAAAGAAGTCATTATCGGACGGCATTTTAAAGCTCCGGTAGTTGATGGTGTAATTGCCTTAGACTCGGCGCAGAGCTCAACAAAAGGTTGCTTAAGTTTGGGTCCCAAAAAACCTGATGTTTCAGCAATGGTAGCAACCCATCTTCAACCATATCCAAACGAATTTCATCTTCTACAAAGCAATGTACACGAAGTGACTTTGTACATTGGCACGAAAAGCGGAATGTTTGTGGTTAAAGACGGCAAAATGTATTTATCAGAGAGTCAGTAATGCATAACAATCGCCATCAAAAACGCGCCCTTTGGGCGCTCGACTCGCAACACGTTGCTCGCGTTTATGGCTGGCGTTAGCAGGTTTGCGGAATTTTAGGGAAGTCCAGTTCTCTTTGGATAAACGGATTAGCGGTGCAAACCCTGGGCGGAGTTTCGTTGGCCGGTGTGCTAAAAAATATCTTGCTGGCAACAGCTAACAAATCATGAGTAAATAAATGGGAAAATATGTTAGATACATCTGTGCGCTTTTACTCACGGTCTTCATGACAGCACATGCAGATACCATCTATACCGAAGTGCCCGATACGCCTGAGCCCACAAAGATCTACTTGTTCTATCTGCATGGGCGAATCATTGAGAATTCTGGGCCTCGCCCTACAGATCCGCGTTTTGGGCTATACGATTACCCCGCGATACTTGAGACACTTTCATCCCGGGGGGCTTTAGTCATTTCGGCGCAGCGCCCAGCTAAAACGGATATCAATGCATATGCAGGCATTGTTGTCTCTCAAGTCGAAAAGTTGATTGAACGCGGCGTTTCGCCTGGCAATATTGTTGTTGTTGGTTTCTCAAAAGGCGGCGCAATCGCAACGCGCGTCTCTAGCTTTCTGCGGCGGCCGCACGTTCGTTTCGTCCTTCTGGCTGCTTGCCCTGGTGGCTCTGCTGCACCACAAATTAGTTTGACGGGCCAGGTTCTTTCGGTTTACGAAGAAAGTGATACGTTAGCCGGAAGTTGCAAGCCTCTCGCGGACCAGTCTGAACAATTGCGGTCATTCAAGGAGCTTAAAATCTCGACGGGTAAATTGCATGGTGCGTTTTATATGCCGCATCCGGTATGGGTTGAGCCATTACTGGATTGGGTGCACGGTGTTGCTAACTGAGATTTATTCAAACCGAATCCGTTTAGCAGTTTGGCGATTGGGCTACTGAGATAAATTATGAGCTTCAAGCGTCATTGTAGGATCTGAAGTTTATGCAGAGCTTTAACGTTTACGCACATGTGCAAGGCGTCAGTGCTGAAAATATTTTGTATTCTAATCGCGGGTAGCATTTTTAAACTGAGGAAAAATAATGAAAAGAATAGGTTATGGATCACTACTACTCATAGGCTGCGTTAATCCGGGCTTACTTACATTTTTAAAAGGCCGAAGAAGCTAAAGCTGCACTTACCGACGCATTAAGATCGATAAAGGAGCTTAGTCCAGAGCAAAAAGCACAGCTTGAAGGTTTATTTTCCTAGCATAAGCTTGGCTTGAAAGTGCTGACAAATTTTCAGCGTTGTTTTTTTACAGGGTGTAAGGTAATGCGAGCAAGAAATGGCTTAAAACTGATTGCAGCGCTGGAAGCGTTTAAAGGCGTCATATCGTTGTTGGTCGGTATTGGGCTTCACACGTTGGCTGGGCGTAACTTACAGCAAATTGCTGAGACGTTGGTAAGTCATGCGCATTTGAACCCGGCAAGCCATATTCCGGGTGTTTTTATTCACGCTGCCAGCTCGTTTCCGGTTAGCGACCTTAGCTTGATGGCTGTTGGGGCATTAGTTTATGCGTTGGTTCGTTTAATTGAAGCCTATGGTCTTTGGCACGGCCTTGTCTGGACAGAATGGTTTGCGCTTGGTAGCGGCGCCATTTACATACCGTTTGAAATTTATGAGATATTTGCGCATGCCAACATTTGGAGCGTGGCCGTGTTTTTAGTCAACGTTCTTATCGTCTGGTATATGGCAAAGGTGTTACTGCAACAAAAAAAGGCGCTGTAACAGCGCCTTTTATGTTTTGCGAGATTAAAATTCGGCGTTGCCTGGTGTACGCGGGAAGGCGATAACATCCCGGATGTTACCAATGCCGGTAACGTACGATACTAAACGCTCGAAACCCAAGCCAAAACCGGCGTGCGGTACAGTGCCGTAGCGGCGCAGATCGCGATACCAGCCGTAGCTTTCTTTATCCAGACCCATTTCATCTAAGCGTTTGTCGAAAGCGTCCAGGCGTTCTTCACGCTGGCTGCCGCCGATAATTTCACCGATGCCCGGCGCCAGTACGTCCATCGCGGCCACTGTTTTACCGTCGTCATTTAAGCGCATGTAAAAGGCTTTAATGTCTTTCGGGTAGTTTTGCATAATGATAGGCGCGCCTACGTGTTCTTCGGCCAGGTAGCGTTCGTGCTCAGATTGTAAATCGACACCCCATTCAACCGGGTATTCAAATTTCTTACCGCAGGTTTTCAGGATTTCAATGGCATCAGTGTAATCCATCCGCACAAAGCTTGAGTCAACCAGCTGCTGTAAACGGGTGATGGCGGTGGGGTCAATGCGCTCGGCAAAGAACGCCATATCGTCAGCACGTTCGGTCAGTACGGCTTTACAGACGTATTTGAGCATATCTTCTGCCAGTTGGGCGATGTCTTTTAGCTCGGCAAAAGCCACTTCAGGCTCAATCATCCAGAACTCGGCTAAGTGACGGCTGGTATTCGAGTTTTCAGCACGGAACGTCGGGCCGAAGGTGTAAATTTTCGACATGGCACAGGCGTAGGTTTCGCCGTTTAGCTGGCCAGATACGGTCAGGAAGGTTTCTTTACCGAAAAAATCCTGGCTGTAATCGATAGCGCCTTTGTCTGTGCGTGGCAGGTTTTCCAGATCGAGCGTGCTGACGCGGAACATTTCACCGGCACCTTCGGCATCTGAGCCGGTAATGATCGGCGTGCTGATCCAGTAATAGCCTTGCTCGTGGAAAAAACGGTGTACAGCCTGTGCTAAACAGTGACGCACACGGGTAACGGCGCCCATGATATTGGTACGCGGGCGCAGGTGAGCGTGTTCACGCAGGTATTCCATACTGTGGCGTTTGGGTGCCATAGGGTAGGTGTCCGGGTTTTCTACCCAGCCAACAACGTCAACCTGACTGGCTTGTAACTCAAACGCCTGGCCCTGGCCTTCAGAGCGCGCTACAGTGCCTGTTACCACTACAGAACAAGAGGTGGTCAGGCGTTTTATTTCAGATTCATAATTATTCAGCTCTGCCGGCACAACGGCCTGCACAGCGTCGAAGCAGCTGCCGTCATGAATAGCTAAAAAGGAAATGCCGGCTTTTGAATCGCGGCGGGTGCGGATCCAGCCCTTAACGGTGATAACATCACCAATGGCAAAGCGACCAGCTAAAACATCTTTAATAACGGCGTGCGTCATGCAACAAACTCCAGAGGGTGTAAACTTAGACAACTGCGTAAAGGCTGTAATGATACTGAGCCAAACGCACAACACAAGTAAAACTTAGTCAGACAAGAAAAACTTAACAGGACAACAGAATTTGAACACGGAAGCGCAGAAACCAGAAAAATATGAACGCCGCCAGGGGCCGGATGTTATCTGCCGGGCGTTCAGCTGGCTGGCGGTGCTGGGCTGGTTACTATTTTTGGTGGCAATGATTATTGCGCACTACGCCAAGCCGGAAATGGATACCGGCCTGGTGCGCTACTGGGGTATCGAGATCCGCGACGAGTGGCACCCGATGCTGACAGACTTGTTGCAGTATTTTTTAACCTTCGCAGCGCTACTAAGTGGCCTTAGCCTGGCGCTGAACCGGCTAAGGCTGCGCCGGCGTTCAGATCACCTGCATTTTAATATTGTGTTGCTGCTGATAAGTTGTTTGAGCTTATTGCTGTATCTGTTCTGGCACACCTAAACCTTAACCACAGTGCGCATAGCGCCAGTCAGCTTGCTAAGTTGCGCCGGGGTGATAATAAAAGGCGGCATAATATAAATCAGGTTATTAAACGGGCGGATCCACACACCCAGCTCGACAAATTGCTGTTGCAGTGCGGCAACATCCACTTTGCTGTGCATCTCCAGTACGCCAATGGCGCCCAGTACCCGCACATCCTTTACCAGCGCAGAGGCCCGGCACGGTGCTAACTCCTGTTGTAGCTGGGCTTCAATTTGTGCTACCTGCTGTTGCCAGTGACCCTGGCTGATTAAGTTAAGGCTGGCACTGGCTACCGCACAGGCCAGTGGGTTTGCCATAAAAGTAGGGCCGTGCATTAAGCCACCGGCTGCGCTTAAGCTGATGCCGCGGGCGACATCATCGGTGCACAGTGTGGCCGCCAGCGTAATGTAACCGCCGCTTAATGCCTTGCCGATACACATAATATCCGGTTGTATACCGGCATGCTCACAGGCAAACAACTTACCACTGCGGCCAAAGCCGGTGGCTATTTCGTCGGCTATCAACAATACCTGATACTGGTCACACAAGGCGCGGGCGCGGCGTAAATACTCAGGGTGATAAAAGCGCATGCCACCATAGCCTTGCACTATGGGCTCTAAAATAAGGGCGGCAATTTCATGGTGCTGCTCTGCCAGCAGGTTTTGCAGCGCTTCGATATCTTCTGGTTGAAAATCGCCATCAAACCGGCTTTGTGGCGCCGGCAAAAAAAAGTGCTGTGGCAGTAAATTAGCAAACATATCATGCATGCCATCCACCGGATCGCATACCGCCATCGCCGCAAACGTATCGCCATGGTAACCCTTACGCAGGCTGATCAGTTTTTGTTTTTGCGGCATGTTGCTGGCCAGCCAATACTGCAGTGCCATCTTTATCGCCACCTCTACAGCAATAGAGCCGCTGTCGGCGAGAAATACCTTAGTCAGATTCGCCGGTACCATAGCCAGCAACTGCTGACACAGCGTAACGGCTGGCTGGTGCGTGATACCACCAAACATTACATGCGCCATTTTACCAAGCTGGTTGCTAACGGCAGCATTTAATTCGGGGTGATTATAACCGTGTACCGCCGACCACCAGGATGCGGTGCCATCGATTAAACGCTGACCATTTTCCAGTACCAGCTCACAGCCGTCAGCTGCAACTACCGGGTAGACTGGTAGCGGCTTTAGCATAGACGTGTAGGGGTGCCAGATATGGTCGCGATCAAATGCTAAATCAATGCTCATTTATTAACCTGTAGTAAAGTTTTAACTCTGGTCAGCGTTGACAACGCTAAGGCGGCGGTTAGACTAGCCGAAAATCACTATAACCTCAAACAACGCAGGGAATATTATGCATTCTGTCGTGCGCCACAACTGGACACTTGCCGAAGTTAACGCTTTATATGCTTTACCCTTTAACGACTTACTGTTTCAGGCGCAAACAGTACACCGGGCACACTTTACGCCGAATGAAGTACAGGTAAGCACCTTGCTGTCGATTAAAACCGGCGCCTGTGCCGAAGATTGCAAATATTGCCCGCAAAGTGGCCACTACAATACCGGCCTTGAGCGCGAGCGTTTATTAGAAGTGGAAAAGGTGCTGACACAAGCCAAAGCGGCAAAGGATAAAGGCGCAACCCGGTTTTGTATGGGTGCCGCCTGGACCAATCCGAAACAGCGCGACATGCCTTACATTATTGAAATGGTGCAGGGCGTAAAAAATATGGGGCTGGAAACCTGTATGACACTGGGTATGTTAACCGGCGAACAGGCTAAAACGCTGGCTGATGCCGGCCTGGACTACTATAACCACAATCTGGATACCTCACCGGAGTTTTACGGCGAAATTATCACTACCCGCACTTATCAGGACCGGCTGGATACCCTAAGCCACGTGCGTGATGCCGGCATGAAAGTTTGCTGTGGCGGTATTTTAGGTATGGGCGAAAGTGCTAACGACCGCTCAGCACTGCTGATGCAACTGGCTAACTTACCAGAACATCCGGAAAGTGTACCGATTAATATGCTGGTTAAAGTGGCCGGTACGCCGCTTGAGAACGTTGACGATCTGGACGCTTTTGAGTTTATCCGCACCATAGCGGTAGCACGCATTATGCTGCCGCAAAGCCATGTGCGTTTATCGGCCGGCCGCTCGCGCATGAATGAACAAATGCAGGCGCTGTGTTTCTTTGCCGGTGCCAACTCTATTTTCTACGGCGATAAGCTGCTGACAACAGATAACCCGGAAGCCGATGCCGACATGCTGCTTTTCGCCAAGCTGGGCATTAAGCCAGAGCAGCGCCACGATGTGTCGGATGAAGCGCATGAACTGGCATTAGCCGATGCGATAAAAGAGCAGGCCAACCCGCCACTGTTTCACGCGGCGCAGTAAAAAAAGATGTCCGCCGACAGACTGGCACAGTTACAGCAAGCGATTGATAAGCGCAGTGCAGAGCAACTGCTGCGTACACCGGTAACCTTGCAGCACTATAACGGCAGGTTGCTAAGTGTCGCCGGCACACCTTATCTTAATTTCAGTGGCAACGACTATCTGGGCTTAGCGACCGAGCCTGAAGTGCTGCAAGCCTATGCTGATGGCGCCAGAGATTTTGGCGCCGGCAGCACCGGTTCGCCGCTGGTAACGGGCCAGCATCAGGTACATGCCAGGTTGTGCGATACCTTATGTGACTGGCTGGGGACTGAGCAGGTGATGCTGTTTTCGTCCGGTTTTGCGGCAAACCAGACCATGCTGCAAACCCTGGCGCAAAAAGCCGATACCTTAGTACTGGATAAACTAAGCCACGCTTCGCTTATCGACGGCGCTTTACACAGTGATGCCGTGTTAAAGCGCTTTGCGCATAATGATATTGCACAGCTTGAAATGATACTGCAGCAAACGGCACAACCGCTGGTCGTGACCGAAGGCATATTCAGTATGGACGGCGACAGCCCCAACTTACGCACGATGCAGGCACTTTGTCAGCAGTTTAACGCGCCTTTGCTGCTGGATGATGCCCATGGCCTGGGCGTAACCGGGCCGGATGGCAAAGGCTCTGCTGCTGCACAAGGTATTGCCGCAACAGAGCTGTTTTGTCTGATGGCGAATTTTGGCAAAGCGCTGGGTGTAGGCGGCGCCTTTATTGGCGGCAGTAAAACGGTGATTGATTACTTGACCCAGTTTGGCCGCCATTATGTGTACAGTACCGCTTTGTCACCGGCGCTTTGTGCCGCGGTGATAAAAAGTATTGAACTGTGTCGCAGCCAGCAATGGCGCCGTGACAAACTGCAAAGCAATATCGCGTTGTTTCGCCATCTGGCAGAAGATTTAGCCTTGTTAAAATCAGAAAGCGCCATTCAGGGTGTAGTGCTGGGCAGCAGTGAACGGGCGCTTGCGGTCAGTCAGCAGTTAAAGGCCGCAGGGTTCTGGCTAAGTGCTATTCGTTCACCTACGGTACCTAAAGGCAGCGAGAGGCTGCGTATTACCCTGAGTGCTCAGCATACCGAATATGATATTAAGCAACTAGTACAGCAGTTAAGGCAGTTAATATGAGTGCTGTAATGCAAAGTTCAGTGAAAACACCGTCTGAACCATTTTTAAATAAGGTCGCCAAAAGCTTTGGCGCCGCCAGTGACAGTTATATACAGGGCGCCCGTTTGCAGCAGCAGGTGGCGCTGGATGCACTGGCCTTGCTACCAAAACAACCGCATGGCCATCTGCTTGATTTGGGCTGTGGCCCAGGGTGGTTACATCCTAGACTGATCCGGTATTGCCAAAAGCTTACCGCCATTGATTTAAGCACCGGTATGTTAGCAAGAGCGGCACAGGCAAACATCGCCAGCCAGTATCTGCAAGCTGATGCGCAGCAACTGCCGTTGCCTGATGCCAGCGTTGACAAGGTATTTTCCAGCCTGATGCTGCAGTGGTGTAAAGACCCGGCAGCGGTATTTAATGAGATGGCACGCATTCTGACACCTGACGGTACTGTGGTAATGACTACATTAGTGGATGGCACTCTTAGCGAGCTTAAACAGGCCTTCGCTGAGCTGGATAACCAGCCGCATGTTAACCAGTTTTTACCGCTGGACGCACTGAAGCAAGCCGCCAGTGCAGTAAGAGGTATGCAGTGGCAGTTCGAGCAGCGGCGCTACCCGCTGTATTACCCCAATGTGCAGGCGATAGCACGAGAACTTAAAATATTAGGCGCGAATCAGGTTGCCGGGCGACAGGCAGGCGGCCTGACCGGGAAAGGCTACTGGCAGCAATTGGCTCAGGCTTATGAGAAGCACCGCACAATGCTGGGCTTGCCGGCAAGCTATCAGGTGGTCGTGATAAGCGGGGTAAAACATGGCAATTAAAACCTGTTTTGTTGCAGCGACCGACACTGATGCAGGCAAAACCTATATCAGCAGTATGCTGTTACAGGGCTTTAGCGCGCTAGATATCCCAGCTATGGGCGTAAAGCCAATAGCGGCGGGGGCTGACGCTGAGGGTTTTAACGGTGACGCGTTACTGTTGCAGCGGTGCTCTGGTATCGCGTTACCTTACGAGATGGTCAATCCAATCTGTTATCAGGCGCCGGTGGCACCGCATCTGGCCGCAGTTAATGAGCAACAACCAATAGACGAAACTCGACTAAACCAGGCTCTGGCCGCCTGGCAGCAATTACCGGTACGGCAACTGTTGATAGAAGGCGCCGGAGGCTGGTTATTGCCATTAAATGCCCACCGTTATCTGGCGGATTGGGTGGCTGAGCAACAACTGCCTGTGGTGCTGGTGGTTGGCATGAAACTGGGCTGTTTAAACCATGCCATGCTGACCGTGCGCGAGATAGAGCGTAGCGGCTGCCAGCTGCTGGGCTGGGTAGCAAATTGCATTGACCCGGATATGGCATTGCTTGAGCAGAATATTGCCGATTTACAACAACGCATTAACGCGCCTTGTTTGGCAGTGGTGCCCCATGCGCCCGCAAAGGCGCAGCACCAGCAGCTGGCACAACAGATGGCGGCATTGTTACTGCAAAAACTCAGCTAAATCACTGTTTTGTGCCAGCGGTGTTTTATTTCCGCCGAGAAATACATAACCCCCTGCAACGCCAAGCAAGGTCAGGCTATTGCCACTGCGTTTAAGCGCAGTTCCTTCCGGCAGTGCAATGACCGGAGTGGCCGGGTGCAGCTGCATAAATTCTGCTAAGCGCATATCACGGGTTTCACCATGAAAACCTTCCGGTTTGTAATCGGTATAATGCGGGTTCAGCTGCAGCGGCAACAAATTAAGTGCATTAAAAGATGCTGGCTGAATAACCGGCATATCGTTAGTGGTGCAGATGGTCGCGCCGGCAATATTTGAGCCCGCGCTCCAGCCGATGTAAGGCACACCTGAGGTTACGCGTTCCTTAATGAGTCTTACGATATCATGTTGATATAACTGATAAAGTAGGTGAAAAGTGTTGCCGCCACCTACAGCAATCGCCTGGGCGTCGAGTATTGCCTGACGTGCGTCTGGGTATTGGTGGATACTGCGTACCTGAATACCATGGGGCGCCAAAGCTTGCTGCACTTTTAGCAGATAATCGTCGTAACTGACACTGAGACCGGCGTAAGGAATAAATAATAGCTCAGTAACGCCGTTCAGATGATCGGTGATCCAGTTCATGTAAGGTGCCAGATAATCGCTGTTTTGGGCGCGTGAACTGCTTAATAGTAGTAATTGCATAATCAACTCCTTTACGACGTCGCTATTCTAGCGAAAACAGGCGCTGGCGACATCTTTACTTACAAATTTTCATGACGGTTTACGCGGAGCTTTGATTGAAAATGCGCTCTAAGCCCATATAGTACAGTGCAGTTAGCCAATTGAGGTATGCAGTATGAAAAGAGTGATGTTGTTTTTAGCCACCAACCTGGCGGTTATTCTGGTGTTGAGTATTGTGCTGAACGTTGTCTTCAGCTTTCTTGGCATTGACCGCAGCAGTATCGGTGGGTTACTGGTGTTTGCTGCTATTTTTGGTTTTGGTGGATCTTTTATTTCGCTGGCGATGTCTAAATGGATGGCGAAACGTTCAACCGGCGCTGTGGTGATTGAACAGCCGCGCAATGCGACGGAACAATGGTTAATGAATACTGTTGCGCGTCAGGCGAAAGCGGCCGGTATTGGTATGCCGGAAGTGGCGATATACGATTCACCGGAAATGAACGCTTTTGCCACCGGTATGAACCGCAACGATGCTTTGGTTGCCGTCAGCACCGGCTTATTGCGTAACATGCGTGAGGATGAAGTTGAAGCCGTGTTGGCGCATGAGGTGTCGCACATTGCCAATGGTGACATGGTTACCCTGACGCTTATCCAGGGCGTGGTAAATACCTTTGTTATTTTCCTTGCGCGCCTGATAGCGGGCATGCTGAATAATAATGGTAATAATAACAACCAGGGTGGTGGGTTGGCGTATTTTGCCACTGTGATGATTCTGGAGATCGTGTTTGGCGTATTAGCCAGTATTATTGTGATGTGGTTCTCGCGTCAGCGTGAGTACCGCGCAGATGCGGGGGCAGCAAGGCTTGAAGGCGGGCCGAATAAGATGATTGCGGCGCTTGAGCGGTTAAAGCATAACCACGAAAGCCGACTGGAAGGCAGTATGATGGCGTTTGGTATTGCCGGTGGCGCTAACAAATCTGAGCTGTTTTTAAGCCACCCCCCGCTGGAGAAACGCATCGCGGCGTTACGTAGCCAGTTCTGATAGTCAGTGGTAAAGAAAACGGGGCTTATGCCCCGTTTTTTCTGGTGTTAATCTTGTACTTTTCGCACAAACTCCGATTTGAGGCTCATCGCGCCAAAACCATCAATTTTACAGTCGATATCATGATCGCCGTCCACCAGTCTGATATTTTTTACTTTTGTGCCTATTTTAACCACGGATGAAGAGCCTTTCACTTTCAGATCTTTAATCACCGTTACGGTATCACCATCCTGCAGCACATTACCGGCGCTGTCGCGGATCTGCTGTGTGTTGTCCTGCTCTGATTGTGCGGCTGACCAGGCATGACCGCACTCCGGGCAGTTTAATAAATTACCATCGTCATAAGTGTAGGCAGACTGGCATAGTGGGCAGGCAGGTAAAGCTGACATAACATACTCTCTTTTGATGGTTAATGACGAAGCATAACCGGATAAAAAAAGCATTATAACGGAACAGCCGGTTACTCAGCAGATAAAATTAGCGTCTGGCGGTGGCACAGCGTATCACACCGGTTTGATGCACCGCGCGGTCAAACACCGTAAAATAGTTGCACAGCAGTGGCAGGCCGATAATGCTCTGGTTAGAAAAATGCGGTAACTGCGCAATAATTTTAAAGCTGCATAGCCCAAAAGCCGGAGCATTCATTTGCCAATAGTCGTGCGGCGGGCAGGCGAGCTTTACCAGGTCGCCGTTATCTGCAACAAAGTAAAAATACAACTCAGGCCATTCAGACAGCTTAATCAGCTTTGCATCGAGACCTTGCTCAACCCCGGTAAAAGCCGGTAGTTGTTGCAACACTGTTTGTAGTAGCGGGTTAAATTGCACCAAGTGCTGTAGCAGGCTCTGGTATGTTGTATCGGGTAGTAAAATGACTGACGAGCCGGTATCAAAAAAGCCATTGGCGCTATCTGCACCATTGCCGGGCGGACAGGGGATAGGCGCTAAATCGCCGACCTGGATCGCGGTTACCTGCACGTTATAGTAAACGTCGTGCCATACGCGGATATTTTGAAAGTCGCCGTTGTATAAATCGTGTTGTTCGACACCGCCACCCAGAATAAACCAGCCCTGATTCAGTGGATCCTGCGCCGTCTGTGCTTTTTGTGCTCTGTGATGAATAGATGAGCGCTGGCAATAAAACGCAAAGATGTTGGCAACAACACCATGCTGTTCAATGTTGCTAAACCAGGGGGTTAAGTTTTGTTTTGGGTAAACGTGCAGAATGCCTGCTATCTGCTGTAATGCATCAACACCACACTGGCTAAATGGCCACGGCAGGCTCGTACTCAGAGGGGGGTGCTGTTGTGCAAGGAACTCGCTGATATCAGTTGCCTGATTAAGCCGGTTATAGGCCAGGCCCAGAATACCATCTGCTTTGGCCAATGGTGGCTCGCCGCGCGTAGCCAGCGCAACAAAATTCTGCGGCAATGTCAGCGACACATCACCATGCAGTTGCATTGAGGTTTTTGTTACCGGCCCGGCCCAGCCACCAATGCCATAAATCACTTCCTGCACCAGTGTCGTTCGTTGTAAATGGTTATCCTGTTCTGGTTGGTACCGGCTGCTGTGCAGTGCCAGCGTGCTGCTGCCAGTGTCAATAATCAGTTGTAATTCGTTGGCTTCACTGCCAATCAAAACCCTGACAGTAAAATCACCTTTGGCGTACACATTGGTTATTGGCAGGCGCAAAATAGCGGGCATTATGTCAGTATTCCTGGCGTTGCGGTCACAGAGTGGTGCGGCATTTGTCTGTTGAATAACGACTATTAATCGCAGAATTAACCTTAAGATACCAGCAATTTGTTATGGTATGGCGGTTAATACTCAGGAGTCTAGTCGATGAAACCACCTGTAATTTCCGCCTTTGAACCGCCACGGCGTATCCTGATGGGCCCGGGGCCGTCAGATGTTTACCCCCAAGTACTGTCTGCGCAGGCTAAGCCTACCGTTGGGCATTTAGATCCACTGTTTATCGGTATGATGGACGAGCTGAAGCAACTGCTGCAATATGCCTTTCAAACCCGCAATGAAATGACACTGGCTGTGTCAGCACCGGGCAGTGCCGGCATGGAAACCTGTTTCGTTAACTTGCTGCAGCCCGGTGATACCGTAGTGGTTTGCCGCAACGGTGTGTTCGGTGAGCGCATGCGCCAGAACGTTGAGCGTTGTGGCGGCCAGGCGGTTTTGGTTGATAACGCCTGGGGAGAACCCGTTGACCCGCAAAAAGTGGAAGAAACATTAAAGACTAATCCACAAGCGCGTTTTCTGGCATTTGTGCATGCTGAAACCTCAACCGGCGCCTTGTCTGATGCCGCGACGTTGTGTGCGCTGGCACGAAAATATGGCTGTTTGTCAATTGTTGATGCGGTGACTTCTCTTGGCGGCGTCGAGCTTAAAGTAGATGAATGGGGCATAGATGCCATTTACTCCGGCAGTCAGAAGTGTTTGTCCTGTGTGCCGGGCTTATCGCCGGTGTCGTTTTCGCCAGCGGCAGTTGAGCGGATTAAACAGCGAACCAGGCCGGTACAAAGCTGGTTTTTAGATCAAAGTCTGGTGATGGCTTACTGGGGCGGTGGCGCTAAGCGCAGTTATCACCACACCGCGCCGGTTAATGCACTTTACGCATTGCATGAGTCGTTAAGGGTGTTGGCACAGGAAGGGCTGGAACAAAGCTGGCAGCGTCATCAGGAAATGCACCAGCTGTTAAAGCAAGGGCTGCAGGCATTGGGCTTGCAATTTGTGGTAGCAGAGCCGTATCGTTTGCCGCAGCTGAACAGTATTTATATTCCTTCCGGTGTTGATGACGCCACTGTTCGTCAGCAGTTACTGCGACAATACAATCTGGAAATTGGAGCAGGCCTGGGCGATTTAGCCGGTAAAGCCTGGCGTATTGGCTTGATGGGTTATGGTGCCAGACGTGAAAATATTGCGCTTTGTATCAAGGCGTTGGAAGAAGTTTTAGCTTAATCACTAAATACCTGCCGCTGGCCGTTTTTGTTTGGTGCAGTCTGCCGCTTCTGCTAAGTTGAAGCGGCAGCTGATAAACAACAATAACGAGGCCGGAATGAAACTGCATCACTCCCTGTTAAGTACTGCCTTACTAGGCATTTTCGCATTACCTTTGCATGCCGTTCAGGGCTATTACCGCTCACCGGTATTGCAACAGGATCAAATCGTTTTTACTGCTGAAGGTGATTTGTGGCAGGCGTCGCTGGATAATATGACCGCGCGCCGCCTTAGCAGCCATCTGGCAGAGGAAAGCCAGCCGGTGTTGTCACCTGACGGCAAACAACTGGCTTTTGTTGCCGACTATGATGGCGCCAGTGAGATTTACCTGATGCCAGTCGCCGGTGGTGTTGCCAAACGTATCAGTTATGAAAACAGCCGGGTTCGTATTCAGCAATGGTTAGCTGACGGGCGCATTTTGTATGCTACCGACAGTGCGGCTGGCCCGGCGAATTACTGGCTGCTTAAAGTTGTTGAGCCTGACAGCCTGGCAACAGAAACCTTGCCTCTGGCTGATGCGTCAGCGGGCAGTATTGACGGGCAAAGCGGCACTGTGTATTTCAGCCGTTTTGGCCTGCAACTGACAGGGGATAACACTAAAGTTTACCGCGGCGGCGCTATGGGCGAGTTGTGGAGCTGGCAGCTTGGCAGTAAACAGGAAGCTAAGCTGTTAAGTGCAGGGCACAAAGGCAGTATCAGCCAGCCCGTATACTATCAGGGCCGGGTGTATTTTGTCAGTGACGCCGATGGCAACAGCAACATCTGGTCCGTTGCTGCCGGCGGTGAAGATTTTACCCAGCACAGTTTTCACAAAGACTGGCGTATTGGCCGCATCAGTGTTGCCAATGATCAGGTATTGTACCAGCTGGGCGCAGACTTACAGCTGCTGAATCTTAAGAGCGGTGACAGCCGTACGCTGCCGCTGCAGATCCAGTCAGACTTAGTACAGCGGCGAGAACGCATTATTAGCAAGCCACTGCAGTACTTTACCTCCGCGCATTATCAGGCCCAGCAGGATGACAGTGATAAAGTGTTGGTCACCGCCCGCAGCCAGATAGTACTGACCATGCCGGGCAAGCAGCGTTTGGTGCAAATCAACACGCCTGAAGGCAGCCGGTCGCGAGAGGCGGTGCTATCAAAGGATGGCAAATGGGTCTATGCCATCAATGATCACAGTGGTGAAAACGAGATCTGGCGTTTTGCAGCAGATGGTTCTGACAATGCCCGGCAGCTGACGAAAGATGGCAGCGTGCACCGCTGGCAACTGAGGTTATCGCCTGACGGTGACTATCTGGCCCATGATGATAAAAATGGCGATATGTGGCTACTGCATCTGCCAAGCGGGCGCAATACCAGGATTTACAGCGGTGGCGTAGGGCTGTCAGGTTATGATGACATCAGCTGGTCTGCTGATAGTAAGCTGCTGTCTTTTACCCTAAATCCGTTGGATCAAAGCCGTTCTAAAGTGGTGCTGTATCAGCTAAGTACCGGCGACAGTGCTGTGGTCACTTCAGATAAATATGACGCTTACTCTGCCGCATTCAGCCCGGACGGCCTTTGGTTATATTTTCTGTCTAACCGCCAGTTTAGTGCCACGCCCGGGCATCCGTGGGGTGATCGCAATCTGGGGCCGTTATTTGACCGGCGTAGCCAGATTTTTGCCGTTAGTCTGAAGCAACAGGCTTGCTTTGCGTTTCGGCCAAAGCAGGAAGTCGATGGCTGCGATGACAGTGCAGCTAAAGATAGCCGCAATAGCAAAAAGAGCACGCTGGTAGATTGGCAGGGGCTGGCTGGCCGGTTGTGGCAGGTGCCGGTAGAGGCGGCTAACTACCGGCAATTGGCGCTGAATGACAAGCGACTGTTTGTACTGGACAGCTCAAGCTCTGCAGGCAGTAAACCGGTGTTAAAGCAGATTGAACTCAGTCAGACAGATGCGAAAGCAGAGGTATTTGCGAAAGATGTCAGTGATTATCAGCTCGCAGCCAACGGTAAAAAACTGTTTCTGCGCAAGCACAGTGAGAATGGTGCCGGAGATATGTTCGTGGTTGAGGCGGGCGCCAAGGCTCCGCAAGAGCTGGCGAAGGCTAAGCTGAATATCAGCAGCTGGCAGCTAAGTATTGACCCTGCACAGGAGTGGCAACAGATGTTTGCTGACGCCTGGCGTATGCACCGTGATTTTCTGTTTGATAAAGGTATGCGAGGCTTGGACTGGAGCGCCAGTAAAACCAAATACCAGCCACTGCTAAAGCGGGTGACAGACAGATACGAGCTGGATGATGTATTTGCCCAAATGATGGGCGAGCTGAATGCCTTGCATTCGCAGGTACGCGGTGGCGAGTATCGTACCGATAGCACTGCATCACGGGCGGCCAGTTTGGGCGCTGAGTTTGACAGTGATAACGCTGGCTTGGTGATCCGCCATATCTACCGCACGGATACCGATCTTCCGCTACAAGCAGCACCTCTGGCCAGACCGGGCGTTAATGCAACTGAAGGTGATACCCTGATTACTGTGAATGGCATAACGGTTAACGACGTACCTTCGCTTACCCAGGCGCTGCGTAATCAGGCAGGCAAACAAGTTTTGCTAACGCTAAAACGTGGTAAAAAACAATGGCAAACCGTAGCCGAGCCGGTAAGCACAGCTCAGGATAATCAGCTACGCTACCAGGATTGGGTCGCAGCAAACCAGCAAAAGGTCGCGGATGCCAGCGACAGTCAGTTTGGTTATCTGCATTTATATGCGATGGGTTCCAATGATATTGCCAGTTTCGCCCGTGAGTTTTATGCCAATTTTGACAAACCGGGACTGATTATCGACGTAAGGCGTAACCGTGGCGGTAATATTGACAGCTGGATTATAGAGAAGCTGCTGCGTCGTGCCTGGGCATTCTGGCAGCCAACGCAGGGTGGGGCTTACACCAATATGCAGCAGGCTTTTCGGGGGCACTTAGTGGTGCTATCAGATCAGCTGACCTACTCAGATGGCGAAACTTTCTCCGCCGGTGTTAAAGCGTTAGGGCTTGGGCCCCTGATTGGCAAGCGCACCGCCGGTGCCGGCGTCTGGTTGTCCGGACGCAACAGGCTGGCTGACAACGGTATGGCGCGGGTAGCGGAAACTGCGCAATTTTCCATCGATGGCCGCTGGATTATTGAAGGTGTGGGCGTAGCGCCGGATATCGAGGTAGACAACCTGCCGTTCGAGCGCTTTAACGGTAAAGATGCACAACTTGAGCAAGCCATTGCTTACCTTAAACAGAAGCTAAAAGCGCAGCCGGTGCCAGAGCTGAAGGCAGCGCCTTTAACGACGCCTTTTGCTGCGGATATTCGTCACTGATTATCACGCTGAAACTGTGTAAAGCCCGGGCGCAATACCGGGCTTTTTTATTTGTGCATTTTGCAGATAACGTTGCTTTTAGCCAGCTGCCAGCTATGTTGTTATTAACACAAAACAGGAGTGTCATATGCCAATATCACCACAACTGAACGCAGAAATCCGGGTGTTAACACTGTTTAATCTTGATAGCGCTATGGAAGGGATAAAAGTACATAAGTCGGCGGATGCTGATACGTTAGGTGCAATACAGCGTTTATACGAAAAAGGCTTGCTGACACAGCAAGACGGCGGTTATCTGACCGATCTTGGGATCCACTGCGCGGAGCATCTGCAAACCGCGCTACGCATTCTTAATGGCCCGGTGCAGCCGTCGTAATTGGCGTCGATGCTGTTTCAATTCAACCTTAAGCTGTGCCAAAGCTGAGGCATCATTTTGATATAACGCTTTATCATATAAAGATTTAATATCACTAAGCAGCGGGCTGTATTGCGGGTACTTTGCCATGCAGCCCTGCAAAAACACTGAAACCGGTTGCTGCGGCTGTTTGGTGCTGAGTAGCGGAGCCAGATGTTGGTACAGCAACTTAGCAGCTGCCGGCAAAGTTTTATCATGCCGTGCCCGGGCAAGATATAGCGCCAAAGCAGCAACTGCTATTACGGATATCAGCAGCAGGGTATAGCCCAGCAAATGCAAATGCCGGCGGATACTGCGCCATAATTCACGCTGTTCGTTATCGTTAAACCCCAGCACCCAAACCGACCAGTAGTAATCCAGATGCATAAACTGCTGTCTTAGCGTCTGCAACAGTTTAAATTGTCGCCAGCCACTGTTTAGCAGTGCGCGTTCCTGCTCCGGTAGCATACTGTCCAAATTATTTAAAATGCGCTCAGGAGCGACAAAAGCTGTCGGATCGAACCTGTGCCAGGCACCCTGATGCAGATATTCGACCCAGGCATGTGCTTCGCGCTGGCGCACAGCGAGATAGCCTTGTTCGGGGTACCAAATGCCGCCCTGATAACCACCGACAACCCGTGCGGCAATACCAGCCTGGCGCAGGATAACTGCCGTTGCCGAGGCGTAGTGGCTGCAAAAACCGGTTCGGCTGTCAAACAAAAATGCATCTATGCTGTTGCTGCCAAGGCGCGGTGGTGTCAGGCTATAAAAAAACGGTTGTTGGCTGTAATAGCTTGCCAGGGCCTGAACCAGCTTATCAGTATCCGGATACTGTTGTTTTAACCTGGTCGCAAACGCCTTGGTTTGTGGGTTGCCTGGTGCCAGGCGTAAATTTAACTGCTCTTCGGCTGATGTAGCGACAACGGGGGCCAGCACACTGCTTACCTGATAACTGACACGCTGGCTGACAGGCTTATGACTGCTTAACATGCCGCCCGGCGCGATAAATACGTTGTCGCTGCTTGATACCGGCGTGGCCAGTGCGAATAAGCCCCGTTGATGGCTGGCTTCGGCGATAATGCTGTAGTCTGTTAAGTTAGCACTGACGCTCAGTTCATTGCTGGCCGTGATCTGATTACCCCGCTGATACTGACGCGATGTGTTAACCTGCCAGCTTCTGCCGTCAAAATCTTCGTACAATCTGGCGCGCCAGTATAGTTGTTCGCGGGCGGGTAAAGCACTGGTAAACTCAACCCTAAACGCCGGGCTGTCATCCTGCACCAGCTGTTCGATACTGCCAGGATCCAGGCTGTCACTTAAGCCTGTCGTGGCAGCTTTTGTATTCGGTATTTGCCAAAACGGTGGCAGGCGCGGAAACAATAAAAACATGCCAAGCCACAGCGGCAGAATAATCAGCGCGGCGCGGCCGGTTTGGAGCCAGTTAATTTTTGCCGTCGCAACCGAAAATAGCCGGTAATGACTGTATAAATTTGCAAACAACACGCTAAGAACGATAACGGCTACGAACATATCCTGATGTAAAATAAAGCAGCTGGCGATAAGAAAATAATGCACCCACACCAGTTGGCGGGCTTCATATAAATGTTGCAGTGCCAGCAAGCGCGCTGTGGCGGCAAGCAATAGGATCTGCAACATGAAATGCAGTACACCGGATTGCTTTATCTGCAGAAAAAATGCCAGCGCAATAACACCGGCGAGGATATTAACCAGCCCCAGGCTTACCGCTCGTCTGGCTTTAAATACTGTCAGCAGCCGGTACAGCATTAACACGGCGAAAACGGCGCTGACCCATAAGGCAAAGGCCTGATTAAGCAGCAACAGCAAGCTGAGTTGAATACCGGACCACAGGAGTAGTAAGGGTTTGCGCTCTAGCATAAAGCAAGTTCCTGCAAGCAGCGCTGTAGATGTAATGCGCCCTGAGCCTGAGGTACTGTCACCGTTGGCAGCTTCAGGCCGTAGTGCTTGCCACCGTTCTCCAGCGTAAGCAACTGCTGGCAAGCCCGGCACAAAGCGTGCTCGAGTGCATCACCAGACAACGGCTGTACGATGACCCACTCAGGCTCTGTGATGTTGTGCTGATGGTGTTCACGCACCACCGGGTTGGTCGGGTTTTGCGGCAGTCGCTTCCAGACAATATGTCGCATACTTTCTCCACTACGGTAGCTGGTCAGCGTATCGCCAATATTGTTGCCTGCTGGAACAGCAGGCTCATCCGCTGCCGGATGTAAAGCGGTTTTGCTATCGGGCACCGGATACACCCAGTAATGCTGACGCAGTGCGATATAGCTCCAGGCACGCCATAACCCCAGTGGATACTGGCTGGTAATTTTCAACCGAGGCAACAGGTAGCGACCGCGTTTTGCGACTGTCAGGCTTAGGGTAGCGCTTTGTGAGGTGTCTGTAAGTTGTACGGTGTCATAATGCGGCATCAGGTTTAGCTGCAGCATATAGTGCATCTTGGCTGAGCTAAAGCTGATAACTGGGTGCACTTTGTCGGTGGCAAAACCCTCGGCGCTGCTTGGGCATTGCACCGTCAGACCGCTAAGATTCTGGTAGGTCAACACTATGCTGAGTAAAAACACACTTAGCAGTAAATAACTGACCAGCAGGATCAGGTTGTTCTGATAGTTGGTGCCAAGCAAATACAACAAGCCGATTAGAAACAGAAACCACCAGCCATAACGCGTTGGCAGAATGAAAATCAGTTTTTGTACCAGCGTAACTTTGTCAGCCGGGCTTTGGCGCTTATTAAGATAACGCTCGATAAACTGCCAGTAATGTGGATACAAGCGCGACTTTAAGTTCAGATTGGGCATGGTGTTTGTTGCAGTAACAACTGGCTTAATCTGCTTTCCTGCGCTGCTGAGGAAGGATCCAGGCGGTGCTCGGCCACATAAGGAAATACCTGCTGTACATCTGATGCACTGACAAATTCACGCTGATTAATCAGTGCAAAGGCTTTTGCTGCGCGTAGTATCGCCTTAGAGGCTCTGGGGGATAACGGCAGCATATCGCTGCGGTGGCGGCTGGCATGCACCAGCGACAACAGGTAATCGAGCAGGGCATCTGAGGCGGTAATTTTGGGCACCTGTGCCTGCAATTGTTTTAACTGCTCAGAGCTTAACTGTTCAGTCAGTAGCTCCAGGCGAGAAGAGCTGCTATCGCACTGCAACAACAGATGTTCGGCTTGTTTGTCTGGAAAACCCAGCGACAGGCGAAACATAAAGCGGTCAAGTTGTGACTCTGGCAGGGCAGAGGTACCGGCATGAAATAACGGATTCTGAGTGGCAATAACAAAGAATGGTTTGGGCAGACTACGGGTTTCACCATCAACCGACACCTGCTTCTCCTCCATAGCTTCCAGCAGGGCGCTCTGGGTTTTGGGGCTGGCGCGGTTAATCTCATCGGCAAGCAAGACCTGACTGAACACCGGCCCGGCCTGAAAATGAAATTGTTGTGACCGGGTATCGTAGATGTTCATACCGATAAGATCACCGGGCAACAAGTCATTGGTAAACTGTACACGCCGGTAGCTTAGTCCAAGACTGTTTGCCAATGCATGTGCCAGCGTCGTTTTGCCCATTCCGGGCAAGTCTTCTAACAGCAAGTGGCCTTCAGCTAACAAACAGCATAGGGCCAGACGTACCTGCTCAGGTTTACCCAGAATAACCTGGTTCAGGCTTTGCTCAACGCGGTGCAACTGTGCTAACACTATGACTCCTTTGTGTTTTGGCCAACGGTTACCGTACTAAAAGCTGCGGTACCACTGCTGATGGCTATTGGCTTAATAGTACCGCTGTAACACAGAACTGCAACCAGAAAAAAAGCGGCCTAAGCCGCTTTAAAGCAAAAGGATAGCTGTATAGCTTAGAAATTAACGTCCAGCTCGGCAGAACAGGTATCAGTGCCTGCAACACAGATCTTATAGGTTACGGTCTCTGCCATAGAGTTAAAGCGGTCGCGGTAACGTCCATTATCCTCAGTGGTGTCGACCAGCTGACCATCACGGTACACGTCAACAGCTTCGGCGGTGCCTGTCCAGCGCAGGTCAACAATTGTTGAACCGGTGCGGGTGCGGACTTTGCGTTGCAGTGTTAATTCAAGCTCAGTATCGTCGACCGATACCGTAATCATTTGGCTGCTGGTGTCTGTAAGGCTGGTGCTGTCGGTGACTGTCAGACTCACCTGATAACTGCCGGGCTCAGCATAGCTATGCTGTGGGTTGGCATCCTGCGAGGTATTACCATCACCAAAATCCCAGCTGTAGCTGCTGATATTGTTGTTGGCGTCGGTCGACATATCGGTAAAGCTTACTGTCAGGCCGGAGGCGGCATAGCTGAAGGCCGCTACAGGCGCTACTGGTTCCGGTGGCGTATCGTCTGATAATGCTGTTAGCGTTAACTGCCAGTTATTCAACGTCCCGGTGTCGAGATTAGCATTGTCTGATACCGTCAGTGTCCAGTCACCTTGCATCTCTTCCCCATTAAAGCTGTCAAGTTGCCAGCTTTGCACCAGGTTGTCTTCACTGCCACCGGTACGGTTATGTAATGTGTGCTCTGTCCCCTCAGGCGAGCGCAGCACAACAATTAAATCACCACGCCAGGTATGGGTGATGTCAACACTGACGTTCACGCCGAACAGGCTGCCTGATTGTGGGACCGAGATAATGCTGCTGATGCCTTCAGGTGTGTTATCCGGAATTGGCGATGCATTGTCGTTACTGTATGGGTAGTCCTGTAACCCTTGCGGCAAAATCTCCAGGCTGGCATTAACTGACTTCACCAGTTCACCGGTTGCCGTGTCGGTGCCGGTAACGGTGAACTGATATGTGCCCCAGCCGGTTTCGGCGGTTGTGTTTATGTTAAGCATGACAGCTTGACCAGGCTCTGCCGTGTCTGCTGATAAGCTTACGCCTTCAAGTGCCGGATCAACATCAACAGTTAAGGCAACTTCACCCATCCAGTCAGCGATATTGCCAATATCGACAGTATACTGCGCATTTTCACCGGCGGTGATCTGCTGATTTCTCGGTGTGATGCTTAACCTGAATGAAGGTGTCGGGTCTGCATCTACCATAGCATTTGCCAGGTTTAGTCGTTTGCCTGATACGGTTTTACCTTCCAGAGCAGACAGGCTGTCGCCTGAGTCCATTAGTATGCTCTTCATTTCCAAAGCCGTAATATCAGGATTAACCGACCACAGTAGCGCTGCTGCACCTGCAACGTGCGGAGAGGCCATAGAAGTGCCCGAGTAACTGGCGTAGCCGCCACCTGGGACTGTAGATAGAATTGCTGACCCCGGTGCGCCCAGATCGACCGATACGGCACCATAGTTAGAGGCGCCGCTGGTAAAAATTGACAGCTGGTCATTACGATCTGTCGAGGCGACAGAGACGATAGTGTCAAGGTCATAGGCCGCCGGATACATAGGTGTGCTGTCAGCATCAACACCACTATTACCCGCTGCAGCGATAAACAGAATACCGGCATCACCACCCGATTCAATTGCTGCTCTTAACGTGTCGGAGTAGGAGCCACCGCCCCAGGAGTTATTTGTCGCTTTTACATTAACGCCATGGTTCAGTTTTAAATCGGTAAAGTAGTTGATGCATTCGATCGCACCGGCGGTGCTGCCGCCGGTTGGTCCCAGAAACTGGCAAGGTAATAGCGTGACGCTCCAGTTAACGCCTGCAACGCCAATACCATTGTTGCCTGACGCGCCAATAGTACCGGCAACGTGGGTGCCGTGGCTGTCGCTGTCCATCGGATCTAACTCAGCATTTAATGTTGAATAGCCATAAGTACTGCCCGGTAAATCGCCTGGGTTGACCCAGCGGTTATCGAGCAAGTCAGGATGGTTGTAGTCCATACCAGAGTCGATAACGCCAATAACGACCTCGTGACTGCCGGTAGAAATATCCCAGGCATCCGTCGCTTTGATATCAGCACCGGCGGTGCCGCTGTTCTGCCCGGTATTGAGCAGGCCCCATAGTTGCCCGAAGTCAGGGTCGTCCGGTGTCGCCAGTGCGTGCAAAGGATAGTCCGGCTCTGCAACTGCTACGGCAGGGTGAACAGATAAACGTTTGATCAAGGTGTCTTTATCCGTTCCTTTGGGAACCAGCACTTTGACAATACGACCATCAGCGACATAGCGCATTTTCATGTCACGGCCTTGTTCATCCAGCTGGCGCAGGCTTGCTCCCTGCTTATGTATCAGGTTCTGTCGTTCCTGTTTTGATACGCCAGGTTTAAACATGACTAAAATGGCATTGTCTGGATCAGAAGGCGGGCTAGCCAGTGCTGTCGCTGAAAATAGCGCTGTTGCAATGGCGCCAGCCAAAAGTGATTTCTTCGTCATACAAGTTCCCATTCAATTAATTGTTAATAATATGCTTATTTTTAGCACCTTTATGAATAGCACTTATGTTAACTAAAAATATACAAATCATGCAAAATAGGGCATAAGTACTAGTTTATAATGGTTAGTTAATGTTAATTTAAATCTGCAAATAACTAAAATTATTAGATAAATTAAATTAACCATAGGTTAATAAAAGTTAAATAAAATAGTTATTACGTCCTATTGCAGCATTTTTACTGTGCTTTAGCCTAGTTTGGTCACGAAGTTTACAAGGAATTAGCATGGTTAACTTAGCCCGCCGGGGAATGATAGCTAGCGCTATGTTATTGGCTTCAGCTGTACAAGCTGATGTGTCGTTGCAGCTGACCTCATTGCTGGAGCGTCAGGCATTGGCGAACGGAGTTGATATTACTCAGTTGGGTAACCTTAATGTGGCCGATGTAATGCAATCAGGGCAGGGGCAATATGCCATTTTGTTGCAGCAAGGTGTGTTGAACCATATTCAGTTGCGCCAGGCCGGACTTGGTAACCATGTTCAGGCTTTGCAGTCGGGCAATAGTAACACTGCTGTGATTATCCAACGCGGTGACAACAACCTGGTTCAGATTGAGCAAAGAGGCAACCGGCACTTCTCCGTAGAGCAAACCGGCGTTGGTGCTGAAATTTCTATTATTCAATACTAATAATAAGTTAGGGAGAATACGATGAAGCTGACAAATCCACGTAAGCATATGTTGGGAATGGCTATTACGCTGGTGTTAAGTGCGCCGCTGTCTGCGGCAAATAATGAAGTTATTATCAATCAGAATTCGACTGCGGCAGCGGAAGGCAACCTGGCAGAGGTGCATCAGAGTGGCGATATTAACCTGGCGGCAGTGGACCAGGCCGGAGGCATTAACAGCAGCTCTGTTCAACAGGATGGGGTTTGGTTAGAAGCCTATAACTTTGTTGCGGGTAATGATAACCAGGTCAGAACTGAGCAACTGGCTGACTGGCATATCGCGTATGTTGATATCGCCGGTAATGAAAACACGGCAACGGTGACTCAGGACGGTTTTTATAATACAGCTGAGCTGGTAATAACCGGTGATATGAATGACGCAGCCGTTACCCAGGTAGGGGAAACGAGTGAGGCTTTTGTCAATCTTGCAGGCATGAACAATGTTGTTGAAATAGAGCAGCAAGGTAATGCTAACTGGAGTAATGCGGGTTTTAGCGGTGATGACAATCAGCTGTATAGCTTACAATCCGGAGATAACAATGAAGCCGGCATGTTTAACCTCAGCGGAAACCGCAACACTTTTGAATCCGAGCAGTTTGGCAATGCCAATGTGGGCGGTATTGTTGGCCTGACCGGAGACAATAACAGCTTCTTTGTATCACAGCAGGGAGACGGCAACGTTTTCATCGGCACAGATGTAGCGGGCAATGATAACCTGATCGACGTGATGCAAACGGGCAATGCGAATGAGTTTTTGCTGCAACCGCTTGCCGGAGAACAGAACTTACTACTGGTTGATCAGCGTGGTGATGGAAATGTGGTCAATGCCCCAACTGGTATGGTTGGCAATGATAACCAGATTGATGTCTGGCAGGATGGCAATGTAAACAATGCTGTTTTTGCGACAGAAGGCGATGGCCATAACGTCGAGATCCGCCAAACGGGCGATGGTAACAGCAGCGAAATGTTGCTCTCGGGTGCCGCTAACGAGGGTATCATTTACAGCCGGGGTGATAACAATACCGCCGCATTGGGCTTGTCCGGTGCATCAAACCAGGGGCGCATTCAACAACTCGGTGATGATAATACTGCAGAGGTCGATATCATCGGTGATGACAACGACATCATGATTGATCAGTCGGGTAGCGCTAACGCCTTGTTGCTGACCAGCGATACGGTAGTGACGGCTAACACTGTAACGATTGAGCAGAACGGCGATATTAACCTGGTTGATCTGCTAATCTCAGGAAATGGCAATACGCTGGACATTCTGCAAAATGGTTCAGGTAACTGGATAGCGGGCGATGACGGTTACTTCGCTCTTTCAGGCAACAGCGGGTTGCTCAGCATTACCCAACAAGGTAATGACAACCTGGTATTGGGCGGTCAGTCTGGCGAGGGGAATATGATAACTGTCACCCAGGTAGGTGATTTTAATACCGCTATTGTCGTACAAAACTAGTGTTAAGGCGAAGGTGGCTGTGCTGCCTTCGCCTGTTAATTATGAAGTATCTGTCAATATTCTTCAGTTGCCTGTTACCGCTAGTGCAACTTCATTCGGCACCGTCATACGCTGATGATATCGAGCTTAGCGGAATGGTGCTCGATCGTTCTATTTCCCGCTTTGGTAAAGATTTCGCTTTTTATTACTCGGGGTACTGGCGCGATATGCCTGCTACCGAGGGCGTCACAGTCGTTATTTACGAGCAGGTTTATCCGCAGTCTGGCACTTTTCTGTGGGTGGAAATGAACCAGACCCGGGTATACCAAACCTATTTTGGTCGCCGTTATAACGATGTCAAACAAATGGCTGAACAAGCAATTCTGTTAAGCATTAACGAGTTAGCCAATATTCAGGCTGGTAAAATGCTTGGCGACACAACAATTGACCCGTTGTAAAAGGAATAATAACAATGAAGCTAGTCGCGCTGATTCTAACCCTTAGCTGTGGTGTTGCTCATGCTACAGAAATTGTTTATACCCCGGTTAATCCAAGCTTCGGCGGTAATCCGCTAAACGGCAACTTTTTACTGCAAAAGGCCCAAAGCCAGAATGCCCATAAAGCCGACTCTCCCGGCTTATCTTTTGTTGAAAAATTTCAGGATGCGCTTGAGCGCAATATTATCAACTCTTTGACGCGCAGGATTGCTGACGGAGAACTGGTTGAAGGAGTGTATAACACCGGTGAGTTTCTGGTGGAGGTGAATTCTGGCACAGATGGCAGTGTCATCGTAAACATAACCAATATTGAGACCGGTGAAGTAACCGTTATCACTATTCCGTCAATAGGAGGTTGATAATGGTGCTGATTAAAAAACAAGTTTTACTTTGCATGGTGTTGCTGCTCGGTAGTTGCTCATTAATACCTAAGCTAGATATCAACATTACACCCGCCAGCATTGATGCTCCCAGCACTGTCATGCAAGCTTTACGTGAGCAAGGAAAGCCGCGCAGCGCTATACCGGTATCAGTGTACGCATTTCGGGATCAAACCGGTCAATATAAGCCACAGGCCAACGTGTCCAGTTTTTCTACTGCCGTTACGCAGGGGGCAACCTCAATGCTGACGCAAATCTTGCTTGAAACAGGCTGGTTCGCGCCAATGGAGCGTGAAGGGCTGCAAAATTTACTGACTGAACGCAAAATTTATGGCTCAAACAAAAAATCAGTTGAGCTGCCAGCGTTAAAAGAGGCACGCTTGCTGTTTGAAGGCGGGATTATTGGCTATGAAACAAATCTGAGTACAGGGGGTATTGGGGCTGAATATTTTGGCATAGGGGCCTCTGAGCTGTACCGGGAGGATCAGGTTACGGTCTACCTGCGGGTGATTGATGTGCATACCGGCCAGGTTCTAATGTCTGTGTCGAGCAATAAGAAAGTGTTTTCCCAGGAGCTTCGTGCCGGCTTATTCCGCTACGTATCACTTAACCGTCTGGCAGAAGCCGAGGCCGGGTATTCAACAAATGAGCCGGTACAATATTGTGTTAAACAAGCTATGGAAACGGCGGTGGTTGAACTTATTACCCAGGGGCAGCTCCGCGGCTTCTGGCGTGCAGAAGATCAGCTCAACCTTGTTGAAGCTGAAGGCTCATGACGAGCAGGCTGTTGTGCCCAGCGCAGTAATTCAACCCGGTTCCGGGATTGGGTTTTACGGAAAATCGCTGACATGTGCGCTTTGACTGTATGTGCGCTGATGTTCAGTGTCAGAGCTATTTCCTTATTCCGGGCACCTTCAGCCACCAGCTGAATGATGCGTTTCTCCTGTTTTGTCAGTAAGTTATTATCGGGTAGGACTAGCTGTTCAGTTGACGCCGCGGACTTTTGCAACAGTAACTGATCTACCAAATCAGACATCACTGAGCGGGCATAATATAACTGGCCATCCATCATCGATTTTAGCGCAGTAAGGACGCGGTCTAGTTGTTCGTCCCGGTAGATAACACCCCTTATGCCATTGTACAGCGCCTGGATTGGGTCAACTAAAGTGCGCTCCGCCTGAAATAAAAACAAAGGTGCTTTTGTCTGCAGGTACTGCAGTTCAGTGGAGAGGTTTTTTTTGTTCCAGTCAACATGGTGAAAAGGGCAAGCCAGCAAGGTGCCGGTCTTCAGTGTGCCACCATACAAGATGGTAAGCTTGCTACGCTGCTCAACAGTGATACCGACAGACTGCGCCAGTAAGCTGATGCTGCTTTGGTTTTCTTGCTCTGTGAGTACGATAAGTTTGGTAAACTTATCCATCAGATATACTCCTGCGTACTGCTTATATTGTTAATCCATTCAGACGTATACTGTACCCCGAATGTGGCGAATGCAAGTCTTAACCTGATGTTCGACCCATGCTAGCATGACCTCAGATAATAATAGGGAAATCTGTTATGACAAAAAAAGTACTGTTTGTCTGCTTAGGGAATATCTGCCGTTCACCTACAGCTCATGCCGTCATGCGGCATAAAACTGCTGCAATGCCAGGTTTTATAGAAATAGAATCTGCCGGTACCAGTGCATCGCACAGAGGGGAAAAACCCGATCCGCGGGCTGTACGGGAAGGCATGCAGCTTGGTTATCAATTCAGCGATATCGTATCCAGACCGGTGCAGGATGCTGATTTCAGCTACTACGATCTGATCCTGGCGATGGATAACGACAATCTAAAACAGCTGCAATCGCGTTGCCCGGCGCAATGGCAGCATAAAATACAATTGTTTTTGCAGTATCATCCGCAATATCCCGAGTTACAGGAAGTACCAGACCCGTATTATGGCGGCAGCCGCGGATTTGCTCTGGTGTTTCAGATGATAGAGCAGGGATGTGATGGACTGCTCAGGCATCTTAAGCAGCAAGATAGCTAAGTTATGCAGGCTAATTTGCATAAATCTTAACCAGTTAAGGTGCTGCTGCGGTAAATGTCATAAATTATGCTAAAAGCAGCATTGAATTTACGTCCAGAAGTCTATAACTTGCTTGGCAGTTCATTAACCATAGGAAAATCATCGTGACCACCTGGACGCCTCAAAGCTGGCGCAACCTACCGATCCAGCAGCAACCTAATTATCAGGACAGGGAACTGCTGCACAGTGTTGAACAGCAACTACACAAATATCCGCCACTTGTTTTTGCACAGGAAACGCGTGATTTGTTTAGTCAGCTCGGTCAGGTCGCCAACGGTCAGGGATTTTTACTGCAAGGTGGTGATTGCGCCGAGAGCTTCAACGATTTTAATGCGCCTAAGATCCGCGATACGTTCAAAGTATTACTGCAAATGGCGGTGGTGCTGACGTTTGCCGGCGGTTTACCGGTGGTTAAAGTTGCCCGTATGGCCGGGCAATATGCTAAGCCGCGCTCGAGCGACCTCGAAACAATTAATGGTGTGTCTTTACCAAGTTACCGCGGCGATATTGTAAACAGTTTTGAATTTACCGAAACGGCCCGTCAGCCTGACCCTAACCGGTTAACTACAGCTTATCACCACTCTGCAGCAACACTGAACCTGCTGCGGGCGTTTGCTCAGGGTGGTCTGGCCGATTTACATCAGGTCAGTAAGTGGAATATGGGCTTTGTCGAGTCAAATCCACTTAAAGACCGCTATCAGGACGTCGCGCAGAGAGTTCAGGAAGCGCTGCGCTTTATGGAAATTTGCGGTATTACCGGTCAAAATTCTCCTTCTATCCGTGAGACGCAGTTGTTTACCTCACATGAAGCGTTGTTGCTCAATTATGAAGAGGCGTTGACGCGGCGGGATTCATTGACCGGTGACTGGTATGATTGCTCTGCCCATATGGTATGGATTGGTGAACGTACACGGCAGTTGGATCATGCACATATCGAGTTCTTCCGTGGTATTCATAACCCGGTCGGTGTGAAAGTTGGTCCGGGCATGCAGCCAGATGAATTGATCAGGTTAATTGATGCCCTCAACCCGAACAATGTCGCAGGGCGGTTAACCCTGATAACCCGTATGGGCGCAGATAAACTGGCTGATAAATTACCGGCATTAGTGCGCCGGGTACAGCAGGAAGGGCGCAAAGTAGTCTGGAGCTCAGATCCGATGCACGGCAACACTGTTAAAGCCAGCAATGACTATAAAACGCGGGATTTTGAAGCGATTTTACGCGAAATTCGTAATTTCTTTGCAGTACATAAAGCCGAAGGAACCCACGCGGGGGGTATCCATCTGGAAATGACCGGTGAACACGTGACTGAATGTACCGGCGGAGCCTATGGTTTAAGCGAGCATGATCTTGGTAAGCGCTACTTCACGCAATGTGACCCAAGGTTAAATGCCGATCAGGTACTGGAATTAGCGTTCCTGATTGCCGATACTTTACGCACAGCGCGTAAATAGCCACGCGCTCACAGGAGCGTAAGTGCAACCAGAGCAACGGACTCAAAATGATAATGGCCAGCTGGCAACAGCTGGCCAGCGTTATTGTGTAGGAATAGTCGGTGCAGGCAGTATAGGCTGCTATCTGGGCGCGCATCTTTGCCAGGATGCGGCGTTGGACGTCAAATTTTTTGGCAGGGAAACCATGGCGCTTGAACTTGCCGCGCATGGCCTCAGCGTAACGTCGTTTAATCATCAGACTTATTATGCCCAGCCAGTGGCGTTTTTCAGTTCGCTTAACAGCCTGATTGAATGCGATATCGTGTTATTAACGGTTAAAGCAACGGCATTGGTGCCGATGCTTGCACAGCTGCAACGCTTTCTGCGTCCCGAAGTGCCTCTTGTTGCCATGCAAAACGGTATTGGTATCGGTGAAATGCTGGCACAGGATTTAGCCAACCCAGTGTTAAGGGCAATAGTGCCGTTTAATGTGGTTAAAAACAACGCCGGCCAGTTTCACCGGGCTACATCCGGCGACATTATTCTGCAGCGCAATCAGTTTGACGTGGTTAACTATGTTGTTAGTGTCTTTAACCGACTGCAATTAAAGGTCGAGCTATGTGACGATATCACCAGCGCCGAATATGGCAAGTTACTGCTTAATCTGAATAACGCTTTAAATGCGATTAGCGGCTTGCCGTTACAACAACAATTGCTTGATAGGAATTTTCGCTGTTTGTTGTCTTATGCGATGCTGGAGTGGCTGGCGATATGTGAGCGCATCGGTATAAAACCTGCAGCTTATACTCGCTTGCCCAATGCGTTGTTGCCCTGGTTGTTACGCTTACCCACACCGTTATTTACTGTGCTGGCAAAAAGCATGCTGACAATGGACACACAGGCGAGATCATCAATGTGGGACGACATTCAGGCAAAAAAACGCACTGAAATTATGTTTTTAAACGGCGCTGTGGTTCGCCTGGGCCAGTTGTACCATATTCCCACACCGGTCAATACCTTACTGGTAGAGCAGATCAAGCGGCTTGAAAGCGGCGATAACAGGCCGTTGACGGCGAAAGAATTACTACGCCAACTGGCTTAAATCGCCCTAGAGCTCAGTACTTACGTCTTTTAAGCCCTGTTTTTGCGATTATTTTTGCCGAAATTTCCTCTATGGACAGATGAGTAGAGTTTAAAAAAGGGATCAGCTCGCGCTGATACAGTTTTTCCACTTCTGCCAGTTCCAGCTGGCATTGGCGTAAAGATGCATATCGGCTATTCGCTCGTCGCTGTTCCCGGATCTGGCTTAAGCGCTCTGCAGTGATGGTTAAGCCAAACAGTTTACTTTTATTCCGCTTTAACACTTCAGGCAAACTCAGTCGTTCCATGTCTTCTTCTACAAACGGATAATTTGCCGCCTTAATACCATACTGTAGTGCCAGATACAGGCTGGTAGGCGTTTTACCCGAGCGGCTGACACCCACCAGAATAATATCGGCCTGATCGAAGTTTTTCAGGTTGGAACCATCATCGTTAGCCAGCGCAAAATTGACAGCGTCGATACGAAAATCGTAGGTTTGCTCATGAATACTGTGGGTGCGGTGGGTTTTGGGTACGGGCGCGACGCCAAGCTCTCGTTGTACAGGGTCAACAAAGTTGTTCAGGAAGTCATAACAGACACCGTTACTGCTATTGATGATCTTGCGTAAGTTGTCGTCAACAAAGGTTTGAAACACTAAAGGCTTTTGCCCTGTGGTTTTATAACGATCGTTTATTCGTTGCCTGACTTGTTCTGCCATATCTTCAGTTTCGACAAATGGGATGGTTACATGCTCAAATTGTGCTGGAAAAAGAGTAAGTAAGGCATGACCAAACACTTCGGCAGTAATCGCTGTGCCATCAGAAATATAAAAGGCTGTACGCACGTTAACTCCGTTTTGTTGTTATAAAATTACATTGAAAATTAAGGTTTTAATTAACACAAGTGCCAGTGTAAAATCATCTGGCACTGTAATGCTGACCGTAAGCTTACACGCCATACGACAAAAATTGGAGACGAACTGTGCAGGAATTTGTTATTTGGTATGAAAACCTGGGAATGCATGATGTTAACCGCGTTGGCGGTAAAAATGCATCGTTGGGTGAAATGATCAGTAATCTGGCTAATGCCGGTGTACAGGTACCGGGTGGATTTGCCACCACAGCCTATGCCTTTAATCAATTTCTTGAACAAAGCGGTGTCAACGAGCGGATTTATCAGTTATTGGATGGCTTAGATGTAGATAACGTGACAGAACTGGCCAAAGCTGGTACGCAAATCCGGCAATGGGTTATCGACACGCCGTTTCAACCCGAATTAGAGCAAGCCATTCGTGAGGCCTATCAGCAGCTGCATCCTGACGCTAAACAGGATGTGTCTTTTGCCGTGCGCTCATCAGCGACAGCAGAAGATATGCCGGATGCGTCTTTTGCCGGTCAGCAGGAAACCTTCCTGAACGTACGTGGCTATGATGCAGTTATCGTCGCCATTAAGCATGTGTTTGCTTCATTATTTAACGACCGCGCTATTTCTTACCGGGTACACCAGGGCTATGACCACCGCGGTGTAGCGCTGTCTGCTGGTGTGCAGAAAATGGTGCGTTCAGATTTAGCCTCTTCAGGCGTGATGTTCAGTATCGATACTGAATCGGGCTTCGAAGATGTGGTGTTTATTACCTCTTCGTACGGCTTAGGCGAAATGGTGGTGCAGGGCGCAGTAAACCCGGACGAGTTTTACGTGCATAAACCGACGCTGGCCGCTGGTCGTCCGGCGGTGGTAAAACGTAACCTGGGCAGCAAAAAAGTTGAGATGGTCTACTCAGGTGAGCAAGGCCACGGCAAGCAGGTAAAAGTTGTCGACATTGCTGCAGAGCGCAGCCGCCAATTTTCTTTGACCGATGCTGAAGTTGAAGAGTTAGCCAAGCAAGCCGTGATCATTGCCAAGCATTACGGCCGGCCAATGGATATCGAATGGGCTAAAGACGGCAATGACGGCAAGCTGTACATAGTGCAGGCACGGCCGGAAACGGTAAAAAGCCGTGAAGACAGCAACAGCATGGAACGTTTTCAATTGCAGGGTAAGGCAGCTGTGTTAGTGGAAGGCCGCGCCATTGGTCAGCGCATTGGCAGTGGTACGGCTAAGGTGCTTAAAGGCATTGAGCAAATGGATCAGATCCAGCCCGGCGATGTACTGGTGACCGATATGACCGATCCGGATTGGGAGCCGATTATGAAGCGTGCTTCTGCTATCGTGACTAACCGTGGCGGCCGTACCTGTCATGCTGCCATTATTGCCCGAGAGCTGGGTATTCCTGCGGTGGTAGGCTGCGGTGATGCCACCAGTAAAATTAAGACCGGTCAGCAAGTTACCGTGTCGTGCGCAGAAGGCGATACCGGTTTTATCTACGATGGTAAACTGGATTATAAGGTCGTAAGCAGCCGCGTTGATCAGATGCCGAAGCTTGATTTAAAAATCATGATGAACGTCGGCAACCCGGAGCGCGCTTTTTCGTTTGCTAAATTACCGCACGCTGGTATTGGTTTAGCTCGCTTGGAATTCATAATCAATCGTATGATTGGTGTGCACCCTAAAGCATTGCTGAATTTTGATGCGCAAACACCGGAGTTAAAGGCAACAATAAGCGAGATGATCGCCGGTTACGACAATCCGGTTGAGTTTTACATCGCCAAACTGACCGAAGGCATTGCCACCTTAGCCTGTGCTTTTGCGCCGCAAAAAGTCATCGTGCGGATGTCAGATTTCAAATCGAATGAGTATGCCAACCTGGTCGGTGGTCGTCAGTATGAGCCGCATGAAGAAAACCCGATGATCGGTTTCCGGGGCGCTTCACGTTATATCTCTGAAGACTTCCGAGATTGCTTCGCGCTGGAAGTAGAAGCGTTAAAGCGTGTTCGCAATGTTATGGGCTTTACCAATGTTGAAGTGATGATCCCGTTTGTGCGCACGTTGGAAGAGGCAAGCGCGGTGATCAACTTACTGGCAGAACATGGTTTAAAACGCGGCGAGAATGGCCTGCGCGTTATTATGATGTGTGAACTGCCATCTAATGCGTTACTGGCAGGAGAGTTCCTGGAATACTTTGATGGCTTCTCAATAGGCTCTAACGATTTAACTCAGTTAACGCTGGGCCTGGATCGCGATAGCGGCTTAATTGCGCATTTATTTGATGAGCGTAATCCGGCGATTTACAAACTGCTGGAAATGGCGATTAAGACCTGTAAAGCCAAAGGTAAATACATTGGTATTTGTGGCCAGGGCCCTTCAGATCATGAAGACTTTGCCGCCTGGTTAATGCAGCAGGGCATTGACAGCGTATCGTTAAACCCGGATACGGTACTGGAAACCTGGCTGTACCTGGCCGAGAAATACGGCAAAAACTAACAGCTTAAAAACACCCCGCTTAGGCGGGGTGTTTTTTTGTCTTAACTCAGTTTTGCCAAAGCGAGGTCGAGTTCTTCACGTGTTGGCGGGTTGCAGCCTTTAGTGGCGATATTTAAGCTTGCCGCCAACATGGCTCGCTGCAAACAATGCCTCAAGATATCCAACGAGACGTCATCGGCTTTAGGTAATCCCTGTTTAATTAGCGATACCAGTAAGTTTGCCCAGAACGTATCGCCGGCACCGACGGTATCAACAAAGGGCGTTGCTGCAATAACCGGTAATGTTATGTGATGTTGCTGCCAATACAATGTGGCGCCTTTGTCGCCCTCAGTTAACGCCAGCATTGCACTGGGTGCGCTGTGTCGCACTAAAGAAACAGCGTCAGAGAGGTCTTCACCTTCAAATAGCAGCGCGAGGTCTTCATCACTGGCTTTTATATAATCGCTTTGCTTAATCATTTGCTGCACAAAATCGCGATAAGCCGCGACATTAGTTACAGCATTGAGTCTTACGTTGATATCCAGCGCAATACGTATACCTGTGGCTTTTGCCGCACTGACTACCTGAGCAATACGTGGCGCGTCTTCACTTTCTAATGCCAGCGAACCCAAATGTAATACTGTGCAATCGGATGGCAAGGCGGCAATTTGTGTTTCAGCGCTGATATCTCTATCGGCAATACCGGTGCGATATAAACTGTATTGCGGTTGTAACTGCGCATCCATCGATACCATCGCCAGCGAACTGGGACGGCGGCTAAAGTACTGTAAACCGTAGCTAGCACCATTTTGTTGAAGATAAGCAGCAAACTGCTGGCCAAACGCATCTTGTGATAATGGTGATATATAGCTTACGTTAAGCCGTTGCCTTGCTGCGGCGATAGCAACGTTAAAGGGCGAGCCGCCCAGGCAGGGGCGATACAAGCCATTGTGCTCTGGCAGCATATCAACAACGTTCTCTCCAATAACCGCAAGCATAGTAGTTTCCTGTCGCAATGAGCTGTGCAAAGATAGCATTTGGCAATAAGTTAAAAATCATATAACTTAATCAATTAAGAAGAAAGCCTGAAGTGACTGGAACGATGAGTAAATTAACGCTGAAAAGTGTTGCTAAAACCCTTGGCGTATCAACTGCGACCATTTCCAATGCGTTTAACCGGCCGGATCAACTGTCGGTTGCCCTGCGGGAAAAGATACTTAGTGCCTGTGCTGAATTGGGCTATTTTGGTCCGAATAAAGCGGCGCAATCGTTACGTACCGGTAGCTCTGGCATTGTTGCAGTTATTTTGTCTGACTCGCTGGAATATATGGTCAGCGATCCGGTGGCCAGTCAGTTTTTGCAAGGTGTCACCCGCGAGTTAGAGCGGCATAAACTGCATTTGTTATTGTTCTCCGGCAGTAGTGCCAACCTGGATGCGATCAGCGATTTTGTTGATGGCTTTATCTGCTACGGTGCACCGCGAAATCTGGCATTAATAAAACAGCTGGCACAAAGCCCGAAACGCGTGTTGACGGTCGACTTCGATCTACCCGGTCGCCCTTCAGTAAACATAGATAACGAGCAAGCAGCGTATCAAAGCGCAAAAGCGGTCATCAATAAAGATGATACCGTTGCGATACTCGGTTTGAGGTTGATTGACGCCAGCGATACCCGACCGGTATTGGATGCACCGCTGTGGGATAATCAAAGCTCTATTGCTCACCGGCGGCTCGACGGATACCAGCGCGCGATGGCAGAGTATGATCTCATTCTGCGGCCTGATTATCTATGGCATATTCCAGAGAGTAACCAGCAATTCGCACAGTACGCTGCCAGATCTGTGTTAGCCCTAAACCCCAGGCCTACAGTGCTGTTATGTATGAGTGATTTAATCGCGCTAAGTGCGATGCGCGAAGCGCTTCAGCTCGGCATTGCCATTCCAGAGCAGCTTAAAGTGGTAGGTTTTGATGGCATTGACGAGACATTACGTTATCACCCGACATTAAGCAGCGTATGGCAGTTTAGTGACGTCAAAGGCGAGGCTGCGGTTAGGGCGTTTTTATCAGCAGATAACAGCCCCCAGCTATTGCCATATCAGCTTAAGCTGGGGGAGAGTAGTTAAATATATCTGGTGCCGGGCTTACGCCAGCAAGCTGTGAAGTTGCAACAGCTCTGCAGCTTCACCTTCATTCTGCCAGGCTAAGGCCGCTGTCAGACTGTCAAGTGTCAATGTTAAGCTTGCTGTATGACCCAAATGCTGCCAGCTTAACTGATAAGTGTTATCTGATAGCGTGTGGCTAAAGCTGCCATTAAAGGCCTGCATGTTATGGCGCAACTTAATCAGTTTAAGCAGGGCTTTTACCACTGGCTTTTGCAAAGCCTGGTTAATGGTGTCTTGATTGAAATAGGGGCGGTTAATGTCACGCCCCACGCCGGTACGTTGTAATAACGCTACGTCATTCTCGGCCGCCAACAAGCCAGCGTAGTAAATTTGGCTGATACCCGGGCAAAAAAGCTGAATTGCCCGTGCCAGTAAATAATCGCCGTCGTTTTGGCCCAGCGCATCGTAAAAGCTGCAGTTAACCTGATATAAGTCAACATTGTTAGCAGCATTGCCGGTGGCAAGTTTGGAACTGCCTTTGCTGTTCTGGTGGATTTTTTCCACTAACGCATCCAGCTCTGGATCAGTTAATAGCCCGGGTTCACCATTGTGATCAGCCGCATCAACAATGCCTATGCCATCATGAGTATCCAATACCGTGATACAGTTACGCGGTGCTATATCTAACCAGGTTTTTAACGCCTTTGCATTGCGGGTAAAGAGTGTATGTAGCACCAAAGGTGGTAAGGCAAAGTCGTATACCATGTCACAACGTTTGGCGATTTCAATTTGTGTTTTGTGATAACCATGGATCTCGACTAAGCACGTCATACCGAGCGCTCTGGCCTGCTCTGACAATTGAGCGATGAAGTCAAACGTTTCAGGCAACATAAAGCAGTTGGTGCCAGCTTTTTTAATGGCATAACCCGCCGCATCCAAGCGGATATATTTCACACCATGATCGGTAAAGCGTTGCAATATCGCCTGCAGATAGGCCTTACCCGGTTCAGAGTCAACGTCGATATCAATCTGGTTTGCGGTAAAAGTGGTCCAAAATGGCACAATTTGGCCGTTTGCCAATCTGATACCAGTAAAGCATGGCGTAGGGCGGGGCCGGTAAATGGCGCTTAGCTGCGTAGCATCCGGCTTGGTACCAAAGACTTTATCGCGTGTTAAAAACAGTGGCCAGTATTTGGAAGCGGCACCATGTTGCAGAACGTCGAGAAATTGCGGCGATTGTGCTGATATATGGTTAACAATCATATCCGCCATGATTGGATAATCTTTTGCCAGATGCTCAATATCTTGCCAGGTTCCCAAACGACTATCGACCGCCGTATGGTCAGATGGGTCGAAGCCGGCATCTTCACCATCGATTGGCGGATAAAACGGCAATAAATGTACCCCGTCAAATAAGCCGGACAGCTGACCATTAAGCAACTTATGTAAATCTGATATTTTTCCGCCACTTAGCCTGTCAACATAAGTGATTAACTGGATCTGGTTGGTGTGTACTGCGTTAGTCATTGTCGGCTTCCTGAAAAAAATATTTGCATCTTAAACGATTAAGATATAGCTTTAAGCCAACGCACAACTTTGTCAAGCCCCGCGATAACAATAACAGGGCAAATTATCAGAGCCGTGCCACAACGGGTGTTAACTGGCCGGTGCGCTTACACCGGTCTGCCGCAAACGGGGAACAAAATGCTGACTAGCAAAAGTAGCGTTTTAGCTGTCGGGGCAGCTGAAACAAACGATACGGCGGTACGGTTACAGCGTCAGGTGCGCTGGATGACTTATCTGATGTTTTTTGTCTTCGCTATGACGACAGACGCCGTTGGCGTGATTATTCCTGAAGTGATGGCGCAGTATCAGCTGACGATGTTTCAGGCCAGTGCATTTCACTATGTGCCGATGGTGGCGATTGGTTTCGCCGGCCTATTGCTTGGCCGCCTGGCCGATAAATTGGGTCGCAAGACACTTATCATTATCGGACTGAGCCTGTATGCGGCAGCCTGTTATAGTTTTATCGCCGGCGATAGTGCAGTGTTTTTTATCCTGCTGATGGGGATTTGTGGCCTGGCAATAGGCATATTTAAAACGGCGGCGCTGGCGCTGATAGGCGATATTAGCGAAGACAGTGCTAGCCATACCCGCACCATGAACAAAGTTGAGGGTTTCTTTGCCCTGGGTGCGATAGCCGGCCCGGCGCTTGTCACGCTAATGATTGCTGCATCGATACACTGGAAACAACTGTATTTGGTGGCAGGGCTGCTGTGCACTGTATTAGTGATTATGGCTACACGTTTGCCTTATCCTCCCTACAAAGCCTCCATCACACAGAGCACGCTTCGTCAGTCACTGGGTTTACTCAAAGATCGTTATGCGCTGGGTTTTTCGCTGGCGATAGCGCTATACGTTGCATGTGAAGTGGCAATTTTTGTCTGGTTGCCAACGTTACTGGCAGGCTACGACGGTAGTTTCGGCTTTGTGGCCATGCATGCGATTACGATATTTTTTATTCTGCGTGCAGCTGGCAGGTTTCTGGCCGGTATCATTTTACAGCGGTTTTGCTGGAGCAGTGTAATGGCGGTGTTTACGTTGGCCATTTTTATTTGCTTTATGCTTAGCATGCTAGGCGGAAAAGAAGTTGCGCTATGGTTAATGCCGCTTTCCGGCCTCTTTATGTCCATGATATATCCAACGTTAAATTCTAAAGGCATTAGCTGCTTTCCACGCCAGCAACATGGTGCGGTAGCCGGGCTTATTCTGGCGTTTACTGCACTATCAGCTGCGTTGGCACCGGCTCTGATGGCGATAATTGGCGATATGGCAGCAAATGTAAGTGTCGGTTTTTATCTTGCCACCGCATTTTCAGCGCTGCTGGCAGCGGCGATGATTTATAACTGGCTGGCGCAACCAGCAAAACAAAAATTAGCACAGCAACAAACCGATTAAATTTTATATAAGTGATAAGTCTTTAAGTTTTAAATGAAAATTATCGCCTCAAAACTTAAACGATTAAGTTGTAGTTAAATTAGCTATCCAACAAAAGAGATAGCAAAATCAACACGGGAGCTAGACGATGAAACAACATATTAAACTTGCGTATCTGGCATTAGCCGTTAGCCTGGCGCTTAATACTGCTTATGCGCAAGAACAGCAAATGGCATCAACTGATACGCAAAACACGACAAGCACAGAAGCACAGTCGCAAGCAGGTGAAAGCGCTTCTGGTTTAGGTTTTGAGCGTATCGTAGTCACCGGTGCAGTATCACGTAATCAAACCGTGATGCAATCCAGTGTGTCTGTCAGTAGCTTAACGCCTGCTGATATTGAAATTGCTACGCCGCGCAGCACAGCTGAGATTTTTCGCATGTTACCAGGGGTGCGCAGCGAGTCGACCGGCGGTGAGGGTAATGCCAATATTGCGGTACGCGGTTTACCTGTCGCATCAGGCGGGGCAAAGTTTTTAGCCTTACAAGAAGATGGCTTACCTGTGCTGCAGTTTGGCGACATTGCCTTTGGTAATGCCGATATCTTTTTGCGCGCTGATGCTACCTTATCGCGCTTAGACGTGATACGCGGCGGTTCAGCCAGCACCGCGGCCAGTAATTCTCCCGGCGGTATTATTAATTTTGTCAGTAAAACCGGTGAAGCGGGTGGTGGTAGCCTTGCCATTACCTCAGGTTTAAATTACGACAGTTTTCGTACTGATTTTGAATATGGTGGTGACTTAAATAGCGATACCCGGTTTCATGTTGGCGGTTTCGTCCGCCAGGGCGAGGGTGTGCGTGATCCTGGTTACCAGGGCGAGACCGGCTATCAGTTAAAAGCCAACCTGACCCGTGAATTTAACAGCGGTTATGTTCGTTTGTATGTTAAGCACTTAAATGATAAAGCCGCCAGCTATATGCCGATGCCTATGTTGGCAGATGGCAGCTCCGTTGAGGGCTTTGATGCGCAGCGGGATACCTTGCAGTCAGCTTATTTAACCCAGACTGTACGGTTAAATGGTGATAACCAGATATCACGTGGTGATGTGCGTGATGGCATGAACCCTGAAATAAATAGCGTTGGCGTTGAGGCAGTATTTGATTTATCGGAAGGCTGGACACTGGAAAACCGTTTTCGTATCAGTGATGTCAGCGGTAACTTTAATACTCTGTTTCCGGCAGAGGTCGGTAACACTCAGCAAATTGCCGACAGTATTGCTGGCAGCGGTGCAACGGTAAGTTATGCTGTTGGGCCAAATGCAGGTAGCGTTTATAACGGTGCTAATGCAATGCGTATTCATACCTTCGATGTTGAAATCAATGATTTTGGCTCCATCGTCAATGATCTCAAGTTATCCCGCCGCTTTGGTGATGTTGATGTTAATGTCGGTTACTACGTTGCCGATCAGAACATCAGCATGTCCTGGTTATGGAACAGTTACTTTATGGCGTTGAAAGGCGATAATGCTGAACTGTTAAACGTTAACGCACAGGATGGTACAGCGTTTTCAGAGCAGGGCTTATTGGCGTACGGTGTGCCTTTTTGGGGCAACTGCTGCCAGCGCAACTACGACACTAGCTACAGTATCAAAGCACCTTATGCTGGTGTTAGCTGGGCGAAAGACAAACTGTCACTTGATGCCAGCATTCGCCGTGATATCGGTTCAGCAGACGGCACATACGCAGGCGCAGCACAAGCATCGCGAGATATGAACAACGATGGCGTGATAAGTCAGGTTGAACAAAGTGTATCCGGTATCGACCTTGCCAACCCTAGCCTGGTCAATTACAGCTGGGGTTACAACTCGTATTCCGTCGGTGCCAATTACCAGTTCGATAATGATTGGGCGGTATTTGCCCGCATTAGTAAAGGTGGACGCGCCAATGCCGATCGCTTGCTGTTTGGTAAAGTTAACGCCGATGGTAGCGTGGCAAAACAAGATGCAGTAGATGAAGTCACACAATACGAATTTGGTAGTAAAAGCCGTCATGGCAACTTAAATGTGTTCGCTACTGCATTTTTTGCCGAAACAGAAGAGCAGAACTTTGAAGCTACCAGCCAGCGTTTCTTTGACCGCGTATACAAAGCGCAAGGTGTTGAACTTGAAAGCAGCTATCGTTTGGGCGATCTGGAATTGCGTGGTGCTGTTACATTAACCGACGCTGAGATCAGCAAAGACGCGCTAAGCCCAGAGCTGGAAGGCAATACGCCTCGTCGTCAGGCTGATATGTTGTACAGTTTAATGGCACGTTACTATCTGGATAAAGCGCAGCTGGGCTTCAGTGTTATTGGTACCAGTGATGCTTATGCGCAGGATAATAACGATCTAAAATTCAGCGGTTATGCTCAGGTGAATGTCTTCGCCAGTTACGAGCTAGCCGAAAACTTACAGTTATCAGCTAACATCAACAACCTGTTTGATGAGGTTGGTATAACAGAAGCGGAAGAGGGTTCGGTTCCGGCAAATGGTATTATCCGCGCCCGCACTATCAATGGTCGCACCGCTTCAGTGGGTTTACGTTATCAGTTCTAACAGGATTGTCTGTCTTACAAATACAACCCCGCATAAGCGGGGTTTTGTTGTCAGGTGCCACAAAAAGTATTACTTATACACTGCTCAGCTGTTGGTGGCTGCGCCAGATCTGCAGTTTCAGCACTGAGTTCAAATGGTGTTTTGAGGGCTTTATGCAAGCGGTTAAACAGTGATAAATCCCCATCATTAGCTGCATGTTCCAGCGCTTTGGCTATCTGGTGATTACGCGGGATCAGTGCCGGGTTAACCTTATTCATTTGCAGCGCAATATCCGCTGTGCTCACACCTTGCTCAGCCAATCGTTTATGCCAGCGTATCGCCCAGTCTTGCCAGCCGTTGTTATCGGCAAACAAGCCAGCGGCACCGGCACTGCTATCAGTAACGGACTGGCTTAACAACCGGAACGCCAGCGTAAAGTCTGCATTGTTTTTTACCATTAATGTCAGATAATCGCGGATCAGTGGTTCATCAGTGGCGACGGGCTCTGTAATTCCCAACTTAATACCCATCAGACGGCGAAACTCTGTTTCATTTAGCATGTTGAACTGCTGTAGTGCCTGTGTTGCCAACTCGACAGCCCGCTCAGCATTTTCACTGACAAGTGGCAGTAAGGTTTCGGCAAAGCGGGCTAAATTCCAACTGCCTATTTTGGGCTGATTACCCCAGGCATAACGCCCCTGAGTATCAATAAAACTATACACTTGCGCCGGATTAAAGCTGTCCATAAAGGCACAGGGACCATAATCAATCGTTTCACCGGTGATGCTCATATTGTCGGTATTCATTACACCGTGAATAAAGCCTAAGCTCATCCATTGTGCTATTAACGCAGCCTGCGCAGCGACTATTGCCTCCAGTAACGCCAGATAGGGTGTATCTGAATCAGCACAGGCAGGGTAATGCCTTGCAATCACATAATCTGCAAAGGTTTTAAGTTTCACCGTATCGCCCCGTGCTGCCAAATACTGAAAGCTGCCAATACGAATGTGGCTTTTGGCCACGCGGGTGATAATGGCGCCGGGTTCTGCCGTTTCGCGCTGCACCCAGTCGCCGGTTAACACGGCAGCTAAAGCGCGTGTGGTTGGTACCCCCAGCGCATGCATAGCTTCACTCACCAGATATTCCCGTAGCACAGGGCCAAGCGGCGCACGACCATCACCCCTGCGTGAGAACGGCGTTTGGCCGGCACCTTTTAGCTGAAGGTCAAACAACTGCCCATTAACATCTTCAAGCTCTGCCAGCAGCAAGGCGCGACCATCGCCTAATTGCGGTACAAAGTTGCCAAACTGATGGCCGGCATAAGCATGTGCTACTGGCTTGGCCCAATCCGGTAGCTGGTTACCGCTAAACAAGCCCAGACCGGTATCAGTGCCCCAGAACACTTCTGGAATCTGTAGTTGTGCGGCAAGTTCAGGGTTAAATGCCAGCCATTGCGGTGCAGAAACCCTGGTTGGTGAGCAACTTAATGAATAAGGTTCGCCAAGTTGGGCGAGGCTGTGCTTAGGATTAAACTTGGGCATGCTGTTTCACTGCTACGGTACAAAAGACTGTCAGTGTACAGGGGGAGTATTTCAGATACAAAAAAACTGCCTTTTAAGCCGGCCTTTAAGTTGGTTACGGGAGCCCTGATCTTTATGAAGAGCGAACCGACGACCTTCGGGTAGTTGAATTTCAGGCACAAAAAAACCAGCTTAATGCTGGCTTAGATGCTGGTTACGGGAGCCCTGATCTTTATGAAGAGTGAACCGACGACCTTCGGGTAGTTGAATTTCAGGCACAAAAAAACCAGCTTAATGCTGGCTTAGATGTTGGTTGCGGGAGCCGGATTTGAACCGACGACCTTCGGGTTATGAGCCCGACGAGCTACCAGGCTGCTCCATCCCGCGTCCGTGATATTACAACTGAGCAGTGGTTGTAATATGTTGATTTGCAATGCCGTTCAACTAAAAGTTGGTTGCGGGAGCCGGATTTGAACCGACGACCTTCGGGTTATGAGCCCGACGAGCTACCAGGCTGCTCCATCCCGCGTCCGTCATTGCGGGGCGCATCTTAGTGTTTTTACTTTAGCCATGCAAGCCCTTACTCAGTTTTATTTTACTTAAAGCAGTTAACTGCCGCTTTCTTAAGCAAAGTGCGGTTTTAAGCGGCATTATGGTGGCAAGAAAAAAGCACACCTGATAAAGCAGTGGTTCTGCTATACTGTGCGCCATTTTTGTTTCGGGTGTAATGCAATGCTGCAATTCTGGGCGTTAACGTCTAAAGGGGTAGAAGAGTTGCTGGCGGATGAAATTCGTCAGCATGGTGGAGACGTCATTAAAGTGACGATGGGCGTGGTGCGGTTTAGTGCCGATTTACGCAGCGCCTATATGCTGTGTTTATGGTCGCGTCTGGCTACCCGTGTCTTGCGCCTTATTCAGTCTGAGCCGGTTACGGCTGATAGCGACTTGTATCAGGTGGCAGGTAAAATTGACTGGTTACAGCATATGGCCCTGCGTAATACGCTGGCGGTAGAGTGCGTTGGCAAGCATCCGAAAATTGATAATACCCAGTTTGGCGCCATTCGTTTAAAAGATGCGATAGTCGATCAATTCCGCGAAGAAACCGGCAATCGCCCAGATGTTGACCGCATGAACCCGGATGTGCGCTTTCAGGTGCGGTTAGATAAAGCACATTTTCATTTTTTACAGGATTTCTCTGGCCCGTCGCTGCATCAGCGTGGTTATCGCGCTGGCCAGGGCGATGCGCCGTTGAAAGAGCATTTGGCAGCGGCGTTAATCAAACGCTCAGGCTGGCAGCCAGAGCAGCCGTTTTTTGACCCGTTTTGTGGCAGTGGCACCTTAGTGATCGAAGCTGCATTGATAGCGCTGAACCGGGCTCCGGGGCTCAGCCGTGAGAAATTTGCCTTTGAAGGCTGGCCTGGTCACCGCGAAGCTATATGGCAGCAACTTCGCACCGAAGCTAAAGCGGCAGCTAAGCCCGTGGCAAAAGAGGTTAAATTCTGGGGTTCGGATACTGATGAGCGCAGCCTGACCAAAGCGCGGCACAATGCTCAGCAAGCAGGTATTTCAGCGATGGTGCAGTTTAGCCATCAGGATGCGACAGCTTTGAGCATGGCAGTATCGGCACAGCCTGGTGTGATCGTCACCAATCCGCCATATGGTGAGCGTTTGGGCGATTTGCCCTCGTTAATTCCGCTTTACAGCAAGTTTTCACTGGCACTTAAGCGACACTATGCTGGCTGGCGTTTAGCTATTATTACCTCTAATACCGACCTGCTCAGGGCTCTACGCTTATCAAAAACCAAAAGCTATAAATTCACTAACGGTCCGCTAGATTGCGACTTTACATTGTTTGATCTGACTGACAAGCAAGTCGCCGTAAGTTCAGATGCGCCAGCGCTGTTTTTCAGCGAAAGTAGCTCCTTTGGTAACCGTTTAGCGAAAAACCTGAAACAACTGCAAAAGTGGGCCAATAAAGAAGGTTTAAGCTGCTATCGGCTATATGATGCGGATATTCCGGAATATAACGTCGCGGTAGACTGGTACGATGGCGAAGTAGTGGTACACGAATATGCGGCGCCAGGTACGGTGGATGAACAGGTATCGCAAAAACGCTTATTTGATGTGGTAAATCAGGTACCGCAAGTGCTTGGTATCAGTTCGGACAAGATGATACTTAAGGTGCGAGAGAAACAAAAAGGCACATCGCAGTATCAGGCGCTGAATAAGGCTGGTCAGTATAAAGAAGTCAGTGAGTACGGTGCTAAGTTTCTGGTAAACCTGCGCGACTATTTAGATACCGGTTTGTTTTTAGATCATCGCATCACCCGCCGTCTGATCCAGCAGCAAGCCAGCGGCAAAAGCGTTTTAAACCTGTTTGCCTATACCGGCAGTGCGTCTGTACACGCTGCTATTGGTGGTGCAAGTAGTGTGACGACGGTTGATATGTCCAATACCTACCTTGATTGGGCGAAGCGTAATTTCACAGTGAATGGCTTGCAAGGCAAACAATATCAGTTTGAACAGGCCGACTGTTTGCAGTGGCTAAGCCGTTGTCGCAATCAGTTTGATTTGATTTTTGTCGACCCGCCGACGTTTTCAAACTCGAAACGGATGCAGGACAGTTGGGATGTGCAGCGCGATCATGTGAAATTGCTTAACTTACTAACGCCACGCCTGGCACCGGGTGGCAAGGTAATATTCTCCAATAATAAACGTCGGTTTAAAATTGATATGCAAGCACTTAATGATGCTGGCTGGCAGGTAAAAGATATCTCGGCAGCGACTCTGCCGGAAGATTTTAAGCGCAACGTGCATATTCATGTCTGTTTTGAGCTGACGCGCTAGTATGCAGCCAGAGCTGATTTTATATAGTACTTGGGGCTGTCATTTATGCGACGAAGCGGAACAGCTATTAAAGCACGTGACAACAATTCAGAAGTACAGGGTAGTGGACATCGTTGATGATGAGCAGGCATTTACCCGCTTCCGTGTGTCGATACCTGTGCTGAGCTTTGGCGAGAAAGAATTGTGCTGGCCGTTTGATGCGGCACAGCTTACAACCTGGTTAAAGGATATTAGGTAGTGGAATTATTACGTTTTCAACAGGCCTGTCTGGCATTCGGCACTCATCCCATTTTAGATCATGTTGATTTCAGTTTATTTAGTGGCGAGAGAGTGTGTTTGGTCGGCCGAAACGGTGCGGGCAAGTCTTCATTTTTAAAATTGCTGACTGGTCAGCAGAATCTGGATGACGGCCAAATTGTCGTCAATACCGGTGTGATAATCAGTCGTTTAGAGCAAGACCCTCCGGCAAAAATGGACGTGAAAATTGCAGATTTTATTCGTGAAGGCGCTGGTGATTTAGCTGACAAGTTGCAGCAGTTTTATACGTTATCAGAGAATTTAGACGGTGCCAGTGATGCAGACTACCGATTATTTGAACAACTGCAAGCCGAGATGGATACCCGCGACGGTTGGGGGTTGGAAGCCCGTGTTATCGATTTGTGCCAACAATTTGAGATGAACCCGGATGCCAGTTTAGCGACATTGTCAGGCGGGTGGCTGCGTAAAGCGGCGCTGGCAAGGGCCTTGATAGCGAAACCCGACATTCTGTTGCTGGATGAACCGACTAACCACCTGGATGTTGCGGCTATTCAGTGGCTGGAGCAGTTTTTACTGAATTTTTCTGGCGCCATTATTTTTATCTCGCACGACAGGGCGTTTATCCGTGCACTGGCCAGCCGTATTATTGATTTAGACCGCGGTCAGCTAACATCACACCCCGGTAACTATCAGGAATATCTTGACCGTAAACAAAAAATGCTTGAAGACGAGCAGCAGCATAATGCACTGTTTGATAAAAAGCTGGCAGAAGAAGAAGTCTGGATCCGGCAGGGCATTAAAGCCCGGCGTACCCGCAATGAAGGTAGAGTAAGAGCGCTAAAGGCGCTAAGGCGTGAACGTGCCGAGCGTGTTGAGACCTTAGGTAAGGTTGATTTTAATATCGAACAGTCCGATCGTTCCGGTAAGCTGGTGTTTGAAACTAAGGCTGTCAGTTGCAGTTTTGATGGTAAAACTATTATCGACAAGCTGGATTTACTGGTGATGCGTGGTGACAGAGTTGCGCTGGTAGGCCCTAACGGTGTCGGTAAATCAACGTTGATTAAGCTGTTACTCGGCGATTACAAGCAACAGAGTGGTGACATTAAGCGCGGTACTAATCTGGACGTGGCATATTTTGATCAGCACAGGATGGCACTGGATTTAGAGTCTACCGTGCAAGACAACGTTGCTGAAGGTAAGCAGGAAATTACCCAGAACGGCAAAACACGGCATGTGCTTAGCTATCTGCAGGACTTTTTATTTCCACCGGCACGTGCCCGCACCCCGGTAAAAGCGTTGTCAGGCGGCGAAAAAAACCGTTTATTACTGGCAAAGTTGTTTGCCAGACCCAGTAACTTACTGATCCTCGATGAACCAACCAATGATTTGGACGTTGAAACACTGGAGCTGCTGGAAGATATTCTTCAGCAATATCAAGGCACAGTGCTGCTGGTCAGCCACGACCGCGAGTTTGTTAATAATACTGTGACCAGTTCACTGCTGTTCGCCGGAGCGGGGCGTATAGTGGAAATTGCAGGCGGTTATGATGACGTAATTGCGTATCAGCAACGCCAGCAAACCATTGCTGCGCCTTCACAAAAGGTGACAAAGAGCGAACAAACTATTACAGAACGAACACCCGCTGCAACTGTTGCCAATAGCAGCAAAAAGTTATCATACAAAGAACAACGTGAACTGGAACAACTGCCAGCGCTTATTGAGCAGTTGGAAACAGAGCTTGAAGCTTTGCAGACAACTGTGAATAATGCAGAGTTTTTTAAACAAAATGCCGAGTATACCCAGGCTACGTTGAACCAATTACAACAGACCGAGTCGAAGCTGGCGCAAGCGTACGCGCGCTGGGAAGAATTAGACGCATAAGAAGTAAAATTTAGGGGCCCCGAATGAAGTTATCTCGCATCAGCCTGGCGATACTGCCGCTGTTAAGTCTGTGTTCTGTGCAAGCGGCTGTTTATAACGTCGTGGAAGTTGGCGAAGTAGCTGAGTTGAAATCGACTTATGCGTCGGCAATAAATGATGCAGGCGATGTTGTTTTTAACGGCGCGATTAAGGTGACGGAAACACCGATTGGTACAGGTACACAGGTAACGGTATTTGAGTATTACAATTTTCCGATCCGGCTGGAAGAAATAGACTTTGAAAATGAAGATGTGCAGGCATTTTTTACTGACGAGCAATTGGCAGACATTTCAAACGGTAATATAGACGCTGATATTCAGAATATTCTGCTGCGGATTAACCCAACCAACCAGCCTATAGGCAACTCAATTGGTTATTTACGGGCAGGTAATGCTGAGCCTGAGAATCTGGTGATGGTTGATAGCTCGCTGACTCGCGGCAATAGCGAGTATTTTTACGGTATAAATATATCGGGAGTAGTCGTTGGTACTGCGACCAGCCCTTTTACCCGCCAAAGTTTTACACCTGAAGCGACAGAAGATACGCCAGACCCTGAAACGGTAGAACGTTGGGTGGCTGATTTGCCTTATCAAAGCGCTGCAGCGGTTGTAGCCGGTAGTGCCATTCCACTGCCACCGCCATACACCGAGTATGGTGGCGGCGTAAGCGCAGCAAATAATATCAGTGACAATGGTATAGTCGCCGGCTTTGGTAGTATTGGTTTAGTCGAGGAAGCCATTGAAACAATTGAAGAAAACTGCGATGGTGCTAATCAACCGATAAACACCTGCTATTACAATTACCATACGAGTAGCAGTACGTCTCCCGGCGCATATAACCAACAACTGGATTCATTTGGTTATACCCAACGTGGGTTATTGTGGCAGCTAAATGGCAGTTCAGTCTCTGCGCCTACGGTTTTGGGCTTTTTGGGTGATAAAAATAGCCAGGCTGCACACAATAAAGAGGGGATCAGACCGATCAACTACTCTAGTCAGGCATTTGATGTAAACAATTCGGGTGTGGCAGTAGGTGTGTCTTTATACAGCGACTCAGACAGAGCGGCTGTGACGACGGACCAGATTTATCGTACAGAACATGCGACCTTGTTTGTTGAGGGGGAAGCATTGCCAATGGTCGACGCAACCGAGTGGCAAAACAGCAGAGCTGTGGCAATTAACAATAATGATATTGCTGTAGGTTATGCTATTAAAACGATTAACAGTGCTAATCGCAGTAAATTATTTTATTACGATTATCCGGCAGATAAGGTAACTTTTGTTACCGGGTTTTTCTCAAGTTCTACAACAGTTCCGCATGCCATTAACGATAGTAATCAGGTCGTTGGTAGTGCAGAGGTTATTATTGCCGGTACCACCACACGGCGGCGGCATGGCTTTATCTATGATATCGAAAGCGATAATTTCAGAGATCTGAATACGCTGATAGCCTGTGATTCACCGTACACGGTGGTTGAAGCTAATGACATTAATAATAACGGTGTTGTTCTTGCTACCGCCATAGTAAGCAGAGAAGCGCGGGATGTTATGGGTGATGTCGTAGTCGACACGCAAGGCAATCCTGTTATGGAAGAAGTGACTACGACTGTAAAGCTGCAGCCTGTTGCTAACGGAGAACCTGAAGACTGTGCAGCTAATGATCAAGAGTATGAGCGTAACGGCGGTAGTACAGGCCTCGGCAGTTTGATGATGGGCGCTGCGCTACTTTGGTGGCGTAGACGACGTTCAGCAAGTCTGTAAAGATAGAAATAAAGCTGCTTCGGCAGCTTTATTTTTACATATCAGCTTATTGCATTAGCGAGCTATAAGAAGCCAGTTTTATAGTGTAATTAGATATAAATAAATTTGTCATCAAATCTTAAACAACTTCAGATCGTTAGGCTTTGTCAAGCGATTAATCTACTCGTTTTAGATTGAACCTTTATCCTCTGTCAGCTATCAATAAAAAGGTAACCGCGAACGATATTGCGGTTATTTTTATCACATAAAGTTGAGGAAGACTGCCGTATGAAAAGACAAAAACGTGATCGTCTGGAACGTGCTCATGCTCAAGGTTATCGTGCCGGTGTAACCGGACGGTCAAAAGAAATCTGCCCATATCAAAGTTTAGATACGCGCTCGCAATGGCTTGGAGGGTGGCGCGAGGCGATTGAAGATCGCAGTGTAGGTTTGTTTAATAAAGGCCAGTAATCAACGTTATTTTGAATAGGAATGAAAAAAGCCCCGGCATCATAAATCAACGGGGCTTTTGTCATTCTGTAAAACAGTATTATGAATTTAGAAACTGGATGTATCCTGAAACAGGCCAACTTTCAAATCAGTTGCTGCATAAATATCCCGGCCATCCACACTGACCACACCATCTGCGATACCCATGAACAGCTTGCGCTTAATCACTCTTTTCATATTGATGGTATAAGTAACTTTTTTGGCGGTCGGTAGGATTTGCCCGGTAAATTTGACTTCACCAACGCCTAGAGCACGGCCTTTGCCAGGACCACCAGACCAACCTAAGAAAAAACCAACAAGCTGCCACATGGCATCTAAACCAAGACAGCCAGGCATCACAGGATCGCCTTTGAAGTGGCAGGCGAAAAACCATAAATCCGGTGTAATATCCAGCTCAGCAATAATTTGCCCTTTGCCATACAAACCGCCTTCTTCAGAAATATGAATAACGCGATCCATCATCAGCATATTATCAGAAGGTAACTGGCTATTTCCTTCGCCGAACAGTTTACCTTCACCGCAGGCAATCAAATCTTCTTTTGTAAAGCTATTCTTAGTCATGTATGTTTAATCCAGTGAAAATGCCGGGCCACTTTAGCGAACACTTGTACGCTAAACAAGTCCGATTTGTGAGAAGCATCAAATTACTTTCTAGCCTGTTTCAGGCTGAAGGGTATGACAAGGTTATTGCTAAAGAGTGACAGCATGACGAATTCAACTGGAAAAGCCCTGACAAATGCAGAGAAACAGCAGCGTTATCGAGACAAACAAAAGCAATCCGGTAAAAAGGAACTAAGAGGGTATCTGACGCCCGAAGCGCTTAGCTGCTATGAAGAGATCCAGCAGAAAACAGACTGGAACGACAGCACTTTACTGAGTAATGCTATTCGGCTGATGTATGCCGCACATAAATGTGGTCAGGTGGGTATTTTAAACAGTTGGTTGACCGAGCATAAACGGTGAATCCCGCTGCGGTTTACTGTTGTGATGCGCCAATCAACGGTATAATACGGGCAGTTTTGGTAAAAGAGTTCAGCTGATGATTTTGTTTGTTCGGGATTTAACCGTTATCGATTTTTCTTACCTGTGCGAAAAGCGTGGCATGCTCGGTGAAAGTTATATCGTTGACGTTGAGTTACACGGAGATCTCGATGATGTCTCTATGGTGCTGGATTTTAGCAACGTTAAAAAGGTCATCAAGAAGGCGATAGATCAACTGGTTGATCATAAGTTAGCGCTACCCGCACAGTCTGCAGCCTTGCAATCCGGTATCTCAGCTTCGACCCATGTGTTGCGTTTCGAAAGTCAGCGCGGTGTTATCCAGATGGCCGCACCAGAGCAGGCTGTGGTAGCCATTCCTGCGGCAAAAATAGATGAGCACAGTGTTAGTGACTATCTACAGCAGTGCATTAAGCCCTTACTGCCGGCAAATGTTGAGAAGCTGGTTTTGTCGCTAAGAGCTGAGCAAAGCTCTGGTTTTTATTATCATTACAGCCATGGTCTGAAAAAACACGATGGCAATTGCCAGCGTATCGCGCATGGCCACCGTTCTACCATCCAGATATACACTGACAATATGCTATCGCCCAGGTTGAACAAATACTGGTGTGAGCGCTGGCAAGACATTTATTTGGGTACGGCGGAAGATTTATGTCAGCCACAGCAGCTGCAGCATCTGACAGCTGATAATGACGGGTATAACTTTCATTATCAGGCCGCACAGGGCTGGTTTGAGCTTACTATGCCTAAGAAGCATTGTGAAATCATCAGTTGTGACACAACAGTTGAATGTCTGGCTGAATATATCGCTGCTGAGCTGAAGCAGCTCGATAATACCAAACAGTATAAGGTTGTTGCTTATGAAGGCGTGGGTAAAGGCGCTGTCGCTTTTAGCTAGTATCAGTAATCCATTGCTTGCACAGCCGGATGTGCAGTTGCAGGGCTCTTTTAGCCAGGGCAGCCTGATACGGGGGCAGACGGCTCCTGGTACCGAGGTATTTTTTAACGGCCAACCACTTCCTGTCAGCTCAGACGGTCAGTTTGTATTTGGCGTGGGCCGTGATGCACCGGAAGAGCACAAACTGACGTTGCAGGCTGGGGCTGAGCAGCAGGTTAAAACATTACATTTCAAAAAGCGTCAGTATGATATTCAGCATGTTAATGGCGTGGCACAAAAGTATGTTACTCCGCCTGATGCGGTAACAGAGCGTATCAGGCAGGATAATGCCAGAGTGCGAAAGGCAAGAGAAACACAGTCTGATTTACCATTTATTTTCGATACGCCAAAGATGCCGGCCGTGGGACGGGTATCCGGAGTCTATGGTAGCCAACGGGTATTCAACGGTGAGCCGCGTAATCCACATTACGGCTTGGATATCGCTGCGCCTGTCGGAGCGCCGGTAATCGCGCCATTAAGCGGTACCGTGCTGCTGGCGGAAGATCTGTATTACTCAGGCCTCACACTTATTATTGATCACGGCTTTGGTATCAGCTCTACCTTTATGCACCTTAGTAAGTTTAATGTTGCGGTTGGCGATTCAGTGCAGCAAGGACAACGTATTGCTGAGGTTGGTGCCAGCGGCAGGGTAACCGGTGCCCATCTGGACTGGCGTATTAACTGGCATCAGGAGCGGCTTGACCCGGCATTGCTGCCGGGGCTGGTTATGGCTGAGTAGCCAGCCAGTTGCTGCATAAGGATGGATCGCTGATACGCAACACTGCCACTTCACGTTTTGAACGCTGCAGTGTCAGACTACATTGCAGCAAACGGTCTTTGCGGAAAAAATCAATTTTCACCGTACTGTTACTGGTGTACCGCTGTAGCAGCTGTGTAAAGTTGGCACTGGTTATCCTGCGGCCGTCCAGTGCCAGCAGTATATCACCGACCATTAAGCCAGCCTGATGTGCTGCATCGTTGTGATAAACATGGCTTAATTGCAATAAACCCTGTTGCTGTTTAGTCAGAGCCCCAATAAACAGCTGGTTGGTGTTGTCTGTTTCTCCACCCAGGTCGTCGGCGTGCTGCATTGGTCTTAACGTCAGCTCAAGACCCAGTGCAGGCAAATGCTCGGCCAGCGGTAAGGGGGCAGCATCGTCGAGCCATCTCTGGCAAATGGCGGCAAGATCTGAAAAGCCAAATTCCGTTAGTAGCTGCATCAGTGCATTATCAGGCGTACCACTGGCTAAATAACGCTGCCACAAGCCGGACACGACGTGCTGCAGCGTACTATCTTTTTGTCGCAAAGCCGCGTCAAGACAGAGCGCCAGTAATGCGCCTTTAGCATAGTAACTGGCAATAGCATTGACGGCGTTTTCGTCTTGCTTGTAAAACTTGGTCCAGGCGTTAAAGCTACTATCTGTAAGGCTTTGAACATTATCACTTGGGTTACGTGTAACCCTGGAGATAACCTTTTCCAGCGTTTTAACGTAGGTTTTGTCGTCAATCAGGCCAGATTTTACTAATGCCAGGTCATCAAAGTACGACGTAAACCCCTCATAGAGCCAAAGTTGCCGCGTATATTGCTCATTAGATAGTGCATACTGCTGAAAAGCGGCAGGCTTTAAGCGTTTTACCCACCAGGTATGGAAGTATTCGTGACTACAAAGCGCCAGCAGATTTTGGTAGCTTTCGCTAATGGTTGGCAGATGTGGAACAGGTAAATCAGACCGGCTGCATAACAGTAACGTGGAATTCAGGTGCTCCAGACCGCCATAACCGTCTTCTGTTACCCAAAGCAGAAACCAGTAACTGCTCAGATCGTCTGGCAAAGCGCCGAACACAGCCAGCTGCTGCTGACAGATCCGCTGTAAGTCTTCAGCAAAACGAGTCAAATCGGTCTGATTATCGCCAGTGACAACCAGATAATGCGTAACGTCGGCGATAGTAAAGCTGCGCCAGCCAAAACGACCTAATAATAACGGGCCATCTATCAGTAGCTGATAGCCTTGTGCGGTATAACAGCCGAAACCGAGAAATTCAGTATCACTACTGCGATGCAAGCCGGTAGCAAGCCGCCAATCTATCGCAGCCTCAGCCTGTGGCTTGTTCACCTGCAGCTGGTGGGTTAACTCACGCTGTCCGCTCACTGCAAGGCACAAACAGGCAGGATTCAGTATGGCAACTTCGTCGTCAATATAGGCCGCTCTGACTGACAGGTCATAGGCGTAAAGCTGATAAACTACCGTTACGCGTTTGTTTTGGCAGCCAAGTAGCCAGCTTTGTTTATCCTGCTGCACTAAGTTCAATAAGCCAGAACTGTCTGAAGCTTCAATTGAGACTATGTTGCGTGCAAAGTCCCTTATCATATAGCTGCCTGGTATCCAGGCCGGTAACGTAAGCAGATGTGTCTCGTCTGTAGGCTCAAAACTTAACGTCACCGAAATAAGGTGGGCGGCAATGTCGATAATATCCAGCTGATATCTGACAGAATTCATAGCAATACTCTCTGACGCGTATTAAGCTGGCCATTATGCCGTTAAATCATCTGAAGGAAAACGATATGGCCGTTGAAACGGTGTTCAGTCAAATTATCCGCCGGGAAGCTAAGGCCGATATTCTGTTTCAGGATGAACTGGTAACTGCCTTTCGTGATATCAGACCCAGAGCACCTGTGCATATTTTACTGGTACCTAACCAGCTTATTCCGACAGTAAATGATGTAGAGCCACAACATGAGGCGGCACTTGGCAGGTTGTTTACTGTTGCCCGTAAGCTAGCGGCAGAGCATGGTATAGCAGATAAGGGCTACAGACTAATTATGAATTGTAACGCTCACGGCGGGCAGGAGGTTTATCATATACACCTGCATTTGGTCGGCGGTCGTTCTTTGGGCCCGATGCTTTGCCGTTAAAGAAGACCGACAGTTATTTTCAGCTGAGTGTTGCATTTACAGTCAGCTCTTATAGAATCCGCGGCCTGAGCACTATAGGAACAGACAGTAATGAATGATGAAAGCCAGATCGCTAAGCGTATGGAACATGCCGTAACCAGAGTGACTAAAACGGTATTTCCGGGTAGAACTAACCATCACAATACCTTGTTCGGCGGTGAAGCACTGGCCTGGATGGACGAAGCGGCCTTCATCGCTGCGACCCGTTTTTGCCGTAAGCCGCTGGTGACAGTCTGTTCAGACAGGGTAGATTTTAAAGAGTCTATTCCGGCCGGCAGTATTATTGAACTGGTCGCAAAGATAGAACATGTCGGGCGCACCAGTATCCGGGTTGTCGTCGATATTTTTGTTGAGAATATGTTTAATGATGACCAGCATAAAGCGATATCAGGTAGTTTTACTTTCGTGGCATTAGGGCCAGATCGTAAACCAACACCGGTACTGGGGTAAGGTTGAAGCTATTCAATCCGTTTTGGCTGATGTTATGCGATTAATGCTTAGGCAAATAAGCTCAGTTAACAATGGTTTTTATGGCAGTTTGGTTATAATCGGACCATTACTCCGGTGCTCTGCGGATTGTCATTTTGTATAAATTATTTGAAGATCGTACACGTCAGTTTTGGATCCTGCACACACTGGGCTGGTTGGGTTTCGCTATCGTCAACTATCTTGGCTCTTTGGTGCAGGAAACCCGCGATGCCTATTTGATTGTTGTCATGCTGGATTCCTACATAGGCTGGCTGATTACTATACCGCTGCGGTATGCCTATCAGAGAGTCTGGCACTGGACGCCTTGGCGAATGATACTCACTGTGCTATTGCTGGCATTTCTGGTTGCAGCGATTTGGACAGCAGTGCGTAACTTCAACTATTGGGAAATCTATCGCCATGGGGCGAGACCCGATGATTGGCTGAAGTATATCCGCGATACGCCGGTAGCGTTTTATGTGATACTAAGCTGGAGTGGTTTGTATTTTGGTATTAAGTATTATCAGACGCTGCAGCAGGAAAAACAGAAATCGTTAACTGCAACCAACAAAGCGCACGAAGCACAGCTAAAAATGCTGCGTTATCAGTTAAATCCACATTTTTTGTTTAATACGTTAAATGCTATCTCAACGCTGGTTTTAATCAACGAAACTGACACCGCTAATAAAATGGTGACCAGGCTTAGTGACTTTTTACGCTATTCGTTGTACAAAGACCCTATCAATAAAGTTGCGCTCGAACAGGAAGTTTATGCAGCCAGGCTCTACCTTGAGATAGAGAAGGTACGTTTTTCCGAGCGTTTGTCCGTTGCTTTTGATCTGGAAAGCGGAACAGAAAAAGCACTGGTGCCGAGCCTTATACTGCAACCGTTGATAGAGAATGCCATTAAATACGCGGTTGCCAGCCAGATTAACGGCGGTGAAATTGCTATCACAGCGAAAAAGTTCGGCCATGATCTACTGCTTGAAGTTGCTGATAATGGCCCGGGCATGACGATTACAAATGGTCTGCCTAAAAGCAGTGATAGCGGGGTAGGCCTGGTTAATACCAAAGAGCGTTTATCGGCATTGTACGACAATAATTTTGCGTTGGTTTTGACACATAACCAGCCTCATGGGCTGAAAGTAAACATTAGAATCCCACTAGAATTAGAAAAAACGGAACAGGAACATGCTTAAGGTAATAGTAGTTGATGATGAACCTTTAGCCCGTAAGGGAATGTTGGTGCGTTTACGGGAGTTCCCTGAGCTAGACGTTGTCGCAGAGTGCAGTAATGGGCAGCAGGCTATCGACAGTATCAGCGAATTAGCGCCGGATTTGGTTTTTCTGGACGTTGAAATGCCGGGTATGGACGGTTTTACCGTGTTAAAACAGTTGCAGGAAAAGCATATCGCACTGCCTTATGTTGTGTTTGTAACGGCATATGATCACTATGCATTCAGCGCTTTTGAAGTAAACGCGCTGGACTATGTGCTAAAGCCGGTGGAGCCGATCAGACTGCGCCAGGCAGTAGAGAAAGTACTGAAGATTTATCAGGCCCAGGATACACAGAAGCACAAAGGCCAGTTAGCAGAAGCCGTTGCCAAACTGACCGGAGAAGATACCGGTAACATTTTGCAGCGTCTGGACAATGCCGAACCGGTTGTTAATGACCGGTTTCCAGATGCGATCAGCATTAAAGACAGCGGCGAGATCACCCGAGTGCCTGTAACGGCGATAGAATGGGTCGATGCGGCTGGCGACTATATGTGTATCCATACCCGTGATGGCCAGACGCATATTTTACGACGCACAATGAAAGAGTTGGAACAGGAGCTTGATCCCAGACAGTTTGTCCGTGTGCATCGCTCTGCCATCGTTAATGTGCAAACCATTGCCAAGCTGCAGATGCTTGCCAATGGCGAACATCAGTTAATGCTGACAAATGGGCAGGCGGTAAAAGTCAGTCGCAGCTATAAAGATCGCGTTAAACAGGTATTCAACCAATAAACGCATATTAGTCGCTGGCAATGTATTGTTGCCAGCGGACTAAATAAGGATCTATCTGTTTTGTTTTGTCTCCGGTTTTGGCCAGCGGATATAAGCTCAGTTGCTGGTTAACTTCACCAGCCATCATAAGGTGGGCGCCGGCAATAAGCTGCTCAACGGCGTAAGCACCAAGCTTCGTCGCCAATATTCGGTCTGCTCCGACGGGCCGACCTCCACGCTGAATATGACCAAGTATGCAGGCCCGGCATTCAATACCTAAGGCTTCACTTAGCGCTTCTGCTAAGGCCGTGGTACCGGCAGGGTAACTGTTTTCTGCCACAACGATAATGTAACTGCTTTTCCCCCTGAGCAATTGCGCATGCTGTATCGGAATTATCAGATCTTTCAGATTATCGGGTTTAATGGCGGCGAACTCCGGACAGATGATTTGCTCAGCGCCAGCGGCAATGCCTGCAGACAACGTAATATACCCCGAATGCCTGCCCATCAGTTCAATCAGAAAAATACGTTCAAAGGCATCGGCGGTATCACGTATCTTATCTATGGCGTCTAAGGCGGTATCAATGGCAGTGGCAAAACCAATGGTATAGTCTGTACCGTCAACATCGTTGTCGATGGTGCCCGGAACGCCGATAATTTGTCCGTTATAATGCTCGGCAATACTCAAAGCTCCACGAAAACTGCCGTCCCCGCCAATAATAATAACAGCGTCAAGCTGCAGCGCCTCCAATGCTTTAGCCGCTTTTGCTGCACCCTCTGACGTGTACAGTGCTTTGCAGCGGGCACTTTTTAAAATAGTACCGCCGTACTGAATGATATGTTGCACATGTTGCGGTAGCAGGGTCTGGTACTCATTATCCAGCAAACCATTGAAGCCATGATGAAAGCCGATAACATCAATGTTATTGGCTGCTGCGGTCAATACCGCGGCTCTGATCGCAGCGTTCATGCCGGGTGCATCTCCGCCTGATGTGAGTATACCGATGCGTTTAATCATGATTTTTCCTTTATACATAATCGCTTTAACTATAGCGGTTAACCACTTGGTATCTTTTGATATAGCGCAACCTGCGGTTACTTTGTCGCGAAAGCGGTGTTAGCTAAAGACAACACCCGGTGAATAGGTAAAATAGCACTTCACTGGCAGCACTCCGCTTTATTGATTGGAAATTCCATGCATCAGATCACCGGTAAAAGCATGATTGGTTTATCACTGGCATTAACGACTGCAATCCTGTGGGGTATGCTTCCTATTGCACTTAAGGTGCTGCTGGATGTATTGACTGCAAATACGATCACCGCAGTGCGTTTTTTCGCAGCCGCTGTGATGGTTGGATTGTGGCTTTGGCTAAGCGGAAAACTGCCAAAACTGCGTTTACTGCTCAGCAAAAAGGCTGGCAGCCTGATGATCATTGCTGTGCTTGGTTTGTTATCCAACTACATCATGTATCTGAGTGGGCTTAACTATCTTAGCGCAGAGACTGGCCAGGTTGTTATACAGTTAGCGCCATTTCTGATGATGTTAGGTGGTGTGGTGATATTCAAAGAGCAGTTGTTGCTTTGGCAAAAAGTAGGAGCTTTTAGCTTGGTTGCCGGTTTACTACTGTTTTTTAACGAGCGATTAGTGCAGCTGCTGCAATATGCCGGTAGCGAAACGCTGGGCGTACTGTTGGTGATTGCGGCAGCTGTGACATGGGCGGCCTATGCTCTGGCGCAAAAGCAGCTGCTTATGCACTACAGCTCAAAACAAATTATGTATCTGCTTTATGTGGCCGGCACTGTTGCTTTTATACCGGTATCAGACTTTTCGCCTTTGCAAACGATGACTGCTTTACACTGGGGGTTACTGGTTTTCTGCTGTCTGAATACTGTTGTGGCGTATGGCGCTTTTGCTGAAGCCTTGCATCATTGGGAAGCATCTAAAGTTAGCGCAGTGCTGGCTGTGACGCCTTTGTTTACTATTTTATTTGCCCAGTTACTTGCATGGCAGCTACCAGATTTTATCAGTGCGCAAGTGCTTAATATCTGGTCGTGGATTGGTGCAGCTTTGGTAGTGTTGGGATCTGCGCTGACGGCTCTGGCTCCTCAATTTGCCGATTACCGTGCAGCGCGTAAAGCTAAGAAATTACAGCGGGACGTGTTCTGATATTAATCTACGCCAATAAAACCACCGGTTTGATGTGCCCACAGCTGAGCGTAAATACCGCCTGATGCGATAAGCTCACTGTGGCTGCCTTGTTCTACAATAGCACCCTGGTCAAGTACGATAAGCCGGTCCATCTGTGCAATTGTTGACAGGCGGTGCGCAATGGCAATAACGGTTTTTCCTGCCATCAGGCTATTAAGGCTGTTTTGAATTGCGGCTTCAACTTCAGAATCCAATGCTGAGGTTGCTTCATCCAGGATCAGGATAGGAGCATTCTTCAGCAGCACCCGGGCTATAGCAATGCGCTGGCGCTGGCCACCGGATAATTTAACCCCTCGCTCGCCAACCTGAGCGTCAAAACCGGTGTTGCCTTTAGGATCTGTCAGTTCAGCAATAAAATCAGTTGCCTCAGCTTGCTCTGCCGCAAGCAGCAACTCTGCTTCAGAAGCATCGGGTTTACCATACACGATGTTGTCACGGACGGAGCGGTGCAGCAAAGAGGTATCCTGTGTCACCATGGCGATGTGCTGACGCAAGCTTTCCTGGTCCACCTGACTGATATCCTGGCCGTCAATCAATATTCTGCCGCTTTCGACATCGTAAAAACGTAGCAGCAGGTTAACCAATGTTGATTTTCCGGCCCCTGAGCGGCCTACTAATCCAACTTTTTCGCCCGGCTTTATATCCAAATTAAGTTGCTGCAGCACGGCGGCCTTGCCGTTATCTGCTGCTTTACCGTAGTTAAAGCCGACCTGCTCGAAGCGGATCGCGCCCTGGTTGACGGTAAGTGCTTTAGCATTGGGGATATTATTAACCTGTGCCGGCTGCGACAGCGTGGTAATACCATCGGCCACGGTGCCAATATTTTCAAATAAACTGCTGACTTCCCACATGATCCATTGCGCCATGCCGTTTAAGCGTAGCGCCAGGCTGACAGCAATAGCGATAGCACCAACACTGATAGCGTTATCTGACCAAAGATAGATTGATAGTGCGGCGATGCTAAACACCAGTAAGTAGTTAAGTGTCTGTACCGACACACTTAAACCAGTTGCTAAGCGCATCTGGCGGTATACCGGCTTTAAAAACACCTCCATACTGTCTTTTGCGTAAGCTTCTTCGCGATTGGTGTGTGAGAACAGCTTGATGGTAGTGATATTGGTATAGCTGTCGACAATACGACCAGTCATTTCTGAACGCGCATCAGCCTGACGGGTAGAAGCCGCCTTTAACCGGGGTACAAAATAAAATTGCATGGCAATGTAAATGGCTAGCCATACCAACATCGGTAGCACCAGGCGTATATCTGCTTCGGCGATAAAAAACAGCATGGAACCAAAATACACCAGCACATAGACCATGACATCGAGGAGTTTCATCACCGTTTCGCGCACCGCAAGAGATGTTTGCATCACTTTGGTTGCTATACGTCCGGCAAAATCGTTCTGGTAAAAACTTATGCTCTGGCGAAGCAAATAACGGTGTGCCAGCCAACGGATAGACATCGGATAGTTACCGAGTAACGTTTGGTGAACAATGGCCGCATGGAAAAAACTCAACGCCGGTAGCAGTATTACCGTGAATAAAGCCATTTTTATCAGTGTGCTGCGCTCCTCGGTAAACAGGCTTTGCGGGTCATTTTTTACCAACCAGTCAACCAACTGGCCCATAAAGCTGAACAACGATACTTCCATCATTGCCAGTAAAGCAGTGCTGATAGACATAAGAATGAGAGAAGCCTCCATACCTTTGGTATAGTGGCGACAGAAAGCCCAGATGCCTTTAGGGGGTTGTGTTGGTTCAGCGGCAGGAAAGGGCTTGATAATACGCTCAAAAAAACTAAGCATAACAGACTCGGATAACAATATAGAGGCGCGTATTGTACCTGAGTTATCTTAAATTGCATGCCCGATACTGATCATCGTACGGTAATAACATGGCATAATACTGGGATTATTCTTTTCGCTGTGTAGCATGATTCATGCTAAAACTATGTTTTTAAGCCATCTTTATACGGGCTGAACGTCTTACAGGGTTCTCATGGAAAAAATTTCTGCCACGCTGGCGCTTTTAGGTATCGTATCGTTATTTTGTCAATGGCTGGGCTGGAAGCTCAGACTGCCGGCTATTTTACCATTGTTGGTAGCAGGCTTACTGCTTGGGCCGGCTCTGGGCGTTCTGGACCCGGACGAATTGTTCGGTGACTTGTTGTTTCCGATTATCTCTCTTGGTGTGGCGGTGATTCTGTTTGAAGGTTCACTGACACTGAACTTTAAAGAAATTAAAAGCCATGGTCGCATGGTAACGAGCCTGGTTACCATAGGGGCAGCAATAACCTGGGCGTGTATCACATTAGCATCATACGTTCTGGTAGGGTTTAGCTGGGAAATCGCCATGTTGTTTGGCGCCCTGGTGGTGGTGACCGGGCCGACAGTTATTGTGCCGATGCTCCGAAGTGTCAGGCCAACATCAAAACTGGCCAGTATTTTGCGCTGGGAAGGTATTGTTATCGACCCGTTAGGCGCGCTTATTGCGGTTTTGGTGTTTGAGTATATAGCGTTTTCGTCAGAATCAGGTAATCACGTCCTGACAGCACTGGGCCTGATGTTGTCTATCGGCTTTGGCCTTGGTGCATTATCCGGTTATCTGGTAGGTATCGTACTTAGAAAAAATTTGCTGCCGCATTACCTGCAAAATACTGCTGTATTAACGATCGTGCTGGGCGTTTTTGTCGGCTCAAATTTGTTGCAGGAAGAATCGGGTTTATTAACGGTTACCGTAATGGGGATTTGGCTTGCCAATATGCGCGGCGTCGATATCGCCGATATTCTGGAATTTAAAGAAACCTTAACCGTGCTGCTAATTTCAGCGCTGTTTATTCTGTTGGCTGCACGGCTGGACTCTGCTGCAGTACTGGATCTTGGCTTTGGTGGCCTGGGGTTATTACTGGTGGTGATGTTTGTTGCCAGACCACTGAGTGTTTGGGTTTCGGCATTGGGATCTTCTTTAAAAAGTGCTGATAAATGGTTTTTAAGTTGGGTAGCCCCGCGGGGTATAGTGGCTGCAGCTGTGTCGTCATTATTTGCCATTAAACTTGAAAGCCTCGGCTACGCTGGTGCTGAACATATCGTGCCACTGGTGTTTCTGGTCATCATCGGAACAGTAGTAGTGCAAAGCCTTACCGCAGGCAGCTGGGCGAAATGGTTGGGGGTATCGGCGGGGTCAAATCAAGGGCTGTTGATTTTTGGTGCATCGCGTTTTTCCCGTGATCTGGCCAAGGTGCTACAAAGCAAACAAATCCGTGTGGTGCTGGCCGATACCAACTGGGACAATATACGACTTGCCAGAATGGATAACATACCGGTCTATTTTGGGAACCCGGCATCAGAACATGCTGAAACTTACCTTGATCTGACTGGTATTGGCCGGGTGTTTGTTATTTCGCCGTATCGTCAGTTAAACCCGCTGGTAAATTTTCACTTTCAGGACGTATATGGCGTCAATAAAGTATTCGGTTTAAATAACTCAGAACCCGGCAGCGCCCGTCATCAAATGTCGGAAACCTATGTTAAACAGCTTAGCTTATTTGGCGAACAGGTCTCTTACGCTAAGTTATCGAGCTTGGTTGCCAGAGGCGCTGTGATTAAAACTACAAACATAACTGAGAATTTTACGTTTGAACATTTTCAGCGTCGATACGGCGATGGCGCTTTGCCGCTGTTGTATATTAAAGATAAGAAGCTACATGTCATTACAGCCAACACCGGTGCAGCCATTCCGGGGGATGTTGAACTAGTCAGTTTAATTTCTGCCCATGCGTTGCAGGAGGCAAAAGTGACCAGCCAGCCAACAGATCCGCAGAAGAGTGCCCAGCTGTAAGCAACACAACCATAGTGAGCGTGCCGCAAGTGTGATATTATCACAATAAGCGGCCGCTATCTGGCCAAAGGCTATAATAACGGTATCTGTCTGGCTTGAATTACTGTAGCAGTGGCCCAATAAAGCCTGCGCTGTTGTGTTGCAGCCACTAGCTGAGATGTCATGATGAAATTAAAACTTGTAACGTCAACATTACTACCTACACCTTTTGCAGAGTTCCGCTTGCACGGCTTTGAAGCGCCAAACGGCAAAGAGCATGTAGCACTGACGCTTGGCGACGTTAGTGGTGAGGAACCTGTGCTGGCGAGGGTGCACTCTGAATGCTTAACCGGAGATGCGCTGTTTAGCCTGCGCTGCGATTGTGGCCCGCAGTTAGAAGCCGCGATGCGAAAAATTGCAGACTTAGGGCGGGGTTGTATTCTTTACTTAAGGCAGGAAGGCCGTGGTATAGGTTTGATTAATAAAATCCGCGCCTATGCCGAGCAGGATAAAGGCTTTGATACCGTAGAGGCTAATGAAATTTTGGGGTTTTTACCTGACATGCGCGAATACGATATTGCTGCGCAGATGTTCGAGCAACTGGGTATTAAACAAATCCGGCTGTTAACGAACAATCCGCGCAAACTAAAGGCGCTGACTGACGCCGGTGTGAATGTTCTGGAAAGGGTTCAGCACAGGGTTAAAACCACGGCACATAGCCATCGCTACCTGGCTACAAAAGCCAGCAAACTTGGGCATTTACCCTGACAAAGCCGCTTGTCTGATGATTTCTGGCTGGCTGTGTTATTATAATAGCCACTTCCCAATTATCCGCTACAGGGCCTAACTTTGACTCCAAACGATGTATTGCGTAGCTTGCGCTACAGCCTGAATGTTCATGACTATGGCATGATTGATATTTTTGCTCTGGGTGGGGCAAACGTGACCAAAGAGCAGGTTGTGTCTTGGCTGAAAAAAGATGAAGACGAAGGGTTCAGCGCCGTAAGCGATGAATTGATGGCCAGGTTTTTAAATGGTCTTATTATTCAACGTCGCGGCGCCAGAGATGGTGAAATACCAGCGCCGGAAACCAGGTTGAATCACAACATCATGTTGCGAAAGCTTAAAATAGCGTTTGATTTAAAAGATGACGATATTATCAACCTACTGAACACGGCAGATTTTCGTCTGGGGAAATCTGAACTGAGTGCGTTTTTCCGCCGGCCTGACCACCGGCATTATCGCGAATGTCAGGATCAGGTACTCAGGTATTTTTTACGCGGGATCCAGCAGAAATTCCGTCCGGCAGCCAGCTGACCCTGTTATCAAGTTAATGTTATACTGCAGGCACTTATTGCCGAGTGTCTGCAGTTATGATCCCAAAGCTTAATCCTGAGTTGGCATTAGATGCCAGTATTGTTGCATTTAACAAAGCGCTGGTCGCGGCCGGTTTTAGCGGTGATATTGAAACCAGCTATGGTAGCCGTTTAGCAGTAGCGACAGATAACAGCATCTACCAAACCTTGCCGCAGGCAGTTGTTTTGCCAAAAACGACAGATGACCTGGTGATCCTGACCTCTCTGGCGCAGACTTCAAGCTTTTCCCATATCAAATTTAGCCCTCGCGGCGGGGGTACCGGCACCAATGGTCAATCTCTGACGGAACATGTCGTGGTAGATTTATCACGCCATATGCGCAATATCCTTGAGCTGAATGTTGAGCAGCGTTGGGTGCGGGTACAGGCTGGCGTCATTAAAGATCAGCTGAACGCTTTTTTAAAACCTTATGGCTTTTTCTTTTCACCTGATCTGTCGACGTCTAACCGGGCGACAATTGGTGGCATGATTAACACCGATGCATCGGGTCAGGGTTCACTGGTTTATGGTAAAACCAGCGACCATGTGTTGGCGTTAAAAACAGTACTGATAGACGGTAATGTGTTAAAGACGCATAAAATGGCTACTTTTGAAGCCGAACACCGGGCAGAGCAGTCAAACAGTATTGGTCGCATCTACCGTCAGGTGCTGGACAGCTGCCGTAATTTTCGTCCGCAGATCCTGGATAAATTTCCCCGCTTAAACCGCTTTTTAACCGGTTACGATCTGGAGCATGTATTTAATGATGATCTGACTGAGTTTGATTTATCCCGCATCATCACCGGTTCAGAGGGCTCGCTTGGATTTGTTGTTGAAGCAAAGCTGAATATTACGCCTATCGCCAAATACAAGTGCCTGGTCAATGTTAAATATGACAGCTTTGAAAGTGCACTTCGCAATGCACCCTTTCTGGTGGCGGCAGACGCAACCTCTGTAGAGACTGTTGATAGCAAAGTGCTGAACTTAGCCCGTCGCGATATTATCTGGCATCAGGTAAAAGATTTGATAACCGATGTGCCCGGTATCGATATGCAGGGGCTCAATATGGTTGAGTATAATGCTGAAGAGCAAGCCAGTATTGAGCAGAAAATAACCGCGCTTACTGCACGGCTGGATACCGCAATAGCGGATAAAACGGATGGCATTATCGGCTATCAGCTTACCTATGATACGGTAGCGATTAATAATATTTATGCAATGCGTAAGAAGGCAGTAGGTTTACTGGGCAATACGCAAGGCAAGCAGAAGCCTTTGGCCTTCGCAGAAGATACCGCGGTACCGCCGGAAAATCTGGCTGACTTTATTCTGGAGTTTCGCGCTCTGCTGGACAGTCACGGTTTGCAGTATGGTATGTTTGGTCATGTTGATGCTGGTGTTTTGCATGTACGGCCTGCGCTGGATTTATGCGACCCTGAACAGGAAAAACTACTAAGAACCATTTCAGATCAGGTTGTAGCACTTACGGCCAAATACGGTGGCCTGATGTGGGGCGAACATGGCAAAGGTTATCGCAGTGAGTATGGCCCGGCATTTTTTGGCGAAGAGCTGTTTACTGAGCTGCGTAAAATCAAAGCGGCATTCGACCCGCGTAACAGGGTTAACCCTGGCAAAATTTGTACGCCTTATAACAGTGCCGATAAACTGGTGTCAGTGGACGATCAAAAACGTGCCTGGTTTGACCGGCAGATACCCGTAGCAGTAAAAGACAGCTTTGACAGCAGCTTAAACTGCAATGGTAATGGCTTGTGCTTTAACTACGAAGAAACCTCGCCGATGTGCCCGTCCAGCAAGGTGACAAAAGACAGGCGGCACAGCCCTAAAGGGCGGGCAGGCTTGATGCGTGAGTGGTTACGACTGGCACACAACAGCGGTTTTGATGTTCTCGAACACGAGCAGCAGCTACAAGGTACGCGGTCAGGTTTAAGTACGTTGTGGCCGCGTCTTAAAAACACTCTTGCCAAACGACAGGGCGAGGAAGACTTCTCGCACGAGGTGATGGCCGCGATGGAAGGCTGCCTGGCTTGTAAAGCCTGCGCAGGGCAATGCCCGGTTAAAGTTGACGTACCAGCGTTCCGCTCTCGTTTCTTACAGCTGTACCATAGCCGTTATCTGCGCCCGGCTAAAGATTATATTGTTGGCAATATTGAACGCACGGCGCCACTGTTAGCAAAAGCGCCGCGGCTGGTTAATTTTATTCTCAAACGTGATCTTACCGCGAAAATACTGAAGAAAACGGTTGGTTATGTTGATACACCGCTGCTGTCTGTACCGTCACTGACGAAGCAGATTGGGGGTAAATACCGGTTTGATTTAGCGCAGCTGCAGCAACTAACTGAGTCGCAGCGGTTAAAAACGGTGTTACTGGTGCAAGACCCATTCACTAGCTTTTACGAAGCGGAACTGGTGCATGATGCATTAAGCCTGCTGGAAAAGTTTGGTTACTCCCCGGTGCTATTACCCTTTAAACCGAATGGTAAGCCGCAGCATGTTAAAGGGTTCTTGCGCCAGTTTGCCCACACTGCAGCGACGGCTGCACAGTTTTTAAATCAGCTTCAGCAGCTGAATATCCCTATGCTTGGGCTGGATGCTTCATTGGTGCTGGTATACCGGGATGAATACAATAAAGCGCTTGCAGATAAACGCGGCAATTTCCATGTTCAGCTGTTACATGAGTGGCTGGTGCAGCAAACATTACCGCCGGTAAAGGCTGCCGGGGACTATGCCTTACTGGCACACTGTACAGAGAAAACCGCGTTGCCGGCAACAGAGAAAGCATGGCAACAAATATTCAGTAACGTCGGTATGAGTTTGACACCAGTGAGCGTAGGCTGTTGTGGTATGGCGGGCACATATGGTCATGAAGCCCAGAATCTGGAAAACTCTAAGGCTCTGTTTGATATGAGCTGGCGTACGCCTGTTGAAAAATACGGCACAGAAAAAGTTCTGGTTACAGGCTTTTCCTGCCGTAGCCAGGTAAAAAGGTTGATGGGTGACAAACCTCGTCACCCGTTGCAGGCGTTACTGACGGCAGTAACCAAGGACTGATTTCACGGCATAAAAAAATCCGCCTTAACGGCGGATTTTTTGAGCTATTTCAGTGTAACTATCAGAACTTATAGGTTCCTTTTAAATACCAGTAGCCACCATTGATACCCATAGGTGAGGTTTCAAAGTACTTGCCTCCCAATATGGTTTTCCACTCTTCCGGTAATTCAGCCGGTTCATTATCCAGCAGGTTCTGCGCACCAACAGATACAATGAAATTATCATTCACGAAGTAGCTGACTTCTGCATCCAGCGTTACTTCCCAGGTTGCATTCACAGCAAAGCCCGGATCGTCCGCATGTACGCCCTGATAACTACCGTAATAGTTTGTCCGCAGGAACATCGATAAGTCATCCCAGCTCTGAGTCCAAGTAAACGTTGCACGATGATTCGGCAGATCGTTTTCCAGCCTGGATACACGGAATTCACCGGTAATATCGGTGAAACGGGTAACCTCGGTGTCGTTCCAGTTGTATGCCAGTGCAAAACTGCTGCGACCGTCAAACAAGTCCATGGAGTAGTTGGCAACCACATCAACGCCCTGAGTACGGGTATCAAAGTCGTTGGTCAGGTAAGTGATGCTGGTTAATGAATCAATACCACGCACACCTGCGGCTTTTAACGCATCGATCTCATCCTGTGTTACTTCAAAGGCTGTGGACTGGCTGATACGGTCATCAACGTCAATGCGATAGTAATCGGCTGTGATAAAGAAATCGTAGCCGGTATAAACCACACCAAATGCATAGCTGGTTGATTCTTCCGGTTCCAGCTCTGTTGCACCTTTTAAGATTGCAACCGGGTTGGTTGGCGGCAGTACGCCGACATCAACTAGCACGCCCTGATTCAGTTCAGTACGAACGTTACTGACATTCGCCTGACCAACGGTGGGGGCACGGAAGCCGGTGCTGGTTGAAGCACGCAGTGCCCAGTCATCGGTTAAACGGTACTGACCGGTCAGCTTATAGTTTGTAGTGGTACCAAAGCTGTCATAGTCTTCAAAGCGCACTGCCAGTGCACCAAGCAACTTTTCTGTGAATTCAGCTTCTACTTCGGCATAAGCAGCATAGTTACGCCGGGTTGAGGTGCCGGCAGTTTGTGGCTGGAAGCCTGGGAAACCGTTGGAGCCGTTGCTTAAGCCCTGGTCAACATAAGGACCAACTTCCCAGGATGCCTGCTCGCCGGCAACAATTTCAAAGCTTTCTTCAGTCCACTGTGCACCGAAGGCAACAGTTAAGTCTTCATACAAACCGGCTGGTACATATTTAACAAAATCTGCCGTGAAGGTCTTTTCCAGTTGGATATATTTACCGGCATTGAAATCAGTCGGTGTTTCAGGGCCAAGTGAGGCGTTTACAGAGTTAAATAGCTGGAAGGTCGATTCACTGCGGCCAACAACTCCGCTGAAGTCATATAAGATGCCTTCCATAAAACCAGTTTTAAACTCGCCTTTGGTGCCAAGTGCTAAAGATGTATCGGTAATGTTGCCACCAAAATTTGGCGTAAAACCGCCCGGGAACATCTGGAAGAAGGTGAAACAGTTATCAGGCAGCGCATTAACTTTATCAGTGATTTCCTGATGATTCAGGCCACCGATTGCAACGTTATTACAACCGCCGGTGCCATCTAAATCAACCACTTCCAGCGTTTCGCCGCCGTCATTTGAGAATACGCCGCCGCGGTTGTGTGGGTTGCGGTAATAAAAACCACCACGCACATCACGCTCAGAGTAGTTACCAAACATATAGGCTTCACCACCGTTGCCAAGGTCTAAGCCTGCATTGGCAAAAATGGTAATATCATCTTTGATTTCAGGTGAGCCCCAGATTTGCGCGGGTGTCGCGACAAAGGTATTACCGCCATCAATTAAACCCTGAGCATCACCACGCTGCACACTGCGGCTGGTAGCATCCACGTTTTTGTATTGCATACTAACGTTAACGAAGCCGTCTTTGGTCAACGGCATGCCGACGTTAGCGGCTACCTCGGTAGAAGTACCGTCTCCTTCATAATACTCGCCATGTTTAACTTCAATACTGCCGCCTTCTGCTGCATCTTTCAGTACAAAGTTAATTACGCCAGCTATAGCGTCTGAACCGTACTGAGCAGCAGCACCGTCACGCAGAACTTCGACTTGCTTTAGTGCGATACCCGGAATTACCGAGATATCCGGGCCCTGGGCGCCATCATTGATACCACCACCTAAGAAGGAAATAACCGACGCGCGGTGACGGCGCTTGCCATTTAACAAAATCAGTGTGCTGTCCGACGACAGGCCGCGTAAGTTAATCGGACGGATCAGTGTCGCCGCATCGCTGATTGGCTGGGCGTGAACGTTAAGTGATGGCACTGTTGTGCTGATTAGGTTCAGCATATCGCTGTTACCATTCTTATTCAGCTCTTCGCCACCAATGATATCTACTGGCACCGGAGAGTCACCAATAGACCGCGGCGCAGAGCGGGTACCTACAACTGCTATTTTTTCAACACTTTGCTCTTTCTGAGCACTGGCTGAGCTTTCTTCCTGTGCCAGCGCGACTGAACTGATGCCTAAAGACAGTGAAGCCGCCAGACTAAACTTTACCGCACGCGCAACCGGATGATATTTACTTTGTTTTTTCATAGCTCTGTTCCTGGATTATTATTTTATCTACCCAACGCTTATGTTTTTGTTTTTGCGTCCTATTAACCATATTGGATAACTTGGCAGTTGTCTATCGTATATTTTTGTTATTTCATCCCTCATATAGGTAAAATGCCAACGATTGCACAACCCAAAAGAGATTGCGTTTAGGCGTTTAACTGCTTTATAACAACAGGATGAATTACCTATGGATAACTCACTGTGTTAATTACAAAACTTACCCCAGAACATTTTCCTACTGTGGTGGAACTTGCCAACCAGATCCATGGCGATAATTACCTGGATAACGCCAGTCTGCAGTCGATGCAATGTCAGGGCGTGAAAAACGGCATCAATGCCAGCTTTGTTGCAGTTGATAACACAGGTGACATTATCGGATACCGGCTGAGTTTTGCCGCCGGGCAATGGCACAGTGACAGTTGGTGCAGTGAGGCGCTGTGGCCAGTGCCGTTAGATCGTATGGCGTACTTTAAGTCAGTAGGGGTTACAGTAGCTGCACGGGGGCAGGGCGTGGCGTCGGCACTGTTACGCCAGTCTGTACAGGCACTGAAGCAGCAAGGGGCTTTGGCCGGGCTGGCACATATCTGGCGGGAAAGCCCGGGTAATGCCGCTCAGCAGTATTTTAGTCAGGCAGGAGCGACGCTGTTGAAAGTACACCCTGACAAATGGCGGCATTTGTCTGAATCTGCCGGTTATTATTGCCCTGTTTGTGGCGCCTTGTGCCGCTGCAGCGCAGCAGAAATGGTCTTGGTTTTTTAGCGGTAATTCCGGGGTGTCTATGTTGTATGATCCTTTGGTAAATCAGCAAATTGGCTGCAACGCGCCTTATCCTTCATCGTATTGGGCCAATCACACAGAACCCGGTGTAGTAACCTTGCCACTTCGGCATGACATTCAAACTGATGTTGTTGTCATAGGCGCGGGTTACACCGGCCTGAGCTGTGCTTTTCAGCTGGCTAAGCAGTTTTCGCGTGAAGTCGTTGTGCTTGATGCACATCAAACTGGCTGGGGCTGTAGCGGTCGCAATGCTGGTTTTGTGTTGCGCGGCACTGGCCGGCTTGGGATGGCACAGCTTGGCCAGAAGTTTGGCATCGATTGTGCCCGGCTATTTTTTCAGGAGTACGGTGAGGCCATTACGCTGGTAAAGGATATGATGAGACAGGGTAACATTACTTGTCAGGCGCAACCTGCAGGTTACCTTAAAGTTGCCCATAACGCTTCGCTGGCAAAAGATCTGCCGCTGCAGGCCGAATTTTTGCAGAAACAATTTGGCTATAAGGTTCAACACTTGTCTGAAGAGGTGCTTCGCGCTGAGTATATGCATAATGCTCAGGCATATGGCGCAATCCGGTTTCCAGATTGTTTTGGCGTGAACCCGCTGGCTCTTGTTCAAGGCTATGGCCAGCTTGCTTTGGAACACGGCGTAAAACTATATACTGGCTCCCCGGTATTGCACTGGCAACGGACAGCCGAGGGCTTTATTTTACACACCCCAGAAGCTAACGTGCATTGTAAGCAGTTGGTTATGGCGACCAATGCTTATACTGCGAAGAGCTTTTATCCAACCCTTAATGAAGCCTGTTTACCCGTCCTTAGCAGCGTCATCGTGACAAAACCACTGACAGAGCAGCAAATCCTGCAGACCGGCCTTAATCATACTCAGCTGGTAATGGACACCAGAGCATTGAAGTATTACTACCGCAAGCTGCCTGATAACAGGATTTTGTTCGGCGGGCGTAGCGCCGTGCATGGCAAAGATGCCGCTAACCCCAAATATCCACAGCGCTTACTACAGGCACTTAAAACTTGCTTCCCGGTGCTACAGGATGTGTCATACGAGTATCACTGGAGCGGTTGGGTTGCCGTGTCATTTGACGATTTACCCCGTGTGGTGCAGGACGGCAAAAATCTTTTTTACGCTGCTGGCTATTGTGGCAGTGGCGTGTCATTCAGCACTCAGGCCGGGCGCCGGCTGGCTGAACTGGCTATGGGGCTGCCATTGCCAGAACTCCCAATCTATCAGACGCCGCTACGCACCTTTCCACTACCTGCTTTCAGACGTTTAGGCCAGCAGGCTTATTACCAGTGGGGCAGATTTAAAGATCGCTATCTGTAAATCCCGGCAACCAGAATAGCAGCCGGGATTTAGCTTGCTCAGAATGTAGCTCTGATCCCCACAGTAATAGCTCGACCGGGTAAAGGCGCGTCTTGCTTGATAAAAGAACTATGCACAAACGCCAGTTCGTCAGTCACGTTAGTTGCACGTAAAAACGCCGTCATATCGAGCTGTGATATGCTGAAGTCATAATTTATATTGGCGTCCAGCAAGGTGTACGCTGCAGTAGGGCTCTCGTACTGAGCAACCTTGTCCTGTTTAGCGTAACGCGTTACACCTAGGTCGGCGCTCCAGCTGATGCCGCTGTACTGATATCCCAAGCCGGTTTTATAAGGTGGAATGCGAGGTAAGTAGCCGTCGTTATCCAGTTTTGCCCGCACGGCGTCGAAAAACACCAACAAGGCGTTTGAATTATTCAACTGATAACGTGCTTCGAACTCCAAGCCGTACAAGGTCGCATCCTGCTGTTGATACTGATATAGCGGGAAATCATCGTGCAGATGCTCGTCATCTTCGCCATGATCAGCAGATAAGTCAGCCATGGTAAGACCGGTATCAGCTAAATACAGATAGTCATTAATTTTGTTATAGAAGAAATTGTAGGTAAAGGTCAGATCACCTTTAAAACTACGAAAGGTGATATCGATATTGTTTGCTGCTTCCTTTTCAGCTTCGTGCTCTGTCAGCACAATGTCGCCGTTCTGCAGCTGGTAACCAAGGCCAAGCTCATAGCTACTGGTCGCCATATGGGCACCATTAGCATAAAGCTCTGCGGCACTTGGCGCCCGCTCTGAGTGGCTGATGGCAAAAGCCCAGGAAAAGCCGGGGATAAACTCCCACACTACACCGGCAGATGCGCTGACAGCGGTGAAACTGTCTTTTACGGCACCTGAGATGGCGGTATCTGACAAAGGTTTGGCGTCATGTTTGACGTACTCAATCCGGCCGCCTAACTGAGCACTAAGATTGCCAAACTGTTTTTCCTCCAGCACAAACAGCGCTTGCGACAGACTATCAGAATCGGGCGTAAACGCTTCTTCGCCAAAGGCCTGGTAGTCGCTTTGCTGTATATGATATCCGACTAAACCGTGCCAGCCCGCCAGCTCTTCGTGCTCTATCGTCAAACGGCTTTCCAGCGCTTTATTTTTAAAGGTGGTGCCGGGTACATCGTGCTCTATTTCCTGATGCTGATAATCAGTATAAGCCGCTGTCAGTGCCAGGGTTTCAACACCTTTAACAGGGTGATACCATTCACCGGCCAGCGTAAAGCGGTTTTGTTTTAACCTGGCGAATACGCTTTTAGGATCCGCGTCTTCATGCTCTTCGCCGTCTTCGTGCTCATCGTGATGATGCCCAGGGATACCGTAATCAGACTCTAACCTGCCAACACTGAATCCCAGTAAACCACGTTCGCCAATATAACTTAAGCCACCATTCAGGGCTTTACTTTGCAGCCAGGAATTTTCCAGGGTCGTCAGCGTCTCGCTCTCATCATTGATAAACGTTGGCACCTCATAATCGGTCGCATCGCGATTAAAGCCATCCAGGTGCCAGGCAATGTTAGAGCGGCTGCCTTCATGATTTAACGCAACGGTTTTTTCTTCAGATACATCGCTATAGCGGCTTTCCAGTTTCGTCTCGCTTTCGGCGCGTAGCTGGCGGGGAATACGGTTATCAACCACGTTCACCACACCGCCTATAGCACCACTTCCATATAACAGTGTTGCCGGGCCGCGCAGCACTTCAATTTGTTGCGCGGTAATGGCATCTGCAGTAATGGCATGATCCGGGCCGACCCGTGATACATCAGCAGTATCCAAACCGTTGTTCAGCACTTTAACTCTGGGGCCATCCAGACCACGGATCACCGGACTGGAAGCCACGGGGCCATAGTAATTCGCGTGCACACCCGGTTCGTACTTCAATGTTTCACCGATAGTTGGCTCTGTGCGTTTGCTAAGCTCTTCGGCACTTAATACTGACACCGGGGTCGCCATTTCCAGGTTACTCTGATGAATACCGGATGCTGTCACGGTGACGCGCTCGATTGCACCGGGAGACAGCTGAATATTCAGCGACTGCTGGGCGCTGTCAACTGTGACGAAACTGTCGGTGTAGCCTTTAGCAATAATATGCAGTTCAGCATTAGGCGGAGCCTGAATACTAAAACGCCCCTGATCATCAGCATATACATATTGCTGACGGCCATGAACATGGATGCGGGCATTTTTCAATGGCTGACCTTGCAGGTCAGTTACCACGCCTGAATAACGCTCAGCATACTGCTGGGCAGATAAAGGCGAAGTTAGAAAAATAGCAGCTGCCAACGCGCTGTACCGGGCAAGTGGTTTACGAAGAAAAGGGTTAGAGCGGCGCATGGTATTCCCTGTGTAGTGCTATGGTCGGTGATGTTATAACATTTTACAGTTTTAAGGCCTAGCGGCAAGTTGTGATGCGAATAGCGGGCAAAAGTTACTACCAGAATGACTAAATGCTGGCGTAATAAGCTGTTATATCATTAGAATGCTGCTTTTTGTTATATGAGCATCACCCTATGTTGTTTTGGCCGGAATTTTTACTTATTGCTGCGGTACATCTGATGGCTGTTGCCAGTCCCGGGCCTGATTTTGCCATAGTGCTGCGCTATGCAGTCCGTTTTGGCCGCAAGCAGGCGGTTTATGCCAGTATCGGTATAGGCCTGGCGATACTGTTGCACGTCACCTGGTCGTTAGTCGGTATTGCGGTGCTTATTAAAACCACGCCATGGTTATTCAAAACACTGAGTCTGGCAGCAGCGGCATATTTGTTCTACATCGGCGTGCAGGCGCTAAGAAGTAAGGCACCGGCAGAGGCTGAACAGCTCTCTGAACATAAGATAGCCGATGCCGTTCCGTCTGCCGGCAAGTCGTTCATTGCTGGCTTTATTACCAACGGTCTGAATCCAAAAGCGACATTATTTTTTCTGTCGTTGTTTGCAGTCATTATTTCACCTGATACGCCACTTAATTACAAAGTTATTTACGGGCTTTACATGTCTGTTGCGACAGCTGCCTGGTTCTGTATGCTGTCTGTGGTTCTAACTCACACAAAAGTAAGAGGTTTTTTGCTACTTAAAGGTTATTGGTTTGACCGTGTAATGGGGGGGTTACTATTGGCATTAGCTATGCATCTGGTCGTCAGTAGTTTTAGCAGCTAAACTTTGTCGCTGTCAGGCAAAGTCTGACCTGATGGGGAATATCCATGCAAATGGCCAGTAAAGTGGTAACAGTGGATCTCAGTTACAGTTGTGACGCCAGTCATATGTATCAACAACAACGCCACTATATTTCGCCATGGCTTGGCGAAACTGCCGGCCATTTTGCCAAGCGTTTATTAACTTACCTGAGTTTGTACGAACAACAACCTCATTTTGCCAAAGATGGATCTGGCGGCAAATCACCTGATATTTATATTGAAGATCCACAGCATCATTTGCAGTTGTGGTGCCAACTGGAATTGTTGCCGGAAAAACGTCTTCTACGGGCTTCTCATCTGGCAGATGAACTACTGCTAGTACTGGATGAAGCCGAAACCGATAAGGTTCGCCATAACGTTGTTGCGAATCAGCGTATTTTTACACTAAGTGCTGAGCAACTTGCGGCGTTCAGCCTGATGCTGAAAAGTCATATGAAACTCAGTGTCTGGCGTGAGGACCCCCAACTCTGTATTACTGATGGGGAGCACCTGGTGCAACTTAATCTGGCATCACTGCTGGAAAAGCCGCATTAACCCTATGGCCTTGCTATCAGTAGCATGGACGGTATAATACGCGCGTTTTTTTAATTGCTCCGGATTTGCGATCCGGCCCTGCAAGAGGTTTGATATGTACGTAGTTGCTGCTTTATATAAGTTTGTGCGTTTAGCCGATTATGTCACCTTACGTGACACCCTGTACGATACGATGGTTGCGAATAAAGTCAAAGGCACTTTATTACTGGCGGAAGAGGGGATTAACGGTACTATTTGTGGCTCGCGCGAGGGTGTCGATGCGGTGAAAGCCTGGCTGGATGCCGATGGCCGTTTTACCGGCATGAGCTATAAAGAATCGCTGTCAGAAGAGCTGGCTTTTTACCGCACCAAGGTGAAGCTGAAAAAAGAAATTGTAACTATGGGCGTTGAAGGTATCGATCCTGCCAATATTGTTGGTACCTATGTTAAAGGTGAAGATTGGAACACACTTATCTCTGATCCTGATACGGTATTAATCGATACCCGCAACGATTATGAAGTCGCCATCGGTACCTTTAAGAACGCGGTTAACCCGAATACCACTACGTTTCGCGAATTCCCACAGTGGGCAGCTGATAATCTCGACAAGCGCAAGCATAAAAAAGTAGCGATGTTCTGCACAGGCGGTATTCGCTGTGAAAAATCCACCGCTTATTTAAAAGAGCAGGGCTTTGATGAGGTTTATCATCTTGACGGTGGTATTTTAAAGTATCTCGAAGACATGCCTGAAGAAAAAAGCTTGTGGCAAGGTGAGTGCTTCGTATTTGATCAACGGGTAGCAGTGAAACATGGCCTTGAACAAGGTAGTTATGATCAGTGCTACGCTTGTCGTATGCCTTTATCCAAAGAAGAAATGTTATCTGACAACTATGTTAAGGGACTAAGCTGTCCGCATTGCTTTCAAAATACTACTGCCGAGCAAAAAGCCTCGTTTGCAGAGCGCCAGCGTCAGGTTGAGTTGGCTAAGCAACGCGGTGAAAAGCATATCCGTGATGGTAAGTTTGAATAAGCCTTTTAGCTCCCTATAATAAAAAGCCAGCGTTATGCTGGCTTTTTATTTGGCTGCTTCTCTGCCTTAGATGTTGTAACGTTCGATAAATTAGAATGAAATATCGACAATAATGTAATTTTATAAAGGTTTTATTGGTTTATTATCGTGGCGTTATCAAGGAGCTCTGCATGTTCAAAAACAGTCTTACTCACTATGGTTTGGTCAGTGTGTTACTGCACTGGTTAATTGCGCTGGTCGTATTTGGCTTGTTTGCACTGGGCTTTTGGATGGTAGATTTAAGCTATTACAGCGAGTGGTACAAAACTGCACCATACTGGCATAAGAGCATAGGTATATTAATGGCGTTAGCGATGATTTTCCGCTTGTGCTGGCGTTTTATCAGTCCGCCGCCCAAAGCGCTCGCGACACATAAAAGCTGGGAAAAGCAATTATCGGCGATGATGCAGTTATGTTTGTATCTGGGTATTACTGTACTGGTGCTCAGTGGCTATCTGATATCCACTGAAGACGGCAGAGCCATAGCTGTGTTCACTTGGTTTGAAGTGCCGTCACTTGGCGCGTTGTTTGAGAATCAAGCCGATATTGCTGGCTTGGTACACGAATACGTGGCTTATAGTTTAATTTTTTTAGCCACCCTGCACGGGCTGGCCGCAGTAAAGCACCACTTTATTGACAAAGACCATACCCTTAAACGTATGTTTGGAAAAAGACCTTAACTTCAGGAGATTATGATGAAAAAGCTATTGTTAGCAGCGTCACTGGCCGGTTTGATGGCCGTGCCAGCGCAAGCGGCAGATTACGCCATTGACACGCAAGGTGCGCATGCATTTGTTCAGTTCAAGATTAGCCATTTGGGATACAGCTGGTTATATGGCCGTTTTAACACTTTTTCCGGTGACTTCAGCTATGACGCTGACAAGCTAAAGGATGCTAAAATTCAGCTGACAATTGACACCAGCAGTGTTGATTCAAACCATGCAGAACGCGATAAACACTTACGTAGTGGTGATTTCCTGAACGTCAGCAAACATCCTAAGGCAACGTTTGTTAGTACACGCATTGAGCCTAAATCAGGCGACAAGTTCGATCTTTATGGTAACCTGACGCTTAACGGCGTGACCAAAGAAGTTGTCATTGCGGCTGAGAAACTGGGTGAGGGTAAAGATCCGTGGGGCGGATACCGTGCAGGTTTTGCCGGCACCACCACACTGACGTTGAAAGACTTCGCTATTAATACTGATTTAGGTCCGGCATCTGCGACAGTGCAGCTGGATTTGAGCGTTGAAGGTATCCGTAAATAATAAGTACGGCAAAGCAGGAAAGCTTAGTTTTCCTGCTTTGTGTTTGCTGCGGCGGTGCCATCCACCGCGTGCTGTGGCAATTCGTGCTGGATCTCTGCCGCCTGCTTGGCTTTTAACGCACTTAACAGACTAACCAGAATTAAATTAAATTCTTCATCTTCTACCTGTACGTGGGTCAGATTGCTTACCAGCAACGTTGCCTCATAAGTATCACCGGTACGATACATTAGTTGTGCCAATCTCAATGTGGCCCAAGGCAGAGTTTTATTTTCGGTATCATGATAAAACTGTAAATACTGCTGCAGTGCCTTTATACCGGCATTTGCGTCCTGGTCAGCGATAACAGCCAGCCTGCCAATATGATAGAGCGCGTTGTACTTATCTGTTAAATCAGTGGCATATTCTGCCGCTTGCTTATAGCTGTGAAAAGCTGCATCAAATTCGGCCAGTTCGTTTTCAATCTGCGCTTTGCGTGCCAGCAGTCTGGCATTAGGCGGATCCGGCATCATACTATTGAGTAACGCCAAAGCTTCTGTAGGTTTATTGTCGTTAAGTAAAACCCTGGTTTGCGCCAGTAGTGCCTGTGCCGGGCTTTCTTTTGCCAGTTGTTCTGTCATTTGCAGAGCTAAGGCTTTATCACCACCAGCAGCAGCGGGCGCTATGCTATAAAAGTCAATTAATGCCTGGCGGGCTGCATAATGGTCGGGTTTAAGACTGACCGCTTTTTGTAGCAGCGCGACGCCCCGTGCTGCACGATCTTTAGCGGAGAACACATTACCATCGCTGGCAAGACGAATTTTGCTTAAGCCGCCAAGATAAGCCAGCTCGCTATTTTGTGGGAATGTTTCAACGGCATAATTTAATAACGTATTGGCGTCTTCCAGTCTCTTTTGTGCAATTAACGCTCTGGCATAAATCACCAGCAAATCTGCATTCTGCTTATAGTTGTCTTGTTGCACCAGCTGATGTTCCAGTTCTGTATACTGGGCTTTGGCCAATAATTGCTCATAGTGCGGCACATCTACAGTTGCCAGACCAGAAGCAATAAGTAACAGCAAGGCTTTCATCAGTGATCTCCTTAAAGATCGGGGTTATTGGCGCGTAGTCTGCGGCATTTGCCGGTAAATTACCACGATGTCAGGGGATTTCAATATCGATATCTGTCAGCGGAATGCTACAGCAAGGTAAAAACTCACCTTTACGGACAAATGCCAGCGGTTCGTTCAGGTAGCGCACTTCTCCCTGAAGCAACTTACAGCGACAAGCCCCACAGTATCCTTCACGGCAATGAAAATTTACATCGAGTTTCTGCTGCTCCAGCGCGTCAAGCAGCGTACGGCGGCTACCGTCAAAATCAATAACAGCACCGCCGCTTATTTTAACGCTGGGCATCACTACAATTACAGGTCGAAGTCGCCAAAATCAGCACCATCAACTTCGTTGTCTATCTGACCAACCAGGTATGAGCTAATTTCTGCTTCCTGCGGCGCCACCTGTACGTTATCTGACACCAGCCAGGTGTTGATCCACGGAATAGGATTTTGAGTGGTAGGGAAGATGGCTTTTAACCCAATTGCCTGCATCCGGCTATTGGTAATGTATTCAACGTACTGGCACAGAATATCTTTATTCAGACCGATCATTGAACCATCTTTAAACAGAAACTCAGCCCAGTCTTTTTCCTGCTCCGCAGCTTTGCGGAAGATTGCGTAAGCTTCTTCTTCACATTCTTTGGCAATTTGCGCCATCTGTGGGTCGTCATCACCGGCTGCCATTATATTCAGCATATGTTGGGTGCCGGTTAAATGCAGTGCTTCATCGCGGGCAATCAGGCGGATAATTTTAGCATTACCTTCCATTAACTCGCGTTCGGCAAAGGCAAAACTGCAGGCAAAGCTGACATAAAAACGGATAGCTTCAAGTACGTTCACTGACATCACACACAGATACAGCCGGCGCTTAAGCTCATACAGGCTGATAGTCTCGGTTTCACCGTTAATGGTATGCGTACCTTCACCGCAGCGCTGATACAGGTTTATGCCATCAATCAACGCGTCGTAGTAACGGGTAACATCTTCTGCGCGCTGCAGAATTTTTTCATTCAGCATAATATCGTCAAAGACCTTATGCGGTTCGGCACTGATATTACGCACGATATGAGTATAACTGCGGCTGTGAATGGTTTCGCTAAACGCCCAGGTTTCTATCCAGGTTTCCAGCTCAGGCAGAGAAACAATAGGTAAAAACGCCACATTAGGTGAACGGCCCTGAACTGAATCAAGCAGAGTCTGGTATTTCAGGTTGCTGATAAAAATGTGCTTTTCGTGCTCTGGCAGGTTTTGGTAGTCAATGCGATCTTTACTGACATCTACTTCTTCCGGACGCCAGAAAAAACTCAGCTGCTTTTCAATCAGTTTCTCAAAAATACCGTATTTTTGCTGATCGTAACGGGAGACATTAACCGGGTTACCGAAGAACATCGGTTCTTTCATCTGATCATTAATTTGTCGGTTGAAGGTTGTGTACGCCATTGCCACTTATCTTCCTAACAGAGGTTCAATACAAAGTACGGGCTACCTAAGTAGCCCGTTTACTCAATGCTTAAATTTTACAGGCGCCGCCTGCACAGCCATCATCTTCGGGCTCAGCTTTGATATCTTCCTGGACATCCGCTGCACCGTCACGGGTATTGTGGTAGTACATGGTTTTCACACCCAGCTTATACGCCGACAACAGATCCTGTAATAACAGCTTCATAGGTACCTTACCACCTTCGAACTTATTCGGGTCGTAGTTGGTATTGGCCGAAATTGTCTGATCTATAAACTTCTGCATAATCGCAACCAGTGTCAGATAACCGGTGTTATTCGGAATATCCCACAGCAATTCATAGTTATTTTTCAGTCGCTCATACTCTGGAACAACCTGCTTTAGAATACCGTCTTTACTGGCTTTAACGCTGATATGGCCCCGTGGTGGTTCAATACCATTGGTCGCGTTGGAAATTTGCGACGAGGTTTCTGACGGCATTAGCGCTGACAATGTCGAGTTACGCAGACCATGGGTCAGAATATCTTTACGCAATTGCTCCCAGTCCAGCTGAAGCGCTTCTGTGCAGACTTTATCCAGATCCTTTTTATAGGTATCGATCGGCAGAATGCCCTCAGCGTAGGTCGTCTCGTTAAATTTCGGGCAAGCACCGAATTCCTGCGCCAGCTTGTTTGAGGCTTTTAACAGGTAATACTGTATTGCTTCAAAAGTACGGTGAGTCAGGCCATTAGCTGAACCGTCAGAATATTTAACGCCATTTTTTGCCAGATAGTAGGCATAGTTTATTACACCCACGCCTAAGGTACGGCGGTTAATAGACGCATGGAAAGCAGCCGGAATAGGGTAGTCCTGATAATCCAGCAGGCTATCTAATGAGCGTACGGCCAGCTCAGCTAATTCTTCCAGCTCTGATAAGTTCTCAATTGCGCCCAGGTTAAATGCCGACAGGGTGCAAAGTGCTATTTCGCCGTCCGGGTCATTCACATCGTTCATCGGCTTAGTTGGCAGCGCGATTTCCAGACACAGGTTACTCTGGCGAACCGGAGCAAATTTCGGGTTGAACGGGCTGTGAGTATTACAGTGGTCAACGTTCTGCAGATAGATACGGCCGGTACTGGCGCGTTCCTGCATAAACAGCGTAAACAGTTCCAGCGCTTTTAAGCGTTTTTTGCGGATACTGCTGTCGTTTTCGTACTGAACATACAGCTGCTCAAACTTTTCCTGATCTTCAAAAAACGCATCGTATAAGCCAGGAACATCAGATGGGCTAAACAGCGTAATATAATCATCTTTAATTAAGCGGGTGTACATCAGGCGGTTAAACTGCACGCCGTAATCCAAATGACGGACACGGTTCTCTTCAACACCACGGTTATTTTTCAGTACGAGCAGTGATTCCACCTCAAGGTGCCACAGCGGATAAAACAATGTTGCAGCGCCGCCGCGTACACCACCTTGCGAGCAGCTTTTTACCGCAGTCTGAAAGTGCTTGTAAAACGGAATACAACCGGTGTGGAATGCCTCTCCGTTACGGATCGGGCTGCCCAGCGCACGAATGCGACCGGCGTTGATGCCAATACCGGCACGCTGGCTAACGTATTTTACGATGGCACTTGAGGTAGCGTTGATTGAATCAAGGCTATCGCCACACTCAATCAGCACACAAGAGCTGAACTGACGGGTAGGCGTGCGTACACCTGACATAATCGGTGTTGGCAGTGACAGTTTGAATAATGAGCAAGCGTCATAGAAGCGACGCACGTAATCCAGACGGGTTGCCTTGGGGTAATTAGCAAACAAACAGGCCGCAACCAGAATATATAAGAACTGTGCGCTTTCGTAAATAGCACCGGTTACCCGGTTCTGCACCAGATACTTACCCTCAAGTTGCTTCACTGCAGCGTAGCTGAAATTCAGATCGCGACTGTGGTCAATAAAGCTGTTCATCTGCTCCAGCTCTTCACGGCTGTAATCGGCAAGAATATGCTGGTCATAACGGCGTGCTTCAACCATTTTTACCACATGGTCATATAAATGCGGCGGCTCGAATTGGCCATAGGCTTTTTTGCGTAAATGGAATACGGCTAAACGGGCAGCAAGGTACTGATAGTCAGGGCTGTCTTTTGAAATCAGATCTGCGGCAGCCTTAATAATGGTTTCATGAATATCTTCGGATTTAATACCATCATAAAACTGGATATGAGACTTGAGCTCTACCTGAGACACCGACACATTAGATAAACCTTCGGCCGCCCAGGTAATTACGCGGTGAATTTTATCCAGATCTAAAGGTTCACGGCGGCCATCACGTTTAGTGACGAATAGAGATTGAGTCATTGCTGCAGATTTCCATTTCGGTTGTTATTAATGGTTATAGTCAGCCATGTAGCGCACGGCCATTATATCAGCAGCTATTGTTGCTTAATTACACAACATATAGATGCTTTTAAGAAAGTAATCACAAGATAGTGTGGATCAGATCTTTTTGCAAGGCTTGACGAAAGGGAAAAAATGTCGTCTGAATTAGCGGTAAGTGGCTGCTAACCGCGCCGCTAGTGTGCTGAGAAAAGCCTGCCTTACGCAAGCTTTTTTTCTGATTAAATTTATTTGTTCTATCAAACTTTTTTTTATAGCGAGTAGCTATTTGAGTGCGGATAAAATCACCAGCCCCGGAGTTTCAGGCTGGTTTACGTGCAACAACGATGTAATTGACATCCAGCCCCGGGCCTGTCTTAAAGCTGTTACTGACCGGGTTAAAATGCAAACCCGTGGTGTCAGTGATTTCAAGACCGGCCTGTTCCAGATAGCGCATAAGCGTGGACGGACGGATGAATTTACTAAACTCATGCGTGCCTTTAGGCACCAATTTCATAACATGCTCTGCACCTACAATAGCTAACAGGTAAGCTTTCCAGGTTTTATTCAGCGTTGAGAAGAATAGGGTGGCGCCTGGCTTTGCCAAATCCGCACAAGCCTGAATCACTGACATAGGTTCAGGCACATGCTCCAGCATCTCCATACAGGTAACGACATCGAATTGCTCACCGTGTTCTGCTGCATATTGCTCGGCTGTGGCTTGTTGATAGTTAATCGTCACGCCAGCTTCCAGTGCATGCAGTCTGGCGACATTCAGCGAGTCTTGCGCCATATCAAGACCGGTCACATTGGCCCCGCTGCGAGCCATGCTTTCAGCCAAAATACCGCCGCCACAACCTATGTCGATAACTGTTTTACCAAACAGACCCTGCAACTCGTCACTGATATAACTCAGGCGTACCGGGTTTAATAAGTGCAAGGGTTTAAATTCACCGTCCGGATCCCACCAGCGTGAGGCGATATCGTTAAATTTAGCGATTTCATCCGGATCGACGTTAACTTGGGGCTGTTTTGCATCTGCAGTCATATGTTCTAGCTCTTAGGTTTTTGCGCATTATAAAGCCTTGACCTGTTACGGCAATGCCGCTGATAGATTTGCACTGCATTTCATGCATGGCAAGCGGGATTTTCTGTGTTAGAATCCTGCGTTGTCTCGCGCTTTATAACATCGACAAAAGCGAGTTATCTATCTGATTTTAAGGGAAATTAGCGTTTTATGACAGATCTGGCCAGAGAAATAGTTCCTATTAATATCGAAGACGAATTAAAGAATTCGTACCTCGATTATGCCATGAGCGTTATTGTTGGCCGCGCCTTACCGGATGTAAGGGATGGTTTAAAGCCAGTACATCGTCGCGTATTGTTCGCTATGAAGGAACTGGGCAATGACTGGAACAAAGCCTATAAAAAGTCTGCCCGTGTGGTAGGTGACGTTATCGGTAAATATCACCCGCACGGCGACAGTGCTGTGTACGACACTATTGTACGTATGGCGCAACCGTTTTCACTGCGTTACATGCTGGTTGATGGCCAGGGCAACTTCGGTTCTATCGATGGTGATTCTGCTGCAGCGATGCGTTATACCGAAGTACGTATGGCGCGCATTGCGCACGAATTGCTGGCCGATCTTGATAAAGAAACTGTCGACTATGTGCCTAACTACGACGGTACTGAACAAATTCCGGCGGTTATGCCCACCAAGGTACCTAATCTGCTGGTAAACGGTTCAAGCGGTATTGCAGTTGGTATGGCGACCAATATACCGCCACATAACTTAACGGAAGTGATTGACGGCTGTTTAGCGTTGATTGCGAACCCTGATATTGAACTGCATGAATTGATGCAATTTATCCCGGGGCCGGATTTCCCCACGGCGGCTATTATCAACGGCCGTAAAGGTATTGAAGAGGCCTATCGTACCGGCCGGGGTAAGGTGTATATCCGCGCTAAAACCGAGATTGAAACTGACGAGAAAACCGGCCGCGAAGCCATTATCGTTAATGAGATCCCGTATCAGGTTAACAAAGCGCGTCTGATTGAAAAGATTGCCGAACTGGTTAAAGAAAAACGCATTGAAGGTATCTCGGCGCTACGTGATGAGTCTGATAAAGACGGTATGCGTATTGTCATCGAGCTTAAGCGCGGTGAATCCAGTGATGTAATGCTGAACCAGCTGTATGCCAACACCCAAATGCAAACCGTGTTTGGTATCAACATGGTGGCACTGGATCAGGGCCAGCCTAAGCTGTTAAGCCTCAAAGAGATGTTGCAGTGTTTTGTGCTGCACCGCCGTGAAGTGGTAACCCGCCGCACTGTTTACGATTTACGTAAAGCACGCGATCGCGCCCACATCCTGGAAGGTTTGGCTATAGCGCTGGCAAACATCGACGAAATTATCGAGCTGATTAAAACCTCGCCCAGCCCGGCAGAAGCGAAACTACGTTTAGTCGATCGCGGCTGGCAGTTAGGTGATGTAAGCGCCATGCTGGAACGGGCAGGGCAAGACGCTGCCCGCCCAGAGTGGCTGGAAGCGCATTTTGGTATTCGTGACGGTAAATACTTCTTAACTGAGCAGCAGGCACAGGCCATTCTGGATTTACGCTTGCATAAGCTGACCGGACTTGAGCACGAGAAGATCCTTGACGAATACAAGCAGTTATTAGAACTGATTGCTGAATTGCTGCATATTCTGGCAAGCCCAGAGCGCTTAATGGAAGTGATCTGTGAAGAGTTGCAGGCGGTAAAAGAGCAATATGGCGACGCGCGTCGCACTGATATCCAGGACAATATGCTGGATATCAATATGGAAGACTTGATCACCGAAGAAGATGTAGTGGTTACACTGTCTCACTTAGGTTATGCCAAGTACCAGCCGTTATCAGATTACGAAGCACAGCGTCGTGGTGGTAAAGGTAAAGCCGCCACCACAGTAAAAGATGAAGATTTTGTCGACAAACTGCTGGTAGCCAGCACGCACGACACTATTCTGTGTTTCTCTAACCGTGGCCGTCTGTACTGGATGAAAGTATATCAGTTGCCACTGGCCAGCCGCACGGCGCGCGGTAAGCCAATCGTGAACTTACTGCCACTGGAAGAAGGTGAGCGCATTAATGCTATTCTGCCGGTACGTGAATACGAAGAAAACAAATACGTCTTCATGGCAACGGCTAATGGTACCGTGAAGAAAACCGCACTGACTGAATACTCGCGCCCGCGCTCTAACGGTATTATTGCGGTTAACCTGAACGACGGCGACCGCTTAATCGGCGTCGGCATTACCGATGGTAGCAGTGAAATAATGCTGTTCTCAGATGACGGCAAAGTAGTACGGTTTGCTGAAGATCAGGTGCGTAGCATGGGTCGTACCGCAACGGGCGTACGCGGTATTAAATTGCGCGAAGGTGGCTCAGTGGTTTCATTGATCATTCCAAATGGCAATGGCCCGGTACTGACAGTCACCGAAAACGGTTACGGTAAACGCACGGCACTACAGGAATACCCGGCGAAGAGCCGTGCTACACAGGGCGTTGTGTCGATTAAAGTATCAGAGCGTAATGGCCTGGTTGTAGGTGCCGTACAGGTAAATGAGCTGGATGAAATCATGATGATTTCAAACAAAGGCACTCTGGTTCGTACCCGTGTCAACGAAGTATCTGAAGTTGGCCGTAATACCCAGGGCGTTATTCTGATCCGCACCGCAGACAACGAAAAAGTAGTTGGCGTGGAAAAGATTGACGAAATCCAGGATGCTGAAGAGTTAGCAGCGGCAGAAGCAGAGAAAGCCGCAAGCACTGTACTGACCGATACGCAGTTAGCGCAGGATGAAGAAGAGTAACACCCAGATAAAACGGGCGCTTTTGCGCTCGTTTTGCTTTTAAGCGCAGATAAAAGACCGGTTAAGCCGGCGGCACGTTTAACAACCAAGCCAGTGCATTAGAACGCTAATTCAGGAGCAAGTAGTACATTATGACCACCTTTAATTTTTGTGCCGGGCCGGCAATGTTGCCGGTAGAGGTAATGCAGCAGGCACAACAGGAGTTTATAAACTGGCAACAGCAGGGTTGCTCAGTGATGGAGCTTAGCCACCGCAGCAAGGCATTTATTCAGGTCGCCGCGCAAGCGGAACAAGATTTACGCGATTTGCTCGCTATTCCGCAGAATTATAAAGTGTTATTTATGCACGGCGGTGGTCGTGGCCAATTCTCGGCAGTACCATTGAATTTGTTAAAGGCAGGACAAACTGCCGACTACATCGTCTCCGGTGCCTGGTCCAAATCAGCGGTTGAAGAAGCAACTAAATACGGCCAGATTAATGTGCAGGATATCCGCCAGAAGACGGCGGAAGGTATTCGCTCAATCGTTGCACCATCAGACTGGCAACTAACAGCAGGTGCCGCTTATGTGCATTGTTGCCCGAATGAAACCGTAGACGGTGTTGAGTTTACCGGTTTGCCTGATACCAGCAGCCCAATTATCGCGGATTTATCGTCAACGATTTTATCAAGGCCAATCGATATCAGCCGTTATGGCGTGATCTATGCTGGCGCACAGAAAAATATCGGTCCTTCCGGTTTAACACTGGCTATCGTACGCGAAGATTTATTGCCGTCTAAAGAAACCGTTATTCCTTCCGTGCTGGATTATCGTCTGGCTGCTGAAAATGACAGCATGTTTAATACACCACCAACTTTTGCCTGGTATCTCGCCGGGCTGGTGTTTAAATGGTTAAAACACCAGGGTGGCGTAACCGCCATGGCTACGCGTAACCAAGCGAAGGCTACTTTACTTTATGATTATATTGATAAAAGTGACTTCTACTCTAACGATGTGGACCCAAGCTACCGCTCTTGGATGAATGTGCCTTTTTTCCTTGGCGATGAGCGTTTGAATGATATGTTTGTCGAACAGGCGGAGCATCATGGCCTGCTGGCACTTAAAGGCCATCGTATGGTTGGCGGTATGCGGGCCAGTATTTACAACGCTATGCCACTGGAAGGCGTACAAACCCTGGTAAGTTTTATGCAAGAATTTGAGCGGGTGCACGGATGAAGACACTGACATTAGAACCCATTGCGAAAGTTAACGGCGAAGTACATTTGCCGGGCTCAAAAAGCATCTCTAACCGGGTGTTGCTTCTTGCGGCTCTGGCAGAAGGCACAACGCAGATCAGTAACTTACTTGATAGTGACGATGTCAGGCACATGCTTAATGCGCTAACCTCGCTTGGGGTCAACTACACACTGTCGCCGTGCCGCACTGAGTGTAAGGTACAGGGGCTGGGCGGGTTATTTAGTCATCCTCATGCCATCACCCTGTTTCTCGGCAACGCCGGCACCGCCATGCGGCCTTTAACTGCGGCGTTAGCCGCATCCAGTGTCGATGTTACCCTGACTGGCGAGCCCCGCATGTATGAGCGGCCAATTGGTCACTTAGTTGATGCGTTGCAGCAGTGGCATGCGGAGATAAACTATTTACAGCAAGATGGTTTTCCGCCTTTGCGTATTAAAGGCCAGCCACTGAACGGTGGCACGATAAAAATCGATGGCAGTATTTCAAGCCAGTTTTTAACTGCAGTATTAATGGTGGCGCCGTTACTTAACGGTAACAGTGAAATAGAGATTATTGGCGAGTTGGTATCCAAGCCTTATATCGACATTACGCTGGCCCTGATGCAACGCTTTGGTGTTGATGTGGTCAATCACGGCTATCAGCGCTTTAGCATCAGTGGCAATCAACAATATCGTTCCCCAGGTAAATGGCTGGTGGAGGGGGATGCATCTTCAGCCTCTTATTTTCTGGCAGCAGCTGCCATTAAAGGTGGCAGTATTAAAGTGACCGGTATTGGCAAACACGCTGTGCAGGGCGACATTCATTTTGCTGATGCACTGGAAGCAATGGGCGCCGATGTTGAATGGGCCGATGATTATATAAAGGTAACGCGTAACAAGCTGATCGGTATTGATCGTGATTATAACGCCATACCGGATGCCGCGATGACCATAGCCACTGCGGCGTTGTTTGCTGAGGGCCCAACTATTATCCGTAACGTGTACAACTGGCGGGTAAAAGAAACAGACCGCTTAGCTGCCATGGCGACTGAACTTCGCAAAGTTGGAGCTGAGGTTGAAGAAGGCCACGATTATCTGAAAATAGTCCCGCCGTCTCAACTGAAGCATGCGAGTATCGCAACCTACAACGACCATCGCATGGCGATGTGTTTCTCTTTGGTTGCGTTAAGTGATACTGCCGTGACTATTGAAGACCCTGACTGCACAGCAAAGACCTTCCCTGACTACTTCAGTGTCTTTCAGCAACTGGCTCGCTAGATAGCGCGTCATCCAGACGCGTAGCCTTCTGAGCGCGCGTCTTTCCTTCGTTTTATCGTAATTAAACACAGATTTTGTCGCAAAAAGCTGTATAATACCGCCGTTTTTAAATCCGATTAACCAGTAGTTAAAGGGGGTAGGATGCCACACTCTGCAGCAGTAATTACCATTGATGGCCCGGGTGGTTCAGGCAAAGGCACTATTTGTCGCTTGCTGGCTCAGCGCTTAGGCTGGCAATTACTGGACAGTGGCGCCATATATCGGGTTTTGGCTTTAGCTGCTATGCATCATCAAATCGAAAGTGATGACGAAGAAGCGCTGCAACCTCTGGCTGCGCACCTCGATGTTCAGTTTAGTAGTGACGAAACAGGCAACATGCGTATTACGCTGGAAGGCGAAAACGTTACACACACGATCCGTACGCAGGAAGTTGCTGATATTGCGTCAAAAATTGCTTCATTGCCGCGGGTTCGCGAAGCGCTGCTGCGTCGTCAGCGTGCTTTTGCTGAAGAGCCGGGCCTGGTTGCGGATGGTCGCGATATGGGGACGGTAGTTTTCCCCCAGGCAGACGTTAAAATATTTTTAACCGCCACCGCCGAAGAGCGCGCCAGACGGCGTTATTTGGAGTTGAAAGAAAAGGGCTTTGATGTTAACATCGGCGACCTTTTGAGCGAAATCCAGGCTAGGGACGAGCGCGATATGAACCGCGCCACTGCGCCATTAAAACCGGCTGCTGATGCCTATATGCTGGATTCGACAAACAAAACGATTGAACAAGTGTTGGAAGAGGTACTGAACTACACCGGCATGAAGTTGCCAGCTGTGGTATGAACCAGGCCAAAACCGCATTTTGGACAGCCTGTTAAATGGATTTAAACAGGTTAATTTAGCAACCCCACAACGCATGATGCAGCGTGGAGCACTTAACTGAAAAAGTGAATATGACTGAAAATTTTGCACAATTATTTGAGGAAAGCCTCAAAGCCATCGAAACCCGTCCGGGTGCCATTGTTAAAGGTACTGTTGTTGCCGTTCTGAAAGACGTCGTTATGGTTGACGCTGGTCTGAAATCAGAAGCTGCAATTCCGGTTGAACAGTTCAAATCTCTGAACGGCGAAATCGAAGTTAGCGTTGGCGACATCATTGACGTAGCGTTAGACGCGATTGAAGATGGTTTCGGTGAAACCTTACTGTCGCGCGAAAAAGCGAAACGTCACGAAGCCTGGGTACGCCTGGAAAAAGCTTGTGAAGACAAAGAAACTGTTATCGGTGTTATCACTGGTAAAGTTAAAGGTGGCTTCACGGTTGAAGTTGACGGTATTCGTGCATTCCTGCCTGGTTCATTAGTAGACGTACGTCCGGTGCGTGACACTCTGCACCTGGAAAACAAAGAACTTGAGTTCAAAGTTATCAAACTGGATCAGAAGCGTAACAACGTGGTGGTATCACGTCGTGCGGTTATTGAATCAGAAAGCAGCCATGAGCGTGACCAGCTGTTAGAAACGCTGGAAGAAGGCATGGAAGTTAAAGGTATCGTTAAGAACCTGACTGACTACGGTGCATTCGTTGACTTAGGTGGCGTAGACGGCTTACTGCATATCACTGATATGGCATGGAAGCGCGTTAAGCACCCAAGCGAAATCGTTAACGTTGGCGACGAAATTCCGGTAAAAGTACTGAAATTCGACCGCGAGAAGCAACGCGTATCTTTAGGCCTGAAACAAATGGGCGAAGATCCGTGGGCAGCTATCGCTTCACGTTACCCAGAAGGTGCGAAAATCACTGGTCGCGTAACTAACCTGACTGACTACGGCTGCTTCGTTGAAATCGAAGAAGGCGTTGAAGGTTTAGTACACGTATCTGAAATGGACTGGACTAACAAGAACATCCACCCATCTAAAGTAGTTAACCTGGGTGATACTGTTGAAGTTATGGTTCTGGAAATCGACGAAGAACGCCGTCGTATTTCTTTAGGTCTGAAGCAGTGTAAAGCTAACCCATGGGAAGAGTTCGCTAAGGGCTTCAACAAGGGTGACCGTGTAAGCGGTAAGATCAAGTCAATCACTGACTTCGGTATCTTCATCGGCTTGGATGGCGGCATCGATGGTCTGGTTCACCTGTCAGACATTTCTTGGAACGCCACTGGCGAAGAAGCCGTTCGCGAGTTCAAGAAAGGCGACGAAGTACACGCCGTTGTACTGCAAGTTGACCCAGAGCGCGAGCGTATTTCTTTAGGTATCAAGCAACTGGATGAAGATCCGTTCAATGGTTACCTTGCTGACAACAAAAAAGGTGCTATCGTTAAAGGTGAAGTAACTGCCGTTGACGCTAAAGGCGCTACTGTGATGTTAGAAGGTGCTGTAGAAGGTTATATCCGTGTATCTGACATCGCGCGTGAGCGTATCGAAGATGCAACTACTGTACTGAAAGTAGGCGAAGAAGTTGAAGCTCGTTTAATGGGTGTTGACCGCAAAAACCGCGTAATCAGCCTGTCAATCAAAGCGAAGTTCGAAGCTGAAGAAAAAGAAGCTATGGATACTATCAACAGCAAGCAACAAGAAGCTGATTTTGGTGGTAACGCTATGGCCGAAGCATTTAAAGCTGCTCAGAAGCAGGATTAATTGCTAACAAAGCAGGGGGCAAATGCCTCCTGCTTTATCCATTAGCAGGTTTGCCGGAGGGTCTATGACCAAGTCTGAATTAATTGAAAAATTAGCTACTGATTTCCCACATATTCAGGTCAAGGATGTTGAAGCTTCAGTTAAAGAAATCCTCGAGCAGATGGCACAGTCATTAGCTGGCAACGAACGAATTGAAATTCGTGGTTTTGGCAGTTTCTCATTGCATTACCGTGCACCTCGCGTAGGCCGTAACCCTAAAACGGGCGATAAAGTTGAGTTAGACGGAAAATATGTCCCTCACTTTAAACCAGGCAAAGAGTTACGTGACCGGGTAAAAGACAACACCTGATTGCTCTGTTATTGAGATGTTCAGGCGTAACCGGAGTATCCCTTGCGCAGACTACTTTATATCGTCGTATTAGTAGCCCTGATTTTGGCAGGGGTACTGTTTGGTTCTATCAATCAGCAGGTTGCTGATTTAAACCTTCTTGTCATCAGTGTTCAGCTCAGAGTAGTTGATATCGCACTATTGTTCTTACTGCTTGGTATGTTACTTGGCTGGCTTATCATCATGTTGTATTCCTTACAACGTAAAGCTAAGGGTTGGCTGCGTAAATCAACGGAAAGCCACTAACCTATGTTGGAGCTGCTGTTTTTATTATTACCGGTAGCAGCAGCCTACGGCTGGTTTATGGGGCGAAACAGCGTAAAACATAAAGAGCTGAAAGGCCGGGCCAGCATTACCCGAAATTTATCGTCGGGTTTGAATTTTCTGCTGACAGATCAAGAAGACAAAGCCATTGAGCAGCTGCTGGAACTGCTGGATATTGAAGCGGCGACCATCGAAACCTACCTTGCATTAGCGAATCTGTTCCGCCGTAAAGGTGATTGGGATAAAGCTATTCGCATACATGAAAAACTGCACCAGTTAAAGCTGCCTAAGCCACAAGCACAGCAAATACAATTTGAGCTGGCAAAAGATTATTTTTCTGCAGGTTTGTATGACCGGGCAGAGAAACTGCTGGTCACGCTGGTAAAATCGCCGTCTCTGGGCGAGGCGGCTTTAAAGCAGTTATTCAGTATTTTTATTGCTACTCACGAGTGGAGTAAAGCAAAACAATATAGCGCAGCTGTTGATGCTACTAACTCTCGATCACTGCGCATAGCGCAGGCTAATATGCAGATAGAGGCGCAAAAACAATCGTCTGATACCAACATCACCTTAATAGCAGAACTTGCTGAGCGTTATCCGGCAGCGATACGGCCAAAATATGAGTTGGCCCAGCAAGCTATACAGGTAAACGAAAAGGCGCTGGCAAAATCTGCATTGCTCTATATTGCTGAACACAAGCCACAATGGGCAGCTGATATATTACCGTTATTGCAACAGTGCAATTTAGCCGGTGAAGAGTGGTATCAGTTGCTTAGCCATCTGGCTAATAAACATAACAATATTACAGCGACGGTGTTATTAGCAGCCTGGCTATCGGAACATGGATCCGCCACCGCTGCAGAGCAATTTTTACTGGATAAACTGACACAACAGCCCAGTATTCGCCTTTTTCAGCAGCTACTACAAATAAGACAACAGCAGTCAGCACCGGCCGCAGAAGTACTATCGTCTGTAAAAGAGCTGGTAAATGCTTATCTGGATAAAAAGTCGTTATACGGCTGCCGTAATTGCGGCTTTAAGACCCGAAAACATTATTGGTTATGTCCCTCTTGCCAGCAGTGGGAAACTGTTGAACCTGTTGGTGGTATAGATGGGCGTTAGAAGTAAAGGAAAAGATATGGTTTGCCAAACGCCTGTTGTGGTTGCGCTGGATTTTGAACAAAAACAAGACGCGCTGAACCTGGTTAGTCAACTGGACCCGGCCCTATGCCGCTTGAAAGTGGGAAAGGAGATGTTCACGCATTTCGGCCCGCAGTTTGTGCAGGAGTTGCAGCAAAGACGGTTTGATGTATTTCTCGACCTAAAATTTCACGATATCCCCAATACTGTCGCAAAGGCAGTTAAAGCCGCAGCCGATCTTGGAGTCTGGATGGTTAACGTGCACGCTTGTGGCGGTAGCAGAATGATGAGCGCGGCGCGCGAATCTCTGATATCCTATGGCACTGAAAAACCACACCTTATTGCTGTTACAGTATTAACCAGTATGGAACAGAGTGACCTGACAGAGTTAGGCATACAGCTGACACCAGAGCAGCAGGTTATGAAGCTGGCTACGTTGGCACACAGTTCAGGTTTAGATGGCGTAGTATGTTCTGCCCAGGAAGCTACACTATTAAAGCAGACATTCGGTCAGAAGTTCTGTCTGGTAACACCTGGCATCCGTCCGGCAAGCACTGCCCAGGATGACCAACGCAGGGTTATGACGCCTGCTCAGGCGCTTACGGCTGGTGTGGATTATATGGTAATTGGCCGTCCTATTACTAAGGCTGCACAGCCATTGGATGCGTTAAATGCCATCGTGCGGGAGATTTCAAACGTCTAATTAATCAGGAGGTTAGAGTGGATGGCATAAACCTCGCAATATTAGTTGGCGGTTTTCTTTTTGTAATCAGCATTATAGCAACTCTTATCTCGGCGCGTCTCGGCGCGCCTATGCTGCTTGTGTTTCTCATTATTGGTATGCTGGCCGGCGAGGAAGGTATCGTCGGCATTCAGTTCGACAATCCCCAGGTTGCCTTTTTAATTGGCTCTATCGCCTTAGTGATTATTCTGTTTGACGGCGGTATGCGCACGCATCCGGAGCGCTTTCGTGTCGCATTAGCGCCGGCATCAATGCTGGCAACGGTCGGCGTGGTACTCACATGCGCCATTGTAGGGGTGTCAGCGGCTTATCTGCTGGATATGACGCTATTACAAGGCCTGTTGCTCGGTGCAATTTTAAGTTCAACCGATGCGGCAGCGGTGTTCTCTATATTTCAGTCCCAAGGCCTTCGCATTAAAGAACGGGTGGCATCTACGCTTGAAATTGAATCAGGCAGTAATGACCCTATGGCGGTTATGTTAACGCTGACATTGGTTGGCGTTTTAGCTGAAGGCCATGCGCTAAGCTGGGACGTTGGCAGAACCTTTTTACAGCAAGCGGTAGTTGGCGGTGTAATGGGTTATGGAGCAGGGCGGGTATTCGTATTTTTATGCCGTAAACTGCCACTTAATTTTGCCTTTTTCCCATTGCTGGCGGTTGCCAGCTGTATCTTTATTTATGCCATGACAAATATGTTTGGCGGTAGCGGCTTTTTGGCCGTGTATCTGATGGGGTATCTGGTAGGCAATGCCAGATTGCCGCAAATTATACATATATTGCGTATGCATGACGGTTTAGCCTGGATCAGCCAAATCAGCATGTTCTTGATGCTGGGGTTGCTGGTCGTACCGAGCAATTTGATGAACCATTTGCTGTCAGCGCTCATCCTTGCGGCGATCCTGATCTTTGTCGCCAGGCCGATCGCCGTGCTATTCAGCCTGATACCATTTCGTTTTCCGGTAAGGGATCAGTTATTTATCAGCTGGGTTGGCCTTCGCGGCGCGGTACCTATTATTCTGGCATTATTTCCCTGGCTGGCCGGCATGCCGGATGAACACCTGTATTTTGATGTTGCCTTTGTGGTGGTTATTGTCTCGCTGGTTGTTCAAGGCTGGAGCATAGTGCCGGTAGCCCGTTGGTTGAAGCTGGAAGTACCGGCTGAATTGGCACCGGACAACGCCATGCCACTTGATGCTATTCCAAGCAACGACGTGATGGAGGTGTTATCGTTTAAGGTGACAGACTCTTCTCCGGTGTTAACTCTGGGCTGGCAGGATTTTCAATTTAAGCAGCCAATTCAGTTTTTGGGCGTTATTCGTGACGGCGAATGGATATTGCCGGATAAAAAGCCGGTATTTCATGCTGGTGACACTTTGATGGTGCTGGCAAAATTAAAGCACATTCAGAAAATAAGCGAAGTATTGGCCAACGACGCCGAGAAGTCCGTGCTGAGCAATAGCAGTTTCTTTGGTGATTTCGTACTGAACGGAGATATCAACCTTAGCGATTTGGACGCATTCTATACCATTAACCTGATAGGCCAGGACAAAAACCAGACGTTGGCGGCGTATATTGCGCAACGTTTCCATCGTCGTGTGGTAATTGGCGACCAGGTGCGGCTTGACCAGCTTCTACTGACAGTGCGTCAGGTAAATGAAGCTGGTGAAGCAACTCAGGTTGGTATTAAACCAGTATCGGACTAATCCGCATTATCGGTTTTGGCATCATCCTGTAAAACGCGGTTAAGCCGCGTTTTTGCCATTACATACAAATTAACGGTTTCTCTAAGCTCAGCGTGTGTTTTAAGTAACGCATTGTGTTTTTTCTCTAGCTCATCAAAATCTTTTTTCAGCTGAATATACTCGCTTAATCCTTTAAATATGGCTTTCGAGTAAGTAAGTTCCGCGGTCATGCGCTGAACCTTAGCCAGGATATCGAGTTGTTCGTCAGTGGGCCTGATAGTAAGTGCCATGAATAAGCCAGAAAGTAAGTGCAGATAACAACGCATTTTACTTGGCTAAACAGAAATAGAAAGCTGAAATGCGTAATGATACGGCATATACTTAATGGCTCATAATGTATATTATGTTAAATTGATTATCGGGCTGGTGACGCTACTGCATCACTTGCCGGTGCCGCCATCATTCCCATTGTCAGGATGATCCCCGCTACTGCACCAGCTAATCTCTTTAGTATCTTTTCGAACTCTGCGCGTACTTCTGGCGTTTTAGCTTTTTCCATATCCAGCTTAACCAGCACTTCACCGATATCTAAGCCACAGCGCTCAGCAATGAACATTGCCTGTTCAGGTGTCAGATGCCTTAAACCAGTTCTTACCTGACTGACGTTACCAACAGTCATGCTAGGCACTTCGTTAGCAATAACTTTGTCAGACTTTCCGCCATCCAGTGCTTTGTATTGGTCAATTAGCTTACTGCTAATGTTCATGCTTCTACCCTCAGAAAATTTGGCCTGATTTTAGCGCGTTATCTCACTTCTGCAAAATTACTCCAAAAATGAAGTTGACACTCCCGATTATTGGAATCAAGATAATTACTCCAAAAATGAAGTTAACTCATAGGCTGGAACCATGACTACACTCGACGAAATAAAGCGCTCTCTGTTCTCTGCTTCTGATTTATCGGATGCATTAGCCAAACTAGACGCACAGCGCGTCAGTTACCGTGAATGTGCAGTGTGTGAAAACACTTACCATCTGATTGAGGAAGATGTCACTTTCTGGGTGCCACGCCGTGGCCATCCTCTAACGCTTCATGTTTTTATCGGTGATGTAATCGCTACCGCCGAATACCGCGAAGCCTTTTTCGCTCAGCAGCAGCCGGAATTATCTAAGTCGGTTCCAGCCCATGATTCTCCGGTTGCTGTTGAGCATCTTCATCCTGCACCAGTCTGGAAAAACATTATCGTTAATTCTTTCTTGTCCACCCGCGACGAGCTTATGAAAGACGCCGCCACTGAAGGTCAAAGCATTCCAGACTTTCACCTTCAAAGTTTCATGCTTGGTGTTAGCTCTATGTGTGGCGATGGCCTGATTAACTTGGCTAAGGCTGTTAATCATGACTAACCAGGCTGCAAAACCTGTGACTTGTCCAGGAGCAGAAACTGTGACACGGCCGGCACACTTAACTGTGACTCACCTGGCTGCAAAGCCTGTACCGGCAAACCGCTTAATCCTGTCTCTTTACCCTGGCATTGATTTGTTTTCCCGCCCATTTGAAGCCCTTGGCTTCTCTGTTGTCCGTGGCCCTGATTTGATACTGGGTCAGGATATACGCCATTTTCATGTGCCTGCAGGCGTGTTTTCCGGTGTTATCGGTGGCAGTCCTTGTCAGGAATTTAGCGGCCTGCGCCGCGAAGCACCAACCGGTTATAGTCTGGAAATGCTTTACCATTTCACCCGTATTGTGAAAGAAGCACAGCCAGATTGGTTTTTGCTGGAAAACGTTGCCAGAGTGCCGAACATCGTTAATCCAGACCGTTATAGCTGGCAGCGCTTTGAGCTTAATCAGGCGTGGTTTTCAGACGTTAGCCGCCTGCGCCATTTTCAATTCGGACACCGTGACGGTGTAACACTGTTAAATCCGCCCTACCACACTGGCCGCTCTGCTGAGCATGGTGCAGCAACCGCATCTGATGACCGGTCTTTTGAACAGCTGAAATACTGTCAGGGCTTACCGGCTGACTTTGATTTGCCCAGTTTCACCGTTGAGGGCAAAAAGAAAGCTGTCGGCAATGGTGTGCCGCTGGTACTGGGGTCTGTTTTGGCTCAGCTGATAAACAAACACGTTTATGGCGTGACTGACCAGGCAAACAAACCTGTGACCGCGCTGCGTGATTTCTTCGTGACTGTGCCAGGTGCAAAAACTGTGACAGACCAGGGCAACACTTCTGTGACTCGCCGGCCACAGCAAAATGTGACTGCCCGGGCGTGTAATTGCGGTTGTGGTCGGGTTGTTGTTGGCAAAGCGCTGTATCACAACGCAGCTTGCCGCAAACGTGTTTCGCGTAGGACTGCAGCATAATGAGCGCCTTGGGTCATTGGTTCATAGACCGGTTAGTTGTCGAGCAGACGCACTTAGGTGACCGTCTGCCGATGATTGGCGACAAGGGCTATGTAACTGTGAACCTGCATACCGGTGAATTTGATCCGGATAAAATCGTAGCTTCCCGTGCCACCATCCAAAGCAGCTTTTCAACGTCTTTACGTGTTAGCTGTGACGGTCACAGGGTCAGAGTTGAGGGCAATCCGTCACGCTTTGGCCGTGTTGAAAACCTGTATGGATTCACCAGTTTTGAAGAGTGTATACAGGTTTACAACATTGTCCTGGCTAAGCTTGGCTTGCCGCCGTTTACCACGGGCCGGTTCTACTTTACGAAAGACTTTCACGAAGATGCTGCCAACCGTAAACACAAAAAGCGCTACACCGGCGCTGTAATACGCCATGTAGACATTACGCGTAACCATTCTGTTGGTTATCAAAATGAATGGGCATTCCTGCGTGCACTGGCAACCATGTCTATGCCCAATGGTAAGCGCCCTAACCTTTACCCTAACGGCGCAACTGTTGATTACTCTACCAGCCGAAGTATTGGCGGCAGTAGTTGGGACTATAGCAAGTTTTACATTAAGCACTTTGAGCTTATCGAACACGAAAAAAAGAACCTGAAAGACGCCAGCGATGAAGATAAGGCCTATTACAGAAAACTGGTTGAACACTGTCAGGCTGCCGGAATTGTCCGCGAAGAACACAGCTTTAAAGCCAAGAAATTAGACCGGTATGAGCTGTGTTTTTACGGCCATGTCACTGTAGAGGACTTAGCAACACACCACACGTTAACCACGTTGGAAAATCTCACTGAAAACCTAGAGGTCGCAACTATGGACTATGTAACCATTGCCGACCAGCTGCTACGCCGCAAAGTGTGCAACTCACGACAAGCCGCGAACGCTACCGCTAACTACTGTCATATGTGGCTCAATGGTCAGCCGCTATACAACGAAGATACCGGTAAGTACCCGCGTCAGTATTACGTGCACAAACAGCGTCTGCTCCAGCTCGGTCTGGATATCTCCATGCCATTCGATGCAAGCCGTACAGCATTGCCAATGATAAGACACGAACGCGAAATTACTGTCCAGCCGCATCAGATGCCGGACTGGTACCGCAAACCCTCAACCCGCAACTTTGTTGTAATTCATGGCCGCGCGGCCTAAGGAAACACTATGAGCTTAACCACACTGCAATTCATCATTACTGAAATTTCTGCCGGTTTTATGGAGCAGGAAAACGGCAGCAAAATGCCATACGCCAGCGTTACCGGCGTGCAGAACTACCCGAACAATGACCAGCGTCAAACGGGCTTCAGCTATGGCTCCCCTACTTTGAAAATCAAGCTGATTGACCCAGACACCAACCAGCCGAACATCAAGCTGGCTGAAGACTTGCGCAAAGGCAACGTCTTTATGAAAGAGGTGTTTCTCAATTGCCGCACCAAAATCACCCGCTCAGGTATGACGTTTGAGGCCCTGAGCGCTGACGATCCGCAGATGGTTAAAAAGGCGGGCTAAATGGAAACCGTAACAATCGCCACTGAGCAAATCGAATACCTGGCTAACGTCATTTTCATGGTGGGCTGCGGTATTTGCTTTTGCCTTGGCATGAACGCTTGGGAGTCAGCTGCCAAATGACTTTTGCACTTGATTTCCAAACTATCGCAGTCGGTCTTATCGGCTGCTACACACTGGGCTGGGCCGCTGGGCTCGGCTTTTACGTATTCCGGCGTTTTGCTTGGAATGCAACTAACTGACCTTTAAGGGGTAAACCATGAAGAAAATCAATATTTTCAACGCTAAACTGAACGCCGCCGGTGTTTTCGTTGTAACCGCGCTGGCCTCTGGCTCTGCACTGGCTGAGGGGGAAGCTTCGACAGCAATGGCTGCTATCTCGACCGAAGCAGGCTCTTTGATCGCTGATGCATGGCCTATTGTAACGACCATCGTTGTGGCCAGTATCGCCATCAAACTGTTTAAGAAATTTGCTAACAAAGCATCTTAAACAGGACGCTCCACACATGAAAAAGTTAATGTTATTTCTGGCCTTAACTGCTTCTGTGTGGAGCAGTTTTTCTTATGCCGAACAAGTTTATAAGTACACTAATTTACATGTTAAGCGATATAACTCTAGGGCTTACAATTTCACGGTAACACCTTCCGAACTAGTGTCTAACTCAAGCAATGAAATTGAAGGACTTAACTACGTTCAGGAGTCCGTCACTATTACCAACACAACTGACGGCACCACATGCACTTTTCCTGATCCCATTGGCTGGAATATTTCTTGCCCTGGCGAAGGTGCCGGTCTTTTTTTGAGTGCCGGTAAAATTCTGGTTGAAGAAGAACCAACAACTACCTGCAGATATATCGAAGGTGCCATTATTGACGGTTATCATCATTCAGAAGAGTCATTTTGCGCGCATGTTGGCAGTACAGGCGGCGCAAACCCTGAGCCGTTACTTTGCCAGTCTACCTGTAAAATCGGGGATATCTGCTTAGGTACTGCCAGTGGTTATACACATTACGTCACAGCACAGTCTTGTTCTGCTGTTACCGGCCCCACTGCACCTGATGATGGTGGTACCGACCCTGAACCACCCTGCACAGAGAACTGCGAACCCACAGACCCCGAAACGCCCCCGGGCGGTGATGATGGCTCTGGCATTCCTGATTCTGGTGGCGGTGCTACTGGCGGCAACAGCAACGTTGGCGGCACCATTACCGACAGTGACGGCAAAGTCACGAATATTGACCTGACCATTGAGCAGGATTTTACCCCTGTCACTGAGCGCTTAAACGAGACTAACAAGCGCTTGGCCGCTGAGAACAAAAACAGCTCGACCATTATCGACCGGCTGAATGACCTGATCCACGGCACCGCAGAGAACGGCGACAAGCTCGACGGCATCAAAGACGCTATTGCCGGTATTGAAACCGGCGGCGATATGTCCGGTGTCGAGGGCAAACTGGATGGTATTCAGGAGAGTATCGACGCCATAAAAGACGGCTTTGGCACCGCTGGCGATGGTGAATCCGCAGCGGGTGGTGTTGATTTGCCGGATTACTCTCTGGCATTAGAGGAAGCATGGGGTAAAGTTGAGCATTCCCAGAACAACGGCGAAGGTGGTGCCGGTGTAAACCGCCTGAATAACATAGGCGACAATTTAACCTCGTTTGATTCTATCCCACAGCTGTTCGCCTTTGCGCAAGACAATTGCAGTCCGATCCCCTTTGGCCGCCGTAGCCTTGATGTTTGTACTTATGCGCCGACCATTTCAAACGTCTTAACGTGGGTGGTTTACCTGCTAACGCTGATTTTCTTCGTGAGAAGCATCCAGCAGCATATTCAGAATGTGAGGTTATAATGCCAGTAGTATTTGCTAGTCTTTTCGCTTTTCTCGGTGCGCTTTGCACCCGTTTATTGCAGTGGTTTTTGGCTAACTATCTGCTGGGCACCGTAAAGAGCATAACGATATATGTCACACTTATTGCTGTCGTCAGCCTGATTGTCTACAACCTTGTGATGTGGGTGAATGACACCATCTTAGAAATTATCAACGGTCTGCCACCCATTGCTTACGCCAATATCATGGGGGTGCTGGCCATGATGCCAAAGAACCTGCCTTATCTCGCCACCACTATCATTACGTATTACATACTGAGCATCGGCGCACATATCACGGTTGAGGTCGCCAAATTCAAAGCGCGCTGGGCTGAAAACTCAATGTCCAGCTTCACGAAGAAGTAGCGCCATGCCGGTCTGGGTTGTTACTGGGAAACTGGGTGGTGGCAAATCTTTAATGAGTGTTGCCCGTATTCAGAAATACTTGCTTGAAGGCCGCAAGGTCGCCACTAACCTCGATATTTTCCCTGAACACATGCTAGGTCTTGATAAAAAGCATACCGAGCTGTACCGCCTCCCTGACATTCCCACTGTACACGACCTTGAAGCCCTGCCCCTTGGTTATGAAGGCAAACAGATAGACGAAAATAAAAACGGGCTTCTGGTACTGGATGAATGCGGTATTTTTCTAAACTCTCGGGAATGGAACGCCCCAGGGCGAAAGGAAGTGAACGCGCATTTTAAGCTGCTTAGAAAACTGCGCTGGGACGCCATTTTCATCATTCAGGATATTGAGAACTTAGACGCAGATGCACGCCGAACCATAGCTGAGCACGTTGTGTATTGCCGGCGCATGGACAGGATGAAAATTCCGTTTATATCGGGCTTTGTGAAGATGCTGACGGGCTATGACCTACCGCTGCCGCGCCTGCACATGGGCATAGTGAAATACGGCACCGAAGCCAGCTCAATGAAGGTTGACCAATGGAATTATTACGGTGACCGGTTATATGAAGCCTATGACACTGAGCAGATATTCAAACCTGATATGAACATTGGCGGCTATGATGCCGTCACGCTGATGTTACCCACGTACTACTCACATGGCCGTTACCGGCCAGTCATGCAGAGGATCAAAGATGCGTTTAGGAACTACAAAGCCAAAGGCTTTCACTTTTTTTCAATCGGGGCGTTAGCTGCGGCCTTTACGGTTAACGCCCTAGTCACTGCTGAGCCGGAAATCCCGAAAAAAGGCATCTGGTCATGCAATGATGCCTACAAACAGCTGTATGGCAGTTGCAGCGCCAAGGCGATAGCACCTTATGAGTATTACTATCCGAAGCCGGATGAAAATTCGCAGAAAAGTAGCAAAGCAAGTGTGACTGCCCAGGAACAAAAGCCGGTGATTATCTACATGGCCGGTTGGCAGCTGACGAACAAAGGTTGGCAGGTGAACTTTGTAGATGAAACCGGAGCACCCTACTACCCTATGAAATACCACGTAAGGGAGATGGGCAACTGTGTGGCGCGGGTACAGCTGGAGGGCGTCACGCACCGCCTGACCTGCATGCCGGATGCTATGGCCTTTCAGGGTCAGAATGGCGCTCCGGAGACAACTGCCGAAGCGTTGAGCGCCGCCAGCCCCCTTTAGGGGGCTGCGGGCGCGAATAAGCGGCAGTTGTCAGGGGGTAAAGGGGCGCAGCCCCTTTGCAGTGAGCACCGACCGGAGGGAGGCGCGCAACGGGAGCTAAGCGGCGAAGCCGCGCCAGAAAGCGAAGCTTTCCCTCTGCCGAACCGGCCGCCTTTAGGCGGCTTTTTTGTGGGTGGACGCTGGCAGGTGATCAGTTCGAGTTCTGTTACACTCGAACTGAGTGCGGACATCCGCAGTAGAACTGCACACTTTACTGCAGCGGAAAACCGAACCAAAAAACCATATATCATTGTTTCATAAGGACTATTTTGCAAAACTTAACGACAATTACCCCTTTCAGGTACTGGAACTAGTTCCGCACACTTTTCAGGGAGTAATTTAGACGTATGTTGCCTAAAAAGTCGCCACTTCCAGACTTCAGACAGATGTATATATCTGCGTTTGGTTATTGGGAAAAGAAACACAAATTGGCCGCTGATTTTTTCGGCGTCACAGAACAAACTGCAAAGCGCTGGTATGAAACAAACACCCCTCACCCGTCTGCATACCGATACCTTGCCGTGCACAACTCTGGTTATCTGCCACTAACGAACGGCTGGCGGCATTTCAGCATAGACAAAGACGGCATAATGCACACACCACACGGCAACTGCACAGCCGGTGATATCGCCATGCTCTGGCGCTACAAGTGGACAGCCGAACAGTCAGCAAAGCAGCTCGTGATAACACGGGCAAAGCTTAAAGAGATAACCAGCGGCACTAAATACAAAATGCTATTGCATACAGCAGATTATCTTAATAGATTGGTTAAAGATTTTTCAGATTGAAAATTGTAAAGGGGAAATAGTATGAATTGAATTCAACAATTACAATCTAAATAGATTTTGTTGAATTTGATTCAATAATTATTCAAGAGATACTTTGATTTTGATGTTTGCTTTCAAAACTATTTTCTGATAGCTTTATTTTCAATTTTTATTGTGAAGATATTGTGAGGCTCTTATGGGAAGATCTTTTTTTAGTTTTTTAATTCGTATTGATGATTCAATATTTCGTGAAGTTACTTTGGAAGGTCAACCAAAAGTCGGAGACTTTTTGAGTATTGGCGAATCTTCTCACTATTTGGTTTCCGAAGTACGGAATAGCCAACAACAAGAAGGTATAACCGAGCTTTTTGTTAATCCTGTCACATCGATTCCAACACTTTTTAAGGTTGATCCGAATATATCTGAAGTATCTGTTACTCGTCGTTCTCGAAGATGAAAAAGGGGCTTATGCCCCTTATTTAAATTTCAATTATGTTAAATTGCATAAACACTGGCTTGCTCGATATGCTAGCCTTTCTCCTATGTAGTACTTTCCTTTGAGACTTCGTCTTTTTTTAGATCGTGCAAATAACTTGGTGTATAAACGCCCGGTACTTTTATTTTACAGTTCGGGTTTGCCAGCAGATTTTCACTGCGTAATCTGGACCAGGCAAAGTAAAGTGTTTTGTAACGTTGGAAGTCTGCTCTGCATCTTCTTTAGCTGTTCGTATACCCGAAGCCAAAGCAAAAGCTTCTTCTTCAATACGCTTGTCGATAAACTTTGCGACCTGTGAGCCTACGGATACACTTGCCTTTAATTCAGTAAGGCGTTTTAAATCGCGTTTTAAGTACAGGTCCTCATGAGTATCAATAACGGCTCTGAGAATTTTGATTAGACCTGATATTAACGATATTGCGATAACAAAAGCGGCAATTAGCCAATGTTTTTTTACTAATTCCAAGGCAAGCTGTTCCAAACTAAACCCCTGTTAATTGAGTTATTTTAGGTACTTACAATAACACTTTCTTCGAAGTTGTTGCGATAGATTTACGTAAGTGCCCTCCCTCACCCGTCCGCATACCGATACCTTGCCGTACACAATTCCGGCTACTTGCCACTGACGAACGGCTGGCGGCATTTCAGCATAGACAAAGACGGCATACTGCATACACCACACGGCAACTGCAGCGCCGGTGATATCGCCATGCTATGGAAGCCGCCAGCATTGATGACACCAAGACCATAACTGTGCCGTCAATGAGTGCCGAAAAACGTGCTGCAATACAGCAGTCAATGCGTAAGGATTGGGAGGCCTGTAAGTATTGGTCTAGGGCGCATATCGTCCGTTCAACAGACAAATCTAGGCACTATATGGAACAATCTTGTGGTCGCTACAACGACCGTTTAAGTAAAGGCTTTTAAACAAAGGATGTTTTGAAATGGAAGATTTCTGGAGCTTCATCGGCGCTTTTAGTATTACCTCCGCAACGCTGGCATGGTTGATTAGATCTCTTATCGTTCACTTTCTTAGTAGAGACTTGGAGACGTACAAAACAAAGTTGAAGTATGAACTCGAGCACTCTAATCAGCTATTGCTTCAGAAAATATCGCTTTATAAGGATGTTTCCGATCCAATAATAAAGCTAATTTCTAGTATAAATGATGGTGACAAACAAATCCCTAAAGAGGTTTGGGACGAATTTGATAAACAGAGAATGACCATGACCTGTCATATCGCGATGTTTGCCCCAGCTGATGTTTACCATCAGTTCAATGAGTTGATTGATTATATATACGACAGTACTGATTCTATCTTGAAATGGGACTTCGCTGTTTTTAGACAGAAAGCTGAGGTTTTTTTTAGCTATATTAGAAAAGATATAGGACTTTATACTGACGATATTTCATACAGAGGTCACAGGTAAATATTCAATAACAAAAACGGGCATTTCGCCCGTTCTGTCACTTCCATTATGTTAGGCCCTTCGTCACTCGCCGGAGTCGTCATTAGCCCCGTTATCAGAGCTATGGCCGCTACCGCCCCGGCTATCCTCTTTAGTACGCTGCCCAGTGCTTCACGTACTGCCGGTGATTTCGCTTTTTCCATATCCAGCTTAACCAGCACTTCACCTATATCTAAGCCGCATTGCTCTGCAATGAACATTGCCTGTTCAGGTGCCAGATGCCTTACCAGTTCTTACCTGACTGACGTTACCAACAGTCATGCAAAGCTTGTCTGAAGATCAAACAAAGATGATTGCTAAAATAGGAAAAAGTCATTAGCTTAACAATAACGAAACAAGGCTGTTGAGTAACATTAAACGGAATTTGTCAGTATGTTAGGTTTTACTGTATATGATTTAGCGCTCATTGTTCTATGCCCCTTGGGCGCAACTGTTGGTAGCTTCGCACACATAATTACACTTTGTATTGACCTAAAAGGCCCCCCGCGCTCAGAAGATGATATGAGAGAGGCATCTCCAAAACTGCAAGAGTTTAGAGGTGCATGGATGGGGCTCAGAATGATGCTGAGTGCTGTTGCTGGCTTGGTGGTGGGCTTGTACTTTGTAGGTTTGATTCACGAAACCCCAGCCAATTTGGGCAGAATCATCGCACTCTCCGTCTTAGTGGGTTATCTCACACCTAAGCTAATTAATGTTCAAGACAAACTCATAGATTCGAAAATTAAAAATATTTTAAAAAATCAGACAGACACTGAATGAGATATAGATTTTAAATTAACTTAAATAACTTGATGGGACATCTAATGGATAAGATACTCGTTATTGTAGCTGCTTTGCTCCTTCTAATCATATCTCCTGTCGCTTTTGCTAAGAATTGCAAGAAAGGACAACCATGCGGTAATTCCTGTATTTCTTGGTCGAAGACTTGCCGTATCGGCACGTCAGTTAAAGCCGCTGAAATGCCTAAATCCACCTATCAATCCCAGGTATCAAAAAGCTTTTCGTCTACCTCGATACAGGAAACGAGTATGTCGGTTAAAAAATATGGGTTGTATGAGGTTACAGCCGTTAAGTTGAATGTCAGAAATAGGCCTGACGAGAACTCAGAAATTCTAGGGCATTTAACAAAAGGAACACGGATAAAAGTTTATTCCTTTACTAGCGACTGGGCGTTGATTATGTACTCTGAAAATCTTAATTGGGTTAGTGCAGATTATTTAGTTCTCGTAAGTAAAGATTGAGGAAAATATGACTAGTTGGATTTCTGTTAATTCTTTTACACCTACTAACTGGCTGATTTTGAATCCAAACCGTTAAAAATAACAATTACCGCCCAAACTAGGTATAACTCTGCCCTATCCAAATCATAAACAAACTCAATATATTCACAAGTTTATTGTGAAACTGTTACTATGCCGTAAGTTATTTCCCTTAGATCACAACAGAGGCTTTATGAAGTCAATTATTACAGGCTTGGCGTTAGTCGCTTTAGGCAGCACTGCTTTAACGGTGCAAGCAAATACGTTTGGCTCTCGCTGGAATCAGTCTACTAACAAAGACATCAGCTGGACTTACGTTAGCGCCGGTTATGCAAAAGCAACGCTTGATAATATTGCCGGTAACGATGTCGATATGAATGGCTATCAGCTTAAAGCCAGTTATTTGCTGTCTGATAACTGGTATTTGCATGCGTCTTACTATGATGTGTCCGGCGATTTGCCGCTGCTGGACGATATTATGGGTTTAGAGTTTGAAGCATCTGAATGGCAGGCCGGTTTAGGTTTACGTCAATCTGTTAGTGACAATATTGATTCTTTCTTTGAAGCGGCTTATGTCCGCTCTGAAGTTGGTGTTGTTGGTTTTGAAAATGATGCAGTAAATGGTTTTGTGGCCGGAGCCGGTTTTCGCTACCTTATTATCCCTGAGTTAGAGCTGGGTGCGGCGCTACGCTACGGCGACGGTTCTAATACAGACAGCAGCACCTACGGCGACATTACATTACGCTACCGCTTTACGCCGATGTTCGATTTATATGTAAATTACCAGTTTGACAGCGATGCATCGTTACTGGGTACCGGTGTTTCGGTACATTTCTAACACGGAGTGAAATTATTATGGCGGCTACCCTGGCCTTTTCTCAGGCATGTGAAAACAACAAAGCCCCTATTCTGGCCGTGTTGCAACACGCTTTTGCCAAAAGTTCTAAGGCGTTGGAAGTAGGCAGTGGTACAGGCCAGCATGCTGTGCATTTTGCCGCCGCTTTGCCGCATTTAACCTGGCAGGCGTCAGACCAGGCGGTGTATCTGCCCGATCTGACCGAGCGGTTGCGCCTGGCTGCCCTGCCCAACCTACCATCGCCGCTGCAGCTGGATATCCGTGAAAATAATGGCCCGCAGCAGCAGGTCGATGCGGTATTCAGCGCCAACACGCTGCACATAATGCCGTGGCAAGTGGTGCAAACATTGTTTAGCCGCCTGCCCGACTTTTGTCATGCTAAAGCTGAGCTGTGTATTTACGGCCCGTTTAATTACAACGGCCAATTTACCAGTGAAAGTAATGCCATGTTTGATGCATCGCTAAAAGCGCAAAACCCGCTAATGGGTATACGGGATATAGAAGCGGTATTGCAGCTGGCTTTATCGGCCGGCTTTGCGCTGCAGTGTGATCATGCTATGCCGGCGAATAACCGGCTGCTGCATTTTAGCCGGGTTAGCTGACAGTGTGCTTAGGCCTAAAGTACCGGCTATACAACAAAAGGTTATAACCACACGCTTGTAATCATCTGCTGTAGTGCCAATATCCGCTGATAGGTTAAGCCAAACTCCTTATCTCAAAACTACCTAGCAGGAGCATGTTATGAGCAACAGCTACACGCCACCAAAAGTATGGACCTGGGACGCTGAAAACGGCGGGCAGTTTGCCAGTATTAACCGCCCGGTTTCTGGCCCAACACATGAAAAAGCCTTACCTAAAGGTAAACACCCGCTGCAGTTATATTCTTTGGCGACACCCAACGGCGTTAAAGTAAATATTATGCTGGAAGAGTTACTCGCTGCGGGTTTTAGCGGCGCAGAGTATGATGCCTGGCTAATAAAAATTGGCGATGGTGATCAGTTTGGCAGCGGTTTTGTTGAGCTAAACCCTAACTCGAAAATTCCGGCACTGCTTGATACAACAAACGGTGTCAGGGTATTTGAATCCGGTTCTATTTTGCTGTATCTGGCGGAAAAGTTCGGCGCATTTTTGCCAAAAGATCCGGCAAAACGCACTGAAGCATTAAACTGGTTATTCTGGCAGATGGGCAGTGCGCCTTTTGTCGGCGGCGGCTTTGGCCACTTTTATGCTTATGCGCCGGAAAAGTACGAGTACCCCATTAACCGCTATGCGATGGAAACCAAGCGACAGCTTGATGTACTGGATAAACAACTGGCAAAAAATGAGTTTGTCGCTGGCAGCGAATACAGCATTGCCGATATGGCCATCTGGCCGTGGTATGGCGGTATTGCATTAAACCGCGCCTATAACGCTGCCGAGTTTCTTGATACTCAAAGCTATAAGCATCTGATGCGCTGGGCAAAACAGCTGGACGAGAGGCCGGCTGTTAAACGTGGTTATATCGTAAACCGCAGTTTTGGCGACGGCCCACAACTGCCAGAGCGCCACAGTACAGAAGATTTTACACCCTTCGGTTTGTAAATATCTGCATTAACTCGGGACAAACGGCGTGGCTGTGCTACAATCCGCGCCGTTTTTCAAACTGAGTGCAAAACAGGCAGCAGTATGCGTATTCTGTTCAAAGTTATCCGTCTTATCCTTACCCCGGCAATGTTATTAAGCGAAAAGCTGACAACACCTAAAGGGATCAAGCGTTGTGGCGTGGCCCAGGCTGATGTTAATGCTGCTTGCCAGCAGCTGCAGCTATATCAGTTTAACGCCTGCCCGTTTTGTATCAGGGTACGTAAGGAAATTGCCCGGCTTAACCTGCCGGTAGAAAAACGCGATGCACAGCGCAATAACGAGTACCGGCAGCTGTTGGCTAACGAAGGTGGCCGCGTGAAAGTGCCATGTTTGCGTATTGAAAATGCAGCCGGCAATGTTCAGTGGCTGTATGAATCGGCTGATATTATTAAATACCTCAATAGCCGCTTTAGCCCGCGCTAAATGTGCTTTAGTTTGTACGGCAGTTGTGTGGTTGCCTCAGCCTGATACTGGCGTACTGCCTGGTGTTCACGCTGCATATAATCATTAATCGCCGGGCTTAGTATAGTGGGTTTAATATGGTAGAAGCCCGAGCGTAGCACAGGTTCAAAGCCGCGTTGCAGCTTGTGTTCGCCCTGGGCACCGGCATCAAAATACTGCAGTTTGTGCTCAATGCAGTATTGTATGCCGCTGTAATAGCAGCATTCAAAATGCAACTGTCTGAAATCTTCATTACAACCCCAGTAACGGCCGTACAGCGTATCGTCTGATCTAAAGCATAACGCCGCCGCGACCATATCATGCTGTCTGAAGGCGGCAAATACCACAATCTGATTTGCCATGCTCTGCCCCCAATGTACAAATGTCTGTAATGTCAGGTAACCGCCATGACCGGAGCGTTTGCTATAAGTTGCGCGGTAAAACCGGTAAAACTGCTGCCAGAAAGCCAACGTTAAATCAGCGCCGGTAATAATGCGGATCTCTACCCCCTGCTCTGATACTGCCTGGCGCTCTTTGCGGATCTGCTTGCGTTTGCGTGATGTTAATTGCTGCAGAAAATCGTCGAAATGCTGATATCCGCTGTTTTGCCACAAAAACTGAACATCAATACGTTCCTGATATCCACTTTGACGAAATGCTGCTTTGTCGTTATCGCTGGCATATAAACATTGAAACTGGCTGAGTTCCGACGAATCAATCAGTTTAACCAACGCTTCGGTTATTGGCTTTAACATATCAATATGCTGATAACCTGCAGCTATACCCAGCCTTGGCCCTTGCGCCGGGGTAAAAGGCACAGCGCTTAACAGCTTGGGATAATAAGGCAAATTGTAATGGCGGTAGGCGTCGGCAAACTGCCAGTCAAATAAGTACTCGCCATAAGAGTGCCACTTAAGGTAAGCCGGCATGGCGGCTATCAACTGACCATTTTGCCTGACAACCAGATGCTGGCTCTGCCAGCCGCTATTGCCATTTACGCTTGCGCCCTGCTCCAGAGCTAACAGAAAGTCGTACTGACAAAATGGATAGCTACCGCCAAACAGCGAATTCCACTGCGCTCTGTCCAAAGTTGAAATATCAGATACAAAATCAATTTGCATAATAGCGTGTCACAACGGCTCAGATGAAAAAGGCTGCATTGCTGCAGCCTTTTCTGTTACATCAATTAACTGGATTTTACCTGCTCAACCCAGTTGTCTACACGTTTTTCCAGTACACTCAGTGGTAAAGCACCGCCACCCAGCACAGTGTCATGGAAAGCTTTTATATCGAACTTATCACCAAGAGCCTGCTTGGCTTTACCGCGCAGTTCCAGGATTTTCAGCATACCAATTTTATAACCGGTGGCCTGTCCTGGCCAGACAATATAACGGCGAACTTCTGAAATAACAGCGCCTTGCGCAATCGGCGTTTTATCCATGAAGTAATCAATTGCCTGTTGCTCAGTCCAGCCCTTACTATGCAGCCCGGTATCTACCACTAAACGTACAGCGCGCCACATTTCGGTGATCAGGCGGCCAAAATCAGAGTACGGGTTCTGATAAGCGCCCATCTCTTTTGCTAACAGTTCAGCATACAGGCCCCAACCTTCAGAATACGCCGTAAAGCCAGCTTGCGTGCGGAAGGTAGGAACAGATGTCAGCTCCTGCGCTATTGAAATCTGCATATGGTGGCCAGGGTTACCTTCATGGTAAGCAATAGCTTCCATCTCATTCTTCGGCATAGAGCGCATATCTGACAAGTGCGCATAGTAAATACCAGGGCGCGCACCATCAGGTGTACCCGGGAAATAATGCTGTGCTGCACCTGGTTGCTCGCGAAACGGTTCAACCCGTTTTACGATAAGGTCGGCCTTGGGCAAAATGCCGAAATATTTAGGTAGTTGCTCGTTAATAAACGCCAGATACTGCCTTGAGTCTTCCAGATAGGCCTCGCGACCGGCATCGGTTTCCGGATAATAGAACTGGTCATCGTCTTTAATAAATTTGAAGAACGCTTTCAGATCGCCTTTAAAGCCTACCTGATCTTTTATCGCGATCATCTCTTTGGTTAAACGTTCTACCTCGTCTAAACCAATCTGATGAATTTGTTCAGCCGTTAAGTCAGTTGTGGTCGACGCTTTAAGGCGATAATTGTAGTAGTCGGTACCACCTTGTTGTTTACCAACGCCGGTAGCAATTTTGTCTGTTAATTCAATATCTTTTTCCAGCCATTGCTTTAACGCCGTATAGGCCGGCAAGAAATGCGTTTGCAGTGCATTTTTCGCATCTTCCGATAACTGCTTTGCCTGCTCGTCTGTCAGTTTGTCGGCTTGAACCAAAGCATCAATTTTACCCTTAGCATCCGCCCACAGCGGTACGTCCTGCTCTGCGTCAGTAAAGGGGGCGCCGTTTATCAGGTTGTTAATTTGGTCCATGACTCCTTCATAAGCAAAACGCGGTGGCCGGACATCATGCTCAGCATTGCCCTGTGCGCGCTCCAGCAGCTGTGTTATTGCGCGGCTTATACCCTCAATACGTTTGACATAGGCCTGCATATCTTCTGCAGTATCTACTTTATGGAAGTTAATCATGATTTGCGGCAGCATGGCGTGAATACCATTCATCTGCGTAAACACATAGCCATGTTTACGAAATGCCGCGCCCTCTTTGGCCTGCTCGTACTGGTAAATCCACACGTCGTAAGACGTTTTCGCTTCAGGTTCCAATTTAGCGTAATCAAAGCTCGACTTTAACTCTTCCACGGTAGCGGCAAGCCAGGCTAACTGCTCGTCTTCGGCGGCGATAGAGGCATCGTCAACCTGGTCGTATTTATCTTTACGCCCCATATAGGTCATCTGCAACGGGCTTTGTTGCAATTGCTCTTCGTACTTTGTCTCGAACCACTGATTCAGCCGTTCAGTTTCAGACTGCGTATTTTCAGCAGTAACCTGAGCAGCTGCATTATTGGCGGCAGTGTTGTTTGTGGTATCAGTTGCGGGTTTTTCAGCTGGGCTGCAGCCGGCTAAAACACCGGCTACAGCTAGGGCAATCAGTGACTTATACATAAAAAGGGGTTCCTTGTTGTTCTGCTTATTACCAGAATACAGCGTACCCTTTACATAATGTTAAGTCTAAAACTAATTGTAACGAGCTTTGTCAGTCTCAGGCGCTAACCCGTTTATACTGACGGTACTCTGGTAACCAGAAATTGTCGTCAATTTTTTGCTGCAATAACGAGTCGTCCAACTCAAGTGCCAAGCCTTGCGCCATGGCCACTTTCGCCACGTTAAAAGCGATTTGCTTACTTAATGCCGCAAGCTCGGTAAATGCCGGTAATAAACCACCGCTGCCGTTGTTTGCCAAAGGCGACGCATTGGCGAGTGTTTTGCTGGCGGCCCTTAACATTTCATCGCTGATGATCCGGGCTTTACAGGCTATCACGCCAAGGCCAATACCCGGGAAAATATAACTGTTATTACACTGCGCAATGGCAAACTGTTTGCCATTGTAGCTAACAGGTGCAAACGGGCTGCCGGTGGCAATAATCACATCACCGTCTGTCCAGCTGATAACCTGCTCCGGCGTTGCTTCAACCTGCCGGGACGGGTTACTCAGCGGGAAAATAATGGGTGTACTAACACCGGCTTTCATTGCCCTAACAACGGCTTCGGTAAACAACCCCGCCTGGCCGGACACGCCAATTAACACGCCAGGAGCAGCACAGTTCATCACATCAAGCAATGTTGGAAACTCGCCACTGTAACTCCAGCCTTCAATCGCGGCTGAAGACTGTGTCAGCGCTTGCTGAAAGTCACGTAAGCCCGGTGTGTTGTCGGTGAGCAGGCCAAACCTGTCTATCATGTAGATTTGGCTGCGGGCCTGTTGCTCAGTGATACCTTCTGCCACCATCTGGCTGATAACCTGCTCTGCAATACCACAACCGGCTGAGCCGGCACCCACAAACACCACTTTTTGTTCAGACAAGCGGGTGTTTTTACTGCGACACGCCGCCAGCAAGGTGCCAACAGTCACCGCCGCAGTACCCTGTATATCATCATTAAAACAGCAAACCTGTTCGCGGTAACGTTGCAACAACGGCATTGCGTTCGGTTGGGCAAAATCTTCAAACTGGATAATGGCCTCTGGCCAGCGGCGCTTTACCGCCTGGATAAACAGTTCAACAAACTCGTCGTATTCCGCCTGCCCGACCCGCTTTTGCCGCAGCCCCATGTACATAGGGTCATTGAGCAGCTTTTCATTGTTGGTACCAACATCCAGCATCACAGGTAAGGTATAAGCCGGGCTGATGCCGCCACAAGCGGTATAAAGTGATAACTTACCGATAGAAATACCCATGCCACCGATACCCTGGTCGCCCAGGCCCAGTACCCGCTCGCCATCAGTAACAACAATAACCTTTACCTTGCGCTTCGTTGCATTGCGCAATACGTCGTCCAACTGATACCGGTCGTTGTAGCTGATAAATAGACCACGGGCACTACGATAGATATCAGAAAACTGTTCACAGGCATCACCGACAGTCGGCGTATAGATAATCGGGATCATCTCTTCTAAGTGCTGCTGTAACAACCGATAAAATAAGGTTTCGTTGTTGTCCTGAATTACCCGCAGATAAATATGCTTGTTAATTGCAGTGTCAAAGCTTTTGTACTGCATATAAGCACGGCTTACCTGTTCTTCAATGGTTTCATAGCGTGGAGGCAATAAACCGGCCAGGTTAAATGCCTGACGTTCTTCTACAGTGAAAGCACTGCCCTTGTTCAGCAATGGCGTTTCCAATAACGCTGAACCTGAATACGCAGTGTACAGTGGCGATTTCTTCATGGGTTAATATATCCGAGTAGCAGACAAAGTGCAGACATACTGCCTTTGTCTGTTATTAAATTAATAGATAGTACTGATTCTGGGGTTTAACACAGACAGGATAAACAAGCCTTCAGTGTTACAAAAATCGATAGCGCGAATGATATCCTGCTGCGTCAGTTCTAACAATTCAAGCACGAATGGATCGACCAGTTGCCGGGTTGAGTACATTTCCGGATGCTGGTTTGCCAGCGCAAGTCTTACTGAAAGGTGTAATACCAGTTGCGCAGTGTTCTTTTGCACAAACTTATGGCTGTGTTGCAACGCTACGGGTTCGACAATGCTGTCGGGTAACTGCCATAAGTGCAGCAGTTCAGCACCACATTCTGCATAGGTAAAGCCAAGCTCACGCTCTTGTACTTGCCATGGCCTTTCTTCTGCGCTGTAGTTTTGGCAGCGGTTTGCTTGTTCAGCGTTATTATGCAAAACCACCAGTTCACCGATATTATGCAGCAGCCCTGCAACATAATAGCGATCGTTTGGCTTTAGCTGACAACACTGAGCGAGATAGCGGGCGATAAGCGCTGCGTTAATGCTTTGCTCCCAGAACCTTTCCAAATCAATGGCAGAGGTGTCTACTTTACTGCATGCAGAGGAAATGCCGATACTTAATACCAGGTTGTATACCTGAGTCTTACCAAGTACCAGCAGTGCCTTGCTAACGCTTTCTACCTGATAAGGCAAGTTGTAAATGGCACTGTTGGCCAGCTTCAGCAACTTGGAGGTTAATACCGGGTCGAGCAAAATAACTTCGGCAATCTCATCAAGGCTCGCAATGTCAGAGTCCATCAACTGTTTTACTTTTAAATATCCTTCCGGCAAAGCAAACAGATCTGCAACATTTTGCGCATATTGCAAGGCTTTCATTGGATATTGTCTCCCCTAGCGGATACACCCCAAAGTGCACCAGCTATAAGTGTTACTGCTGAATATGATTTTACAAGCTTTGGCGGGAAAAACTTAGTGATTTTTGTCAGAACGACATTTTTCTGAGGCTAGTTATGAAGTTATGCTGGCAGGCCAGACCAGTGTGGCCTGCCAGCTGATGATTACGCCACCAGGCTACGTAACATCCAGGCTGTTTTTTCATGCACTGTCATACGCTGAGTTAACAGATCCAGCGTGACCTCGTCAGACGCCTCGTCCGCTGTAGGTACTATAGAACGGCCTGTTTTGGCAATAGCTTCATGGCCTTTCACCAGGTCTTTAATCATTTCTTCAGCAGATGGAATGCCTTCTGCCTCTTTGATACTGGTCAGTTTGGCGTACTCTTTATAAGAACCGGGAGCAAACTCCCCTAACGCACGGATGCGCTCGGCAATATCGTCGACGGCCACTGCCAGCTCGGTATACTGCGCTTCAAACAACGTATGCAGGGTCTGAAACATAGGGCCGGTGACATTCCAATGGTAATTATGCGTTTTCAGATACAATGTGTAAGTATCGGCCAGTAATACTGCCAGGCCCTGTGCAATCGATTTACGCTGTTCTTCGCTGATACCAATATTGACTTTCATAGTAGTTCCTCTTGGTTAACCCGGGCAAATAATCAACATAGCATAAAAAATGCTGGCTGAATTTAGCCTTACTGCTCAAAACAATATCTTACCGGGAATAGTTTTAAGTACTGCAATTAACATGGGGATGAAACAGCTAAAATCAAGACATAAAATAGAGCCGGTCTGACAAGACCGGCTTTTAATCTGTATTGCTGGCAGTAGGTTAGACTGTCTGTGCAGCCAGATACTCCTCGTAAGTACCAACGAAATTGCGCACATCCTGCCCGGTAATTTCAATAATTCTGCTGGCCAGACTGGATACGAATTCGCGGTCGTGACTGACAAACAACAAGGTACCTTTGTAGTGCTCAAGCGCAAGGTTGAGCGATTCTATCGATTCCATGTCCAGGTGGTTGGTAGGTTCATCCATCACCAGAATATTCGGCCGTTGCAGCATCAGTTTACCGAACAACATGCGGCCTTTCTCACCACCTGATAGCACCTTAACTGATTTTTTAATTTCATCTTGCGAGAATAACAGCCTGCCGAGAATACCACGTACGGCCTGTTCATCATCTGCAGGTTGCTTCCATTGGCTCATCCAGTCGAACAAGCTGATATCTTCGGCAAATTCGTGTGCATGGTCTTGTGCGTAATAACCAATTTTGGCGTTTTCAGACCATTTAACGATGCCGGATTCAGGCGTTAAATCACCGACCAGGCATTTCAGCAGCGTCGATTTACCAATACCGTTGGTGCCCAGAATGGCGACCTTTTCACCGACTTCAATCGTCATGCCAAGGTTTTTCAATAATTTAAGCTCACCAAAGCCTTTGTTCAGCCCTTCCACTTCAAGTGCCAGCCGATACAACTGCTTTTGCTGCTCGAAACGGATAAAAGGGTTAACCCGACTGGACGCTTTAACCTCTTCCAGCTGAATTTTATCAATTTGCTTCGCCCGCGATGTCGCCTGCTTTGCTTTTGATGCGTTGGCAGAGAAGCGACTGACGAACGTTTGCAGTTCCGCTATCTGAGCTTTTTTCTTGGCGTTATCGGCCAGTAAACGCTCGCGTGCCTGTGTCGCGGCGAACATATATTCGTCATAATTGCCTGGATACAAACGCAGTTCGCCGTAATCCAAATCGGCCATATGCGTACAAACGCTGTTTAGGAAATGGCGATCGTGCGAAATGATAACCATAGTACTGTTACGTTCTGCCAGCACATTCTCTAACCAGCGGATGGTATTGATGTCGAGGTTGTTGGTTGGTTCATCCAGTAGCATAATTTCCGGATCGGCAAACAGTACCTGTGCCAATAAAACCCGCAGTTTAAAGCCGGGCGCGATGGCAGACATAGGGCCAAAATGCTGCTCTACCGGTATGCCGACACCAATTAATAACTCACCGGCACGGGACTCAGCGGTGTAACCGTCCATTTCGCCAAAGGCGACTTCAAGATCGGCGACTTTCATGCCGTCTTCTTCACTCATTTCGGCACTGCTGTATATGCGGTCACGCTCTTCTTTTACAGCCCACAGTTCAGCGTGGCCCATAATAACAGTGTCGATCACTGAGTATGGTTCAAACGCGAACTGATCCTGATGTAACTTAGCAACCCTGTGATTCGGTTCAACAAAGACGTTCCCTGCGCTCGGTTCCAGCTCACGGCTTAAGATCTTCATAAACGTTGACTTGCCGCAGCCGTTTGCCCCGATTAAACCATAGCGGTTACCTTCGCCAAATTTAATGGAGATATTTTCAAACAGCGGCTTAGCGCCAAATTGCATCGTAATGTTAGCAGTTGATATCACAGTGTGTTCCAGAGCAGGTTAAATCGGGTCAGGCCGCTAAGGCCCAGAATAAAAAGTGCGCTACTATACGCTTTTTCCACAGTAAACTCAAAACAAACGCCCGGTATCTACCGGGCGTTTAGCAACAACAAACTTTTGAAGTAATCAGCGCTGGCTTTGTGCTACCGCTGCGTTACATAGCTCGGTAATGCGCGCCCAGTCTTTATTGCTCACGGCGTCATCCGGTACAATCCAGGAGCCGCCGACACACTTAACATTCGGTAGCGCCAGGTATTCAAGGAAGTTCTTTTCGTTAATGCCGCCGGTTGGACAAAAGCGGATATCGGCAAAAGGCCCATGAATAGATTTTAACGTCTTCACGCCGCCTGCAGCTTCAGCCGGGAAAAACTTAAAGTGGCTATAACCCAGCCCCGTGCCTTCCATCAGCTCTGAAATACTGGCAATACCCGGAATTAGTGGAATAGGCGCGTCTTTACCGGCTTGCAGTAACTCGCGGGTCAGGCCCGGGCTAATAGCAAATTTTGCACCAGCATCAATACATTGCTGCAACTGTTCAGGCGTAGTCACGGTGCCTGCACCTACTATGGCGTCGGGTACTTCCTGTGCCAGCAAGCGTATAGCATCCAGTGCAACCGGTGTGCGCAACGTGACTTCCAGTACCTTGATGCCGCCTGCTAACAATGCTTTTGCCATCGGTACAGCGTCAGCGAGATCTTTTACTACGATCACCGGAACCACGGGGCCCTGTGCAAACAGCGTATCAGGTTGCAATTGCCAATTTTCAAATGCCATATTTAGTTACTCGCCAAGAATTGTTTCAGGTAAACCGCAGCACCGACCAGACCGGGTTGTTCTGCAGTGACGACGTAGGTGGCTATCTGGCGATTAAACGCACTAAACCGGCCTTTTGCTTCAAAACGTGCTCTGAATTCACTGTCTGCCAGCAGAGGTAATAGCTTAGGTGTAATACCTCCGGCAATATAGACACCACCAAAGGTACTTAATGTCAGCGCTAAATCGCCTGCCACGCTGCCTAAGCTGGCAAAAAACTGTTTAACAGTGTCCACAGCCAGCGCTGATCCGCCGCTAAGCGCCTGTGCCGCTATTTGTGAGGCACTCAGAGGAGCTTCATTCTGCTTGCGATACAATGCCAGCGCTATATAAATAGCTTCCAGTCCCGGGCCTGATAGCAGACGCTCGGGTGACACATGGCCGTACTCTTTCGCCAGTGTTTGCTGAATAAACCACTCCTGTTCGGTTTGTGCAGCCCAGTCGGTATGGCCACCCTCGCCCGGCAATGGAACAAACTTATCATTGACCGGCAGCAGATGTGCAACCCCAAGTCCTGTGCCTGCACCAAGCACCGCCATTGGTTTACCAGGTTGAACATCGCCCGGACCAATTTTGACTTTCTGCTGTTCAGTAAGCGCAGGTAAACACATTGCTACAGCAGTGAAGTCATTAATTACCTGCAATGCTTCTAACTGCAGTTGCTGCTGCATAGCTTTAATTGAAAACGTCCAGTGAAAATTGGTCATGCTGACGACATCACTGGTAACAGGACACGCAATGGCAATAGCCACATGCTGAATATCCGTTAGCTGCTGCTGTTGCCGGTAATGTGTCAATGCATCGGCAAGTGTCACAAAATCAGCACACGGGTATACGGCAACCTTGTCCAATGCCAACGTAGCCAGGTCTACGCGGCTGAAGCGGGCATTAGTGCCACCTATATCCGCCACTATTGCAAATGCTGGCAACTTAGCCATGCAAATGTTCCTCCGTGATGAACAAACTACAGGCCCCCTGCTCTGCGCCAGTTAACTGACCGCGCAGCGCGCCAAACATTTCGCGGCCCATGCCGTAATAACTCTCTGCCATATCCTGGGTCGCAAGTTCACGTGCGGCAAATTCTGCTTCTGGTACCAATACCTCAAGCTTGCCGGTTAAACCGTCCACCAACATCATGTCACCGGTTTTAATGCGGGCAATGTTGCCACCGTCAATCGCCTCTGGTGTCACATGAATAGCGGCCGGCACTTTGCCTGACGCGCCGGACATACGGCCGTCAGTCACTAAGGCGACTTTATAGCCTCTGTCCTGCAACACGCCAAGCGGCGGTGTCAGTTTGTGCAGCTCCGGCATACCACAAGCTTTCGGCCCCTGGAACCTTACAACAACGATGCAGTCTTTATTCAGCTCACCGGCTTTAAATGCGGCATCCAGTTCATGTTGGCTGGAAAATACGACAGCCGGTGCTTTGACAACCTCTGTGCCCTCGCGCAGTGCAGACGTTTTAATCACACCCCGACCAACGTTGCCTGACAGTACTTCAAGACCACCATGCGCTTTAAACGGTTTTTTCACTGTTGCCAGTACGTCCGGATCCAGCGACTGCTCAGGTGCATCAATCCATACTAATTTGTTGTCTTGTATCACTGGTTGCTGTGTATAACGGCGCAGCCCCGGGCCCGCGACAGTCTGTACATCTTCGTGCAACAGGCCTGCGTCCAGTAATTCACGGATCAGCAGCGCCATACCACCGGCATGCTGGAAGTGGTTAATGTCAGCCTGGCCATTTGGATAAATTCTTGTCAGCAACGGTGTCGCTGCAGATAACTCTGCAAAATCATCCCAATTTACAATAAAGCCGGCAGAACGGGCCATTGCTATCAGGTGCATGGTATGGTTGGTTGAACCGCCGGTTGCCAGCAAGCCTACAATGCCGTTTACCACAGACTTAGCATCAATCATTTTACCGGCAGGCAGATAATCGGTACCTAAATCTGTTAGCCGCGTTACCTGACGTGCGGCGGCCTTAGTAAGCTCATCCCGAAGCTGTGTGCCCGGGTTAACAAAAGATGCGCCGGGTAAATGTAGCCCCATAATCTCAACGACCAGCTGATTAGAGTTGGCGGTGCCATAAAATGTACAGGTGCCCGCAGAGTGGTAAGAAGCTGACTCTGCCGCCAATAATTCTTCTTTACCTACCTTTCCTTCAGCATATAGCTGGCGAACACGGGCTTTCTCTTTGTTCGGTATGCCTGATGGCATTGGCCCCGCCGGAACAAACACAAATGGCAGATGACCAAAGCTCATCGCTGCCATAAACAAACCGGGTACGATTTTGTCGCAAATACCCAGCATTAAGCCACCATCAAACATGTTGTGAGATAACCCAACAGCTGCCGACATAGCAATAATATCGCGGCTTAACAGGCTAAGCTCCATGCCAGGCTGACCTTGTGTTACGCCATCGCACATAGCTGGGACGCCGCCAGCGAACTGTGCGACGCTGCCTACTTCAGATACAGCCTGCTTAATCAGGACCGGGTATTGCTCATAGGGTTGGTGCGCCGACAACATGTCATTGTACGACGACACTATGCCAATGTTGGCTTTGGTTAAACTGCGTAAATCGCCTTTATCCTGCTGATTACAGGCGGCAAAACCGTGCGCCAGATTACCGCAGCTCAGCACGCCGCGGTGCGGCCCTTTCAAGCGGGCTTTTTCCAGACGTTGCAGGTAAATAGCGCGGCTTTTTTGGCTGCGGGCAATAATTCTGTCCGTTACTTTCTGAATCACAGGATCCATGATTATCCCCTAATTATCACTGTACATCACGGTAACCTGTGCTACCGGATGATGTAAAAATGCACGTATTGGCATCGCGAGCACATCGTGCTCTGCCATTGCTTTGTTTAGTACTGTCAACTTATTGCTGCCTACCAGATGCAAAAAGATATGCCGGCTATCTAACAGCCGTGGCAAGCTAAGTGACATACGCTGATAAGGCGCGGTTTGAGGTTCAACCGCCAGCACTGCTGGTGCACCGTCTGACAACCCTTCTTCAATTTGGGCACTGCATGGAAATAACGACGCGGTGTGACCGTCCTCGCCCATACCGAGGATTACGGCATCGAAGGTTGGTAACGCACTGATACGCGGTAACACCTCAGCTGCACCGGTAAATGCCGATGCAGTATCAGCATACAAACTGATAAAGCGCGCGTTGCTGGCTTTATTTTGCAGCAAAGTGGCTTTAACCAGCCGTTCGTTAGAGTCTGGCTGGTTGGCATCCAACCAACGGTCGTCGGCTAATAAGACGGTGACTTTATCCCAGGCTAAATCTGTATTACTGAGCGTGTTAAAAAGCGCTTGCGGTGTTTTGCCACCGGACACAACCAAATAAGCTGCGCCACGCTGCTCGATGGCCTGTTGCAGAATGTCAACCAGACGCGCAGCAAAATCAGCGTTAAGATTATCTGTGCTGCTGAACTGTTGTAATTGCATCATGGTCTATTCTTCCCAGTTACGGTCATCACGGGCCAGCATCGAAATCGATGCGACAGGTCCCCAACTGCCCGCCTGATAAGTTTTCGGTGGCTCATTGCTGGTTTTCCACGCATCCAGAATGCCGTCGACCCACTTCCACGCATGCTCTACTTCATCGCGGCGGACGAACAAGTACTGATTACCCAGCATAGCTTCAAGCAATAAGCGCTCATACGCGTCTGCGATACGCTGCGATTTAAAGGTTTCATCAAAGCTCAAATCCAGTTTACTTTCCTGCAGGCGCATACTTTCACCAAGGCCCGGGATCTTATTCAGCACCTGAATTTCGACGCCTTCATCCGGCTGTAAACGGATGATCAGCTTGTTGGCCGGTAAATGACTGTAGGTAGCATGGAAAATATTATGCGGCTGCGGTTTAAAACTGATCACGACTTCGCTCAGTTTAGACGCCATACGTTTACCTGTACGCAGATAAAACGGCACGCCGGCCCAGCGCCAGTTATCAATATCAACTTTAATTGCCACGAAAGTTTCAGTTTTACTGTTAGGACGGGCGCCCTCTTCTTCCAGGTAGCCCGGTGCAGCTTTGCCTGCAACAAAGCCGCTGGCGTATTGCCCACGTACAGTCTTTTCCTGAATATTACTGATATCAATTTTGCGCAGCGCTTTAAGTACTTTCAGCTTTTCGTCACGAATGCTGTCCGCATCCAGTCTGGCCGGAGGCTCCATTGCAATCAGCGTTAACACCTGCAACAGGTGGTTTTGCACCATATCACGCATCTGGCCGGCATCGTCGTAATAACTCCAACGGCCTTCAACACCCACTTCTTCTGCGACGGTAATTTGTACATGGTCAATCGAATTATGATCCCAGTTACCGGCAAAAATGGCATTTGCAAAGCGTAAAGCTAATAAGTTAAGAACGGTTTCTTTACCCAGATAGTGGTCTATACGGTAAATCTGGCTTTCTTTAAAGAATTCAGCGACCTGATCATTGATCACTTTTGATGAGGCCAGGTCATGGCCGATAGGTTTTTCTAACACAACTCTTGCAGGCTCTGCCGCCAAACCCGCAACGGCCAAACCTTTGCAGATAGAACCAAATAAAGAAGGTGGCGTCGCAAAATAGCTGACCGGCACACGTTTACTGCAATCGGTAACGGCTGTCAGCTTGGTGTAGTCCTGCTCGTTGGCTAAATCCAGCTGCACATATACCAGTTTCTGCTGTAACCGCTGCCAGACCGCATTATCCAGCGGCTCTTTCAGAAACTTATTCAGGTTTGTTAACACCAGCTCAGCATAATCTTCGGTAGACATTTCATCACGTGCAACCCCGACAATACGTGATTCTGCACAGAGTAAATCGGCTTTTTCCAGCTGATACATGGCTGGTAGCAGCTTACGGCGTGCCAAGTCACCTTTGGTACCAAACAGGATTAAATCGCATGCTGAATTTTGTGCTGTTGTTGTCATAACTGACCCTTGCTTTATATGTAATTTTACAACACTTAGGCCATACTAGCGTAGCATCACAGGGTTGTAAACCGGATATCTTGTAATTAAATTACAGATTGCGTAATGTTTTGACTATTCTTATATAATAAGGCAGCCTTAGCAACGGATCTGTTGTTTTGTGGTAAATTTAATACTGTTTTGACCACAACACAGAAGGGCTACAAGCCTTATTACAACCTGTATAAGCCAAATTATAAGTCAGGAATCGCCGGATGAATGTGCTGGAAAAAATCGTCAATAGCGTAAATAACTTTAGTAAGTCGGAGCGTAAAGTTGCCGACGTCATTCTGGCTAACCCGCAAACGACTATACACAGCAGTATAGCTGCCCTGGCCAAGATGGCAGATGTCAGCGAACCTACAGTGAACCGGTTTTGTCGCCGGCTTGATACCAAAGGCTTTCCGGATTTTAAATTGCACCTGGCGCAGAGCCTTGCAAACGGCACGCCTTATGTAAACCGTCACGTTGAAGAAGAAGACGGCCCCGAAGCTTACACCGCTAAGATCTTTGAATCTACTATGGCAGCTTTAGACACTGCCCGTCAGCGCGTTGATATTGCCACCGTGAACCGGGCGGTAGATGTGCTGACGCAAGCAAAGAAGATTTCTTTCTTCGGGCTGGGTGCTTCTGCCTCTGTAGCACACGATGCACAGAATAAATTTTTCCGTTTTAACGTGCCGGTTGTCTGTTTTGACGATATCGTCATGCAGCGTATGAGCGCCATTAACAGCGCCGAAGGCGATGTGGTGGTATGTATCAGTCATACCGGCAGAACAAAAAATCTGTGCGATATAGCAGCGATAGCCCGTGAAAATGATGCCACGGTGATAGGTGTGACAGCTTATGACAGCCCGCTTGCTAAAGAATGTACACTGGTGTTGTCACTGGATGTACCTGAAGATACTGACATGTATATGCCAATGGCGTCCCGCGTTGCGCAGTTGGTATTAATTGATATTCTGGCGACAGGTTTTACCTTACGTCGTGGCAGTAAGTTCCGGGAAAATCTGAAAAAAGTTAAAGACAGCCTGCGTGGCTCACGTTTTGATAAGAAAGACTTCAACAACTAATCTGCTGTAAGGTGCGGTTGCCGCGGCAACTGCACCAACCTGTCGTTTTTATTCCTTCCTGCGCTGTATTCTGTAATAAAATTACATTACACTGATCCCACCTGAAACTCCCTCTTTGCAATATGCAGGAACAGAACATGCACAGAAGAACAAAAATCGTCGCTACGCTGGGGCCAGCCACCAGTACTCAAACCGCTATTGAAAAGCTGATCCAGGCTGGAGCCGCGGTATTCCGTTTGAATTTCTCGCATGGCAGTGCCGATGATCACCGTGAACGCGCGGCGATGGTAAGGGCTGCAGCGGCGAAGCTAGGCGCGCATGTTGCAATTCTTGGGGATTTACAAGGGCCAAAAATCAGGGTGTCCACCTTTAAAAACGGTGCCGTAATGCTTGAAGAAGGCCAGCCATATGTGCTGGATGCAGAACTGGCTAAAGGTGAAGGCGATGAGCATCAGGTTGGTATTGACTATAAAGAATTACCACAAGACGTTAAAGCCGGCGATTTACTGTTGCTGGATGATGGTCGTATTCAATTAACCGTTGACCGTGTTGAAGGTGCCCGCGTTTATACAACAGTAACAGTCGGCGGTAAACTGAGTAACAACAAAGGTATTAACCGCCAGGGTGGCGGCTTAACTGCCCCTGCCCTGACTGATAAAGACAAACGCGACATTATTACTGCGGCAGAAATCGATGTAGATTTTTTGGCGGTGTCATTTCCTCGCAGTGGTGATGACCTGCGCTTAGCGCGTGACTTAGCACTGGCCGCCGGTTCTGAAGCGCGCATTATGGCCAAAATTGAACGGGCAGAAGCCGTTGCTGATAACGAAACACTGGATGACATCATCCGCGCCTCTGACGCTGTGATGGTCGCCCGGGGAGACTTGGGCGTTGAAATTGGTGATGCAGAACTCGTTGGCCAACAAAAACGCATCATAGCGCGTTCACGCCAACTAAACCGCGTGGTCATTACCGCTACGCAAATGATGGAAAGCATGATTGAAAGCCCTATGCCGACCCGTGCTGAAGTAATGGATGTGGCTAACGCGGTACTCGATGGCACTGATGCAGTAATGCTGTCGGCGGAAACTGCTGCCGGTAAATACCCTACAGAAACGGTGCGCGCCATGGCGCGGGTTTGTGATGGGGCTGAAAAACACCCGAGCGTGCAAATATCCAAGCATCGTATGGATGTGACGTTTACCGAGATCAGCGAAACCATAGCGCTATCAGCAATGTATGCAGCCAACCATCTTGAAGGTATCAAAGCGATCATTACACTGACAGAGTCTGGCTACACGGCAAAACTGATGTCGCGGATCACGTCACCACAGCCAATTTTTGCGCTGTCACGGCATACTAAAACGCTAAACAAGATGGCGCTTTATCGTGGGGTATATCCAGCATTTTTTGACAGCACTGCGCTGGATGGTCAGTCTCTGGCTGATGCTGCGATTGATGCGATAAAAGCCAAGGCGGGTTTAAAAAGCGGCGATCTGGTCATTATGACGCATGGTGATGTGATGGAGACAATCGGCGCCTCTAACACCTGCAAGATAGTACAGGTGAAATAAGTTTTACCATCGTATTTAGCATGAAAAAAGCCCGGTGAATACCGGGCTTTTTAACTTTAAGCGATAAACTACTGCTTATCTTTTTGCTGTAGCTCTGCTTGTTGCTTCGCCAGCTTGTTTTCCCAGAATGTGGCGTTTTTAATGCCGAGCCTTACCGGGTCAAAGCTAATTGGGCCACCATTTTTCTTTTGCTCTTCATAATCCCGTAAACAACGCATGGTCGGTTTATACATAAAAAATATCGCCAGAATACCAACAACGTTTACCCAGGCCATCAAACCCACACCGATATCACCGATATTCCAGATATAACCAGCGCTGTTTACCGTACCGTACGCCACCATAAACATCAGCAGTAGCTTAAACAGCACTACCGGTAATTTGTTGTTAAACACCCGGTTTAAATACGCTACGTTAGTTTCAGTAATGTAGTAATAAGCCAAAATAGTGGTGAAAGCGAAGAAAAACAGCGCTATGCCAACAAATATCTGGCCAAAATTACCAAAAACACTCAGCAGGGCCATTTGTGTAAAAGCAGCTGAACCAATTTCGGTGGCCGCATCAACGTTTTGCACGATAAACTGGCCAGCCGGTAACTCACCGGCTACGTTGTACTGTTGCGTGATCAGGATCATCAGTGCTGTCGCAGTGCAAACGAACAAGGTATCAACATAAACCGAGAAAGCCTGTACAAGCCCTTGCTGAGATGGGTGTTCAACCTCCGCCGCGGCGGCGGCGTGTGGGCCAGTGCCCTGCCCGGCTTCATTAGAATAAATACCGCGCTTAACGCCCCAGCCAATAGCAGCACCAAACCCCGCCTGAGCACTGAAAGCATCACTGAAGATAAGGTTAAATACGCCTGGCACTTTATCAAGATTCAGAAACACGACGATAAGCGCCATAACAATGTAACCCAGTGCCATAAAAGGCACCACTATCTGGGTAAAATGAGCAATGCGCTTGATACCGCCGAAAATGATAAAAGCCAGCACAATTAATATAATTGCCAGCGCAATCAGCTTATAGGTGCCTACTTCTCCGAAACTGGTGACAACCATGTTGCCATCACCAAAAATTTGCGTCACCGCATTACCCACTGCATTTGCCTGCACACCGGGTAAGAAAATACCGCAACCAATGATTGCTGATATAGCAAAAACTACACCAAGCCAGCGCCAGCCAAGGCAACGTTCAAAGTAGTACGCCGGGCCACCACGGTACTGGCCATTTTCTTCAACTTTGTAAATTTGTCCCAGTGTTGATTCTGCATAAGCGGTACTGGCACCTAAAAATGCCACTACCCACATCCAGAAAATTGCCCCCGGGCCGCCAAAACCGATAGCAGCAGCGACACCAGCGATATTACCCACGCCTACCCGGCCAGACAGGGATACCGCCAAAGCCTGAAATGAGGAGATCCCTTTGTCAGATTCATTGTTATTAAGCAGCAGTTTGCACATTTCCTTGAAATGCCGCACCTGTGCGAAGCGTGTCAGAATTGAATAAAATAAACCGGCCCCGAGACATAAATAAATGAGCGCCGGGCTCCAGATAATGCCGTTCAGCGCACTAATAAAGCCTTCCATTTCTGTTCCTTATAATTATTTTGCATGAAGATTGTTATACGCCGCCTAATTTGCCACATCAGCCGCGGAATAGCTACGGCGTTAGCTGCTCTGACGGTAATCTGCGATAACCTGTCCGAAGTTGGCGATTTCTGCATCATGCGCCTGATCCTGCCACGGCTCTGCCAGTGCCTGTTGATACCAGTTTTGCATCGCCGGTAAGGCAAGCAGATGATTCAGGTACTGTTTGGCAGTTTCGCTAAACGGCAGGTCATAGCTCTGCATACGAAAAGCGACAGGGGCAAAAAAAGCATCGGCAGCAGTAAATCTATTACCCGCAATAAAGGGACCACCAAAAGTACTCAACCCCTGCTCAAACAACTCGTTAAGCCTTGCAATATCAGCCTTCAGGGCATCACTTATTTTGTGCAGTTTGACGCGGTGGCAACAGCTCATACCGCACGTGCTACGCAATGTGCTGAAGCCTGAATGCATTTCGGCGGCTGCGCAGCGGGCGAAAGCACGCGCTTTTATCTGTTCCGGCCAAATATCTTTATGTGTTTCGTACAGAAACTCAGTAATGGCCAATGAATCCCAAACCACGATGTCTTTTTGAACCAGACACGGCACTTTACCACTGGGAGAAAAGGTTCTGAACTTTTCAAAATTGCCTTGCTGGCTAAACGGCACCAACTGCTCGATAAACGGAATATTAAGCTGCATCATCAGCACCCATGGCCGTAGCGACCAGGATGAGTAATTTTTATTGGCAATGTAAAGTTCACGCATTATTTCTCTCCTTCTTAAAGCCGTTACCGGCATTACTCTTCGGCTCCGGTTTTTGCCGGATTCTTTATATCTTATACCTTTGTTGTCGCGAGTACTTCGGTAAATTAAGGTACAATAGCGCTATTACCTTAGTTGTTTAAGAGGTGCATTTGCCTGAATTTACCCTGCTGTTTGTCCTGTCACAATTGCTGGCGGCATTGGCTTTTACCAGCGGCATTATTGCTTTTCAGCAACATCAGCGTTCAGCGATGCTGAAGTTCTGGTTTGTTTCTGCTCTGCTAAACGCCTGCCATTTTGCCGTTTTAGCTCAGTATCAGGCAGCCTTGTTTGTTGGACTTACATCAGTACGGTTTCTGGTTGCTGCTGTCAGCCCCAGGCTACATTGGATGTACGTCTTTCTAGTATTGTCCAGCTTGCTGTTTTTTATCAGTTATTCTAACCCAATTAACCTGTTGCCTTATCTCGCTGCCATAGTGGGTACCGTCGGCAGTTTTCAGAAAAACGTAACGCTGGTGCGTATTTTAATGGCAATCGGTGCCAGTGCCTGGATAGTGCACAATCTGCTGGTCGGTTCGCCGGTTGCTGTATTGATGGAGCTGGCATTTTTAAGCAGTAATCTGGTCGGCTATATAAGAAGCCGTAAACTAAACCCGGCTGCTGACCCGGGGCAATAACCCGATGCTATACGTCTTTTGACGGCACAAAATTCACGTTATTATCAACCTATGCCAGACCTTACACCGCGTATTCAGCGCCAGTATTACCGTAACGGGCCTCCTCATCGTGGCGGAGCCGATGTCAGCTTTGCCGATCTGCTAAAGATATTTGGATTTAACAGTATCCATATTGGCCGCTGGGTCACAGCTGATGAGCAGCAGCTGGCGGCTAACCTGTTTTTTGATGCTTTTTGCGATTTGCAGCAACTGTTGCAGGTACCGTCAGAGGTGATATCACTCAGAGGTAGCCTTGGGCTGACATTCGGTATTGGTGGCCAACCTGGTGTATGTGCCCATTATCAGCCTCAGGGGCGGATCCTGGCGCTGGCTAAAAATGCCGGTGGCGGCAGCTTGGCACACGAGTGGTATCATGCGTTTGATCACTATATCGCCGAAAAGATGTTTACACTTCACGATACGCGTAACCAGTTTTCCAGCAGCTGCTGGCTGCAGCACAAGCCCTTAAAACCACATTATTTCAATACGTTGCTAAGCGAAGTTTATCAAAAACTATTTTTGTCAGATAGCGCCGAAAGTGAAAGCGGCTTCTTTCGCCACTGCCGGCAACTCGACTCAAAAATGAACCGGTTTTATCTGGCTCGGCCAGAGGAAATGGCCGCGCGAGCCTTTGAAAAGGTGTTACAGATGCAGCCTTTGAAAAACAGCTTTTTGGTGTCAGGTACGCTAAAAAGTGACGCCGCCGCGCATGGTATATACCCCGATGACGCACTGACTGATATTCTCGCAGCCATTTGGCTACAGTATTTTTCTTTGCTGGGGCACGGGCTAACTAACAAAAATAACAGTTTGCGCTGATAAAAAAACGCGCAGTATCAGCACTGCGCGTTTTATCAGAACAGCAAACAACGATCAGAACACACCGCGCACGCTTAACGCATAGCGACGGTCAGTCGTGAAGTTTAATGCATCTGTTCTTACGCCGGCCTGATTCATCTGATACTGAGTTTTAGTTTCGGTATTCAGCAGGTTGCTGCCTTCGATACCAACTTTCCAGTTGTCATTAATGGAGTAATACAGGCTGGCATCCATCATACCCGATGCTTTAGCGAAGGCCGGAACATATTCTTCAGACTCGCGCAGCGTTAACAGGTATTCCGAGCGCCAGGTGTAAGCCAGACGGAAGGAGATTTTGTCGTACTCGTACATACCGACGATATTCATATTTTTATCAGAGTAACCTTGCAGTGGTAAACCACTGAACACACGGAAAGTGTTGCGGTTATCCGCTATCGGGTTACCATTTTCGTCAAAGCCTAACGTGCCTTCCGAGATCTCGTTCGGGTCTTCCAGGCCGCTCTGATCGATGTATGTGAAGTTAAACTGTAAGCCCAAACCACTCCAGGCTCCGGGCAACATGTCGTAGAACTGCGAGTAAGATAACTCCACGCCGCGGATAGTGCCTGAGCCGGTATTAGCCGGGCCATAGGCTGACACATCATATTCTTCGCCGTTGTATGTTACGTCCAGATTAAACTGTCGGTTACGAATAATGTTATCCAGCTTCTTATGAAACAGACCTGCGGTAACATAACCTGCCGGCGCAAAGTACCACTCGACACTCAGATCAGCATTTACTGACTCCTCCGGCTCAAGGTAAGGGTTACCGGCCAGTGCTGTAACTTCGATATCATCGATACCAACCACCGGGTTAGTCTCTTCGTCGTAGTCTGCACCAGGTGTTTGCAGACGGCGGGTATAATCCAGGTCCAGCAAGCTGATATTACGCGCATCAACCAGGCTTGGATAATATAAACCTTTAGAGATACCAAAGCGCGCCACGATTTCATCGGTAAGGCCAAAGTTAACGTTGAAACTGGGTAGTATAGTGTCGTAATCGGTGCCCTCAACGGTACTCAACTCTGACTCACCGCTAGCCAGGTTGTAATAGCGCAGATACTCCGGTTGCTGCATTACTGCATTGAGCGATGTTCCTGGCTCTCCGCGTCGGGTAATTTGCGGCTGAACAAAAGCACCGGTAGACTCCAGCTCATAACTGACATAACGCAAACCCAGATTACCTTTAACCGGAATATCCTGATTCACCAGCTCAAAGTCTGCACGCAGATAAAACTCTGTACGTTGTTCATTTGAAGAACTGATATTATGCGCGGCAAAAGGCCCTTCAACACGATTAGGTTTGTCGGCATAAGGCACATAGGTGCCGGTACAAACACCATTATTGGCAGCACTGCTGGTGGCATTATGCCAGCCGTCACGACAGCCCTGACGTAATGATTCAGCATAATTCCTTACCAGATCCATCTTCGGAAACAGGAAGTTATTCACATTACCCTGCAGCACCTTACCATTGTAGTAATCAGAAAAATCTACCCGTTCAAATAGCTCCGGCCGGTTTACTGCTGCTGCGGCATTACGATCGTTCATGTCCCATGGAGTACCGATAGCAGACCAACCTTCATAAGCGGTATCACGAACAGTGAGATCTTTGTCACTGTAGTAAAAACCGGTTTTAATGGCAGTAAAAGCGCCGTCCAGCTCATAAGTAACATCGAATTTATAACTGTCGGCTTTAGCCGTATTGTGTTCTTCCTGCTCCATGCCGCTGCCCAAAAACACATTAGGCACAGGACCGTTCCAGTCTTCATTAGGCGACCAGCCAGCGGTAAGAATATTGTCACTCAGAAATTCAACCGTCGGACGCTCACCACGCATATCAAGGAAATAAGGCGACACCACGTGTACATGGTTACCACGGGTTTGACCGGACATACTGTAGTTGTGTACGATTTTTTCTGAATCAATATGCTGATAATCAAGCACCAGCGTTAAACGATCGCTCGGTTTTAACTTCAGGTTAAATGAGGTGTCTTTAACGGTGTTTTCGTTATAATTCCAGCGGCTACGATAGAAAAACGGTGTTTCCGGGCTGACACCAAGCGCTATACCTGAGGTAACAAAGCCGTTGTCGGTTGTCAGTGGATAGCCATTTTCCAGATCTTCCGTCCAGTTCTGTGACGAGCCCATAAAACCACGAAAGCCCTGCGCTGCCTGACCAATCTGCCGCTCATTCCATTCCAGAGATGCGTCTGAGTTGATATGTTCCAACGTCGCGATGATAGTATTATCGGTGTTAGCCCACTGCAGCGACGTAGTAAAGCCAGTGCGTTCACGATCGTTGTCTGCTGTACTCATATGAATGGCCACCGGAACATGCCAGACACTGCCTGCGGGCTGGCCGGGCAAGGCCGGACCGTCGACCGGTGAACTTGGGTCAACCCCCGTTATTCCGCCCCACTGGTCCAGCGTAGGAATAAAAGCGTCGCCACGGGAGTGGAAGTTACCCAGCCCTACGCCATCACCACGCGATTTGTATTCAGACCTTGAGCCGGCGATTAAAAAGCCAAACTTACCGGCTTTTGTTTCCCAGCTGTCTGAAAACAGCGCCGAGAAAGACGGTGTGATTTCTTCGCGAAAATCACCGTAATTAGCTTTAGCGCTAAAGGCTATCAAACGTTCCGGTGAATCAAATGGCTTGCGCGTGATCAGGTTGACTGTGCCGGCAATACCACCGGAGATAAGATCCGCGGTCTGATTCTTCACAACCTCTACCGCACCGAGTAACTCAGCGGGAAAATCTTCATAGCTTAAACCACCCCAAGGATTAGCGCTAAAGGCGTCTCGGCCGTTTACCTCGGAGCGCACACGATCAAGGCCACGCACCAGCACGCCGGTGCCTTCATCGGCATAATGTTTAGGATCGTCAGATGAAGCAAAGCGCTCAATCGTCACACCAGGTACACGTTGCAGTGCTTCAGTCACTGATTTATCCGGTAAAGCACCGATATCTGTGGCGGTGATCACATCTTTTACTGTGTCAGCGTAGCGTTTAAGTTCCTGCGCCGATTGGATACTGCCTCTTATACCTTTTACTTCAATAACCTCTACAGGTTGTTCGCTATTCTTCGCAATGACATCGCTGTCATTTTGTGGCGACGTCTGTGCTGTTGCAGCAAAAGGGCTAAGACCCAGTAACGCAGCCGAAATAGCCAGACTGAGCCTGGCCCGTTTTTTACCGCAGGTAACGCTATCGCTGAGTAATTCAGACATGATGTTTTTCTCTTCTGTTCTTGTTTTAATCCGTTTAGCTCTGTCGGCAGCGCAACTACCGGCTAAGCCACTGTATACTTGTCTCGTTCTTCCTGGATTAAGCCGGTAGCACTACCAAGCCCACCGCACTTAAATGTTACTTTGTACCATCAAGATTAAAAAGTAAACAGAAATTGTGCAAAAAATCCCTTCATATAGCATTGAATTATAGACATCCTATCGTTTATTGCTTATTAATATGTTACCAAGTAACAATTCAAGCTGGCTGTTTATGCGATTTATCTGCTGTTCTATATTGCTGTTAATAAGTACGGTTTCTGCTTCAGAGCCTCCTAATTTACTACCGGTGCCGACCAGACTGGTGTTACAGCAGGGAGAATTTGATTTCAGCTCTGGCTTTAATATCGACGCCTCGGACAACATTTTGCTTAATCAGGCAACAGAGCGGTTTGTTCAGCGCTTAGCTCTGCAAACCGGCGTCGATATTGCCGACACGCCACAACAAACCTTGCGCATTACAGTCACTGACGCCCGCCAAAGCAATATACCGGTTGTGCAGATGAACGAGCAGTATCAGTTGCGTATCAGCCAGCACGAAATTGAACTTGACGCCACAACAGAAATCGGTGTTTTGCGCGGTCTGGAAACGCTATTACAGCTGGAGAAAAATGGCAAAGCCCCTGCATTACAGCTGTATGATGCGCCGCGGTTTAGCTGGCGTGGCGTGTTACTGGATCCGGCCCGGCGCTTTTTGCCTTTTCCAACTTTGCTGCGCCAGCTGGACATTATGGCGGCGGTGAAATTGAATGTGCTGCACCTGCATCTGACTGATGACCAGGGTTGGCGTTTTGAGTCAAAGCGTTTTCCCAGGTTACACCAGCTGGGAGGCAAACAAGGCTACTACACACAGCAACAGTTACGGCAGTTGGTACAGTATGCCGCGGAGCGTGGCATCCGCGTCGTACCGGAAATTGACCTGCCGGGCCATACGACCGCTCTCGGTATTGCTTATCCTGAACTGATGAGCCAACCCGGGCCGAAACAACCCGAAAAACACTGGGGAGTGCATCCGGCCGTGTTGGACCCAACGAATGAAGCCGTTTATGACTTTCTGACTGAACTGATCACGGAAGTAACAACGGTATTTCCTGATCCCTATCTGCATATCGGCGGCGATGAAGTGTTGAGCGAGCATTGGCTTGGCTCGGCTCATATCGTAAAGTTTATGCAACAACATCAGCTGGCTGACGCTACTGCGTTACATGCTTACTTTAACCAGCGGCTGCACAGCATACTGCAACAGGCTGGCCGCACTATGATGGGCTGGGATGAAATAACGCAGGGCAGCTTACCAAAATCGGTGCTGGTGCAGTCATGGCGTGGCGTAGAATCGCTGCATCAGGCCGCTGCGGAAGGTTACGATACCGTATTATCGACCGGCTATTATCTGGACCAACCACAGTTTGCCGCCTTTCACTACCGTAACGACCCGGCGCCAGCAAACCTGCCGCAGCCAGATTTATCAGCGCCTGCCCATTGGTCTGCCTGGCATTTTGATTTCGAGCGGCTGCGCGGCAGCGCCATAACAGGCAAGTTGGCCCTGCTCGGTCTTACTGACGGCACAGTGCACGCTTTAATGGAGTTTGATGGCCGCTCACCGGCCTTCGTACAGCAACCTGTCTTAAACGCTGACAAACTAAGCTTCCGGATTGATAGCTGGATGGGGCCGCTTACTGCAGATTTTACGCTTGGCGAAACACTACAGGGTAAGCTGATTGTCGGTAATGCGCCTTACCAGGTCAACGGTTCTGCAATAGCACTACAGCAACGCGCGGATAAAAAGTTACCGGTAGCAGCGCCCGTTCCTTACACCTATGATACTGACGGCAGCACAACGCAACACATTCTCGGTGGCGAAATGGCGTTATGGGGCGAGCTGGTGACGCCAGACAATATCGATATCCGCTTATGGCCGAATGGTTTCGCTGTTGCTGAGCGACTATGGTCAGCTCAGGATGTCACTGACGAAGACAGTATGTATCAGCGGCTCGGCTGGCTTAATGAGCGGTTAAATCACTTCAGCCTGCAGAACATAAGGCAACAGCAACAGGGGTATACTGCTTTGGCAGGTGAACATTCACAGGCTTTAGCAACTGTCAGTGAGGCTTTTGAACCCGCGCATTATTATCATCGTCTGCATCAAAAGTCTGCTACCGGCATTTATCATCAGGATGCCCCGCTTAACCTGCTGGCTGATTTCTTACCAGCCGAGCAAAGCGCTGTCCGCCAGTTTGAACAACGGTTGCAGCTTTGGTTGGAACAACGCCAGGCTGTCGACAAGCAGTGGCTTAATGAGCAGCTTGCGAAGTGGCAAACCGCCGCTAACGGACTGCTTGCAACAAATGTCGCAACTCTCAAACCTTACAACTCTCTGATGCAGCAACTGGTAGCATTAAGCCAGTCAGGCCAGTTAATGCTGAACAGCATTGAACAGCAAAAACCGCTTTTAAAAACAAAGCGCGACAGCATCGCACTGCAGCTTGAACAGGCCGCGACCATTCAGCATGAGATAATTATTGCCCTGCACCGGCCACTACAAAAGTTACTCGAACATACTCCGCACAGCCATATCTGGGTTAAAGCGGGGACTTTCAGCGGCGCGGTAGAAGGTCCGGCTGTCGATACTGCCGGCAACCTGTATGCTGTCAACTTTGCAACCGCTGGTACCGTCGGCAAAGTCAGTGCTGATGGCAGTGCAAGTCGTTACATTACATTAGCCCCTGGCAGCACCGGCAACGGCATAGTGTTTGATGAAAACGGCGCCATGTATATCGCCGACTATACCGGCCACAATATTCTGCGTTATCACAACGGCACGCTGGATACCTTCAGCCACAACAAGACGATGAACCAGCCTAATGATCTGGCCATTATGCAAAACGGTACTTTGTTTGCCAGCGATCCGAACTGGGCAGATAACAGCGGCAAATTATGGCGCATTAGCCGAAACGGCCAAAGCGAGTTAATGCGCGCCGATATGGGTACAACCAATGGCATTGCTGTAAGCCCCGACCAGCAATTTTTATACGTTAACGAGAGTGTGCAGCGAACAGTATGGCGTTTTCGGATCCTGCCGGATAACAGCCTGGCTGACAAAACACTGTTTGCCCGCTTCAGTGAATATGGCCTTGATGGTATGCGCACCGACAGCCAGGGGAATCTCTTTATCGCGCGTTACGGCAAAGGCGTGGTAGCGAAACTGGATAAAAACGGCAACCTGTTGCAGGAATACCGGCTAAACAATGCCTTACCGACGAATGTAGCCTTGAGCCGTGACGAAAAGACTTTGTATGTCACCATTCAGCAGTGTGGCTGCATTGAGCGCATTGCACTATAGCGCGAACGGCTCTTCTACTATGGGCCATATCGGCCTGGTCAGGTGGCGGTAGCCATTACGCTTAGGATCGCTGGGGTATGGCGCCCCGGCATCGACATAAAGTACCTGCGCCGCCAGCGGCGCAAAGCCCTGATAAAAATGATTAGTCGACTTGATCAGCAGCAGGCTGCGCTCTTCCGGCGCAATACCCAGGGCTCTGAACAGGCTGGGGTCAAACGACTGACAGCGGTTGGTATTCAGAATAACGTCGATACCATCAAATTTAATCAATGCACAGTCACCCATAGGCACACTGCTGTCGGCAAACTGCTGCTCAGCATTGGCTTTAAGCCGGACAACCTGCACTACTTTGTCTATTGGCTCGCCAGCAGTGGCACAACTTTTACCACCGAAACGTAAGCTTATCCGGGCGCCTTCTCCGGCGGCAAAACACAACTTAACCGCCATAGGATCCCAAATAGTCCCAACAGCTACATTGGTCAGTTTACGTGCAAGTATCTGCTGCAAAATTAAGGTGCCATCCCCTGCTACACCGCCACCCGGGTTGTCCCAGACGTCGGCCAGCACAGTCGTGCCCTTACTTTGTACGGCTAACGTCAGTGCGGTTTCTATGCTGTCAAACCGCGGTAAAGTGCGTCCGCGGAAAGAAAACAGTTCCAACCCAAGCTGTTTTGCCAGTTGCTGCCCGAGTTCAGGTTTGTTATCAGTGACGACCAACAATTGCGTGCCCATATATGGCACGTCCCCCGCCATAAAACCATGAATAACCGAAATCGACAGCACTGACGGTTGTTGCTCTAACTGACGGATCTTCGTGATAAAGGATTTCATCGGCTCATGGCTGGTTGGCAATACATCTATCATCCGGCAATCGAAACTGCTCATGCTGGGCTTAACCTCACGCTGCACTGCTGCCACCGCCAGGCGCACCAAATCACGCGCGCACTGCATAAAATCCAGATGCGGGAACTCTTTAAATGCTATGAGCACATCAGACGCTTTGAGCCGGTCAGGTGTCAGGTGGCTATGAGGGTCTAACGTGGCACCAATAAACACATCTGGCCCGGTTATTTCACGTACCCGCGTTAGTAAGTCACCCTCACAGTCGTCATACCCCTGCGCCACCATAGCACCGTGCAAGCCAAGCAGTACCGCCTGCACCGGCATAGCCTGACGCAATTGCAGCAAAATTTCATCGCGTAACTGCTCATAAGACTGCCGGTTCAGCAAGCCGCCTGGCTCAGCCCAACTGCAACTGCCTTCTATTACTTCAATACTGGCATTGCTGCTGGCGTATTCACGGCAAGCAATCAGTGGTGCACTGCATAACGTAGGTGTGTCCGGATGTTGGCCTGGTGGCGCATAAAAGCTCTGATAGAAGCTATGCACATCGGTATACATCGGCGAGAACGTGTTGGTTTCAGTTGCCAGCGAGGCAGTAAAAATACGCATAAACCCTCATTGAATTCAGTACCGCTGTTCCAGCGTGACAGGGCGTCCGTTTTGCTCTTGCTGCACAACAGGGTTTAGCTCCCGCTGCGCCGTAATACGTTGTAATGCCAGATCCCGGCTTACTGCGGATGCCGGCGTCAGCAAGCTGACTAGCACTGCTGCAAAAAAAGCACAGCTGACAGCCGGAATACAGGGGTTTCCCCACAGTGCAAGCCAGAGCGGTTGGCTTAACAGCAACAGCGAGGTAAATACAGCTGTCAGCATCGCCGCCAATGCGCCCTGCCAGTTAAGCCGCTGCCAAAACCGGCCAAGTACAGCGACAACAAACATACCGGCAATCAGCGTCGCGATCATGTTGCTGATGTAGCTGATTAAATCATCGGATAGCAGAGCCAGCAGTAATGCGCAGCCTGACACTACTAGCACAGCCAGTCTGGCGTAGCGCACGGCTTTATTAACCGGCGGCATCTGCCCCGTTACTGCCTGGTATAAATCGCGGATCAGTACCGACACGGCAGCAATAGCATCTGAACTGGCAGAGGATAACGTAGCCGACAGGCCAGCCAGCAACACCAGCATTGCCAAAGCGGCTGGCAGCAACATAACGGCCACCGTACTGAAGGCAAACTGGTGATTATCCAGCTCGGGTGCCAGTGAAAATGCGGTAATACCAATGACGGCCGGTAAAGAGGCAAATAACAGATATAAACCGCCTGACAGCAAAAACGAACGCCTGACCGTATTGACGCTGCGTGCAGCATAAATACGTTGCCGAAATGACGGTGTCGCCATCACGCCCACTGCCACGACCACCGCCAGAGAAATAGCCGGCAGCAACGGCAGGCTTTTCATCTGACCGGAATGCAGCGCTTCAGTGACCAAACCAGCAAGTGGTGCTATACCACCACTAATATGCACCGCAGCGGCACTCATCACAATAAATCCACAAAACAGCAGCACAGCCATCAGACTGTCGGTCCAAACCACCGCCTTATAACCACCTATCATAACGTACAGAGTAAAGGCACCTGCGATCAGTAATTTGGAATGCAGTAAGTTTATGCCCGTGGCCCAGGATAAATAGAGGGCGCCACCAATAATATGCGCGCCGAGCCAGCCCAGTGACGCCAGGAAGATAAGCACCGCACTGCAATGCTTTACCCATTGGTTGGCACCAACGTAGTAACACAGCTCTTCGCTCATTGTCATAAAACGCAATTGCCGCAGCGGTGCAAACAGCCAGGCTGTCAGTAAAATACCAACGGCACCGCCGATACCATACAAAATGCCTCCCCAACCATGCTGATAGGCATAGCCTACAGCTCCCATACTGGTGCCGGTACCAATCATCGTCGCGACAGTGGTTCCCAGTGTCAGCGTGCCGGACACTTTACGTCCGGCCAGCAAAAAATCTTCACTGCTGCTTTGCCTGCGTGATACCAGATAACTGATGGTAATCATCAGCAACAGATACAGACCAAAACCAAGCAGAAACAGTGTGCCGTTCATATCAGCAGCGATCAGCGCGGTAACAGGTCAAATCAACCTCAACTTTACAGTCGACCACCAGGTCAGCCACCGCACAAATCCTGGCAGGTGGCGCCTCAGCAAACACCCGGCGGAATACCTGGTTAAAACTTGCAAAGTAACGCGCATCTGTCAGATACACTTTTACGTGCACAACATCCGCCAACTGATAGCCAGCCTGCTGCATAATGTCTATGCAGTTTTGCAGTGCCAGTTCCGACTGCTCAACAATACCGCCCTCAACGACCTCACCATTTCGCATGGGTGTCTGGCCTGACACATACAGCCAGCCAGCGGCTTCTACAGCTTTGGCAAAGGGCAGCTTTTGGCCACCGGTACCGGTACTTTCATCGATACCATAGCGTTTTATCGTCATAACGGTTTAGTCTCCAAGCGGCTGACGCTCGTCACCACCGCGATGGCTATCCAGCGATAGCTTGACACGGCGCAATTTGTCGCGTGATTTACGCTTATTCTGTTTAGCAACTTCGGTCGCCAGCACATCGATAATCGCCAGCATGGCGTAGCGTGAAGCCGATGGCTTATAGATAAAGTCGGTTTCCGGTGCCTGCAGACCCAGCACGATGTCGGCATTGGCAGCAAGTGCTGAGCTGGGTTTGGTAATGGCAATAACTTTGGCACCGTATTGGCGCGCTATGGCTGCAGAGTCAATGATTTCTGCTGTGTTACCGGTCAGAGAAATGGCAACAAGGACATCCTGAGGTTCAACTGCAGCAGCGGCCATTCGGGTAAGTAAACCATCCTGATAACTGCACACCGGCATACCAAAACGAAACAGTCGGTACTGCAGTTCCTGTGATCCGATAGAAGAGCCGCCGCCCATGCCGATACAAAAAATCATTCTGGCGCCTTGCAGATAACTGACTGCCAGTTTGATATCGGCCTCTACCAGCAATTTGCGGCTCAGGTCCAGCGTGTTTTTTATTGCTTCGTACACACCCTGAATACCGTCAAGATCGGGTGTTTCTTCAACAAAGCGCTGGCCGACAGCCAGCGATTGCGCCAGCTTCACTTTAAGCTGACGCACGTCTTTACAGTCAACGGTGCGGGCAAAACGCGTAACTGTTGCCTGACTTACACCGGCCTGCTCCGACAGTTTAGCGATACTCATCTCGGTTGCAGCTTTGACATTGTCCAGGATCAGCTGCGCTACCCTTTGTTCCGATTCACTCATTTCGACAAAACGTTCAGAAATGCGTGACAACACATCTATTTCGTAACTCATTACTTTTTCCGCCGGGCTGAAACCTTTAGCAATGGTGTTACAGAGTAACTTTTGCTAAAGTAACATTTCTCTAGACATAAAAGATACTTTGTACCATGCTGATGCAAAAGTAAACATTAATATCGCTTATTTACAGCAATTTACTGGTTACACTTCAATCTGGATAGCAATTAGTTAATAGCGAGATGTTATGAAGTACCAAAATTCTGGGCATAAAGCTGCAGCACCGCAGCAATTAAACCGGCAACTGAATTTACTGCAGCAGGATATCTGCCTGCCAGCGGCTGTGCTTAAGCAGTCTGCCGTTGAGCATAATTTGCAATGGATGCAACGCTTTGCCAATAGCTGTGGCGTGTCGCTTGCTCCACATGGTAAAACCAGCATGACGCCCTGGCTGTTCCAGCAGCAACTGGCCAGTGGCGCCTGGGGTATCACAGTCGCTACGGCTTATCAGGCACAAGTTGCCGCCCAGGCCGGTGCGCAGCAAATCATTCTGGCCAATCAGTTGATTGGTCGCGCCAATATGGCGTTGGTGGCAGCGGTTGTTGGCAGGGGATGTAATATTTATGTCTGTGTTGACAGTCATGCCAATGCCAGCGCGTTGTCAGCTTTTTTTGCCGCCGAAAAACTTACTTTACCGGTACTGATTGAGCTTGGTGTACCCGGTGGTCGCTGCGGTTGCCGGACTAATCAGCAGGCAACGGAGCTGGCACAACATATTGCTACCCTGCCCGGCTTAAGCCTGGCAGGTATCGAATTCTACGAGGGCGTAATAAAAAGTGATGATACCGAGCGCGATGTGCGCCAGTTTGTACAGCGTGCTGCCGCGCTGGCGAAAGCGCTGACCAGACAACAGCTGCTTAAATACCAGCAACCGCTGATAAGCGGCGCAGGCTCAGTCTGGTATGACATTGTTGCCACTGAACTTAACAAAGCTACTTTACCCGATACTATGCGTATCGTGCTTCGCCCGGGCTGTTATATCAGCCATGACAAAGGCATATACGAACAGGCGCAGCAACAGCTGATGTCGCGCAGTCATCTTGCCTGTCGTCTGGGTGACAGTTTATCCAGTGCGCTGGAGTTGGCGGCTTATGTGCAGTCTCTACCGGAACCGGGGCTGGCCGTGCTCGGCTTTGGTAAACGTGACGCGGCCTTTGACGCAGGCTTGCCGCAGGCGATTGCGGTTTACCGCGATGGTAAGTTGCTAAGCGACAAACCTAAGGGCTGCGAGACGATAAAAGTAATGGATCAGCATGCGTTCTGGCGCTACAGCGGCACTATCCAGCCCCATATTGGCGATATTGTGCTGCTCAGCACATCACATCCATGCCTGACCTTTGATAAATGGCGCAGCTTATGGCTGGTAGATGATAACTACAACCTGTTGCAGAGTGTTGATACTTTTTTTTAACTCAGTAACATGCCGCGTTCGAATACAGGCGCAGACAGCTCGGCCGGATTGCTAACGCAAAGCCGGTGCGCCTGTTCTTCCCCCTGAACCTGTTTCACATACTCAAATGCCTGCCCAAGTTTCGGGGGCCGGCGTTTAACCGAATGCGTGTCACTGGCAATGATGTGATACAACCCTTGTGTTAACCAGTGCCGGGCCAGCGCCATAACGTCCGGCCCCATATCGCCGTCAAGCGCACCAGCCGTTAGCTGAAACAAACAACCGGCTTTCATAAACGGCTTAATTCGCTCCGGTTCAGCCAGCAAATCGCGGTTGCGCTCCGGATGCGCCAGCATCACGCTGATATTTTTCCGGCCAAGCCAGGCCAGTAACTTATCACTACCGGGTGGAACATGGCTGTGCGGCAACTCCAGCAGCACGATATTTCGTCCCTGATACTGCCCGATAAACGGTAACTTGCCCTGTTCAACCAGCGGCAGCATTTCACTGCTGATACGCACTTCAGCTGCAGCTGCAACACTGATGTTGATATGTTGCTCACTGGCAGCCTGACGTAAGCAGTCCAGGGCGTGCTTGATGCCAGCAGCACTGTTATCGTAACGGCCCGGGTTAATATGGGGAGTGGCAAGCATATGACTTATCCCCTGCTCTGCGGCAAGGCGCAGTAACTGCAGCGACTCGGCCATATCACGGCTGCCATCATCTATTCCCGGCAAAATATGGTTATGTAAATCAAACATTAGATTGAGCCTTTAAGCGCCGTAATTGCCATAGTAAGGCTCCGCTTTGTCACTTTTAACCTGATTGAGCACCACGCCATACATTCGGGCATGCGCCTGATGCAGCTGACCTAATGTATGTTTAATCACAGGAATGCGTGTGCGCTCGGCTTTAACCACCAGCACAACAGCATCTGCCAGCGGTGCCAGTAGCAGAGGATCGCTTACCGCCTGCACCGGCGCCGTGTCTATGATGATTTTGTCGTACTGGCCTTTTAACTGCTGTAGCAAGCTTTGCATACCGGAACCGGCTAACAGCTCCATCGGATTCAGCGGCACTGCGCCGGCTGGCATCACATCGACTCCGTCCTGCACATCTTTAACGATACATTCTTCCAGTGAGGCAGTCTTAGCCAGCACATTCGCCAGGCCAGGCTGATAGCTTGGCAGTTTGCAACGCGCGCCAACGGCCGGTTTACGCAAGTCAGCGTCAATCAGCAGCACCCGTTCAAGCGCGGCGTAAGCAAAAGCCAGGTTCATACTGACAGTGGTTTTACCCTCTTGCGGTACAGATGAGGTGACCTCAATCACTTGCAGCGGTTTATCAAGGGCCATTAAGGACATTGCTGTACGAATATTACGTACAGCCTCACTGTAACGGCGCTGCTTCGGATCAAAATATGCCAGGCTGCGCAGTTGCTCGTTTTTCTTTTTCTTGCTTCTGGGTAAATGCCCCAGCGCGCATTGCGCCAGTTCCTGCTCAGCGTCAGCGGTGTTTTTAATCGTGTCGTTAAACGCATCCTGTAACAGCGCCAAGACTGTGCCAAGCAACAGGGTGCTGACGAACGTCAGCATGACAATCATCTTTTTATTCGGTTTAACCGGTTCCGACGGCAGCACTGCTCTATCGGTAAAGCGGGCTATCGGCGCATCAAAATCACCGGTGACCTCAGTCTCTTTTTGCCGGGCAAAAAAGCTTTCGAACAACAGCTGATTGGTTTCAACCTCACGCTGCAACCTGCGGTAATCTGACTCAACCGACCCTAAGCTTGAAAACGCCGTTTTAGTGCGGTTGAATTGCTGCTCCAGAGCCGCCAGCCGGCGTGCTGCGCTTTGGGCCTCTTTTTCAATCCCCTCGATCAAACGGCCGATCTGCTGACGTAAGCTGTTGTTTACTGTTAACAACTCGGCCTGAACCGCAATCATCTTGGGATGTTTGGGCCCATATACTTTGCTCAGCTCCGAGAACTTACGCTCGACCGCCATCACTTCACGCTTTACATTCTGTACCGACGGGTGCGACGTTATCTCAGGCAAGCTTTCTAAGCCGGCAATATCATGTTGGTCAAACTGCCTGACCAGGGCAAGAAAGCCTTCGGCTTTGGTTTTCTTTGAGCGCGCATCGGTAAGCTCTTCATTCAGGCGTTCCAGCTCTCTGGCATCTAATGCCGTCACCCCTTCAACATCGACCAGGTTATGCTCAGCGCGAAATGCCTCCAGCCTGGCTTCTGACTGCTCCAGTCGCTCACGTAGCTCACCCAGCCGGCCGCCTAGCCAGCTGTTTGCTTTTTGTGTTATCCCTAACCGGGCATCAAGCTGACTGGCGATATAAGCTTCACCAATGGCATTGGCAACCGACTGTGCCAGGCGCGGATCTGAAGATTGAAAGCTGAGATTAACCAGCTGTGTTTTGCGCACCGGGCTGATCTGAATGCTGCGGCTAAAACCGTCAAGCCGGCGTTTACGCGTCAGTGCACTGCTAAGCTCGCTGTCCGCAACAACCTCTTCTTTAATACCCAGCTGTGTTTTAACAAAGTTCATCGCCTGACGATACAAGGTGGGCTTACTCTGCAATGCCGGATGACCGGCTAAGCTCAGCTCATCATATACCCGTTCGGCGATAGAGCGGGACTTTAAAATTTCGAATTGGGTCAGGTAATACTCTTCCTGAGAAGAGTTAAAGCCATACACCTCTTCAATTTTTATTGCCCGTGCAGCCTGAGCCTCAATCAACAAAGTGGCTGTAGAGCGGTAAATGGGTGTCATATTCTGCGCAATCAGTGCTGCGCAAACTGCGCTAACGATGGCGAGCAAAATAATGCGCCACTTGTAGCGGCCTATCGCTGCAAAAAGTTTACTCAGGTCAACCAGCTGTTCGCCTGATGTCAGCGGAGTGTTGGTAGAATTTACGGCCATAATCAGAAAAATCTCTGTTCAATAGTGATGGTATCGCCGGCCAGGATGCGGCTGTTCAGGTTGCCATTTTCGTGCTGGTTCTTTTGGCCTTCACGGGAGATGAGGATCTTGTCGCGTGATGCCCGCTCGGTCAGGCCCCCTGCCAGAGCTATAGCCTGGTTTACCGTCATGCCTGGCTGATAGGGGTAACCACCGGGTAGTTTGACTTCACCATGGATATAGAATGGCCGGTATTCCACCATGCCGACAAACACATTGGGTTCTACCAGATAATCACCTTTAAGGCCCTGATAAATCACATTTTCAACCTGCTTGATACTCATGCCTGTAAGCTGTAACTCACCCAGGAACGGATAATTAATGGTGCCGCTGTCTGTCAGGCGGGTTTGCAATTCCAGATCTTCCTGACCATATACCTTGATGATAATGACATCCCCCGGTCCAAGCAGATATTGCTCTTGCGCCTTGGTTTGCCAGGCAAACAAACATAACAATATGGCGATTACGTATTTCGTCATAGTGATCCTTATAACGCTAACTGCAGATTGACAAACACTTCATTTTTATCAAAACGGATATTGTCCTGGGTAGAGTCGTTGCGGTGTAACACAACCCCGGCACCCAGCAGTAACTGTGGCATAACAGAATAGTGAGCGCTGAGTTGATAGCGCATTAGCGTGTCGCTGCGGTCAAAACCGGTATATTCATCCTCTACCCTTTTGATACCAGCGCGGGTGCTGAATAGGGGCTGCCAATTGTGGGTCCAGAACAGGCTGTAATGGGTTTCTTTGACGAAATCACCTTGCGTGTCAGGCTCTTTTGATTGACGCCCGGTGCTTAAATTAAAACGCGAGTAACTCAGCGGTGCCCACTGCAATGTCATGTCCCAGGCGACACCGGAAAAGTCCTGTCGTAGCGGGTTGTCAAACTGCCGGTTCTGATAGCCAACCCGAAGCTCTGCCGCCGTCAGCTCGCTTGGCTGCCAGCGCCCACCGATGCGGTAGTTGGTTGTATCGCTGTCCCGGCTGCCAGTGACGTCGGTCAGGTCATAACGGGTATACACCTGATTCACTTCGGCCAGTAAATGTGTACTGGCACCGGTATTATAAAATAGCTCTGTCCCGACTTTGGTACTGTCGTAATTTCTGAACTGCGTCAGATCTTCATAGTTCTGATACTGTTTATCATAATAACCGGCAAACAGACGCCATTGCGCACGACCACTCCGGGTGCCATATTCATAGGCACCGTTCAGGCGAAAATTACGTAGCTCTGCCGGTTCGCTCAATTGATTACCCTGTCCTTCAGTAATGCCGGTACCACGGGCTTCATGTGCACCAGCATAACTTGCTGAAATATCAAAACGGTGGCGACTTGACAGCTCAAGCAATGCTGATGTCTGAGCCTGCCAATCGAGATAATTATCATCTTTACTGCTTAAGTAACTACCCGAGACCAGTTTAACCAGAGCCCGGTACTGATTCGGGCCGGACAGCAGCTGCGCGCTAAGCTCAGGTGTCAGTATGGATATCCAGCTGCTTTGCTCGTTAGCTGCGGTATTGGCAATATTGTCATCATGACGCATTTCAAAATCCAGCTGCGGGGTAAAATCGACTCCCGAAGCTGTTTTAATCGGCGTTGTCATCAGCTGTTGTGCTGACAGCGGTATACTATTGAGAAATAGTAATGCCAGCAGCGGCTGGCATAATCCAGAGTGTTGAGACATTAACGTATCCTGTTAGTAGGCATTTTTATCAACAAAGCCTTTAAATACCGTTTTAAATACGATGCTGACATCAAACAGCAGCGACCAGTTTCGGATATAGTCCAGATCGTATTTCACCCGCATTTCCATTTTTTCCAGCGTGTCCGTTTCACCACGCCAGCCGTTTATCTGCGCCCAACCGGTAATACCGGGTCTGACTTTATGCCGCAACATATAAAAGGCGACTTGTTTACGGTACTCTTCGTTATGCGCAACGGCATGTGGCCTTGGGCCAACAACTGACATTTCGCCCAGTAGCACATTGAAAAACTGCGGTAACTCATCCAATGACGTCCGGCGTAAAAACGCTCCGACCGGCGTAATACGCTTGTCATTACGTTTGGCCTGTATTACAGCGCCGCCGTTTTCCATCACTTTCATCGAACGAAACTTATAGACACCTATTTTTTTTCCATCCAGACCATATCTGTCCTGACGGAATAACACAGGCCCGCTTGACGTAAGCTTAACAGCCAGTGCAATCAGGATTAAAAGCGGAGATATTAATAACAACACAGTGCTGCTAAACAATAAGTCAAAACTGCGTTTGTAAAAACTCTGAAAACCAAACATAGGAGATTCAAACACACTCAGCGTATCGATGTTACCGACATTACCGATACGGGCATGCATCAGGTTTTTCAGCAGAAATTCCGGCACCATCAACACATCAACTGTCGTGTCTCCAAGCCGGCTGATAATATCTGCTATGCGTTTTTCTGCCATCATCGGCAAGCAGATATACAACTTGGCAATTTTGCCCCGCCGCGCCATCTTTACCGCAGCTTCTACATCACCGAGCAGTGCTTCTGTTGGCATGTCTTCAAGCCTTTCAGGTGTCCGGTCATCATAAAAGCCAATGCAGTTAAAACCTAACTCAATGTGCTGAGCCATTTCTTCGCGCAGCGCGATACCTGATGGCGTCAGCCCTATAATCGCCACCTGTTGCAGGCTCAAACCACGTTTGCGGCGCCAGGTTTTTATCGCGCGGGCAACCAGGCGCCACAGGATCAGCACAGATAAACCTGCTACATAAGACGTACTTAACACCAGTCGGGAGAATGTTTCTGCTTCTTTTAACAGGAATAGCCCGGCGACGATCAGTAAGAATGACACCGTATGAATAACGGCGACATGCACCAGCATGCGTGAAAACCGGCCCGCGCGCCACGAGCGGTACAACTGCACCGATTCAGCCAGATAAGAGTAGATAGCCAAAGAGGCACTGAGTAACAGCAGGTATTCTTTGTCAAAAGGCACCTGGTACACATACAAGCAGCTAAGAAATACGGCTACCAGAATCATCAGATCGATTAACCGGTATACTACTGATGAGCCCGAATGCTCATAACGGAATATTGAGTTAGTCATGGTTTCTGCTCCGCATTAGTTCAGCTTCACAGAATATGGGGGGTGCCGGGCCGGACTGCAGCTATGCACACCTCGGATATTCTGCATCGCTACTAAACTACTGCGTCCACAGCAACAGTGACAAACGAACATTTATAACCTGTTGGGTTATAATTTTTCACTCGTAATTAATACTTTATTCAACATTATGTTCACATTTTGTTCAGCTTGGCGTGCTATAGCGTCAGCCGGTAATTGCACCGTGGCGGACATCATGCTCTTCGGCAAACAGCAACAATGTCATTATTAATGCTGCACTTAACATAATGGTTTTGCCAGATATCCCAGTGCCGGAGCTCCATGCGATAACAGCATATAGCCACGGGAAAATAAGCAACGCTGATAGCTTGCGATATAAATGACTAAGATTCAGATAAAGTGCGTACAGCAGAAAACCGGACAACAACGCCCCGTAAGTAAGCGTCAGTGCTATCCAGCCAATTTCAATACCGTAGCGCGAACCGTACAGCAGTACCTTAGCGGCTAAACTACGGTCTATATCGCCAAGCAGTATGTTTATAAGCGGGGTATCAAGCATTATTTCAATGGCAATAAGCCGGGTTGACGCACTGCCCTGGTCATCCTCCATTCTGCTAAGTACCGGATCCAGTAAACCGGCTAAATAAGCCGCATACAACAGTAAAGGCAGTAGCAGTAGCGAGGATAACAAATACAACAAAGCATTTCGCGACATAGCGCGGCGCTGCAGGCTTTGCGCACCTTTGATACTAAGCATCAACAATAGCACTAGCAGAAAAGCCAGAATAGAGCCGCGACCGCCGAAAAGTGGCAACGCAACTAACAACATTACTGCGGTTAAGCTTTCCCCTAACGACACTCTGGCAAACAGAAAGCGCGCGCCAAAACACACCAGAAAGAACCCGCTTAACATGGTACTTGTTAGTGGATGTCCCATAAGTCCGGCAGAACGCACCTGCCCCCAGTGAGATGTATCTATGACGTCACCACTGCTGATATCGGTCAGTACCAGAGGCGCAATCAACCCGCCGGTTAAATATTCATATACGCCAACCGCCGCATTGGCGAACAACAACAACAGTAATATCTGTTTAAGCTGTAACAAACGTTTCAGGCTTTGTGCTTTTAACAGCATGACAAAAAGTGCTGCGCTAACATAACTTACAATAGCCGAAGACAAAGGCCGGCCGAGCAAAATATCCTGCAGTAACAAGCAAACTGCAGCGGCAAGTAGCAAGAAGTGGCTGCGCAGCAACGTAAGCGAATACAATTGCTGTATGCCACCTCGGTACAAAGCCCAGATCATCATGCTTAACAATAACAGGTAGCTTGACGGGTGGATCTTTTGCAGTGGGCTGCCACCGGGAGAGTCATAAGAAATACCAAACAGGTACAACACATTACCCGATAAACTGAACAAGGCGATTATCGCCAGCGCCAATACCAGTAAACTGAGCTGCGGAGCAGGCATTAGCATATTACGCTGAAAAATATCTGGCATATTAACCCGCAGAATGACGAAGCCGTATCAGGCCGCTGATATCTTGTCTGAACATCAGCAGCATAAGTGCAGTGTACGACAGCGCGCCAACAAATATTTTCAGCGCCAGTGCAGTAACAGCAGTTGCCGCTGACACCTTGTCAACCAGTAAAAACATCACCGTCACAGCAAACACCGTTTTCAGTATATTGATATACGGCAAACAGACTCGGGCACTGAGCACCAGCCACAATACAATACCACCAATACCTGCCGCCAGAGCAACAGCAGTGGCCATAGCACCACCTTGTATCCCAAACAGATTAACCATGAAAAAGCACAATCCTACTACCGCGATAGCCATAGCTGTGTCGTAAATAAAAATGCTGGCTGTCTTTTTGTGAATAAAAAAGTAATGGTTCAGATAACCATTTTTGATTGCTTCTATACCACCGGCCAGCAATGCCCACGGCATAACCTGCATCGTCGCCTCAACGAAGCGCTGTTCCACCAGCACAGGCACCAGCACAGGCATAATAGTGTACAGGCCAAGCAAACCGGGGAGCAGAACGACTAACAGCAGCAACAGATTTTGCTGAAGCTGAGCAACCGCTGCCTGTTGCCCTTGTTCATGTACCAGCTTAAATAATAGTGGCAGTGCAGCAGGCGTCACCATCATCGTAATCAGCGACGCAATACGCAGGCCAAGCCCTACACCCACTGCGTAAAGCCCCGCCTGCTCCAGGCTCAAAGTCCCGGCAATGAAGTAACGCGGGTATTGCAGGATCAACCAGGCACACAAGGCAGCACCTATCATCGGCAAACCATAATGCAGTGCTTGCTTAACGGTTTGAGAGTCAGGCTGCCAGCTAAGTCTGATCTGCTGTCGCTGATGCGCCAGTACTGTCGCCAGCATTTCGCCTAATACATACCCCAGTAAAGGGTAAAGCGGATCGCTACCAAACTGATACAGTAATGCTACGCCAATAAAAAGCCCGACAAAGGGCCCGATACTGGTCAATATCGAATAGCGCAGAATTTGCTGCTCCAGCGATGCTATCGCAGCATTAAAATTATTACGCGCCCGAAAAACTGCATATAATGCAACCAGAACACACACTGTTGGGCTGGCAGCGTTATCGACAAACAACACTAAGTTCAACAAGGCTGCCGTTACCATGATCGCAGATGAAACAGCGATAACACAGCGGGATGTCTGCCAGAAAGAAGTTAGCTGGTTATGCTGCTTGAAATGGCCATACTCCCGCATCGCATAGTGCATCCACCAGTTTACGAACATCGCCATTGCCAGTTCCTGAAACGCCGTAATAAGCGTGATGTAACCAATCAGCTTCTCATCAGCAAAATAGGTCCAGAGAATAATAGACAGAAACTGTGACAGCGGCGCAAGCACCTGCGATGGCAGATATTTTAGCGTATTAGAAATCAGCATTATCGGGTTACTCCGACACCTGCATTCAGCGGTTCAAAACAATAGCGCAGCAACACCACTCTGCGTATACACCAGCCTGCTGCGACCGAAAGCACAACGCTGCCCACCAGCACAGTACCTTGCTGCCACAGTGCCGCGTTACCAAGGTGGCGGCTGAGCACCTGCTGCAAAAAAACGTGGAAAATTAAAATATACAAGCTGTACCGGCCACACAGCGTAAACGCTTTGCTCAGCAGCGGAACCTGGCTTAGCAGTAAAGCAAATTGCAATAGCATGAAACAGCCGGGCAAGATAATGACGGGTAATAATAGTGCGGGTGTATACAGCCGAAGGTTAAAATCCACCGCTGCATTTAACAGATAAACCAGTGCGCAGAATAACGCAGTAAACCCAATTAGTTTTATCAGGCTAAACTGTGCCTGCACAAACTGCTGGCGCAACAGATAGCCCAGTGCAAAATACCCCAGCGACACCGGGGCAAAATCTGCCCCCCACGGCAAACCGGTATGTAATAAACCAGCAGCAGTGGCAAATACATGTATCTGCATAATATTCAGCACGGCACCGGCAACGATAAGCCACACTACTGTAATCAGATACTGCTGCCAGTGTTGCAAACGCCGGAACGCTGCGTGGCCAAGAGTCAGTGCTGCCAGCGAGTACAATAAAAACAAATGCGGTAAGAACCACAAAGGTGTCCAGGCGATAGTCTGGCCATTACCGTACAGCATACCTGACAGATAACTGAGCAGATCACCGCCGGCAAGCCATTGCTTTATGCCTATTGCTGTCAGTACGAAAAAATAGGGGCTTAACAGCACAATGCTTTTTTTGCGACAGTAGTGCATCAGATTTGACGGCGGTGCAAAAAATAACCCTGCCAGCAAAAAGAAAAACGGCATTCTGACAACGCCTAACGCTTCTGCAGCGACATGCATGTCAGCCAGCGCGCTGTGGCCAAAGGCAACCAATACAATACTGAGCCCACGTGCCAGGGCAATATGACTGTAATGTGGTTTGGCGTTTAATGTCGCGCCTATGGGGGGTATAACAGAGATATTAGTCATTTCGCGGTATCGCCAGCGCCTGGGCAATCGCATGGTAGGCCGGTTTTACCTGCATCTCGCGATCAAACGGCAGCACCCTGACCTGACGCTCCTGCCGGCCCTGATAGAACGAATATTTATCACTTAACTGCCAGGTCTGAATAATTTCAATGCCGGGTTGTTGCAACAGCTCCTGCAAAAAATCAGAATATACTGCCGCAACGTGTTGATCGCGCTCAGCGATATCATCGGCAAAGATCTGATCGTTAACATCAAGTTCAGTGACATAGATTGGCAGTCCGCGCTGCTGAATCTGCTCGACTAATTGCAAAAAGGCATCCATATCCAGATTATCCGGTGCCAGGTGGCATTGCAGCCCTATCGCATCAATCGGTGTGCCTTGTTCCAGCAACTGATCAAGCATCGGCAAAAATGCGGCTCTGAGTCCACGGCCCCAATGGTCTGCACGCTCAAGCCAGGCTTCGTTCAGCACACGCTTAGCCGCCGGATCTGTGCGCGCTGTCACTTCAAAGGCCCGTTTGATATACGCCGGCCCCATTGCTCGGAACCACGGCCCGGAGCGCAGGCCAAACTCTTTATTGTGGCCCGGCCACATCGGCTCATTAACCACATCCCAGGAATGAAACTTTCCGGCATAGCGTCCTACTACCTCTTCGATATGACGGTCCAACCAATAGGCAACATGACTGGGAGCGGCTTGTTTCAGCCACTCCGGGTTCCATTCGTTCCAAATTAACGTATGCCCGCGGATTGGAAGCCCGGCAGACTGGCAAAATGCAACCAACTGGTCTGCCTTGTAATAATTTATCGACTCTTCACGCCACCTTAGTGTGGCAAACTTAAACTGATAATCTGTCGTTAAAATACCGCAATGGTGTCTTAATAATTCGCCATACTGAGGGTCGTTAACCGACGCCATATCAAAGGCGCTACCAAACATCCGGCCTGACGCCGCGGCTATCTGATGTAACGACTCCACCTCTGTCCCTGCTGACGACTGCGCCACAGCTGTCGCCGCTGCGGCCTGCCCCGTTTTAATGGCTGGTGCTTTTTTAACGGCATTTGCCATCGCTGGCGGCAGCATTGCTGCTGCACTTAAACCAAGCATACGTTGCATAAATTGTCTGCGCGAAACCATAGGTAAACCTCGTATATTTAACTTTGGGTGACGACATCTCCATTGTCAGAATGTAATTGTTGATGACGGCCAAATAATACCTGCATCTGATTACTGGCTTTGTAAGGTGCAACCATTTGGCTCACTACTTCCGGTTGCAGTTGGCCGCTGCGTATTTTCTGCCAATACTGCAACATCTGTTGAGCCAGCTGCTGCACTATTTGCTCTGAGTCTTCATTCGCCGTGAGTACTGCACCGTTTACGTCGTTATCGATCACCAGTGACAGCTGTGGCAAATTAACAGAGCATACCGGCCGGCCTGCGCACAGGGCTTCAAGCACATACACCGGCATGCCTTCAAATACCGATGTGACGATCCCCATATGCCACTGCGGCCACAGTTTTGCTACGTCAGCGGATGTTTTAAAACCATGACAGGTACTCAGGTGCGCAATGCTTGAAAACTCGGCAAAACTATGCGGTTTTGCCGCACCAACATAATGAAACTCGACCTGATCATCAGTTTGGCGGGCCAGCTCAGCTATCACTTTAAACATCATACCCGGGCGTTTAAATGTATCTAACCGTCCGACAAATGCGACCTTCAACGGCCCATCCAGCTGCAGGTAAGGTGTTGGTTTAAACAGCTGGTCGTCCACACTTACTGTCATAAAATCCGTTTTTGCTGCTGCTTTCGGATAATCGGCGCGGATCCTGTCGGTTTGCTGCTGGTTAACCGAATATACGTGCTGTGCACCATGAACTGCGTGTTTCTCATTAAACTTATGCAGAAACCAGTAGCGGCTCAGCAACGAGTCCATCGGTTGATCCGGATTAGCATCACCATGGGTTGTTAATACATAATCAAAGCCAAACAGGCGGCACAACCAGGAAAACTCATAGCGCTGAATATCAAAACTCGACGGCATTTCTTTTGCCAGGGCACGGATGCGGCCGCTGAAACGGATAAAGTTGACAAAAAATCGTAGTGTGGTTGATTGAAACAGTGACTTTGCCGCTGAGTTCACCGCTTCATGCTGACAATGCATAATCGGCATAAATAAAAAGCGCCCACCATACAACTCAACTTCTGTCAGCTCACCAAGCTTCCGCTTACCGCTGTCGTCTACTCCGATCAGTACCAGCCGCATGTCTGGCGGGCAATATTTCAGTAACTGACGTACATGGGTTTCAATACCGCCAACTTTACTGCCATAGGGATCCAGCGGATGAACTGAAAAAAGTGTTGATTTGTAAGTCATGTTGTTACCTTAAGTTAGTTTAACTGGCGTTGGCTGGCCACTGTGGCGCAGCCTAGCTGCGTAAACACCTGTTCGGTTTGTCTGGCTGCTTTGCGCCAGCTGAATCGTTTCTGATTCTGCAATGCCTTTTCTGACAGCTCACTGAACATCTTGTCATTATTTAATAAGGCATACATATGTCGGGCAAGCTCACTGGCATCTCCCGGCGGGAAATACACTGCGCCTTCACCAGCGACTTCACGCAGCACAGGGATATCTGAGGCAATAACCGGCGTACCGTGGGCCTGAGCCTCTATAACTGGCAAGCCGAACCCCTCATAACGCGACGGGAATGCCAAAAATCTGGCTTTGCGATACAAGCTGCTCAGCTCCGCGTCACTGACATAACCAATTGACACCGGCGCTACGCCATCCGGAATAGTTGCGACCATCCGGGAAAACTTACCTTCGTTGTCGGCCCCGACGTGCTTAACAACTATCTCGCGCTGGCAGCCCCGCAGCAAACCCAACGCCTTAACTAAGGTATCGGCACCTTTGTTTGGCGACACGTTTGCAACAAAAAGCCCAAAGTTCTCCCGCTGTTGTGTGTCGCTGTTGATACCCTCAGGCACATTCAGGCAAGGCCCTTCAGCAATCACAGTTGTTTTATCCGCATACCGGGGGAAATACCGCACCAGATCTCGCTGGGTATTTTCTGAAACACAGATAATATTGCTGGCAGAGCGGCAGGTTAGCGGATAGAACAGCTTCCACCACAGCCTGTGATGCGCTTTGTAAGAGGCCGGTGACACATTAAAATACAGATCATGCGTTACCGTTACTCTAGGCCAACTACCAAGAAAGCCCCCCAGAGGGTTACAGTTAAATTCGATATCAGCATGTTGCTGCTGCATGATCTTAGGCACCAGTGTTAACTGGCGTAACAGATTACGCGGCGTTGACTCAATGTAGGGAACCGATACTACCGTCAACGCAGGTGTTCTAAGTGCTGCGGGAAGGCACTCCTCATCCCACGACGTTAACAACACGTATTGATGCCTGCCGGTTTTTACCAGCTCTTCCAGCAGCGAAAATAAGTATTTGCTGATCCCGGAAATACGGTTTGCAGGTTCGAGTAAATGGTTCACCAGAATTTTCATGCTGCCACCAGTAACTTGCTGATTTCATCGGTGTAACGGCGCATCAAATCAATATCACCCCGGCTTTCCACATTCAGCCGTACTACCGGCTCCGTATTTGAGCTTCGCAGGTTAAAACGCCAGTTAGCAAACTCCAGGCTGATACCATCTGTTCTGTCCACAACCAAGGCTTCCGACAGATAATGCTGCATAACGCGCTCTATTGCCTGCTGTGGATCTGACAGCGTGAAGTTGATTTCGCCAGATGAAGGGAAAGCCGCTATGCGCTGGTCGACCAGTTCAGATAAAGGCTGGGCTTTGCGACACATTAGCTCCGCAACCAACAGCCAAGGGATCATGCCGCTGTCGCAGTACGCGAAATCACGAAAATAGTGATGTGCGCTCATTTCGCCGCCATACACCGCATCTTCCTGGCGCATACGCTCTTTAATAAAAGCGTGTCCGGTCTTGGATTGCACCGGCATGCCACCTGCCCTGATTGCCAGATCGATGGTATTCCAGGTTAAACGCGGATCATGAATGATTTTGGCGCCCTGATTTTTTTGCAGGAAAGCTTCAGCCAGTAAACCCACTATGTAATACCCTTCGATAAAGCGGCCCTGCTCGTCGAATAAAAAACAGCGGTCAAAGTCACCATCCCAGGCAATACCAAAGTCAGCTTTGTGCTCCAGCACAGCGCTGCGGGTATCGGCGCGGTTCTCCACCAACAGTGGGTTAGGTATACCATTGGGGAAAGTCGCATCAGGCTGATGGTGCACTTTAATAAAGTTCACCGGTACTTTGTGTTGGGTGAACGCCTGCTCCAGTGCATCAATAACATGGCCTGCAGCACCATTGCCGGAATTAACTACAATGTTCAAAGGTTCAAACAGCGCTAAATCAACATAACTGAGCAAGTGTTCGATATAGGCATCCACCACCGATTTTCTGCTGTATTTCCCGCGCTGCGTAACAGGCTTAAAATCGGCCTGTTCGGCAAGCTGCTGAATGGCGAACAGCCCACTATCTCCGCTGATTGGTCTGGCACCTTTTTGTACCAGCTTCATGCCGTTATAGTCGATAGGATTATGGCTGGCGGTAACTTCGATACCACCATCAACGTCAAGATAAAAGGTGGCGAAATACACCTCTTCTGTGCCAGTCATGCCAAGATCTATCACATCACTGCCTGCGTCCATCAGACCTTCTGCCAGCGCCTGTTTCAGATCCTCTGAGCTGGCGCGGACATCGCCCCCCAGCACCACTTGTTTGGGCTGAAGAAATTCGCCAAAGGCCCGGCCAATACGATAAGCAATATCGGTGTTAAGCTGCTCGCCGAGTTTGCCGCGGATATCGTAGGCTTTAAAACATGTCAGTTTTTGCATCTGATCAGGCTCTCCCGTATCGGTCTTCAAAACGCACTATGTCGTCTTCTCCCAGATAAGCGCCTGACTGTACTTCTATAAGCTCAAGTGGCACTTTGCCGGGGTTCTCCAATGCATGCACTGCGGTGATTGGTATGTAAACAGATTGGTTTTCAGTAACATACTGCTCTTTGCCATCAATAGTGACCCTGGCAGTACCAGACACCACTATCCAATGTTCTGCTCGGTGATGGTGCATTTGTACCGACAATTTTGCGCCGGGTTTTACGGTGATCCGTTTAACCTGAAAACGCTCGGCACAATCTACTGAATCGTATTTACCCCATGGCCGGTATACCTCACGGTGAAACACCGCTTCGCTGCGTCCCATCTGGGCTAATTGGTTAACAATTTGCTTAACCTGCTGGGCCTGGTCTTTGTGCGCCACCAGTACGGCATCTTTGGTGCTGATCACTACCAAATCTTTCACTCCGATAGCCGCCACCAGTTTGTCATCGCTGCGTACGTAACTGTTTTCACTGTCCAGCGCCAGTACGTCGCCACACAAAACATTGCCATCAGTATCTTTTGCCGATACCTGCCAAAGCGCTGCAAAGCCGCCGACATCATTCCAGCCGGCATCGAGCGGCACGGCAACAGCATGTTCAGTTTTTTCCATCACGGCATAATCGATAGAATCCGATGGGCAAGCTTCAAAAGCGGTTTTGTTTACCCGGACAAACTCTAAATCAGCAACTTGTTCTGTCATGGCGGCTTCACAGGCGGCATAAATATCCGGTCTGAACTTCTGTAACTGCTGCAGGTAAATATCAGCACGAAACATAAACATACCGCTGTTCCAGTAGTATTCTCCGCTTTGCAGATAAAACTCTGCAGTGCTCAAATCCGGCTTTTCAATAAAACTGTCTACCCGATACGCGTTACCTGATTTTTCACCACGTTTAATATAGCCATAGCCTGTTTCTGCACTTGACGGCACTATGCCAAAGGTAACCAGTTGTCCGCCCTGTGCCAAAGGCAAGGCTTGTTCAACTGCCTGCTGGAAAGCAGGTGTATTGTTTATTACATGATCTGCCGCCAGCACCAGCAGCACAGCTTCAGCGTGGCCCTGTTGCTTGGCTCGCAGCGCGGCAAGTGCGATTGCCGGCGCCGTATTGCGTCCTGCCGGCTCCAGCAGAATATCTGCTTTACCATTACCCAACTGCCGGATCTGCTCCGCCGCGATAAAACGATGGTCTTCATTACAGATCAGCAATGGCGTACTATGCTGCAGCCCGCTCAGGCGCAGTAATGTTTGTTGCAACATAGTGTGACGCCCTGTCAGTGGTAAAAACTGCTTGGGAAAATTACCACGCGACAGCGGCCATAAACGGGTACCTGAACCCCCGGCCATAATTACAGGTGTAAACATAACAGCTCCTTTAAAATACCCTTTACCAGCCTATTACCCGTCTGCTGTACGAACCCAGAACCTGCTTCGCACACCAGGCCAGCAACAACGTAGTAAAGAAAACCGTAAACGTCAGAACATGCCAGTACATAAAGCCGGCAAAATTGTTCTGCAGCACCCGCTTAAATACGGCAATCACAATCGGGTGCAGAAAAAATATTGCAAAACTGGCCGATGCGATAAGGTCAATCAACCGGTAACGCTTATGCCAGTAGCGTTCAAACAGTAGCAAAATTGCTACTGCCTGCATCACCTTTTCCACTAACTTCAGATCTGCACCAGCATACTCGAAAAATGCTTTGTGCGCGTTATGTGCAATACCCAACCAGGCACTTTGATACACTGACAACATCAGAGAACAGATAAGCAACAGCCACGGTAGAGCGCGATAGTTATCCTTCAACAATGCGTAGTGACGATTAAATACCATGCCAAACATGAACACAGGCAGAAAATAGACAAAACTCTGCAGCGGATTCAGATTATCTTCTGAGCGATGCACAAACATCGCGATTACCAGCAAAGCGCCAACGACAGCCAGTTGCAAAACCTGATTTTGCATGCGGTAAAACCGAACCAATAACGGCGATATTGCAAACACCAGCATTATAAAGGGTATATACCAGTATCCCGTCAGTACCCGCCCGGTCAGTAGATACTGTATAAATGGCTGAATATATTGATAATACAGGCCAGAACGTTCATCGACAAAGTATCCCGGATACTGAATAACAACCGCCAGACATATCACCGGAATCGATAGGAAAAGATAAGGTGAGGCAATATTGCGCCACTTTTTTCCGATAAAATCAGCATAACGGAACGTATTGACGTTAAGGTGTGCGAACAGAAAACCACTGATAAAAGCAAAGAAGAAGGTGCCACCGGGTATCATGTACAAATACACTTTCTCCCAGGTTTGCTCCGGGTACCAATTTGAGATCCAGAAGCAGTGGCCACAGACGATCAGAAAAATAGCCAGCGCGCGAAAATTGTTTATGCCATTGAAAAACACTGCTTACCCTACCCTGAGATCAGCGCCGCAGCATTGGCTTTATCTGCCATTGCCAGGGCATTCCAGCGCTGAATATTCAGCCTGGCAAGTTCAGCTTGCTGCTGCATCGCGGCGCTGTCCTGGCAAAATGCCAGAATTTGATCAGCTGCCCCTACAGCGTCGCCGGTATCTATCAGCAATCCGGAATTACCCAATACTTCGGCAAATACCGGTATTTTAGCCGCAACCACAGCTATACCACTGTACTGCAGCTCTAACAGCGGCAAGCCTAAACCTTCGTCATGCGACGTGGATAAATAAAAGGTCGCACTGCTTATTAACGCTCTGATCTCATCCGCACTGAGATAGCCATAGCACACCACGCCCGGGGTATTCTGCAGTAAATTGGCATCCGGCCCCCAGCCTAGCCGTCCTACAACATGCAGTTCCACCTCACTACCTGACCTGGCCCGTAGTTCATTAAGAATAGCCACAGCCGCCGCATAATTCTTACGCGGCTCTACGGTACCCAGCATTACCAACTTTAATCTGGATGGTTCAACTGTTGCATAGCGCTGTTCATCATGCTGCAACTCAAATACATTTCGTACCTGAGGCCGTAACATAATGATCTGCGCATCGGGCTGGCAAAACTGCTGTAAATCCTGCTTGGTTTTTTCTGAGTTGACGAAAAAGCGCTTTAATCTTTTTACCGCAAAAGCGAAAGACGGCCGCATATAAAGCCTTGCCTTGCGATTAAGCTCATGCTGGCGGGTCAATAGAAAAACATCATGGATATAAGGGATAAGCCTGTCATTTAACATCAGCGTTGCCAGCACCGAAGGTGGAAAACCCGGAGTGATGATTAAGCTATCTGGGTACTTAAGCGCCGCATACAAAATGCCAAACCACTGCTGTAATAGCATACCGCTGATACTACGCGACTTTAATCTGACAACCTGGCTGTTACCAAGCGCTTCATCAGAAAATAACTCTTCTGTAATGCGCTCGATACCTGTCGTTTTACGGCCTAAATGAGAACAATCAATAATGGCATCAGGCAACATCATAGAGGATGAAGACATTAGCGACTCTCCTTCGCAGTCAACCTGTATTCTGTCAGTGCTATCCGCAGAAAACTCCATGAATCAACCAGATAGCGTTTTGCTAAACGCCGCGGGTTAGAAAACAAGCGCCACGCCCATTCCATGTTCACATGTTGCACCCACTGCGGGGCCCGTTTGGCTGTACCAGCAAAAAAATCCAGCCCGGCACCAAAGCCAAAGCCATACATACCGGCAAGTTGCGCTCTGTGTTTTTGCATCCATAATTCGGATTTGGGTGCTCCGACACCAAAAAACAGATGGGTAGTAGCAACAGCCCGGATCTGCTTTAGCATTTCGTTGCTGCGCAGTGCGTCTTTTTCAAAACCAAACTCAGGTACGATAACGCGTTGTTCCGGATTGGTGTAACCTCTACCGGCTAACCAGCAACGCAAGTAATCCGCCGTGGCTTCGCTGGCACAGACAAAAAACGGTGAATGCCACACCGGGCTTAAGCTACCAAGGATGGCCGGAAATAAATCGGCACCCGTTATACGCCCCGGCGTAGCAATGTGTAACATTTTAAGCAAACTCACAACCGGAAAGCCGTCTGCGGTAACCAGCCAGGCATTTTCACAGGCATGTTTGAATTCTGGCTGTCTGCGCATTGTGACCATATGATCAACATTGGTCGTCACCACCAGTCTTAAAGCTTCATCTTCCGGTGCCAGTGACATGACACTTTGCACAATTTGTTCCTGTGACAGCAAGCAAAAAGATACGCCTGCCACAGGCTGACTTTTATGGATATGCGGTATGCTGTTTTGCATAACTTGTATCCCTCTTACACTGTTTTTAACAGCTGCAGGTGTCGCTTATCTTTATTCAGATCTGCGAAAATGCGCTCGATGGTGGCACGCAAGGGCTGAGCATATTTTTCATGCTGCAATGCGTACTCGATATTCGCCTGTATCAGCCCCAGCTTGGTGCCGCAGTCATGGCTCTTACCAATGATATGATATGCCTCTGTCTTCTCGCGTAAACACAGCTGATATATCGCGTCGGTAAGCTGTATTTCATCGCCGGCGCCGGGCGGTATATGAGCAAGCAAGTCCCAGATATGTTCTGACAGCACATAACGACCTGTAATCGCAAAATTACTTGGCGCTTCATTGACGGCAGGTTTCTCAATCATGTCAGTTATCGTTGCGCTGGTGCCGGCATTTAGGCTTGCATCATTCAAGTCAACAATACCGTACTGATTAACCATATTACCGGGTACCGGCTCGACCATAATCTGACTGGCCCCGGTTTCACTGTAGCGCGTCATCATTGCCGCCAAATTGTCTTTAGCAGGGTCGCACTGATGCTGGTCGACCAGAACATCCGGCAGCAAAATTGCAAAAGGATTGTGACCAACCACCGGGTAAGCACACATGATGGCATTTCCCAGCCCCAGCGCTACCGGTTGGCGCACTGAAATCAGAGTGACATTCTTGGGGGTGATGCTGCGAACTTCCTCGAGCAGCTGGCGCTTAACGCGTTTTTCCAGCGTAGCTTCCAGCTCAAAACTGGTATCAAAGTGGTTTTCAATACTGTTTTTTGAAGAGTGTGTTACCAGTACAATCTCCGTCATCCCGGCCGCGACAGCTTCCTGCACTACATGCTGGATCAAAGGTTTATCCAGCACCGGTAACATTTCTTTCGGAATGGCTTTTGTTGCTGGCAACATTCTCGTGCCTAAGCCCGCAACGGGAATGACCGCCTTGGTGATCTTGCTGCGGCGGGTATCACTATGTGCTGGTACTGTTTTCATAGCCTCTGCATCCTTATCCTGACAGTAAAGAAACGATTTACTGATTAATGCTTAACAACATTAAGCTTTCGGATCAGACTACAGGCGGCTGACGCGCTAAGTCAATTTTGTACAGGTGAAGTTTTTGTGATTAACGCGTTACTTAATTTCATCCGTGATATTCAGCAAGCGTTCAAGATAATGCTGATTTATACCATAAAATTGTTTTATTTCAGACACTTGGGATAAATATTTTTCCTTGTTAATTTTTTGTTTATTTTTTATTGCTAAAATCATCTTGTTTTTGCTGGTGTGCTCGAGCGAAACAAACTCGAATACTTTTGTGTTATAGCCAAAAGCTTCCAGCAGCAATGCCCGAACACTGTCGGTTACCATCTCAGCTTCCTGCCCCAGATGGATGCCATGGGTTAACATTGGTGCCAGCACCGCTGGCAGCTTCATTTGTGGGCGTAATTGTTTATGGCAACAAGGCGAACACATGATGATTTCTGCACCTGTTGCTATACCCATATGAATCGCATAATCGGTCGCGATGTCGCAAGCATGCAGTGCTATCATGACATTGATACCCCGGGCTTTAAAGTGCTTTACGTCACCTTGTTCAAAATGTATGCCCGCTAACGACAGTTTTTCAGCTGTGTTATTACATAAATCCACCAGGTTTTGTCGTAGCTCAACGCCGGTAACTTTTGCTTGTAGCCCCAAAGTATTGGTCAGGTAGTCATGCATGGCGAACGTCAGATAGGCTTTACCTGAACCAAAATCCGCTACATGCAGCTGCTGCCGTTGTTTCAAGCCAGATTCCTGCACGGCATTAGAAAAAATTTCAATAAACTTGTTTATCTGCTTCCATTTACGCGACATCGACGGTATCAACTGCTGCTGCGCATCAGTCACGCCAAGCTCCTGCAAAAAAGGCCTTTGCAGCGACAGGTAGCGATGCTTTTCACGGTTATGAGTGGCAGCCTGCGCTGTGGCGGAGAGCTGCAGTTGCTTTACCTGATACAACACTTTCCCTTTTTTACTGATGGCAAGTTGTGCTTCCGCATCTACTGTAAATAAGTTTGCAGCGCTAAAGCTATTACCCAGTAAACTGTGGATTTCTGTTAGCGCATCTGCGGCATCAAGGTTACGTGTTACATCATTTGTCTGATATTTATAGGTAAAACTAAGCAGCCATTGCTGTTTTAACTGCACCGGGCGCACCTGAATCTGCTTCAAGGGTTCACTGCCGCGATATTTACTCAATACCAGTTTAAGTAACTGTTGGCCGCTAACAGCAGAGTTAAGCAAGTTAAAAAAAGCATCAAGTTCAGCAGAAGAAACAACAGCAGGCATAGATTAGATTCACGGCAATATCAAATGCCGCTAGTTTAGTCGGTTAAACACAGCAGGGAAATAACAGATTAGTAAATTCAGGCAATCTGCCGGTAAGACACCGTAGTTTTCAGTGAGCTAATACGATTTGCCAGCACACGGATAATCTGCAACCTTGGCAGTACTTTACCGGCCAGCGTCGTGATTTCGCCTAATAACAGACAGTTTGCACATTCTCTGTCGGTAGACAGTACCAGCGCATATTGGCTGCTCAGGCCGCGCATCGTCACAACGTCAAACTGAGCAGGCTCATACTGCTGGCCCTGTTGAAAGTACCAACTTTTGTGCGCCTGTTGCTGGACAAAAGGCGCACATAGTGCGGTAAGACATAACTCCAGGCGGACTGCCGCCGGCAAATCAAGTTGCTGCAAACTCTCGTCTATTTGCCAGAACGCCTGTGCTTCTGCCATCGACAACGGCTGCTTTTGCGGCTGTTGGATCAGCTGCGACTGAGTAAAAGGTGAACAAAACTGCGCCTCATCGCTGATATCCAGCAACAAGCGGTCTTTTTTATTGCAGTATGTCCAAAACCAGCGCTCTGACGGCCTAAGCATAAGATTCCCTATTAAAAACCGGTAGACTAACAATTATGCAGTTACAGAAATACACTATGCTGATCAATATGTTAAAGACCTTTTGGTTATAACATACCAAGATCAGCTACTGATCCTTATAAGCTGGTAACGATCTGTTTTATCAGCTCTGGCCCACGGTAAATAAAACCGGTGTAAACTTGTAACAGATTTGCACCTGCCGCCAGTTTTTCCTGCGCTGATTCAGCGTCATCTATTCCGCCAACACCAATTATTGGCAGCTTAGTCCCTACGGCGGCTCTTAGTTGGCGCAATACCTCAGTACTTTTTTGTCTGACGGGCTGTCCACTCAGACCACCTGCTTCGTCTGCATACTGCAGGCCCTGTACCAGGCTCCTGTCTAATGTCGTGTTGGTCGCTATTACACCGTCCATCTTGCTGTTTAGCAGTGTTTCTGCAACCTGATTTACAGCCACCAGATCCATATCCGGCGCAATTTTTACAAACACCGGCACATACTTGTCATGCCGGGCCTGCAAATCCAGCTGCTCATTTTTCACACTTTGCAACAGATCATACAACGCATCACCAAATTGCAGATCACGCAAACCGGGAGTGTTTGGTGAGGATATATTCACCGTTATATAACTGGCATGCGCATAGACTTTACGCATACAGTGGATATAGTCATCTTTACCCTGCTCGTTTGGTGTATCTTTATTCTTACCGATATTAATACCAAGCACACCTTTGTAACTGGCCTTTTTGACATTTTCGACCAGATAATCAACACCTTTGTTGTTAAAACCCATGCGGTTAATAATGGCATTAGCTTGCGGCAAACGAAACAAACGGGGTTTGTCATTGCCCTGCTGTGCTCTTGGGGTAACGGTACCCACTTCAATAAAACCGAAGCCCATCTGGCCAAAAGCATCAATACACTCGGCATTCTTATCTAAACCCGCAGCCAGACCCAGTGGATTGTCAAACCGGATCCCAGCAACAGTAACAGGCTTCATTGGCAGTTGCTGGCGCCACAAAGCTGCCGCAGGCGTATGAGCCAGCCGTTTCAGGCTGCCAAGAGCAAAGTTGTGAGACCATTCGGCATCACAGGCGAACATAACTTTTTGCGCGATTGGATAAAACATAAATTGCCTTTTAAAAACAAAAAAATACCCCGGACCAGCCGGGGTATTGTAGCCATTTAGCCTATTATTTTACAGGGTCGCAGTGGTGACTTAACAACATTAATTCACGCAATGCTACCGAGAACTTGGCAAACTCATGACTCTTGGTCGTTTTGAACTCTGCCAGCATTAAGCGCCAGCGCTCAAGCAACGCATCATGTTCATTAATCCAGCTGCTGATAACCTCATCTGCTTCGCAGACCTTACCGCAACTGCGCACTACAACAGCAGATAATGCACGTTGCTGCCAGTCCAACTCTTCACGGTAGGACGCTCTGGCCAATGCCTGCCAGTGATTTGATACCGGCTGATTGGTGATCTGTTCCAGGAACCAGTGCAAATCAAGCTTGTCACCCAGTTTGAAGTAGATCTCAGCGACCATTGAAAGTGAAATTTTCTCAGCATCGGCCACCTGTGCAATATCCATCACAGAGAACACTGTACTTAATTGTGCCAGATACTGGGCGATATCCTGAGGTACGCCCTGCTCTGTCAGTGCCGATTGCTTGTGTAACAGCTGTTCAGCTTCAGATGCCGCCAGATAAGCTGGCAGTTCTTTGTTTAACTGCTGATAAGCTGGTTTGAAGAAGTCGATAGTTTGCTGAATATCCAGCGCCTTGTTACGGTGACGCAGGAACCAGCGGGTTGCCCGGCGCATTGTGCGGCGCAACTGATGCAGCAGCTTGCTTTGCAGCGCAGCAGGTATCACGTTATCCAGCTGTTCCAGCTTGCGCCACATTGGCGATAAATCAAACAGGTCACGTGCAATGGCATAACACAGTGTTACTTCACCGACACCGGCACCGGTCTCTTCCTGCATACGCTGTGCAAAATTAGGCCCCATCTCGTTAACCAGCATATTGGCTAGTTTGGTCGCGATAATTTCTGCTTTTAGCGGATGGTTTTCCATCTCTGCAGCGTACTTGTCCTGCAACATTTGCGGGAAGTTAGCAAACAGCTGACGTTTGAAATAAGCGTTTTCATAAATCTCTGGCAGTACCAGACGCTCTTTCAACACCATCTTACCGTAAGCCGTCAGGATAGACAGCTCAGGACGGGTTAAACCCTGCCCTTTGGCCATGCGCTCTGCCAGCTCGTCATCTGACGGCAGGAACTCCAGCTCACGGTTTAACTTGCCGTCTTTTTCCAGTGTATGAATAAAACGGGTATATTCTTTTAGCTGCTCAGCGCCTAATAAAGACGAAATACTGATACTCTGCGTCTGACGGTAGCAGTCTTTAATAACAATTGCTGCCACATCTTCAGTCATATCAAGCAGCAACTTATTACGCTGTTTCAGCGTTAAATCACCACCGGCAACCAATGTATTGAGCAGGATCTTAATGTTTACTTCGTTGTCTGAGCAAGTAACCCCACCCACGTTATCAACGAAGTCAGTATTAACCCGGCCGCCGTTCATCGCGTATTCAATACGTCCACGTTGCGTAGCACCCAGGTTGCCACCTTCGCCAATGATTTTCGCTTTCAGGTCCTTACCATTCACCCGCAGCGGCTCTGAACCACGATCGCCAACTTCTGCGTGGCTTTCGCTGGTTGCTTTAACGTAAGTACCGATACCACCATTCCAGATAAGGTCAACCGGCATCATCAAGGCTTCACGGATCAGCTCGTTCGGTGTCATGCTGGCCTTAGTTGTGCCCAGCATTTCCTTCATCTGTGGCGATAACTTAATGGCTTTGGCACTACGTAAGAAGATACCGCCGCCTTCAGAAATAAGCGACTTATCATAGTCATCCCAGGTGGATGTAGGCAGATTAAACATCCGGTTGCGCTCTTCCCAGCTCCTGGCTGAATCAGGGTTAGGGTCTACAAAGATATGCATATGGTTAAATGCAACCTGCAGGCGGATATGTTTTGATAGCAACATGCCGTTACCAAACACATCACCTGCCATGTCACCTATGCCTACACAGGTAAAGTCGGTGGTTTGACAATCGATGCCTATTTCACGGAAGTGACGTTTTACCGATTCCCAACCGCCACGCGCAGTAATGCCCATCTTCTTGTGGTCATAGCCGTTTGAACCGCCTGAAGCAAACGCATCACCGAGCCAGAAACCATATTCTTCAGAAATACCATTCGAAATATCAGAGAAGGTCGCGGTGCCTTTGTCAGCCGCTACCACCAGATACGGATCATCCTCATCATGACGCACTACGTCTTTCGGCGGTACTATCGCGCCCTGCACGATATTGTCGGTCACATCCAGCAAACCGCGGATAAAGGTGCGGTAACAATCTTTACCTTCGTTCAGGAATGCTTCACGGCCACCTGTTTCCGGCAGTTTCTTACAAACAAAACCACCTTTAGAACCGGTAGGTACTATTACGGTATTTTTAACGGTTTGTGCTTTTACCAGACCCAGTACTTCGGTACGGAAATCTTCCCGGCGATCTGACCAGCGTAAACCGCCGCGGGCAACTTTACCAAAACGCAAATGCACACCTTCTACCCGCGGTGAGTAGACAAAAATCTCAAACATCGGTGTCGGCAGTGGCATGTCCGGAATCAAATCCGACTTAATCTTAAACGAGATATAAGGCTTATCGGTGCCCTGCGCACTTTTCTGGAAGTAGTTTGTACGCAGTGTGGCATTAATCATATCGACAAAGCGACGTACTATGCGGTCATCATCCAGGTTGGCAACATTTTCCAGCGATGAAACAATCTGCTCTTCCAGTTTCTCAATCGCTTTGGGTGTCGCTTTGGATTTAGGGTCAAACTTGCTGTTAAACAGCTGCACCAGCAGGTTGGCAAGCTCAGCATAGCGGGCAAAGGTGTTTTCCACATAAGACTGGCTGAACGTGCCGCCAATCTGACGCTTGTATTTCGCTAGAGCACGCAGCAAAGAAGCCTCGCGGCCGCTCAACCCGGCACCAAGGATTAACCGGTTAAAACCATCATCTTCCAGCTCGCCATTCCATACCTTGGCAAAAGACTCCTGGAATGATTGCTGAGCAGCTTCAAAATCTGCTGGCAATGCACAGTTTAGCTCCATTGCGAAGTTAAGCACCCAGCTGACAGAGCCATCGGCACATTTCACTGCATAAGGTGTTTCACCGATAACACGCAGGCCAAAGTTTTCCAGCATTGGCAGCACATCAGACAAATGGATAGGATGATCTTTATGGAACAGATTTAACCTTACGGCTTTGCTGTCGGCTTTTTCTTCCTGCGGCCGGTAGAACAGCATTTCCAGCTTATGATCATCATTCAGTGATTCCAGCTTGCCGATATCTACCAGCGCATCATTTGGTAACATTTCTTCTTTGTAGCTACGTGGAAACGCGTTGACGTATTTGCTGATTAGCTCACGACCACGTGCTTCGCCGTATACCCCAATTAAGGCGCTTTCTAATTTATCTTCCCATGTACGGGCCGCTTCTACCAGATTACGTTCGATATCTTTCACTTTATACTCGACATGGCTATCGCTGATCCGCACCAGATAATGAGTACGTGCCAGCACAGATTCAGAAAAATAAGTGGTAAACTCTACCGGTTCATTGCTACCAAGAGCACGCTGCAGTATGGCCTGAGTCTCTTTACGCAGTTGGGTGTTATAGCGCTCGCGCGGTACATACACCATAGCACTGACGAAACGGCCAAAGCTGTCTTTGCGCATAAACAGGCGCGTCATATCACGCTCCTGCATTTGCAGTACGCCCATCGCAACATGCAACAGTTCATCTGCTGTGGCTTGGATTAGCTCATCACGCGGGTAAGTTTCCAGAATATTCAGCAGCGCTTTGTAGGCATGAGTGCCTGTTGCAAACTCCGACATTTGCATGACTTTAGCCAGTTTGCTTTTCAACAGCGGAATATCGCCGGCGCTGTTGTTATAAAGTGACGAAGAGTACAAACCGATAAAACGATCTTCGCCGATGACTTTGCCGTCTTTATCAAATTTCTTCACGCCGATGTAATCAATATACGCCGGGCGGTGTACGCGTGACTTATTGTTGGTCTTGGTCAGTATCAAAAGCGCATTGTTGACTGCTTGTTTGCGGCCACTTTCAGGCAATTCCGACAACATCAGATCACGTGATGCTGAGCGGCGCATCAAACCCAGCGAGCTTTTATCAATGCCACTGATTTTATAATCACCCTTAACCGGGGTGATGGTGTATTCGCGGTAACCAAGCAGTGTGAAGTTGTCTTTTGCCAGCCAGTTTAAAAATTCGCTGGCCTGCTTTACTTCTTCTGCACTGGCTTTGCCACTTTGTTTTGGCAGCGCTTTAATGACTTCCTGCAGTTTCTCTTTTGCCGGCAGCCAATCTTGCACGGCCAGAGAAACATCTTCCATTACCGAGTGCAGCTCGTCTGTCAGTGTCTGAATAGCGGCCTTGTCTGTAACGCGATCGATTTCAATGTGAAATACGGTCTGTTGCGTGCTGGCATTGGCTTTGCTGCCCAGCTTAAAGAAGTCTGTGATCTGTTGATCTTTGTCACGTTCGGTCTGCAGTGGGTAATGCAGCAGCAAATGTGCTGTAATGCTTTGCCGGCTCAGGGCCATGCGCACCGAGTCAACCAGGAATGGCATATCCTGCACCACCATTTCAACAATAGTGTGTTTAGATTCCCAACCGTGCTTGGCTATTTCGGGGTTAAAAACCCGGATCTTTGCTGCAGGCTCAGCATGGCTGTTAAACGTTTGCCATAAGCTAAGGGCTGCACCGTATAAATCACTGTCGTTACGGCCAACCAAATCTTCATTAGACATATTGCCGTAAAGGGTATTCGCGAACTTTTCAACCAGTTTCACCTGATCTTTTACTCGCTGTTGGATTAGTTTATTAACATTTTGTAGTAATACAGAGGGTTGACCGTCTATCAGTGCCATTTTTGTATCCTTTTTGCAGTCACTGCTTTCACAGCAGGCGCTACCGAACAAACCAGAGCGTGTCAGGTGCGCAGTGTAGTGCCTATTGTAGCGCTTTTCGAGCACTATTTTGGGCTTTTATGCTGGTTAAACCAGTGATTTTTAAGGTATCTGAGAAGTTATTCACTCGCTGTAAATAGAAAATGGCCTTTCGGCCATTTTCGTGTTTATTCATGCAGTAAACGAAACTAATTTTTTCGCCATAAAAATGCTGCAAGCGCGGGCAAAACAACTATTGCACCAAGCATATTGACGATAAACATAAAGGTTAACAGTATCCCCATATCTACCTGGAATTTCAGAGCTGAGAATACCCAGGTACTGACACCTATTGCCAGTGTGATACCGGTGAAGAGCACTGCACTGCCCCTCTCTTTAAGTGCCTCGTAATAAGCCTGACGCAACGGTGCACCATCTCGCAACATTTGTGTCATATTCGATAGGATATAAATACCATAATCCACCCCTATACCGACACCAAGGGCTATAACCGGTAAGGTTGATACCGTCAGGCCAATCTGCAGTGCTGTCATTAACGCTGTAGCCAGTACAGATACGACATACAGTGGCACTATCACTGACACCGTTGCCCGTACTGAGCGGAAACTTAACAGACACAGCACAATAACTGCACCATATACGTACCACATCATTGGCTGCTGGGCTTCTGACACCGCTTCGTTTGTCGCGGCCATGACACCTGCGGGGCCGGATGCCAGCATAAACCGGGTTTGCTCATCACCGATTTCCTTACCGTATTGCTTAGCAGCAGCAACCACTCGCTCCATCGTTTCAGCTTTATGGTCCTGCAAAAACAGAATCACCGGCATGACAGAGCAATCTGCATTTAGCAAACCGGTGCTGGTTTCTACCCTTGATGACGCCTGTACCAGGCTTTGGGTATTACGCGGCAGTACCCGCCATTTCACATTACCCTCATTAAAGGCGGCATTGATCGATTTTGATACTGATGCCAGCGATACTGTAGACTGCACGCCTTCGACGTTTTCCATCAACCACTGAAACCGGTCTATCTTGGCCATAATGCTGTGTTCTGTACAGGCGCTGGGTATGGTTTCAACCATTACATTGAGGTAATCGACAGAAATAGCATAGCGGTCCGTGATCAGAAAAGTATCCTGGTTATAACGCGAGTCTTCATGCAGCGCAGGCGCACCGGCATGTAAATCCCCTATTTTCAATTGCTGACTCTGCATAAAACCAAAAGCAAATAATGCGGCAGTAATCAGCAAAATTACGGCGGCATACTTGCGGGTGGCAAAAGCAGATAACGCAAACCAAATTTTGTCACTCGTCGGAGACGGCGCGGCTGCATGGGCTTTATAGCGTTGACTAAAACGGACAAACGACATCAGTACCGGCAGTAAAATCAGGTTAGTCAGAATGATAACGGCGACACCCAAACTGGCCGTGATAGCCAACTCGCGGATAACGCCAATCTCAATAATCAGTAACGTTAAGAAGCCTACCGTATCAGACAGTAGCGCTACACCACCTGGCACCAATAACTTACGGAAACTGGCCTGGGCAGCGGTTTTTGCATCCATGCCGGCAGCAACACGTTTGCCGGTAGAGTTGATCATTTGCACGCCATGGCTTACGCCAATGGCAAATACTAAAAATGGCACCAGAATAGACATTGGGTCAATGCCAAACCCCATCAGTGACAGCAAGCCCATCTGCCAGACAACAGCAATCAATGAGCAGGCAATAGGCAATACCGTAAGCATCAGTGAGCGGCAGAAGAAAAACACCATGATTGATGTTACGGCGATAGCGATAGCAAAAAACACTAATACGCCTTTCGCCCCTTCGGCTACATCACCTACCATTTTGGCAAAGCCAATAATATGTACGCTGATGTTATCAGACTGGTATTTCGCGCGGATATTCTGCTCAAGCGTACCGGCAAGGCCTATCGTATCTAACTTTTCGCCAGTGTCTGGGTCAACCTCCAGTAACTGCGCTGAAATCATGGCGCAGCTGTAATCATCAGCAACCATACGTCCAACGATGCCGGCTTTCTCAGTGTTTTCTTTTACCTTAGCCAACCCTGCTTCATTGGCGATGAAATCAGCCGGAATAACCGGGCCACCGGCAAAGCCGTCTTCAACGACCTCAACAAAGCGGGTGCTTGGGCTAAATAAAGATTTAACCTGAACCCGATCGACACCAGAGGTATAAAGCAATTCGTCATGTGCTTTGCGTAAGGTGTCAAAGAAACCCGCATTAAAAATATCACCGCTTTCGTCACATAACGAAATCAAAATATTATTCGCGCCGCCAAAATCCTGAGCATGACGTAAATACGTCTGCATATACTCGTGCTTTAGCGGGATATTTTTAGTGAACGCTGCATCAAGTTTTATCGTTGTCGCTTTAAACAGTAAAAACAACGTTGCCAGCACAAAGGCGCCGATAACCATTGCCCGATGGCGAAACAATGCGTATTCAAATTTATTAACCAGTCGATTTACACTCATGTTATTTTAATTCACTCTGCTTGATGCTTTTAATGCCTGTTTCTGTAACCAGCAGCAGCTCATCGCGCCATAACAGACCGTTGACAATAGCTTTGCCGTCGGCAAGAGACACATTAGTAAAAGAAACACCATCATCATTGCTGACCAGTAAAGTGCCGGCGTTACCGACCAGATATAAGCGACCGTTGTCGTCAGAAAACGCGCTATTCAACGTCGCAGTTTCATTTAGCGTAATCTGTTGCCAGCTCTGTCCCTGATCATGACTTAAAAACGCATGCCCGCGTAAGCCAACGGCTAGTAATGCCATTTGCGGTGTTCTGGTGATATCAAACAAGGAGCCATTGTAAAATGGCTCCAGTCTGATCCAACTAGTGCCGTTATCAATGCTTTTGGCAGCAAAACCAGCTTCCCCCACCATATACAGTACGTTACCATCTGCAAACAGGCGGTTAAAATGCGGCAAAATAGCACCTTGCTCAACTTCATACATGTCTGGATCAGTTTCTTTCATCTCTTCAAGATAGGCCTGATCATCTTCTGACAGCACTTCGGGATGAAACTCTTTTTGCCAGGTCTCACCGCCGTCTTCAGTCCGATAAAACAAGCCATACGCACCTACTGCGATGCCGCTATTACTGTCGGCAAAATAAACGTCAAACAGTGGTTTATCTGTCTCAGGTGCATAATGCTGCAGCTGCCAGCTGGCACCGCCATCTTGTGTAGCCAGGATACTGGCATCATGCCCCACTGCCCAGCCATGTTGCTTATCAATAAAATAGACGCCGTTCAGGTTAGCCTGCACAGGAACAGGTGACTGCAACCAGTTCTGTCCGTCCTGACTTAACAAAATATGCCCGCGCTCACCTACAGCAACAATTTGCTGGCCGTTAATATTAACGATATCGGTCAACAAAGAATGCTGCGCTAATACAGCAATATCAGCAGCTTGCGGTTGCATATCATTAGACTGCGCTGTTGCCGTCATTACTGAACATAAGGCCGCACACGCTGCTGCCAGACAGATTATCTTTTTAGCCATACTTTGAGTTTTCACTCTAAATAAATTCAAAAATAAAAACGGTTGGCACCAGGCCAACCGTCGTCATACCACTATCAGGTTACCGCGTTCCTTCACGACGCAATGCTGCCGGCGTAAAATCAGCGTCAGTCAGGTTAACTGAGAAATCGTACATTTTGTCCTCGTTATCCAAACCAATCGCAATGTAACGACGAGAGTTAAGGTCGTGGTAAACTTCCAACGTACTCCAGTGAGTAGGCACTTCGTAGTAGTTCAGGCCATGCGCTACTGCTACACGATACAACTCATCACGGTTGTCATATAAGTCCGCAACATGGATCTGCCAGCTGTCTTCATCGATATAAAATACACGTTTACCATATACATGACGTGTATTCTCTTTTAGTTTCGCTTCGACAACCCAGACACGGTGTTTTTCCCAGCGCACATAATCAGGGTTAACGTGACCGGCCATCAGTAAATCCGCATACTTAACTTCATTACTGTGTAACTTATAGCTGTTATAAGGGATGTACAGCTCTTGTTTGCCGACCAGCGTCCAGTTATAACGATCCGGTGAGCCGTTGAACATGTCAAAATCATCGGTAGTACGTAAGCCATCTGATGCTGTACCTGGTGCATCATATGCTACGTTTGGTGCACGGCGAACGCGGCGCTGGCCAGTATTGTATGTCCAGGCCTGACGTGGTGTTTTAACCTGATCCATGGTCTCGTGTACTAACAGTGCAGTACCAGCCAGACGCGCCGGAGAAGTTACACCTTGTTTAAAGCGGAACAGGATATTTTCTTCTGTTAACGCTTCTGGCGTTGCATTCGGCTCAGAGTACTTAAACATTATTTGCTCATCAAAGCCGATAATTGTAAAAGCGCCCGTTGCAGTAGGTGCAGCCTGGCCACCGTTACGGCTTGCTGCTACACCCCGGTAGCGCAACAAATGGTTCCAAACTGCCTCAAGGCCATTTTGCGGAATAGGAAACGGAATACCGATAGCCGCATTCACAATACCATTGCCACCTTCAATCAGCTCAGCCTTGGTAGCTATTTGCTTAGTTGCGTCATAGACATACTGTGGAAATGATGCGGTACGCCGTGATTGATAGATATTCATCTTGTAAGTATCAGGATAAATCTCAAACAACTTGATCTGGCCCGGGCTTAGCAAGTTTTTATACTGATCGACATTAGATTTATCAATCGTCATCAGTATCTTATCGTCTTTAAACGGATCCGGATGATGCATGCCTGGCGTGTACCCCGCAGGTGCTGACGTGATGCCTCCATTCCACGCAGGAATAGAACCGTCTGCATTCGCGGCTTTCTCACCGCCTAGCGGCGTTAAGTCGTTGCCAAGCCGTGCGGCTTGCTCCGGAGAGATTTTTGCAGCTACAGAGCAGCTTAATACTAATGCAATTGCTGAAGAAATTAGGGTGAGTTTTTTCATAATAAGTGCTCGTCCCTTAAATAGAGTACTTGATGTTAAAAGAGATAAAGTCACGGTCGGCAACGTTATTGGTTGTGCCCTGGCCGCCCCAGAATACGTTGTAAGACACTTCTCCTGACCACTTGCTCAGATAATCAAAGCTAACAGCATAGGCCAGAGATTTACGGTCTTCGACAAACATAAACAGCGGATCAGGCGTAATACCGTTGACATCATGTGCAAATACCATGCGCTGAGACAGGTTAACGCCAGCAAAAACGTTGTTATAGTCTGCTTTTGCCAGTAAACGATAACCCCAGGCTGATGCTGTTGGGAACGGATTCGTTTCCGCGCCGTTTGACAAACCAGTATGTAACCCTGGAATTTCAACGCCGTTGCCATTCACCAGCGGCGCACCGCTGCGATCGGTATTGGGTCCATTTAACCTAAGCACGCTTTGATCCGGCATATCCTGAATGCGGATACCGCCAACTTCGGCCAGCATAGTAAAATTGTCGGCGCCCAGCGTTGGGCCAAACAGATGGGTAAATGTCATCTGTGCCTGCAGGGTATCGCTTAAAATAAAACCGTTAGCTTTTTGCCCAGGCTGCACTTTTTCGCCATAGCGCGGATCACGACCAATTTGTGAAATACCGGCTAAATCTGGGCGCAAGCCAGCATTCGCTAGCTGTTCAGGCATACCTGCATACAATATCTCTACGTCATCAATTTGTAACGGTTCATCCTGACGGTACGCTATTTCACCAGCGACAGACGTTTCACCGAGCGTGGTGTTGAAACTGAAACCATACAACTTGATGTCTTCAGGATACTCAACAAGCGCCTTAGAAAACGCAGCCAGCTGGGTAATATTGTCTTTTGTGACACCACCGGTTGCTGCCATATTTACCAGGCGACCGATATCTGCGCCTACCTGCGAAAAATCAGATGCGATACCAGAAATTACCGGTACCCGGCTGTGGTAGTTCATATAATACAGTGAGAATTCAGTATCATTTAAGTTCGATGCAAAGTAGTCAAACTTAATACCATATTGGCCACCATCATCCGGTTCGATTTCGCCGGCACTGCCATAAGGACGCAAAGTTACTTTCGTCGGATAGGCAAGGTAGGCCTGTCCTGCCTGAGCCGGAGTAATAGCGCCACCGGCTACCGCAGCGCCCAGTGTGTTCAGACTCTGAAGCAGGTGCGCCAGATCTATGTCCGGGTTACCTGCAAAACCGAGCTGTACGTTCTGCAAATATCCGCCTTCACCGGCAAAGTCGTTGGTTGAAAAATAGCTGCCAGGTACCGGTAAATAGCTATTTACCCATTCGTACTGATAAAACATTTCAGTTGACAGATTTTCGGTTAAACCGATATTCAACACCGCCATGCCGACGGGGATATAGGCCTCTTTCAAATCGGCGCCGGGAGAGCGTAATACCCCCACATCGATTGGAGTAGAATTAATACCATGGGGTATGAATGTACTTTCACCCCAACTCAGCACTTGCTGACCCACTTTAACTGACACCGGGTTCATGCCGTCGTTAAAGCTAAAATTGCCGTATACATAGGCATCCAGCAGACGAATGTCACGACAAGCAAGGTCGCGGGCATCGTCATCGGCACATGGATCAACGCGCTGACCTGATACCGGATTGGTATAAGCGCCGTCTTTATCCATCAATGCGAAGTCGTAGAAATACATAAAGCGGGTGAACAGACCAATATTGTCTTTGGTTATGGACAGTTCATGCAGGCCTTTTGCCAGGCTACTGAACATATCACCGCGATCATAGTTTAAGTTACCTGCATCACCGTTGCTGGAGTAAGCCCCCGGTTGCTGCCAAATCTGGGATGGAAGATAGATATTATTAGTCGCGGCGTTATAGCCGGTCCAGTCAAACCGTGGATGATTGACTTTACTGATGGTATCCCAGTCGCGGTCTTCCATACGCCAGCTGGCGCCGTACGAAAATGTTGAGTCAAAAGTGATATTTACATCACCCAGATCCCAGGATGCGGCCTGAGCCGGAGCCAATGACAAGGCAAACAGCGCTGACGCAACACCCACTGCTAAAGGCTTTTTAGCAAAGGTTATTGACCTTTTATTCATCTTGTTTTCTCCCCCCTGTCCCTGCAGGATTCTTAAATGTTCTTTTAGTTATATTACTAAGCCAACTGATCCGATCTCAGCCTACTTAGCCAAAATAATTACATCATTTCAAGCTGCAAGCAAGGGCTGCAAGGCTTGAAATCTGTTGATTTGTATTCACTTTTTACAAATTGCGCTCAACTTTTAAACTAATTACTGCCCATCTGGTTTAACCTCTTCATCTATCATTAGCGAAGAAAACGCTAAACTTATGAAATTAAAGGCCAAACGTTCATTTTAAGCAAGTCATTGTTTTAATTCAGCGTTTAAAGTATAAGCTCTAATTAATTTTATCCAGGCTTACAAAAGCACCCTGTTCACTTACGATGAGCCTAAACCGTCCACGGATGCCATCACTGCCGATAAAGCGCTGGAAGTGCTTGAACATCAGTTGAACACGCTCCCCGCTATCGGTAGTAACGACGACGTTCTTAATGTCGCCGCGATAATAACCATAGCATTGTTCCGCGCTAAGCATGGCATTAAAAAAATAGCGGCGCATTAGCTAAGACTTCGACTCACTTTTTCAAACACATCATTACTCAACGATGAACTGTCGGCCAAAACCTGCAGCACATTGCGCATTGCCTGCTGTCTACTTTCGTCATATCTTCGCCAGCTCAGTAAAGGCGTTATCAGCCGGGCCGCAACCTGAGGATTAATTGCATCCATTTTAGCCACAGCGTACTGCAATAACTGATAACCTTTGCCATCTGCGCTGTGGAACTGCCTGGGGTTTCTCATACTAAAAGCTGAAAATAACGCTCTTACCCGATTTGGGTTTTTCCAGCTGAACAGAGGGTGACTCTGCATCTCTTCGATGCTGGTAAAGACCTGCTCAGAAGGCTGCGTAGCCGCCAAGCCAAAGGCTTTGTCCATCACCAATACATCACTATTCCAGCGCTGGCTAAAATCAGCAAGCAACGCTTTGAAGGTATCAGTCTGCGCCTGCTGACTCGCCATCAGAGCAGCAATAGTGTCTGACATATTGTCGGCCTGATGATAGTGAGCTTGCAGCAATTGCTGGCTGTTGTGTTGAAAGGCAATGTAACCAAGGCACAATGCCCTTAAGCGGCGATTACCGACAGACGCCTCGTCATACTGATAAGCTGATACTGGCACTTGCTGATAGCAGCTGACAAAGTCGCTTTGCAACCTGTCGGCGATAATTTGCCTGAACTGCTCCAACGCCGATAAAATGCCGTCGACTGGGATCTGCTCATATTGCTCCGCCAAAGTCTCAAAATCAGGCAGTGATAGCAGTTCTGCAATCAAAGCCTTGTCATCTCCTGGGTCGCGCAACCAGCTTTGCATCATTTGAAACAGTTTTGGCGGTAAAACATGCTGCGCATTTTTCCCTGCTATCACTTCCGCCACTTTTCGGCTCCAAAACTGCTGGATTGCGTCCCAACGGGCGACACCATCGGTTGCAAAGGCAGCGATGTGTAAAAGTGCATCGTCAGAGCTTTGCTGCTGCAGCTTTACCGGCGCAGAAAAATGCTCCAGCCAGACTACAACAGGTTCGTTGCTGATATTATTGAAACTAAAAACTTGATCATATTCAGTCAGCAGCAAAAGATGAGATTGTTTTTCATTGCCAGACAGTAGCAGTTCGATCCGTACTGGTATCAGTAAGGCTTTTTTAACACTCTGGTCAGCCGTTGCTGCGGTAGATTGCCCAAGTGTTAATGTCAGTACTTGTGTAGCAGCATCATATTGCTGGCTAGCAGTCAGTTGCGTTGTACCTGACTGGCTGTACCACAGTGCAAACTGGCTTAAATCATAACGATTTGCATCCTGCATTGCCCGTATAAAGTCGTCGCAAGTCGCCGCCTGTCCATCGTGCCGTTTTAAATACAACGCCATACCCTGAGCAAAACCTTCTTTACCCAGTATTGTCTGTAGCATACGAATCACTTCAGCGCCTTTATCGTAAACGGTTACGGTGTAGAAGTTATTCATCTCAAGCACTGATTCTGGCCGGATTGGATGCGCCATTGGGCTGGCATCTTCAGCAAACTGCGCAGTACGGATCAGTTTCACAGCATCTATACGGCATAGCGTAGCCGAGCCCATATCCGCACTGAACTCCTGATCACGAAAAACCGTTAACCCTTCTTTCAGACTTAGCTGAAACCAGTCTTGGCACGTTACGCGGTTACCGGTCCAGTTATGAAAATACTCATGGCCGATAATGGATTCGATATTAAAATAGTCCCGGTCAGTTGCCGTTGCCGTTTCTGCCAGTACATATTTACTGTTAAAAACATTCAGGCCTTTGTTTTCCATCGCCCCCATGTTAAAAAAATCTGTTGCTACGACCATATAGATATCCAGGTCGTATTCCAGATTAAAACGCTGCTCGTCCCAACGCATAGCACGCTTTAATGCCTGTAACGCGAAATCGCCCCTGTGCGCCTGACCTTTATCGACAAACAGCTGTAATGCAACTTCTCGACCTGAAGCCGTGATGAAGTTGTCTTCAAGCAAATCATAATCCCCGGCAACCAGCGCAAACAAATAGCAAGGTTTCGGAAAGGGATCGTGCCACTGCACTATCCGGCTGCCATCTGCCGTTATATGCTCGGCAATTTTATTACCATTGGACAATAAGTAAGGATAGCTGGCGGCAGCTGCTTTAATTGTTACCCGGTATTCGCTCAGCACATCGGGTCTATCCAGGAAATAGCTTATGCGACGAAATCCCTCCGCTTCACACTGGGTACAATAGCTATTTCCCGCCATGTACAGGCCTTCAAGAGCGGTGTTTTCCACTGGTGCAATCTGCGTTACGATCTTCAACTCAAATGCATCAGGAACGTCAGGTATTGTCAGACTTTCACCGCTTAAGTCATATTGTGCGTCGGAAAGTTGTTTATTATCAATCAGCACCTGAAGCAGCTTAAGATGCTGCCCATCAAGTTTTAGTGCTGCCCCCGCAGTTTGACGACGAAGCTGCATGACAGAGCTGACAATAGTTGCAGCGCTGTCCAGTTCGAAATGCAGGTCGATAGTAGGAATAAGGAATGCGGGCGGTTGGTAATCGTGACGCGACTTTGCCTGCCGGTTTTGCTGATCTGTTGCCATGTCAGTGTCCTGCTAAATAGTCTTTTGTTCTTCGAAGTATACTGACAAAAAAGCCTGAATAATTCAGGCTTTTTTGTCAGGCTTTTGCTGCCAAATCCTTCGCGACAGAGTCCGGAGGGGTAAGCCGTAATATTTTAATTCCGCAGTAAGCGTAAATAATCGCCAACACAGGGTTAATAAGGTTAAAAAAAGCGTAAACCGCATAGTCAAGCGGGCTGACTTGTAACACGCTGTGCATATAAGCCCCACAAGTATTCCATGGGATCAGCGGGCTGGTAATCGTTCCTCCGTCTTCCAGTGTTCTGGACAGATTAACCGGTGCCAGATTACGACGTTCATATTCTTCTTTAAACATACGGCCGGGCATGACTATCGACATGTACTGATCGGCCGTCAGTACGTTGGTAACAAAGCAGGTCGCAATGGTACTGGTGATAAGTGAGCCTGTGCTTTTTGCAAAAAACAGAATGGACTGAACAAATTTACGCAGCAAGCCAATCTTTTCGATAGTCGCACCAAACATCATCGCACAAAATACCAGCCAGATAGTATTAAGCATACTGGCCATGCCACCGCCGCTTAACAGATCATTCAAACTGGCGTTGCCGGTATCAATCGTAAAACCAGCATGAAAGATATGCCAAATCAGCTTTAAACTTGCCAGTGCGTAGTTAATATCCTGCTCAACCAGTTTTGCCATCAAATCCTGCTGAAACAACACAGCCCATACTGCACCTAGCAGCGCACCGATAAAGACAGTCGGGAATGCGGGTACTTTCTTAACCGCCATGGTTAACAGTACAAATAACGGGATCAGCGCGGTGAAATTAATGGAAAAGTTCTGCTGTAGCACATTACTTATTTCATTTATTCTTTCAAAATCGGCAGTAACATCAGTGCTAAAGCCAATAACAGTGAATAAAATCAGTGCTATTGCAAAACTTGGCACTGTCGTCCACAGCATATGTCGAATATGATCAAATAAATCAGACCCGGCCACTGCTGGCGCTAAATTAGTGGTTTCACTTAACGGTGAAATTTTATCCCCAAAATAGGCCCCCGACACTATAGCGCCTGCTGTAATTGCCGGCGACAATCCCAGGCCCTGTGCAACACCTATCAATGCAACACCTATAGTCGCGGCTGTTGTCCAGGAGCTGCCAATACTCATCGCTACAATGCCACATAAAAGGCAGCTGGCTGCAAAAAACCAACTCGGGTTTAACAGCTGTAAACCATAATAAATCAACGTTGGCACTGTGCCGGATAACATCCAGGTACCAATTAATGCACCGACAGATAATAAAATAAGCACAGCCCCCAGCGACAACGAAATACCTTTAACCATGGCTTTTTCGATAACGGCCCAGCGATAGCCGTTTTTCAAACCAATCACCACAGCAACAGCTGTTGCCATAAACAATGCAATTTGGTTAGGACCGTATGATGAATTATCGCCAAACAGATAGACTGACGCTGAGAGTAAAATGACCAGTACGATGAGTGGAATAGACGCATCAAGAAAACTGGGTTGTTTTTCAGACATGGTGTTGCTCCGGTTGATGAAGGGCGTCGCCCGGCCCTTCACTCTGCTTTTGTTATATTTTTAGTTATAGCGAACGGTAAAACATCAGTAAGATCACCACCGGGCAAACAAACCTGACATACCAAGGCCAGATGCGCCAGAACAAAGAGTTCTCTGCGTTACTGTCACCTTTTTTCAGTTCCTGTAGTATTTCATTGCGTTTCCACACCCAGCCGGCAAATATGCACAACATCAAGCCTAATAAAGGCTGGCTGTATCGTGTTGTCAGCGCGATAACAAAACCAAACAGCGTTGAGAAATTCAGAATTATGATGACGCTGGCAGCGAAAATAATGGCAGCAATCAACCAGACTGCTTTGTGCCGGCTGACGTTTTTATTCTCTACCACATAAGACACCGGAACCTCCAGCATCGAAATAGATGACGTCAATGAAGCAATAGACATCAGCAGAAAAAATGCCAGCGCGACAAATAAACCAACCAATCCCATGGTATCGAACAGCGACGGCAATACCGCAAAGATCAATGTGTCTTCAGCCAATAAGCGGCCGTCTTCGGCAAATATCTGTACACCGTTGTGCAGTGCTACGTACATTGCAGGGATAATCAGCAATCCGGCCAAAACTGCAACACCAATATCAATAAGGGATACGGCGGCACCCAGCTTTGGCAGGTTCTCTTTATGGCTAACATAAGAGCCATAGATAAGCATGGTGCCAACACCTAAAGACATCGAGAAAAAGGCTTGCCCCATGGCACTAATCAGTAAATCCGGATTCAGTACCTGTGAAAAATCAGGTAGCAAATACACTTTAAGCCCATCAACTGCGCCATCTTGCGTCATCACATAACCGAACAACAAAATCATGATCGCAAACAACGTAGGCATCAATCGCACTGACCAACGCTCTATACCTTTTACAACGCCGCCGCTGACAATACCGACGGTCAGTAACATAAACAGCCCGCAAAATATAATATTCCGGCTAACAGACTGTGAAACCAACCATTGTGCGGTATCTTCCAGCCCTGCCAAACTGGCAACAGCCTCCAGCGTGTAGGCCAGCATCCAGCCGCCGACGATGCCGTAAAACGCCAGGATTAGTGACACTGTCACTATACCCCACATGCCGACTAACCTGCCACTGAGCCCCTTTGACACTTTGCCAAGCGCATCGACAACATTAGACTCGGTTGCACGGCCAATCAAAAACTCAGCCATCAACACCGGATAGGCCAATAAAAAAGCAAGAATAAGGTACATTAAAACAAAAGCTGCACCGCCATTACTGGCGACCTGAGCTGGAAATCCCCATATATTTCCCAACCCGACAGCAGAACCGGATGCGGCAAGAATAAAGCCAATTCTCGAGGAGAATTCACCACGTGTTGTCATAGTAAACCTTTATAATTATTATGATTTTATTAGAAAAGGCGGTAATACAACCGCCTTATTTAATGATGAACTCTGTATCTATTTTTTTGCCAGACGACTTACCATTTTAAAATCTGCAGTGATATTAGCCGCTTCTTCCAGAAACGGGTCAATCTTCTCCAGCTTCTCTGGCACATCATCTAAAGATGTCACCTCTGGCATACCAAAACGTTTCAAACGCGCATTTACCCTGGCCAGCTGCTTTGCTTTAGCTTCATCCCGCTCGGCAACGCGCTCGACTTCTTTCAGCGATACGGTCTTGTCATCCATCTGTTGTTTGTATTCGTTGATGTCATCCAACAGATACTTGAACTCAGGCTCTTTACCGATGCGAGCCTGGTGTTTTTCTCTCAGTGCAGGTAACACACCGGAAATATCATTCAGGCTGCTATAACGCGCCGCATTAATCGAGTCCCATGGCAACGCATATTCCTCTTTGCTTTCACCCCATTCTGCCGGGTCAATTGCGGTAGGGAACTGTATATCCGGTATTACACCTTTATGCTGCGTACTGCCGCCATTAATACGGTAAAACTTAGCAATAGTGTATTGCACGCTGCCTAATGGGTTATCAAACATGTCGTAAATACGGCCAAGTCCGCGATGCTGCTGCACCGTGCCTTTACCAAAGGTTTGCTCACCCACTATCAGCGCTCGGCCATAGTCTTGCATTGCTGCAGCAAATATTTCTGACGCCGACGCACTGTAGCGGTCTACCATTACTGTTAGCGGACCTTCATAGTAGCTTACGCCATCATTATCCTGAGACACTGATACCTTGCCGTCACCTTCTCGGATTTGCACAACAGGGCCACTGTCGATAAACAGCCCGGTAAGTAAAGTCGCCTCTTGCAGTGAGCCGCCGCCATTACCACGAAGATCGATAATAATGCCATCAACTGAGCTTTCTTTCAGTTCCACCAGCAGTTTTTTAACATCGTCGGCCAGATTGTTGTAAAAGCCGGGAATACTTATCACGCCGATTTTCTGATCTAATTCAGACAGCTGAGGTTTAAACACTTCAGCTTTTGCTGCGCGATCCTCCAGTCGGATTTTGTCGCGTACAATGCTTATAACCTGTGCATGGCTGGTACCAATATCATTAGCACCGACAACCTGTAACCGTACTGTGCTGCCTTTAGGGCCTTTGATAAGATCAACCACATCATCAAGACGCCAGCCAATCACATCGACAAATTCAGCTTTGTCCTGCGCCACACCGATGATTTTATCTTTTGGCTTCAATTTCTGCGTTAAATCGGCAGGACCGCCGGGTACCAGGCTCTGGATAACGGTATAGTCTTCGTCAGCACGAAGTACCGCTCCGATCCCTTCCAATGACAGGTTCATTTCCTGCTGGAAACGGTCTGCGTTACGGGGAGAAAGATAAGAGGTATGTGCTTCAATACTGCGCGCAAATGAGTTCATGATCAATTGAAAAACGTCTTCACTTTCGCTTTGTGTTAAACGTTTCTGGCTATTGTGATAGCGCTTTTTCAGAATAGTCTGGATCTCTTCAGCGTTTTTTCCAGCCAGTTTCAGGTTCAATGCATCGAACTTGACCCGCTGACGCCATATTTCATCCAGCTCAGCTGTACTTGCTGCCCAATTGGCTTTTTCACGATCGTAGATGTACTGATCTTCAACGTCAAAATCGAAACCTTTTTCCAGCAGCTTCTGAGCATAATCAAAACGTTCAAACCGGCGTTTCAGCGTCAAATTAAACATATCAAAAGCAAAGTTCAGGTTTCCTTTGTTGATCGCATCGTCAAATTTATCCCGGTATTGCTCAAAAGCATCAATATCAGCTTTTGTCAGTACATTGCGATAATAATCCAGATTCTTCAGATAAGTGTCGAACATCTTGGATGACAACTCATCATCAAGTTGCACGTGCGTATAATGGCCCCGGGTGAAAAGCGCCGTAATCCTTTTACTGGCAGTCGCATGTTGGGCATCCTGTGCAATTGAAGGCAGCACCAACGGCTCAGTTTTAGATTCAGGAGAAGCATTTATACTAAAGGCAACGATGAGGGCTGTCGCAAGTACTGATAATTTTTTCATAAGCTACTCAGAGTTGGTCAGGCAATATATAAACTATCCTGACGGGTTTTGATCACCATACCAGAGCCCAACTGTACAGTCACATCGTCTTTGCTGATCTCAAGCACTGTAGCCAGCATTGGGCTTTGCCCCAACTTTAACAATACTTTACCACCAACAACAACATGTTCAGCGGGTATCCTTTCCAATACCGGCGCGGCTTTGGCCGGAGCCTCAGTATTAGATACAGGTTTCTGGTTAACCTTAGTGCTTTTAGAGGCTGCAGTTGGCTTTTTGTTCGCGCTTTTTTTGTAAGCAGGTTTTTCAGCGGTTGCCTGGCTTTTGGCTTCGGCAATTTTTGCTTTACGTTTTTGGGCAGCTTTGGCTTTACTTTCTTCCAGCACCTTACTGGCATGTTCTGCCTGTGAAGCGTCAATTACATCGCCAGCATTACCGTCTAAGTCAATGCGGCTTACGCCTTCTTTCGTCGACTCCAGATAACGCCAGCTGGATGTGTACACTCTGAGCGCCTGGCGCAACTGAGTTTTGCTGACTGTTGTATCATCTTGCAGTCGTTGCGCAAGTTCCTGAAAAATACCTATCTTCAGGGGCTTAGCTTCACCTGAAACGCTAAAACAAGCTGGAAACTTTACAGCAAGGTAAGCCAGCACTTCTTTTACATTGCCAGCTTTTACATTTTGTTCGGATGGGGTGGTCATTAACGCTTCACTCTTCTTCATCTGCAGCATCCGCATTCGGTATGCCTTGTTCCAGCTGTTGGCGTACATAAGCCAACGCCCAATCAATTAACTCATCTTCATCTGCTTCAAGCAGCACAGTACCACCACGTAGCTGATCCCAGATATCAGGTAGTAACTGCTCAACCTCTGCAGCACTTATCTCATCAGGTAAAGTATGCCAGACAGCATGATAAACCGCATTGAGCTTATCTGTTACCAGTTCTTCTTCACCTTCCCAATCACCGACATCTGCAACATCAAACAGATAATCGTGAAGTGAAATTGCGTCTTTCATAACGTAGCGGCCAGGTGTTTTTCAAACAGACTGATCAATTGTTCCAAACCAGCCTGATCGTCACCATCAAATCTGGCATGCAATGGGCTGTCGATATCTAATACCGCAATAATTTCACCATTATGACGCAGAGGTAAAACGATTTCTGAGTTACTGGCTGCATCGCAGGCAATGTGGCCAGGAAATTCATGCACATCTTTAACCAGCTGCACCTGCCCGCTGGCCACCGCAGTACCGCAGACACCTTTACCGACCGGGATCCGTACACAAGCCACCTGGCCCTGAAATGGCCCCAATACCAGCTCTCCTGAGCGCATGATATAAAACCCTGCCCAGTTTAAATCGGGTAGCTGGTTAAATAACAACGCGCTTAGATTGGCCATATTGGCGATAAGATCAGTTTCTTGCTCGATTAACGCCTGAGCTTGCTGGTTCAGCAGGTGGTATAACGCAGTTTTTTCATTCGACATGAAGTAAGGAATTCTGATTAATGCTCAAAACCCGTACATTACTCGTTTTGCCCGTAAATTTAAACCATTTCGCGGCAAAGATTTGCGCCCTCGGCAGGCATTTAACACTTTAATACAGCTGATCGAATGAGATTTATACATTATTTTACTGCTTGCCCGCTATTTTAAGTGGGTTAGCGGGATAATAATGTACAGGTAGCTGAGACTGATGCGCAAAAAAACGGGTATCTTTATAAGGTAATTTCATAAAGCCACCTACGCCTTCGCCGGTAATTTCGCTGACCTTCGCCAGGATATTTTGTAACAAAGTGCGAAATTCAGCCTCGGCATTCGGATCCAGCAGCCGGTAATAGCTGTGGATCTTCATATATAAGCTGGTTACTTCAAAAATGATACAGCCGGTATGGCGGATTAAATTCAGGCTGGCAATATCTGCCATGATGGTATCCGGTAGCACCAGTTGCTCATCCGGGTCTTTACCATCTTCAAAGTAAGAATGCTGCTTGCTGGCATCTTCATTACTTAATACCGGCGCCAGCTGATAAGGTATTACCGCATCCACAGGCGGCAGGAATGGCTGCTGCACACTTGAACGGCTGATGTGGATAGTATTTCGCGCATTGAATAAACAGGCTTTAAAGATGCCTACCTTTGCAATAGCTCTGGCCAGAGATACAACATTATTGACCGACAACGCGAAAGATCTGGCCAGACTGTCATCATACAGGTTAAGGCTGGAGTCTATGTAGACGCCACTGGCCTGCCAGTGGATAGCCAGCCCGCCCACCACCGGATAACGAGCCAACCGGCTGACTGCAGCAACAAAGGCTTTTTCGGTCTCCCCCATCCCCTCCAGATAGTTTTTGTAATAACGCTCCAGTTGCACATCATCTACATAGGCAATGCCATCTTCTTCACTATGTTCCCGTAAAAATGATTTGCGCGATGAATAAACCACAGTATCCAGCTCACGCACCTGAGGGCTAACCCAGACGGGTAACAGCGGTGCATCATCAAACAATCCAATATCGGGCAAAATCAGGTGTTTTAATCGTGGCATCTGCTGTAAAAAAAAGTCACCCGCCTGAGCTCTTAACTGCGCATCATCGGACAGCATACTGTCGAGCATAGTTGCAAATTCAACTGGCAAGCCTAAGCTTCTGGCCGGTATAGCTTTACGGCCAAAACGGCAGGACTGACCGGATGCTAGCGCATACAAGGTACTGGCAACGCCCTGCTCATCAAAGCGCGGGCTGGATAACGCGCCGTTGCGCTGCTCTGGCCCGATAAAATACACGTCGCCCATTCTGGCATTGGAACTGTGTAAATCAGCCGACATCAGCTGCATGACATTGTTAGACAAGTATTGCCCCTGTGCATCGAGCTGCGCAAACACAGACGAACCCCAGTCAATCAGGCTGACCAGGCCAGTTTGCTCATCAAATACCAGATTTGAGGGTTTGATATCACCGTGTACTATCGGCTGTAATTCGCCGTCTTTATGATGTTCACGCAGCGCCAGCAGCACGTTTGCCAGCTGACAGGCAATATCGACCAGCAACCTGGCAGGTAAACGCCCTTTATTCAGACTAAATTGTTCAAGATCGATGCCTTTGCCACGTTGCATCATCAGGATACCCTGCTTTTTAACCACCTGATAGGTGATATACCGCGGTACATTCGGATGCGTAACCTGCGATAACATATAGGCTTCGTCGGCCAGCCGATCCTGAATATGCTGTGGTAAATTTATACGCGAAAATTTAAATACGCAGGCCTGAGCACTGCTGTCTAGCCCGGCGAAAGCAAAACCATAAGCGCCCTTGCCTATCAGCTCTATCTGGCGGTAACCAAGCTTTTCCAGCTCAGAGATACATAACGCTACCCAGTCTTTTAGTTTCTTAGCATCATTCGTATTAAGCAGGTAGATTGACTGCTCTTCCGGAATATAAAAGTTACGAAGCTGGTTTTTGTATTGCATCGCTTTACCTTAAATTGCGAAATAAAAAACCCACTGTAGTCCAGTGGGTTTTATCAGAAAGCGACAACGGTGCCAAGTCGCTCTTTACTGCATAGCCAACAACATAGTGGCCGGTTGCTCCAGATATTGCTTCCAGAGGTTGGTAAAGCGGGCAATAGTGCCACCGTCAATCACGCGGTGATCACCGGACCAACTGATTTGCATCAGCTGACGCGCTTCTACTTCGCCTTGGGCATTAAAGCGAGGCAGAGCCTGCACTTTGCCAAGCGCCACTATCGCCACTTCCGGCTTATTAATAATTGGCGTAGCTACGGTGCCACCTAAAGCACCGATATTAGAGATGCTGATGGTGCCGCCTTTCAAATCTGCCGGGCTGACTCGGCCTTCGCGCGCCTGATCGGTTAAGCTGGTTAAATCTTCAGCAATTTGAATAATCGACTTCTGTTGACAACCTTTAATATTCGGCACCAACAGCCCTACTTTGGAGTCTACTGCGATACCGATATTGTGATCGTCAAAATATGTCAGTTCAGTACAATCGCTATTGACCTGGCTGTTCATGATTGGGAACTGCTTGATCGCCATTGATAATGCCTTGATAAAAAACGGCATCATCGTCAGCTTAATACCCTGCTTAGCGTACTGGTCTTTTAAGCTGAAGCGCAGTGCAATCAGATCCGTCAAATCAATCTCTTCACAGTAGGTAAAGTGTGGAATAGTCGACACCGACTCCACCATCTGCCGTGCCATCGCCGCTTTAATACCTTTGATCGGCTCAACCCGATGACCGCCGGTTGCCGCTGCAGGCGATGCTACCTTAGCAGGTGCATGTGCTGATGCGGCATCAGTGGTTTTACCTTTAGCAAAGGCGCGTACATCTTCTTTATAGACGCGGCCCTTATCACCACTACCTGGCACTTTCGCCAGGTCAATATTCAGCTCACGCGCCAGACGGCGTACTGCGGGGCTGGCAAGCGCTTTACCATTAGTGCCTGTGGTCGCTGCCTGCTTTATGCCGCAACTTGTACTGGCCGGTTTAGACTGCACCGCATCGGCCTGTTGCGCAGGCTCAGCTGCTGCGTTGCTGCCAGCATGCGTCATGGCAAACAACGGTGAATGCACTTTGGCAATCTCACCTTTGGCGTAATACAGTTTGGTCACTTTACCGGAGTATTTCGCCGGAATTTGTACCAGCGCTTTGTCGGTCATCACATCGCACACCGGCTGATCTTCAACGATGTCATCGCCTTCGCTTACCAGCCAGTCAACGATTTCACACTCAACGATACCTTCACCAATATCCGGCAGAATAAAATCTTCACTGGCACTACCTGTAACAGCAGCGGTTACCGGCGTCGTTGCATCAGGTTTAGCAACATCTGCTTTGGCCTCTGTAGCGCTCTCTACCTGCATTTCAAACAAAGGTGCGTGTACTTTGGCAATGTCGCCTTTTGCGTAATACAATTTGCTAACTACACCATCATGTATCGCCGGAATTTGCACCAGCGCTTTGTCAGTCATCACATCGCAAACCGGCTGATCTTCCTTAATACTGTCGCCTTCAGCAACCAGCCATTCGACAATTTCACACTCAACAATACCTTCACCGATATCCGGCAGAATAAAATCTTTTTTCATCTCTGCCTCCATCAGAATTTAACCGAGCGCATAATGGCTTCGTAAGTTTTTAAATGATCTGCTACGTACTCTTTTTCCAGTGCCAACGGATACGGCGTGTCCATACCGCAGACGCGCTCGATTGGGCTTTCTAAGTAAAGGAAACACATCTGCTGAATCGTCGCCGCAATTTCACCGGCAAAACCACCGGTTAACGGTGCTTCATGGTTAATCACCAGACGACCGGTTTTCTTCACCGACTCGGCTACCGTATCGGCATCCCATGGCAAAATACTACGAAGGTCAATCACTTCACATGACACGCCTTCTTTCTCGGCCATTTCTACCGCTTTTTGCACGATTTCCATCTGTGCGCCCCAGGCCAGCACCGTAACGTCTTTACCCTGCTGCGTGACTTCGGCTTTACCCAGTTCAATTTCGTAGTACTCTTCCGGCACTTCACCAACCGAGGCGCGGTATAGCTTCTTCGGCTCGAAGAAAATCACCGGATCCGGGCTGGCAATGGATGCCAGTAGCAAGCCTTTCGCCTGATACGGATCGCGTGGGATCACCACCTTTAACCCCGGCGTATGGGCAAAATAAGCTTCCGGTGACTGGCTGTGGTAGTGACCACCGGCAATACCACCGCCATACGGGCTTCTGAACACCAGGCCACCGACATTAAACTCGTTACCTGAGCGGTAGCGGAATTTCGCCGTTTCGTTAACGATCTGGTCAAACGCCGGGAAGATATAATCGGCAAACTGAATTTCTGCCACCGGCTTCATACCCTGTGCCGCCATACCATTAGCAAAGCCGGCAATGCCCTGCTCAGTCAGAGGTGTATTGAAGCAGCGCGCTTTACCGTATTTTTCCTGTAGCTTGCTGGTCGCACGGAATACGCCACCGAAGTGGCCAACGTCTTCACCGAAACAGACCACGCTATCATCTTTTGCCATGGCTAAATCAAGCGCATTATTAATGGCTTGCAACATGTTCATTTTGGCCATTAGTCTAATCTCCCCGCCGTTACCGGATACGCATCCGGGTATTTACGGATATGCGCTTTTAATTCATCTAATTGTTGTTGTAATGCTGGAATGGGCTCGGCGTACACATCGGAAATTAAATGCTCAATGCCTGGCTTAGCTACTTTCTCTGCTACTTTTAATGCATCGAGAATTTCGGTTCGCAGCTTTTCAATGGTGGCTTTATCATCAGCCTCGTCTAACCAGCCTTTTTCAATTAACCACAAGCGGTAACGTGAAATTGGATCGTTTTGGCGCCACTTTTCTTCTTCTTCTTTAGAGCGGTAGCCACTTGGGTCGTCGGATGATGAATGCGCACCTAAACGGTAAGCGATAGATTCAATCAGCACCGGCTCGTTATGCTCAAGCGCATGTTTACGCGCCATTTGCGTCGCCTGGTAAACAGCCAGAATATCAGCCCCGTCAACCCGCAGCGCTTTCATGCCATAGCCCACTGCCCGACAAGCAATACCATCACCAACAAACTGTTCGTTAGCTGGTGTAGAAATGGCGTAGCCATTATTACGACAGAAGAAAATCACCGGGGCTTTATGTACCGCCGCCATATTCAGGCCGGCATGGAAGTCACCTTCAGACGCCGCGCCCTCACCAAAATAACAGATAGTGGTGTTATCTAATCCGCGCAGCTTCTGTGCATAGGCATAACCACTGGCCTGAGGAATTTGTGTGCCCAGCGGCGAAGAAATCGTCATGTAGTAAATGTCTTTGCTGCCATAATGCACTGGCATCTGGCGGCCCTTACCCAAATCTTTCTCGTTTGAGAACAGCTGGTTCATAAACTGTTCCAGCGTAAAACCCCGGTAACGTAGCGCCCCCTGTTCACGATACTGCGCCATAATCATATCTTTATCATCCAGTGCCGCTGCGCTGCCAACTGTTGTGGCCTCTTCACCTAAACACTGCATGTAAAAGCTGATCCGGCCCTGACGCTGCGCGGCCAGCATGCGCTCATCCAGCACGCGGATAAATACCATGGTATCGTACATTTTCAGTGCCGTGGCTTTATCCAGTTCTGGCGCTGCGGCCCCGTCATATAAGCTGCCGTCATCGCGTAATATGCGCAGCGTAGGAATTTTTAACGCATCACCGGCGGTAAACTCTGCGGTGTGCACCGTGGTGATGGTGGCGTTATTTGGGTTAGTCATAGGATGTCTCTTGTTTGTTATACGTCATAGACATGTGGTTGCCCTGTCGGCATTGGCCTGTTTATCAGGCTCTTAAACCCGGTAGCAGCTTATGTTTTTAAGTAAAGCTGTTACCAATGTAGTATAGCGGCTTTAGCCACTCTCCCCGTTTGCGTAAACATTGCTATTTGCGCCGGTGTTATATGCTTTAACGGCGGCAACTTTACCTTTACGTAAACTGCATTGCAACCGCAAGCGCCATGACAGCCACTGTGCACTGCATACGACTGTCAGCTTAAATTTACTCTTTTACGCTAATCCGGTACCGCAAGCGTACCTACGCCAGGTTGTCCGATACTGTTGTCGGAACCACCATCAGCATAGCGCGCTGGCCAATGGCCACCTTGGCGTTAGGAAATATTAACGCCTCACCTTCTCGCTCGACGCGGTATTCGATATCGCCGTCGGTTGCCAGCACAGTGCCGACCGGGTAGCTGGTAAAGTTCTCTACATCATCGGCAAAGTTAAGCTTAAAAGCATCAGTTTGCTTATTGATAGCACGGTATACCTGATACAACTGGAAATCGGCTTCAACGAAAGGCTCGGTTGCAACCTCAGCCAGGCTTACCAGTGCCCGCAGTGTTTGGCGTGCTTTTGCAAAGCGGCTCATATCATTTTGCCCAAACGGCCGCACTTTACCCAGCTCAATGGTAAAGGCATCAGCACCATGAGTATTCGACGCGTAATAGCTAAAGGTTGACGCTGGCGTTTGCATAAGCAGCACGGTTGTGACATCACACGCACGTAAAAATTCTAACTGGGCTTTTTGCCACGACTTACCGTGTACAAACGGATAGACAGCAAATTTTTCAAAGCGTGAACCGCGGATAGCGGTGTGTAAGTCGTACAGGCAACGGTTACGCGGCACCATTTTGGTTACGCGTTTATCACTGTAGAATCTGCTAACATAGTCTTCTAAAGCCTTTGCTCGTATACGCTCGGCGTTAACCAGCCCCTCACCGGCGCTATGATGGCCTGAAAACAACCGGTTAAGATTCTCTGTAACTTCACGTTTGCCGGCGTTGATGGCTGGCGGGTTACCGAACAATACTAACAAGCGGTGTTTAAGGTTAAGCCTGCCGAGCAATACGTCTTGCACCAGCTCAGCACAGATTTCAATAGGCGCCGTTTCATTGCCATGCACACCGCAAGATAAAACGATATCTTTGCCTGTTAAAGTTGCAGGTTCAAAACAAATAACGCCAGTGTCCCATACGCTAACGCGGGTATCGTCTGGCAAGTCAAACTGAAAAGGTTCAAGGCTATCCGGGTGAGCCAGGGTAAGCTTTAGAAAATCACCCTGTGTAAGTAGTTGTTCTGGTAATGACTTGGGCATGCGCCAACTCCCTGTTGTGAGGTTGGCGCCAATTCTAGCGCATTAAAAGCTTCAGACAACATCAGAGATGGCGTTATTCAGAAAAAGTAGCCACCTGGTTCCGTCCCGCTGCTTTTGCACTGTACATTGCACTATCAGCATCAGCCAACAGCTGTTTCAACTGATAACCTGAGTTGTCCGAGCCACTGACACCAAAACTTGCGCTGAGTGAAAAGTGCTTTCCGCTCTCAGTAGTATCAATACCTGCGATAGCATCACGACAAATCTCAGCCAGCAATACCGCTTTATCAGTCTGACAGCCCGGCAATACAACAGCGAATTCTTCACCACCAATACGGCCGAACACATCGTTATTGCGCATAAAATTGCGGCATGTTTTTACAACCGCCCGCAATGCCCAATCGCCGACTGCATGGCCGTGGGTATCATTAATATCTTTAAAGTAATCCAGATCAAACAGTATTAGTGCTACAGGTTTGGCGTTAGTTTCACAGTAATCCAACGCGATTTTAGCCTGATTATTAAAATGATAACGGTTGCTGATACCGGTAAGCTGGTCGTACTCTGCAATTTTCTTAAAGCGACTACGGCCAGTTAAACCGCGATAAGCCAGAACCGTTGCAAGCAGAAGTATGGCGCCTAAAATTAGCACCAACAGCCTATTCTGACGCGCTTCCTTTTCGTACAGATCTTTTTGTAAAGACAGCAGCTCGTTGTCTTTATCCAGCAAGGCAATTCGTTGGTTCTTAACTTCTACATTTGCTTTAGCAATATTATAAGCTAACAAACCTGCTGCTTTTTCGTCATCATAGGCTTTCTGCTTGGAAACCAATACCTCATGATATGTTAGTGCCTTTTCAAAATTGCCATTGGCTTTTTCTATCTCGTATAATGTGGAGTACAGCAATAAAATGGCATAGTTTATATCGTCTTCTTTTATATTTTTCGTTGCAGACAGCCCATACTCTTTGGCTACATCCAACTGTTCATTTCTAAGGTATGCAATGCTATATAGCGTTTTATACAACGTAATCAAAACGTTGTAAGAAGTCTGTTCTACATCTTGATATAACGAATTTAACAGACTTATAGCTTGATTAGGATCCACCTCTAACAGACGTTCAACTCTGTAAGATTGAATAATTTTACTATAAATTGGCTGCTTTGCAGCTTCACAAGTTGCAACACCAGCATCAAACTCCTGATCAAATTCATCATATTTTTTTAGGCGATGTAGTGACTCCAACTTAAACTGCATACCAAAACATGCATATTTCCCATCTACTGCATCGGATGACAATTTGTTTGCATAAAAATATCCAATGTCAAATTGACTTGTTTGATTAAATACTAACGCGAGAATACCTAATGCATGTTGTCTTAAATCTTTATCTGTTATGTTTTTTTGCATCTGGTCATATTGTTCAAGATATTGAAAAACCTCACTATAATCCCTTGAAATTATCAAAATATTCAACAATACACTCAAAGATTTAAATTGTACTTTTTCAGACTTTGCAACCTTTACGAGCTCTGTTAGATTCGCCACAGCTTGCGTTTGAGAACCAGAGTAAGCCAAGCGATAAGCATCTAAAAATCTGAATTGTTCATGTTGCTCTGCGGTTAAATTTACGGAGCTGTCTTCTACCTGCTTCAACAACTCATTAAACCTATTGAAATCCGTAGCTTTTAACTCTTCAGCTAATTGAATCTTATCCTCTATGCTTTCCGGCTCTTTACCTAAAGCAGGTATAAAAAAAGACAAGCTTGCCAACAGCAAGCTTGTCTTGAACAGAAGATTTAATCTGTTAATACAGAAAAACACTTTATTTATTTCTTCGATTGACTTTCCGTTTCTTCTGACTCATCGTCTGGTTCAGGTTCCTGATTTGGCTCCTCTGCTGGCATGATACCACAGACTAAATTCTTTCTCGGTTCAAGCAGATCCACAACGGCACTGTTAAAATTGTCGGACTTTTCGCTGGTAAGATTTTGCTTGTGCAGCATTTCTAATACTTCAGCTTCAGACAATTCCTGAAATTCAGCTGATGCGCCGAGTTTTTCCATAAAATTTATAATATTTCCCATTTTATTATCCCCACAATGGTTTATGTTGTTTTTCTAACTCGAATAACGCCGACACATTGTTATACCTGAATCCCAACCGATTTGCCAGCCAAACAGCGGCCCGGTTTTGCGGGTTTACTTCAGCTATGATTTTATATTCAACATACTGATTACAAAGAAAGGTTACCAATATTTGCAAGGCTTCATAGGCAAGGTTTTGCCTTTGAAACTCGGGCAGAAAAATAATTCCAACCTCTATTTGCTTTATACTCTGGTTAACCGTAAGCCCCAAAATGCCGGTTTGCTCGTCAGTTTCATTTAAAACTGCCACCAAGAAACTGCGCTTACATGTGTCTTGCTGGCTAAGTTTTACCGCCGAAGTAAAGCTCTTATGTAGTGAGTCAGAATCAAGCGCAGGCGATATATAACGCAGAATATTATCGTCACCATATAAACTGGCATAAAGCGCATAATCGCTATCTGTTATGGGTTTAAGAGTAAGACGCTGACCGACTAACTCATTAAACCTTTTGACCTGGTCTTGCATCAGCCTTCAGCAGCCTCACGACTTTTTACCAGCTGCTCCAACTCAGCAATCAACTCATCATTCAACTCAGCTTTAGTACTGGGCGGAATTACCAGCGTGGTTTTTAAATCCATCGTAGCATCAGGCAAAGCGCTTATCGGCAAATATTCAATACGGGTTGGCTGAATGGGTAATGTAGCTGCTTCGTACAAGATCACTTCATGATCTAACTGGTAATATTGCGCCAGTAACTTGACCAGAATTTTACGGTACTCACTATCGGTAGTGAATTTGGCCAGGCTTCTGTCACCGGCTACGCCTACCTGCCACAACACCAGTAGCGCAGCCGTGTCGATAGTGCGTTTGTAAAACATAAACTGGCTGGTTTCAAAGTGCTGGCAGCCTGAAGAACCCGGGTCGATGCCCAGATCAGCAATCAGACAATCTTCTGCCGATATCCCCGGCTCCATATGCGCTTTAAAACCAAGTTCCCGCGCTTGTTTAATAGCATTGTGCGGCACCCAGGCAAATACGCCGGGGTGGCCATAAAAAGCCCCTACTACCTTTTTACCGGCTTTTACTTCAGCAAGGATAGCGGCCACCATTTCCCGGTAGGTAATCATGCGTGATTTACCTTCCAGGTAATAAGGCTGCAGTGAACGCACGTCAGCATTCATTTGTTCTATCCATTTTTCGGTAATGCCATCGGCCACCAGTACAAATACCACGTCAGCCTGTTCAATATAACTGCGCGACAGCGGGCTAATATGTGACCCCAATGTCATACCGGTGCCGACACAAACTAAACTACCTGTTAGCAAAACACATTCCTTTTTATTCTTTTGCTTTTGTTCTTTTGCCCACTATAAAGCGCTTACTGTACAGCGGGCAATATAAGGATCAGAAAAAAGGCCTGTCAGTGACAGGCCTTTTAGTTATTGCGCGGTAATATTGCACTTTTTAAGCTGCCAGACGCGGCTGACATAATCCTCAATCGAACGGTCCGAGGTAAACTTGCCGACAGATGCGGTGTTCAGCATCGCTTTTTTCGCCCAGCCGGCCTGATCGCGATACCAGGAATCGACTTTTTCATGTGCTTTAACATAGCTTTCAAAATCAGCCAGTACCAGATAAGGGTCACCACCTTCTAATAAGCTGCGTTTAATTGCAGACAGTTCGCCAGGCTTACCCGGGGTGAAGTAGTCGGTTTCCAGCCAGTCCAGAATGGCTTTAATCTCGGGATTTGCATAGTAGTAATCGGCACTGTTATAACCTTTGGCGTGTAGCGCTTTTACTTCATCTACCGTTAAACCGAAAATGGCAATGTTGTCGCTGCCCACTTCTTCAGCAATTTCGATATTGGCACCGTCCAGCGTACCGACGGTAATAGCGCCATTTAACGCCAGTTTCATATTGCCTGTGCCTGACGCCTCTTTACCTGCAGTAGATATTTGCTCCGATACATCGGCAGCCGGGATCATCTTCTCGGCCAGCGTTACACGGTAGTTTGGCATAAATACCACTTTAAGCCGGTTTTTCACCCGTTTATCGTGGTTAATTTTCTCTGCCACCTTATTAATGGCATAGATGATCTCTTTCGCCAGCTTGTAGCCCGGCGCCGCTTTAGCGCCGAACAGGAATACCCTGGGCACCATATCGTAGTCCGGATCCTGCAGAATACGGCGGTACAGTGCCAATATATGCAACAGGTTCAGGTGCTGGCGTTTGTACTCATGCAGGCGCTTGATCTGGATATCAAAAATGGCATGAGGGTCGATATCAATCTGGGTTAGCTTTTTAACCACCGTTGCCAACTCGGCTTTGTTTTGCTGTTTTATTGCCATAAAACTCTGCTGTACAGCAGGATCATCAGCAAAAGCAGCGAACTTAGACAACTGCTTAAGATCGGTTGGCCAGTTATCACCAATTTTACTGTCGAGCAGTTTCGCCAGTTTTGGATTACAGGCTTTCAGCCAGCGCCGTGGCGTTACACCGTTAGTCACGTTAGTGAACTTATCCGGCCATAGCGCTACCATTTCAGGGAACAGGTCTGATTTCACCAGTTGCGAGTGAATTTCAGCGACGCCGTTTACCTTGAAAGAGCCCACTACAGATAAGTGCCCCATCCGCACCATAGGATCATGGCCTTCTTCAATGATGGACAGCTTACGTTTTTTATCGTTGTCGCCTGGCCATAACACATCGACCTGCTCTATCAGGAAGCGACGGTTAATCTCGTAAATAATCTCCAGATGGCGTGGTAACACTTTTTCGAACAATCTGACCGGCCATTTTTCCAGCGCTTCAGGTAACAGCGTATGGTTGGTATAGGCAAATACATGCTGGCAGATATTCCACGCCTGATCCCACTGCATTTCTGCGCGGTCAACCAGAATACGCATCAGCTCGGGAATCGATACTGCAGGGTGTGTGTCGTTAAGTTGGATCACGACCTGCTTGGCAAAGTCGCTCCAGTCATCGCCATGGGCCCGCTTATACCGGCGGATAATATCTTTTAGTGAACAAGAAACGAAAAAGTACTGCTGAATAAGCCGCAGCTCTTTACCGGCGTCCGTTTCATCATTCGGATACAGTACTTTAGAGATGGTTTCAGCTTCGATATTTTCCCGTGCCGCATCAATATAGCCACCAGAGTTAAACACATCCCAGTTAAAAAAATCACTGGCCCGGCTCTCCCATAGCCGCAGTACGTTAACGGAGCTGCCGTTGTAACCAACGATCGGAATATCCCATGGCACACCTTTGATAATACGGCCAGGGTGCCAGACTTTTTTCATTTTGCCCTGCAGATCGTATACGGTCTCGACATAGCCATAAACAGATATTTCCTGCACGGATTCAGGCCGGCAAATCTCCCACGGGTTGCCATATTCACGCCAGCTATCCGGCCGCTCAATCTGGCGCCCATCCTGGAAGCTCTGTTGAAACAAGCCATGCTCGTAGTGAATGCCATAACCAATGGCCGGATAATTCAGCGTCGCCAACGAGTCGATAAAACATGCAGCTAAACGGCCAAGACCACCATTGCCCAGCGCCATGTCTTCTTCCTGATCTTCCAGATCAGCGATATTCAGCCCAAGCTCTGCCAACGCCTGTTTAGCCTGTTCATACAAGCCCAGATTATGCAGGTTATTGCTAAACAGCCGGCCCATCAGATACTCAAGGCTAAAGTAATGCAGGGCCCGGGTGTTTTGTTCGTAATGCGTCCGCTGGGTATTACGTAAACCGTCATACACCTGCTCATTCACTGCGGCACAAGTTGCACGCCACCACGCTTGCGGGCTGGCTTTGTTTACGTCGGTTCCCAACGTCGAGTGTAAATGGCGGATAATTTGCTCTTTAAGTTGCTCGGTATTTATCTGGCTCATACCGGTACTGGCAGAAACAGTTTGTTTTTTCATTACAAATCCTGATTAGTTAATGCCTGAATTTTCAACAAAATAGCGGCATATGTAGAATTATTACAAAAAAATACCCTATGTCCTGTCTGATAGCAAAATAAACAGCATTACCTGAAACTTAATTACATTTTAATTTTTATATAATTCAATCAGTTACATTTTACTGAATACGTATTCAACGAAAGCCTTAGCATCATGCTCTAACTGTAGCAGATGCGCCTGATCGACAAAGCTCTCGAGATAAATTTTATAAGCGTTTTCTGTACCGGATGGCCGTGCGGCAAACCAGCCATTACGCGTAACCACTTTTACCCCGCCGATATCAGCCTGATTGCCTTCAGCTTTAGTGAGTACCGCTAAGATGTCGTCACCTGCCAGCGTCGTTTGTGTAACACTGCTGACATCAAGCTTTTTCAGCGCAGCCTTTTGCTCACTACTGGCTGGTGCATCGAGGCGGCGGTACAGTGGCGAACCTAACTCTTTGGTCAGTGCCTGATACTGCTGATAAGGATCAACACCGGTTTTAGCCAGTATTTCAGCGGCTAACAGACCTAAAATGATGCCATCTTTGTCTGTAGACCAAACCGTGCCATCGAAGCGCAGGAAACTGGCTCCGGCACTTTCTTCACCACCAAAAGCCACTTCGCCTTTGTGTAAGCCACTGACAAACCACTTAAAGCCAACAGGTACCTCGTACAAATTCCGGCCACGCGCAGCAACCACGCGGTCAATTAAGGCACTGGATACCAATGTTTTTCCAATCGCTAAGCTGGTATCCCAATCAGGCCGGTTCGCCAGCAGGTAATTAATCGCTACCGCCAGATAATGATTTGGGTTCATCAAGCCACCACTGCGGGTAACTATGCCGTGCCGGTCGAAATCGGGGTCATTACCAATGGCGATATCAAACTGGTCTTTTAGTTGAATCAAGTTCGCCATCGCGTAAGCAGATGAGCAGTCCATGCGGATTTGCCCATCTTTATCCAGCGGCATAAAGGCAAATGCCGGGTCAACTTTATCATTAACGACAGTGATATTTACGCCATAACGCTCAGCGATGCGTGGCCAATATGCCAGACCAGAGCCACCTAGCGGGTCAACACCAATGCGGATACCAGCTTTTGCGATAGCTGCCATATCCACAACATTTTCCAGATCATCAACATAATGCTGAATGTAATCTATATGCTGGCAGTAACCGGATTGCAGTGCCAGCGCATACGGCATCATTTTGACCCCTTCAAGCTCCTTTGCCAGCAGCTCATTGGCGCGTTGCTCAATCCAATTGGTGACATCACTGTCGGCTGGTCCGCCATGTGGTGGATTATATTTAATGCCACCATCCTGCGGCGGGTTATGCGAAGGTGTAATGACAATACCGTCAGCGAGGCGGCTATCAGCATCTTTGTTTTGCGTCAGAATGGCATGAGAAATAACGGGTGTCGGTGTGTAGCCCAGATCTTTCTGAATACAAACCTGAATTTTGTTAGCTATCAGTACTTCTAACGCACTGGCAAAAGCGGCTTCTGACAGCGCATGTGTGTCTTTACCCAAAAACAGCGGGCCGGTAATGCCATGCTTTTTTCGATAATCCGCTATAGCTTGGCAAATTGCCAATACATGAGGCTCGTTAAAGGAACACTGTAAGGCACTGCCCCGATGGCCTGAAGTACCAAAACTGACCTTATGTTCCGGATACATGTGTACGTCAGGCTCCAATACATAATAAGCGGTCATCAGACGGCTGATGTTAGGAATCAACGACGTAGGTACCTGTTGCCCCGCCAGTGGATGTAAAGACATAAAAATTCCTTGTTATAACAAATCGCGAATACGCTCTGCGTCCTGTTCACTATAACCGAGTTTCACAGCGGTTTCGGTTAACATCATTTTTTTACGGGTAGTATTAGAATTTGTTATTACCCAAAACTCTGTATTCGGAATAGGTTTAGGGTTAGTGCTACTACCGGCTTCTGACAACTCTTCTGCCGTGCGACCAAAATACAGCCGGTTACGGCCTTTTATTTCCAGCACTTTATGAAACTGTTTTTTGTGTGCCCGCGCCAGCGTCGACAAAATAAACAGAAAGCGCCCGACAACACTGGATTCAGCCTGTAAATCCTGCCGGTTAAGTAAGTCAAAAATATTACTATTTACAGCAATTTTCGCTGGCACCGCCTCTGTTTCTGTAACAGTGACATTCGCTTTAGCATCACCCAGCAATAGCCGTCTTAGAATTTCTGAGGCACTTTCACCGATCCTCTGCGTTTGTCCGGCAATGTACTGATACAGCTCATCATCTATTTCGATGGTTTTCATATATTTATTCCGCGCACTAAAGTTGGCTTCATTATATAAAGCCTTATCGACTGACGCCAGCAACATGATTTGCTAGACTAAACCACCCGTTAACCAGATGAGTTATACATGCTTTTATATACCCACAGTAGTGGCCTGACCGAGAGCACAGCAGAGCCGGTGGTTCTGATCCATGGTCTGTTCGGCAGCTACGAAAACCTTGGCGTCATAGCCCGCAGCCTGAGTGAACAATATCACATCATAAACGTTGATGTGCGTAACCATGGCCGCTCCGGGCACAGTGAGCAGATGAACTACAACTTGATGGCTGATGACTTAGCACAAACGCTGGATGCACTGAACGTCAGTAAAGCCGCTTTACTGGGACATTCGATGGGCGGAAAATTGGCGATGACGTTCGCGCTATTGTACCCGCAGCGCGTAACCAAACTAATAGCTGCAGATGTAGCACCGGTGGCTTACCCGCCCCGGCACAACAGTATTTTCTCCGGTCTGTTTGCAGTCGATATCGCGAACTTATCCAGCCGGGCTCAGGCAGATGAGCAGATGTCTGCTTTCGTAAAAGAGGCAGGAGTAAGACAATTTCTGCTAAAGAGCCTGATAAAAGAAGACGACAAATTTTACTGGCGTTTTAACCTTAACGCTTTAAAAGCAAACTACAGCGCACTGACTGACGCTCCTATGACTACAGGCCAGTATGACGGCCCGGTGCTTTTTATTAAAGGCGACGAGTCAGACTACATTTTACCCGAGCACAAAGAAGCCATTAACCAGCTGTTTCCCAACGCACAGGCAAAAATCATTCAGGGTACCGGACACTGGTTACATGCGGAGAAGCCTGCAGCCTTTACCAGGCTGGTGCAGGAGTTTTTATTGCGCTAGCGCACTAAATTTTTATTCAAATTATGCTATAGTGCGCGCACTTTTGAGGGGGTGGTGGTAGCACTATGTCTATAGAGCAGTTTGAATCGCTGGGTTTGTGGTTGGGCCTGGGTGTCTTATACCTCTTTATAATCATGGCAATCCGCGACGTTTTAAAGAAAAGTAATGCACCTAAAATAGGTCAGTTTTTTGTGTGGCTGGTGCTTTTTCTGTCACCCGCGGTGTTCATTATAAAAAGTATCGTGCCCTATTTTTTTGAGTAGTAAGGTTTAGATCGATGGCGAAGATTGCCACTGATCGCACCACCATTGATTTGTTTGCGCAGGAAAAGCGCCCCGGCAGGCCCAAAACGAATCCACTGCCGCGGGAAGAACAGCTTAAGCTTAACAAGCGTAATCAAATCAGGCGCGATCGCAGCAAAGGCTTAAAACGTATTGAATTCAAAGTATCCGACGAGCTGTATACCGCATTAAGTGAAGAAGCCGGCAAAGCGGATATGACACGCAGTGCGTATATAGAACATATTTTGACACAGGTTTTAACCAGGTAAGAAGGTTAGATTAATGGCAACTGTAGGCATTTTTTTCGGTAGCGATACAGGTAACACTGAACATATCGCCAAAATGATCCAGAAAGAGCTGGGTAAACATTTGTTTGACGTACGTGATATAGCAAAAAGCAGCAAAGAAGATATCGCTGGCTTTGACTTATTGCTATTGGGTATTCCAACCTGGTACTACGGCGAAGCCCAGTGTGACTGGGATGATTTCTTTCCTGAGCTGGAAAATATCGACTTTAGCAACAAGCTGGTTGCTATTTTCGGTTGTGGTGATCAGGAAGATTATGCTGAATACTTCCTTGATGCGATGGGCACACTGCGCGATATTATCGAGCCCAAAGGCGCAATCATTGTTGGTCACTGGCCAACGGCAGGCTATAACTTTGTCGCCTCTAAAGCTTTAGCCGATGACAATCACTTTATCGGTTTAGGCATAGACGAAGACCGGCAGCCAGAGCTGACTGAACAACGCGTTAAACAGTGGTGCAAACAAATCTACGATGAAATGAGTCTGAAAGAGTTTGAAGCGCTGTAAACATAACAAGGCCGGCTGATACGCCGGCTTTTTGTTGCTTTGTTCAAAGCGGCCGGTATTTCGCTTTTTTTCTGATATACACAGTACGATTTACCTCAGCGACTATCTGGTTTTTACTGTCTTTAATATGTACCACAAACTGCGGAAAATGCTTCTCACCACTTTCAGTGGCGGCTTTAATACTGTCTATCGCATCATCCGATAACCAGAACTCAGCCGTCAATTTACCAATACCTGGTGTTATAAAGTCGATATCAGCCTGTTTATCCCAAACCAGATACTCTTTACCCAATGCCCCCATTAGCATCAGAGGGTAAATGGGATCAGTCATCGCAAACATAGAACCGCCAAACTGGCTGCTATTAATGTTGCGCGTCCAGGGGCGTCCTTTCAGTATCACTCTGCAATAGCGATAATCTGAGCTTAGCTCTTCCACTTTTATGCCCGGGAACAAAAAAGGTGGCCAAAAGTTCAGCAGTCTGCGCATCACTGCGGGGTTAAATGCCCATTTCATCTTTTATCTCTGGTATGACCTGTGTACTGTCATTGTACGACAGTAAAATCACAGTACAAGCGCAGCTTTGTCCCTATTGCACTATTTTGCCATTTCAATCTGTCGGCAATGCCTTTATAATCCTTTGCATATATAAGCCAGAATCAGAATGAATATGCCAGATCACAACAATGAGTTACGTAAAGCCGGCCTGAAAGTTACTCTGCCAAGAGTAAAAATTTTAGAGATCCTACAGGACCCTAAGCACCAGCACATCAGTGCTGAAGACGTATACAAGTTGCTGTTAGAAATTGGTGAAGACATTGGCCTGGCAACCGTATACCGGGTGTTGAACCAGTTTGATGATGCTGGCATATTGACCCGTCACCACTTTGAAGGCGGTAAATCAGTATTTGAACTTACCGGTGGTAGCCACCACGATCATCTGGTCTGCCTGAAATGCGGTAAGGTTATCGAGTTCGAAGACGAGGTAATTGAAGCAAAGCAGCTGGAAATCGCAGAAAAGAACGGTATCAAGCTTACCCACCACAGCCTGTATTTGTACGGTGAGTGCAAAGACACGGAACAGTGTAAGAAAAACAGCGAGATGAACTAGCTATAAAAGGCACCTTTGGTGCCTTTTTACTATCCGGTGACGTTGTTAATACGCGCCATCGCCAGAGCAGTAACATATTTACCATATTGGAAGGCATAATCTGCCAGCTCGGCCTCAACTTCAAAACCAAAACGTTCATACAGTGCTATAGCAGCTTCATTGCTGCTGTACACTGTCAATTCTACCCGTCTGATATTCAACCAGTTGTCGGCCATCTCCAGTGCCGCGCGCAGCAAGGCTGAACCAATCCCCTGCCCTTGATATTCCTCAGACACCCCCATACCGATTTCAGCAACATGACGGCGGCGGGGATTCTGACAAACCTGCATGCCAAGTTGCCCGACTACCGCGCCTTCGACTTCTGCAACCAGATTGTAAAAACCGGCACCTGCATTATATAGTCGTTGCCAGTTTGCGACCGGCTGATAGGGCAGTTGTAGGGTGTTGGCATAGACGGTTGACTGATCGTAAATCGCTTTTATCGCATCAATATCGTCAGGTTCAGCGTGGCGGATCACAGCAGGCATAGTAGCGTCCTTGGCAACAATAACGCCTTATATTAACTGGCAAATTGGCATTGCAACAAGCTCCGGCAATAAAAAAGCCAGCACGATGCTGGCTTCTGCGTGCAATGTTTATCTACAACTGCTGTTCCAATTCAGGCAGTACCGTAAACAGATCGGCAACCAGGCCATAATCAGCCACCTGGAAAATGGGGGCTTCAGCATCTTTATTTATCGCCACGATGATTTTAGAGTCTTTCATCCCAGCCAGGTGCTGAATGGCGCCTGAAATACCAACTGCAATGTAAAGCTCTGGTGCAACGATTTTACCGGTTTGACCAACCTGCATATCATTTGGCACAAAACCCGCATCTACCGCAGCACGCGACGCACCGATAGCTGCCCCCAGTTTATCGGCAATACCGTTGAGCAATGCGAAGTTCTCGCCATTTTGCATACCACGGCCACCTGAAATAACCACCCTGGCAGCGGTTAACTCTGGACGCTCAGATTTAGTCAGTTCTTCGGAAACATAGCCGGACACGCCAGCATCATGCGCAGTAGTGTTAATGGCTTCTACCGGTGCACTATTACCTGTTTCGGCCGCGCGAAATGCTGCCGGACGCACCGTTAACACTTTAATGGCATCGGCAGATTGCACGGTAGCGATAGCATTACCGGCATAAATGGGCCGCACAAATGTATCTGCACTTTCGATGGCAATAACATCAGAAATCTGTGCCACATCTAATAGTGCTGCGACGCGTGGTAAGAAGTTTTTACCCGTCGTGGTGGCTGCCGTCAGAATATGGCTGAAATCTTTACCCAACTCTGCCACAAGCGCTGCTATATTTTCTGCTAATTGATGCTCGTATGCTGCATTATCTGCAACCAGTACTTTATTTACACCACTAATCATTGCTGCTTCAGATGCAGCCGCAGCGCAGTTAAAACCAGCAACCAGTACAGTAATATCACCGCCAATGTCGGCTGCCGCCTGCACCACTTTATGCGTTTCGGTTTTCAGGCTTTGGTTGTTATGTTCTGCAATAAGTAAAATAGCCATTAGATCACCTTCGCTTCATGCTTCAATTTATCAACCAGCTCTGCCACTGACTCTACTTTGACGCCACCCTGACGCACCACCGGAGCCGCGACTTTCAGCAAAGTGACTTTCGATTCAAGACTTACGCCATAACTGTCTGCAGCTTTAACGTCCAGCGGCTTTTTCTTCGCTTTCATAATGTTCGGCAGCGACGCGTAGCGTGGTTCATTTAAGCGCAGATCAGTTGATACGACAGCAGGCAATGTCAGCTCTACAGTCTGTAAGCCACCATCAATTTCCCGGGTAACCTGCACTTTGCCGTCGTTCACAACGACTTTAGAGGCGAAGGTGCCTTGGCCCATACCTGTCAGAGCCGCAAGCATCTGCCCGGTTTGATTGTTGTCGGAATCAATAGCCTGTTTGCCAAGAATAACCATGCCAGGCTGTTCGTCAGCGACTACTTTCGCCAGTAACTTAGCAACCTGTAACGAGTCCAGATTTAAGTCGGTTTCGATATGCAGTGCGCGGTCAGCACCTAATGCCAGTGCAGTGCGTAACTGTTCCTGCACTGCTGTCGTGCCAATAGAAACCACTACTACTTCAGACGCCGTACCTGCTTCTTTTAACCGTACAGCCTCTTCTACTGCGATTTCACAAAACGGGTTCAATGCCATTTTTACGTTAGCCAGATCGACCCCTGTTTGATCAGCTTTAACCCGAACTTTAACGTTGTAATCTATTACCCGTTTTACCGGCACCAGTATTTTCATAATTTCCTCGTTCTCTGCCCTGCTATTGCCGCATTATATGCCGCAGGTTTACGTGAAGGTAAAGCTAAGATGGACTTGTTGCGACAATCTACTTACTGTTGACGTTAACGTCAACCTACAATACCCTAATCAACATGACAAAAACGGCGTAAGCTGTAAATAATAAACTCCAAGGAGTTCGTGCAGTGGAAAGAGAATCAATGGAATTTGACGTGGTGGTTGTCGGCGCAGGTCCTGCCGGCTTATCAACCGCGATAAGATTGATGCAACAGGCTAACAAAGCTAGCCGGGAACTCAGTGTCTGTGTCGTAGAAAAAGGCTCCGAAGTTGGTGCTCATATTCTGTCTGGTGCCGTGTTTGAAACGCGGGCGCTGGATGAGTTACTACCCGACTGGAACCAGCTTGGTGCTCCTGTTACCACAGCAGTCAACCATGATGATATTTATCTGTTTAACGATGGCCAAAATGCACGCAAGCTTCCTGGCTTTGCAGTACCTAAGACTATGCATAATGCTGGCAACTACATTGTCTCCATTGCTAACTTATGCCGCTGGCTTGCCCAACAGGCTGAACAATTAGGTGTTGAGATTTTTCCGGGCTTTGCTGCCAGTGAGGTGCTGCTGGAAGAAAAAGTAGTCAAAGGCATTTTGATTGGCGATATGGGACTGGATCGCGACGGTAAACCCAAAGACAGTTTTACGCCGGGCATGGAGCTGCGGGCTAAATATACCGTATTTGCTGAAGGTTGCCGCGGCCATCTGGGCAAACAGTTGATTAAGCAGTTCAACCTTGATGCAGGAAAGTCACCTCAACATTATGCGCTGGGATTTAAAGAAATCTGGGATATTCCTGCAGCACAGCATAAAGAAGGTTTAGTGGTGCATTCTGCCGGCTGGCCTCTGACAGGCGACACCTCCGGTGGCGGTTACCTCTATCATGCAGAAAGTCAGCAAGTTGTCGTTGGGCTGATTGTTGATCTGAACTACAGCAACCCTCACCTAAACCCGTTTGCTGAATTCCAACGCTACAAGCATCACCCTGTCATTCGTCAGTATCTTAACGGTGGCAAACGCGTCAGCTATGGCGCTCGGGCTATAACCAAAGGCGGTCTGAATAGCTTGCCCAAAATGAGCTTTAATGGCGGTCTGTTAGTTGGGTGTGATGCCGGAACATTGAATTTTGCCAAAATTAAGGGTAATCATACAGCAATGAAATCCGGCATGCTGGCGGCAGAAGTGCTGTTTAGTGTTTTACAGCAAGATGATGCAGGCGGCCAGGATCTCATCCAGTTTGCAGACGCACTGGCCAATAGCTGGTTATATGATGAGTTATATCGTTCGCGCAATTTCGGCCCGGCGATGCACAAATTCGGTACATTCTGGGGCGGTGCCTTTAATACGCTGGAGCAGAACTGGTTTGGTGGTAAATTACCTTTTACGTTAAAAGACGATACGTATGACTATGCCCAGCTTAAACCTGCCAGCGAGGCGGCGGTAATTCAGTATCCAAAACCAGACAATGTGTTAAGTTTTGACCGCTTATCATCGGTGTATTTATCCAATACCAACCATGAGGAAGAGCAACCATGTCATTTAAAATTAAAAGACAGTAACATACCGGTCGCAGTAAACCTGCCTGTTTATGATGAACCGGCACAGCGGTACTGCCCGGCTGGCGTTTATGAAATTGTAGAAGATGAAAATCATCAGCCTAAATTTCAAATCAACGCTCAAAACTGTATCCATTGTAAAACCTGCGACATTAAAGATCCGGCACAAAATATTACCTGGGTAACACCGGAAGGTGCTGGCGGCCCCAACTATCCCAATATGTGATGTCCTGCATTGATTGTCCGGCATATCAACCTGGTTAATATGCCGGCGCTAAAAACCAACCTCTTGTTTCTTATATAAATCACTCTTTAATCTCGTTAAAAAAGCGCATTTTATATTTAGTTATTTCATTGGCTTAATTTTAATCTGCTACTACTTTTAATATTGTCCGTAGTATTAATTTACTTAGCCTTATTGCCTCGCCAGAGATTGGAAGTAGTGATATGAACAATAAAATAAAAACAGAAACGTCTACGCAAGATGATATGGTTACCGTGAAGCCGGTGATAAAAAAGCCTGCCGCACCGCTTCCATCACCCTCCTTTGCCAGTGATCGCTATATGTATTTTACCGAGCGTGATCTGAATAAAATTTTAACTAATCTTGATGCACTGCGGGCCAACGTGTTTCCGGTATCAAACCCTGACAATGAGATCCAGAGCCGTAAACAACAGCACTTCCCCTCGGTTTGCTTGATAGGCCTTGGTCGCTGCGGCTCAAATATCGCGCTTGACGTTGCATCACTGGTATATAACGCCCGTAATTTTTATCTGAGTGAGTTTAATAACGAAGAAAAGCAAAACCGGGAGCAGGAATACCGCCCTATGCGTTGGATAAAGCGCAGCCTGCATCTGGAAAACTCCCAGTCGATTAAACCGGTGTTTTTGATTGAACCCCTTGTCATGCTGGGAGATTTAGACAAAGACATTGAAGGCCGGATCCGTTTTTCCCACAAAGGAGAAAAAAGCGGCTTCCTGCATGACTACACCAAGATGAAAATAATGGACTTATCTGAAGTACATGCTGGAGGTGCGGGCAACGCACCTATCTTAGGGCAGTATCTGGCAAAAATTATCCTGAATAAAGACACCCAGCGTTTTGCCAATGCAGACTGGAAGTTCATTCACTCTTACTTAATCGACTCCTGCGGTATCAAAGCCAATCAGTCCAGATTGTACTTTTATATCTTCAGTGCCGGTGGTGGTACAGGCTCAGGTATGGCCTCTGAGTTTGGCCTGGCGCAGCAATATGCCTATATGAGTAAAACATTTGATACCCGTATGTTGGCCGAAGACGAGGAAAACCGGGGCCACTCTTTCGTATTCGAGCCTATTTTCACCAGTGGTATTTGTATTCTGCCTAATATTTCTGACCATGGCGTAGAGATGTCGGAGGCGCTGCATATTAATGCCGGCCGCCTGCTATGTAAGTATCTGGCAGAAGAATGGGATTTCTCATACAACTTCGACAACGAAGACAGTAGCGAGTCCAGTGTAATGCATCGCATACGGCCGTGGAATGCGATGATGCTGATATCTAATGACATTATGCGCTATGCCGAAGAGACAGATGACGGTGGCATTCAGCATATCGATGTCAATGCGATGGAAAAATACGCCAACCAGTATATATCACAACAAATCTTTAACATTTTGACTGCTCAGGCAGTAACCACAGACTATGACGAGAACTATTTCCGCCGGGCAGGTATTGATATCGGCGAGACGATACGGCTCGATGCAAACGATTTATTCATGAGTCTGGCGGGGCCGGTTGCAGTGGCTTATGCTGAGTCAGTCATTCCGCCTGATAACGGCAGTACGGATAAAAAGGCCAGTAGCGGTCTGAACATAGACGACTTGTTCTTCCGCTCAATAGATTTGCCGCACTTTAACAAAGTTACACAAGCTATTGAGGGCATTAGTTTATTGCCAATTGAATCTGGCCGCTACCGCGAAACATTAGCCAGTTATGTTAAGAACGGTTATAACGCCGCGGAGCTTAAAGATCTGCATTTCTTTAAAAACTGCTCGTCTGTTGTATCAATTGTATCGCTGCCAAAAGATTATAAATTGTCATATATGGATTTAAACCGATTAAAATCACATCTTAACTCTCTGTTCCCTAATACCACATTAAAACGCTATGCGCTGGTAATAGGTGCTTCGGCAAATATTTCGTTAACAACCCTGATTGTGAAAAGCCCTTGTTTGAGTGATGATTTTCTAACCCTGATCGTTGCCTTTATTAAACGCTGTTTTGCTAAGGACAATTATCGATTTGATGAGCAATTGGACCAGGCAATGTTAACCTTTATCCGCTCAGACGAATTTGACGAAGCCGCACTGGATACCATGCTGCATGAATATGAAAATCCGGCAAAAATTCTTGATACCAATTGGTACGCTATCAAACCTATGTATGAGAAAAAGTATCGTGAGCTTATCCATAATAAGGATAAGTTTGTTTCAATTAATGATATACGTTTAAGCCGTGACAGCGTGAAAAAGGCCATTAAATACCTGCGGGAAATTTACCGGCATAAAATCAGCAAAACTAAAGTTATTTCGCTTAATCCACAAAGCCAGCGAAAAGCGCCTGTACCAGAGTAACGCTGCTGTCTTGCGAGAGAAAGGCTTAGCAATGCTAAGCCTTTTTACTATCGGCAGTAGCGTAAAACTATAGATCACCCTACACTATCGGCACTTTATAAATCCGCTTGGAAATTGTTTGTTTTATGTCAGATAACACCTTATATCGTTTAAACAAATTTATCAGCGACACTGGTTTTTGTTCGCGCCGTGAAGCAGATCGTTTAATTGAAAACGGTAATGTCACTATAAACGGTGTTATTGCAGCAGTCGGCACTAAAGTTTCAGAACAAGACCAGGTACTGATTGATGGTAAGCCGCTCAAAGACAAACCGAAACGCGTCTACCTTGCCTACCATAAGCCGGTTGGCATTACCTGTACCACTGAACGTCACATTCAGGGCAATATAGTCGATGCGGTGCGCTACCCTGAGCGTATTTTTCCAATTGGCAGGCTGGATAAACCGTCCGAAGGATTGATATTTCTGACCAACGACGGTGATATCGTTAACAAAATTCTGCGCGCAGGCAATGCGCACGAGAAAGAATATATCGTTACTGTAAACAAGCCAATTACCGAGCGTTTTATTCAGCAAATGAGCCGCGGCGTGCCGATACTGGACACCGTAACACTGCCCTGTACTGTTCAGCAGCGTTCAAAACAGAGCTTTTCAATTATCCTTACACAGGGACTCAACCGGCAAATTCGCCGGATGTGTGAATATCTGGGATACGATGTAGTAACACTTAAGCGTACCCGCATCATGCATATACGCTTAGCAGGTTTAAAGCCTGGGCAATGGCGTTTGCTTGAGGATATTGAAATCAAAATGCTGGAGCAGCAATTACTTAACTCCAGCAAAACAGTAGACTCAGCCTGTACAGTCAATAGTTTTGAAGACTAAGGCTATTTTGTCGAAGTGTAAGGTGAGATATGCCAGGCAACATTAAAATACCTTTTTATGCCAACTTGTTAGCTGGGCCAGCGCTGTTTTTAATTACGTTGGTTTTCGAGCCATTTTTTGCCGGCATGAGCCCAAATGCCTGGGTTGTCACTGGATTAACAACCTGGATGGCCTGGTGGTGGATCACCGAGCCTGTGCCGATACCTGTTACTGCCCTGCTACCTATTGTTATGGTGCCACTGTCAGCACTCGATAGCATCGGCAACGTTACAGCCCCTTACGCCCATCCACTTATTTTCCTGTTTCTCGGTGGCTTTATGTTGTCTATCGCTATGGAGCGCTGGAATTTACATAAACGTATTGCCTTACTGACTATGCTATTGGTCGGTACCAAGCCAAGCCAGCAAATTGCCGGGCTTATGCTGGTAACGGCATTCTTATCAATGTGGATGTCGAATACCGCCACAGCCGTAATGATGCTGCCTATAGGCCTTTCAGTCATTGCGATGCAACAAGAGCATGACAGCAACGATGATAACTTTGCTAAAGCCGTCCTATTATCTATTGCTTATGCTGCCAGCATAGGCGGTGTTGCGACATTGATTGGTACACCGCCGAATGCACTGCTGGCGGCCTATCTCGAAAGAAGCTACCAGTTGCAACTGAGCTTCAGCGACTGGATGCTATTTGGTCTGCCGTTATCTGTTAGCATGCTAATCGTTTGCTGGGTTTGGCTGACACAAATACATTTTAAATTGCCAGCCAGTACTACAGTTGACAGCAGAGCTCTATATCGTCAACGGTTACAAGAACTTGGCAGCATGCATCGGGCTGAAAAGCTGGTGTTACTGATTTTTTCGTCAGCAGCCTTCTGCTGGATATTTCGTAGTGCACTAAGCGATATTAGCGGCATTAAACTCGACGATACGCTTATAGCAATAGCCGCAGCTTGCCTGCTATTTATTACGCCGGTGTCTTTTCGTGAAGGCACCCGCATTTTGCAATGGCAGGACTGCCAAAACCTGCCCTGGGGTGTATTAATATTGTTTGGCGGCGGTCTGACGCTGGCAGCCCAAATTGATAATTCTGGCTTATCTGCTTACATTGCCAGCCAAATCGGTTCGCTTGGCAATGTTAACCTGCTAGTGCTCATCGTGCTGGTAACGTCAGTCATTATATTTCTGACAGAAGTTACCAGCAATACGGCCACTGCAGCAGCCTTTCTGCCTTTGCTGGGGCCTGTAGCGGTATCCCTTGATACTTCAGCGGCAATGCTCGTGATACCCGCTGCTGTTGCGGCAAGTTTTGCCTTTATGATGCCGGTGGCGACGCCACCAAATGCGATCATATTTGCGTCAGGCAAACTTAAAATAAGCGATATGGTAAAGGCTGGCTTAGCACTGAACATCGCAGGCGTAGTGCTGATAAGTACTTTTGTTATAGTACTGGCTCGTGCAATTTTCAGTTTCTGAAATTACATCTGCTGAAAAACAAAAAACGCAGCGTTAAGCTGCGTTTTTGTTTATTTGGAGCGAGTAACGAGGTTCGAACTCGTGACCTCGACCTTGGCAAGGTCGCGCTCTACCAGCTGAGCTATACTCGCGAAATTCTGGTACTAAATGGTGCCCGGGGCCGGACTTGAACCGGCACGGGGTTTCCCCCGAGGGATTTTAAATCCCTTGTGTCTACCGATTTCACCACCCGGGCAGACAACTTTAGTTTGTAACATTGTGTGATGGAGGCGGGTCCCGGAGTCGAACCGAGGTGGACGGATTTGCAATCCGCTGCATGGCCACTCTGCCAACCCGCCAATCAAACAATTTTCACTCTTTGAAAGAGTTGGAGCGAGTAACGAGGTTCGAACTCGTGACCTCGACCTTGGCAAGGTCGCGCTCTACCAGCTGAGCTATACTCGCGTGCTTGTGGCCATGTGCCTTAACACGAGACGCATTCTACTGTTTTAATCCGGCCAGTCAATAATAAATTTTGCTTTTATGACTGACTGATTAAATTTTAACTGAGTTGCGTTAATAATCAGCAAAAACAGTGATTAATACACCAGATCGCGCCAGGCTGCCCGCAAATAATCGTACATAGACCAAATAGTTAGCACCGTAGCAATGTACAATAACAGCATACCTACCGGGCTAAACCAGCTAACCAGCCAATGCTCCGGTCGCCAGATTAATCCAATTAACGCCAGCATCTGCGCAATCGTTTTATACTTGCCCAGGTTTGACACTGCAACATTTGCTCTTTTACCCAGTTCAGCCATCCATTCCCTAAGCGCAGAAATCACTATTTCACGGCTGATCATAATAATGGCAGGAACCGTTACCCACAGCGATAAACTATCAACTGCAATCAACACCAGAGCGACAGCCACCATTACCTTGTCTGCTACCGGATCTAAAAAAGCACCAAACGGAGTAGACTGCTGTAGTTTTCTGGCCAGATAGCCATCTAAGGCATCAGTAATGGCCGCAAGCCAAAATACAAATGCGGCCCAAAAGCGAGCGTTTTCAATACCGGAATAAAAACACAGTATAAAGACAGGGATAAGAAACAGGCGAAACAACGTTAACAGATTAGGAATATTCCACATCGGCGAATTCTCTACAGCATCTATAGCACTATGCTACTTGTTATGACAGGCTTGGTAAATCTTTTCCGCTTGAGCCTTTGATATTCCGGGTACTGAGGCTAACTCTGTAACAGAGGCCCGCATCACACCCTGAAGGCCCCCAAGGTACTGCAGCAGAGCTTGCCGGCGTTTCTCACCAATACCTTTGACCTGTTCTAATGGGCTCTTTATCAGTGCCTTACCACGCTTATTGCGGTGTCCGGTAATCGCAAAGCGGTGCGCTTCGTCGCGGATCTGCTGGATCAGATGCAAAGCCGGCGCATCTTCGGGTAGATTGATGCTGCGCCCGTTGTGAGCAAGTATCAGTGTTTCTAATCCTGGTTTGCGGCTTACACCTTTTGCCACACCGACAAGCAGCGGTTTTTTGCTATGAGGCCAGTGCAGAAATTGCTCTATTGCGATATTAAGCTGCCCTTGACCACCGTCGACAAAAACAATGTCAGGTATTTTGCTTTCATCTTGCAGCTTGCCATAGCGCTTGTTTAACGCAAACTGCATAGCAGCGTAATCATCACCGGCGGTGATCCCTGTGACATTGTAACGGCGGTACTCGGCTTTATGCGGCCCCTGCCCGTCAAACACCACACAAGAAGCGATTGTTGCCTGCCCCATAGTGTGGCTGATATCAAAACACTCCATTCTATTTATAGCGTCAGGCAGCTGCAGCACTTGTTGTAACTGTGCATAGCGGATAGCCATTTTCTGAGCAAGCGATTGCTTGTTCTCACAAGCCAACCGGGCATTTTTCTCTGCCAGGCTAAGATATTGCGCTTTTTCACCGCGCTGGGCATAAGTGATCCGAACCTTGCGCCCGGCAATTTCACTTATTGCAGCAGCAACAGGTTCAGCTTCAGCCAAAGGCTGCGCCAACACTATTTCGCGCGGCAATTGCTGAGAGCCATAACCATCCAGATAAAACTGCAGCAGGAATGCGCTTAAGATCTCATTCTCTTCAGTATCAGCGGGTACTTTCGGGAAATAGGCTTTGCTGCCAAGCACTTTCTGTTCACGGATAAATAACACATGAACTGCAGCAATACCATGTGAGTAAACAAAGCCAATCACATCCATTTCATCATGCGAACCACTGACGCTTTGCTGTTCCTGCACTTTTCTAAGGGCAATGATTTTATCGCGCAACACTGCAGCCTGTTCAAACTGCATTTGCTCACTGGCAGCATTCATGTTCTGCACCAGATCTTCAATGACTTGCTGATCTTTGCCCTGTAAAAACAAACTAGCCAGTTTGACATGATGCATATATTCATCGTCTGAGATTTTGCCAACGCAAGGCGCTGAGCAAAGCTTCAGCTGATACTGCAAACAAGGCCGGGTTCTGGCGCGGTAAAAACCATCTTCACACTGTCTGATGGGGAAAATTTTTTGTAGCGTTTTTAAACTCTGCCAGACTGCTCCGGCATTGGGGTAAGGCCCAAAATACTGGCCTGGCGCTTTACGGGGGCCACGGTGAGAACTGATACGCGGGTGTTTATGTGCGCTGAGAAAAATGTACGGGTAAGATTTGTCATCTCTAAGCAGCACGTTATAGCGCGGTAAAAACTGCTTTATCAGGTTATTTTCAAGGATCAACGCTTCTGTTTCGCTATGTGTCAGAGTGTACTCAACCTGTGCAATCTGACTAACCAGCGAACGCGTTTTAGCGCTATCTACTTTACTGCGAAAATAACTGCTTAATCGTGCTTTAAGATCCTTTGCTTTACCAACATAAATTACCTGCTGCGCAGCATTTAACATACGATAAACGCCGGGCTGCTTTGGCACAGATTTCAGAAAAGTTTTAGCATCAAACATCAGGCTTTAGCGATATCTATCATGCCGTGACGCAATGCAAGGTGCGTTAACTCAACATCACCACTGATAGCCAGCTTTTCGAACATGCGATAACGATAGGAGTTTACTGTTTTAGCACTGACATTCAGCTGTTCAGCAATATCATTTACCTTTTGGCCCTGCGTAATCATCATCATGATTTGCAATTCACGATCAGATAAATCGTCAAACGGGTTCTGGCTATGATTATTCACTTTACTCAATGCCATTTTCTGCGCGACTTCATCGGAAATATGTCTGACACCGCTGTAAACTTTACGAATAGCGGATACCATCTCGCGCGGTGGAGAGTTTTTCGAGATAAAACCAGCCGCACCCAGTTGCATGACTTTAGTAGGAACCGGCTCTTCACACGATACAGACAGCGCGAGGATCTTAATATCCGGGCAATAATGCAGAATACGTTTAGTCGCTGTCATACCGCCCATACCAGGCATATTCATGTCCATCAACACCACATCAGGTTCATGTTGACGGCAAAACTGTAAAGCTTCTTCGCCGGAGCCAGCTTCGCCTATCACCTTGATACCGCGCTCATCCATTAGTATGCGACTGATCCCAGTACGTACAAGCTCGTGATCATCAACTAACAAGACGTTAATCAATTTGCCTCTCCGTTTCACTGGATATTAGAATTATTATTGTCGTTTAGCTTAGCCGAGCACAGCCCTATTTGCTAAACAAATTATGCCAATACTATTAGTTTTGACCGGTTGAGGTTAAGTGTGCCAGAAAGGTTAAAAATTTTAAACTATTGAATTAAAGAAAGGCGTTAAATGTAAGACTTTGATGTTGGAATTTTTGAGATGTAAGTGGCGGAGGGAGAGAGATTCGAACTCTCGGTGGGCTATTAACCCACGCCGGTTTTCAAGACCGGTGCATTAAACCGCTCTGCCATCCCTCCGCGTTACAGGGCGAATATTAAAAACTGTACCGGGCTTTGTAAAGGGCTTTTTTGTACTTTTCAACCGTTTGCCTAGTAAATCGACAATAAAGCCATTATTCGTACAATTTCCAGACCATTTCCTTTACGCCATACGGCCTTTCAGTTTTTACGGATACAAAAAAACCACCCTGAAGGTGGTTTTAGTGGCGGAGGGAGAGAGATTCGAACTCTCGGTGGGCTATTAACCCACGCCGGTTTTCAAGACCGGTGCATTAAACCGCTCTGCCATCCCTCCGGCGACGCGTATATTAATCAGTTCGTCAGACAAAAGAAAGCATTTAATCGAAAAAAATCACATTGTCGCTAAATTGTTACTGTGGATGCTGGTCTGAACGGAACTTACTGCGTATGATATCGTCAAATGCGTTATTAAACCTTTGTATCAGGAGAGTAAATTATGTCATACAGAGAAACTTCTGTTCTAAGCACTGCCGGACGCAGTGTGGAGATCAATAAAGTTCTGCGAAATACCTACTTTTTATTGGCTATGACCCTCGCCTTCAGTGCCGTGACAGCAAGCGTGGCCATGGCGCTTAATATGTCTCCAATGATGTCGCTGGTATGTTTTGTAGCTGGTTTTATTATGTTGTTTATTGTCAATAAAACTGCGGACTCTGCCAGTGGTATTTTTTGGGTGTTTGCTTTCACCGGCGCTATGGGCGCATCACTTGGCCCGATGCTGAACTACTACGCGGGTTTAGCTAACGGCCCGGCGTTAATTATGCAGGCCCTTGGTGGCACGGCACTGATCTTTTTCAGTTTGTCAGCTTATGCATTAACAACCCGTAAAGATTTCTCTTTTATGGGTGGTTTCCTGATGGTAGGTCTGATTGTTGTGCTGGTAGCCGCGCTGGCAAACATCTTCCTGTCGATTCCAGCCCTAAGCTTAGCTATCAGCGCTGCAATTATTCTGATTATGTCTGCCCTTATTCTGTTCGATACCAGCCGGATTATTCATGGCGGTGAAACAAACTATATTCGCGCAACTGTTGGTTTATACCTGAATGTTTTCAACATTTTTGTCAATTTGTTGCAGTTACTTGGCGTATTTGGCGGCGATGACTAAACACCGGCGCTATGCCTCTTTACACTAATTAGTTAAAATGCCCCGCTGGTCGGGGCATTTTTTTATTCAGGCACTTTATTTATGACGCGCTTTGGTTTACTGCTTACATCCAATGGTTTTGCCAGTCAGAGCCTGGCGAGTGCACTGCATTTTGCCAAAACTTCAGTTCAAATGGGTCATAGCATAGAGCACATTTTTTTGTACCAGGATGCCGTATACTGCGCCTCTGCTGATAACGATTTGCCTGCTGATGAGCCAGATCTCAGCGCCGAACTGGCCTATTTTTGTCAGCAACACCATATACCTCTGCTTTTTTGCGTTACTGCTGCAGAAAAACGTGGCGTCGTAACTGCAGTAAAACAACCTAAGCACGGCTATGTCGCTGCTGGCCTGGCTGAGTTCGCGATGCGACAAACCAATATAGATAAGTTGATACAGTTCTGATGCGAAATATATTGCTTCTACAACAACACAGCCCGTTTAACAACAGCAATGGCCGTGAAGCTCTGGATATGGCGCTGGCGTTAGCCGCCGTCGAGCACAGCGTCAGCATTTTGTTTTGTGATGACGCTGTTTATCAGTTACTGCCAACAGTCGACCAGCCAGACTTTGGCCTGAAACAGTACCCGCGCAGTTTTAAGTTGTTTTCGCTGTACGATATAGAGCAGGTTTATGCTTGCCTTGAATCAGTTACAGCGCGCGGGTTAGAACCGGCACAGTTAAATATTGCGGTAACCTTGTTGAGCAAGGCCGACATTGCTGCTTTGCTATCGTCTCAGCATCAGGTGATAACAACTTAATGAAATTAATAAGCTTGATTACACCAGAAGTAAATCTGGATTCTCTATCTCGAATTTGTCAGCACGACGATGCTATTCTGTTGCGGCAGGATGCAGTTTATCTGTGCTTGTCTCCTCACCTTTCGTGGCCTGTAAAAAAGTTATATGCGCTGCAGACAGATTTAACAGTACGACAACTTCAACAGCCTGATGGCATCACCGCTGTAAGCGCACAACAATGGGTAGAACTTTGCAGTAAAGCGACGCAGAATATTTTATGGCAGAAATAACAGTTGATGGAAAAGCAATACCGTTGGATAAACACGGCTATCTGGCTAATTTACAAGACTGGAATACGGCGGTTGCTCAGGCGCTTGCTGTGGCGGAACAGATAACAATGACCGAGGCGCATTGGGAAGTTGTGCATTTCGTAAGACAGTTTTATGTCGAGTTTCAGACGTCTCCCGCTATACGCATTTTAGTCAAAGCGATGGCGCAGCAGCTTGGCCCTGAAAAAGGTAATAGCAAGTATCTGTTTATGTTATTCCCACAAGGCCCTGCCAAGCAGGCGACACGGATAGCCGGCCTGCCCAAGCCAGCTAAGTGTTTATGAATCAGCAAAGGCGTCGCTGAGAATACTGATTATCGACTCCAGCGTCACTATGGCGAAAATTGCTACTATGCCAATAATTATCGCCAGATAAATACCCCGCATTAGCGCGGGGTTAGTCTGTTTAATGCTTTTACGGGGTTTGGGCATTTTTATTGATCCTGCTAAAACCGGCACAATCCAGTAACGTCAGTGCCGGCATCTGCTTAGGTTTACCCCAGCTTCGCTACGCCACCCATATAGGCCCGCAACACTTCCGGCACTTCAATGCTGCCATCCGCTTGCTGGTAGTTTTCCAGAATGGCCACCAGTGTGCGGCCAACAGCGAGTGCAGAACCATTTAAGGTATGAATAAGCTCTGGCTTTTTCATATCAGCCCCACGATAACGGGCCTGCATCCGCCGAGCCTGGAAATCGCCCATGTTGCTGCAGGACGAAATCTCCCGGTAAGTATTCTGTGCCGGTAACCATACTTCCAGATCGTAAGTTTTGCTTGAGCCAAAGCCCATGTCACCCGTGCACAGTAACATTACGCGGTAAGGTAAACCCAATAACTGCAACACTTTCTCAGCATGACTCGTCAGCTCTTCCAGCGCTTGCATTGATTGTTCCGGGTGTACCAACTGCACCAGCTCAACTTTGTCAAATTGATGCTGACGGATTAAACCACGGGTATCACGCCCGTACGAGCCTGCTTCACTGCGAAAACATGGGGTGTGAGCGGTATATTTTACCGGTAGCTCTGTTGCATCAAAAATAGTGTCGCGTGCCAGGTTTGTCACCGGGACTTCTGCCGTCGGAATAAGTGCCATACCCTGGCCTTCTTCCGTTGCCGGCTGAGTATGAAACAAATCCGCTCCGAACTTGGGCAATTGACCTGTACCCAATAAGCTGGCGTGGTTTACCAGGTAAGGCACATATAATTCGGTATAGCCGTGTTCGCCGGTGTGTAAATCCAGCATAAACTGCGTCAGAGCGCGGTGCAGTTTTGCAACTTGCCCGCGCATAACAACAAAACGTGAGCCTGCAACTTTAACTGCACTTTCAAAATCCAGGCCTCTATCCAACGCCTCGCCCAGCGCTACATGGTCTTTCGTTTCAAACGCAAACTGACGGGGCTCGCCAAACCGACGTACTTCAACATTGTCTGTTTCGTCTTTACCGGCAGGTACCGAAGCATCTGGTAAATTAGGTACCGTCAGCGCAATCTGCTCAACGTCATGCAAAACTTTGTCTAATTGCTGCTTAGCAGCATCAAGCTGCGCACCTAAGCCATCCACCTCAGCCAGTAAAGGCGTGATATCTTCACCACGGCCTTTTGCCTGACCAATGGCTTTCGATTTGGTATTACGCAGATTCTGTAAATCCTGTGTTTCTACCTGTAACGAGCGGCGCTGCTCTTCCAACGCGGTCAGCCGCGCAACATCCAACACATAGCCACGCTGCGCCAGACGGCTGGCGGTTTCTTCTAATTCTGTACGTAAAAATTTCGCATCTAGCATAGTAATTACTTCATTGAACCGAGTTTAAGCCCTAACCAGGCAAGCGTTAAACATAACAACACATTTAATAATACGTTGGTGATAGCCTTCAGCCAGTCGCCTTGCTGCAACAACAACACTGTATCCAGCGAAAAGGTAGAAAACGTGGTAAAAGCGCCAATAAGGCCAATAGCAATCAGCGCACGCCAGGGCGACACTGCCAGCATACCACTGCTAAACAATGCATATACCCACCCCAGCACAAAAGAGCCCAGAATATTAACCAGCAAAGTACCAAAAGGGAATGATTTCCCTAAAACATTCATTGCCAACTCATTCAAACCGTAGCGTAAACTTGCGCCGACAGCGCCACCAACTGCAACCGCGAGATAAGATAACACTAGTTTCGCCTCTTTTTAGGGCTTTGGGCATCCAGCTGCTTTAAATAACGCAGCTTCTCCGATAGCTGTTTTTCCATACCGCGATCTGATGGCTGATAAAAAGATTGCCCGGCTAAACTGTCAGGCAAATATTGCTCTCCTGCAGCGTAAGCACCGGGTTCATCATGCGCGTAGCGATATCCTTCACCAAACCCCAACTGCTTCATTAAACGGGTTGGGGCATTACGCAAATGTAACGGCACATCATAGGCCGGTTGCTCCGAGACTAACTGCTTTAACTGATTAAAAGCACTATAAACCGCATTGCTTTTAGGCGCTAATGCCAGATAAACCGCAGCCTGCGCTATCGCGCGCTCACCCTCCGACGGCCCGACGCGCTCAAACGTATCCCAGGCGTTTAGCGCCAGTGTTAGTGCCCGCGGATCAGCGTTACCAATGTCCTCACTGGCAATTGCCAGTAAACGCCTTGCAACATACAGGGGATCGCCGCCGCCAGCCAGTATCCGGCAGTACCAGTAAAGTGCGGCATCCGGGTCTGAGCCGCGCACGGATTTATGAAATGCCGAAATCAGATCGTAAAATAAGTCGCCCTGATTATCAAAACCCGGCAACTGCTTTGGTACCAGATGCTTCAGAGTGTCAAATTCGATGACTTTACCTGCGCTACCTGCGTCGGTGAGTTCTGCGGCCTGCTCTAACAGGTTGAGCAGTTTGCGGGCATCACCGGCAGAAAGCTGCAGTAACAATTGTTCTGCGTCAGCCGTAAGTGCAATGCCTCCCTCACCCAGACCCCGTTCTGTGTCAGTTAACGCCTGCATCAACACCTTGCGCAAATCGGCATCACTCAGGGCTTTAAGTACACACACTCTGGCACGGGACAAAATAGCATTATTTAGCGCAAAAGACGGATTTTCGGTGGTTGCACCAATAAAAATGATAGTGCCATCTTCGATAAAAGGTAAGAATGCGTCCTGCTGACTTTTGTTAAAGCGGTGTACTTCGTCAACGAACAGCAAGGTGCGTTGCTGATATTGCTGCTGACGTTGCTTAGCTTCAGCGATAGCGTCACGTATATCTTTAATACCACAGGTAACAGCTGAGAGTTTGCTGATAGCTGCATCAGCATGGCTGGCAATAACTTCAGCCAGTGTAGTTTTACCTGTGCCAGGAGGGCCCCACAAAATAAGCGAAAACACCCGCCCCGCCGTGATGGCTTTGCGAAGCGCAGTACCTTCACCAATTAAATGCTGCTGACCTGCATATTCATCCAGATTGCGTGGGCGCATTCTGGCAGCCAGCGGGCGGAAGTCCTCACCAAAATCGAGGGGTATAGAATTCACAATAATTATCGCTGACGCTGATCATCAATATCAGTATGCTCCGGCGGTTCAAACCGGAACAGGCTGTCTTCTAAGGCAATATTCAACTGCACCAGCGTAAAATTAAATTCGCTTAATTGCTGGTTCATATCTAATACCTGCATCTTTGATAAGGCTGAACCGGAAAAACTCAGCGTTAACTGCTTAACCGGGCTGTCTGCTGCTTTTGAGCGGATAACAAACTGCTCACCCTGCCGCGTAACATCGTATTGTTGCCACAGCTCAGGCTTAGTTGATGTCAGTAACACAAAAGGCGTTCTGTTCACCTCATTTTGCGCATCATAAATCGTCAGTTGCTCCAGCGGCTCGTTGTAAAACCACAATGTAGCGCCGTCGCCAATAAACAGATTGGGTTCAGGTTCGGTTGTTTCGAAACGGAATCTAGCCGGCTGCTTTATCATAAGCTGGCCTTTACCTTGCTGCAGAAGTTGATGCTGAGCATCGGTTACCTGCTGCTCAAAGCTGGCAGAGAAGGTCTTTATTGTTGCCAATTTACGTTGCAACTGCTCCTCTGCACTTTGTGCAAGCGCCGAAACAGAAACAGACATCAGAACAACAGCAAACACTTTACGTAGCATTTAATATCCTTTTGGCGGCGCTGGCGCCATGACTTCTCGGTTACCGTTATGACCCGGGCCGGTAACAATACCACTGTGCTCCATTTGCTCTACCAGACGCGCGGCCCGGTTATAACCAATGCGGAATTTGCGTTGTACGCCGGATACCGAGGCCCGGCGTGTTTCCGTGACAAAGGCAACAGCTTGATCATAAAGCGGATCAGCTTCGCCATCTTCGCCTTCGATGGTTTCACCCGGCAGCAGATTTTCTTCTGTGGTTTCACCACTTAAAATATCCGGAATATAATTTGGCTTGCCACGCTTTTTCCAATCCGCCACTACAGCATGCACCTCGTGATCATCAACAAAGGCACCATGCACCCGGGTCGGCACGCCTGAACCCGGTGGCAAATACAACATATCGCCCTGCCCAAGCAAACTCTCTGCGCCCTGTTGGTCTAAAATAGTGCGTGAGTCAATTTTCGATGACACCTGAAAGGCAATACGGGTTGGAATATTCGCTTTAATCAAACCGGTAATAACATCAACAGAGGGCCGCTGTGTCGCGAGAATCAGGTGAATACCGGCAGCCCGAGCCTTCTGAGCGATACGTGCGATAAGCTCTTCCACTTTTTTACCAACTATCATCATCATGTCGGCGAATTCGTCTATTACTACAACGATAGAGGGCAGCTTTTCAAGCAATGGCGCTTCAGTACGCATATCATCTGATGGCCGCCACAGCGGATCTTTGATCGGTGCACCATCAGCAATGGCTTCTTTAATTTTTGCGTTATAACCCTTCAGGTTACGCACACCCAGCGCAGACATAAGTTTGTAACGCCGCTCCATTTCACCAACACACCAGCGCAGGCCATTGGCTGCATCTTTCATGTCGGTAACCACTTCGGTCAGCAAATGTGGAATACCTTCATAAATAGACAGTTCCAGCATTTTCGGGTCGATCATTAAAAAGCGTACATCGTCAGGCGTTGATTTATACAGCAAACTACAAATCATCACGTTAACGCCAACCGATTTACCGGATCCGGTCGTACCGGCAACCAGCAAGTGAGGCATTTTCGCCAGGTCTGCCACAACCGACTTACCGGCAATATCCTTACCTAATACCATTGTCAGTGGTGACTTAGAGTTATCGAAGATCTCATCACCAATGACCTCTGACAGCCTCACAATTTCACGGTGTTGATTAGGCAGTTCGAGGCCAATGTAAGATTTACCCGGTATCACCTCGACTACACGCACACTGATAGCGGATAAAGAACGGGCTAAATCTTTTGATAAGCCGGTAATTTTACTGACTTTGACACCAGGCGCCAGATCCAGCTCAAACCGGGTTACAACCGGTCCAGGATGCACACCAACAACCTTGGCTTCAACATTAAAGTCCAGCAGTTTTGCTTCGACCAGGCGGGATACCCGCTCCAAATCCGCGGGGTCTATCGGATTCACCGCTTTATCTGGTCTATCCAGCAGCGCAAGAGATGGCAACTCCTCCATCTGATGCGACACTTCTTCACTATCATCCTCATCGTCTGTCACAGCAGACAGCACAGTTTCTACTTCAGATTCAGACGGTAAATCCAGCTGGTGCAGAGTTTCTTCCCAATCACCACTATCAGGTTCATCGATTGCACTGAATGACAGGTTCTCATCGGCCAGCGTATCAACGCTGTAATACGCTTTAGCCTGCGTTTTTTCGTCTAACGGCGAGATTGGTAAACTGTCTGCAACAGGTTTACCAAGCTTAGGTGTCTGCCGCGGCTTAGGCGCAGCCAGAACCGGCTCTTCAGTAACGTAAGTTGTTTTGACCGGCGAGTCTTCATCCGGGCTTTGTGCAAAAGGATCATAGTCATCTTTACTGCGCTCTTTTAAACGCTGGGGCACTGACATTACAAACTGTGCAGCGCTGTAACAAGCAGCACCTAAAGCATCAGCCACCGTCAACCAGGAAATACCGGTCATCAGAGTAAGCCCGGTAGCAAAGCCGCACAGCAACAACAAAATAGTACCGATAAAGTTAAAATAGGGTAATAACGCGCCACTGACGACATCCCCTATTACACCGCCTGAAGAAAAATAAAAAATATCATTAAAATTCATACTGCTGATAGCTGTTGCCGTTAGCAGCGTCAATACCAGACCAATAATCCTCAGCCCCAGAATAAGATAATCAAGGCTCATCAGATCATGAAAACGCTTGAACAGCAGGTAGCCACTTAACGCGACGAGAAAAGGTATTAAATATGCTATCCAGCCGAAGCTGAAAAGCAACAGATCAGCCAGCCAGGCACCTATAGGGCCGGCGTAATTATGGATACTGGTTTGATAACCGGTTTGCGACCAGCTCGGATCCGCCGGATCAAAAGACAACAACGCCAGCAACAGAAACAAGCCAAAGCCGGAAAATACGATTAATCCAACTTCGAGCAAGCGCTGCACACCGTTTAGCGGAAAATAAACTCTGTTCTGCAAATGAAGGACCCTACCTTTTCTCATCTTTTTATCATTTTGCGCACCAAGAGGCAGTACTGCAGGCTAAGATACCAGAGACACTGTAAAAGTGCATCTGTGAAGGCCGGCTGAACCGACAATTAACTGCTGATTGCGACAAAGGTGGTTTGTTTTACCTCTTCCATCACGACATAAGTGCGGCTTTCCCGTACGCTGGGTAATCTGAGCAACGTTTCGCCAAGCAGTTCGCGGTACGCCGCCATATTTGCTACTCGGGTTTTTAGCAAAAAGTCGAAGCTGCCGGAGACCAGATGACACTCCTGGATTTCTTGCAGTTTCTGTACCGCTTTACTGAACTCATCAAAGTCTTCAGGCGAGGTTTTACTTAGTGTAATTTCAACAAAAACCAGTAACGCGGCACCTACTTTATGCGGGTCTACCTGGGCGGTATAACCAAGAATAACACCTTCCGCTTCCAGCTTTCGCACGCGCTCCAGACAAGGCGTTGGGCTAAGCCCTACCCTGCGCGCCAGCTCTACATTTGCTAAACGGCCATCGAGCTGCAATTCTGCCAGTATTTTACGGTCTATACGATCTAACTTCTTGATACTTTTATTTAAAGAGTACATAGCAGCGAAAAACTTTGCCGTTTAAATTAAAACAGAATTTTGCACTATGCAGAAGCTTAAAAACAAGCATTAATTCTACAAAATAATAAGTATACTGCGCACAAATTTTACCTCAGCCAACATTTACCTCAATATAAGGCTCAAAATTATGATTATTGGCGTACCAAAAGAGATAAAAAACCACGAATACCGCGTTGGCATGACTCCAGCCAGCGTACGCGAGTTGGTTAACCATAAGCACAGCGTGCTGGTTGAGACCAATGCTGGCATCGGCATTGGCTTTACCGATGAAGACTACACCGCAGCAGGTGCGACTGTATTGGCAACAGCCGCTGAAGTGTTTGCTAAAGCAGAGATGATTGTAAAAGTAAAAGAACCACAGGCTGTTGAGCGTGCGATGTTGCGTGAAGGCCAGATCCTGTTTACTTACCTGCACCTTGCCCCGGACTTACCACAAACTGAAGATTTAATTAAATCAAAAGCCATTTGTATTGCCTACGAAACGGTTACCGACAATCGTGGTGGCCTACCGCTGTTAGCACCTATGTCAGAAGTTGCTGGCCGTATGTCTATTCAGGCTGGAGCCCGCGCCTTAGAGAAATCATGCGCTGGCCGCGGTATGTTGTTAGGTGGTGTACCTGGCGTAGCACCAGCCAAAGTGGTTGTAATCGGTGGTGGTATGGTAGGTACCAACGCTGCTCAGATGGCTGTTGGCCTGGGTGCAGATGTAACAGTGCTGGATCGCAGTGTTGACGTACTGCGCCGTATCAATGCGCAGTTCAACGGTGCCGTTAAAGCTATTTACTCTACTGCTGATGCACTGGAGCAGGAAGTACTGGCGGCAGATTTAGTTATCGGTGGCGTATTGGTGCCAGGCGCTGCAGCCCCCAAACTGGTTACAAAAGATCATATCAAGCGTATGAAACCCGGCTCAGCTATTGTAGACGTTGCCATCGACCAGGGTGGCTGTGTGGAAACGTCTAAACCGACGACCCACGCTGATCCAACCTACATTGTTGACGACGTAGTGCATTATTGTGTAGCAAACATGCCTGGCGCCGTGCCACGTACATCAACGTTCGCGCTGAACAACGCAACACTGCCATTTATTATCCGTCTGGCAAATAAAGGCTACAAACAAGCACTACTTGATGATCAGCACTTAATGAACGGCTTGAACGTCATTAATGGCCAGGTAACAAACCAAAGCGTTGCTGAAGCGTTAGGTTTTACCTTTGTTGAACCAAAAACCGCACTAAACGCTTAATGCTCAATAAATAAGCAGCTGCAGAAGAAGGCCGGATATCCGGCCTTTTTTATTTAATCGACTTTTTTATTGCACGACAACGGTTTATTTGTATTTAGCTATATACATTCCGTGCAGACCTGCTATAGTGCTTACCGGCCTGTAAAGCAGACCTATGTAACAAAATGTTTATGAAAACTTCGCTACACAGCTTCATTGTAAGTCATGTCCTGAAGATTCACGCACGTTTGGCCGCATAAGTAAGGTAACAGTCAGGCTAAAAGCGCAATTAAGCGTCAATTAGTTTATTAAAATTTTTAGGAGTCATTCATGGCTAAAGTAACTGGTGTAGTTAAGTGGTTCAACGCTGATAAAGGTTTCGGTTTCATTACTCAGGACAACGGCGGCGCAGACGCTTTCGTTCACTTCCGTGCAATCCAGACTGAAGGTTACAAAACCTTAAACGAAGGTCAGCGCGTTTCTTTCGAAATCGAACAAGGCCAAAAAGGCCCACAAGCTGCTAACGTTACAGTTCTGTAATTTAAGCGCTTGCAAAAAAGGACACCTCGGTGTCCTTTTTTATTTGCAGCAATGTCAGTGTTCATCCCGGACAAAAGCAATATTTGCAAAACCCATGCGGGCAAACTCCTGCTGACGATAGTTCTTTACAGCAGCTCCCCGCTTCGCCGTCATCGCAACCTGCTGTTCCATTGCAAGAAACGCTCTTAAATCAATACCTTCAGCTGCAGCTACCGCTTCGTACATATCGCGATACTTATCGTAACTGAAGTTGATAATTTTATGTTGATTTTTAAAGGTATAACTAATTTGTCTGGCCATCTGCCTCTCCGGTTATTGCTATACTGCCAGGCTTACACAGCAAACAAGAAAAAATCAGTAGTAATGAGCCAGCCAGCAATGTCATAACATTCTCTTCGCGGTTCCAAAGCAGAATATTGACCAGTAAGCCTGCTGGGATCAGCATATTATTCATCACCGCCAGAGTACCACTGCTTACCCTGGTAGCGCCTTTGTTCCACCAAAAATAGCCACCACCCGACGCTACCAACCCAAGCCAAAGCAAAACTGACCATTGTGTCGCGCTATCCGGGTATTGCGTACCGCCGAGTATCAGCCAGGCCGGCAAAGCAACAGCCAGAGCCCCTGCATAGAACCAGGCGAATAGCTGGTGTTGGGCAATCACTAATGGCTGTTTCTCCAGTAATATTTTATAGCCCACTTGCCCTAGTGCGAAACACAGATTAGCGCACTGCACAATGATAAAACCTAGCCAATAACCCTGTGTCAGGCCCTGATAACGCATAATAGCTGCGCCAAGCACCGCAACGACAGCTGCCAGTAAAAACCGGTAACGAAAACGCTGTTGCAAGGCATCATACAGTAGTGTGATATAAACCGGTGTAAAGATAGTAAAAATGAGCACTTCAGGCACGCTAAGCAGCAAAAATGACTGATAATAAAACAGATACATCAGCCCCAGTTGCACGGCGCCTAATGCCGATAATTTAGCTGCCAGTAGCCAGGGCAAACGACGCATAAATGGCAGGAAAACCAACAGCGCCAGCCCCACACGCAGTAATACCGCAAAGTAGGGATCAACCTGACCGGCTAAGTACACACCAATCAGGCTAAATGAAAACGCCCATAGCAGTGTTACGCCGACAAGATAGCTCAAAGTGTTTCATCCAGCTGTTGCTGTTTCACCAGAGGCGCAGCATACAGCGCACTTAACATAGGCGCAGCTGCCACTGGCACCGCTTGCAAGCGGTTTTGCCACTGCTGAGCAACCTGTTCGTTAACAGAAGTATGTTCCTGGCCTGCAGCCAGATAATTGATGGGAAACAGACGGTACTGTTGCCAGATTTGCTGATCTATAAGCGCAGCCAGCTGTTCAGGTTCGGCTAGAACCTCGCTGATTGGCTTACCAAAACCGACATGAACCCGACCTTTAATGCCGACTATGCCTTTAATGATACTGTCTATGTCTTCAAACTCAGCTTTTTGATACGCGCCTTGCGTTTGCTTGTGCCACAGTTCTTTAACTTTATCGGCGTCACAGGGATCATATTCGTATGACAAACAGACCGGCACTATATTCAAGCCTGCCATGTAGCTAGCAAACTCTTCGCCGCGTTTTTTGCCTTCCATATAAAACATTTTCAGAATAGCCGGATCTGTTTCATCGTTACCGTCTTTGGCCCGGCCTTCTTTTTGCGCGATCCAGATTGAATGTTTTTGCTCAAGTGAGTGCTTAATGTAACCCGATAGCTGAGACAGGTTTTTAAGCATCTCGCGCGGGCCTTTAGCCCCCCTTTTTACGATAAAGCTTTTGTTTAATTTCATCAGCTCAGTGGCACAGGCTTTACGTAGCAGGTTATCGCCTATCGCAATGCGCACTGTGTCAAAGCCATGGTGATGCAGACACCAGTTCACCAATGCGGGGTCCATCGCAATATCGCGGTGGTTTGAAATAAATAAATAGGCTTTATCCTGCTGTAGCTGCTCTATTCCAGACACTGTCACTTTGTTAGTTGTGTTGTCTATCATCCGATCCATAAAACCGGCAACCTGTTTTTGCACCGCATGCACGGTATTCAGCTTTGCCCAGCGTCTTTTTAACGCAAACTTGACCAGCGGTGACAGCAACCAGCCGAATGGCCCCGACAGGTGGGGAAAACGGTAATGCAAAATAGCCTGAATAAACTCGTCATCTGCTATTAGCCGGGCTATAGCAGGTGCAACTTCGGCATCGTTGTAGGGCCGTATATCGGCGTATAGATCCTGTTCTGACACGTAAATCACTATGTTGGTAAGCCAAAAGAGCGCTCATTTTACTGGGTTAGCGAAATTTCACCAGTGCCAAACCCATTTAAGCCCATATTACAATGACAGCAGCAATAACAATAAGTGCCAGCCCCAGGTGATCTGTTTGTTTAAGTTTCTCTTTAAAAATAAAAGCTGAAATAAGTAGCATAAACAACACTTCAACCTGCCCGAGTGTTTTAACCAGTGCAACAGATTCCAGACTCATTGCTGTGAACCAGCCGACAGAGCCCACACAGCTGCATACACTCACTGCCAGCGTTAATTTGCGGTGTCGCCATAATGCGAGCAGAACCTCCCTGTCTTTTAACGCCAGCCAAAGCGTCAGAACCAGGGTTTGCAGCAATATCACCAGTAACAGCACCCAGGCCGCACCATGCGGAAAAGGCAAACCTAATGTCAGACTGGCCTGGCGCACCCACAACGACGTTAGCGCAAAGGCCAGACCGCTACCCAGCCCAAGCAATAACACCTGAAACGACAGCTGTTGCAGGCGTGCTCCACTGAGTAAAAACACTGCACAGCCGCCGAGAAATACGCCAAACCAGCCCCATAGCGTTAAGCTTTCTGCAAAAAACAACACGCCGAGCATCGCTGCCAGTACCGCTTCGCTTTTTGCCAGGCCGGCGCCAATAGCATAATTTTTTAGCTGAAATAGTTTTACCATTAATGCCGTGGCCAGTATCTGCGCCAGTGAAGCACCAATGATAAAACCGGCAAAAGTGCCGCTGAACTCTGGCATGGCTGCAGGCCGCCAGGCATATAACGCCCAAAGATAGAAAGCGGCCAGAGGTGAAGCAAAGATAAAACGGGCAAGTGTTACGCCAGCCACGCTGACATCTTTACTCAGCTGCTTTTGAAACGCATTGCGCCAAGCCTGCATGAAAGCAGCCAGTAAGGTAAAGGGGATCCACAGCATCACTGCACACCAGAAAGGACGTAAAGATGGCTATATTAACAAGGGGCTGCGCATTAAGATAGCTGGCCGCAACTATAGTGCACATTCAACCTGCTGATGTATAAAGCTCGCTGGTTGGTGAAAATAGCGACAGTCAACCATTACAGCATTGCTTTCTGGCGGGGAATCATTATGATACGCCGTACATCGGTACGTAGCGCAGCTTGGTAGCGCACTGTCATGGGGTGTCAGGGGTCGGAGGTTCAAATCCTCTCGTACCGACCATTATTCCTCAAAACAAAGCCCCGCTGTTGCGGGGCTTTGTTTTTTTGCGCTAAATTTTAAAACCGCTGAGCGACTTTTTCATTTCACTGGCCATTTGCCTTAGCTGCTGGCTGGCAGCAGATAACTCACCGGATTTCGCAGTGGTACTTTCCACAGCGTCAGCGATGTTTTCCATATTTTCGTTTATCGTGCCCGATACCACCGCCAGCTCTTCTGTTGCACTGGCCAGTTGGTCATTCACATCCGTAATGCTGGAGACCGCGGCATTAATACGGCCAAGCGCTTCATTAGCCTGTTGCGAGCAGCTAATCGTTTGTTCAGTTTCCGTTTTACTCTGCGCCATAGATTGTACAGCGTTGGTAGAGTCCTGCTGAATACCCTGTATGCGCTGATTAATATCCTGTGTCGACGCCTGCGAACGGCTGGCCAATGTACGCACTTCGTCGGCAACCACGGCAAAACCACGGCCCAGCTCGCCAGCCCTTGCTGCTTCAATGGCCGCATTCAGTGCCAGTAAGTTTGTCTGCTCAGCAATAGCACCTATTACATCGGTTACCGCACCCACCTCTTCGCTGCGCTTAGACAGCTTAGCGATAACATCAGATACCTGCTCCAGTTTAACTTTCAGCGCATCTATTGCTGTAATAGTTTGCTTAACCGCAGCAACGCCATTTTGTGCCTCCTGGTCGGCGTCACGCGCAGCTTTTGCCGCGGTTGTCGCACTACGGGCCATATCTTCACAGGTCGCGGTCATTTCATTTACGGCTGTAGCCACCTGAGCAGTCTGATCCATCACATTTTGCAGGATTTGCTGGGTATGCTGACTGGTATCATCCAGCGCTTCTGACTGCGCGGCCAGTTGCTCTGCCATGGCAGTTTGCTGGGAAATAATGCCCCTTAATTGGAGCACCAGACTACTCAAAGCAGCGAGCAAGCTGCTGTTATCGCCTGGCTGCAGTGAAAAATGTACTGAGAAATCTCCTGCAGCTACCTGCTGTACCAAAGCCTTGGTATCGGCCACCTCGCCACCAAGCGCCTGCAAAAGCCAGCGCCGTATATACAGCGATATGCCCACGGTCAGCGCAATGATCAGTAGTACAACGGCCCCGACCTGGCGGGCCACATGCCAGAATGCTGCTTTAACGTCGTCGATATAAATACCTGAACCCAGCACCCAACCCCAGCGTTCATCTTTTGCCACATATGACAGTTTGGTATAGCGCTCTTCAGTAACCCCGCCACCTTTCACCGGCTTTGGCCATTGATATTCAACAAAGCCACTGCCATAGCGGTTAATGACATCGACAATGCTGACGAATAAATTAGCATTATCCAGAGTTTGCTGTTGGCTGCCATCACGGTTACGCATCAAAGTTGCATAGTTAAAACTGGGCTTGTCCAATACTGTGCCTTCGAGTGCTGGCACGGTTGGGTGCATTATCATGCTGGGCACTGGCCGCCCTGTGTCGTTGATCCAGATATATTCAGTGCCGTCATAACGGATGACTTTAATCGCTGCCATCGCTTGCTGCTTAGCTTGTTCTTCTGTCAGTGCTCCACTTTGTGCAAGTGACTGATAGTGTTTTACTACACTCAGCGCACTGTCGATAACCGCCACAACGCGGTTTTGTCTGCCTTCAATCAGGCTATGGTTTAATGCACTCAGCGCAACCGCTGCTAACACTAAAAAGCCTAATAGCGCCAATACGGGAATGCTGAGTAACCGACCGCCCACCGTCTTCCAAAATCCCATGATCTATCCTTACTAATGCTGTTTTTATACCAGTTGAAAACTGAATTTATTTTTTTGAACAGATACTTATTTAAAACAATTTCAGCATAGCCGCCGTTTTCAACCTTGTCACTTCTTGTAATTGTGCCCGCTACAAGGTAGAACTGATAGCTCGCTCAGAACGGAGTACACTATGTTTTACAGCAGATTCAACGCCTCACTCTTGTTGCTGCTAACTCTTAGCTGCAGTGCCTTAAGCAATGAGAATAGTATCGGTGCAGTGGCATCTCCTGACCAATATGGCGCAGCTGTTGCTGAACAGATAATGCGCAGTGGCGGCAATGCTGTCGATGCGGCAGTGGCCACCGCCTTCACATTGGCTGTCACCTACCCGGAAGCCGGCAACATAGGCGGCGGTGGCTTTATGACCATCTGGTTTGATGGCAAGCCCTACTTTCTGGATTACCGCGAGACTGCGCCCGGCAGCGCGCACAGAGATATGTATCTGGATGAAGATAAACAGGTCATTGACGAGCTTAGCTTAGTCGGTCATAAAGCCAGTGGAGTCCCTGGCACTGTCATGGGCTTGTGGCAAGCACATCAGCGCTTTGGCAAGCTGCCCTGGGCAGACTTAGTCGCCCCGGCGATTCACTATGCGCAAAATGGTTTTGCCGTCGCTGAAAACCAGTATCAGTATCGGGCCGACTTATTACAACAACTGGAAGGCAAAACCAACTTTGGCAAGTATTTCTCTGCTATGCAAAGCGGCCAAACGTTTAAACAGCCTGAGCTTGCCGCCACGTTAAGCCGCATTGCCGAAAAGGGCCCGGCAGATTTTTATCAGGGCGAAACCGCAGATTTACTGATAGCCCAGATGCAGCGCGGCGGCGGCCTCATTACCAAAGCCGATTTAGCCGCATATAAAGCAGGCTGGCGAGAACCGGTCATTACCAACTGGCAGCAATATCAGCTTATTACCACAGCGCCGCCCAGCTCAGGTGGTATAGCACTTAGCCAACTGCTGGGATTAAAGCAGCGCCGCAATGGCGATTTTAAAAACGTAACATTAAACAGCAGCCAGTATGTGCATCTGGTGGCTGAAATTGAAAAGCGGGTATTTGCCGATCGCGCCGACTATCTGGGCGATCCTGATTTTACTGCAGTGCCGCAGCAGCAACTGCTCGCAGCTGATTATCTGGATAAGCGGGCCAGCGAAATTAACCCAGCCGCTATTTCAGCCACAGCAGCCGTTAATCCAGGTCTAGAGGGCTACCACACCACGCATTTTTCCGTACTGGACAAGCACGGCAATGCCGTCTCCAATACCTATACCCTAAACCTGGACTTTGGCAGCGGTGTCGTGGTCGAAGGTGCTGGCTTTTTACTGAATAATGAAATGGACGACTTCTCTGCCAAGGCTGGTGTCCCCAATGCCTTTGGTGTTGTCGGCAACGCCGCTAACGCTATCGCACCGGGTAAACGCATGCTGTCATCAATGACCCCGAGTTTGCTGGTTCAAAATAACGAAGTCGAGCTCGTTATTGGCACCCCGGGCGGCTCAACTATTTTTACCAGCATATTTCAGGTCATGACAAACCTGTATCATTTTAACTTGCCCCTGGCTGACGCTGTGGCCGCCCCCCGTTTTCATCATCAGTTACTGCCTGAAAATCAAATTACGATGGAGCCCTACGCCCCCCTGTCAGATGAAGTGCAAAGACAATTAAAAGAACGCGGTTATAACCTGGTAACCCAAAGCTGGAATTTGGGCGATATTCAGGTAATAAAACGTACCCATGGCAAAGTGGAAGCTGCCGCCGATCCGCGCTCACGTGGTGTAGCTAAGGTATTCAGTTATTAACCTATGCAGTGTTTTAATGTTAAACCCCTCAGTCTTCACTTATCGGCAGTGCTGGTTTTAGCCATTTGCCATCCGCTTGGCGCAGATGTGCTAAAACCGGCCACCGAGGCCATAGCAGCGCAACCGGTACTGACATTTTGCTATGAAGACAAACAGCTATTACCCTACTACACAGAAAACAGCCGCGATATTCCCGACCGCCCGGGGGCAACCATCGAGCATTTAAAGATAGCGGCAGAGCAAGTCGGCATTACAATAAAGCTTACACGTATGCCCTGGTTGCGCTGTCTGCAGCAGCTTGAAGACAATAGCGTAGATGCCCTGGTAGCAGCTTATGACAAAGACCGGGCACACTATACCGAATATCCCAAACGCAGCGATGGCAGCGCTGATCCAAGCCTTGCTATTAATCAGTTAGGCTTGTGCCTGGCGCACAGGTTTGACAACCCCATTGAGCACAAAATAGCGGCACAACAGCAATTGACCGTGTCACGGCCTTTAGGCTATAAACCCATTCCGTTTCCGGAAAATACTCTACTGATCGGTGCGCAGTCACCCGATAATGCGCTGGATCTTGTTATTAACGGCCGGGTCGATGCGACCACCGTATTGTGCCAGCTCAACGGTGTCGATGCCCGCGAGCGCCACCTGAACTTACTACCTCTACAACTGCTGTATCCGCCACTGCACCAGAGCTTTGGTTATCTGATGCTAAGCAAAGCTTTTTACCACCAGCACCGACAGTTGTCTGAGCAGCTTTGGCAGACGCTGCCGCAAACGCTGAATAAATTGCGTTACCTGGAGTATCTGAGCTATCCAGACTAAGCCAGAAAGTGGATAGAGAAACACCGTATTCTATACGCGCGGTTATTGCGACGGGGCAAACAAAAAAGCCGGGCTTGGTGTGCACCCGGCTTTTGGACATCAGACTTCGGTATAAACAACCCCCTGAATGAACTCAGAGGTTGGTGAAGAAGTCCGCAGGATCCGGCGCGTTGCGCCGTGGTGGTTCGCCGTTTGGCATGCCAAGATATAAAAAACCAACGATTTCGTCATCTTCAGCCAGGCCGAGTTCCTGTTTTACAAAATCCAGCTGGGCATAAGTGCCAGTGCGCCAGATGCCGCCAAAACCCTGTGCGAATGCAGCTTGCTGCATGGCCATGACTGCACAGGCAGCCGAATGTTGCTGCTCTGTTAACGGGATTTTGCTACTTTCGACGGCTTTAGCAATACAGACAATGACCATAGGTGCGCGCAGTGGTAGCTGACGGGCGCGCTCCAGCATGTCATTACTGATGGCAGGGTCGTCTTCTACCGCCGCTTCAGCAAAAATATCGCCCAACCGGCTAAGCGCCTGGCGGCCTTCAGCGATGATAAAACGCCACGGACGTAAACCGCCATGATCCGGCACTTGCAGCGCGGCACGCTTAATATTGTCCAGCACCTCACCTGCCGGCGCAGGCTCAGTTAAACGGGCTGAAGAATAACGGCTGGTGAGTAATGTCAATGCATCCATAAAAAACCCCAATGGTGGTAGCTGCGCGCAGCCTAGCAAATTAACAGTAACCTTTACATCAGATTATGGCAAGGTGATGCCTGTCTGATGGCCTTTCAAACAGTTTGTTGAAATTTAATGCGCCCTGGCCCACAGTGCCTGCTGATACAGTGCTACATATTGCTTGGCCGAGCTTGGCCAGCTGAAGTTTTGCAGCATGCCATTTTGCTGTACCCGGCGGTAGCTTTCAGCTTTACTAAAAAGCTGCTGTGCCTGTTGCAATGCGGCCAACGTTGACTCCACATCTGCATCGACAAAACCTATACCCGTTGCGCCCCTGCCCGGCCAGGGTTTAACAGTGTCTTTCAGGCCTCCGGTTAAACGTACCACCGGCACACTGCCATAGCGCAGGCTATACAATTGGTTAAGGCCGCAGGGTTCAAATAAAGAAGGCATCAGAAAAAAATCGCCGGCAGCTTCTAACTGATGAGCCATCGCATCGCTAAACCCGTGCACAAAACGAAACTTAGCCGGAAAATCCCACTGCAGGGCTTCAAGTGCCAGGCAGTACTTTGCCTCGCCGGTGCCCATAATAATAACGCGCGCATCTGCCATTGCCAGCCAGGCTCGCAGCGCCGGGATCAGATAATCATAGCCTTTTTGCCCGGTCAGCCGGCTTACAGCGACAAACAACGGCGCTTTGGTTGGCGCAAGGTGAAAATGTTCTAACATCGCCAGCTTACACTGCTGTTTACCTTGCATGGCGCCAATATCAAAATGCTGAGCCAGATACCTGTCGTGGCCCGGATGCCAGATATCGTAGTCACAACCGTTTAAAATGCCTGAGAAATCCGCGATACGCTGCTGATATAAAGCAGCAAGGCCGGCAGCTTGCGGCTCCTGTATTAATTCATCGCGGTAGCCTGCACTTACCGTGTTGAGCTTGTCGGCGTAAGTTAGGGCCAGTGCCAGAAAATTCAGCTCGTCGTGGCGCTGAGGCTCTATATCAAGCTCCTGACGCCAGTGAGGTGCACAGCGCTCCTGATAGGCGCCATTGTGAATACTAAACACAAAAGGCAAGGTACCAAGTGCGGTGTCTGCATAATGGGTTTTCAGGTAGCAGGCCGTGGCTGCGCTTTGCCAGTCATGGCCATGAACAAGATCAAACTGCTGCCCGGTTTGCAGCGTCCATTCCAACACAGCTTTGCAAAAAAACGCAAACCGTAGCGGGTTGTCACTGTAACCATGCTCACCATCATCGTACGGCCTTTCGCGGCGAAAAAAATCATCATGCTCAACCAGCGCAATATCAGCGCCATAGTGCTTAAAGTGCCTGACAGCGCAGCCGAACGGCCGACCGCCCAGTGTAAAATATACCGATTGCCAACTGTCGGTATGCTGTTTGTACAGGCTGGCGTAACGCGGTAACGCAACCGTTACCTCGTGGCCTTCGGCAATCAGGCTTTGCACCAGCCCTCGGCATGCATCGGCCAGGCCGCCGGTTTTGATCAGCCCTTCATATTCACTGCATATAAACAATATCCGCACTATCTACTGCCTTTTCGTTGTTTCACTCAAACCCAACCATGGCACCTTTGGGTATCACAATAACGCCACTGGCGGAGATATGAAAACGTTGCTTATCCAAAACGGGATCCTCGCCGATTATAGTGCCCGGCGCAATCTTGACATCTTTATCAATAATGGCGCGACGAATGCGGCAACCCCGGCCAATATCGTTGTTACCCATCAGTACGCACTTTTCAATATAGGCGTGGCTGTGTACATGCACGTTATGACCCAGAATAGACTGATAAACAATTGAGCCGCTAACGATACAGCCTGATGCCACCATTGAGCTTATGGCCTGCCCGGTGCGGTTGGCTTCATCGTGTACAAACTTCGCCGGTGGTACCGGTGGCGTATAGCCGCGCAGTGGCCAGTACCTGTTATATAAATCAAACGGCGGCTCGACAGAGATAAGGTCCATATTGGCTTCGTAGTATGAATCTATGGTGCCGACATCGCGCCAGTAACCGCTGCTGCTCGGGCTTTCACCGCGGATAACATTAGACGAAAAATCATAAACATACACATCACCCGATGGGTACAACTGCGGAATAATGTTATGGCCGAAATCGTGTTTCGAGTCGGCTTTGGCGGCATCATCTTCCAGTACTGAAACCAATGTTTTGGCTTCAAAAATATAATTACCCATAGACGCCAGTACAAAATCCGGATTACCCGGTATCGTTTTCGGGTTGGTTTTCGGTTTTTCTTCAAAGCCAATCATTTTGCCGTTGGCATCGACTTCAATCACACCAAACTCGTGCGCCTGCGCTACCGGCACAGGTATGGCCGCAACGGTCAGGCGGGCATTTTTCTGCCGGTGGTAATCCAGCATCTGCCTTACATCCATTTTGTAAATGTGGTCACCACCAAATACGCAGACATGCTCCGGATCCAGGCCGTGGATCAGATGCAGGTTCTGGTAGATGGCATCAGCTGTACCCAGATACCAGTGTTTACCGGTTTGCATTTGTGCTGGTATAGGGTCGATAAAGCGGTTAGTTAAGCCGGTAACACGCCAGGCACGGCTTAGGTGTTTCATTAGTGAGTGCGATTTAAATTGAGTGATAACAAAAATTTGCAGCAAATCTGAGTTAACAAAGTTATTCATCACAAAATCGATGATGCGATAATTTCCACCAAAAGGTACAGCTGGTTTTGCCCTGACACCGGTTAAAGGTGCTAAACGCGTACCTTCGCCACCGGCCAGAATCATGGTTAATACCCCGGACATAAAAACTCCCTGTTCAGCTCAACGTGTGTAATTTATTTTCAGGTTGCAAAGCTAATACCACAATAGCAGTAGCTGTTAGCAAATGGCTAGCAGTCCTTAGCAATAAGGTTTCACAGGTTCTAAATGAACAGATATTTATGACACTGATATAACAAAGGCACCAAAACGGTGCCTTTGAGCAGCAGGCGCACAGCATTGGTGCGATGCCTTCACCAGAACAGCACATGACATCAGCTGTCAGATGACAGCGGCAAGCTCTGCTCCCTGACGGATCGCCCTTTTCGCATCCAGCTCAGCTGCAACATCGGCGCCGCCGATAAGATGTGCTTTAATACCTTTTTGCGCAAGCTCCGGCACCAGTGCACGCAGCGGTTCCTGGCCGGCACAGATCACCACGTTATCGACGTTCAGGCAGCGCTCTTCTCCGGCAATTTCAATCCACAAGCCGTTGTCGTCAACGCGCAGATAATTTACCCCCGCTATCATCTCGACGCCTTTCTTCTTTAACGAGGCTCGGTGGATCCAGCCGGTTGTTTTACCCAAGCCAGCACCCACTTTACTGGTTTTACGCTGCAGCAGGTAAATTTTACGCGCAGCAGGTGGCTGGGTTTCATCGGGCAGCAAGGCGCCTCTGGCCTGATAGTTTTTATCAATCCCCCAGTCTTTTAACCACGCATCTGGTTGCAATGTCAGCGAATGAGGCTCAGTTAAATACTCGGCAACGTCAAAACCGATCCCTCCCGCGCCAATAATGGCAACATGCTGACCGACCGCTTTATGGTCACGCAATACATCCAGATAACTGAGTACTTTATCGTGGTCACTGCCAGTCAGGCCGATATCACGCGGCACTATACCGCTGGCCAGTACGACTTCATCAAAACCGCCACTGGCCAAGCTATCTGCCGTTTGTTCACTGTTTAAATGCAGTTTAACGGCATGTAATTCCAGCATACGGCCGAAATAACGTAACGTTTCATGAAACTCTTCTTTGCCGGGAATTTGTTTAGCGTAGTTAAACTGTCCGCCAATCTGATGCGATTTATCGAACAAATGCACTTCATGGCCGCGCTGGGCAGCATAGACGCTAAATGCCAGGCCTGCCGGGCCTGCACCGACAACGGCTATTTTTTTGCGCTGCTGCGCCGGGGTAAAATTCAGTTCGGTTTCGTAACAGGCACGCGGGTTAACCAGACAACTGGCGCGCTTATTTTGAAACACATGATCAAGACAGGCCTGATTACAGGCAATACAGGTATTAATCAGCCCAGCCTGATTTGCCGCAGCTTTATTAACAAACTCGGCATCCGCTAAAAATGGCCGCGCCATACAGACCATGTCCGCCTGGCCACTGGCCAGAATATCTTCAGCCACCTGCGGGTCATTAATACGGTTGGTGGCAATCACCGGAATATTCACTTCTGCTTTTACCCGGGCAGTGACCCAGCTAAATGCTGCCCGTGGCACCATAGTGCCAATTGTTGGCACACGGGCTTCATGCCAGCCAATACCGGTGTTAATTAAGCTGGCGCCGGCATCAGTAATCGCCTTTGCCAACGCCACAACTTCATCATAGCTATTGCCATCTTCCACCAGGTCCAGCATCGACAAGCGGTAGACAATGATAAAATCTTCACCGCAGGCGTCACGCACCGCTTTAACCGTTTCGACGGCAAAGCGACAACGGTTTTCAAAACTGCCACCCCACTCATCTTTACGCTGGTTAGTGCGCAGACAAATAAACTGATTAATCAGATAGCCTTCTGAGCCCATTACTTCAACGCCATCATAACCGGCTTTTTTAGCAAGCTTGGCAGAGTGCGCAAAATCTCTGATAGTACTGCGCACCTGCCGCGATGACATTTGTGATGGTTTAAACGGCGTTATGGGCGACTTAATTTTGCTTGGTGCAACGCTAAACGGATGATAGCCATAGCGGCCAGCGTGCAACAGCTGCAGGCATATTTTCGCGCCATGCTGATGCACAGCTTGTGTCACTTCTTTATGTTTACCGGTTTGCCACCAAAAACTAAGCTGGCTGCCAAATGGCACCAGATTGCCGCGAAAATTTGGGCTGATGCCGCCAGTGATAATCAAACCAACTCCACCTTTGGCGCGCTCGGCATAAAAGGCAGCAAGTTTAGTAAAGCCTTGCTTTTCTTCTTCCAGCCCGGTGTGCATCGAGCCCATAATGACGCGGTTTTTCAGCGTGGTGAAACCCAAGTCCAGTGGTTGTAATAGTTTTTGGTATGCCACATTAGCCTCTCTGGTCGTACCTGTTGTTTGTGGCAGACTTTAGCCGCTTTGTCTGCCGATAGCAAGCTGCGCCTGCACTGACGCAGAGTGTTACACATTTACTTACAAATTCCACTTAGCCTTTGACAGTAAATTGTTTAGCATACAAGCATGCATAAATAGTGATGCAACAACAGGAATACCCTATGACCAATAAAAATCCCGGCCCGATCCGCCGGTTGTTCAGTGCCATTGGCCGGCTGTATCGCGGCTTCCGTTCTGTCATTTTAAACCTGCTGTTTATTGGCCTGGTTGTCGTTATCGCAATGTCCATTTTTGGTGGCGACGATAACGTTGAAGTGCCGCCAACAGCTGCGCTAGTACTTAATCTGACCGGTGACCTGGTAGAAGAGAAACGCTGGACAGACCCTATCGCAACGGCAATCAACGAAAGTCTGGGCGGTCAGGAAGAAGCGCCTGAAGTGTTGGTCAGTGATGTGGTTACGGTAATAAAACAAGCCAGCAGCGACAACCGTATTCAGGCGCTGGTGCTGGATTTATCGATGTTAGGCCATGGTTCACTGGATAAAATGCAGCGCATTGGTGCAGCCATCGAAAGCTTTAAAGCCGCCGGTAAAAAGGTGTTTGCCTACGGTGGTTTTTACGGCCAGACCCAATACTACCTTGCCAGTTACGCTGACGAGATAAACCTGAGCCCGATGGGCACAGTGTTGCTTGAAGGTTATGGCAGCTACCCGATGTATTACAAAAATGCGTTAGAGAAGCTGAAAATTAATACCCATGTGTTCCGGGTGGGTACCTATAAATCAGCGGTAGAGCCATTTTTGCGCAACGACATGTCTGATGCAGCAAAAGAAGCCAATTCTGCCTGGTTAAATGAATTGTGGGGCGACTATAAAGAGCAGGTCGCGCAGCGCCGTGGTTTTGCCATAGACAACTTCGATGAAACTTACAGCTCACTGTTGGAAAAGCTGCAAGCTGCAAACGGTGACTTAAGTCAGTATGCTGTCAATGCCGGTTTGGTCGACAGCATCAAAACCCGTGAAGAGTTTCGTCGCGAGCTGGTAGCTATTGTCGGTGAGAACGACGAGCACACTTACAACCACGTTACTTTCCAGGATTACGCACATCTGGTTGTGCCTTCAAAACAGTTTGATAATCCGGTTACTGACAAGGTTGCTGTAGTGGTAGCACGCGGTGTGATTGTTGATGGTTATGCCAAAGCAGGCTCAGTTGGCGGTGACTCTACAGCTGAACTGCTGCGTAAAGCACGCTTTGACGATAAAGTAAAAGCCGTTGTACTGCGTATCGATAGCCCAGGCGGTAGCGCTTATGCGTCGGAAATAATTGGTCAGGAGATCCGTCTGCTGCGTGAAGCCGGTAAACCGGTTATCGCATCTATGGGCTCTGTTGCGGCGTCTGGCGGTTACTGGATAGCAGCACCGGCCAATGAAATTTGGGCATCACCTACAACCATTACTGGCTCTATTGGCATCTTTGGTCTGCTGCATACAGCTGAAGACGCGTTACCGGTGCTTGGCCTGAATGTAGACGGTGTCGGCACTACCGAGCTTGCTGGTTTAAGTAACGGCTTACCACTGTTTAAAGGTTTGGACGATAAAGCAGCTGATCTGTTCCAGCTATTAATTGAACGTGGCTACAGCGAGTTCTTAACGCTGGTTAGCGAAAACCGCAATATGACAGCAGAAGAAGTAGACAAGATTGCCCAGGGCCGTGTCTGGACAGGCCGCAAGGCACAGGAGCTGGGCCTGGTAGATAAACTGGGCAGCTTTGGCGATGCCATTAAAGCCGCAGCCGATAAAGCCGGTTTAAGCCACTATGATGTCAAAGTGGTACAGCAGGATCTGACACCGGGCGAGCAGATGATTAAAGATTTACTGGGTGAAGCCAAGGTTCAGGGCTGGTTGCCACAATCGGAAGCCAGCGCAGAGCAGAAATTGCTTGGCAAGTTAACCAAGCAACTGAAACAGGATTTTGTGCTGATGAACCAGTTCAATGATCCAAATGGTGTTTATTCATACTGTGTAAGCTGCAGCATTAACTGACAGCCCTAGCGAAGTCTATTACAATGCCCGGCAATGACCGGGCATTTTTATATTGATAATATGAGCAGAAAACGTATTTATGTCGCCTACACCGGCGGCACCATCGGCATGCAGCACTCAGATCAAGGCTATGTGCCTGTACCGGGTTTTTTAACCGATACCGTAAAGAGTATGCCGGAGTTTTACCGGCCGGAAATGCCTGAGTTTGATATTCACGAATATCACCCGGTGATAGATTCATCTGACATGACACCCGAGCATTGGCGCCATATTGCAGAAGATATTCAGCAGCAGTACCCGCACTACGACGGTTTTGTTGTGTTGCATGGCACAGACACTATGGCTTATACCGCATCTGCGCTATCGTTTATGCTGGAAAACCTGCAAAAGCCGGTCATTATTACCGGCTCACAAATTCCGCTGGCACAAATGCGCTCAGACGGACAAGTGAACCTGCTAAATGCGCTGTATCTGGCGGCGAACTACCCGATTGCTGAAGTTGCCTTGTTTTTCAACAACCAGCTGTTTCGCGGTAACCGCGCCACCAAAGCCGATGCCAATGGCTTTAATGCGTTTGCTTCACCTAATTTTCCACCGCTGCTTGAAGCCGGTATTCATATCAGCCTGGTTGCCGGCAAATTAAGTCAGACCAAACTGGCAGCCCCATTGACACTGGCACACATTATTCCGCAACCGATCAGTGTGGTGACCTTATATCCCGGCATCAGCACTGAAGTGATCCGCAATATGACCGCGGCGCCGGTAAGAGCGTTGATTATCAAATCTTTTGGCGTTGGCAATGCGCCGCAGCGGCCAGAGTTGTTACAAATTCTCAGTGACGCCAGCCAGCGCGGCCTGATTATCGTAAACTGCACTCAGTGCTTTAAAGGCACCGTTAATATGCAAGGCTACGCCACTGGCAACGCCCTGAAACAAAACGGTGTAATAAGCGGCTACGATATGACATTGGAAGCAGCACTGACCAAGTTGCACTATTTACTGAGTAAAAACTTGTCTGCTGATGAAGTACGCCAGCAAATGCAGCAAGACCTGCGTGGAGAGCTGACAGCAGGTTAACCTGCTGTCATTTATGGCTTAGCCAAATAAGCACAGCTCAGGCAAAAACGGCCTTTACCCGCTGCAACAGCGGTAGCTCTGTCGCTTGTACAGCACCAAACTGCAACCAGCGGCGCAGCAGACTGTGTTTATCCAGCGCCACGCCCTGATTATGCTTATCTGACAACAGTAACAGCTGAACTTGCTGCCTTGCCGCCTGATCGGGTGACGGCATATCGGTCACAATTTCCAGCGCCAGCGTCAGTTGCTCGCGACTGAACTGCTGTTCTTGCTGTTTGGCAAACACATCCCGGTACGCAGCAGGCAATTGTTCGGCACTGACAGCAGGGTCCTGCAACAACTCAAACATCGCAGCAAATTCCTGAGTGTTCTGTTGCTGCAGCCATTGTTGCTGCGCTTGCTGTAGTTTACTTTGCAGCTGCCGTACACTTTGCTGTGCGCCCACGCTGTGAGTCTCTATCGCCTGCAGCTTTTGCTGTAATGCATTGAACTCTGCTGCACTGTCAGCTTGTTGTAATAAGGCCTCTAACGCATTGAGTTGCAGAGTAATCTGTTCCAGCTCAGCCTGCTCGGCGGCTTTTTGCTGTAACACCTGCTCCGCCCGGGCATTAAAGAAGCTGTCACACACTGCACGAAATTCTGTCCACAGTGCCTGATCCTGCTTACGAGCGGCCTGGCCCAGTTGCTTCCATTGTTGCTGGCACTCCTTTAACGCTTTGGCGGTCAGGTTAGCATCGTTCAGTGCTAAGGCGCTTTGTGCTTTGACAATAAGCTGCTGTTTAGCCTGAGCAACCTGTTGCTGGATTGCTGTCAGGTGTTCACGCGAAGGCGCCAACGCCTGAGTAAAAGCGTCGTTTAAGGCGTTAAATTGCTGTTTATCCACTGCCCCAGCTTGTTGCCAGGCCTGCTTCAACTGGTGCAGTTGTTGTTCCAGTGTTTTCGCATCCAGTTGCTCTGATTGTATTGCTTGCGCGCTGGCAATAAGCTGCTCACGCTGCTTTACATGCTCTGCGCGCAGCGCGTCCTGCGCAGCAAAATAGCTGCGACATGGTGCAAATGCCCGCTCGCAGGCTGCATCAAAATCATCATTTAACTGCTGCTCCAATGCTGGATCAGCCTTACCCAATGAGTTCCACTGTGCCCGTGCCTGCTTCACCTCATCGGCGCGCTGACGGATAAGATTATCAGGCAGCTCTGCGCTAAGCGTTTGCATTTGCGCCAGTAATTGTTGCTTACGTGGCGTCGCGATATATTCCTGCCAGTCTGCAAGCTCGGCCATTTTTTCACTGGCAAACTCGTAGTCTTTACCAAGCGCCTGTTGCTGCGACGCCGTCAGCTGCGCATAATCCTGCTCTATGCCCTTAAACAGACCAAACAGCACCTTATATTTACCGGCCGAATATAATCTGCGGTACTGCGCCAGTTTACTGCGGCATTGACGTTGTACTTTCTCACTCTGGGCGGTAAAACCTACCGCAGCATTTTGCCATTGCCGGGCCAAATCGTCTTTCGCCTGTTGCAGACTATCCGGCACGGCAATCACCAGCGCCTTACTTAGCCTGCGCCAGTCTTGCTGCCATTGGGACAGCTGCGCCGCCAGTGACTGGTATTCTTCCACTGTTGACGGGACTTTCTGTGCGGCCCAGTCTGCCACCAACCGGGTAAGCTGCGCCAGTTGATCAGCCAACGCCGGCAACTGCTGCAGTTGTTGCTGTAACTGTTTGACCTGCTTTGTCAGCTCGGATTTATCTGCAACATCAGCCTCTGCCAACGCCTGCTCAAAGGCCTGCAAATGCGATTCAAGTTGCTGTGCTGCGCTGATATCGGCGTTGAGCAAAGCCTGCTGCAAACCTTGCTTAAGAGCATCAACTTGCTGCTGTAATGCCTTATAAGCGGCCCGCTGCTCTGTTTCTCGTTGTTGCTGCGCCTGGATCTCATTCAGCTGCGCCAGTTTCGGAGCCAACCACTGCTGCAGTTGGCTGTTGATTTTTTCATACTTAGTACGAAATTCCTGCGCCTCCTGCGCCAGACACTCCAGCTCAGGTTCCAGTTGCTGCCACTGCGCCTGATACTCTTCCAGCTGCGCCGGTATTTGCTCCAGCACAGTGCGTTCACGTAACGCATTTAATTTTGCCAGCAGTAACGTCAGTTGTTTACGTAATTGCGGCGGCTTTTGTTTTTGCTCATGCAGCGCTTGCAGTTTTTGCAGCACCTCAGTTTGTAACTCACCGTCAAGCTGGCGCGCCAGTTTCTCCAGCACTTTCTCATCGGTAAGGCCAGCCAGCAATTGTCGTTTTTGCGCCAGCTGTAATACCGGCTCCTGCAGTGCTTTGTGTTTCAGCTCTGCCTTATTAAGACGCTGTAACAAACTAAATTTAATACCAGCATCTGTTTCTGTTTGTGCCAATTGCTCCAGAATACTGCTACGGTTGCATTGAGCAATAAACTGCAGTTTTAACTTCGCTTCCACTTTATTTTGTAGCAACTGTTCTATCAGCGTTTGCTCAGCCAGATGCTGTATACGCTCAGCGCTGTCGTGTTTACTTGCCTGCCACCACAGTGAAAAGTCGTTCAATTTCACCAATGCCGCTTTACGCACGGCTTCTGCGCCATCGTTAAACGCTAGTTCATGCAGTATACTCTTATGCTCTTGATTATTTTGGTCTAACTGCGCTATAGCTTGTTGGCGCACCGCAGCGTCGGCATGCTGCCATTTTGGTTTGAAAAAACGTTTAAAGATCATCGTGCGAAAACCTTGCGATAGACGGCTGGGTATCGAATTGCTTTTTAAGCTCGGCTTTAGATTTATGTACCATCTGACCATCTGCCCCTATGGTGAACAGCTCATCAGATTTAAGCACCTGCGCCTGATAGGCCATGACCAATTGCAAACTGTGTTGGCGCTGCGCGTCGCTCATAACATTGCCATCGGCCCAGCGTCCTGTTGCTACCGCTTCGGCCAACTTTTCATAAGTATCAGGCGTCATGGCCTGTACAAGAGCATTAAAGTTCATCTTCACTTACGCTTTTTCATAAACATGATGCGGGCCCGACTGATAATGTACCAGCAAAACCCCAACCCTATAGCGCCACCGGCAATGTATTGCTGGGCGCTGCCCGCTTCCGGATCCCACCAGTACATCAGGCCGAAACCGGCCAGAAACAGCAAGAGTGCAAACATCGAGTGATTAACCAGACTTTGTGCTTTATCCAGCGCTTTGCTGCGTACTAAAGATTCACGTTTCTCCGGTGTTAAACCGGCGACATCGCCATTGCATTTGCTGCATGTTGCCGTTTTATCGGAAATTTTGTGCCCGCAAAACGGACAGGAAATAATCGCCATGGTACTCCAACCTTAATAAGGCAGCAGGATAAGCCTACTGCAACGCCTGGTATATTTTACTCATGATGCTGCCGTACATACCAGTTTCAAACCTGTCGCCAGCAAAATAATAGCCGTTCTCACCTTCAGGCAGGATTGGGCTGTGTTTTTTGTTCGTCAGTAATACTACCACCAGGCCATAGTATGGGTCGATAAGTGTTGCTGTGCCTGTCCAGCCGGTATGGCCAAATGCATAAGCACTGGCATAAGGGCCGAAGTGCCAGTTCAGATCGCCACCTGTGGCAGTGCGCCAACCCAGGCCAACAGTATGATCAGATGCTGATGGCCGTACAAACTGTTGTACAACAGCAGGACTGAATACCGGTGTTAATCCATAACCACCATGCAGCGCCAGCATGGCAAGGCTTGCCGTTTCCCTGGCGGTGGAGAATAGCCCTGCGTGGCCGGCTACACCATCAAAAGCATAATGTGCTTTTTCATCATGCACATTACCCCTCACCACCCCGCCCTGATCCGCCGGAAAAGTGACCCGGCCACCGCGGCTGTTACCGGCAAGTTCAGTGGCAGCAATCTGCTGTGGCGTAATGCCTTTGCGTAGCGGATTAAACAAGGTGTGTGACAAGCCCATAGGCCGATACAGTGTTTGTTCCAGATACTGATCCTGCTGCTGACCGGTAATGCGCTCAATAATCAGCCCCAGCAGCATGTAGTCGATGTCGCTGTATATCGCCTTACCGCCACGCTCTCGCTCGAACGGCACCTTAGTGGCGATAAGTTGCATACTGTTGTCTCGGTCAAGCGAGTAAAATGCTTCGCCGTGGCGGTTATCCGGCCGGTGAAAATGCACCTCAGGTGGATAACCGGCATTGTGATACAACAGGTCCTTCACCAATCGTTGTTCACGGCCATTGCCCTGATATTCGGCAATGTAATGCTGTACCCGCAGATTGATATCGAGCAAACCGGTACTGACCAGATGCATCAATGCATAATTGGTGGCATACATTTTCGTGTTTGACGCCAAATCAAATACTGTGTCAGTTTGCATCGGTTCGGGCGAGCTCAGCGCGGCGCCAGTGGTATCATAACGGCTGGCATAGCCATACGCTGTTTCTTTAACCACTTTACCGTCTTTGGCAATAAGCAGCACCGCGCCGGGGAAGCCCTGCGCCACTTCGCGGTTAATTAACGCGTCCAGTTCGTCAAGCTCTGTGACTGAAAAGCCGGCTTGCTCTAGTGTACCGTCGTCAAGTGACGGATAAGGCAACACCAGGCGCACCGACGCACCTAATGGTTTAATATCCAGCATTGCCAACTGGTTAAGACCGTTACGTGTTACTGAACTGATATCAAACACCAGATGTTGGCCCAGAGCGGCATCCGGCGCCAGTTGCAGCACCTTGCCATTTATACTCAGTGTAAGGCGCTGCGCTGTACCAAGTTCCAGCAATAACTGCCCCTGGCCCTGATAACCAATGAAGGTAGCCCTGTTGTTTACCAGTGCTCTTTTACTGTTGGTTTGAGGCCAGCTAACATCCAACTGACCGACGGCACTGCCGCCACTGAGCGTAGTGCGCTGCGCTGTACTTTGACTGCTGACCGGCAGTGGTGATACCTGCAACCACTGCTGCGCCGTTGTACAGCCACCAAGCGATACCAGAGCAGTTGCCAGTAGCAATACCTTTACTTTACTGCGCATGCGAAAACCTAACGCAGTGTATCAACAACGGCTAAAATCGCCGGCAACATGTCCTGACCAAGTTTCATTGAACGCACATCAGACCAACCGTAAGCCGAATCCGGCAGATTAGCATTGTCTTTAAACGGCATTTCAACGGTGTATGCCAGGCAGTTAAACTGATCGCCAACCCAGGAGGTTGCAACGGTCATATTGGCCTTACCCGGCGCATCGAGCTCATAGCCATACTGGGTCTGGAATTCAGGCGTCACAGCCAGCAAGGTCTGTTTAAACAGCTGTTCCAGCTTTTGGATCCGTTCATTGTACGAAGGCACGCCTTCAGTACCGGCAACAAAGTTGTAAGGCAGATTTTCATCACCGTGCATATCTAGGAACAGGTCTACACCCGTCTCCAGCATCTTCTGCCGGACCAGATACACTTCCGGGCTTTTCTCCATTGAGGGTGTTTGCCATTCGCGGTTTAAGTTCATACCGGCCGCGTTGGTGCGCAAATGGCCGCGCACTGAACCATCGGGGTTCATATTCGGCACTATATAAAACACTGCTTTGTCTAATAACGCGCGTGCTACACCATCGTCTTCGTCAAGCAGGCGGTCCAGTAAGCCTTCAATCAGCCATTCCGCCATGGTTTCGCCCGGGTGCTGACGTGCTGTGATCCAGATTTTCTTTTTACCCTCTTCCGGCTCGCCGACAACCAGTAAACTCATGTCGCGGCCATCCAGCGTTTCGCCAAGCTCGACCAGCTGACAGTTGTAATCAGATTGCGCCTGATGCAGCAAATCCATATGGCGCTCATAGCTGTATGGTGCAAAATACGCAAAATATACCGACTCTGCTTCTGGAAAGTGCTTTATTGTCAGCGCCTTACCATCGTATTCAGTATCGACACGGAACCAGGTTTGACGATCGTAAGAGGCTACGGCCTGATAATCTTTCCAGCCATCCGGATAAGCCGACTCTGACGCGTTGGTAAAGATCAGTTTGTGTTCCTGAGCGTGCTCGGTACTTAAGCGAAAGTGGAACCACTGGAAAAAGTCAGACTGATTGTCTTTACGGATAGCCAGTTGAATGTTATCCGGGCTGTCCATCTGCAGAACTTCAATATTACCGCTGTCAAAATTGCTGGTGATTTTCATAACATAAATCCATTGCTTAAAATGGTAAGAAGACTAACACAGCCTGCTTGTGGCACAAGTCGGGTTGCTATGGTGCGCTAAGGCTGTGCGACAGTGTGACGGATTCTAACAGGTTCACGCTAAAGAAAAAGCCGCTAAAAAGCGGCTTTTCGATAAAGTAACGGTTTAACGCGCTACCGGTAAGGTTGGATACTTAATGCCAGCCATATCATTCATAACACGGATGACCTGAGTACTGTAACCGAACTCGTTGTCATACCAAACGTACAACACACAGCGATCGCCATCTACAATAGTAGCCTGGGAGTCAACCACGCCGGCATAGCGGGAACCCACTAAGTCAGACGACACAATTTCGGTCGACGCGGTAAAATCAATCTGATCCTGTAGCTCAGAGAATAACGATGTACGCTGTAGGAAGTCGTTCATCTCTTCGCGGCTGGTTTCGCGGTTCAAGTTCAGTGACAAAATCGCCATAGATACATTAGGTGTTGGCACACGTATAGCGTTACCGGTCAGCTTGCCTTTAAGCTGAGGCAAGGCTTTGGCCACAGCACTGGCTGCACCGGTAGACGTTAATACCATATTCAGTGGCGCGGCACGGCCACGGCGCTCAGCACTGTGGAAGTTATCAATCAGGTTCTGATCATTGGTGTATGAGTGGACTGTTTCGACATGGCCGTTACGGATACCAAATTCATCTTCCAGCGCTTTTAACACCGGTGTAATGGCATTGGTGGTGCAGCTTGCTGCTGATACAATTTTGTGCTCCGGCAAAATCATATGCTGGTTTACACCGTAAACGATGTTCGGCACTTCGCCTTTTGCCGGCGCGGTTAACAGCACTTTCGCTGTTCCTTTGCTTTTGAAGTGGATGCTCAGCTCTTTATCGTCTTTCCAGATGCCGGTGTTGTCGACCACCAGTGCATTGTTAATGCCATACTGCGTGTAATCAACCAGCTCCGGTGAATTAGCGTATATCACCTTAATGAAGGTGCCATTGGCTTTGATCCCCTGATTTTCTTCATCAATGGTAATGCTGCCATTAAATGGGCCGTGAATTGAATCGCGGCGTAACAGGCTGGCGCGCTTTTCCAAATCACCTTTCTTACCGCCACGCACAACGATAGCGCGTAAGCGCAATTTAGTGCTCGGGCCGGATCTTTCCAGCATTAAGCGCGCTAACAAACGGCCGATACGGCCAAAACCGTACAACACAACGTCAACAGGTTTTACCTGATCTTCCTGATCGAGGATGTCGGCCAGTTCGCGATCCAAGTATTGCTGTAACTCCACACCGTTAGCAGCGTTCTTATAGATATAACCATAAGCCAACTTACCGATATCGACACGCCCCGGTGCCAGCTTCATTTTGCTAATCGCTTCCAGCACCGGAAAGCTTTCACGCAGGCGCAGCTTCTGGCCTTCAAAACGTTCAACGCTTTTGTGCGCTTTAATGATGTCGATGGTGGTCGCATTTACCAGTGGCCGACCGTAAACCACCACTTCAATGCCTTTGCTGCGATACAGCCGGCCAATGATAGGTTGCATATTTTCGGCATATTCCTGGCGTTCCTGCCAGCTCTTCTGATACAGCTCTTCGTGCGATAGGGTCATGTGTAGGCCTTTTACTTCAATAAGATGAATTAATCGGTTATGCCAAAGCAGGGTCTGCGCCGCTTAACGCTTTGCCGGCGCGTATTGTAATAGAAGATGAAAGCCTACGACAACAGTTACAGTTTTTTTATTCGTTACTTCCTTTAAAGCTAAGTGATACTGAGTTCACGCAATAGCGGTTCCCGGTTGGCGCCGGCCCATCATCAAACACATGCCCTAAATGGGCGTCACAGTTCGCGCATAAAATTTCGGTACGGTTCATGCCATGGCTGGTATCAGTCTGGTAGTCAACTTTACCTTCTATTGCCTGGTAAAAGCTGGGCCAGCCGCAGCCTGCATCAAATTTGGTGTCTGAACGGAACAGTTCGCTACCACAACAAATACAGTGATAAGTGCCCTGCTTTTCGTTATGCAGCAGCTCACCGCTAAACGGATATTCCGTCCCTTTTAGCCGGGTAACCCGGTATTGCTCGTCAGTTAGCCGCTGCTGCCATTGTTGTTCAGTTAATTTCATTGCCGTTACTCCTGCGCTTTGCCTTTCTGTAAGCATATCCCGCCTTACACCACAAAAACAGTAACCATACTTGATTAATGATATGCAATAAATATAATAAGCATTGCTTACTATATAGGTAATATGTTTTATGAGTTCAGACAACGCTATGGCTAACAACATCGGTTTCTTGCTGGCTGATGTATCACGCTTGATGCGCAAAGCATTTCAGCAGGAACTGGCATTGCTGGGTAGCCCTTTGACGTTGGCACAAGCCCGTGCACTGTTAATTGTTGCCCGATTTGAAGGTGTACGTCAGGTAGATATCGCAGACCGGCTTGAGATCCAGCCTATTACCCTGGCGCGTTTGCTGGACCACCTGGTAGCACTGGATCTGATAGAGCGTCGCCCTTCGCCGGATGACCGCCGTGCCTATCATATTTACCTGCGTCCCAAAGCAGACAACCACCTACAAACCATCCAACTTGCCGGCAGCAAGGTGAAATCTGTGGCACTGGCCGGATTAGATCAGGACTTGCTGATAACACAATTGCAAAGCATCCAACAGAAATTAAGTATCAATTAAACAACGTATTATGCCTGTTACAGGCGGAGTATTTTATGGCTAACAGTATTATTTCATCCCCTGCTGAAACCAGACTGACTAAGCCGAATAACCGGCTTATCCGCCGGGTATTTATGCTGCTGTTGCCAGCGCTGTTTGCCGTTGGCGGTGTCGCCGCCTATTTGCATGGCGGACGTTTTATCTCTACCGATAATGCATATATCAAAGCCGACAAAGTGCCGGTAAGTGCAAGAATCAACGGACCAGTGCAGGATATTCTGGTGCAAGAGAACCAGCAGGTTAACGCCGGTGATATCCTGTTTACCATTACACCAGAACCTTATCTGGTTGCCAGGGCCAAAGCGCAGGCGACACTGTCTCAGGTGCGCTCAGATATTGCGGCTTTAAAGGCGTCCTACCGCGAAAAAGAGGCAGAAATCGCATTAGCTCAAACCAAATATGAGTTCAGCAAAAAGCAACAAGCCCGTCAGGCCGACTTGCTGGCCAGCCACTATGTGTCAGCTAATAATTACGACGACGCCGAACAAACTACAGCCGTTTCGCTCCAACAAATCGCCACATTACAGCAAGACTTACAGCGTATCGCAGAAAGTTTAGGTGGCAGCGTAACCCTACCAACAGAGCAACACCCTGCATTTCAGGCGGCACAGGCTGAGCTTGCCAAAGCTAACCTTGATGTTGAATACCTGGCAGTCAGAGCCAGTATGGACGGCGCGGTCAGTAAACTGCCAAAACCCGGCCAATACTTGGCAGCCGGTGCGACTGCAGCAACCTTAGTCGCCAACCAAAAACTGTGGATTGAGGCTAACTTCACAGAGACCGATTTAACCTATATGCAGCCAGGGCAAGAGGTTACGGTCAAGGTCGATACCTATCCTGATCAAAGCTGGCACGGGGTTGTGCAAAGCTTAAGTCCGGCAACCGGTGCCGAGTTCTCTATTATTCCGGCGCAAAATGCCACTGGTAACTGGGTGAAAATCACCCAAAGAGTACCGGTACGCATTGCTCTGCAACCCGATGCCAGCGCAGCCCCACTTCTTGCTGGGCTCAGTGCCGAAGTCGCAGTTGATACGGGCCACAAACGCAGCCTGTTCGGCTTTAGCCTATGAGCAGCATTAGTGCCCCGGCGGATACCCAGGATAATCAGTCGCTGGCGAGGCAACGCTTACTGATCACACTGTCTGTCATGCTGGCCACGATAATGCAGGCGCTGGATACCACTATCGCCAATGTGGCTCTGCCGCATATGCAGGGAACCCTTGGTGCAACTCAGGATCAGATCTCGTGGGTGCTGACCTCCTATATTGTCGCCGCTGCGATATGTATGCCGCTTACCGGTATTCTCAGTGCCCGCTTTGGCCGTAAGCAAATATTTCTCTGGTCAGTCATCGGTTTTACCATCACATCTATGTTGTGCGGTGCGGCACAAAGCCTTGGTCAGCTGGTGCTGTTCCGTCTGCTGCAAGGCGTATTTGGTGCCGCTTTAGTTCCACTGTCTCAGGCAGTGCTGCTTGATACCTACCCTAAAGCACAGCATGGTAAAGCCATGGCAATGTGGGGGGTTGGCGTTATGATAGGGCCTATTCTCGGCCCATCCCTTGGTGGCTGGCTGACAGAATATTATAACTGGCGCTGGGTGTTTTATATTAACCTGCCGTTTGGGTTACTGGCATGGGCAGGCATTGCGGCGTTTGTGCAGGAAACCGCAACAGATACTGCACGTCGTTTTGATATCACCGGCTTTGCGTTACTGGCATTGAGTATAGGCGCGCTGCAAATGATGCTTGATCGCGGAGAAGTGCTTAACTGGTTCGCCAGCCGGGAAATACTTACCGAAGCAGTCTTAGCGGTGTTGGCAATGTATTTATTCATTGTGCATATTTTTACTGCGCGGCAACCTTTTATAGAACCTGCTATCTTTCGCGACCGCAATTTTAGTGTCGGCTTAGTGTTTATTTTTATCGTCGGCATTATCTTGCTGGCAACAATGGCGCTATTACCGCCGTTTTTGCAAAACCTTTTAGGATACCCGGTGATCGATGTAGGCTATGTGCTGGCACCAAGGGGGATTGGCACCATGGCAGCGATGATTACGGTCGGTAAATTATCCGGCAAAGTGGATGTAAGGCTGAAAATTCTACTGGGACTGCTGTTAACTGCCTTTTCGCTGTGGCAAATGACGTTGTTTAATACTGACATCAGCCATTGGGATATTATCAGCACCGGTATGATCCAAGGCCTGGGCTTGGGTTTCATTTTCGTGCCACTGTCGACCATTGCATTTTCCACACTGCATAGCCGCTATCGTAATGAAGGCACATCCTTGTTCAGCTTAATGCGAAATATTGGGAGTAGTATTGGTATTTCGGTGGTCGTTACCTATCTGGCACACCGTACTCAGGCTAATCATGCGGCGTTTGCCGGCTTTATCACCCAATCAAATGACGCCTTACAACAGAGTGTACAGCAAGGTGTTTTTGATATCTCCACAGCACAGGGGCTGAGCCAGATTAATGCTGAAGTGACGCGCCAGGCTGCCACATTGGCGTACTTACAGGACTTTAGGTTAATGATGTTTTTAACACTTGCCGCCCTGCCACTGCTGCTGTTACTTAGCCCGGCTAAACAAAAACACGTAAACTAATTTATTAGTTTCATTAATATTATTGTAATTTATCTCTGTTTAGCTAATGCCATCTTATTCAGGAGTGAACAGATGGCAAAGCTTACCCGGCGCGATTTTCTTCTGGCTTCAGCAGCCAGTATCGGCAGTATTGTTATATCTACCAGCCTGAGCGGCTGTAGCAGTGACAACGATAATCCAGAACCTTTACCGTACGATGTAGCATTTTTACATGGTGTCGCCAGCGGTGACCCTACTACTGATGCTTTGCTGCTATGGACTCGTATCAGCGCAGAGGCAACAGAAGTGCCACTGGAATGGCAACTATCGGTAGACAAAGAGTTTAGCCAGATACTGCGAAGCGGTAATACCACTACATCAGCCAGTAGTGACTATACCGTTAAAATTGATGTTCGGGAGCTGGCTGCGGGCACCGAGTATTTCTATCGCTTTCGGGCCGGCACTGTGTATTCCCCAATCGGTCGCGGTAAAACGCTACCTGAAGGTGATGTCAGTCAGGTAAAACTGGCTGTATTCTCGTGTTCTAACTACCCCGCTGGCTATTTTCATGTCTATGCCGCCGCGGCATTATTAAGTGATCTGGATGCATCCATCCATCTTGGCGACTATATCTATGAATACGGTGCTGGGGGTTACGCCAGTGAAGATGCTCAAGCCATGGGTCGGGTTGTGCAGCCGGCAACAGAAATCTTAACTTTGGCCGATTATCGCCAGCGGTATGCACAGTACCGAACTGATCAGGCACTGCAGCAAATTCATGCTGCGGCACCTTTTATTGCGGTATGGGATGACCATGAGATTACCAACGACGCCTGGCGAGACGGTGCAGAAAACCATCAGAGTGATGAAGGTGATTACACCGAACGTAAAATGGCGGCGCTGAGGGCTTATTTTGAGTGGATGCCAATCCGACCTGTCGCAACCGGTGATAATGAAACCATCTATCGTCAGTTTGAGTTTGGTAATTTACTTAACCTGCTGATGCTGGACACGCGTATTATCGGCCGGGATCAACAACTGCAGTACGCTTCATACATCGACCCTACTTCAGGTCAGCTTGACGCGCAGCGTTTTACAGCCGATTTAACCCAGAGCAGCCGTACCATACTGGGTGCAGAACAGCTGCAGTGGCTGCAGGATAAACTAAGCCAAAGCACGGCGCGCTGGCAGATGCTTGGCCAGCAAGTGTTAATGGGACGAATGATGCTGCCCGGTGCCGTTGCATTGCAGCAGCTGAGCATTACCGATTTTGCCGAACTGGCAGCACTGGCGCAACTGGCAGGCCGTGCCCAGGCTGGCGATCCAACCCTTACGACAGAGCAACTGGCATACCTGCAAGCCAATCAGCAAAGATTAACGCCAGCAGTCATGACACTGCTGCAGCTACCTGCAATGCCTTATAACCTGGATGCCTGGGATGGCTATCCGGCAGAGCGCGAAATTATCCTTAACACAGTAGCCGCAGCCAAAAAACAGTTGTTGGTACTGGCAGGCGATACGCATAACAGCTGGGCAAACCATCTCGATTTAGCCGACGGCACTGCTGTTGGTGTAGAGCTGGCCACATCGTCAGTTACCTCACCCGGTCTTGAGCAATATATTAACCTGCCGGACCGCACATCAGCCGCAGCAACCGAGCAAGCGCTGGAGCAGCTGGTGCAGGGATTACAATATGCCAACCTGTATGACAGAGGGTTTATGCTGTTAACTGTCAGCCCACAGCAAGTCAGTTGTCAATGGCAATATGTTGACACGATAAAGCAGGCGGAATATCAGTTACTGGAAACGAGAGCCAAACAGGCTGTCGTACAGTATAACGCCGACAGCGCTACACGCCTGACGTTGCAGTAATGGCGGGTTACTCGGCAAAAAGTTTAGCGATGCTGCGCTGATAATGTGTTGCGGGCCTTGCCGCACTGCGCTGCAAGGCATCCACTACCAGGCGAAGATGTGCGTCAGTGTCAGCCAGAACAAAACTGTAACCTCCGGTTGCGGAGGTTAGTATCGTCATACTCAGCTGAGCAGTACCATCTTTACTACGGATAAAATTCAGACTTTCGCGTACAGGGTATTTATCAAGGCTGTAATTGAAAAACTGCAGCGCAAATTCCATTTGCTGAAAAGACGTAGGAAACTCTGTGCGGGCAGAAAAATAACGGCTGAAAGCGCGGGAGATCTCCTCGCGGGGTGCAAAAGCAGGCTGCGGTGCTGCACGATGAAAGTACAACTTACAGTGGCCTGTGCTTTTTTGCTCAATCATCTTCCAGCACGGTGCATTTTGTTCCGCTGAAAAATCCACTGCTGTATTTGCATGCAGGAACCCGCTGCAAACAACAGCGCTTATCAGACCTATTTTACGCAGTACTGACATGGTTCCTCCGTGACATCTTAAATAAACAGCAACAGCATAAACACGCAGTGCGAACCTTCTTTATAGTATTAAATTTTTATTAATTCAATGCATTATTCCAATAATTGTAACAATTAATCCTTTGGCAGCGCCGCCAGTACCCGGGCAACAAGTTGATTAAGCTCATCGCCGTTAGCTATCCAGCGCGCGACAATCAGCAAATCGTGCTGCTGATCAATATAAATAATATTGCGCCCCGCCCCCTGAAACGTTACAGCAGTATCCGGTGCGGCAGGCAGCGCTTTGCGCCCTGGATTTAAAAACCAGTTTGCATAACCATAATCCGCTTTGGCGCTACCTCCGGTGCGGGCCTGGGCGATAAAGTCACGGCTAACCAATTGTTTGCCTTGCCAATTACCATCGTGCAAAAATAAATAACCAAAACGGGCCAGATCCCAGGCATTAATAAACATACCACCACCCCAGTGCCCGCCACCTGACACACTCTGAATGCGCTGGCCATCCAGCTCAATCCAACTGTTGTCATAGCCATACCAGCGCCAGGTAGAGCTGGCACCAATCGGCTGCATAATGCGTTCGTTCAACACCACCGGCAATGGCTTACGCCAGACGTAAGTTGTAGCCAAAGCTAATAAGTTGACCCGAACATCATTATACTTGTAGCGTGTCCCGGGCTTGTACAAAGGCCTGTAAGGCCAGTTTTTCGCCTCGCCTTCCGGCCGGTCAGCCCAATCAGGTTTTCCCCACAAACTGCCCTGCCAGTCGCTGGTTTGCCGCAGCAAGTGGTCCCAGCGGATAGCACTGTTATGCTCTCCGGCGAAAAGCGTGTTATCGGACGGTAAATAAGGGCCAACAAAATCCTGCACATTGGCAATCAGCCCGTCTTGCAGTGCCAGACCCGTTACTGTGGTTAAAAAGGTTTTACTAATGCTGTGCGTCATGTCGACACTTTGCGTATCGCCCCACTTAGCGATAACAGCACCGCGATAAACGATCAGCCCGTTTGCGCCGGCACGCACGGACATAGGGCCAATGATCTGATCGTAGGGTTCGCGCGCGCCAAAGGTTGTCGCTTGCACAATTGCTTGATCTTTATCCGCCGGGTTTTCACTTGAAATAGCGTAATCTACAGCTTGCTGCAGTTTAGTGGTATCAACACCAAGGCTGTGTGGCTTGACCTGCTGCCAACTGCCAGCTGGTGGGAAATAAGGCTCTGCTGCAGCAAGCTGATTGCTTGCGGCTAAAACGATAACAGAAGCGAGTAGCTTAAAAGATGTTTTATAGTAGGACGTTAGCATGGTGGTCTTCAAAAAAAACAAGATAGCCAGACCTTAAAACAATTCGCCGCCAATTACAGCTACAACTCGGCGGGATAACCGCCAGATCAACAACAAAACACGAAGAAACCACCCGCAGGTGGTTTCTTCCGCATCTTTTACAGTTGGCTATTTGGCTTTTTGGGCTTCATAGCGCTGGACAATTTTTTGCGCCAGCTGCTGCCCCCACTGCTGCCCCAGAATCATAGATTCGCGCATGATCGCCGGTTGCGTTTTAATCATTTTCTGCCCGACATCGGAGGCGTAAAACTCATTAAGCGCTTTAACATCAGCTTCTGTAAGGTGTTTCTGATATACCGGGATCAACAAATTCTCCAGCTCTTCGGCGTTGACCTCTTGCATCACATCGTCCCAGAACGCAGGCGGTGCATCTGGTATCATATTTTTCAGCGCGGGTATCATCTGATTCATCATTTGCACGCCGAGATCACCGGCGCCAGACACCTGAAGTAACTTTTTTATACTTTCCGGTTTTGCCTGCTGCGCCATCGCCGGCATTGCCAGCCAGACTGTTAAACAGATTGCCAGAACAACACACATCCTCATGCTTACATCTCCATTTCATGTTATTAACTGAAGCCGTACTTTAACGTAATACCGCAACAATGTCAGCGCCAATATAAGCCTGTAGCTGGGGTATCATTTGGCTTGCAGGTCTTCAGCGGGTTTATAACAAGGTAAAATTCAGCGCAGTATTTACACTTTGCCGCAGTGAGTCCATCGCAGCGTTTATCGCCTGCTCTATCGCAACCCGGCTTAACCCGGTAACAGCAAGTAACACAGTACGCGACGCATTGCGCTGGATCTGATGATGCAAACGGGCCTGCTCAGGCGTGATTTCGCCGGTTAACTGCATGCGCTCAATCATGACCAGATTTTCAGCGAGCTTCGTTGCTTCAGCAGTGGCGTATTCTTTAATATCCGGCCACTTATCTGTCAGCTCGGCTTTAAAAACCTGCAGCATACTGGCGGCAAGCTGTGATGCATCTAAGCTCATTGCAATTCCCTCTGTGTTATAGCAAAGGTTTACCACGTTTCTTTGCCAGTTCAAGTTTCAAAATGGCGGTAATGCTGCTGTCAAAGTTACTGCGCAAATTAGTTACCTGATTCGGGGTTAAACAACCAAGCTGATGTAGCTGTTCAAGGCTTATCAGGCTATCTTGCAGTAAATCAACCTGTTCGATAGTCAGTTCATTCGCTTCTATAGCCTTAACCCGCACAGAAATAGCACTTAGCGCGATTTTTGCTTGCTGATAAAACTGAGTGTGGTTGCTGTATTTACATTCCGGCAAACCGGCCTGAGCCTCAACCGTCAGGAAAAACTGCGTCATCTCTTTTTGCAGAGCCGTTATTGCATTATCAGTTTTTTCATCGTAGCTGCTGATGAGTTTTACTGCGCAACCTGATAAAAGCAGCACAAAGATCAGCAGGAAAGATAGCCGCAATATGTTCTGTTTCACTACCGGCATCGTATTCTCCTCAGCAGTAAGTAACTATAAAACATAGCTGTTTATTTACTTTGCTACATTACGTTCCGGTTCGAAGCCGTCATAACGCGGCAAAGCGCAGTCTAAGTCTTCCCAGTTTGCTTTGGAACTGTAAAAATTATGCGATACAGGCCGCTCGCTGATATCAGAGTTTAATATACCCAGGCGCAAACGTACGCGCGCAGGATCAGTCGCATTGCTGCTATACACCGGTGACCCACAGTTACGGCAAAAATGCCGCAAACGCCCAGGCTTAAACGCAAACTGGCTTAATTTATCGGCACCTTTGACAACAGTAAAATCCTCAGTCTGGACAAAACCATTAGTAGCAAAAGCAGTACCGCTTGATTTACGACACAGCGAACAGTGACAATGAATAATGCTGCTTATTGGGCCGCTAACCTCAACCCTTACCTCACCGCACAAACAAGCCCCATGATACATAAATACTCCTCTTACAGCGTGATTAACGCCAGCATATCTTCATTGTCGTCATCCAACCCTTGCTCAACAAAACCAAAGCTGGCATAAAAGTTTTTTGCTACCGGATTTCCAGGGTTATAACAAATCTCAATCTGCTTAATATCAGCGTCTTGCTTAATCTCAGCTAATGCCAGTGCCATTGCCTGACGGCCTATCCCCTGCTGTTGGTACTCTTTATCAACCATAAAACGCCAGATAGACATAAGCTGCGGTGTTTCTTTTACCCACATAAAAAACCCGACTGGCTGCTGAGCAAGATAAATAGCGCGGCAGCTATGGCCATCGTTATAGGCTGCCTCCACCAGAGACCACATATTGCAAGCCACGTACGGCTCTTGCTCAGTAGTGACCTCAAGGTCGCACACCGCTTCATAGTTTTCCTGGGTGACTTCACGTAGCGAAATATCCATATAACTGCATTTTTCCTTAATAAATTACTTTGATTACAACCAAATCAAGCCAGAATAGGGCTGCTGAGTTAACGCTGCTAACCTTGATTGCAAATTGCCGCAATGCAGCTCCAGCTTGTAGCCATCTGGGTCCAGAAAATAAATTGACTGCCCTTCACTACTATTCTGTTTCCATTCGATTACGCCATTTTTACGTAGCCTTGTCGCAAAAGCCGTAAAGTCTTTTTCAGCAATAGTTAGTGCAATATGTGAATAGTCCTGATTTGGTATTGGCGTGTCACAAGACAAACAAAACCACATATCCGCAAGGCTCAGATAAGCACCGGTATCCCAGCGAACATGCGCTTTCATGCCGAGCAATTCAGCGTAAAACGCTAGCGAGCGATCTAAATTGCTCATCGCAATGGTGATATGGTTTATTCCCTGGAGCACAGCGATTCCTTATACAGGTAATAGCCTAATACAATTAACGGAATATTCGTCGTGATCGGGTTAAAGGCTTCCAACAATATAAAGGGCGTCATTGTTGCAGCAAACAGTAACAGGCTGACCAAACCAATAATGTTCAAAAGCTGCACCACTTTAAACTGGTAGCAGCAAATAAATATCAGGCCAAAAATAACTTCTGCTACGCCTGCAGTTTTTACCAATAGATAAGTGATTTCATCTGAAAAACCCAAGCTGCTGGTCATCGTCTGCTCCAGCGGAGCAATTTGTAATAACTTAGGGAAGATTCCGTGGTAAATCCAAGTTAAACCAATGACATAACGAGTCAGTTGCACCATGTTCAAAATTCGACACTTCCTATCTAAAAACCTGAAGAAGCAAACAAGCTCTGATGCTAGTGAACTTTACCAGCAAAGTGAAAAACTTATTTACATCAGCAGACATAAAAAAACCACCCGCAGGTGGTTTTTTACAGTTCAAGCGTTACTTTAACGTGACGCTTAGCTTACTGATTGCATTCAGCGCTTTTTGCGTTGCAGCTTCAACGCTGTCACTCAGTGCCAATGCGACTCCCATGCGACGCTCGCCCTGCACTTCAGGCTTACCGAAAATACGTAGTTCTGTATCAGGTTCGGCTAATGCTGCAGCTAAACCATGGTACTGAATATCAGCACTGTTGCCTGGTACCAACAGCACGGCAGAAGCTGCCGGGCCGTATTGTTTAATTTGCGGTATTGGCAAGCCTAAGATGGCGCGGGCATGCAACGCAAATTCACTCAGTTGCTGCGATATCAACGTTACCATGCCAGTATCATGCGGCCGCGGTGATACTTCAGAGAAGTAAACCTCGTCACCTTTAATAAACAGCTCAACACCAAACAGACCGCGCCCGCCTAATGCCTCCACTACTGCTTTGGCATAGGTTTTGGCGGTATTCAGTGCTTTTTCGCTCATTACTTGCGGTTGCCAGCTTTCGCGGTAATCACCTTTTTCCTGACGATGGCCGATAGGTGCACAATATTGAATACCGGACACCGAATTGACTGTCAGCAGCGTAATTTCATAGTCAAAATCGATAAAGCCTTCAACTATCACCCGACCTTTACCGGCACGGCCACCTTCCTGGGCATATAACCAGGCTTTATCCAGATCAGCAGCACTATGCAGTACGCTCTGGCCTTTACCACTGGATGACATAATTGGCTTCACTACGCACGGATAACCAATGGCATTCACCGCGGCAATAAAGCTGTCTTTATCACTGGCAAACTGAAACGGTGATGTCGCAAGCTTTAGCTCCTCTGCAGCTAACCGGCGGATCCTTTCTCGGTTCATCGTCAGGTTTACCGCTTTGGCGCTGGGTACTACATTAAAGCCGCAGTCTTCCAATTCAATCAGCACAGAGGTTGCAATGGCTTCTAACTCAGGCACGATAAGGGCCGGTTTTTCGCTGATAACCAGCTGGCGTAGCGCGGCATTGTCCAGCATTGACATAACAACCGCTTTATCGGCCACCTGCATCGCAGGCGCATTGGGGTAACGGTCAACCGCTATCACTTCACAACCGTAACGCTTAAGCTCAATGCACAGCTCTTTACCCAGCTCACCTGCGCCGAGTAACAGCACTTTAGTGCTGCTGGTACAGCCCACGGTTCCTATTACAGTGTTCATCATTTTATTTTCACCATTGGCCGGGCCGGGTTGCTCCAGTCGACATGGAACATACGGCCTTTAGCTTTATCAGTACGCTCGAACGTATGAGCACCAAAATAGTCACGCTGACCTTGTAGTAAATTTGCCGGTAAAACTGCTGTACGGTAGGAATCGTAGTAACTAAGTGCAGAGCTAAGCGCAGCTACCGGAATACCGGCCAGAGTGGCACTAGCCACAGCCTTACGCCAGTTTTGCTGATAGACAGAGATTTGTTTTGCAAAGAAGGGGTCAAGCAGCAAGTTTTCCAGCTCATCATTACGCTCATAAGCTTCGGTAATAGATTGCAAAAATACCGCTCTGATAATACAACCGGCACGCCAGATTTTGGCAATTTCAGCAAAGTTAAGCTGCCAGCCATGCTCGTCTGCCGCTGTTTTCATTAAGTGGAAACCCTGCGCATAAACACAGATTTTTGCGCAGTACAGCGCATCATGCAGTGCCTGAATAATGTCTTGTTTTTGCTCATCCGAAATCAGGTTTTGTGCCGGGCCGGCCAGCACCGTTGCTGCTTTCACCCGTTCATGTTTTAGCGCTGACAACGAGCGGGCATACACTGCCTCGGCAATAGTGGGTGACGGGCTGCCAAGCTGCAGGCTGCTGACGGCTGTCCAAAGCCCGGTACCTTTTTGTCCGGCTTTATCCATAATGACGTCAACCAGCGGTAGACCGGTTTCTGAATCTTTGGTTGCCAGCACATCAGCACTGATGCCGATTAAATAGCTGTGCAGCTTGCCTTCATTCCATTGTTTGAACACTTCAGCAATTTCTGCCGCCGGCATGCCCAAAATATCGCGCATTACCTGATAGGCTTCGCAAATCAGCTGCATGTCAGCATATTCAATGCCGTTGTGCACCATTTTGACATAATGACCAGACCCGCTTGGGCCGATATAAGTGGCACATGGCTCACCTTCGGTAACCGGGTTACCCGGTTCGAACCGTTCTATCGGCTTACCGGTAGCGGGGTCAACTTTAGCAGCAATGGCTTGCCATAACGGTTTAATGCGGGTCCAGGCGTAGGGATCGCCGCTTGGCATTAATGATGGACCAAACCGGGCTCCCACTTCACCGCCAGATACCGCAGTAGAGAAGAAGATAAACTTCCCTTCAAAGTCTTTTTCACGCGCAACGGTATCTGTCCACAGACTGTTACCGGTATCGACGATAATGTCATCCGCCTGAATACCAGCATCAATTAACTTATGGCACACATCGTCTACCGGTTTACCAGCCGGCACCGACAGCACGATTAAATGCGGTGCCGATAAGCGGGATAATAACTCGGTGTAAGAGCTGCAAGCGATAACGCGGGCGGGCTTGTCGCCCCGCTCAGCTTTGTCCTGCGCCAACACAGCTTCCAGTTTCTGGTGATCCAAATCGAACGCGGCAACGCGGTAACCGTTATCCGCCAGGTTCAGAATAAGGTTTTTGCCCATTACACCGGCGCCGACAAAACCGATATCACAAAGTGCAGCTGTGTCTGTCATCTGACATTCCTTCATTATTTTCATTTTTGCCAGCCCGCGTGCAAACACCGGACAGCACATAAACGGCGCGCATTATACTGAAAAGGAGTCAATAAACCTACAGCCATACCGACATACTGTGCGCATTCTGCTGGTATTGTAATGTTGTCTGGCCAGCGGGTTGCAGTAAACCTTTATCAACACTGGTGTCAAACAACAATCGGCGTGCTTTACCGGGTAATGTCAGTTGCAGTAAATTGCTGTCGGCATTTAACACAAACAACAGGCTGGCCTGATTGGTTTTATTGGTGATCTGAAAAATACAGCTTAACCGCTCAGGGTCTTGCCAGTCCTGGGGCTGTTTTTTTTCACCATCCGGCAGATACCATTGAATATGATGCTTGTCACCATGCAACTGATAACTGTCGTCCAGCAGTGATAATTGTTGCAGGCAGCTGTATTTGCGCCGAAATGCCAGCATCTGGCGGACAAATTGCAGAAAGTCTTCCTCGTCGCTGTCCAGATGCCAGTCCAGCCAGCTGATATCGTTATCCTGACAGTACGCATTATTATTACCACGCTGACTGTGACTCAACTCATCACCACCCAGCCAGTGGATCATGCCCTGGCTAAGCAATAACGTGGCGACCAGATTACGTTTATGTAAATATCGGTTGGCTTTAACTGACGGGTCTTTACTTGGCCCTTCGACGCCATGGTTACAACTCAGATTATGGTTATGGCCATCACGGTTTTCCTCGCCATTTAGCCAGTTATGTTTGTCTTTGTAACTGACCACATCCTGCAGCGTAAAACCGTCATGGTAGGTCAGATAATTTACACTGCAACACGCTGGTTTATGGTGTTTTTGAAAAATATCCCGTGACCCAAGCAAACGGGTGGTAAATTCTGGTAACACGCCTTTATCACCACGCCAGAATGCGCGGAAGGTGTCACGGCACTTGTCATTTAATTCTGACCAGTGAGCAGGAAACTGCCCCAGCTGATACCCCATAGGGCCAACATCCCAGGGCTCAGCAATCAGTTTTACACCCGATAACACTGGATCTTGTGCGATGATTTGAAAAAATGCCGCATAAGGATTAAACCTTTTATGCTCTCTCGCAAGAGTTGTTGCCAGGTCAAACCGAAAACCGTCAACCTTCATTTCGGTTACCCAATAACGCAAAGCATCCATCACCAGCTTTTGCACAGCAGGATGCGCGACATTCAGCGTATTGCCGCAACCGGTGTAATTACATGGCTGGGTAAAGTCGGTGATATCTGCATGGCTTTCAAACAAGTAATAGTGCTTATTCGCCAGGCCACGAAAACTCAGCAACGGGCCATCATCCCCTGCCTCTGCAGTATGATTAAACACCACATCCAGAATCACTTCTATGCCAGCCTGATGATAAGTTCGTACCAGAGTTTTGAACTCGGTAACCGCGTCCTGATACTGATAACGCGGATCAGGCGCAAAAAAACTCACAGGGTTATAACCCCAGTAGTTTGTTAGCTGCAGTTTGCCCAACCGCGGCTCACTCATAAAGGCCGCCACTGGCAAAAGTTGCAACGTAGTAATACCAAGTTGTTTTAAATGTGCAATGACGGCCGGATGGCACAGCCCAAGGTAGGTTCCGCGTAACTCTTCAGGTACGTCAGGGTGCAGCATTGTCATGCCTTTGACGTGGGCCTCGTATATGACCGTTTTTTCCCGTGCAATCTCGGGTTTAGTACTGCTTTGCCAGTCAAACGGCTGTGCTTTTAACATGCCTTTTGCCAGCATGTAATGGCTTTTAGTGATATACAAGCGTTCATTAAAACTAATACTGCGGTTTAACTGGCGCACATAAGGGTCCAGCAGCAGACGCTCAGCGTCAAATACTAAACCCTTGTCGCTATCGAAGGGGCCATCGGCTTTTAAGCCGTATAAGGTTCCCTCTTCAATGCCACTGACCTGTAAATGCCAGACTTCACCAGTACGGGCACTGAAAGCAAGCTCGCCCAACAGCTCTTCAGTATCAGGCTGATACAAACACAGGGTTAAGGCTGTCGCATCCGGCGCAAATACTGCAAAATTCCACACACCTGGCCCAGCTTGCTGTAAACAACTTGCCCCAAGTGGTGAGGCGGTTCCGGCGGACAACTTTAATAGCGGTATATGGTTACTCATAACAAACAGCTTCCCCGTAATCAGCCCTGATGTTTCCTGCGGATATATAAGGTGGCCATTGGCGGCAGCTGCAGACAGATATGCTGTGCTTTACCATGATAAGGCATCGCAATACTGTGAAGTGCACTGCCTACCTCATAATTGCTGCCCCAGTAATACTCACTGTCGGTGTTAAGAATAACTTCGTAATCACCTGGCTGTTCAACGCCCAGCAGAAAATCTGTACGCGGCACCGGTGTAAAATTACTGACCACATATATGGTATTACCCTGACTGTCACGGCGTAAAAAACTCAACGTGCTGTTATCGGCATCCTGATGATCGAGCCAACTGAAACCATCGTGCTGATAGTCCAGCTCATACAGTGGTGCACAGCGGCGGTACGTTTGGTTTAAATCACGAAACAGCTGCTGTATGCCCCTGTGCTTATCATACCCAAGCAGGTGCCAATCCAAGCTTTGGGTATGATTCCACTCGCGCCCCTGAGCAAACTCGTTACCCATAAAATTCAGCTTCTTTCCCGGGTGAGCAAACATAAAAGCATAATAGGCCCTTAAGTTAGCAGCTTGTTGCCATTCATCGCCAGGCATTTTGTTCAGTAAACTGCCTTTGCCGTGCACCACTTCGTCATGCGAAAGCGGCAGAATAAAGTTTTCGTTATAGGCATACACCATCGAAAACGTCAGGTCGTTATGATGATAACGCCGGTATGCCGGATCTTTACTAATGTAACGCAAGCTGTCATTCATCCAGCCCATATTCCATTTAAAACCAAAACCCAACCCCCCCATATCTACCGGGCGCGACACCATAGGAAAGGATGTCGACTCTTCGGCGATTGTCATCGCTTTGGGGTATTTGCTGTATACCTCAGTATTAAACCAGCGAAAGAAACTTATGGCCTCATAATTATGGTTGCCACCGTCGATATTCGGGATCCACTCGCCTTCTTTACGCGAATAGTCCCAGTACAACATCGAAGCGACGGCATCTACGCGCAACCCGTCGATATGAAAATGCTCCAGCCAAAATAAAGCACTGGCAACCAGAAACTGGCGCACATAACCTTTACCGTAATCGTAAATACAGGAGTTCCAGTCAGGATGCCAACCTCTACGAGGGTCTTCGTATTCATAAAGATGGCTACCATCAAAGCGGGCCAGACCATGACCATCTTCCGGGAAATGCGCCGGCACCCAGTCCAGAATCACGCCTATACCCGCTTGATGGCATTTATCGACGAAATATTTAAAATCATCCGGGTTGCCAAAACGCGATGTCGGCGCGAACAGGCCAAGCGGCTGATAACCCCAGGACCCATCAAACGGATGCTCCATCACAGGTAATAACTCGATATGGGTATAGCCCATATCCAGCACATAAGGGATAAGCTGTTCGGCCAGTTCACGGTAACTGAGCGGTTGATTATCGTTCTGCCGTTTCCAGCTACCGGCTTGCAGCTCATAAATACTGATTGGGCTGTGCAGCGGATTAATGGCTTTGCGGTTACACCAATCGCTGTCCTGCCATTGGTAATGCTGATGATCAAACACTAACGATGCATGCGATGGATATTGCTCAGCATAAAACGCCATAGGATCAGCTTTATGCGGCAGCAAGTGGCCGTGTCGGTCCTTTATTTCGTATTTGTAACGCACGCCCTGGGCTACTTCCGGCAGCACCAGTACCCAATGCCCACACTCGGTGCGCTGCATCGGGTGTACTCTGCCATCCCAGCTATTCATATCACCAATGACGCTGACGGCACTGGCGTTAGGTGCATACACCGCAAAACGGGTTGCCGGTACTTTTTTCGTGCCAATATCCAGCTCAATTAACTGCGCACCAAGCTGGCGGTACAGATTCTCTGGCTGGCTAGTGACATAATGTACCGCATAATAGGCTTCATCTTTAAATTGGTATGGATCAAACAGCTGATATTGATAATTGCCGGCCTGCACTTGCAGAATATAAGCTTCAACTTTGCGTTTTTTACTCAGTTTCAACTCAAACACGCCGTCAAAACCACTGACAGCCGTCAGCTCGCCAAGCGCTTTTTTACCATCAGCACTCAATGCTGTAACCGCCGTCGCATGTGGTAAATAAACCCGCAGCAGCAGCCCTGTGGCTTTGCCCTGCTCTAAAGGCTGCCAACCCAGTAACAAAAATGGCGTGGCGCAGTTGACCTGTTGCAATAACGCTAAACTCATGTCCATTCCTTTCTTATTGTTGTACGTTAAAATACTAGTCTTTACGGATGCGGCTTATGTCACTGAATAACTGCCGGATATCCTCGCGCTGGCTCCACTGCTCCAGTGGTTGCGACAGTTTACGCCGCCAGTTTGGATACTCTGAACTGGTACCGGGTACATTCACCGGCTGTGTCATTTCCAAAGCATCTTCCAGTTGCAGACACAGCAGTTGACTCGACGTTGCTGCAAGATGACGCTGCAACGCATAGTTAAGTGTTTTATCCATACCAAGGTGCTCACTGCTGCGCGGATAATCGTGCGGTAAAACACTGTCGCCGCCAATACGGTGTCCATGCAACGAATCAAGAATACGTTGTTTATTTGCATGGCGCTCAGCGTACAGTTGCTGTAACTGTGCCTCATCCTGATATAAGCCCAACTCTTTGCCTAAACGCAAATCATCACAGTGCCAGAAGCCGATTAGGGTTGGCAAATCATGCGTAGTCAGTGTCGCCATGGCCTGCTGCGGATAATGCTGTGGTGAGATGTAACCGCCATCAGCAGCAGTTTCAAAAAAGAACACCCGGTAAGAATACACACCATAGTCAGACAGCAGTTCACGAATGCCATCAGGCACAGTGCCGAGGTCCTCACCTATCACTACAGCCTGATTACGCTGACTTTCCAGTGCCAGAATACCCAGCAGATCCATAATAGGGTAATAGACATAAGCACCACCGGCTGCAGTTGCGGCACTTTTCGGTACCCACCATAAACGAAGCAATGCCATAACGTGATCAATACGCAGTGCACCTGCGTGCTGCATATTGGCATGCAACAAGTCGATAATCGGCTGATAAGCCTGCTTGTACAATTGATAGGGATACATCGGTGGTAATCCCCAGTTCTGGCCTGCAGGCCCAAGCGGATCAGGCGGAGCGCCTACACTGGCTTGTCGGCAGTACAATTGTGGATTTGACCATATCTCGGTTGACGCTTCACTGACGCCTACGGCTAAATCGCGGTATAGCCCCAGCAGCATACCGGCATTTTTGGCTACCTGTTGTGCCTGCGCTAATTGCTGCTGTGCAATAAACTGCAGGTAACAGTAAAAATCCAGCTCTGCGCTGTGTTGCTTGCTAAATTGCATAACAGCGTCTGACGCCGGGTCACGATATTGCTCCGGCCAGTTTGGCCAGCCCCAATAATCGCTGTTCTGCTGATATAAATGGGCGTGTAAAGCATCATATAACGCCAGTTGCAGTAAACTATCACCGCCTTGTAGCTTAAACTGCTTAAATGCTTTGTTTATATCTTTGGCTGTAGTGCTTTTCTGCTCACTAAACCACTGATATAAGCTTTTCATTGCAGGCAGCTTTAATTGCATAACGCCGCTGTAATCTACGTAATCTTTACGACGCTGCTCACTGAGCTGTGATACGAAGCCCGGTGCTTCAACCAGTGCTTTGGTGCGGCTGCAATTGGCAAAACCCGGCATAGCCTCAACGTCAATGTAACTGATATTCAGCCAGCGTCGTGATGACGGGCTATAAGGACTGGCGCTCTCCGGCATCGCCGGATACAACGCATGAATAGGATTCAGACCGACAAAATCAGCGCCAACGCTGGCCAGATAGCTAAGGGTATGACTCAGGTCGGTAAAGTCCCCTATGCCCCAGTTACGTTCAGAGCGCAGTGCGTAGAGCTGTAACGCAATACCCCATTGCTTATGCCGGGTAAACTGCTCCGGTTGAAAGCAGCGCCCGGGCGTAATAATCAGCCGTTGTTGCTGAGCACTGCCAGCGATAGCTAACTGATGGTAACCTGCAGGCAATTGCCATGGCAGTTCGTGCAGATACTGGTGGTACTCAACCTCATCAAGCACGATAACCTGCGTCAGCTCACCGTCTACCGGAGTAAGGTTGCAGGTGTAATGCTGGCCATCCTCACAGGTAAGCTGCAGTGCAATAACCGTGTTTGCCTGCTCCAGAGCAACCTGAAGCGATACCTGCAGCGGCTCGCCAAGGCGTTGCACCGAGACCTGCTGCAAAGGCTGTTGCCAGAAGTCGAGCTGCCTCGCCAGTAATTGCAGCCGCGCGGTGTCGTCATCTTCGATGTCAAAGCCCTGCGCTTTTAACAGTTCCAGCTGTTGTGTTTCACTAACCCGGGTCGGCTTGCCCCAGGCATCGTTAAATTCGGTTTCAATGCCACAAAATGCGATCAATTCAGCCAGTAAGGCGGCGTCCATGATAAATCCTTATTATTGTCAGTTGGCTAACGCTCATTCTAGGCGCCATCGCAACCAATGTCATTGTTCATTTATGTCATTTAATTACATAAATGCCGGTTTTATAGCGTTTTAAACTTGAAAAAACTGCTGATTAATGTAATTTTACTACACATATTATTCAGTTCAGTTTCATAACAGCTATTTTGACGGGGTATGTATGACAATTCGTGTTGCAATCAACGGTTTTGGTCGCATTGGCCGCAACGTACTGCGTGCTTTATACGAGAGCAGCAAAAACTACGACATTAAGGTAGTGGCGATTAATGATTTAGGCGACGCCGCCATCAATGCCCATTTACTGAAGTACGACACAGCACATGGTATTTTCGCTGCCAACGTCGAGCATAGTGATAAAGCTATATATGTAAATCAGGATGAGATCCTGACACTGAGTGAACGTAATCCGGCTAACCTGCCGTGGCAACAACTTAAAGTAGATGTTGTACTGGAATGTACAGGGCTTTTCACTGACCGTAAAAGTGCTGGCGCCCACCTTGAAGCCGGAGCAAAGAAAGTCATTATTTCTGCACCGGCCAAAGATGTCGACGCAACAGTGGTGTATGGTGTAAACCATCAAATTTTAACGCCGCAGATGAACATTATTTCTAATGCTTCCTGCACCACTAACTGCCTTGCACCAATAGCCAAGCCGTTAAATGAAGCACTGGGTATTGAGTCAGGCCTGATGACCACTATTCACGCTTACACCAATGACCAGCGCTTAAGTGACGTTTATCACACCGATGTACGCCGTGCACGTGCTGCTGCCATGTCAATGATCCCAACAAAAACCGGTGCCGCAGCTGCAGTTGGCCTGGTTGTGCCGGCGCTGGTAGGCAAGTTTGATGGTTTAGCCGTACGCGTGCCTACCATCAATGTATCTTTAGTGGATTTAAGCTTTATCGCAGGCCGTAACACCTCTATTGATGAAGTAAATGACATTATCCGCAAAGCCTGTGCGTCAGGCCCTATGGCTGAAGTGTTGGCAGTAAACGATTTACCCTTGGTATCAGTCGATTTTAACCATAATCCGAAATCTTCTATCTTTGATGCGACAGAAACACGGGTTAACGGCCGTCTGGTAAAAGTAATGAGCTGGTACGACAACGAGTGGGGTTTCAGCAACCGCATGCTGGACAACACTGTTGAATTTATGAAGCACGCCTGAGGCATTGCATGATAAAACAGCCAGCTTTAAGCTGGCTGTTTTATTTTGGCCCCCAAAACCTAATATCAGGAGCCTGACTTTTGAACAGTTCTATCACCGCGCAAACCGGGTTTGCACATTTAACTGACCTGCCCTGTATTACGTTGCAATATGGCAATGCCACTGCAGTGATCTCATTATATGGCGCCCAGGTCTTATCGTACCGGCCAGCACCCGATGTGGACAAACTTTGGCTATCTCCTTTAGCGCAATGGCATAATCAGACGCCTATTCGCGGTGGCGTGCCTGTATGCTGGCCGTGGTTTGGTCCTGCGGATAGCAGAGTCAACCCCAAACAAAACAAAGTCCCCAATCATGGTGTGGTACGAACAAGGATGTGGCAGCTGGTAAATCAACACACGGATGACAGCCATGCCAATGCAACGCTTGAAATTACCGTTGATGATTTGCCCCACCACGCTGGCGACGTCACTTTACAGTTGCAGGTTATTTTAGATAGCCGTTTAACTATTAACTTATGTTGTAACACATCATTACCGCAGCAAGCCGCGTTGCACAGCTATTTCGCTATTACAGAATTAGCACAAACCCGGGTACAACCTTTGCCCCGACAGTACAGCGACAAGGTAACTGCAACCACGGTATCTGACGCTTCAGAGCAGGCAATTTTTAATGCTGAAGTTGACAGAGTGTACCCTTCACCGGCTGCCAGTTTACAGCTATTAATGCCAGACTCAGTCGTTAATCTGAATCAACAAGGGCAAGATGCAACAGTGGTATGGAACCCATGGGTTGAGCGCAGCCGGCAGATAACAGATCTTCGTGACGATAGCTATCTGGAATTTATTTGTGTCGAAACAGCCAGACTGCAGTTGGACGAAGCTGCGCCACTCAATCTGACGCAGCAAATCAAAGCAGCAACCTGAAGAGGGTTTAGGAGTCGAGGCCTTTTAAAAACTGCTTTAAATCCTGCTGCGGGTAGCCAAGCTGCCCCAGCATTTCAGGCACCTCATCCATCGGCAAGTAAACATTCTCGAAATGCTCAACAATGCCATTTAAATCAGCACCCTGCTCTTTTAATCTCTGGGCAGTTGCCAGGTGTATATTGCGCACAAACTCACTGGTCATTTTGATCACTCCAATTTATTTTGCTGTGCGATACTGGCTATTTTTTAACCATAATTCAAGTGAAAATTATCCTTTTTAGCGCCAACTTGAATGAAACTGTTGTTTTAGCAATCGTTTTTTTCCATCAGTCAACGTCAATTCCAATTCAACTTGCCACAACATCTTCGGATCACTGCACGCCCCAAGCAAAAATTCCGCCTGCCAGGCAGTGTCATGCCGGCTGAACTTCAGCGGCACCCGCCCCATATACATCGATATACCACTGATTTCTCCGGTTATTTCAGCTATACCTTCACCGTAAACCTGCAACTGAAGCGGTGTTTCAACCGGAGCATCAGCCGGAGTAAGCTGCAGCTGCACACTCGCTTCATCAATTAACAAACGCGATGAGATGGGAGCTTTGTCAGCCGGCTGGCATCCGCTGACTGCACAAATTGCCAGTAAAACCAGATAAAATAGCCGCATGATTAACCCGATAACGCTAAAAAGTTTGCGTATTGTATGTTGTTTTGCGGAAAAGCTTCAAACAGCAGCTAGAATTGGTTAATTATTAATCTTGAACTTTGTTCTAAATCATAAAACGGGCTGTTTTGCCTATCTTTTCGAAGGTAAAACCCTTAATATGCAGCCCCAAATTGATAGCTAAAACATTGCATTTACTGGGTGTATTAGCTGTCTATAACAAGAATGGCTGTTTACCAGCCTGTATCAGTAACCAGCACAAACTGCAGCGGAACTCAACATGAGCCAGACCAATTCGTTAAATGTTGACTACAACTATAGCGTTGTCCGCCTGTTTGCTTTAACTACAGTGCTTTGGGGTATTGTAGGTATGGCAGTAGGCGTGTTAATTGCGGCCCAGTTATACTGGCCAGCATTAAACTTCGATACACCTTGGTTGACCTATAGTCGCCTTCGTCCTTTACATACCAATGCGGTTATTTTCGCTTTTGGTACCAGCGCCCTGTTTGCTACCAGCTATTACATAGTGCAGCGTACCTGCCAGGTAAGGTTGTTTGCAGAAAAGCTGGCCATGTTTACATTCTGGGGCTGGCAAGCGGTTATCGTTTCGGCGATTGTGACGCTGCCACTGGGCTTGAGCAGTTCAAAAGAATATGCTGAGCTGGAATGGCCAATTGATATTCTGATTACATTGGTTTGGGTTTGTTATGCCATCGTATTCTTCGGTACGCTGGTAAAACGCAGAACCAGCCATATTTATGTAGCAAACTGGTTCCTTGGCGGTTTTATTCTGACCGTTGCAGCACTACACATCGTCAACAGCATGGCGATACCGGTCAGTGCCTTTAAATCATACTCAATCTATGCAGGTGCGGTAGATGCGATGATCCAGTGGTGGTATGGCCACAACGCTGTTGGCTTCCTGCTGACTGCAGGCTTCCTGGGTATGATGTACTACTTCGTACCTAAGCAGGCTGGTCGTCCGGTTTATTCTTATCGTTTGTCTATCGTGCATTTCTGGGCGTTGATAGCGCTGTATATCTGGGCCGGTCCGCACCACCTACACTACACTGCCCTGCCTGACTGGACACAGTCATTAGGTATGGTGATGTCAGTTGTGCTGTTTGTGCCAAGCTGGGGCGGTATGATCAACGGTATCATGACGTTATCAGGTGCCTGGCATAAGCTGAAAACTGACCCTATCTTACGCTTCCTTATCGTATCTCTGTCGTTCTACGGTATGTCAACGTTTGAAGGCCCAATGATGGCAATCAAGTCTGTAAATGCACTATCGCACTATACTGACTGGACTATCGGCCACGTACACTCTGGTGCGCTGGGTTGGGTTGCGATGATTTCTATCGGTGCGATATACCACCTGATCCCTGTGCTGTATAACCAGGGCCGTATGTACAGTATTTCACTGATTAACACCCACTTCTGGCTGCATACTATCGGCGTAGTGCTGTATATCGTAGCAATGTGGATTTCGGGTATTACGCAAGGCATGATGTGGCGCGCTGTTAATACTGACGGTACCCTGACGTACAGCTTTGTACAAAGCCTGGAAGCGTCTATGCCATTTTATCTGATGCGTTTTATCGGCGGTGTATTTGTCGTGACCGGTATGCTGTTAATGGCATACAACGTATACAAAACCATACGTGCAAAAGATGAATCGTTACAACCTGTACCGGCAGCGGCGTAAGAGGTAAATCATGTCGAACAAGAATCATCATGACAAAATTGAGCGCAGCGTAGGTCTGTTAGCTATTTTGACCATCGTTGCGATCAGCTTCGGTACTTTGGTACTGATCACCCCGCTGTTCTTTATGGATGAAACGACGCAACCGGTAGATGGTATGGCGCCCTACACTGCACTGCAGCTGGAAGGTCGCGATATCTATATCCGTGAAGGTTGCGTTGGCTGCCACAGCCAGATGGTACGTCCTTTCCGTGCAGAGGTTGAGCGTTATGGCCACTACTCTGTCGCCGGTGAAAGTGTTTGGGACCATCCTTTCCTGTGGGGTTCCAAGCGTACAGGCCCCGATCTGGCGCGCGTTGGGCAGCGTTACAGCGATGACTGGCACTTTGCTCACCTGATGGATCCGCGCTCTGTGGTACCACAGTCAAATATGCCAGGCTTCCCATGGCTGAATGAAAATATTCTCGATGGCAAGCACACAGCTAAGAAAATGGAAGTGATGCGCATGTATGACGTGCCATACACGGACGAAGATATAGCAGGTGCAGCGGATGCCGTGAAGGGTAAGACAGAGATGCAGGCGTTAATTGCATATCTGCAGTCCCTTGGCACACATTTGAAGTAATACTCATGGAATACGCAACGTTACATAGTATTTTTACCGTGATTTTGTTTGTCGGCTTTGTCGCCTTTGTAATCTGGGCATACAGCAAAAAGCGTAAATCTGATTTTGATCAGGCGGCAAATCTGGTTTTTGACGACGAACAGAAAGCACAACAAAAAAACAAACAGGAGTCGGATCATGAGTAGCTTTTGGAGTGCTTGGATCATAGTGTTAACCCTGCCGGTGCTGATTGGCTGCGCCGTGCTGTTGAAATGGAACCTCACCAACCACGTTGGCGTGCCGGAAGATCAGAACACCGGCCACGAAGTAGACGGTATTGAGGAAATCAACAACCCTTTGCCGCGTTGGTGGACCTATATGTTTGTCCTGACGCTGGTGTGGTCAGTATACTATCTGGCAGCTTACCCGGGGCTTGGAAACTGGAAAGGCTTTTTAGGCTGGACCAGCTCAAATCAGGGTGTGAAATCACTGGAAGAGTCTCGCCTGGCTGCTGAACATGCCAGGGCAGAAGGCTTAAATGTGCAGCTTGATCGTGAAGTAGTACATGCACAGGAAGTATATGGCCCGATTTTCGAGCAATATGCAAAGCGTGATGTGCTGGATCTGGCGTATGATGACGAAGCTATCAAAATTGGGCAGCGCTTGTTTTTACAAAACTGTGCTCTTTGTCACGGCTCAGACGCGCGTGGTCAGCAAGGCTTCCCTAACCTGACAGACAACGACTGGCTGTATGGTGGCTCACCAGACAAAATCAAAGAAACACTGTTATACGGCCGTAAAGCAGCAATGCCTGCCTGGTTCGACGCGTTGGGTGAGCAAGGCATTAAAGAAATGACAGCTTATGTGCTGAGTTTGTCAGGTCGTACAGTGAATGACCGTGACGCCGAAGCCGGTAAAGCAAAGTTTGCACTGTGTGCTGCCTGCCATGGTGCAGATGGTAAAGGTAGTGTGGCGCATAACCTGCCATTTGGTGCACCTAACCTGACAGACAATATCTGGTTATACGGTGGCTCTGCAGATACTGTCGCTGAAACGTTGACGAAAGGCCGCAACGGCGTGATGCCGGCATGGAAAAATGTACTGGGTGAAGACAAAGTACATATTCTGACGGCTTACGTATACCGGTTATCAAACCCGGATAAGCCTGACGCTCAACAATAATTTGGCAATCCGTATAAGAATAAGCCCCTGTTTGGGGCTTATTTCTATGTATTAGAGGTAGTGATGCAGCACGACACTAAACCCTGGTATAAACAGCTGTGGCCATGGCTGTTAATTGCTATCCCGGTTTTTACTGCCCTAAAAGCAGTACACACCGTTTTTATTATGCAGCAGAATTCCCCCGATCTGGTCGTAGACGATTACTACAAAGAAGGCCGGGCAATTAATATGCAACTGGCGAAGTACCGCGAGGCTGCACTGCGAAATTTACAGGCCACTATTCTGATTGCCGGTAACAAAGCCATAGTGCGCTTTGCTGAAAATGCTGTACTTGAAGGCGAAGTGCATCTGGATTTTTACCACCCTACTCTTGCCGCGCGTGATTTTGCTCTGGATGCAGAGCGTAGCGGTGAATTACTGTATGTCGCTAATTTGCCACTATCGCCCACGGGAAAATGGCAGCTGGTAGTATCAGATGCCAGTAAAGAATGGAAACTCCGGGCTGAGCTGCACCTACCTGCGGCAACCGAAATTAAACTTGGCTATTGAGTAGGGTTTTCTCAGTGACTGCTGAACGTTGTTTTCACTGTAATGAGCCGATACCGGGCGGTTTTAACTTTACGCTTTCTTTTGATAACCAGCAGCGGCAATTCTGCTGTGCCGGTTGTCAGGCCATCGCAGACACCATCATATCCAGTGGTCTGAGCGATTATTACCGTTTTAGAACTGAACCTGCCAGCCGTTATGCGCTGCCAAAGGAGCTTGCCGACACGCTGGCAGAATACGATGCGCCCGATGTGCTGGCCGATGTCAGTGTACAACAAGGCGATTTAACCGAAATATCATTATCCGTCACCGGCATCAGTTGTGCAGCCTGCGCCTGGTTGATTGAAAAACAACTGCGCCAGTTGAATACCGTTCATCAGGTCACGGTTAATTCTGCCACACAGCGCTGTCACTTGATCTGGCAGGCTGATAAAACGCCACTTAGCGTTATCCTGAGCAAGCTTGCCGCTATCGGCTACCAGGCCAGCCCCTTTGTAGCTGACAATGAAGAGCAAGCATTTAAAACTGAACTGAACCGGTTTTTAAAGCGACTAGCCGTGTCAGGTATCATGACGATGCAGGTTATGATGTTAGCGGTTGCGCTGTATTTTGGCGACTATACCGGAATTGAAGCCTCACATCAGGGCTATCTGCGCTGGATTAGCCTGGTGCTAACCTTGCCGGTAGTGCTATACGCTGCGCTGCCGTTCGTACAAAGCGCCTGGCGCGGTATAAAAGCCCGCCAGCTGAATATGGATGTTCCTGTCAGCTTAGCAGTGTATTACACCTTTTTTGCGTCAGCTTACGCGACGGTATTCCGCACCGGTGAAGTCTATTTTGAATCGGTATGTATGTTTACCTTTTTGCTGCAGCTGGGTAAGTTCTTTGAATACCGCGCCCGTTCCCGTGCCCGGGATGCCACCAGCAACCTGCTGAAGATTATGCCTGTTGCTGCAACGCTGTTACAGGATAATCAGCCGCAGGCTGTTTCCGCCAAAAGACTCAGAGCCGGTGATGTGATACTGGTAAAACCCGGTGAAACCATCGCAGCAGATGGCATTATTATCAGTGGTAACAGTTCGGCTGATGAATCAATGCTAACCGGCGAATACGCTGCTGTAGAAAAACAATGTGGTGATAAAGTGCTGGCAGGCAGTACAAATCATGATGGCTTGCTGCAGGTTAAAGTGAGCCAGCCTCTGGCAGCGTCACATTTGGGGCAGATTATCGCACTGCAGCAAAGAACATTAAGTCAGAAGCCCGCAGTGTTGCAAAAGACCGATCAACTGGCGCGCTATTTTGTTGAACGCTTATTAGTGATAGCAGTAGCGACATTTGCACTATGGTACTTCTGGCTCGACGCAGACCGTGCCTTTTGGATAACGTTGTCGGTGCTGGTTGCCACCTGCCCCTGTGCATTAAGCCTGGCAGCGCCGACAGCGGTTACCTGCGCTTTGGCTAGCCTGAACCGCCGCGGCATTCTGATAAAGCACTCAACAGTACTTGATGTCCTGCCGCAGCTAACCCATCTGGTTTTTGATAAAACCGGCACCCTGACTGAAGGCCGTTTTTCTGTCGCAGAGGTTAAAATCAATGGCTCTGAGTACAGCCGTTCAGATGTGCTGAACCTGATAGCCAATATAGAGCAATTTTCAGAACACCCGATCGCCAGGGCTTTTAAACCTTATCTGACAGTACCTCTGCCATTAACAGAGACGGAGATCAGTGTCGGCGCCGGAATTCAGACAAATTACAACAATATGCTCGTCAAAATCGGCAGTTCGGCTTTTTGCAAACTCAGTACGTCGTCAGATGCAATGGTGTTTCTGACAATCAACGAGGTATGTATTGCCGAGATATGGTTACAAGATGCCGTACGCCCAGAAGTGCCGTCTCTGATTGCGCGGTTGCGCACAGCTGGCTATAAACTGGTTATGCTAACAGGTGATAATTCAGCGCAGGCACAGCAGCTACAACAGCAATTGCAGTTTGATTTGATGCATAAAGGGTGTACGCCTGAGCAAAAAGTAATGGAAATCGAGCATTTGGTGCGCGACGGGCATAAAGTGCTGATGTTGGGCGATGGTATTAATGATAATCCGGCCTTTCACGCAGCGCATGTGTCAGTGACGCTGGAAACCGGCAGTGACCTGTCAAAAAATCAGGCCGATGTGTTACTGTTGCAGCCCAGTATAGGTTTACTTGAGCATCTGCTTGCTGAAAGCAGTCATGCACAAAACGTTATTAAACAAAATCTGTATTGGTCTGCTGGCTATAACCTGCTTATTATTCCATTGGCAGTTGCCGGTTTTGTTTCACCTTATATCGCAGTGCTGGGTATGTCATTCAGCTCGTTACTGGTGGTATCAAACTCTTTAAGGCTGCTTAAAAAATGAGTGTTATTTACGTCCTAATCCCAATTGCCATCTTGTTTGTTATCATAGGATTAGCGGTATTTTTCTGGGCTGTTCGCAGTAAGCAGTTTGAAGATCTGGATAAGGAAGGTTTTAGTATTCTGTTTGATGATAATAAGCCACAAAGTCGCAGTGCCTCATCCGACGACGAACAACAGCCACCTAAACAATGAACACCGATTTACTGGCAGCGTTGATTATCGGTTTGCTCGGTAGCAGCCACTGTCTGGTAATGTGCGGTGGTATTGCAGCCGCTCTGCAGCTGTCTATGCCGCAACAGTCACCATTGCAGAAGTTGCGTCTGCAACTGCTGCTAAGCTTAGGCAGGCTGACAACCTACAGCCTGTTTGGTGCAGCAGTGGGTTATTTTGGCGTTAGCGCCATGCAGGCTGCAGGTGTATCGTTACTTTGGTTACGTTTAGTTGCCGGCGTATTGCTGCTAATGATGGCCCTCTATATCAGCCGGCTATGGTTTGGCCTCATCCATCTGGAAAAACTGGGGCAGAAATTATGGTGTTACGTACAACCGCTGGCGAAAAAATTGCTGCCTCTAAATTCTGGTATCAAGGCCTACAGCTATGGCCTGTGCTGGGGGGCACTGCCCTGTGGCCTGGTATACAGCACGCTGGGCTGGAGCCTGGCCAGTGGCAGCATGTTACAGGGCTCGTTAATCATGTTTAGTTTTGGTATCGGCACGCTACCGGCGATACTGCTCAGTGGCAGTGCGGCGCAACTGTTAAACAAGCTAAAAAATACCCCGTTACTGCGCTATATCATCGCCACAGCTTTAGCTATTTATGCCAGCTATACGATTTGGCTTGCCATTCGCCGTTTGATTTTCTAACCTAGCCGTCGTGTACCGGTATTTAGCGTAAAGGATGTATCTATGCAACGCTCAGCGATCAATTGTCAGGACTGCGGTTTCAGCCAGTTATGTTTACCGTTTTCGCTTAACGACACTGAGCTGAATCGTCTGGATGATATCATCCAGCGTAAAAAGCCATTACATAAAGCCGATATGCTATTTGAAGCTGGCCAAACACAGCGCTGCCTTTACGCGATACGTACGGGCTCGTTTAAAACCTTTACGCTGACTGAGCAGGGCGAGCAGCAAATTACTGGCTTTCATCTGCCGGGTGATATTGTTGGTTTTGATGCTCTGAGTAATCAGCAACATCCAAGCTACGCCGAAGCGCTGGAAACGGCGATGGTGTGTGAGATTCCGCTGCCAAATCTTGAAACCTTACTTGACCAGCTACCCCGGTTACGTCAGCAGATGATGCGCCTGATGAGCGAAGACATTCAGGCCGATCAGCAGATGATGCTATTACTAAACCGCAAAACAGCAGAGCAAAAACTGGCGACGTTTTTATCACAGCTGGCACAGCGCTACGCCAGCCGTGGTTTTTCCGGCAGCGAGTTCCGGTTGACGATGACCCGTAGTGACATTGGCAACTATCTGGGGCTAACGGTAGAAACCATCAGCCGTTTGCTCAGTAAACTGGACAAAGAACAGCTGATCCAGGTTAATGGCAAGCTTATCAGTATTAATGATAAAACCGCGCTGTCTAAACTGGGTGCCCTAACCGCCCATTGCTAATTTGTTCACCGTTCTTTGCGCCAGCGCAAGTAAGTCTGGGTCAGTTCACGTTATTTTGACTACACTTAATACAGTAACCGTAACGTGGAGCAGCTTATGTCAACTTACAGCAATGTATTGGTTGTACTGGATCCTACTGTCGACAAGCAAAAAGCACTTAACCGTGCGATAGAACTCGTCCGTTTACAAGGCGGTAAACTTACCGCTTTCCTGTCTGTCTATGATTTTTCTTATGAAATGACCACTATGCTGTCTGGCGAGGAACGTGAATCTATGCGCCAGGCGGTAATAAAAGATCGTGAGCTGTGGATCAGTGATTATCTGGCCGCCGCACGCGCTGGCGGTGTGAATATTGATATCAAAGTGGTTTGGCATAATCGTCCATTCGAGGCCGTTGTGTTGGCAGTGCTGGAAGACAACTACGATTTGGTCATAAAAGGTACTCATGACCACGATGTATTAAAATCGATGATTTTTACACCGACAGACTGGCATATTCTGCGTAAATGCCCCTGCCCCGTGCTGTTGGTCAAAGATCACGACTGGCCGCAGGGTGGCAATATTATTGCCGCAGTCAATGCCGGCAGTGAGCAGGAACATCATCTGGAACTAAACCAGAAAGTCACCACGACTGCACTTAAAATGGCTGGCCTGTTAAATGCCCAGACTCACCTTGTCAATGCATACCCGGGCACACCGGTAAACATTGCCATCGAAATACCGGAGTTTAACCCGCAAGAGTACAACAGCACGATGAAACATCATCATATTGAAGCCGTTTCAGCATTAGCGGCCCAGTATGATATTGATAGTGAACATTACCATGTCAAAGAAGGCATGCCGGAAGACGTGCTGCCTGAACTGGCAACCAAACTGGATGCCGAGATGGTGGTGATCGGCACTATCGGCCGCACCGGCTTATCTGCAGCGATTATCGGTAATACCGCCGAGCATGTGATTGATCGTCTGGATTGCGATGTGCTGGCGGTAAAACCGGCTAATTTCGTCTGTCCGCTACAGAAAGACTGAGATTTATTATTGACAGCTTTGGTATTGGCGCACGCTTCGTTATAATGTGCGCCATTTTCTTTAGTGGTACTTCTGTTTTATGACGCACGCAGCGCAAGCCAAAGCCCAATACAATCTGAATAAACTGCATAAGCGCCTGCGCCGGGGCGTTGGTCAGGCTATTGCTGACTTCAATATGGTTGAAGAAGGCGACAAAATTATGGTGTGCTTATCCGGCGGCAAAGACTCGTATACTCTGCTGGATATCCTGCTAAACCTGCAACAGTCGGCACCGATAAACTTTTCTATTGTGGCAGTGAACTTAGACCAGAAACAACCTGGTTTTCCGGCGGAGGTATTACCTGGCTATTTAAGCCAAATCGGCGTCGATTTTAAAATCGTTACCGAAGATACCTATTCTATCGTCAAAGAGAAAATACCCGAAGGTAAAACAACCTGTTCTCTTTGCTCCAGGTTGCGCCGTGGTATTTTATACCGTACAGCAAAGGAGCTGGGGGCAACCAAGATTGCACTGGGCCATCATCGTGATGATATGCTGGAAACCTTATTCCTGAATATGTTCTACGGCGGCAAAATGAAGTCGATGCCACCTAAACTGGTCAGCGATAACGGCGAGCATATAGTGATCCGCCCGCTGGCATACTGCAAAGAGAAAGATATTGAAAAGTATGCGCAAGCGAAACAGTTTCCGATTATTCCGTGTAACCTTTGCGGCTCACAGGATGGGTTACAGCGCCAGGTCGTCAAAGAGATGCTACAGGATTGGGATAAGCGCTTTCCTGGTCGTATTGAAACCATGTTTCAGGCAATGCAAAACATAGTGCCATCACATATGATCGACACCAACTTGTTCAGTTTCGCCACATTAAGTAAAGATACCGAACTTAGCGAACGTGATACGGCCTTTGATAAAGCCGCCGTGCCGGCTGTACCAGTTGGTCTGGAGCTGGATGACGAACAACCAGAACACGTAAGCGCCAGCCCGCATAGCGATGTCCAGGTCATAGCACTAAGTTAAAAAGCTTTACTCTGTATTACTTTCTATCAGGGGCAATAAGTACGCCGGCCGCTCGTTAAAAGACCAGCGGCTGTTTGCTGGCGTAGCATCACTCAGTTTTATATAACAGCGCTTCGCTTTACAGCTTGTGCTGTCGCCAGCGGCTTCTTTGATATCTGCCACAACAGTGTCAGTGTTAAATTCAGCAATGACACCACTCACTGCCGGCAGCCAGTATTTACTGATCCCCGCCATATCATCGAGTAACAAATCAAACTGCTGCTGATAATGCTGTAAGGTGGCAAGATCCAGTGACGATGGCAAGCGCATGCGCGAGCGCAGTCGCATCTCTACCTGGCAAGCCTCAGCATTGTCGGCCTGACGCAGTAATAAAACAGCATTACTATCTTTTAATGCTTCATCATACGGCAGACTAAGCTCGCCGTTGCCGGCAATATCAACGGCAATATCATGCTGATCGCTTAACAGCTTTAAACTATAAAACCGGCATGCCTTACCGCTGTGTACTCCGGTCAGTGCAAAAGCCAGCGTAATATCACTGTATTGCGGCTGCTGCAGTTTCTTCATCCGGCCGTAAAAACCATTATAGTTCAGCTGCAAATCAGCCGTAGCAGGCAGCGCTAGCGCCAACGCGGCCAATAGGAACAGATTACGCATATTATTCTTCCAAAAGCTTGCGGTTAAACCGGATCATGCCGCTGATTTCAGCAATATATTCTTCGCCGCGCTCAGAGTACGCACCTAAGCCGGCAGCCAGCACCTCACCCCGCACAGGTTTCCCTTCTTCGCGCAGTCTGGCTCGAATATCACGCAGGTGATCATAGGTATGGAAGGTATTTAAATTATAAAAATAGCTTTTTATGCTGGCAGCTGGGCTATTGAATTTTGCCACTTCATGGTAGCTACCTTCGACACGGGACTGCGGGACCATGCCACACCCCTCACGAAAACACCACTGACCGAAGAAGTTATAACCTTCAATCGCAAAACGGCTGGTTCCCCAAGCCGATTCATTGGCGGCCTGCATCAGCACCAGTGTATCCGGGATCACATCAACCCGCTCTAACAGCTCATCCAGCATGGTAATATCACTTTCTGCAACATCCATACGAAACTCATCATACAGGCTGTACAGAAACGCATATTCCTCTAAAGAAATACGCAGCCGCTTTTGCTTTTTGTCACGAATGTCTAATAGCTGTTGGCGCAAAGACCGCAGCCGCGCGTTTTCGCGTTTTACATAAGGGCGAAGATAGTTAAAAAACAGTCGTTTTTTTTCTGTCGTATCAGCAATACTGTCAAAGTCTGGTAACGAACTGAATACCGGCATCGGTTGCGTATAGGCAAGGCGTTGCAGGACCTTCTTTTTATCAGCTTCGTTTAGTGCAGTAAGGCGGCTGGGCTTTTGCCACTCTTCCAGAGAGTCAAGCTGCTTAACCGGCTCAAGCTCTGAAAACGGACTTAACGCTGCCGCCGCAACAGCAAGCCAGAACACCAAAATACTTATTCGCTTTAATACCATCTGTCACCTGTAGGTTACCCTGCCTGCATAGCACCTTTGCTATGTTGATAACCGGTTCGTTACTACAAATCGCGGCTATTTTACCTGCCCCGGCAAATTTATACGATGAAAATGTGTTTTGGCTTGTTTTTTTCCTGAAAACCCCCTGCCACCCATTGCAAAGCAACACTAGTTATGTGAAAACTGTTGGCTCGCAGCTATATAGCTGTCTGGACGGATAATACGGAGATAATAAGGTCGTTGTTATGAAACCCATTGAGCGCTCGACAAAATTAGACGGAGTCTGCTACGACATACGTGGCCCTGTTGCCAGGGAAGCAAAAAGAATGGAAGAGGAAGGCCATCGGATCCTGAAACTGAATATTGGCAATCCCGCGCCTTTTGGTTTTGAAGCACCGGATGAAATTCTTAAACATGTCATTCATAATCTGCCGACTGCACAGGGGTATTCAGATTCTCAGGGTATATACAGCGCCCGTGTAGCTGTTGCGCAATACTACCAGCAGCGAGGCATTCTGGGCGCAGATGCTGATGATGTATATATAGGCAATGGGGTATCTGAACTGATCCTGATGTCCTTACAGGCACTGCTGAATAACAGCGATGAGGTGCTTGTCCCCTCACCCGATTACCCGTTATGGACAGCTGCCGTTAACCTGGCAGGGGGAAAACCCGTACACTACCGCTGTGATGAACAGCAGGATTGGTACCCGGATCTTAATGATATTAAAGAGAAAATCAGTAAAAGAACCAAAGCAATAGTACTGATAAACCCCAACAATCCGACAGGTGCAGTGTACGACAAAGCATTCTTACAAGACCTGCTAAAGATTGCACGCGAACACCGGCTGGTGGTATTGAGTGACGAAATCTATGACAAAGTGCTGTATGACGGCACCGAGCACGTTAGTACCGCGTCTTTAGCCGACGACCTTATTATGCTGACATTTGGTGGTTTGTCTAAAAATTACCGGATTGCGGGTTTTCGCGTTGGCTGGTTATTTATTTCCGGCGCAAAGCATCTGGCGCAGAATTATATCGAGGGCTTAAATGTGCTGGCGTCGATGCGGTTATGCGCAAACGTGCCCTGTCAGCATGCCGTACAAACCGCTCTGGGTGGGTATCAGAGTATCAATGAACTCATTGTCCCAGGCGGCAGATTATACGACCAGATGGACCTGGCGCATAAACTGGTAACTAATATCGACGGTATCAGCTGTATGCGGCCTAAAGGTGCGATGTATTTGTTCCCGAAGATAGATCGGAAGAAATTCCGGATTAAGGATGATGAGGTGTTTGTGCTGGATTTTCTGCGCCAGCACAAAGTGCTGTTAGTGCATGGACGAGCCTTTAACTGGCCAGAGCCGGATCATTTTCGTATCGTATTCCTGCCACACAAAGAGCAATTAGCAACGGCCATAGGTAAGCTTGCACAGTTTTTGCCAGGTTATAGTCAGTAAAAAAGGCAGCTATGCTGCCTTTTTCTAGTTCAAGTCGTTATCCACCCAGAACTTGGTACCTTTGACAGTTGCCTGCAGCGCAAGGCCGGCCTCTGTAAACTGATAAATACTCACATCATCGACACTGGCTTCAGCCCCAACAGCGCCGCCCTTATCACCGGCTTTTGCAGCAGCGTCAGCCTGGGCACCAAACGCCCAGCCATGGTCAATAAAGCGTTGCAGGGCTTCATTTGTATGGAACACCAGCACCAGACGAAAATCTTTTACGCCAGCGCCAAGACCAACGCCCAGCTCGCCCATTTTCATGTAAGTATCTTTGCCGGTACGGTTGTTGTGTACAATGCCATACCCGCCACCCACGCTGGCCAGAATAAGGTTTACATTAGCATTGCTGAACGTCGCATAACCTGGTGCCCCCTGCACTTCAGCACGGGCGCTGGATTTTTCACGGTATAGCTGAGACAGCACATCAGAGCGCATCTGATTAATTACGTTACGTTGCTCAGCGGCTGTAGCATTCACACCACCGGCGCAGCCCTGTAACAGCGTAAACATTGCCAACAGCAAAACAGCCAGTATTTTTTGATAAGATTTCATCAACATAGCTTACTCCTTGAAAGGTTCCCAAACAGTGTAGCTGGCTTTGCTGAAGTATCACTTAACGGCGCCCGGTATCACGGCATTCTTCACCACTGATTTCAAACTCAACGGTAGTATGACTGAGGTTGTATGGCGCCAATACCGCTGCAATGCGCTTTTTGTACGTCAGTTGCTGCGACAGATCTGCCGGGGTTGCAATTTCAACATGCATCGTCAGCACGTGCTGTTCACCGTCCAACGACCATAAATGCACATGGTGTAGCGAGTTAACGAAATCCAGTTCAATCAGTTGGCTGGAAATAGTTTGCTGTAACTCAGGATCTGGCGACACCTGTAAAAACAGACTTAATGTCTGGCGCAGATTTTTAAGCACATTAAATAAAATAAACACGCTAAAGCCGATACACAGCGCCGGGTCCAGCCAGGCCCAGCCGGTAAAATACATTGCTACAGCACCAATCAGCACCGCTACCCAACCTAATACATCTTCCAGTAAATGCCAGCTGAGTATTTTTTCATTCTGTGTTTTACCTCTACGTAAACGCAGTACGGCAAAGCCATTGATTGCTATACCAAGGATCGCCAGTGCAAACATGCCACCGGTATGCGGTAATTGTGGCTGCCACAAGCGGGGAATCGCTTCAGATAGCACCCAGGCCGAGCCAGATAACAAGATCAAGCCACTTATCAGCGCACTTAACAATGACCAGCGCCTGAAACCATAGCTGTAGCGTTCTGTAGGCTGTTTTTTTGCAACCTTACTGGCAACCCAGGCGAATGCTATTGCCAGACTGTCCCCCAGGTCATGTATCGCATCGGCAATAATGGCGACGCTATTGGTTAAGATGCCGCCAGCTATTTCAATCAACGCGAAACAAAAATTAAGCCAGAATGCCAGTGCGATATTGCTGCTTTCATCATAATGGTGTGAGTGCAAACCATGGTGGCTGTGATGTTCATGCACACCGTGCCGGTGCGAACTGTGGCTGTGATGATGCGCAGAAGTTTTCTCGCTGTCTGGTTCAGATGCTGTCATTGATATGCTCTCCACTACTGATGCTCTCAGCATAAAAGCAATATTGTCACGGTACAATCGGCACAGTAGGGTTTAACATAATTTCTTGTTTCGCCAGCAATAACACAGTAGTCTTGTCGCCACATATAGCCGTCCATACCGCTGATACGAATAAATGATCACTGACTTTTCTTTGCAACAGGCATTTGAGAGCCTGACAACCAAAATTGCCGCCGTTGTATTTTATGCTTTTGATGTGAATAACATCAGTGTACCTCTGGTATTGATATGGCTGATTTGTGGTGCGCTGGTATTTACCTGCTACCTTGGCTTTATCAATGTGCGTGGTTTTTCGCATGCGATCAGTTTACTAAACAGTAACCAGCGTAGCGGGGCAAAAGGCGAAATTACGCCGTTTCAGGCGCTTAGTACAGCACTTTCCGGAACTGTAGGTACAGGCAATATTGCCGGCGTGGCTGTTGCAATTAGTTTAGGTGGTCCGGGTGCAACTTTCTGGATGATCATGGCCGGCATACTGGGGATGTCAACGAAGTTTGTCGAATGTACCCTTGCAGTAAAGTACCGGCAAATCAATGCCGATGGTTCTGTATCCGGCGGGCCTATGTACTATATCAAAGCCGCGCTCGACAAATATAATCTGCCTGTAGTCGGCAGTGTGCTGGCGCTGGCGTTTTCTGTGTTTGTTATTTTTGGTTCAGCCGGTTTTGTTCATGTTAATCAAGGGTTTGTGCAGCTAAAAACAGTTACCGGGTTCGATAATGCCTGGCTGTTTGGTGTAATTTATGCGCTGCTGGTGGCTGCAGTCATTATTGGCGGCTTAAAAAGTATTGCCCGGGTGACCAGTAAACTTGTGCCTCTGATGTGTGGTATCTATCTTGTTGCCGCACTGTTTGTTATGGCCACACATGCCAGTGCAATACCAGCCGCATTGTGGCTGATTGTACAAAACGCATTTAGCCCTGAAGCAGGCTACGGTGGCTTTATTGGTGTGCTGATCCAGGGGTTTCGCCGTGCCGCCTATTCAAATGAAGCGGGCATTGGCTCGTCACCTATAGCCCATGCCGCGGCTCAGGTTAAAGATCCGGTCAGCCAGGGCTTTGTTGGTTTGCTCGAACCGTTTATTGACACAGTAGTTATCTGCACTATTACCGCTTTGGTTATTATCCTGACCGGCGCTTATCAGCTGCCAGGCCTTGATGGAGTACAAATCACTTCAGGTGCGTTTGCTTCAGTATTCAGCTGGTTCCCATGGGTATTGATGGTGGCTTTATTGCTGTTTGGTTTTTCTACGGTTATAAGCTGGTCGTACTACGGCCTGACCGGCTGGCGCTATATTGTAGGCCACAATAAGCATTTGACTCAGTTATATAAAGTGCTGTTTTGCCTAATTGTTTCAATAGGTGCTGTACCAAACATGATGGCAGTTTTTAATTTTATCGATTCGATGATTTTTTTAATGGCTGTACCCAATATTCTCGCATTGTACTTATTGTTACCTGAAGTAAAAGCCGATCTGCAGCGGTACTGGCAAAAATTAAAGCAGCCGCATTAAGCGGCTTGCTCTACAGCAGCAATACTGGCTTTAGCCGTTTTGCTGGCAGCTGGAGCCTTGTCAGCTTTCGCAGCAGGCTTTTTCGCACCAAGCGCTATTAGCAAATCGTCTTTATGCTGTGCCAGGTACAGTGCCAGAGCCTCTGTCTGCTTTTCATTACTCATCAGCTCAGTCGCAGTTAAAAAACTACTCAGCTCATCTGCAGTATCAAGCATTTTATCATAAGCATCAGCTTCGGCTTTAGAGGTAAAAGTCATCTTCTCTGCTCCGTTACGTTCTACTACATACTTTATAATCACAGCCATAGTATTTCTCCCTCGTTCAGAATACTGTTATTTTATACAGTATAAATATACAGCTGTCTAATGTTTTATTGCCACTTTTGTCTACTCGAACTTTGACACCGATTGGCGTAATATAAAAACCAAAAGCAAAACCGCCCATGACTGCTTAGCAGTTTGAATTATCAAGGAATAGTATGGATTTTTCCGTATGGTCTGAACGACGCTCAGGTGCCACTGATAGCAGACCGGGTGATCAGCGCACACCATGGCAACGCGACCGGGCCCGTATTCTTCATTCCGCTGCTTTTCGTCGCTTACAGGCAAAAACACAGATCCTGGGTATTGGCCAGAATGATTTTTACCGTACCCGCTTGACGCATTCTCTGGAAGCGTCCCAAATTGGCACTGGCCTGGTTAGCCAGCTACGCAGTAAAACGGCGGCAGACCTGTTACCTATTTTGCCTCAGGATGCACTAATGGAGTCGTTGTGTCTGGCACATGATATTGGCCACCCGCCTTTTGGTCACGGTGGCGAAACAGCGCTTAACTATAAAATGCTGCAAGACGGCGGCTTTGAAGGTAATGGCCAGACACTGCGTATTGTGGCAAAACTTGAACCTTATACCCAGCAACATGGTATGGATTTATCCCGCCGTACTTTACTCGGCCTATTGAAATACCCGGTATTGCAGCCATCACTGGCCAGTACAACACTGCCGCAGCAAAACCCGCTTAATTTAACCCCCTGGAAGCCGGCCAAAGCTATTTTTGCTGCTGATGCCGATATACTCGATTGGATCCTCAGTCCGCTTAGCGATTCAGACAGAGTATTATTTCAAAGCACTGAACAGCTGACCGAGTCCCCTTTTATCAAATCACGCTATAAGTCGCTTGATGCATCGATTATGGAACTGGCGGACGATATAGCGTACGGCGTGCATGACCTGGAAGACGCCATAGTGCTTGGCAATATCAGCCAGAGCCAGTGGCAACAGCACACAGAAACTGAATGGGCAGCGCTTTCCAGCGATTTAAAACAGATGATGCAGCAAATAAGCGCAGCGCTGTTCAGTAACCAACATCATTTACGTAAAGACGCGATAGGTTCACTGGTAAATCTGCTTATCAGTTCGGTCGGGTTGGCTGAAGTACTCCCGCAAGCGCAACAGCCACTGATTAGGTTTAATGCGGTATTAAGTAAAGAGCCGCAAGCCATTTTGCATTGTCTGAAACAGGTGGTATTCCGCTGTGTTATAGCGCGGCCTGACATTCAGCAATCGCGTTTTCGCTGCCAGAATATGCTGATGGCTTTGTTTGATGCATTTTCATCGGACCCATCTCGTTTGTTACCTGCGAATACCCAGCAACGTTGGCAACAAGCACCAGCGCAGCTTAAAACCCGGGTGATATGTGATTATATCTCCGGCATGACCGATGACTATGCAGAGCACATGTACCGCAGACTGTATGCAAATAGCTAATATTTATCAGGCAGGTTAAGAGTTTTGTCACAACACGCATTACGGGTATTAGCCGGGCCAACAGCCCTGGCTCAGATCAAGCAGCATGGCTTTAACCAGGCCGATTTTAATGTCATGGTAGGTGCCAGCGGTGGACCCAAATGGTTTTGTCTGTACGGGCTGGACCAATACTTATTTGGCAGTTTTTTCCGACAGCGCAGCACGCCACTGCATATTCTTGGCAGCTCCGCCGGTGCCTGGCGTTTTGCCTGTTTTGCACAGGCAGCCCCGGTAGCGGCCTCCAAACGCTTCTGTCAGGCATATAGCCACATCACCTACCCTAAATACGCCGATACAGCGCTTATCAGCGAAATTTCCGCCCGTATTATTGATGATGTGTTCCCCTCAGAGACAGAGGTGCAGCAGGTACTTGATAATCCAAATATAAAGCTGAGCCTTGTAGTTGCCAAAGCGCAGCGTATCTCCTCTGCACGGCATAGGTTGCTGCAAGCAGGTGCTCTGACGTTGGCTGCAGGTGCGAATTTAGTTAGCCGCCGACACTTACGCCATTTTTTTGAACGTGTGTTGTTCCATGTCGCGGGTGAAATGTCGCCGTTCCATAATGCGGGTACACTACCAACAAGACATGTTGAGCTTACGACAGCAAACTTAAAGCAAGCAGTGCTGGCCAGTGGCTCTATCCCTATGGTGCTAAATCCGGTAGAGAATATTGCCGGTGCAGGTCCGGGGCTATATTACGATGGCGGTGTAACCGACTACCATTTCGATTTACCTTTCAGTAATGAGGGTTTGGTATTGTACCCTCATTTCTACCCCTATCTGACGCCGGGCTGGTTTGATAAAGCTTTGAAGTGGCGCAAAGCCAATCCGGCTCATTTGCATAATGTGGTGTTGCTCTGCCCCAGCCCATCCTGGGTGCAATCACTTCCCTATGGAAAAATACCGGATCGAAATGACTTTAAACTACCAGACAGTACCAGAATAAATTACTGGCAGACTGTTATACAGCGCTCTGAAGAACTGGCAGACGCTATGCATCAAGGAAAATTCACCCTCGAGGCGTTGTAATAAAACTTAAATTGTTCAAAATTGAAGCAGTTAAACGTACCGGTTAAAGAACCAGCTATAATCTGCCGCTTGGTTCAGGTTACACTTGCGTCACGTTTAGTTTACCAAACAAGGATGTACAATGCCTTCCCGTGATCCTCTGATGAATACAATACAAACTTGTGACATTACACAAGAGCGTAAAATCGGCAAAAAAATTGCGTTGCAACAAGGTGAGATCTCAAACCTGAGTTTTTGGATAAGCCAGGTTTCAATGATTATTGCCACAGTTCTGGGTGTCTACCTTGCTGCTCAGCAAGGTTTACAACAGGCGGTTATGTTTGAACAGATCCAAAGCGATAAAAATAATTACTACCTTCGCACATCCCTGCAGCAGGAACTGGCTGACAACTTACAGCTGATCCGCGACTATACTGAGCAAATAAAAGGCGCTGGCGCCCACACCATTAAGCGTTACCCATTACAACTGGATACCTTTGTATGGGAAAGCATGAAGTACTCTCCCGCCACTCTGGAAACACCACCATCCCTGTTAAGTGCCAGCCGGCAGTTTTATCGCCAGGCAAATGATATTTACCAGAAGATTTACAGTAGCTTCTATCACAGTGCTTATGGTTCAAAGTTACTGCTGGAACTGGTTGAGCAGATGGAAACTGATGTATTGCCAAAATTTGAAGCCGATACGCAAAAACTTAAGCAAACGCTGGCACAGCAGAACATTGAGGTAGAGTAGAATGAACAAGCCGCAACAATACTGCCCCTGTTGCCAGGATCAGACACTGCAAACTGTTGAGCTTCATGGCCAACAGGTTGACCGCTGCGCCAGCTGTAATGGTTTATGGTTTGATGATGCTGAGCTTAGCCAGGCCATCGTGCATGGCAGCGAATTGACAGATCCATACTGTGTTAAGAACAATTTTGGTGAAAAGCTGGCACAGCATCAGTACCATTGTCACCGTTGCAACAGTAAAATGCAGCAGTATCATTTGCTAAAAAACTATCAGGTTACCATAGACAACTGCGCTCGCTGTAACGGCATCTGGGTGGATGGCAATGAAGCCGAGCAAGTACTGGCCGCACCAAAACTACAAGCAGCACTTACGATCCTGAACCAAAAAGTGTGCACCAAAAGCTGGGTGTTTCAGTTTTTCACACAGATGCCAAAAGAGTACAACATCAAGCCGCATCGCACTCCGATTATTACCTGGAGTCTGCTGGCATTGAACATTTTGATTTTTATCCTGTATGGTTTTGATAATAATGCCACTGACTGGACTTTCCGCTATTTTGCGCTGGACTCTTTAACATTATTCGCAGAGCAGCAATGGTGGACTTTGCTAAGCTACCAGTTTCTGCATGGTGGTGTTCTTCATCTGATTGGCAATATGTATTTTCTCTGGATCATAGGCGACAATCTTGAAGATGCGCTTGGACCGTGGAAATTTCTGACCGTATATCTGTTTTGTGGTGTTATTGCTGCTTTAACTGAACTGCTCGCTTGTTATCTGGTAGACCGTGACCTGCTAATGGTGGGTGCAAGTGGCGCTGTTGCAGGTCTTTTTGGTATGTATTTACTGTGGTTCCGCCACGCCAGCCTGACATTTATGTTTATCGTCTGGCAGAAAAAGCTCAATCCGGCATGGTATTTTGCCATCTGGGCAGCAATGAATATTATCGGTTTGTTATCTGAAGATCTCAGTGTAGCTTACTGGGCACATCTGGGTGGGCTGGTAGCAGGGCTGGCTGTTGGGCTGGCATTAAAGCAAAAAGTGATGGCGAAAAACCCGATGTTACAATTACTGCAACGGCCAGAAGCCAAAATACTACGCTGATCAACAGCAGGCCTGCCCTGTAACGGAGTAAATTATGACAACCTCATTATTATTAACACTGTTTCTCGCCATGCTGCTGCCTTTTCTGGCCAAAGCCCCACTGGCTTTTGCTATGCAAAAATCAGGCGGGTATGACAACCATAATCCAAGAGCGCAGCAAGCTGCGCTTAAAGGGTTTGGCCAACGCGCCAATGCGGCGCATTACAACAGCTTTGAAGCACTGCTAATTTACGCCTGTGCAGTTTTTGCAGCCCTGGCCACAGGCATTGTTGACCAAACCACAGTCACGCTGGGTTGGGTGTTTATTGCCAGCCGTATCGCTTATTTACTGTGTTATTGGTTCGACTACTCTACCCTTCGCTCTACCGTCTGGGGTGCAGGTATGATTGCTGCATTCGTTATGGCTGGCCGAGCAGTATTGGGTGGCTGAGTGACAGTTTCAAACCAAGAGTTTATGTGTTTCCTAACTCGTGAGACCGTGCGTCTAACTCATAAGGGGCATCTTCGTAACCAAACTTCATAATCTCTGAAATATAACGGCTTAGAAACATCTCGGTAGAGCCGGCTTGCTCATATTGATACACATGCCGTAATTCATGTGACAACAACCGAGTGGTCAAATACCCTTGCTTAATATAAATGCCGTAACCTAGTGTTAAACCAATTGTATTGGCTGTTAAAAAACCAAATTGCTCACATGACGCCGCAAGTACCGGATCATTCGGAGGCTTGATTACAGGCACTTCATAAATATGCACTTGTTCAGGCGTAGCTACGCCTACATGACTAGCAATGATTTGCTCTTCCAAGGTCAATGTTCTACCAAGCAGGCAAATTAGCGATTGATTTTGCTCAACCCATTTTGTTGCATTGGATACAATGTCCATATAATCAAAGCCTTAAAAGTCATGTATTGTTGAATTCAAGCATGTTAGGCGTTTATTCACTCCGACAAGTTGCTCAGGAAACTACGAAAACACCTAACACAATATCCTCCCCCTTTAAAATTCACCATCAAAGGCTTGAGGAGATTTTCCTCGTCTTTTTCATTTCTAATGACTATAAGAGCCAGATCTGCCGAAACTTCACCAGATAACAAGTAGTAATCGTTTGTTGATAACTGTTCATCATCATCATAAATTTCGACCCTAACCTTATGTATATCAGCGACTTTCAACCTACTACCAATATCTAACTCGTGGCCTAAAGCTTTAGAGATATAAGGATGAAGTCCTACCTGCCCGTGTATTGGGCAATTAATTAATGACACTATTCTAATCCCCCAAAACGCTTTTATCTGAAGGTAACTGAGCGAATCCATTCTTGCGCATAAATCTCGCGTATCCTAATTTTGACTTTGATATCTGTGACGAATTACCGGCATTAAGAATATCAGCAACGTGGGACACACAGCTATTCTCTATAGCATCATATTCGCCAAGCTGTTCATTTATCATATTTTTCTGTAGATTTTGTGCTGCTTCAGCGTCTTCCAGCTTAATTATGCATTCATGGACAGCTTTTTTACTTGAATTATATTTACCAGCTCTAACTATCGTTGTATCCGATCTATCTTGGCCAATAACTTGATGCGTTGAATAACCTATGTCTCCTAAGAACACCTCTATTGTAAAATGCCCTTCTGAATAACCATTCTCAAACTGTCTGATAACAGCATATCCCTCTTTACAGCTTAACCCCAACGGATCTATCCAGTTAATATGGTTGGGGGCATACTGGTAGTGGTTAATACCACCTAACAGACCTATCGGGTCCTGGCTGATAAAACGGCCTGTTTGTGGGTCGTAGTACCTAAAGTGGTTGTAGTGCAAACTACTCTCTGCATCATAGTACTGGCCCTGAAAGCGAATTGGGTTATCGATTTCATTAACCGTTACCGTCGCTTTACCAAACACACTGTAATGCGCTTGCCAAACGATGTTGTTGTCGCTGTCGGTTAAGCTTAGCGGTGTGCCTAGCTGGTCTAGTTGGTAAAAATACAGCTGGCCGCCACTTAGCAGCGCCAGCGGTTTGTTGCTATCTGGCTCATAAAGATACCAGCGATACTCGCCCTGGCTGTATTCGCCAATTAAAAGGTTACCTTCCCAGAAATAATCCGTGCGGCCGCTGGCGGTGATCTTGGCACTACGTCGGCCAAAGGCGTCATATTCGTAACGCGTTACAAACACACCAGCTGAATTAGTGCTACTTAGTGCTGTTAACTGGTTAAAACCGTTGTATTCCCGCTGTTGGCGCTTTCCGGCTGAGACAGCTGCAGTTTGGTTACCACTGTCATCATACTGATACTGGTTTGCCTGATACTGCAACAGCCGATCTTGCTTAACCACTATGCCTTCGCCCCTTGGGTTGCCAAAGCTGTCCCATTGGTGCACTTCGTTTTGCGTACTGTCGCGGCTTTCAGTTTTACCAATTAACTGGTCCAGTTCATTGTACTGATAGGCTGTGTTACCGAGCTGGTTATCCGTAACCGAAAGCAGCTGATGCAGCGCACTATAGCTGTACTGTCGGCTATGGCTGCAGTCGCCATGCTGCCACTGTTGTCCTGTTAAACGGTTAAAGGCATCAAACTGCTGATTAAGTTGTAGCCCGCTTTGATATTCACGGGCAGTTTCACGCCCTGCGGTATCAAAACTTCGCCACATTACCGGCTGTTGATTAACTGCCAGTTGCGATAAATAGCCATGCTCGTTGTAACGAAAATCAACTCGGGTGCCATCCGGCAGGGTGCTGTTTATCCGCTGGCCGACCTCGTTGTATTCGTGCAAAGTGCGCCAGTCGTCCTGCCAATGCTCGCTAAGCTGACCATTGGTATGATAGGTAAAACGCAGTTTACGGCTCGCGTTGCTCGCCCTGAGGGGGCGCCCCAGTTTGTCGTAGTGAAAATGATTACTGGCCAGTTGCTGGCCAAACAGCGCCGTTTGCTCAGTTACTCTGCCGCGGCTATCGCGTTTTAGCCTGATTTGACGCTGACTACCATCGGTTACAGAGCTGATGTTACCGCACAAATCATACTGGTACTGCTGTTGCCGGCCATCAAAACCTTGCAGCTTTACCGGGCGTTCCTGCGCATCATAAGCAAATTGATAACGAGCCCCGTCACTGCGCATAATGGCAGTAAGATTACGTTCTTTATCATATTCGTAATCAAAACGGCTGCCATCTGCCTGTAACCGCGCTACAGGCTGGCTTAAGCCTTCATATTGCCACAGTGTGCACTCACCCTGAGCATTGGTTTTACTGATAAGCCTGCCGGCAATATCATATTCAAGTTGTTCGGTGATAGCTTGCTCAGGCGAGTCCGCACTATAGCGCTTAATCGCTGTGATTTTACCGGCGCTATTACGCTGGTACTCAGTGATTAAACCTGCTGCATCCACTATCCCGTTGATACGCCCCAGCTTGTCATAGCTGTAACGGGTTGTCGCTTCGCCCAGTTGCTTTGCTAATAACTGGCCGTCTTCGTCCCACAGATACTGTTCAATACGGCCATCAACATGTCTAATTGTGTTTAACTGGCCATTCTGATTGTAATAATAATGGCGGCCAACACCGCCGGGATAGCACTCTGATTTAAGCAACCCGCCAGCGCTGTACTCACGCAGCCAGTGCTGGCCTTCCGCATCAATATAACCCACGCGCTGGCCAAGCTCATTGTATTGAAAATGACTTATGGCACCGTCAGCTTGTTCTACCGTAACAAGTTGGCCAAGCTCGTTGTAGTAATAGCGCGTTACGGCGCCGTCCGGTGCTGTTTCGGCAATCTTCTTGCCTTGCTTATTCCAGTTGTACAACCAGACAGCACCATCAGGTGCCACTTTTTTGATTAACTGGTTCAGCTCATTATGCAGGTACTGCCAGCGCTGGCCCCGGCTATCTGTGCTGATGGTAAGGCGCTGAGCGTCGTCATAGCTGAATTGATAATCGTAATACCCATCGTCGCCCCAGTTCCGGATGCAGCGTGCGGAACATCCTTCCCCCTGCCAGCTGAAATAATGGCAGAATCCACTGGCCCGTTGCCGCTTCGCCAGTAAGTGCCCTTGATAGCTATACCGCTCGGTCTGGCTGGCCTGGTTGGTTGCCATTATCAGATCAGCGTCTTCGTCATACTGGTATTGCGCCAATGTCACATCTAACGCTTTCATCCCTTTCGCCGCCAGCTCAACGGCCTCGACGCGGCTCAGTAAGCCTTGATCGTTGTAATGCAGTTCAACGGCACGCTTGTTACTGTAGTCTATCCGGCTTAACCGGTTAGAACGGTCATAATATAACTGCAGATAGTTACCCAGGCTGTCATAGATCTGATGCAAAGCCCACCGCGGTGTATGCGTACCTTCGGCTCTGACCCGAACAAATACCCAGTGCGTGCTGTCAGGGCGCAGCAGAACCAGGCTGCCATTATCCTCAATCCGCAATGCCAGAGATTCCGTTAACTGGTAACTCGTCTGTCCAGGATCTGGCATTGCAAACGTCAGGCGCCGGCCTTCTTCATTGTGTAGCTCAAGCAATTGCTGATCGTTGTCATCTTTAAGCGCAATTATGTGCAAATGAAAATTGCTGCGCCAGCCAAACCCTAACCCAAGGTTTTCATCGCACTGACTGGAGCGATATGTCCGTTTAAACTGCAGCGGGAACAGCCCCGACAACTCAAAATCAACCAGCTCTAATATTTCCTCACCGGTGCACATGGCCACGGGGTCACCGCAAAAAGCGATGCTATTGCTTTGCGGTACCGCCTCACCACTTGCCGTTTTTCCGGGAACACTACTCACTACAGCTTCACTGGCTGAGCCTTTATCACCCTGACTGCTTGCCGGGCTGGCTGCACCACCAGGCTTATTAGGTGCGGACTTTTTACTGGCTTTACCTGTCACGACAGGCGCTGGCTCACTTATGCGTTCAGGTTCAGCCAGGCGGCACACAAACAGTTTTCCCTGAAGAATGGCTTGTGCCAGCGACTTATATAACTCGGTCTTGGCGTGCTGCACCTGCATATTGACGGAGGCACCGCCAAACCAGCCAGAAATATTAACTAACGCCGAACCTGTAACTGAATCCGGAAAATTATCCTGCAAAAACGCCGCAGCTTCTGCCGCTGAAACAAACTGTATTGCTTCGGCAACTGCATGGGTGCTGAACTGCAACATGCCGCCATAACGGCTTTTAAGCTGTAAACTGTGCATACCCATGATGATGAAACATCCTTGTTGTTAGCTATCAATTTCACTTACAGCAAATAACGCGACAGCGCGGTAATGCTGTAGAGATTGCTCGTACTGTAATGTCAGGCGGGGTAACCGCCCCTTGGCCATAGCTCGCATCAGGTGAAGCAAGCGATATAGACCACCGCTTGCGCCAAGCTCACCGCACCAATATGCCGGCATACAGAAAGTTGTATCGGCATCGACTGCTCCACGTAACCAGTGATACTGTTCAAGCCAGACAGCTGCTGCGCTCTCATCACCACAATCCGGCATATACAGTTGCCCGAGCATTGTTGTGCGATCTAACGCTTTGCCCGCTGCCTGTCGCAACACATTTGCGGTAGCATCATTGTTGCTGTGCCCGGTGGTTGCATCCACAGCGTTGAAGAGTAACTGCAACCCGGCACCGCCATTTGCTGTGTCCAACGCTCTACTGCCAATACACAGTGCTACAGCTCCTTCAGACAAGACATGGCTGGCTGAGTATCGGCAATAACGTTCAAATGCGGTTGCACTGCACAGGCTGTCAACTGACAGCAGCCATATTTGCGCCTGACTCTGCTGCTGTAACAAGTTTTGCGCTGCAGCTAACGCCATAAGTGCCCCGGCGCTGCCATGCGCGAACACCCTGCACTGGGCAGATTGCAGCAGCCCCGGTAAGTCACGCATAATATGCTGTATCAGACTATTAAGTAACGAGTCACCAGTAGTGCTTAGTTCAGGCAAAATAAGGTAAACGACACTCTGGTCTGCCAACAGATCGGTATTTTGCTGTGCTTTTAGTTTCGCCACTAAGCGGCGCAATAACTGACACAGTCGGACATTAAAATCCTCTTTTTCGCAATAAGGCTGTATAAGGGCATGTCTCAACGTAACCCCATGCCAATCTATTGCAGCAGGCGCTAAAGCACTAAGCTCAAGTTGTTCAATACAGTCTGCATCTGGCATAGCGCCCAACGTAAACGCATACTGATGTAACACCAACGTCTGCTCAACTGCCATAACCTGCCCTGTCAATCAGCCTGTCAGTGAATACCAAAGCACTTCCGGGGTTAGCCAGAAAACGATGACATGCAACCACCTGACGCTGCAGTGCATTACCTTGTCGCCAAACAACTTGCAATTGTGTTTCCTCAATATCACAACCGGCCAGTCTGCGTTTGTTTTTTCCTGTCAGTACAGCGGCAACATCGGCCGCTGATACCAGCATATCTGCGTCCAATATCCCCAATATCAGCGTTAGTGCATCAAGTGCAGCCTGTGCGCTATCCTGTTGCTGCGAAAGCTCCAACAGCAACGGAACGAACTTGAGCTGCCCACTAAAAGCCATTGCCCGTATTGCCATTTCCGTTTGCCCACCAACTGCAGACAGATAATTAATGATCCGCATTTGCACTGCTTCAGGAGCATTAACCATCAAAAGCATTAGTGCGACATCCGTCAGCCCTGACGTCTGGGATAATCTGGCGACAAGTTCAGCCACATCTGTTTGCTGCCCGAGCATATAAGCTGACAGCTGAGCGATACCGAAGCGATTATCATCAGGATTAAGCGTCGACAGCCACTGCTGCACTAGCGGCAACTTACTACGATCACCACTACAGCCAATATAGAAAATTGCCGCCGTACAAATGTTATCTCCCTGCAGCAATGGCAAGACTGCTTTGCTAACTGGCAATTGCTGCCTCGCTGCAAAGTGCCAGACAGCAGAACAATTAACCGCTGAATTACTCAGCAATAGCTCCGTGAAATGCTGCAGCTTATCGGTTTGCTGGCTGAACTTAATATCAAGCATTAGCTGTAACGCCTGATCTGGCGTAGAAAATCTGCTTAATTCATCAATATGCGACAAACCACTGGTTATGCCTGCTTCTGTCAACCAATTCATCCAGGGCAACATGGATACAGGCGGTGTCTTTTGCCGTTTCAGCTCTATCAGCACCTGCAGACAATCTAATAAACGGTGATCATGCTGCATTAGCAGGCCCAGCCCGGTATAGCGATCATGCACGAGCGTTAAGCGCTGAGACAACAGCAACTCAGCCTGCTCTGTCGCAGAGTCTTGCAACAACATAGTGTTTAGCCGCCAATAACAACCGTAGGCATACCTACTATAATCTTCCCACCATGTTCGGTGTCATCGCCCATGCGCGCCGCATTTTTACCGTTAATAAACACAGTCGATGACCCCCCGCTAATCGTGTCTGGTGGCCCAATACATACCAGTTTATCGCCCTTGCGTGCCGCAGGAATGCCACAAATACTGACATTTGGCGATCCCTGAACAACCGGCCCGCCAACGTGAGGTTTAGGGCCTGGGTCAACCTTGGGGCAAACATGCATACATCCGATAACCGCAGCCGGTTTTGCCATTTACTTAGTCCTGTCTGCTTTGTCCGTTAATTGATGCTGACCTTGCTGCCTTTAATGGTGATATTTGCACCCTTAATATCAATAGAACCATCGCTCTTCATTGAAATAGAGGCTGCACCGGTTTTAATCGTGATGGCATCTCCCGCGTCAATCAGCAACTTTTTGCCCACCTTAAGCGTATCATTGCCATCAATGGTGTTTTTCCGGTCTTTGTTCACGGTTTCGGTATCGTTACCTTTTACAGTGGTAACGCGATCATTTGCGATCATGTCGGTCTGATTATTCTCTACCTGCAACTCGAAATCTTTTTCAGCATGCAGATACAGCAGCTCTTCGCCTTTTTTATCTTCAAACCTCAGCTCATTAAAGTTGGCTGCGCCACCGCCTTTACTGGATCGGCTTTTAATACCGCTTTGCGTCTTATCATCGGGCAGCGTGTAAGGCGGCATATGATCAGAGTTATATACAGCGCCGATAATTATTGGCTGATCCGGGTCGCCATTTAGAAACTCGACCAACACTTCCTGATCGCGCCTCGGAAAGAAAAAAGCCCCCCAGTTTTTGCCAGCCCAATTCTGGCTGACCCGGATGGGGCAAGAACTTTCATTATCTTTTATGTCTGAGCGATCCCAATGAAACTTAACCGTAACCCGCCCAAGCTCGTCGACAGAAATCTCTTCGCTGCCCTTACAGGTTACAGTGGCGCTTTGTACCCCCGTAATCACTGGCTTGGCAATTGTCAGCTGAGGCCGGTAAGCAACCTCTTTCGGAACGCAGTAAAAGCTGTTACTAATTTCCTGTTTAGTGGTCTTGTTCGCACCTGTCTGGCTAGCTATTGCTGCAGTAAGCACCACTTCGGTCAGGACATACTGTTTACCGGCTTCAGCTTTGTCTTCATGTTCGGTAAGCGTAAAGGTTTTACCTATGCTGAAGCTGCGGCAGTTACTTGCACCTTTGCGCCTTTCAATATCCCGTTGCAATGCTTCCAACCGGATATCCGCAATTGCTTTAGAGCGGGGATGAAACTCAGATTCGGCGTCATAGCTAAATACTTCGTAGTTGGCATGCCCACTCACTAAACTACCTTTATTCGCTTCGCCAGTTGGTAAAGCAGTAGGTTTTTTTATATCAAAACCGCGCTGAACAAATTTACCCGGTGCCATCACCAGCGCTTTTTGCCAATGATGAATATGAGACTCAGACAAACTGCCGGCAAAATACTTTACTTTAGATTCAATACCCGGCTCATAAGCAGTGGCCTTATCGGCCAGAATAAGCTTATGGCTGCTTTGAGTATGTTCAAAGTAATAGAAAATACCTTCTTGTTGCAGCAAGCGTTGAATAAAATCCAAATCACTCTCTTCATACTGCACTTTAAAATCGTAATCAGGGTAACTGCCCTGGATCTTAGCCGAAACATCGACTTTGACACTGTGCTCACCAGCGACCTGTTCAACAATTTTTAAGACGTTTTTGGCCCGGAAAATCCGGCTGTTTACCCTGTGCTGCATATACCAGGCAGCGGCAACCAGATGCAGGCTATAATCGCGATAATCCGCGCCGGCAGCATCTTTACTCACCCTGGCGCCCAGCGCCGCTACATCTGCTACTACAGCATGGATGTAGCGCTGTTTATTGCCGCCTAATTCCAACGTAATAGTGACTTCTTTACCGATCAACTCATCAGGTTTGATTTCGCGGCCGTTGCCATACACTTCAGCTTTAACACTAAATAACTGAGATAATGCCTCTTTGAATACAAACCGGGTTAAAATCAACGCATCTTTGCCAAGCGGCGTATCAATTCTGATGCTGTTCTCGTCCTGGGTTGCCTGTTGCATCCATTCGCCTCAACTGGTTACTAATATAAGATGATCGGTAAAAAAGCAGATAGGAAGCTGGTGTGGTAAACCACACCAGCGGGTTCAGCTTACAGCTTAGAACCTTTAACGCCGCTGTAACCGTATACCAACGGTGCAGTAACGTTGTTTTTGTCGTCTGTCGGTGTAACTGTCATCATTAGCTCGGTATAGCTGATAACAATAGTTTCAACCGGACGGTCGCCAGACACTGACATCTGGTAGCTGCTGATCATGGCGTCAGTCAGTTCGATCTTCATGATCTCTTCCACTTTATCGCCTTGCTTGGTGATGTGGAAAACCGCTTTTTGCCCCTTCCCGATAGTCGCTTCTTTGAACAGATCCGGAGACGCTTTATCCTGCAGCTTAGTAATAACGATGTCATTTAAGCGAGTGGCGCTGGCTTCACGGTCCATTGCGGTACCAGTGAAAGAGCTCAGTTCACGCTGAGTGCCCCAGTCCATAGATAATACAGTAATCATATCCTTGAACTCTTCAGCGGTCGTTTCACCTTTGATCGCGCCATATTGCAGGTAGGTATTTGCTTGCATGCTATGCTCCTTTTGCATATTTAAACAGGTGCCCGATATCGGACATCAAGGTTAGACCGGATAACTCATTAATCCGGAAATGTTAAAAAACCACCAGCTGCTTTATATAATAAATACATTTACATTAATTATGCATTATCAATAAAATTACATAACTGATTATCAGTTTTTAAACTTCACAAATTATATCTTCAAAACCAATATTAACAACATAAAATTAACTATTAATTTAGCTATTTTTTAACCTTTAAATGTCAGGTAAGATCTGCCTGACATTTACACAATGATAATCAGCTCACGCTGTAGTCAAATTTGCCATCCGCTACCTCCAACAGAATATGACTTACCGGCTGCTGCTGAGCGACCCGCTGTAAAATGCGCACGGATAGTTCAGGTAACAACTGATTCTGTAGAATATTGTGAATAGTGCGGGCCCCGGAACCAGCATCCTGGCATTGGCTGACAATCAGATCGGTCACATCGTTACCGTAATTGAAATCAGCTTTGTAATGCTGGCGTAAACGTTTATTAATGCGGGCTAATTGCAAAGTCGTGATCAGCGCCAGCTTGTCATTATCAAGCGGCAGATATGGAATAAGATTCAACCTGCCGAGAAATGCCGGCTTGAATACCGTTAACAAATCGTCTTTAAGTGCTTTGCCGAGTCCTTCGACAGAAGGGGCAGTATCAGGGTCTTCAAATAAACGCATCGTTGTATCAGTGCCAACGTTAGACGTCATAATGATAATGGTGTTTTTAAAATCAATATCTCGGCCTTCGCCGTCTTTTATCGTGCCCTTATCAAACACCTGATAAAAAATATCCTGAACGCCTGGATGAGCTTTCTCCATTTCATCCAGCAGAATCACGCTATAGGGCTTACGCCGCACTGCTTCTGTCAGCACACCGCCTTCACCATAACCGACATATCCCGGAGGGGAGCCAAGCAGCAGAGAGACTTTATGCTCTTCTTTAAACTCTGACATATTAATAACGGTCAGTTGCTCTTCACTGCCGTAAACCTGCTCAGCCAGTGCCAGTGCTGTTTCAGTTTTCCCAACACCACTGGGGCCGGTTAACAGAAAAATGCCATTTGGCTTATTCTCATCTGCAAGCTGTGCCCTGGAAGTTTGCACGGTGCGGGCGATCAATTCCAGCGCATGGTCCTGGCCTACAACCCGTTGTTGCAAGAACGTATTCAGTGCTAAAACGGTATTAATTTCGTCTGCCTGCATTTTGCCCAGCGGAATACCTGTCCAGTCTGACACGACTTCAGCTACCAGCTCTTCAGTTACCTGCCAGTGCACCATCGGCTCGGCAATGGCAGCGAACTCCGCTTTAATCTGTTTTAAACGCTGAAGTAAAGGCGAATCATCAGTCTGGGGTTCTGCGGTAAGTTGCTGCGCCAGTTGGCGGGCTTCAGCAACCAATGCTTTTTGCTGCTGCCAGTTTTGCTGCAACTGTGCCAGCTCTGCAGCAACCTGCTCCGCTTTCAGTTCAAGTGCCTTTAACGCATCAATATGGTCAACACCAAGATACTGCTCGCGCTTCAGCACATCAATTTCCTGCTGCAACTGCGCAACCAGCCGCTGATGGTCTTCCACTGCTCCGGGAATCGCATCCTGGCTCATCGCCACCCTTGCACAGGCAGTATCAAGCAATCCCACTGCTTTATCGGGTAACTGTCTTCCATTGATGTAACGGTGGGATAACTTAACCGCCGCCTGTAGTGCCTGATCGGTGATAGACACCTGATGGTGTTGCTCCATCACCGGTAACAGCCCGCGCATCATCACCGAAGCCAGCTCGGGTGTCGGCTCTTCTACTTTTACAACCTGGAAACGACGGGCCAGTGCAGCGTCTTTCTCGAAATACTTTTTATACTCTGCCCAGGTCGTGGCGGCGATAGTGCGCAGCTCGCCACGGGCCAGCGCCGGTTTAAGCAGGTTTGCCGCATCATTCTGGCCAGCCTGGCCACCACTGCCAATCATCGTATGCGCTTCGTCAATAAACAAAATCACCGGCGATACCGAGCGGTTAACTTCGTTGATAACATTTTTCAGCCGGTTTTCAAATTCGCCTTTCATACCTGCGCCCGCTTGCAGCAAGGCAAGATCTAACACCCGCAGGCTGATATTTTTTAATTTGTCCGGGACATCGCCTGAGGCAATTTTTAACGCCAGTCCTTCGACAACTGCCGTTTTGCCCACGCCAGCTTCACCGGTCAATATCGGGTTGTTTTGCCGCCGGCGCGTTAAAATGTCTATCATCTGGCGAATTTCATAGTCGCGCCCGATAATAGGATCCATTTTGCCAGCTCGGGCCTGTGCCGTCAGATCGGTGGTGAACTGATCAAGTGCCGGCGTCTTACCGCCACTGACCGAGTTATTGCTCGCTTGCCTGCCTTGCTGCTCTGAGCTCTGTTTTGCCAACTCTGGCCACAACCGCAACAGTTCAGCCGCTTCCAACTTATCAAGCGCAGGCACTCTGCGGCTTAACAGCGCAGCGAGACTATCGTCTTTGAGCAATGTATATAAAATGTATGCTGAACGGATCTGCTGATCAGCAAATTCGATAGTCGTACTTAACCAACTAGTACGCAGCAAGTTAATCAGCTGTACTGAAATGGTTGGCAACACATTGTTACCGGTTTTCATCTGCTCCAATGCTTGCTGCAACTGCTGCTTGACACTATCGGGGTTAATATCAAAACTGCGTAACAGCATCGGAATATCACCATCATCCTGTTCTAGCATGGCGTCTAACCAATGCTCAATTTCAACACTGTAGTGGCTGCGTGACTGGCATCGCGCCGTTGCCGCTTCCAGAGACTGGCGACTAGCCGGGTTTAGTTTCTCAACCAGACTTTTTAATGTGGTAGTAGACATAATTGCTTCCTGTGCATTAACTAAGCCCGGGCCAGCTGGTAGCTAAGCCGGGTATCTTGATGTTCGATTACTTTTCTGACTGCCAGACTGCCGCTCTGGCCAAGACAGGATTTACCCACTTGAGCCCGAGGGAAATCACAGTGTCTGCCCAACAAGGTGATACGTACTCTAAGTGCTGAAGGCAGAAAATCTGCCAGTACATGGCTGATTAAATGGTGCTGATAACTTCCGGGCAGCAAGGACTCTGCCCGGCCGGCGGGTACCTTAATCAGCAGTTCAATCGCGCCGCTGACATCCCACACTTTACTGCCCAGCATCGCAGAGCATCCGAGTGTTGCATGCTGGCCCTGAGGTAGAAATTTCATCGCCAGTCTGCTTTGTTCAGTTGCTTCTAACGTTAGCCAGCGCCCTTGCAACGGATTGAGCTCGACAGTGGTGCCAAGTAGCTCAGTGAGAATTTGGCTCAGCTGCTGGGCACTGCGGTTGTGCTGAGCAAAAGCCCCGGCGTAATACAGACCCAGTGTACTCTGTGCGCCCGACAGGTTTTTCAGTACCGCACTGAAGCTGTCATGCTCTGAGCCTGCCATTTCGTATTGACAGGCAAAGCGATATTTCTCCCATGCCCGGTAATACAGGGAAATAAGCCGGTGATTAAAGATGTCGAAGAAATCACGCATGGTCTTATCGCGCTGCTTCAAACGCTGTAACACCATTTCGGTATAATGCTGCGGCATCACACCACTTGGGCCGGTAAGCCCCATAAAACTGACTTGCATATCTACCGCTTCGCAGCCCGTTTCACTTTGCTGCGTTTCGCGGCTTTGCACTTTTGTTACCGGCTGTCCGGGAAATCCTAAATGTTGCACGCTTTTAAAACGAACCAGCTCCCGTTGTGGGAATCCATCCCGGCCAACTCCCTGCCAGCGTTTCTGTTGATGACTAAGCTGACGCTCCAGCGTGTACACCGCCTGATAGAAATCAAAGCCTGATGGGTCCTGCTTTAGCTCTTGTACCGTCATAACAGCACCTTACTGCCGCAACGTGCCGGCCAGCGATGGTAAAGCTGTTCATGTTCTTTTAGCTTCACACTAAGACGGGTGTAGCTGTTTACTGTGGCGTACTGAGAAAAAAATACGTCCAGAATGTTGGCAAAAAAGTATATACCGCTGCCGGCATACGACGATTGTGTGAACTCAAGCAGGATCTCACTGCCACTGCACACTGCCACTTTACCTTGTTGCACCACCCTGGCGCTGCCCGAGGTAATGCGCAGAGCACATATGCCATCGATGATAGCCTTGGACTCCGGCGTGCAGCGAAAATCATACAACTGAAGTGTTTCCTTGAGCCGGTGCAGCGCGTCGCTGCCGGTAAAGTGGTTAAGTGTCAGATGATTTACCAACTGCCAGCGGCTGGCTTCCTGCAGGGCCGGTCTGACACTGGCTGTTGGCGCCATCAGACAACGAACCTCTTTGATCACATCAGCATGTTTACGGATCAGAAACCGTGGTTCGCCACCACCAAATGGCAAATAAGCCGGTAAATTCCGGTTACTGCAAAGTGCCTGCACCTGCACCACCCAGTCTTTGGCGCTCTCAGAGGCATTAACGCCTTGAAACTTGCGGTCAATCACCGACAAATACATTTCTGTACCGGCTTCAGAATAACCGCCGGCCCAATCAGCAAACTCACGCCGGCTGTGCCAGAACAAATCCTGCTGCTGCAAATAATCCGGATGCCCCTGGCTGTAGTAAGGATTTAACGTCACCTCATTGCCAAAAGGGTCAAACGCCTGCACCTGCTCTATCCTGACCACTTCGCAAACATCTGCGTCGGTATACCTGGGGACCAGACGGTACTCGTACTGAGAGCTGTCAAGATTGACGGGCTCAAGCTTCTGGCTAAACAAATTGATCACCGGCGTACAGCCAAGCAGCATGCTATCGGCTGTAATATGGCGCTCCAGCTCTTCTGCCCCATCGGCGAGATAGAAATACAATTCAAGCTCGTTAACAATACCCGGCCAATCCGGGTTTAAATCCGTCAATTCAACAAACAAAAATTTCTCAGGGCATAAAAATTGCTCTATCAGCAAGCGATACCCGGCAAAACTACGCTGGCTATAAGGCACCACCTGGTGTTCATCTGAAAAACCAACAGCTTTAAGTTGCTGAGCAGAAATAAACACCATGGCATCAGGTTGTCCCGCTGGCGCAAAACCAACGACCAACAACTTACTTAACAATAACTCATAAAGACGATAAACATGGTGGCGCTGTCCGTTCAGATAGAAGCGCAATGATGTCACCTCAAGCTCATGCAACGCCGTTTTTTCAAACTCGCAGGACAGATTTAACTTCAGCAGTGCTTTAGCACTTTGTTGCACGGGAGGTTTAGGTGCATGAAACGGTGCATTTTTAAATTCAGCAGCACTGACCTCCAACGGCCAGACATCGGTATCATAGCAAGCCTGAAAGGTGCAGGGTTTCAGGCCGTCAGTACGGGTTTCGAACTCAGTGCCACGCTTGACGACTATGCCTGAATTAGACAGGTTCTGGCTGGTCAGTTTCAGCACAGACGTTGAAGGAATTGGCGCCTGATAATCCGGGTACAACTGGCCGAGCAATGCATCAGTCAGCTCCGGAAAACTATCGTCCAGTTTCTGTCTGATCTGTGCGGTGAGCAGAGCAAAACCTTCTATTAGCCTTGAAACATGCGGATCTTCAACATTTTCTTCACTAAGACGCAAACGGCCGGCAATTTTAGGATATTGTTCGGCAAACTCAGCCCCCATCCGTCGCACATAAGTCAGCTCGCGATTGTAATACTTCAGTAAATCATCATTCATGCCAGATAATCCCTGATGGTGAGGCCCAGATGGACAGGTTCAACTTCTGAATCAAACATGATGTGCTCTGGTTCAGGATCAGCATACAACAGCGCCTGGATCCGTAGCCTGAGCACCCTTTCCATGCCGTGCTCCTGCTCTGGCACAGTTACCTCAACATCTACAAACCTTGGTTCAAACCTGCGGATAGTCTGCTCAACTGCGCGACAAAGCTGCAAACGCCCCTCATCTGAATCGACCACCATGACGGAAAAGTCAGGCAACCCATAATTCAGCAGACTCTGGGGTAACTCGCGGTAGCTTTGCGGCCATGTATGCCATTGCACACGGCTATTAAGCAAGTTTTCCAAATCACGACGCACACTTTGTCGCAGTGCTTTAAGATCAAAGCCTCTGCGACTTCGTCCGGTATCTTTATGCCCGGGGGTATCATCGATCAGCTTGTCCAGCAGTGATTGCTGTAACGGCTGTTTGTAATGCAGTTTCACTGCTAAAACTCCCTGACAACTCAGGCCAGTTCAGCACTGTGTGCTAAGGACAGTAGCTGTACATCTGACAACGCTATGGCCTCATCCCCTGCCAGCAACATTTTCTGCCCAACACCCGTTACCAGATGTTCATGCATCTGTTGCCAGGACGTATCTTTGCCCAGGCGCTCAGATACCTTGATACTATCGTTGTAGGTCATGGGGATGAACACCTCTCCCGATGGGCCATCTGTAAGCACGATCTCGGCTCGCCGCCATACGGTGTCCAACAGTGATTCCGGCTTCTTAAGTTGCAAACTGTCAATCTCACTGAACTTGGCCAGATAGAACTTGCCGTCTGTGCCAAACAGTTCCAGATAACCGCCCAGACTGTCATCAAGATCACGCAGCTGCGACACTGTGTCACCGTTGACGTCAAACCCGGTTTCCGGGCGTAACGCTTCAAGCTCAGAGGCAAAGTGCACCGCCTGGGCTAAATCTTGCTCTTTTAACGCCAGCCTCAGCTTTAGCAGTGACTCAAACATGGCGTCCGGCTCGCTGAACAAGGTGGCAGTCATGCCTGCCTGATAAAAATCCTGCCGCGCAGAAGCCGCCCGGATTAGCTGCCTTAAATTGACAGCCCCAACCAGAAAATCCGGATGCTGGCGCACCATCATATCCAGTTGCTGATCGGCTTTTTCCAACGCACCCTGCACACATAACAACTCGATATAAGTTGCACGTACGTCAGCATTTGCCGGATCGTCTGTAAGCGCAGCTATTGCCAATTCGGTGGCGCTTATCAGTTCGCCTTGCTTAATCAATGCCTGTAATTGTTTCACTGTGAACCTCATGCCGTAGCAGCTTGTTTGGGAGAAAGCTCCGCAACCAGTTTTACAGTGGTAATCATCTGATCTAACTGAAAATGTGGTTGCAGCTGAATAATGGAATAATATCGGCCAGGTTCGCCGCGTTTTTCCCGAACCTGAATACGCGCCTCGCGCAGCGGATGCCTTGCTCTGACATCGCTGGATGCATCTGAAGACGCTGTAGTGTAGTTGTGCAGCCAGCGCTGTAACTCCTGCTCACACTGCTCAGCAGAGTGATAGCCGCCAACCTTGTCGCGGCCAATCACCTTAATATAATGTGCAAAACGTGCTACACACAGAATGTACTGCAGCATAGCCGACAGGCGCGCATTAACAGTGGACAGCTTATCGTCATAACTTTTAGCCTGTTGCACAGACGCATTGTTATAAAAAGCAAAATGATCACTGTATGGCACTACCGACAAGGGAACAAAGCCGTTATCTGACAGTTCGGCTTCAAAACGATGCCCAACCAGCAGGTTTACCGAAGGCTTATTGTTTGGCTGGTATTTTTCCGTTTCATAGCGGCTAACCGGTAAATCACTGACCAAACCGAAATTATGCTGCCCGGCTTTCATGCCGCGGATCTGCGCAAACCAGCCTGACTCGCTATAAGCGCGTACCAGCACAGCAGCAAAAGCAAAAGCCGCATTACCCCACAGATAATCGTTTTCAGCATGCGCAAGCGCCTCTTTGAAGACAAAACTCTCACTACGGGAACCATCATCCTTATAAGGACTGCGCATTAAGATTTGCGGCAGAACAACCCCGAGAAAACGGGCATCTTCCATGGCACGCAGCGCACGCCACTTAACATACTCTGGCTGCTTAAACTGACTACCGATGTCAGCAACCAGACCCAGCTCAGAAAAATGGTCAACACCAAACAATGACGGATGTGCCGAACAGATAAAAGGTGCAAAGGCAGCAGCTGCCGTTCTGGCGACTTCTTTTAGCGTATCAAGATCATTTACCAGTTGCCCCGGGCGGATCTGATGGCTTATCTGGTAGTCACCAATCAATACCCCAAACGGCTCGCCGCCCGGCATATCAAACTCGTTGTCGTATATCAGCTTAAAAAAATCGCTCTGATCAAAGTCAATTGCCCGGGTGATATCTTTACTCAGTTCCAGCCAGGACAACGACAGCAGTTTTACTTTGATTTTTTGCTCCCGATCGTGCCGTTCAGTCTGCTCTGTCAGATAGAGCACCCCGCGCCAGCTCGCTTCAAGCTGTTGCAGCTGGGCGTGATGGATAATATCGTTAAGCTGAAGGTTAATTAGCCGGTCAATATCTGCAATGGCACGGCACAGCATTGCACTAACGGCTTGAGTTCCGCTTGCTCTGATGCCGGCTACATGCTCCAGCCAATATAAAATGGCAGTCAGCGGGTCAGTCTCTCGTAAAAAACGTGCCAGCACACCACTACGCTCTAACCGCGTATAGACCGGTTGAGTAAACGCACTTTCATGCTGATCCGACGCTGCTGTTTGCGTAAAAACATCTGCTGATACAAATTTTACCGCGTCTGCCATGACATCCTCGATTGCTTACCTGCAATTGAAAACCTGTCAGCCTGCAAACACACGGGGATGAGTGTGCTTGCAGGCCACAGGCATTAACTACCCATTTCGGGAATTTTCGCTACCAGACGCAGCGATGTAGACAGCTCTTCCAACTGTAACCAAGGCCTTAGCCATGCTACTGCATTGTAAGAGCCCGGCCGGCCGGGAATTTCACGTACCTGAACCTTGGCATCGGCCAGTGGATATCGGGCACGGACTTCCTGACCACTGCCCTCTGACGCATTCACATAGTTCAGGATCCAGCGATTCAGCCAGACCTCAACATCCTCTGCTTCCATAAAGCTACCGATTTTATCGCGGGCTAACACTTTCAGATAATGTGCAAAACGCGATGTCGCCATCAGATAAGGCAAACGTGCCGAAATTGCCGCGTTTGCTGTGGCTTCCGGCGTGTCATACTTTTTCGGCTTTTGTGCCGTCTGGGCGCCAAAAAATACTGCGTAATCAGTATTCTTGTAGTGACACAGCGGTAAAAAGCCCATTTTCCCAAGTTCAGCTTCGCGTCTGTCGGTAATACCAATTTCGGTCGGACACTTCAGATCCGGATCACCGTCATCACTCATGAAAATGTGGCTGGGCAAACCTTCAACTTTACCACCGCCTTCAGCACCGCGGATGGCTGTACAGAAACCGTACTGAGCAAACGCATTGGTAAGCTTGGTTCCCATAACGTAGGCTGCGTTCATCCAGCAATAGTCTGAATGGTTTGTGGTTTTCGCCACGCCTTTTTGGCCGTCAAGTTCAAATTCTTCAAAGCCAAATTCTTCTATCGGCGCTGTTGCCGAACCATAAGGTAAACGCGCCAGAACGCGTGGCATGGTCAGTGTCACAAAACGTGAATCATCACTGTCACGGAAAGAGCGCCATTTGGTGTATTCCAGCGATTCAAAGATTTTTTCCAGATCGCGAGGTTTAGATAATTCTGTCCAGTCATCAAAACCGAACAGCGCAGGCGCTGATGCTGAAATAAACGGACAAAAACCAGCCGCCGCAACGTTTGACATATACGTCAGTGTTTCAATATCTTCCGGGTGATTGGTAAATTCATAGTCACCAATAATGGCACCATAAGGCTCACCACCCGGCGTACCAAACTCGGACTCATAAACCTTTTTAAACGTTTGGCTTTGATCAAACTCCACCGCTTTGCTCAAATCTTTGTAGAGCTCTTTTTTGCTCATACTGATCATGCGGATTTTAAGCGAAGCGCTGGTTTCTGAATTCATCACCAGGTGATTCAGACCACGCCAGCTGCCCTCTAACTTCTGAAACGCCGGGGTGTGCATGATGACAGCCAATTGTTCAGAAATCAGTTGATCCAGCCGGTTAATCGCTTCATTAAACGTCACTGTCAGATTCTTGTTCCAGCTTACGGTTCCGCTTAAAGCTTCTTCAGTCAAGGTACGCAGCAACTCTTCTGCACGTGACGCATCAGTTTGCTTGGTGGCACCTATGGCTTGCTCCAGCAACGAGCTGGAGGCAGTCTGAGCATTATCATGCTGCTCGAGTAAAGCTTCCGTACTCATATTATTTGTCCTCTATGCTAAGATCCTGCGCCAGCTTTTGCAGATCTTCATTGTTGTTTAATACCCGTTCCAGAATATTCTCAAGCTCTTCTGAACGATCGATTTTTGTCATCAGGTCCCGCAGCTTATTGCGAGTCGCCATCAGCTTGTCTAAAGGCTCAACCTGCTTGACAATTGCAGCTGGTTCAAAGTCCTGCATCGATTTAAACTGAAGGTCTACACTGAACTCACTGCCATCACCGGCCAACTTGTTTTCAACTTTGAAATTCAGCTTAGGATTCATCCGCTTTAACACTTCATCAAAGTTATCGCGGTCAATCTGCACAAAACGACGGTCTTTTAACGGCTTTAATGCCTCGGTGTTCTGCCCGGCAAAATCACCCATCACGCCGACAACAAAAGGCAACTCTTTCTTAACCGCAGCTCCTTCTGTCTCTACGTCATATGTAATATGCACTCGGGGCTTACGCACCCGGGACAACTTACTGTGAATACTTTCCATTGACTTTCTCCTGTTACTCAGCTGTTATTTACGCCTGTTGGTACCGGTTTATCAGCTACTGCTTTTCTGCGGGATCCCCGCTAACCGGAAATAATGATTACGGCTGTTGTTATCGTCGATCAGCTCCTGCAGCAGCTCAGGCAAGCTGAGCCCACTCCAGTGAACTACCTGTTCAAGTGCGTACGAAATTGGTGAATGAGGTTCAGTTTTACGGAAAAATTCAGCCGCCTGTTTCAGGCTATACAGCACTTGTTCACGACTCTGAACCTGCCGCTGAACAGGGTCAGCTTCTGTATCACTGTCAGCTTCACTCTGTAATGTGACAGCTGCCGCCTGAACTGCCAGCTTGTCTGCCGCCAGATAATTAACTGCATCAAGGCATTTTTGCAGAGCTTTGCTAATTGCACTGGTCGGCTGGGGTTCTCCTCCCATAGCCTCATCCATCGCTTGAGACAGCAAAGCAAACTCTGCGATAGCATCGTCAATCTGCGCTTTGAGGTGCTGATAAAACGCAGCGGGCGTCTCTGCAACTGCACTTTTCACTTGCTCCAGGCTGGCGATACCCGCATCGGCTTTTTGTTTCTGACGTTTTTCATCCTTGCGTGAAATGTCAGCCGCACGTTCGTATTGCCAGCAGGCAAACTGACCGTGTGCTGTTACATCAGTGAGCGGGATACTCAGAATGGGAGTGATAAGAGCACCATCTCCCTCATAACCGTTCAAGCCAATCAGAGGTGCAATACGCATCTCCATGCCGTCTTCATCTGGCAGTGGATACAGACAAGTCCAAAAATGCTCTATCAGTAAGCGGGTTGCTTTAAAGCCTGCGGCAAGACCGGCAAAACCATGAGTACGGCACAGTGCCTCAATCAGCCAGGCGGCATACTCAAGATCTTTGGTACTGCTGCATAACACCTGAGGGATTTTTTCGCTAAGTGGGCGCCAATCGGAGATCAGCGCCTGGAAATCTTCATCTTCGGCGAGTAACGCCCGCTCGTTAGCTCTGGCCTGACCGCGAATATCTTTCAACTGGTAATACTGAGATGTGGGCGAAATATCACTACGCGGATCAATGCCTGCGGGTGCACTGGCATCAACCGCATTAATTAACATATCAAAATCAATTAATTCACTGTATTCCATCACAACAACCAGAATGAGACGTTTTCCAGCGAATTATGTTACTTTATTGTTTTATTAATAACAACAATTAAGTCACTTTTCCTAATTTTTAATATAAATTGGTATCGTTTTATCTTTTTCGTTAACATTGTCGGAATTCACATCAACCTTTATCAGGATGCAAGTGACGTTATCTCTTGCCCCCGCAACCAGAGTGGAATGCAGCAACGCCCTGTTGGCCTCGGCAATATTGTTATGTGTCAGATAATGACAAATCTCTTCGTCACTCAACTCCTTGTTAAGTCCGTCGCTGCAGAGCAAGAATAGATCTCCCGGCTGCCACACACCGCTAATGACATCCACGGTCAGATTGGGGTCTACGCCTACAGCACGTGTTATCACGTTGGCCAGCTCATGCTGTTCTGCTTCACTGCTATCAATCAATCCTTCATCAACCATTTCATTGACCTGAGAATGATCACGCGTAACCTGGCGCAGAACATTATTACGCAGCAAATATCCGCGGCTATCTCCCGCCCAGAGAAAATGGTAATGCAGTTTGTCTATCATAAGCATCACAACTGTAGAGCCCGCGGTGCGCCCTTGCAGATTCCTGGCGCTGTAATGGCATAACTCGTCATTCGCCTGTTGTAATGACTCCGTCAGCAACTGCAGCGATATGTCGCCGGTTCGCTGTACTGCAACCTTTACCGTATCAACAACCAATTGGCTGGCAATATCGCCGGCTGCATGCCCGCCCATGCCATCGGCAACCAGCCAGACTCCGCTATCCGCCATATCAAGACAAGCATCTTCGTTACATTTTCTGACCAGGCCTTTATGGGTCTGTGCGTGGGATACAACTTGTCTCATCGTTATACAATTCCGCTATCATTAATCTCTGCACACTGCCAGTGCCAGCGTTGCCAATCGCCGTTAAGCATTGCTGCATACTGGCTGACCTGAGGTAAACCATTACTGACCAAAGTACAGGCTGGAACCTGCTCAGAGCCGTCAGTCCACCACAGGCAATAGCGCTCAAACTGCTGCCGGTAACTATGGTGTAACAAGGACATCGCATCAGGCTCACTATTACTCTTGATCACCCAGGCTGGACGTCCCTGCGCTTGTGGCATTACCGGCGCCGTAATTTGCTGCTTCTCTGGCCAACTAATTTCCGCCTGTTGCAATCTGCTAAGCCAGAGGTCAAAGCTAAAATCATCCTCCAGAGTTAACAGAGCCTGTTGTTGTAATACGGCGCTCCAGTTATCCTGCAACCGGGCATGCACCGGAGTGCATGACATAACCCTGGCCAGGGTAAATGGGAAATGCCGGCCTACCTGATCAACGCTTGGCATAAGGCAGCCCATCACCGCGTCATTACCACACACACCAGCGGACAGCGCAAAATGCCATACCGGGCTGATCAGATAGCTTTCCAGCCATTGCCGCCCCAACTGCTCACGACTAACTGCCATTACAGCCTGTAACCATTCGTTCCAGCTGTCGACAAAACCGGCTGCTAATCCTTGAGCAAGAAAATCGCCACGACTGGGGATCTTGCCGCAAATACCTATCTCATTTATAAACTTGCCGGACAACTGAACGTCTCCAATGCACTATTCCAGAAAGGGTTATTGACTGTATCAGGCACCAGCTCGACCCGGGCTTTATTGCCCTGCACCGCCAGATGTAAAATTTTATCTGTCCGGGTTTGCGGCCTGGCTTGTGTCAGCTCATCAAGAAAGCGGAACCAGGACCACTCACCGGCATGACTGACATTAGAGGGTAAACCTGAGTTGGCCGGGGTAAACACCAGTCTGGTTTCCAGCTTATTTCTGTCTCCGGGCCAGAAAAACTGCCGCGAACGTGTCGGGCCGTGCCGATAAGATAACTCCTGGCCATCAAGTTCCAGTAACAGGTGTGTGATATGGCGATCAAGATAAACAGGCCGCAGGCTAAAACCTACTTTCAGCTTCTGGCTGCCGGTTTCAAAAAACGCCGCCCGGATCTGAGCAGCAGCCTGGAAAGTATTCAGAACACTATGATCCAGACCTATGTCTTTCTTAAACGTCCAGTTAGTGCGGCTGGTATTTACAAAGGGACGCAGGTAATCTTTGAAAAAGTTATCAAGTGTGCCATCGTAACCAAAGAAACGCTCAAAATCGCGCAGTTTAATGTCATTGGCACTGCGACGCTCCAGTGGATAGCGACCGGCAATAGCGCGCTTGTACTCCGCCAAAACCGTGCCTTGCCAGGCTTCATTTATGTGCTGGCGACTACCTTTTGCAAACAGTTTACCGGTATCAGCCGACAGATTGCCTAACCAATCAGCAAAAGGAGAAGGGATATCGCTCTTCAGACGCCGTAGCGCCATACTAAGCTCGTTTCCACCCTCGCCATCCAGCTGATTAACATAAGCCTGACGGGCCATGCCTCCTGGCATATACAACCGTTCCAGATACTGATGATACATACGGCTGGTTTGACCGATTTGCTCCAGCTGAGCATCACTGATATTCAGCAGCTCAGTGAACGCCAGCTCCACTTCTTTGCCTGGCAGTTGTTGAGATAACGCGGACATATTGTCTGGCAGTAAACGGTCTAACCTTGCTTTTTGTCCGGAAAACTGTGTTTCTGCGACCTTACCGGCCACATCAGTCGCCAGCTTCGCTTCGGCAGACTCCGGCAAACTGGTCAGCCGCACATTTTGCTGCACGGCTCTGATAATGCTCTGAATGGGCTGCTCAGGGCCCGACAGTACCTTTGTTACGAAAACGCCCTGCTCTACATCATTGACTGACGCGATACTGATGTCGTCCAGTAATTGCTGCCACTGATACGCATAATCCCGCAGATATCGCTCTGTGACCTGCTCAGACAAGCTCGAATCAGCTGGGTTGTCATCAGTTCCAAGTGCTTCGCCATAAACCCAACTGTCTTCCATTAAACTGCGGATAATCCGGCGTTTTTCAACGTTAAACAGGCCGTGGAACCCTTTGTATGTGTATAAACCGGGGATACCTTCCTGCAATGAGAGCCCACTTTTACGCTGGACTATTTTAACGCCGTCGGTTCCCAACACATCTACCAGTTTAAAGTCAGGGATATGACTTTTAATCAGTTCTGTACGGATGCGCTGATAAGCCCGCTCAGCTAACGGAACCGTCAACAACAAATCGCGGGCGGCTATTACTGCATCTTCACTGTACGTCGCGCCTTTAACGCCGTTTTCCAATAAAGCCTGCAGATGATTCTGTAATGACAGTCTCAGCGGCTGGTTTACGTCGCCGGCAAAACGGCGTTCCACGTAGAGTGCAAACCAGGAACTGATCTGTTCAGCGTCAAAGTGTTCAGGTTTAAACAGCATCAGATACGTTTTCAGTGTTTCATACAGATAATCTCTGTGCTGTGCATTTACCTGCATTTCAGCTGTCAGACTCTGTAACACAAAGGGGACAAAACTATGGTAAAGACCATGCTGGTAGGCACTCTTACCCGCCTGCCCCAACTTATCCCCTTGATATAAACCAAGATTTTTAGGGCCATCAGTAGGCAGAACACCGGAATAGCCAGCAGGCAAATCACGTAATAAATTCAGCCGGTCATTAAGTGCAACCACATCCTGCTCTGTAGAGCTTTTTTCTGTAAGACTCTGATAATTTTCAATATCTTTACTAACCGTATCGACCAGAGTGGTATTCCAGCTATAACTGCCAGCCCAGGCGAACAATAGCCAGACTGAGGACAAAGCGGTACCCGCCAACACAGACCGCCTTATCCAGCGATGACGGTTCTTATGCCGCAGATTCACTGATGCCAGTTCCCGTTCAGGGATAACAATTTCCTCAAAGAAACGCTTAATAAAGTATCCCTTACCCTCGCCGGTCTGACGACGCAGTGGCGGTTCCGCCAGGCCAAAGTTGGAGCCAAGCTGTGACATCACTCGATCTATCGGCACACCTTCCTGCGTTGCGCTGGCAATATATACACCTCTTAACATGGTTGGTTTTTCAAAGGGATTAGGCGCAAATATTTCTTTGAGAAAATCATCAGCGGCACTTTGCAGTAATCTTAACTGCCTCGGAAATTCGTAAATCGCTGCCCTGTTTTCCTGATCGTGCTCATACTGTAAGCGACTGAACAACCGCTGAGTCAGGCGATTAATCATGGCGTGAAACTCTTTATTAAACTGCGAAACCACACCTTTTTCTGCGTCATCAGCGACCGCATTGAATGTCATCCCCCAGACCTGTTCCCGCTCTTCTTCACTCAGATGAGCAAAAAACTCGGTAAAGCCAGCAATTAAATCTGCTTTTGTGAACATAACGTACACAGGAAACGTCATACCAAGCTGGTTCTGTAACTCTTGCACGCGCTGCTTGATAGCCCGGGCATGTAAGTTACGCTCGGTACGGGTTTGATTAAGCAAGTCGGCCAAACTGACAAACACAATGACACCATTAATTGGCCGGCGTGGCCTGTGTTTGCGTAACAGGCCCAAAAAACCCTGCCATGCGGTAGAATCCTGGGCTGCATGGCTGTCCTGAGTAGTGTAGCGCCCAGCGGTATCAATCAGTACAGCACGGTTAGTGAACCACCAGTCACACTGGCGGGTACCGCCGATACCTTCAATAGCATCGGCCCCCATATGCTCTTTTAATGGAAACTCCAGACCAGAATTGTGCAATGCCGTTGTTTTACCTGAACCCGGCGGGCCAATCAGCATATACCAAGGCAACTGGTAAATATCACGGGCCTTACCAAAACGCGCGTGTTTTAAAATATCCAGAGCCTTTTGCATCCTTTGGCGCAGCACTTCTATATCGCGTTTTGCCAGCTCATCATGCTGTTGATGCTCTTCACCGTTTAGCAAGGTATCCACTGCCTGGCGGTTCGAGCGGTTCTCGCGTAAGCCTTTAATATAGTGACTCCCGCCCCACAGCATAGCGATAATGAGTAATGTCAGTAGACGGGCACTGCTGCTCGCCAGAGGCTCATAGCCGGCAATCGCCAGTAACGGGCCGCCAAACCAGATTAACAGTGCCAGCGCCAGCAGGCCGACAATAGTAATAAACAGACTGGATTTAAGCACTGCCATGACAGGCTGCAGCACAGCTTTAACTTTCATAACACTTCCTTTGTTTCAGGCGCTACGGTAGCAGGTCAATTTCAACACGCCGGTTCAGCGCCCGGTTCTGTGCGCTGTCATTCGGTGCTATCGGGTTGGCGTCACCATGTCCTTCAGGCCACAAGCGCCCATGTAAATTGGCGCCGGATGCCAATGCATCTGACATTGCATTGGCCCGGGCCAGCGACAAGTGCCAGTTAGACGGATATTTGCTGGTGAAAATCGGTAAGTCGTCCGTGTATCCGCTGACCAGAATACGGCCCTCAGTACCCTCGAGAGCACGGGCTATTTTCACTGCGATCGGCTGAAAACCTTCATTAATGCCGGTACTGCCAGGACTAAAAGACTGATCAAGCCCCACCCGGATCCGAACCCTGTCAGGCAATTCGATAACATCAAGTAACTCACGACGAATTTCGGTCTGTAACAGTTGCTGCAGCCGGATTGCATCCTGTTTCACTTTTGCTGTTGCCGGTTGAGGGGTGTCCTGTTGCCAGACGATTAAATTATTCAGTTGCCTGCTCACCTGATCCGAATAACTGTTGATCTGATAATTCAAATACATGTAGCAACCAAGCAGCACTGCCGCAACGACAGAACAAATTACCCACAGTGGAAATTCCGCCCTGAGCTGATTGGCAGCGACAACCTGACTGCGCCAGCCTGGCGAGAGTTCACGGGCCGGTTCACCGCGCTGTGAGCGAATGGCTTTATACGCACGTTCACGAAACCCTTCGAGCTTTTCATAACCACGCTCTTCAATCCGCATTTTGCCGACAAAGCCAAATGACAGACACAAATACTGCAACTCCAGTAACAACAGATGCTCTTTTGGCGAAGCAATGGCGTTATCAAGCAACGTAAAAAAGTACTCACCACCAAAGGTTTCATTATGAAAAGTAGACAGTAGGCTCTCCGTCGCCCATTCGCTGTTGCCGCCCCAACTGGTGTTAAGCACCGTTTCATCAATAAAAGAACACATGCAGTAACGGGCTTTTTCAATCAGCTCTGCAGAGATGCCTTTGTTACGCAGCTGCTGCTCATACTGGCTGATAAGCTGTACGCACTGTGTTTTAAGTCCTGCGACATCTGCGTGCTGTTTGGTGTGGCGTATTGGCGATACCAGAGAAAACAACGCACCGGCTTCATCTATCAGAATGTTATCGCTGATGGAAAGTACCTGCAGTCGTTGCTGATTATCAGTGTGCAGTGCATTAGCAGATATTCTGGTTTTGTCGTTGTCACCGGTATGGTGCTGCCCGCTGACCGGAGCAATAGCTTTGGCCGGGGCTTTACCTCCAGGTCGTGGTTTCATCACGGTTTTATCTGACATTGTTCGCTATCCATATTAATTATCAGAGAGGTACACTGTTACGACTTAATGGCCCACAGCTCTATTTTTAAACCCGGGTAATTGCCGGACAAATGCAATGCCAGCCCACCACTGTTTGCCAGGCGTTCCCAATAAATACTGCCTTTGTCCAGCTGAAAATAATGATATCCGGCGTGGTACGGTACCTGTCTCGGTGCGACAGGCAAGCCGGTCACAGCAATACCTGGCAGTTGGTTATTCACCAGCTCACGGATATGTTCTACCGGGCCAATCTTCAGTCTGGCAGGCAGGTGCTTACGAATGTCATCTGCCGGTAAGTCTGCCGACACGGCCAGTACGAACTGCGCGTACTCCAATAAGGTTTTATCTGTCAGTGGCGACACCAGAATGCCAAACTTGGCTTGCTCTAGAGGCAAGGCCTGAGCCGTTTGTTCAAGAACCACACTTAAAGTCTGATTCAGAATGACGCCAAGATTGCCAAACACCATCGTTAAGTCGTCATGCTGATATGCAGGAAACTGCGGCGGGCGTTTTTGGCGTGAAGTAAAAGTGGCGAGTTCCCCAAGCATACTGACAATCAGCCGGTACAGGTTAAGCGGATGCTCCAGCACACCTGTTTTCAGATGCCGCAGTACCGGTTCATAACGGTTTAATACCTGCAGCATCAGAAAATCTGCAATAGAATTAGCCGTTCCCTGCCCCTTACCCAGACGATCTGCCAGCGCGTCAGCCCGCTGGCACAGCATGCCCAGAGCTTCGTTGACAAAAGCAGTCAGTTCACCGTCTTGCTGAATATCGAGTAAAGGCGGGATAAACTTTTTCACCAGCTTAACTTCGCCTTGCTCAGATACTTCACGAATACGAGCTACCGGCAGGCAAATAAAGCCACCGCGGTCTTCAGATTCCAGCTTAAATTGCAGTTGTAACTTGGCTAACTGCAGTATTTCGGTGGCCTCTTCTGCCAGACTGTTATCGGTTATGCTGTGGTCGGTATAGCCAAAGCGACAGATCCGGTCTTTATCGTTGCTGATGTTCTGCCCACTGGCTTTATTTACCGGTAAACACAGATAAACCAGCTGATCGCGGCAAGACTTCGGTATCTGGACAGGTGCAGGCAACTGTTCTACAGCGGGCAGCTGCAGCACTGTACCATCGGCCAGCACCGCCTCAAGTTCAGCCAGGGCGAACTGACCAAACTTCAGGCTCTGTTGATCAATGCTCTGCAGGCGTATCCCCCAACAGTATGGCAACTGCATTGCCGTCTGCTGCTGGCGAACGTATTCAAAATAGCGTTCCTGCTGCTGAAAATGCTGTGGGCGCAGAAATAACCCTTCAGACCATGCAACGCGGCTAAAGTCACTCATTTATATACTTCCCCAACACAGACATTTACTGTTTACGCTCTAAGTCATGTTCACGGATATACACCGCTAATTTATCCACATAGACATAAAAATCGTCGTATCCGGTTGGTTTAACATCCACAACTGCGCGCCACCTTGCGCCCTCTATATCGCGATAGGCAGCCACTATAGCCACTGCCTTAGTGGCAGGCTGCAGCGCCATGCGATACTCATTGCGCTGGCCCGGTTCAAATACCAGCTCATCTTTCTTTAACAAGTCTGTACGCAAAATGGTTTCAGGACTGTCATACAGCGCAAAAAAGTCCTGATTTTCGAAAACAGTTTTCGATGCCAGCTCATACACTTTGATGATCACCGGTGACGGTCTGCCATCAAAATCAGGGTTAATATCTGAAGCAACCCGAAAATGCAGCTTGGTCGAGGGCGGAAAGGTTGCATATACCGCCTGGCAACCAGACAACACAACCATGCTTATACAGACAAGTATCAGTGTTCTTAAAAATTTCATCGCTACCACTCCTGACGGTATTGTTATGTCCTGCAGCTTATTTATTCTGCTTTTTCTGCAGACTGGCTTCATAGGCGCTAATAAAATCGTCATTAACCCCTTGTTTATCTTTTTTATTGGCTTCTGCTACCAGCTCAGAGTGCAGAGCTTTGTATCGACTCCACAGTCTGGCCTGACGCTGAGCAGGATTGACCTTATCGACAAAACTGCCACCGAAATCAGATGCTTCAATCCTGGCCGGAGACAGCTGTGTCAGTAACCCCGTCATAGCGCCCGCGGTACCGGCGAGAATAGCGGCTTCATGCCGGCTGATATCAGCAAAGGCTTCAGCGATTGCTTGCCTGGCGGGCATAAAGCTGGCACCTTTGCGATTAAACAGATTGTGAAAAGCCTCTTCAGTGTTGGCTGAAAACTTCAATGGATTATTTTCACGTTGCTGAAACGTAGTCTGATTTACCCGGAAAGTATTTTTAACATTGGAGCGCTCCCGCATAACGCCGATGACACCTTGCAGAGATTGCTGCAAGGCCTGACCAAGTGTCTCCCACCACTGCGCGGAAGCGGTTAAACGCGGGTCTGACTCCTGCACGCCAAGCCCTTTAAGAAAGGCCTGCAGACATTGTTGTGCAGGCTCCGAGCCGGTAATTTTTTCGTCAACCACCTTGCTGGTAATAGAAGATGTGCTCACCTCTCTAACCGGTGTTTTATCAGTGGCTTGCCACTCAGATGCCCAATCATCCGGAATAAGAGCAGACGGTGCGAGAAAATGATCATCCAACGTCAGCTCCGGCTCAGAATGTTTGTTTCTGCTGGTACTGACCACATTGTCAGCACCGCCGAAAATATCAGCCGCCACATCAGCAATAGACAGACCGGCAGCATGTTCAGTCACGCCCTTACTGCTATTCGGCGGTGTAGCTTCAAATGACGTAACCGGCCGCGGATGTTCATTCGACGTAGTATGTTCTGGCGGCATTGCATCAATCAGTGCCACCTGAATTTCATAATCCCCCATGCTCAGTACATCACCATGCTGCAATACATGCTGGTTTCCTGCGCCTAAGGCCTCAACTGCGCGATTAACAAACAAACCGTTGGTAGATTTATCCGTGATGGTAAAAGCATCATTGATGTAACTTATCAATGCATGCACACCTGAGACGACGCGTTCCGGATCCGGCAGATACCAGTCTGCCTGTTCAGAGCGTCCTAAACTACCACCGGCTGCATCAAAACGTTTAACCGCAACCTGTCTGGGTGAAAGGCGGTGGTAACTCAGCACTGACAATTCAAGTAACATATCCCTCTGCCCCACATTACACTCCTGCCTGTCAGCATAATCACAATTTATTTACCATAAATCGGTCGTGAAGGTTAAGTTAATTTAACTGCAACGTCAATAGACATTGATTTAACAATAAAGCAAACAATAGCGTGATAACTCACCCTTATTGTGAAATAATTGACAATTATTTAAGGTTTAAAAGGTAACATCCACTGCTGCCATGCTTAACAAGGAGTAGAATATGACTGTTCAGGACCCGGCCAGTGCACAAGAGACAACAGCAGATGATGCTGATAAAACACGCTATGCAGTGAAGGCAGGCAAACCCAAAAGCCCGATAGCCACGGCATCACAGACAGCCGTAGTCGATGGAATGCTGATAAAGCAGCGTTACTTACTGGAGACTAAAATTGGCTCCGGCGGTATGAGCGATATCTACCGCGCTACGGATACCTTTTTACAAAAAGCAGGCGTGGCAGACTGCACTGTCGCTATTAAGGTACTTCAGCCACAGTATGTTAACCAACCCGAAGCGCTGCAACTCTTGCTGCAGGAAGCACATAAAACACAGCAACTTTCACATCCTAATATAGTGCGGGTGTTTGACGTCGACAGTGATCAACAGCACCATTTTATTGTGATGGAGTTTCTTGACGGCGAGAGCCTTGAGCAGGTTATTAAACGTTATAAACCCAAAGGTTTACCGTTAAAGTCTGCTTGCAATTTACTGCAACAGATCGCTGATGCGCTAAATTATGCGCACCAGATAGGTATCGTGCATGCGGATCTGAAGCCAGCCAATATTATGGTCAATCGCGCAGGTGTAGTAAAAGTGTTGGACTTTGGCGTGTCGCAAACGCTGCAACTGAATCACGATATTTATGCTGCTGAACAGCAAAGCCAGACTGCGCCGTTAAGTGGCTACACGCCGGCTTATGCCAGCCCTCAGCTTTTGGCTGGTAATACGCCCTGTGTTGCGGATGATTTATTTTCATTCGCTTGCTTAAGTTATGAACTGCTGACCAGCAAACACCCGTTCGAGCGGCTACCTGCCGATAAAGCTGCAGCACAAAATAAACAAGCGACGAAACCGGCACACATCAACCTGTTACAGTGGCTTACGCTTAAACGGGCACTACAATTCGACACAAAACTACGCAACACTTCTATTACAGAACTGATGCAACGCTTCACGCAACAGCTGTGGCAATCTGCCGCTGTTGCAGCAGCGGTTATAATGCTCGCCTGGGGTGGCTGGCATTATTATCAGCAGCAACAAAGAGTGGTAGAGCAGTTTGAGCAAAAAACGGCATTGCTTGACGCGCAGCAGCAACAATTTCAACGTCTGTTTGACGCCTCGCCTGCTGAAGTGCTTGCAGCAGTGACGGAATCAACCGAGCGGGCAATACCGCACGAAGCCCTGCTTCGCTTGCAGCAAAACCGCATTCTGACCCATTTTGAACAACAAGTTGATCAGCTTATCAGTGACAGAGGTTTTACCTACCCTAATTATCCGGAAATTGAACGTATTCTGGCACAAGCTAAAACCTTGTACCCTGACTCGCATTATCTGGCCGAGCTCAGCAACAATATGCAGCGCAGTAAACAAACCGCTATTGAAGTACTGCGTGCCCAGCTTAACCAGTTATTGATTAATCAGCAGTACCAGGTGCAAAGTGATGCACCGGATCCTTTTACTATACACACAGAGCTGCAGCGCATAGATAGCCGCTACAAAATTATACCGGACAGCGCAGAGAGCGACGCTTATATCGCTGCATTTAACGATGCCGTAGCAACGAACAATGCACAGGCTTTGCAACAGCTGATTAAAGTGGGCCAGCTGTTGTTTGCCAGTAATGAGCTGACAGCGCCGTTGGTTACACAAGGGCAACAACTCGCGGCAGCTGTAGATGCCATGACACTATATGAACAAAGTGTTGCATCAGGTAATGACGCTGAATTTCCCTATCAAGCCGCTGAAGTGTTTTACAAGCACAGCTTCTCGTTACTTGAGAACGAGCTTGGCGCCAGTATTAAGGCAGCTGAAATCGATGCGGTTTATGACAAACTACAGCATTATAATAGCCTGGTACCGGCAGACTTCTCGCTACATGTATCGCTGCGACGAAAACTGGCGGATAAGTATTTGAGTTTGTCGGGCGAGCTATTGCAATCTAATCAGGTACGCACGGCTGAGCGCTTAATGCGCCGGGCTAATGAACTGATGAGTAGTATTGCCAGCTGATCAGCGGTAATGATCGACCCCCTGGCAGAGTTGCTGAATACCCAGCAGCGTGCGGGGGGTAGTACGGAACAGATAATCTGCATTTACGGTTAGAAAATGTCCCGCTTTCACCGCTGGCAAGGTCTGAAATGGTTTCCAAAAGCGAAAATCAGCACTGCGCCCCTGGCCTGCGGGCTGAATAATCACCTCCGGCTGGGTCAGTAACACTTGCTCAATACCCACTTGCGGATAATCACCTTTCACCTTTGCAAACGGATTTTCAGCCCGACACAGCGCTAATATCTGTTGCGGCCAGGCATTGTTCGCTACGGTGCTCAACGGCGTGGTTCCCATAGCAAAAAAAACCGTTACCGGCGTTTTATGCTGATATTGCTGCCGCAGTTGATTCAACTGCGCCTTAAATTGCTCCGCCTGCTGCTGCGCCAGAGATTGCAATCCGGTAAGCTTGCCCAGCATTATTAACTCTTCAGCAATATCATCCAGTGTCAAAGGATCTGAGAATGCAACTTCGATACCCAGCTGCTGCAGACGTTTGACATCAGCCTGCGGATTGCCGGTACGCCACGCAATAACCAGATCAGGCTGCAACGCCAGCACGGCTTCAATATTAATACTGGCATAGTTTGCCACACTGGGAAGCTCAGCAGCCTGTTCCGGATAATCACTGTAATCACTCACCGCAACCAGCCTGTCACCTGCACCAATGGCATACAACATTTCAGTAATATGTGGTGCTAATGCAATAATGCGCTGCTCTGCCCACGCCAAGCTGCTGTTTATCAACAGTATCAACATCAACCAGCGCATCACCAATCCACTCCTTTCTGCGCTTTCACACCGCTGTCAAATGCATGCTTTACGTTTTGTACTTCACTGACGGTATCTGCCAGCTCAATCAATCGCCGGTGGCAGGCGCGGCCTGTTATTACCACATGCTGAGTCGCAGGACGAGACAGTAATGCCCGCTCTATCCGGTCCAGTTCGATGTAATGATAACTAATCATATAAGTGAGCTCGTCAAGCAGCACCAGATCGATAGCATCATCGGCTAAAAACTGCTCTGCCTGTTGCCACACCAGCTCAGCAGCAGCTGTATCAGCCGTTTTATCCTGCGTATCCCAGGTAAAACCGGTTGCCATAACCGCAAACTGTACACCATGTTGTTGCAGCAAGTTCCGTTCACCACAATCCCAGTTTCCCTTTATAAACTGCGCTACTGCGGCTTTCTGACCATGCCCGACTGCGCGGGCGACAGTGCCAAAACCTGACGTTGATTTACCTTTGCCGTTACCCGTTATCACCAGTAATAAACCTTTGTCTTCTGTTGCTGCAGCGATGGCGCTGTCAACCTGCACTTTCAGGCGCTGTTGCCTTTCACGGTGACGTTGTTGTTTCTGCTGTTCTGAGCTCATGAGTTATCGCTATAGCCGTTGCCGGCGCATTATAAGTAAAAAGAAGACGCTGCCAGCCAGCGAGGTAATAACCCCCAGTGGAATTTCCTGCTGAGGCAAAATTAAGCGGGCCAGATTATCAACCCAAATCATAAACAAGGCACCAACCACTGCCGAGCCCAATAACAAGCGCACCGACGTTACACCAAAAAAATGCCTGACAATATGCGGCACCATCAGACCGACAAAGGCTATGCCTCCGCATTGCGATACGATACATGCGGTCAGTAACGCCGTTGCCAGTAACAATGTCAGACGCAACCGTAATGTATTCACACCAAGCGTACGTGCACTTTCATCACTAAACAGTAACGCATCCAGCTGTCTGCGAAGCGCCAGTGCCAACAGCAGTACTATTAACGTCACCGGTGCCAACAGCGCAACGCTATGCCAGTCTGTGCGGCTTAAACTCCCCATCAACCAGAACATGATGCGGTTAGCCGCGAAAGGCTCGGCAAAATACAAAATAAAGCTGCTTATCGCACTTAGCATAAAAGACACGGCAACGCCTGCCAGCAAGGTAATTTCCACTTTACGCCAGCGCTGGCCTGCGCAGACAGCAAATACCAGTGCCACGGCAAACAGTGCACCGGCAAAAGCACCTAAAGCCATACTTACCATCTGCGGCGGCAGCACGACACTGACAAGGGTGGCGCCTAGACCAGCACCAGCCATCAAACCAAATAAATAAGGATCGGCCAGCGGATTGCGGCTGGCATTTTGCAAAATAGCACCACAAATCGCCAAACCGGCTCCCACTACTACCGCGGTCAGTATGCGGGGCAGTCTTATTTGCCAGACAATAGTATTTAACAACTCGGCATTGATTGGCAGGTTAAAACCCTGGTTGGACAGTAAATAAAACACTTCACTGATACTTAGCTTAACACTACCAAACGTCAGGCTTAACAGCATGCTGACTAATAGCAAAAAAACAGCGCCCGCCATCATACGGCCGTAATGACGTCTTAGCATCGGTTACCACCAACATCAGGCAAGAATGTGAGTTGAAGCTTCTGTAGCTGCGGATGTAAATAGGTATGACAGCTCATCCCAAAAACCGGCTGCAACAAGGCCTCGGTCAGCACCTGGTCTGCCGGGCCAAAAGCACACTGTACTCCTTGGTCCAATAACAACAGCTTATCGCAGTACATCGCTGCCAGATTTAAGTCATGCAGACAAGCCAAAGCCGGAATGCCCAAATCGCGTACCAACTGCAATATCTGATGTTGAAATTTTACGTCCAGATGATTCGTAGGTTCATCAAGCAGTAGTATGGCAGGCTGCTGCACCAAAGCACGTGCAATATAAAGTCGCTGCAGCTCACCACCTGACAGCGTATCAACCTGTTGTGTTGTTTTATGTTCCAGCCCTACTTTTTGTAACGCCTGGTTTATACACTCATCATCTTCACTGTTGTTAAGTTCAAACCAGCTTTTGCGGGGTAAAAGCCCCATAGCGGCGACCTGGTGCACAGTTAAACTAAACAATGGAGGGGAATTCTGACTCACGACAGCCACAGTGCGTGCCAGCTTTGCCGCACTGTACTGCTGCACCGGTACGTTTTTTAGCAATACTGCGCCACTGTCAGCGATATACTGATTACATAATAAACGCAGCAGGCTGCTTTTACCGGCGCCGTTTGGCCCGATAATGCCGATAAATTCACCTGATTGCAGTGAAAAACTAATATTCTGCAAGATAGGCTTATTGTCTAAGCGAAGAGAAACCGCAGATACATTCAGCAAAACCAACTCCTGATAAAGGCAGCAGCCGGCCTGCGAAGTGCATGGCATGGTGCTGCTGTGAGCTCCCGCACAGAGGCATAACGCTAAGCTTAAGCAGGTATCCTGACTTGATGTGGTAACCCACAATCATCCTTCCCAGCGCAAAGCCAGTGGTTATAGATTGCAGCACATCTTACAGTTGCGGGTACAGTGCAGGCTTCTCACCTGCTTCCCTGTCTGGCGGGTATCAAACCGCCCTAAAGCTCGGCACAGTGTAACAGAAATATATCTTTGCAGTCATAACAAAACCGCCGGTTTAAAGCCGGCGGTTTTGTTATCTGGATTGAATATTGTATACGGGTTTAGTCCAGCGCACTTAACAGCGTTTTATCCAAGCCGTCTTCGTTCAATATTTTGACAATCGCCTGACAATGTTCGATGGTGAAGTCGCCATCAGCAATCTGTGCGTTGAGCATACTACGTCTTTTCATCACGATATCAGATACCATTTTTTTATCTGAACCGGTTTTATCCATCTTGGTGCTGAGTTTATCCAGAAATGGATACAGATTTTTTTCGGCATCGTAAGCAGCTGAGCGCACCGCCGGGTGGAAGTCCTCACAGGCATTAAGGTTCAGCAGATAGAAATTCAGATAACCGGCAACAGTTACCAGTTTATAATCCTGAGTATTAGCCATTGCTGCTGTGGAAAACACCGTTGCCGCAATAATTGCACTTGCCCATTTTTTCATTATGACTTCCTGTTGTTCAGCTTGCGATGCTATTCAATCTAACCACAAAGCCGGCGTTTTGCAACGTTAAGATGCTAAAAAGCAACGCATCATATTATATAGATAAGCTGACACGGCAAGAGCAAATTGCACTCAGCTATTTTCCCCTGGGTACGCACAGCCAGCTGTACTAAAGCCTTATTGCCGCATCATTACTTATATGCAACATTTATTGTCATCACATACTGTTCTGGAGTTTTTATGCGCTTTGTCACTCTGACCGTCCTGCTGCTGTCAGCCCCTTCTTCATTTACTCTGGCAAATAACAATTCAGCTATAAGCACGCTAAATCTGGATGAGACTATTACCGTATCAGGTTTATCCAGCGGTGCTTACATGGCAGGTCAATATCATCAGGCATTTGCCAGTCAGGTCAAAGGTGTTGCCATGTTAGCCGGCGGGCCGGTGTACTGTGCGCAAAACAGCCTCGGGCTGGCATTAGAGCATTGCTTTAACAAAGACACCAGCGCACCAGACCTTGCAGCAATAGAGCAGTACCTCACGGCTGCACGCGAAACCGACAAACTTGCACCGCTCAGTGCACAGGCAGATGATAAGGTATGGATCTTAAACGGCACTGAAGATAAAACAGTACAACCAAAGCTGGGGGCCTTGCTATACCTGCAGTACCAGCGCTGGGTTAAACCAGAGAATATCGTGTTCGTCGATGACAAAGCATTCGCGCACACCTTTCCGACAGATCGTAATGACCTGGGTAATTGCAGCCAGTCAGAATCACCATATCTGGCAAGTTGCAACTACGATGCCGCAGGCGCTCTGCTTAACCACCTCATCGGCGACATTAAACCTAAAGCTGCAACCACCGCCGGCGAACTTGTCGAGATAAATCAACATCAATTATCTACAGCTGCGACAACCACTCTTGCTAAAACCGGTTATTTATATATCCCGCAGCGCTGCGCCGCTGGCGAACCATGCCAGCTGCATGTTAGTTTCCACGGTTGCAAGCAAAATGCAGACAACGTCGGTGACGCGTACACCACAGGCACAGGCTTAAATAACTACGCAGATACCAACAATATTGTTATTTTGTACCCACAAACGCAGGCAAGTAATATCAACCCGTTTAACCCCAATGCCTGCTGGGATTGGTGGGGCTATACCGGAGCCGACTACGCAACAACAAATGGCCCTCAGCTGCAGGCAGTGCATCAGTTAGTACAAGCTTTACTGCGCGGGCCAAAGCAGTAACAACTAACTGCACTTAGAAGAAACGCGACCAGGAAATAAATGCCGACAGCCCGGTATCACGATCGGTTAACGGGCTGTCACTGATACTGCTGCCATACCATTTGTGCTCAATACCCAATCGTGTCATGCCACCGAACAACAGCGGTGTACTAACCGCTAAGCCTGCCGTGTAATTCCATGCGCCATCAGCGCTATAAGCAGAGCGCCCGGTAGTAGCCTCGTTTTCGCGAACACCATAATAATAATCAACCAGGTCGCTATTGGCATAACTGACTGCAAATTTTGGTTCAACGACTACAGCGTTAAAACGGTAGCTGTAACTGACCGCCAACGTCGACTCCTGGCCGTTGGCATTGCCCAGCAAATCAAATACCGTATCGGCTTCCAGCAACCAGTCTTGCTGGCGCAACTGCACCGCAATACCACCATCCAGCGAATCTTTGCGCTTTGCCATTCCGGTAAATACCGCGCTGTCGGACGAGTCGAAGCCATCAAAACGCGGTGCCAATTTTGCACTCACGCTGAAATTACCAAGCTCAGCCAACTGATAGCTGACAAAAGGGCCATAAACCGACAGCTTCTCGCCCCGATAACCCAGGATTGGTAAAGGTATGGTGCGGTTACTGTAACCGCGGTAAATCTCCTGGTTAACACCTACACCTATGCCGTAAAGAAAGCCAGCCGGGGCTTCCTGTGCGGCTGCCGTATGACTGCCAAGCATCGCTAGCGCTAGTACAGAGCAAGAAACAGAATAATTACGCTTCATCAGATACCCTATATTTGTCGTGAATATTTCATTTGAAGCATAACAACATAAATTATTTACCATTTTATGTCTGTAATTAATGGTGTCGATTCATGTGCCTCATTCACGGCCTGAGTTGGCTACACCGGCGGGTAGTAACTGCTCTACACCGCCAAGACGTTTAGCAATTTGCATTATCCTGTCATTGTGTCTGGCCAGAGCAGTTTTATCTTCTGCAGTCAGACAGCCTGTCAGCGTCTGATAGTACTGCTGCCCCTGCCTGATGCTTTTTTCAGCATTTTGCCGCTGCGCTGCCGGTACAAACATCAGTGCCTGCTGCGATACCTGTAATGCCGGCTGAATACTGTCCAGTACCGGCCAGGTCACTTTTGCACTTAACTCAACAAATTGCTGTGGGGTAAACCCGTGTTGCTTAACCAGCTGTTCAATTTGTTTCTGATAGTTTTTGTCTTTTTCCTGTGCACTTAATTGCTGGTAATGCTTTGACCAGTCACAATGTTGCTGCAGTTTAAATTGATTATTTTGCGGCCTTTGCTGTAGCTGCTGTAATTTGGGGATCATTAGCTCAAGCTGATCAAGGTTGTGATCAGTCAGCACCGTTTCGGCAGCCAACGGCACAGAAACACAAGCAGCCAGGGTAAGCGCTGTAATAGTTTTCGCGGTAAACATAGGATCTCCAGAATACGTTTTAGCTGCATCACAACATTAGCAGTATCACAACAAAGGTTTGCTTAACACAGCCTGAAATAATCGTCAGTGGAAGAACAATGCCGCTAAGCCACCTGACAGGATAACCAGCGTAGCAATAAGCAGCTTATTCGCCAGCACCCGACTGCCAAGCGCAAACACCAGCGTACATTTGACCACAGTGTTGCTAAGCGCCGCTATCGTCACGCCAGCCGCGGCCACTGCCAGCGCGTCGGGTAGCCGCCGGGCATAATCAGTCATAGAAAGGGTAACGGCATCTACATCGGTCATACCCGCTAATGCCGCTAGGATGTAAAGCCCCTCTGCCGCCGCATACTGCTCGGTAAGCTTCACCAGCAGCAATATCAACGCGAACAGCAAGCCAAATTTAATCGCCGCGACCAAGCTAAAAGGGTTACTGACCTTAACGGCACTGTGCTGTGGTGACACATACCTGCGACTGCCAAGCCAATAATAAATACCCGCCATTACCGCAGTTAACAACGCCATTGACGTAAATGGCAATAACAACGGTGCAAGTAGCGGCCTATAAACAATGAACACCGTAACCAGCACACGGATAAACATCACCAGCCACGCCAATAAAACACCACATGCCTGCGTATCTGCAGCCAAAGGGTCACTTTCCAGCTTACTGCTGCGGGCAAAGCTGAGCGTAGCTGCGGTTGATGACGCCAAACCACCGCTGATCCCTGTTACCACAGTGCCATGAGCAGTGCCGAGCCAGCGCACAGCTATATAGCCCAGCAACGACATTGATGAAATCAGGATCACCAATAACCAAAGCCGGTAGGGATTGAGCGCCTGCCAGGGATCTATCGCATGGTTTGGTAACAGTGGTAACACAATAAAACTGGCAATCAGCAGCTTTAAACCGGCATACATGTCATCAATGTCAATTTTTGCCACCAGCCCATGCAGCGGCTGTTTAAAGGTTAAAATGGCAGAAGTAAGAATGCCCAGCATCACCGCCAGCTCCGCATAGCCAAACATAATGGCGCCGCCTAGCAGACACACAGTAATAGCACTTATTTCACTTGTCAGACCGGGTGATCCCGCCGTACGTTGGTTCTCCAGCACGTAGGCGGCAATAACCGCCAGCGCCACTATCAATACCGTGATGACAAAAAGCCAGGGCGACTGCAGATGCAAGGATAGCCAGGCGGAAATAGCGCCGGCCTGAGCAAACAAAATGTAGGTTCGAAGGCCGCCAAAATTACCGGGATGTTCGCTACGCCGATGCTTTTCCCGCTCGACCCCTACCAGGGCGCCAAGCAACAATGCGATTAAAAAATTTTGCACCATCACAAAGTCAAACTCTGACATTTTTACGTTAACTCAGTTATTTAGCTAAATCTGGCATCAGCATAGCGCAATTTATCCTTCCATGTCATTGAGATAAACACAGCACGAAATTGAGCCGCCACACCGAACGCGGTACACTCAGCGGCCAATAGCTCAATGCGGGTTTATATATGGCATTAAAAGCCACTGTTTTTAAAGTTCAGCTGCAAATAGCAGACATGGACAGACACTATTATCAGGATCATAGCCTGACAATTGCACAGCATCCTTCAGAAAATAACGAGCGCATGATGGTGCGCCTGCTGGCTTTTGCGCTCAATGCCAGCCCAACGCTCGCCTTTACAAAAGGCTTAAGTGCTGAAGATGATGAGCCGGAACTGTGGGATACCTCGCTCGACGGAGAAATACAACTGTGGGTTGAATTTGGCCAGAGTGATGAAAAATGGCTACGCAAAGCCGCCGGGCGTGCCAGACAGGTGCAATTATTTTGTTATGGTGGCAGAAGTGTGCCGGTGTGGTGGAAAAGCAGCCAGCAAGCACTAGAGCGTTACAGCAACCTGAAAGTCATCGACATACCGGAAGAAGCCGTTAAAACAATGGCCGGATTGGTTGACCGCACTATGCAGTTACAGTGCAATATCAGTGAAGGCCAGATCTGGCTATCAAATCAGGATCAGAGCGTGCTGATTGAACCTGTGCTGCTAAAAGCAGCACAGTGAGCACCGCCGCGCCTACCCCAGGCGCGGATCTGTTTCATTTATCATCGCTTGCTGGCGATTACTGTTCGTAAACGCCAGCAGTGCAGGATAATCATCCAGTTCCATCAGTTCGCGAAACAGCGTCCAGTCAACCAGGCTGTACAATGCCATTGCAACATAGTCCCAGTTGGCAAACTCGCCATTGGCGGCCTGCTGCTCTAATACAAACAGGGATGTTGCCACCCGCTCACGCTGCAGATTAAAAAACAGCTTGTCGTCATTGGTATTGAAACCGCTGCGGTTACACTGCAGCAGCATCACCAGAGAATCATTGACCGCATTTATCACCGTGAGCTGATTTTCCTGATACCAGCTCAGTGCGGCCAATCCCAGCTTAGCCGCCAGATAACGATATATCACCGCGGAATCAAAGATAGCGCGGTCGCCATCTTGCAACATCGGAATACGTAGCGCCGGGTTAATGGCTGCGAGCGTCTCGCGGTCAGCTCCGGCGAAAATGTTCAGATTAACAAACTCATGCGGTGTACTGGCCAAAAGTAAGCGGATCCGCCGCACATAAGGCGATGTTTGTGAACCATAAAGTTTCATGCTTGCTCCTTAACAGGCGCCGGGGCGCGTAGAGATTGGATACTAAAACCACTGACCAGCGCAGTACCGGCAACAACAGAGGCCGCACCGGCCAATGTATGCCAGCCGATCTGCTCGTGTAAAAAGACATGGCCCCACAACACACCAAATACCGGGATCAGAAAAGTCACAGTAAGCGTCGGGGTTGCACCCAAATCCTGCACCAGGCGAAAGTACAGCAGATAGGCAATACCAGTACAGACAATACCCAGTGCCAATACAGCCATTAAGCTGTGGTGTGCCGGTTCAGCTACCGGCAACGGGATAAACCACAACAACGGCAGCAGCCATAAACTGGCGCCCCACATACTGCCATGAGCGTTAATAAACGCCGGTACCGGCTTAGCCAGTCGGGTGTACCAGGTAGCGATACCGTAACAACAGGCCGCGCCCGCCGCGGCGGCGATAGCCGGTATCGCTGCGCTATCAGAAACCACGGCGTCAAAGCCAACCAACACCGAGACACCGGCAATACCAAGAACCAGCCCGCTTGCCAGTCGCAGAGACATTTTCTGGCGAAAGAACAGCCAGCCGATAACAGCGCCCCACAGCGGCGCCGTTGCATTAAGTACAGCAAGTAATGACGCCGTCAATGTCTGGGCAGCATAGGCAAATAATAAAAACGGCAACGCAGTGTTAAAGAAGCTCAATATCATAAAATGCGCGGCATGAGCTCGAAGTGGTAGTCCGCGTTTTAACACCAGCGCAACCAGCGCCAGAAAGACAGCAGCCGACAATACGCGGCCAAACATCAGCCAGGCTGGCCCGAGCTCAGGCACGGCAATTCGCATAAATAAGAAAGAAGCGCCCCAGATAGCCGCAAGAGATAACAAACGAACGATACTACCTGGCCCCACCTTTGCCTCCAACGAGTACTTTTTTTACCATTTACACTATAAAAAGGCGGAATTATTCACAACACAACATTGCCAAGCTATGCAACTTTATTGCATAATCATCCCGCTTCATTTTTGCTTTATAGCTTTCGGCCCACGTTTTTGCGTGGGCTTTTTACTTTTACAGCCGACAGCGTTCAGCCTTTATCATCATGACCAATTCGGCTGGCTACCGCGCCGGTTTGTTGCTGGTACTTGGCATCCAGACGTTTGTTATAAGGCCGCTCTGCGGCGCCTGTCATCAGCTCAAAGTTCAGAGCGCCGATTTTCATTTTTGGCCGAAGCGCCAGCGGCAATTTGCCACTGTTATAAAACTCCAGCACAATGTTGCCTGACCAACCCGGATCAATACGATGTGCGGTCACATGTACCATCAGGCCCAAACGTGCCAGCGATGAGCGGCCATCAAGCCAACCTACGATATCAGCAGGTAGCGTGACGGACTCCAGCGTCATGGCCAGTGCCAGCTCACCGGGGTGCAGAATAAATTTATCGCCGTCCGCGATGTAAATTTCGTCACTCATTACACTGTTGAGCGCTTTATCTACTTCGGCTCTTGGCCCACTTAAATCGATATAGGGTGCGGCATGAGCCTGAAACACGCGGAACTTGTTGCCAAGGCGGATATCCACACTGACGCCGCTGATCATATCGGTGTCTGGCATCGGCTCAATTTTAATTTTACCTTCAGCTAAATGGCGTTCTATATCGCGGTCACACAATCTCATCTTAATCGTCCGTTATAATAATTTCAGGCTGGCTTGCCTGCTGTACAGAGGTTTGCCAATGTAAAGCCAGTATCAATTGCCGGCTGATTGTACGGTAAATTTGTGCCACTGGCTGCTCTTTTAGTACAACAGGTATGCCAAGATCAGCCTGCTCGCGGATTTGCTTTTGCAGTGGTAACTGACCAAGTACCGGCACCTGGTAACGCTCGGCCAGCAACACGCCACCTTCTGTGCCGAAAATATCATCACTCGCGCCACAATGACCACAAAGATAAAAACTCATGTTCTCAATCAGGCCTGCAATTGGAATATTAACCTGGCGGAACATACTGATGGCTTTTTGCGCATCAGCAAGTGCAACATCCTGTGGCGTCGTGACCACTACCGCAGCAGTAACAGGCAGCTTTTGCGCCATGGTCAGCTGAATATCCCCGGTGCCGGGCGGCATATCGACAATCAGATAATCCAGCTCTGGCCACGTTGTTTCATTGAGTAGTTGTAACAGCGCCTGACTGGCCATAGGCCCGCGCCACACCGAGGCCTGTAAAGGGTCAACCAGAAATCCGATAGACTGAAGGTACACGCCGTGGGCAAATTTAGGTTGCATCAGTTTGTTATCCGGCGAGGTAATTTTCTCTCCGCTTAACCCCAGCATTGTCGGTATAGACGGGCCGTATATATCAGCATCCAGCAATCCAACCTTCGCCCCTTCCAGCGCCAGCGCTGTAGCAATGTTTACAGCTGTAGTCGATTTACCCACTCCACCCTTACCGGAAGCTACCAGCACAATATGCTTAATATCTTTAAAGACGGTATTCGCATCCGACTGGTAGCCAATTTGCACGCTGTACGCAAAGCCTGCATCGGTAAGCGCTTGCTGCAACGCCGCAGTCACTGACAGCAGCGGTAGTTTTAACTGAACCTGCAGTACATTTTTATTCAAGTTGACAGTTTGCAGTATTAGCGCTAACGGTGCACCGCTTTCAGGTAGTTGCCATTGCTGTAACCACTGTAACAGCGCTTCAGGCACAGGCTCAGATTTGGAGGATTTAAACCAGTTGAACATCAGAGATCCCAGAATCAGATTTTAATGCGTTTTTTTACCGGATCCACCGGATGGCGGGTGCGGATCGATGGCAGCTAGTGTATCATTTAGCGAAATTTTTTCAGTTATTTATGTATAAGAGCATCGTTTAATGTCGACACGGAAAATTCTTGTAACCAGCGCTTTACCCTATGCCAATGGCCCTATCCACCTCGGTCACTTACTGGAATACATTCAAACGGATATCTGGGCCAGATTTCAAAAAGCCCGTGGCCATGAATGTTATTACGTCTGTGCTGACGATGCGCATGGCACACCTATTATGCTCAAAGCGCAAGAACAAGGCATTACATCGGAGCAAATGATTGCCAAAACCAATATTGAACACCAGGCTGACTTTGCCGGTTTTGCTATTGGCTTTGACAATTACCATTCGACACACAGCGACGAAAACCGTGAATTTGCCAGCCAAATTTACAACAAACTTAATGCCGGTGGTTATATCAAACGCAAAACCATCAGCCAGCTGTTCGACCCGCAAAAGCAGATGTTTTTACCTGACCGCTTCGTTAAAGGCGATTGCCCCAAATGCGGCGCACTGGATCAGAACGGTGACAGCTGTGATGTCTGTGGTGCAACTTACAGCCCGACAGAAGTGAAAAACGCCCGCTCTGTGGTATCAGGGGCCACGCCGGTACTGAAAGATTCTGAGCATTATTTCTTTGATTTACCCGCTTTTGGCCAGATGCTACAAGACTGGACCCGCAGCGGCAGCCTGCAAGACGAGATGGCGAATAAACTGCAGGAATGGTTTAAAGACGGCCTGCAAATGTGGGACATCAGCCGTGATGCGCCCTATTTCGGTTTTGAAATTCCCGGGGCGCCTGGCAAGTTTTTCTATGTCTGGCTGGACGCGCCTATCGGCTATCTGGCCAGCTTTAAAAATCTGTGCGATAAAAAAGGTATCGACTTTGACAGCTTCTGGCAGTTGGATTCAGACGCCGAGGTTTATCACTTTATCGGTAAAGACATCATTTATTTCCACAGCCTGTTCTGGCCAGCTATGCTGCATGGCGCCGGTATGCGTAAACCTAATGCTATTTTCGCGCACGGCTTCGTCACGGTAAATGGCGCCAAGATGTCAAAATCGCGCGGCACTTTCATTAAAGCCCGCACTTATCTGGATCATTTAAACCCGGAATACCTGCGCTACTACTTTGCGTCAAAACTCAGCAGCAGCATCACCGATCTCGATTTAAACCTGGATGATTTCAGCCAGAAAGTAAATGCAGATTTAGTCGGCAAAGTAGTCAATATTGCCAGCCGCTGTGCCGGTTTTATCACCAAACGCTATGATGGCAAATTATCTGCAAACGTGGCTGAACCTGAGCTGCTGGCCGAATTTACCGCAGCAGGCGAAAGCATCGCCGACAGCTTCGAAAAGCGGGAGTTTGCCCGTGCTATCCGTGACATTATGGCGCTGGCAGATAAAGCCAACCAGTACATCGATGCCAAAGCGCCCTGGGTGCTGGTTAAAGATGACAGTAAGCAACAGGAAGCGCATGACGTTTGCTCAATGGGCATTAACCTGTTCCGCGTATTGATGCATTACTTAAAGCCTGTTTTACCGGTAATGGCCAGCGAAACTGAAGCCTTTTTAAACAGTGAGCTGAGCTGGAGTAACTATCAGCAGCCGTTGACCAATCATGCGATTAATCCGTTTAAAGCTTTAATGCAACGGGTTGAGCCGGCAAAAGTAGCCGCCATGCTGGAAGCATCAAAAGAGAATTTGCAACCGGCTGCGGAAGAACCGGCTACAAAAGCAGCAAAAACAGAAAAGCCCGCCAGCGGCGAGCGCGAACCGATTGCAGAGACTATCAGTATTGATGACTTCGCCAAAATTGACCTGCGCGTTGCCCGTATTATTAAAGCTGAAGCTGTTGAAGGTGCCGACAAACTGGTGCAACTGCAGCTTGATATCGGCGCCGGTGAAGTGCGCCAGGTCTTTGCCGGGATAAAAGCTGCCTACAGTCCGGAGCAGCTTGAAGGCCGCCTTACCGTCATGGTTGCCAACCTGGCACCACGAAAAATGCGTTTTGGTTTATCTGAAGGCATGGTGCTGGCCGCCGGCCCCGGTGGCAGTGAGTTATTTATTCTGTCACCTGATGATGGCGCTGAACCGGGTATGCGCGTCAAATAATTATTCAGGCAGCCTGGGCTGCCTGCTTTTTTGAAAGGCAAAGGATGACCAGTAAACACCCTTACCGCAGTTTCACCGCATTATTTCTGACGACCTTGCTGATGTTGGTTGCGCAGGGCTCACTGTCAACCTACCTCGGCTTATCACTGGCTCAGCAGCAGGTTGACTCTGTCTGGATTGGTGCTCTGATGTCATGTTATTACCTCGGATTGGTGCTGGGCTCTAAACTGGGTCATAAGGTTATTGCCAGAGTAGGACATATCCGGGCTTTTGTGGCCAGCGCCGCTATCGTCAGTGCCTGTGCCATGACACATGTATTAACGTCGCAGCTGGAAATCTGGCTGGTGATGCGGGTCATCGTCGGTATGGGCATGATGTGCCAGTACATGGTGTTGGAAAGCTGGCTGAACGAACAGACCGAAAGTTCGCAGCGCGGCACGGTGTTTGCGTTTTACATGATTACCTCTTACCTCGGCATGATTGGCGGGCAACTGATGCTAAGCCAGTTCCCTGATTTGGGTATAGCGCCACTACTGATTATCAGCATGTGTTATTCGCTATGTATAGTGCCCATTGCACTAACCACCCGCATTCACCCAGCGCCTTTGCAGCCGGCGCCGCTTAAAATTTTTGTATTTTGGAAGCAAGTGCCGCAGTCACTGACGGCAATTACCGTAGCCGGGTTGATGGCAGGATCTTTTTATGGTTTGGCACCCGCTTACGCCGCCAGTAAAGGGATGCCGACAGAAGAAGTGACGTTATTTATGTCGGTCACTATCCTGGCAGGGTTACTGGCTCAGTGGCCTATGGGCAAGATTTCAGATCGTATACCGCGTAGCCGCATTTTACGGTTTAATGCTGCAGCCCTGACGATACTTACGCTACTGATCTCGATACTGCCGCTGACTGGCATCATGCTGCTGATCGCAACATTTTGCTATGGCGTGCTGGCTTTTACGCTATACCCCATCGCATCTGCGTTTGCGAATCAGAATGTTGAGCAAAACGACAGGGTGGCACTTTCAGCCACAGTATTACTTACCTTTGGTCTGGGGGCTTGCTTTGGGCCACTGCTCGCGTCGACATTAATGCAGCTGATTGGCCCTTCGATGTTGTATGCCTTTATCAGTTGTTGCGCGTTTACGCTGTTCCTGCGCCTGCTAAGAGTCAATTACACGCAAAAGCAAGTAAAGCGGATGATGGACGAGCAGCAAAATGCGCAGTTTAAAATGGGCTCGGGCGATTTAGTGTCTTCCCCTCTTGCCGCTGCACTTGACCCGCGTGTGGATGAAGACACGGTGGCAGCACAAATGCTTGATGAAGACTTTGTTGCTACCAGACAGCAGGTGCCGGCGGGCTACGATGAAGATATTGAACAGCTAACACCGGACGATGGTTTTGATGCCCCCTCTGCGGCTGACAGCGACACAGAAACACAGCGGCCCAGTGATTAAGGCCGCTTCTCTTAGTTACTGTGCATCACCACTTTATTCCACAGATTCTGGTTTTTAAGATAAGAAAAGTACTCATCCGGATGCCAGCACTTGGGCAACAATGGCATGTTTTTACGCTCTTCAAAATTTGATACCAACTTGCTTAGAATTTCAAGCAGTCGCTCTTCACTGATTTTCTCCAGCTTTTTCCGTGCTTGCGGATAATAAAGATTATTCTCTGCACTTATCACACACCCCTGTGCAGAAACGTTGTAAGTTAAGTTTCGGGTCACCATACGACATATTGGCTGTTTGATGTCAGCCGGATACAAGCCCGTTACAATGGCATACTCGTAGCGATCCATATCCTGCCGGTCAGAGTCTTTCGGTATGTAGGTGACGCCAAAACCTTGCGGAAACACACCGGTAATACTGATCAGCGCATCTACCGCGACTTTACTGTACACGCCTTTTTCTACGCCTTTCTCTAACACCAGTGTCACTTTAGGTAAGGTGTCATAAGCAAAACTACTTTTCGTTGATAACACTACTGAGGTATAGATCTGCGGAATTTTCAATAAATTGCCGATACCATGCTCAGGTTTTATAGCGCTTTTAAGCAATGACAACATGAAGTTTTGTCGCTCGGCTTCCAGTTTAATAAAACTGTCCCGCTCCGCTTTAGAGTTACCGGTATATCTGCCAAGTCCAAGGCCTTGGGTGACAAACTTCAGACTTTCGCGGTAGCTGATTTGCAATAACGCCATCCGTTCATCATTATCCAGCACCCGGAACTCGTCAGCGTTGCCATCAGGCCCTTTTAAAATAGCCAAAGCATCCGGATGGCAACTGCCGATATCCTGCAGTAACGCCGCCATCAGCAGCGGGATCTGTACATCATCACGAAACGGCTGATACTCGTCCTCTGCCACAGTGCCTTTTGACGCGTTGTAACGCTGCTGCACATAAGCATTGTGCAATTCACCGTCTGCTAGCAGTTTATCCAGTAAACGCAGAGACAATACCGCTTTATAAAGATGTTTGCTTTTCTGATTGCTACTGGCAACGTGCTTGCCTTCGGTAGGCGATAAAAGCTGAATCGTACCGAGTAATTTAGCGCTGAGCACCGCAGTTTCGCCCTGAGCTTCGCCCTGACACAGGTTCAGTATCTCCAGACATATCTGCTTTAGAGCAGAATAACGCTGCCACGCTTCCTCTTCCCGCGCTTGCACAAACACATGCTTTTCGCTTTGGGCTTGCTGCAGATTACGCTCAACCAACGCCAGATCGCGTTTACTGACCTGATGCTGACGGTTCTCATACAGATAAACCTGCTGCTCAAGCTCGGTTTTTTCAGCTTGTTGCTCCAGAGTTTGCCGGAAATACTGCTGCGCCTGTTCATATACCGAGTCAGCCACCGGGGTGTTATCGTAAATACGGTTTATCAGCGCCGCCACTAACTTACTGTAAGTAGACTTTCCTATGGTACCGAGTGTCATTCCGTTATTGCTTCCTGAACATATACAATGAAAGCAGACAAGTATCGTAAAACTCGCCTGTTAAGTATTTAATATTAAATCAGAATGTCAGAACAAGCTTGCCTTTGGTGCTATTGCTGGCCATTAACTGATGCGCCTGTTCTGCCTGGTGCCAGTGAAATTGTTGCTGTAACACTGGCTGTATCTGCCTTTGAGCAAGTGCCTGACCATATGCCTGATAAAAAGCCTGCGTTAATCTTGTTTTATAACTGTTCGTACGATTGCGCAGCGTAGAGCAGATTATCTGGCCACGGCGCTTAAATAACGGTGCCATATCTAAGTCTGGCACGTCACGCCCAGCCATCATTGCATATATCACTATCTTGCCATCCATTTTAAGCAGCGGGATCTCGCGGCGAATATAATCACCGGCAACCGGGTCCAGGATAATGTCAACACCGTCCGGCCAGTGTTTAGACAATTCCTGTTCAAACGCTACGTCTTTGTAGTTTATCAGTATATCTGCACCAAGCTTCTGACATAACTCAAGTTTATCATCACTACTTGTGGTAACAGCGACCTTGCAACCTATCGCCTTAGCAAGCTGCACTGCTGCGGTACCGACGCCACTGGCACCAGCATGAATAAGCACATGCTGGCCCGGTTGCGAATTGCCTATACTGCTAAGTAATTGATATGCCGTTAAAAACACCTCTGCGGTGGCAGCAACTTCAGCCATCGAATAGCCTGCAGGCACCACCATGGCATGGCCAGCGTGCAATAACGCATATTCGGCATAGCCACCTCCCGGTACCAGCCCAAACACCGCTTTGCCCAGCCAGCTTTTATGCTGAGGCCCCGCAGCAATAACCACACCTGCTACTTCAAGCCCCAGAATGTCACTTTCTCCCTCAGGAGGTGGATAAGCCCCCCGGCGTTGCATCAAATCAGCCCGGTTTATGCCCGCTGCAGCCACTTTAATAAGCAACTGTTCAGGCCCGGGTTGAGGTAAGGGGCGTTGTTCAATTACCAGCTTGCTGTCTTTTCCCAGGTTAACTACAGCAATCGCCTGCATCATCGATGGAATTGTTGCCAACTTTCGCTCCTTTCATTCGCAGCTACACACCGTATCCTGGTAAATACCGGACAAGACAGAAATTATGCTTTAGCTTTATGCACAGCTTCACTACAATGCGGCCTTTAGTCTAGCACAGTGTATCGTCAGCCATGAACCAGCCCTTAGTCTCATCTGTTTTGCCCCGTCTTATATTGCAAGAAACCCGAGAAAAATCGCTTAAGCGCTTGCATCCGTGGATTTTTTCTAAAGCGGTGAAATCGGTAAGCGGTAAACCGTCAGATGGTCAGACAGTAGAAGTTGTCAGCAGTAAAGGAGAATGGCTGGGTTATGCCGCTTACTCAGCGCAGTCACAAATCCGGGCACGTGTCTGGAGTTTCAACAAAGATGAAGTCGTCGATGAGGCCTTTTTTTTACGCCGTATACAGCGTGCGTGGCAGATGCGGACCGAGTTGTTCGATTTAAACCAAACAACAGGCTTACGCGTGGTGGCTGCCGAGTCTGATGGTTTGCCGGGTGTTACTATAGACAAATACGATGATGTGCTGGTATGTCAGCTGCTCTCTGCCGGTGCTGATGCCTGGCGCGACGCTATTGTTGCGGCGTTAAAAACGCTGTTTCCGGCACACAGCATTTACGAGCGTTCTGATGTGGATGTCAGAAAAAAAGAAGGCTTACAAGCTGTAGCAGGTTGGCTGCATTTGCCGCGTCAAAGTGGTGAAGTCATTATCAAAGAACATGGTATGTCATTGCTGGTTGACGTTGTGCAGGGCCACAAAACCGGATTTTATCTGGACCAGCGGGCCAGCAGAGCAGCGGCCAAACGCTATGCCAATGCCAAAAGCGTACTGAACTGTTTTAGTTATACCGGTACCTTTGGTGTTGCTGCGCTGCAAGGCGGCGCATTATCGGTAACCAATGCTGACTTATCAGAGCTTGCCCTTAGCACGGCACGCAAAAATACGGAACTTAATCATCTGGACTTATCAAAACTCGATAATGTTAAGTTTGACGTGTTCAAACTGCTGCGGCAATACCGTGAGCAGGGTAAGCAGTTTGATATGGTGATCCTGGACCCGCCAAAATTTGCAGAAAGTAAGGCTCAGCTACCTGGCGCCTGCCGTGGTTACAAAGACATCAATATGGTTGCAATGCAGATTGTTAAACCCGGTGGTTTGTTGCTGACATTTTCCTGCTCTGGGCTGATGGATGACGGTTTGTTCCAGAAAATTGTTGCCGATGCCGCTGTCGATGCTAAGCGTGACTGTTTATTTATCGAAAAACTGGCTCAGGACAGCGACCACCCTATCGCCAGTTTTTATCCGGAAGGGAGCTATCTCAAAGGCCTGGTGTGTAAAATCTATTAAACACATTAGTTTTTCACATGGTGCCAGCGATACTTATGCGATAAGCTGGCGCAATATTGACACCAAAGGAGAAACAAATGAAAGTTCTAGCTCTGTCATTAGCACTGTGCGCAGGCTTTGCCAATGCCGCTACCTGGCAACTTGATAACGGGCAATCCAGCCTGCATTTTGTGTCGGTGAAAAATGACTTGGTTGCCGAAACACATGCATTTCAAACGCTAAACGGTAGCTGGGATGAAAAGAACGTTTCTGTCACTATTCCTGTGAGCAGCATGCAAACCAATATCCCTATTCGAAATGACCGGATCTGGCAATATGTTTTACAGGCAGAGCAATTTGCCAATATTCAGATTAAAGCTCCCCTTACCAGTGACAGTATTGCCGCACTGACGGCCGGCAACTCTGTGGTGCAGGATATACCGCTGACGGCAACCATTGCCGGTCAAAGTGCGGTAGTCAATGCAAAAGTGCGGATAACTATGTTAAATAGCAGCACCTTGCAAGCCGCAACGGAAGCCCCCGTAATGCTGGATACTAACCAGTTTAAACTGGGCGCTGGTATCGCAAAATTACAGGAGCTGGCCGGGCTGAAACGTATTGACCCTATGGTACCGGTAACCTTTAGCGTTCGATTATCAAAGTAGTAAATGATAAAGCATAAAAAAAAGCAGCTGACCGCTGCTTTTTTTTATGCTGATGCCTGGTATTACCGGACTAATTTAACTCCATAAATGCCAAGCCTAACTGATAAATATCTTCACTTTCCTGACTACAGCGCATTACTTTAGCACTGGCATCCAGCGGTGGAATACTGGCATTCGCTGATTCCAGCCTGACGCGGATCAACGTCCCCATCTCTAGCGGTTCATCAACTTCAACAGACATGCCAGACGCACTAAGGTCACGGCAAACACCATCTATCGTCCGGCCAGTTTCCGGATCATTTATCATCAGTTTCACTTCGGCATTGACCATCATCCTGAAATAATGCCGGTTATCACCCTTTGTCAGCATAACGCCTCCCTCAACTACGTCAGCGTTTAGTTATAGAACTTTCCACTGCTGCTGTAAAGCCTGCTCAGTATCCGTATTACAACCTAAATCTGCTACGCTTTAATATCGTTGACAGCATGCAAAACCCGTTTTACCGATATAGGGTAAGGCGTACCAAGCTGCTGCGCATGCAAAGATACCTTAAGCTCTTGTAACATCCAGTAAATGTCTTGTACCGGCGTTGGTAGTACTTTGCAGCCAGCAAATTTACCTAACAGATTATGATAAGCGTCAAAGGCTTTTTGATATTCGAGCATTAACAACCTGTCACGCTGCGGATCAACGGCCAGCTTTTCCAGCCTTTTCTGCATCGCCTGCAGATAGCGAATCAAGTCATCCAGCTTTGCGGCCCCATGAGCGCTGACAAAGCCTTTGAATATCAACTCACTCAGCTGCTGCTTTACATCGCCTTGCGACTGCACATGCGCTAAATCAACGCGCCCTTTCAACCGCTTTTGAATATCATGGCACAAGGTTAATATCTGCTCGACTTTAAGCGCTATCAATACCACCGTATCGCCAAGCTCCGCTCTGACTTGTTCCCGAAGTGCAGTAAAGCTCTGTTCATCATCCGGCAAACCGGTTTGCTCTACCAATGAATCAATACCGGCGGCGATACAGTCGTCAATCAGCTCCAGCACCCTGCCAAACGGATTAAAATACAAACCCAGTTTTGCTTTGTTTGGTAACGATTCCTGCAGATATTTCACCGGTGACGGGATATTTAACAGCAGAAGTCGCCTGAGCCCGGTTTTTGTAGACTCCAGCGCCTCTTGTGGATTATCCAGCAACCTTATTGCTACAGAGTCCCTCTCGTCAACTAAGGCCGGGAAGGCTTTGATTTCATAACCTGCTTGCAGCTTTACATATTCACGCGGCAAAGCGCCAAAACTCCATTGTGTCAGTTGTTCTTGCTCTATTCCCTGCTCAGCCACCTGACTTAAACTTTGCTGCACCTCGCCTTGCAACCCTTGCTTGAGTATGCTTAAAGAGCGGCTTTGTTGCAGCACTTTGCCACTGTCGTTAACCACCTTGAAGTTCATTTTTAGATGAACCGGTATGCTGCTAAGCTCCCAGGCATCCTCGGGAATCGTCACACCTGACATTCGCTTTAAGCGATTGCTGACGGCGTCGAGTAATTTGCCATCCTGCGGACTGATGGTCTGCATTAACGCATCAGCATAATTCGGTGCAGGCACAAAGTTACGCCGGTACTGCTTAGGCAAAGCTTTAATCAGCGCAACCAGTAGTTCATGCCGAAGCGCCGGGATTAACCAGTCAAACCCCTGATCTTCTATCTGATTGAGCAGTGCCACCGGGATAATTAAACTCACGCCATCATCTATTTCACCTGGCGCAAAGTGGTATTCCAGTGGCAATGTTAAGTTGCCCTGCCGCCATTGTTCCGGAAACTTATCGGCGGTGATATCGCTGGCATCACGGGATAACAGGCTGTCAGGGTCAAAATTCAGATACGTTTTATCTTCGCTACGTTTTTGTTTCCACCATTTGGCAAAATCAATGCGATTGTTCGCCCACTGCGGCACACGCTCTGCATAAAATGTCGCCAGCGTATCTTCATCAACCAGAATATCGCGCCGGCGTGATTTTTCTTCTAATGCTGTTACGTCATCAATTAACCGCTGATTATGCTGTAAAAAGGCTTCATTGTTGCCCAATTCCTGATTGACCAACGCTTCGCGAACAAAGATATTATGGCTAACCGCGGGGTCAATCTTGCTGTATAAAACCGCCCTCTTAGGCACTATCACCAGGCCATACAGACTGACCTGCTCATAGGCAATAACCGCACCACGTTTTTTCTCCCAATGTGGCTCGCTATAACTACGCGTAACCAGATGCTGCGCCAGCGGTTCTATCCACTCCGGTTCTATCTTCGCCAGTGTTCTGGCGTAGAGTTTACTTGTTTCTACCCACTCAGCGGCTGCGACCCATTTAGGCTTACGTTTAAATAAATGACTGCCCGGAAACACATAAAACCGCGTTTGCCGCGGCCCCAAATAGTCGGCGTCTGAGTCTTTAAAACCGACCTGCCCCAGCAGACCACTTAGCACCGCCTGGTGAATTGCCTGATAGCCGGCCGTTTGCTGGTTTTGCTGATAGCCCTGCTCCTGCATTAACTGCGTCAGTTGGGTATTTAAGTCTTGCCATTCACGTACACGCAGATAGTTTAAAAATTCCTGACGGCATAACCGGCGGAACTGGTTGTTGCTTAAGGCGTCCTGCTGCTCTTGCAGGTACTGCCACAGCTTAAGCCAGCTGGCGAAATCCGAATCCGGATCGGCGAAGCGGGCATGATACTGATCAGCCTTTTGCTGCTTATCCAGCGGCCTTTCACGTGGGTCTTGTATCGACAATGCGGCTGAGAGTACCAATAACTCATTTAAACCACCGTTCTCAGCGGCAAATAACACCATACGCGCTAAACGCGGGTCTATCGGTAAGCGCGCCAGTTTGCGGCCAAGTTCGGTTAGCTTAAGACCACCTTTACCGCGTTGCGCCGGTATTGCGCCAAGCTCTTCCAGCAGTTTAATACCGTCATTAACGAAGCGACTGTCCGGCCGTTGTAAAAAGGGAAAAGCCGCAATGTCGCCAAGGCCAAGCGCCAGCATCTGCATGATGACAGAGGCCAGATTGGTGCGCAGTATTTCAGGATCAGTAAACTCTGGCCTGCTGTTAAAATCTTCTTCACTGTACAAGCGAATGCAAATACCCGCCGCCACACGGCCGCAGCGGCCTTTACGCTGATTGGCGCTGGCTTGGCTTATGGCTTCTATCGGTAACTGCTGCACTTTCGAGCGATAACTATAGCGCGATAATCTGGCCGTACCGGGGTCTATCACATAGCGAATACCCGGTACTGTCAGTGAAGTTTCTGCAACGTTAGTTGCCAGCACAATACGCCGGCCGGCATGGCTTTGAAAGATCCGGTTTTGCTCTGCCGCACTTAATCTGGCATACAACGGCAGTACTTCGGTATGTGGCAGCTTTAACTTCTCCAGTGCGTCTGCAGTGTCTCTGATTTCACGCTCACCGTTTAAGAAAATCAGAATATCGCCAGGCGGTTCCCGGTATAACTCCTCCACCGCATCGAAAATACCCTGTAACTGATCCGCATCTTTATCGTCCTGCTCACTGACCGCACGGTAACGGGTCTCTACCGGATAAGTACGGCCCGATACTTCAATAACAGGAGCATTGAAAAAGTGTTTGGAAAAACGCTGTGGATCTATAGTGGCTGAGGTAATAATCAGCTTCAAATCAGGCCGCTTGGGCAACAATTGTTTTAAGTAACCCAGCAGGAAATCAATATTCAGGCTGCGCTCGTGCGCTTCATCAATGATTAAAGTGTCATACTGGTTTAGAAATCTATCCTGCTGAATTTCCGCCAGTAAAATACCGTCTGTCATCAACTTCACAAAAGTGTTGTCGTTAGTATGATCACCAAAACGGATTTTATAGCCGACCTGATTACCAACCTGGCACTGCAGCTCTTCGGCAATACGATCACAAACACTGCGCGCAGCCAGCCGCCGTGGCTGGGTATGGCCAATCATGCCTGCCACGCCTCGCCCAAGCTCAAGGCAAATTTTGGGGATCTGTGTGGTTTTACCCGAGCCAGTTTCACCGGCAATAATAACAACCTGATGGGCTGCAATAGCGGCTTTGATATCGTCTTTTTTCTCGGATACCGGCAATTGAGGTGGGTAAGTTACTTTAGGCAAAGCTTGCAAGCGTGCAGCGCGCAAAGATTCCGAACGGGTAATATCGGCAGTAATACGTTGCAACTGAGTCTGTTTTGCCTCGTCGGCCAGCGATTTACATTTATGCAAACGCCTGCGCAAGCGAAACTGATCTTTTAGCAGACAGTTATTGGTACGGGAGATTAAATCAGATACAGAAATAGCAGCTTCAGACAAAACAACGCCCTCGTAAACAGAGGGCGCCATGCTACCAAGAGCGACGGGTAAAGATCCAGCGTTTACGCTTGTCTGCTTTAGCCTACTTTACCGTAATGTGAGTGAAGTTCTTTATCTATCGCCGCCAATACATCCGAGCGGGTAATAATACCGAGTAAATAGCCATCATCATCCACCACCGGGTATAACTTAGGTTTGGCTTTTAACATAATTTGCGCCAGATCGATAACGCCATCATATTCCTTCACCGTTAATACCGCCGGATTCATTACATCAGCAACCCTGGCAGCTTGCTGATCATGGTAGGTAGAAGTCAGCATACGCTGCAGACAATCCTGCTCTGAGATAAAACCGACAATTTTTTTATGCTTGTCTATTACCGGTCCGCCGGTCTGCCTTCCTCTGATTAACCGGTCTACGGCCATTTCAACCGGCATATCGGCGGTAAATGTTACCGGATAGCGGTTCATATAGTCGGCCACTTTTAATAAGTCCATGCGCCCTCCCTTATACTGTATATCTCGCGTCAGACCCTGATTAAGCGTAGCCGAGTTTTTCTACTCCTGTGTTGTAATTATTCCCCGTCGGCGAAAATCTCGCTGATAGCGTCTTTGCCTTCCGTTTTCATCGCCCGGTACATACCTTCAGTGTTAAAGATCCAACTTAAACGGCCATTTTTGTCCGCAACTATCACACCGCCGTCTCCACCAACCTGTTTTAACTCAGTAATCACTTCTTTTGCAGCAGCTTGTGCACTTTTGTTCTGGTATTTGGCGCGGCTACAGATTTCACTGGCGACCTGATAGCGGATAAAGTATTCGCCATGACCAGTTGCAGAAACAGCACAGCTGTTATTGTCAGCAAAGTTGCCAGCACCTATGACTGGTGCATCACCTATCCGGCCATAGCGTTTTGCCGTCATACCACCTGTTGACGTTGCCGCTGCCAGGTTACCGCTGCGATCAATGGCAACAGCGCCAACAGTACCCATTTTCCACGCCGGATCGTAAGGCACTGCGGCCTGATGCGGCTGCGGAGACATGGCCTGTTTGGCCCGTTTTAACGCTTCATAACGGAATTCAGTATCAAAATAGCGGTTATCTACCAATTCCAGCTGTTGCTCTTTAGCAAATTGCTCAGCTCCGGTACCCGCCAGCATTACATGCACAGATTTCTCCATCACTGCCCGTGCCAGCAATATTGGGTTCTTCACGTTCGTCACCCCGGCTACAGCGCCAGCATTGCGATCGCGGCCATCCATAATAGACGCGTCCAGTTCATGTGTCTCATCATAGGTATATACCGCGCCTTTGCCGGCATTGAACAGGGGCGAATCCTCCAGCACGATAACTGCAGCGGTTACCGCTTCCACGCTTGAACCACCGCGCTCCAACACGGCATAGCCTTGCTCAACGGCATGCTTTAACATCACATGATATGCCTGTTCTTGCTGTTCAGTCATCGTCGTACGGCTAATGGTTCCGGCACCGCCGTGTATCACTATGCCAATCGGCTTGTCAGCAGCCGAAACTGTAATTGAAAAACTGAGCAAAGCTGTCGCGAATAACGTTTTCATTATTAAAATCCCTGAAACCCTTATCAGTTCTTTGTACTTGATCCACCACAAAATCACAACCGGCTATCCCATCCAATTACCCCAACCTGCTCATTATCAGGTAGAACCTGTTAGTAAAATCACCGTTCTACACTATATTTATTAGGTAGTTCTAACACTGGGATCTGTATGAAGTTAACGATACTGGTCGTTTTAATGCTGTCATCTTTAAGTGCCTGTCAATCAACACAAAGCACTTCATTGCCTGTGCCTGAAGAACTCCTGATGGCGTCTAAGTTTGGTACCAGCACAACAGAAATTGAAACACCGGAGCAAATCTTTGCGCTGCCGGACACAACCAAACGGGATCTCAACCGCATTGTTACCAATACTCAATCTATTGAAGAGAGAACTAAGGCCGCACTTCGATTGATATTTTCTTACGCCCAGGATGGGCTGCTGTATGACAACACCGCAACAAAAACGGCCAGTGAAACCATAGCGTCAGGCAAAGCAAATTGTCTGAGTTTGTCGATTCTGGCTTACAGCATGGCGAAAGAATTGGGAATGAGCGCCACTTTTCAGGACATTCAGATTCCGGAGTACTGGACCAGTGCGTTCAGACAAACCTGGTTAAATGGCCACATCAATCTTCGACTGAAACAGCACCGGGTATCCAAAGAGTTTTCAGGCTCTGTTGTTCTAGGTAGCGACTTCGTAGTCGATTTTGATCCTTACAGCCTAAAACACCAATTTCCGGAAAAGTCAGTAGCACCAGCAACAGTTGTGGCGATGTTTTATAACAATAAAGCCGCGGTTGCATTTGCTAACGAACAATATGCCAATGCTTATGAGTACTATAAGGCTGCAGCACAAGTGGACCCAGCATTTTCTGTCACCTGGTCTAACCTGGGCGTATTATTCAGGGTGAACGGTATGCACGAGTTGGCTGAAATCAGTTACAAACACAGCCTGGCGCTTGAACCTGAAGTAACGAATACTCTGGCTAACCTGGCCGTACTCTACCGGCAAACAGGTAATATTGTTGAGGCAGAAACGCTGGAAAGGCGCGTGCTGGCTAAACGCAATCGTAATCCGTATTACTTTCTGATGCTGGGTAATGAAGCCTACAGAAATGTCGATTATGCCGAAGCCATAAAATACTATAAGAATGCTGTCAGTCTGGATGCAAAAAATCACGAGGCCTATTTTGGTCTGGCACGAAGCTACTATGCGCTTGATGACACTATATCTGCAGTCCGATATATGAAAAAGGCCAAACGTAATGCGCCCTCTGATGACGAACAGCAGCTTTACGAGCACAAATTGTCGGTATTAAATCAGGTAGCCAGGCTGCACTAAGCCAAACCAGATAGCGTGCAATGCAAACGCTGCTCAGGCATCCCCATACTTAACACATAGGGTATTCGGCTGTGCTGTAAATCGGTAAAATCTTGCTTTGATGTCAGCCCTTGCCAATTAATTTGTATCAGGCTTTGCGCTACAGCACTCCCTGCCCCCGCTCCCGGGCCAAGCAGTATAAGATGCTCAGGGGCAAACTCTTTTACTGCAACTTGCAATGCTTTGCTAAAGTCATAGGTCTGACAGACCTGATGCTGCAGCGTATAATGTTGTAGTGCAGCTAAATCGGATCCCAGATCAGGCCAGATATGGCCCCGACCGTCAACCAGTGGCAGCTGAGGTTGGTTAAAACGGGTAGCAGGCCAGCTGGCAAGCGCTTTATCAGAGGCACTCTGCATCAACGCCGTATGAAATCCGGCATGCCCTGTTAATAACAATGGAAATCTATCATCGCAGGGAGGTAGTGCAGACATCGCAGCTTTAACAGCAGCTTCAGTGCCTGCCAGCACGGCATAACCACCGTAAGCGATAGACATAAATAACTCCGATTGGTGCAGTGTCAATTGTTGCTGCACCAGCGCTTGGCGCACCGGATCCGGCCGCCAATTATCGTCAACAACCGGATAAATAAACTGTGCCCCACTGCAGGCTGCCGTTAGCTGCGCCATATCTGTCACCAACTGCATGCCTGTTTCAGCACTAAGAACACCTGCACACCCCAGCGCAGTGTACCAGCCCATAGAGTTACCCGTTACTGCAACGACTTCGAACTGATTGAAATCAATAGCCGCATAATCAGCAACGCCGGCGGCAAAAATCAGCGCAGCAGCGTTGTCTGCTTTAGTGTGCACTGCGCGATTAAATACAGGCATGCTTTCCAGTTCAGTTACCGTTGTCAGCGCAGCAACCTCTCTGGCGTTATCAAATTGCGCCATTAACGCGGCTTCAGGAGTGTGATTTCTGATATAACCGTATTCCGTTTTATTGTAAGTACCGCGCCCGGGACAGACCACTAATGCCGTTCTTTTCACTTAACCACCTCGTTGACTGGCACGCCCAACATATTAAGGGCCCGCTGTACAATTTGCTGTTTGGATGGCAAAACAGTATAGGCCGCAGCGCCAAGCGGAATGAAACTATCTTCAGCACATAGACGCTGGATTTGATAATGTCCGGGTTTTGCCTCATGCAAAGCGGTAAAAAGCTCTTCGCTTAGTGAGCCGCGCCGTCGGCACTCATCGACAATCAGCACTTTGTTGCAGCCATGCAGCGCAGTAATAATATGCTCAATATGCAGCGGTACCAGTGTACGTAAATCAATTACTCTGATCCGATATTGCTGCAGACGTAACTCCAGCTCAGCCTGCCTGCTGAGATAATAACCATTGCCATAGCTGATGATAGCTAAATCACGGCCCTCACCATACACTGCCGGCATCCCCAACGGCGGAACCGGCGCTTGTGGTTCCGGGTAATGACATAACCAGCCACCATCACCCGTTTCTGCCAGATCCCGCGTCATATAAAGTGCGATGGGTTCCAGCATTATCACCAGCCTTTTCTGCTGATGCGCCAATTGAACAGCCTGACGTAGCAGTAATACTGCATCGTGGCCATTTGACGGGCACAGTAAGACAATGCCTGGTATATCTCTGAATACTGCAAACGAGTTATCATTATGAAAATGGCCGCCGAAACCGCGCTGATAAGCCAGGCCAGCAATACGGATCACCATCGCATTATGATATTGCCCATTGGAGAAAAATGGCAATGTTGCTGCTTCACCACGAATTTGATCTTCAGCATTATGCACATAAGCCAGAAACTGTATTTCAGGGATCGGAATAAATCCTTGCTGTGCAAGTCCGATAGCCATTCCGAGAATACTTTGCTCATCCAGTAATGTGTTAATAACCCTATTACTGCCAAATGCATGAACTAAATGCTGGGTAACACCATAAACTCCGCCTTTTTTTCCAACATCTTCGCCGAAAACAACAGAATTTTTATATTGCGCCAGCACGTCATGCAATGCCCAGTTTAACAGCTTAGCCAGATGTTGTTTTTTACCGACGTTGTGTTGGTCGAACGCAAATAACTGCTGATGAGCTTCTTCGGATAGTAAAGCTGGCACCGGCACAGCATCACGCTGCGGGGCAATCGACGCCATGACCTGTTTCGCCGATACCAGCTTAGGCTGGCAGCTGGCGACAGCAGCAACTCTGCCTATTTGTAAAACCAAAGCATCCAATTGCTTCTGCAGTTGCACAGTGCTTATTTGGGCTGTGGCCAGCAACGCGGCTGTGCTGCTAAGTAGCGGATCCTGCTCCAGTTCTGCGTCTATCTGTGCCTTGGTTCGATATGCAGCTTCTGCATCAGCGCCAGCGTGGCCGAATAAACGCACTGTCGACAAATGTAGCACTGCAGGTTTACGTTTACTGCGCACATAGTCAGCAGCCCGCCGGCTAACATGATAGGTCTGCGCCAAATCACGGCTGTCTGCAGCGAAATACTTCAGTGCGGGCCGGTCGGCCAAGTCCTGCTCTATCCAGCCGCTTGGGGTGGGTGTCGAAATACCCAGGCCATTATCCTCACAAACAAATAATATGGGTACAGGCACCTGCTGATAAGCCGCCCAACACGCCGAGTTTATAGCACCTTGTGCCGTAGAATGATTTGCCGACGCATCACCAAAGCTGCAAAGTACTATCGCATCATGTGGCCATTGCCCATCCAGTTGCAGTCGCTTGGCTAAATCCACAGCGAAGGCCGCCCCGACGGCTTTGGGTAATTGTGACGCTATAGTACTGGTTTGTGGTGGGATATTAAGCGCAAGGCTGCCAAGCACTTTATGACGACCACCGGATATAGGATCATCGCTGCTGGCGCAAAACGACAGCAACATATCATACAAGGGGGTTGTTCCGCCTAACTGCTTACTACGCTCGATAAAGAGCGCACCGCTGCGATAGTGTAAAAACGCAGGGTCGGTTACACGCAGGGCGGCAGCTACTGCGGCATTACCTTCATGACCGGCGCTGCCAATAGTGTAAAAACTTTGACCTTTAGCCTGCAGCTGCCTTGATTGCAGATCGAGCAAACGACTGCACAACTGGCTATGCCACAATTGATACAACGTTGCATAATCAAGGTGATGGCTACTGCTATGCACAGGTAAATTGCCATGTTGTAACCGCTGGCGATATTGTGATACCCAAGGATGTTCAGCATCGGACATAAGAGTTTCCCCCCTCAGGCTAACTGATTAAACGCCGCTAAACGCCTGTAAGCCGGTTTGCGCCCGGCCCAGTATCAAAGCATGCACATCATGGGTGCCTTCATAGGTATTAACCGCCTCCAGATTCATCACATGACGGATCACATGATATTCATCGGCTATGCCATTACCACCGTGCATATCACGGGCAACACGGGCAATATCCAACGCCTTGCCACACGAGTTACGTTTAATAAGTGAGATTGTTTCCGGCGCTAACAAATTCTGATCCATCAAACGTCCGGCCTGCAAACACGCTAGCAGACCAATGCTGATTTCTGTTTGCATATCAGCCAGCTTCTTCTGAATTAACTGATTAGCTGCCAAAGGCCGGCCAAACTGCTGCCTGTCCAGCGTGTATTGGCGCGCGGCATGCCAGCAAAACTCTGCAGCACCAAGCGCACCCCAGGCAATACCGTAGCGCGCTTTATTGAGGCAACCAAAAGGGCCTTTCAAACCACTGACATTAGGCAGCAAGGCATCTTCTGTCACTTCTATGTTATCCATTACAATCTCGCCGGTAATGGATGCGCGCAGTGAAAACTTACCTTCGATTTTCGGCGCAGAAAGGCCTTTCATGCCTTTTTCAAGCACAAAACCACGGATCTCGCCGTCAAGTTTGGCCCACACGACAAATACATCAGCGATTGGCGAATTGGTGATCCACATTTTACTGCCGTTAAGCACATAACCGCCGGCTACTTTTTTAGCAACAGTACGCATACTGGCAGGATCTGAACCGGCATCCGGCTCAGTTAAGCCAAAACAACCAACCCACTCGCCGGTGGCAAGTTTTGGCAAGTACTTCTGCCGCTGCGCTTCAGAGCCATAAGCATGGATCGGGTGCATAACAAGAGAAGATTGCACACTCATTGCGCTGCGATATCCACTATCAACCCGCTCCACCTCGCGCGCAATAAGGCCATAGCAAACATAATTTACGGCAGAACAGCCGTATTTCTCCGGCAGTGTCGCGCCAAGCAGCCCCAGTTCACCCAGCTCATTCATAATTTCGCGGTGGAAATGTTCTTCGCGGTTGGCCATCAATACACGTGGCATGAGCTTGTTCTGACAATACTGATGAGCACTATCCCGGATCATGCGTTCTTCTTCGGTAAGCATTGCGCTAAATGCAAAAGGGTCCTGCCAGTCAAAATGTGCGCGTGTCATAGCAAATTCCTTAATAAAACCAGCGAAATAATTTTTGTTATGGCCAGATTAGCCTGCTTTGATGTACAGTTAAAATATAATAATTCTGTATCAGGTATAGCTTTTACCTATGGATATTCGTCAGCTGAATTATTTTGTTGCCGTCTATGAACAAGGTAGCGTCAGTGCTGCAGCCCGATACTGTTGCGTAGCACAGCCATCTTTGTCAGCGGCACTACGCCAATTAGAACAAGAGCTTGGCGTGACATTGTTTTTGCGTCTTCCCAAGGGTGTATTACCAACAGAAGACGGTGAAAAACTCTACGGTCACGCCGGGCGGCTGCTTGGGCAGCTGCAGTCACTAAAAGCCTCATTCCGGGAACCTGTCGCCAGAGTTAAATTCAGGCTGGGGCTAATCCGGGCCTTAGGTGTAGAGCGCATGAGTCAGCTGCTACGCGAGTTCAGTAACAGCGTTGCCGGGCTGGAACTGCATTTGGTAGAGCCTGAAGAGCCTTGTGATGCCAGGATTATCACACCGCATCAGCTAAAAGCGGGTGAAGCATTTCAGCCAATCTGGCGCGACAGTTATCTGCTGGCGATGCCACCCGGCACTGCGCTTAGCCTGCAACAGCAAATCCAGCTAACGGATTTTGAGCAATTACCTCTGATTAAACGCACCCCCTGCGATGCCTGGAATATTCTCTACCCTGAGTTAGTCCGCCTTGATATTAAACCTGATATCCGTGCTGATATTCAAACCATCGAGTATGCGCTTGGTCTGGTCTCTGCCGGTGTCGGCTGTGCGTTGGTCCCCAACTTCGACTCTTTGCTGCAGCGGCAGGACATAACGTTAAGCACGATAACCTCACTCAATTTACAGCGCGAAATCGGCCTGGCCTATCCTAAAAATCAGGATTCGGTGTCACTGACAATATTGCGCCAACTGTGCAAAACTGTCGGCTGAATATCACCGTTGCCGTTCCTGAATCAGGGTAAGTTGATCTGTCGCAATACGAACATAGTGCAGATTGTATAAAGTGCCGGACAGATTATTTCGACGCCTGGATTGCACAGCATAATGCCCGATAACTCAGACACTTCACTGCATGATAATGACCCTGTGATAGCCACTGTTGCGCTAAAACAGCTGGTTTGCTGCGGTAGTGATCAAACAGTGCGCGACGCCGCTATTTTAATGCGCCGCCACAGCATCAGCAGCGTGTTAATCGTTGCACCCGACAATGGCAGAGTCTGTGGTATCTGGACGGCAGCAGATACCAGGAAGTTGGATTTTGGCAACCCGGGTACAGCTGACACTCTTTTGCTGAATGTCATGAGCTCACCGGTGCGTAGTGTGAAAAACAGCAGCAGGCTCAGCAGCGCTGCTGGCACAATGTTACAGCATGGTATTCGCCGTTTATTGGTTGAAGACCCATCCGGCAAGCCGGTAGGTCTTTTGACACAAAGTGATATTGTCAGGCAACAGAGAATAGAGTTTTACCTGCAGTTTCGCGACGTCAGTTCATGTATAAACAAAGAGCCACTGCATCTGCAAGCTTCTTTGCCTTTGTCTGACGCCGTCGTTCAGATGCATCAGCATGATGCTGACGCCGCAGTCGTTCAGTTTGGAAACGGTGAACAAGGTATTCTCACCGAGCAAGACCTGATTGGCTTTCTGACTCAGTATGATACTAATCCTGCAGTAGCAATGCTGGCCACAACACCGCTGATCAGCATCAGTGCTAACACTACCCTGCTGCAGGCAGTGCGTTTGCTGACGGATAATCAGCTACGGCATGTCGCAGTACGACAGGATAACAGGTTAATCGGTTTATTATCGTTCAACGATATCCTGCGTAACGTCGAATATGCCTATGTTGACCAATTAAGAACGGCGCTGATGGCTCGGGACGTAGCGTTAAGAACGTCGGCCGATTATCTGCGGTTAGCGCATAAAGTTATCGATGCGTCGCTCGATGGCATTATGATTACAGACCACAACGGTATTATCCAATCAGTAAATCCAAGTTTCTGTAATATCACCGGTTATTCGCTACAGGAAGTCCTAGGACAAAGCCCACGTCTGCTTAGCTCTGGCCTGCATCAAACAGAATTTTATCGCGATATGTGGCAGGTATTACTGCAACATGGCCATTGGCAGGGTGAAATCTGGAACAAGCGCAAAAATGGCGAGCTTTATCCACAGTGGCTGACTATTACGGCTATCCGCAATGAACAGCAGCAGATAAGCCAGTTCGCAGCAATCTTCAGTGATATCACTGAACGCAAGCAGCAAGAGCAAAAAATCCATCAACTGGCCTATATCGATGAATTAACCGGGCTGGCAAACCGACGGATGTTTTTTGACCGGCTGCAGCTTAGCCTCGCCAATGCACACCGGCACAATCATCAGCTCGCGGTGTTATTTCTCGATTTGGACTTGTTCAAACGTATTAACGATACCCTTGGACATCAGGCTGGCGATCAGGCACTGAAAGAGGTAGCGCGCAGGATTAGCGAAACAGTGCGTGAAGGCGAATCCGTTGCCAGACTGGGTGGCGACGAATTTACCATCTTACTGCCTGAGATTAGTCAGACAGATCCGCTGGAGTGCTTAGCCAGGCGCTTGATTAAACAGATAGAAAAGCCGGTACGGCTGCTGGATCAGGAGTTTTTCCTGACAACCAGCATAGGTATTGCCGTCTACCCGCAGGATGGTGTTAATGCAGAACAATTGGTTAAGCACGCTGACGTTGCGATGTATCAGGCAAAAAACAGTGGCCGTAACCAGTATTGCTTTTACCATGCCAGTGCCGGGCAACAAAATGTTGATGAGTTAAAACTGGAACAGGCACTGCGCGAAGCGCTGCGCTTACAGCAACTGGACGTGTATTATCAGCCCAAATTCACGCTCGATAGCCAGCAGCTGGTTGGACTTGAAGCGCTGGTTCGCTGGCAGCACCCGCAGTTGGGGGTTATGTCCCCTGCCTTGTTTATACCATTAGCCGAGAAACTGGGGCTTATCAGCACGCTGGGCGAGCAAGTGCTGCAAAGGGTATGTCTGCAGCTGACGCAATGGCACAACTGCACAATACCAGTGTCAGTAAACATATCGGCGCTGCAGCTGGCTGACTCTGAGTTTGTTACCCGGTTACACCATATTATCCGGTTGGCTGACGTACCGCCACAGCGCATAGAGCTGGAGTTGACTGAAAGCTGCCTGATCCCGGAGCAAGCGGAACAAACCCAGTACCAACTGACCCAACTTAAAGCCTTAGGTTTCAAACTGTCTATTGACGACTTCGGTACCGGGTATTCTTCATTGTCTTATTTAAGACGTTTACCGATTGATACACTGAAGATTGATCAGAGCTTTGTCAGAGATTTACCGGATAACCCCGGTGCCTGTCAGATTGTCAGCGCTATTATTGCCATGGCCAAAGCGCTGGGATTAGATGTTATCGCTGAAGGTATTGAACATCAGCAGCAACTGGAGTTTTTACGCCAGGCCGGCTGCAATCAGGGCCAGGGCTATCTGGTTTCCGCACCACGGCCGGCACAGGAGTTTGCACCTCTGTTTAAGGCTGACATAACGGAGTCTGGCTAAAACGCAGTCAGACTCATAATGAAGTCGTTTTGCTTTAGCCCTCAGCCTACCTATACTTCTGACAAAAGTATCGATTTTCGGCGGTAGATAATGACGCAGCATTCAGATCCGGACAGTACAACTTCAACCCAAGATCCCAAACGGCAACCGCCACTCTCGCATAGCGATGCAGAGGCAGCAAGCCCGGAAGACAGCTCAGTATGTGGCGAAGAAGACCCAGGGTCAGCACTCGAAAGCTTAGTTGACGATAAGTAACGCACCGTTGTCAGTCTGATGTTATGATTGCGCCTTTCTTTTCTGGCAGAAAACATGTAACAGTACTGAACTATGTCTACACAAATGTCTTATTATTTCCATGACTATGAGACCTGGGGCGCAGACCCCAAGCGTGACCGGCCTGCGCAATTTGCTGGCATCCGTACAGATTTGGATCTGAATATCATTGCCGAGCCGGATGTTTGGTATTGCCAGTTAGCGAACGATTATCTGCCCCATCCTCAAGCTGCACTTATTACCGGTTTAACCCCTCAGCTGTGCAATAAAAAAGGCCTGCCAGAAACTGACTTTATGCAGCGTATTTTAAGCCGTTTCAGTGAGCCCAATACCTGCGTAATCGGTTATAACAACCTGCGTTTTGATGACGAAGTGACCCGGCACAGTTTGTTCCGAAACCTTTACGAGCCATACAGCCGTGAATGGCAGCATGGTAACAGCCGCTGGGACGTTATCGATATGGTTCGCGCATGTTATGCACTGCGCCCGGAAGGGATAAACTGGCCGTTGCGTGAAGATGGCAGCCCAAGCTTTAAATTGGAAGAGCTGACAAAAGCCAACGGCCTGGCACATGAACAGGCCCATGATGCGTTATCAGATGTGCACGCCACTATTGCAATAGCCAGGTTGATTAAACAACAGCAACCAAAACTGTTTGCCTATTTGTTTGAACTGAGACAAAAAAACAAAGCCGCTGAGTTGATTGACGTTGCGGGCATGACACCACTGGTGCATGTTTCATCAAAATTTCCGGCAAGCTCAGGCTGTGTCAGTTGGATAGTGCCGCTAGCCTTTCACCCGACAAATAAAAATGCCGTTATCTGTTACAACCTGCAAGCATCGCCCGAGCCGTTGTTGCATGACGACCTTACAGCGTTGAAAGAGAAACTGTATACCAAAACAGCAGATTTAGCTGATGGCGAACAAAGGCTTGGTTTAAAACTGGTGCATTTGAATAAATGTCCGGTTTTGGCACCGGCGAAAACGCTAAGTGAAAGCCGGGCGGCCGAGCTAGGCATTGACCGCACGACCTGTCTTCAACATTTAGACTGGCTGCGACAACACCGGATTTGTCAAAGCAAAGCCATCGAGCTATACCAGCAGTTGGATGAGTATCCCACCGAAACAAACCCGGATTATCAGTTATACAGCGGTTTTATCGGTAACGCTGATAAGCAAAAAATGCAACAACTGCACGAACTACCGCCTGAGCAACTTGGCAGCAATGTACCGGTTTTTGCTGACGAGAGGCTGAATAATCTGCTGTTTTTATATCGGGCACGTAATTATCCGCACAGCCTGACCGACAGCGAGCAGCAAAAATGGCAACGCTATCGAACGGACAAATTGATGCACGGTTTGGATAAACCTAACCTGACCATGGAGGAATTCAGTCTGGCGCTGGAGAATCTGGCACACGAACATGCCAGCGATGAGCAGAAAATGAAAATTCTGAAGTCGCTGTATTTGTACGTTCAGAGCCTGTAACAAGGCCGTTACAGCACCCACAGTGCTCAGATGTTTTTATACTGAGTCTTGAAATTCGCTAGTAATAGGTGAATACTTAGCGCCATCTTGTCGGAGTGCCCAGCTGTTTACAGCGGGCTGAGACCGTGAAAACGGGATCCGTTGAACCTGATCAGGCTAATACCTGCGAAGGGAAACAAGGGGCTATACCATATTTTACTCAGCACAGATCCGCCTGGTGAAGTTGCTGCATGTGATTATCTGCCCTACTCCGGACAAGCAACCTCAACTTGAAAACCGGAGCTTGCTATGTCTGCTACAACCCTATCCAAACGTGATCTGCGCGCCCATGCCCGAGCCTATATTCAGGCATTGCAGGGTGAAACTTTCCCTGGTTCCAAACGCCGCTATCTGCACTGTGAACACAGCGGTGTCAGGGTGCCAGTGCGGGATATTCATTTAAGCCATAGTCATCTGGCGGATGGCAGTATTGAGCCGAACCCCGCTTTAGCAGTGTATGACACATCAGGACCTTATGGCGACCCAGCCCAACCGTTAGATGTACTGCGAGGTTTGCCCAAGCTGCGCGCAAACTGGATAGCTGCGCGTAACGACACTGAAGATTCCCCCTTGCCGGCTTTTGCCGATATTGCACTTGACGAGCAGATAACTGAGTTCACACATCAACGGCTGCGCGCCAAACAGGGTAAAACGGTTACCCAGCTGCAGTATGCCCGCGCAGGTATCATTACCGCCGAAATGCACTTTATTGCCCTGCGTGAAAATATGGCAGCCATTGACGATGGCGTAACCAGGCACCAGGGTGAAAGCTTTGGCGCGGCTATACCCAAGCAGATAACAGCCGAGTTTGTCAGAAGCGAAGTCGCTGCCGGGCGCGCTATTATCCCGGCAAATATCAACCACCCTGAAGCCGAGCCGATGATTATCGGTCGTAATTTTAAAGTAAAAGTGAATGCCAACATTGGTAACTCCTCCGTCAGTTCCAGCATTGAAGAAGAAGTAGAAAAACTGGTTTGGGCGACGCGCTGGGGCGCCGATACCATAATGGATCTGTCGACCGGACGCCGCATCCACCAGACACGGGATTGGGTACTGCGTAACAGCCCGGTGCCCGTGGGTACGGTCCCCATTTATCAGGCACTGGAAAAAGTAAGCGGGGATGTCAGCAAACTAAACTGGCAAATTTTTTACGACACACTTACTGAGCAGGCAGAGCAAGGTGTTGACTATTTCACTATCCACGCCGGCGTATTAAAAGACTTCGTCAGTTTAACGGTAAACCGGGTCACCGGCATTGTCTCACGCGGCGGCGCCATCATGGCGCAGTGGACACGGCTGCACCAGCAGGAGAACTTTCTCTATCAGCATTTTGAAGACATCTGCAAGCTGTGTGCGGCCTACGATATTTCGCTGTCATTAGGTGATGGTCTGCGTCCGGGTAGCATAGCTGATGCCAATGATGACGCCCAGTTTGCCGAGCTACGCACTCTGGGTAAGCTGACAAAAATTGCCTGGCGCTACAATGTTCAGGTGATGATTGAAGGGCCGGGTCATGTGCCAATGCAACTTATACAGCAAAACATGACGGAACAACTAAAACACTGCCACGAAGCACCGTTTTACACTTTGGGGCCCCTGACGACTGACATTGCTCCTGGTTATGATCATATTACCTCTGGTATAGGCGCTGCGATGATAGGCTGGTTTGGATGCGCCATGTTGTGCTACGTAACACCAAAAGAGCACCTAGGGCTTCCTAACAAAGAAGATGTAAAACAAGGGCTAATTGCTTATAAAATTGCCGCCCATGCTGCCGATCTGGCCAAAGGCCACCCCGCTGCTCAGCTACGTGACAATGCTTTGTCTAAAGCACGCTATGAATTTCGCTGGCAAGATCAGTACAACCTGGCGTTAGACCCCTTTACGGCTAAAGCTTACCACGACGAAACGCTAAGCCATGAAGGTGCTGATACTGAGCAATTTTGCTCGATGTGCGGGCCAAAGTTTTGCTCAATGCGATTAAACCAGCAAATTAAACAAGATGAGGAGATTGCAGATGCCTGATCCCTCCCCCACCAAACCTATAGTGTGGACTATAGCCAGCTCAGATAGCGGTGGCGGCGCAGGGATCCAGGCCGATTTACATACGTTCAGCGCACTGGAATGCCATGGCTGCAGTGTTATAACAGCTGTGACAGCACAAAATAGTTGCCAGGTGATTGGCTATGAAGCCGTCAGCCCGGCACTGTTGTGTGCTCAGCTAAACTGTCTGCTGGAAGACATGCCACCGCAGGCTATTAAAATTGGGCTTATTCCCGAGCCCGAGCTGCTGCAACTGCTTGCTGACTGGCTAAGGCAACACAAAGCTGCTTACCAGTTTACTGTGATTGCTGATCCGGTGTTAAGCAGCAGTTCCGGCTATGATTTTATCAGCCAGAGCAGTTTAAGTATCTGGCGCCGTCAACTGATGCCATTGCTGGATCTGATCACACCTAACCTGCCTGAATTGGCGCTGCTCAGTGGTTTACCACAGGCATCAGAACAACAGCAGGCAGATCAGTTACTCGCCGCAGGGGCAAAATCTGTCCTGATAAAAGGCGGCCATAGCGATATCAGACAATTTGTCTGCGATACGCTGCGAACTGCTGCCAGGCCAGATATTATACTCAGCCACAACCGGCTGCCCACGCAAAATAATCATGGTACAGGCTGTGTGTTGTCCAGTGCTATCGCAGCATCTGCTGCCCATAATTACACACTGATTGATTCAGTTATTATTGCCCGAGCTTATCTGCAGCAAGCGCTAAGTCTGAGCTATACCACTGGTAAAGGCGCGGGCTGCCTGCAGCATAATTCCTGGCCGGAAAATCCGCTATATTTCCCTCATCTGTCAGAGCCACTACAAGCCCGTCAGGAAGCTCAGGCTTTTGCTGCTATGGTTTCACCTATAGGTCTCTACCCTGTTGTCGATAGCGTACAGTGGTTATTATCGTTGTTACCCTGTCAGCCAGATGTCATCCAGCTAAGACTAAAGCAAGGTGATGCCAAAGATATTGAACAACAAATCAAGCAAGCAATAAACCTGAGTCGCGACTATGGTTTACGGCTATTTATAAATGATCACTGGGAATTAGCCATAAAACATGGTGCCTATGGCGTCCATCTTGGACAAGAAGACCTGCTACAAGCTGACCTTGCGGCTATTGCATCAGCAGGCCTTCGTCTTGGCATATCAACCCACAGTTATACAGAGTTATTGATTGCGCGACAGTTAAAGCCTTCTTACATCGCGCTGGGTCACGTTTTTGCTACCCAAACCAAGCAGATGCCATCAAAACCTCAGGGACTGACGAAGCTAAAACGCTATGCGGCACTGTGCCGCGATATCCCAACAGTTGCAATAGGCGGCATTGGACTACAGCAGATCAAAGATGTTGCGGCCTGCGGTGTCGACGGTATTGCTGTCGTATCAGCAATTACCGCACAGCATAAACCCCAGCAGGCGTATAACGACCTGCTGCAGCAGTGGAGTAGCTATCATGCATATAACAGTTAATGACGATCCTTTTCAGCTTGAAGCCGTCAGCACGGTCGAACAACTGGTAACGCGGTTAGGGCTGGATCCAAACGGGCTGGCAGTTGCAATCAACAACAATGTATTGGCTAAGCGGCTATGGCCGGAGCACCGGTTAGCACCCGCCGATGCGGTACAATTTTTCCAGCTGGTAACAGGAGGCTAGTCATGCTGACTATCGCCGATAAAACCTTTCACAGCCGCTTACTACTTGGCAGCGGTAAATTTGCCAGCGCGGCATTGATGCAGCAGGCAATTGTTGCCAGCGAAACGCAGCTTATCACTCTGGCATTAAAACGTGTGCAACTTGGTAAGCCGCAAGATGACTTACTCACTCCGCTACGCCAGCTTAATATTCAGCTGCTACCCAATACCTCAGGCGCAAAAACGGCAAAAGAGGCCATTCTGGCTGCAGAGCTGGCCCGTGATGCACTGGACACAAACTGGCTAAAACTTGAAATCCATCCGGATCCACGCTATTTGATGCCGGACCCGCTAGAGACACTGCTGGCAGCCGAGCAACTGGTTCAACGTGGCTTTGTTGTCTTGCCATACTGCGGTGCCGACCCGGTATTATGTAAACGCCTGGAGCAAGCCGGTTGCGCGGCAGTAATGCCTCTGGCGGCCCCCATTGGTTCGAATCTTGGTTTGCAAACCGAAGCTATGCTGCGCATTATTATTGAACAGGCCGGTGTACCAGTGATCATTGATGCAGGTTTAGGCTACCCATCACATGCTTGCGCCGCAATGGAACTTGGTGCGGCAGCAGTGCTAATCAATACAGCCATTGCGACAAATCATTCACCGGTATCAATGGCAAACGCCTTTAAGCTGGCAGTTCAAGCCGGTCGCTCAGCCTATGAAGCTGGCTTATCAGTGCAACACCTCACAGCTAAAGCGTCCAGCCCACTTACTAAATTTTTGGCATCGTTATGACATTTCACGATATCTGGCAAACGCTAAGCTGGCATGACACTCAGCTAAATAGTCATAACTATACGGCGCAGCAAGTGCAGGCTGCGATGGCTAAAAGCAAACTGACGCTTAACGACTTACAGGCGTTACTGTCGCCTGCAGCAACTTCGTTCTTACCACAGATAGCCGACAGAGCAGGTTTATTGACCAGACAGCGCTTTGGCGCCACGGTACAATTTTATGCTCCGCTCTATTTATCTAATCTGTGCGCCAATGAATGCAGCTACTGTGGTTTCTCTATGAGCCAGAAGATTAAGCGCAAAACGCTGACTGTTGAAGAAGTTGAACAGGAATGCCAGGCGTTAAAAGCGCTGGGCATTGACCAGGTGCTACTGCTCACCGGAGAACATGAACACAAAGTTGGTATGGCATATTTTCGCACGGTAATCCCGGTAATAAGACGATACTTCAGCAGCCTACAGCTCGAAGTCCAGCCACTCGCCGTATCAGAATATGCCGAACTCAGGCAACTTGGCGTCGATGCGGTAATGCTATACCAAGAAACCTATCAGGCAAGCGCCTATCAACAACATCATATTAAGGGGCGAAAAGCCGATATGCCATGGCGGCTTAACGGCCCGGACAGAATTGGGCAAGCCGGCATCGATAAGATAGGCCTTGGTGTTCTGCTTGGACTAACAGACTGGCGTACCGATGCAGTTATGCTTGCCCAACATCTGCAGTATTTGCAAAAACGATACTGGCAATGCCGCTTTAGCCTGTCTGTGCCCAGGATCCGCCCCTGCAGTGGCGGTGGTATCGCTGATAACACTGTTACAGACAGAGATCTCATCCAACTGATATGTGCATTTCGTCTATTTGCGCCAGAACTGGAGATAAGCCTGTCAACGCGTGAGTCGGCAGAATTTCGCCGCGCTGTTGCTCCACTAGCCATTACCAGTCTGAGTGCTGGTTCAAAAACGCAACCCGGGGGGTATAGTGTAGCACCGGAAAGTCTGCAGCAGTTCAGCATTGATGACGACCGTTTACCTTCTCAGGTCGCTGCAGACATGACTGAACAAGGGTTACAACCGGTCTGGAAAGATTGGGAAACTTGCCTCGGCCGTTGACACAGCTCGCTCTAAAAAGCCCGCGATGCGGGCTTTTTTATTGGACGTTAGCAGATGGTATCATTCGATGCAGTTTTATGTAGGCAATAAAAAAACCCGCTCTATTGAGCGGGGTTAGTATTGGGTGCCTGGCGGTGAACTACATTGCTCGGCA